>NZ_JANUEX010000007.1:0-279949 GCF_024808755.1 Rahnella sp. BIGb0603 | reverse complement strand
GGGTGGCCATCCCTGGCCTGTACTTCCGCCCATTTCAGGACGGTATCCGCCACAAAGGTGGGGAAATTGCTTTTCAACTCAACCGGGGTTTCCTGTCCCTGCTCGATGGCGATATCCGCCAAATTAAGCGCGGCGTCCATGTCGCCCACGTCAAAAAGCCAAATCACACACCATGCCAGGATCGGATTACGGTACACCTCACCGCCATTCAGGTACTTTTCAACGGTGGGCATCCATTTTGGTAATAATTCATCACGCTTTAACGCCACCTTTTGCGCCAATGTCAGCCCGTGCAACATATCCACATCGTTGGCCAGCGCCGCACTCAGAACATGCAAGCTGTCTGCCCCTTCCAGTGCCTGGCGTTGTCTTAACTTCGTTTCTGCCGCTATGCGGGCATTGTGTCGCTGCGCGGGTGACAGGCTCATGTTTACTCTCCGCCTACGGGTTCGGATGGCTCGGCAACGGTGCCGATGGTCACGGCGGATTCATCGATCGCCGCATACAGTTCCGGGTATTCCACCGCGTAACCTTCATTGCGCAGGTACTTGTTTTCGTACTGCTTACGGTCTTCAACAAACTCCGCTTTACGCTGGCGGGTATTACGCTGCGTATAGATGTGCAGGTTCGCGAGCGTGGTCACCACCATGCGCTTACCCGGCATAAATGGCGGAATAATGGCCTGACGCCCGGCAATGGAGTCCTGCAACATCTGCGCGGCGATTTTCTCGCTTGGACGGTCAGCCGCCTGATACAGTCGATACTGTTCAGCCGCCACAAGGTCAGCACCCACCAGCACCACCAGGCGTGGATCGTTGCGGTATTCCTGCGGAATTTTGGCGTTGATAAGGTCTGACGCCATCGCATCCAGTGACTTGTAATCACCGTTCTGATCCAGCGTGACCGCATCGGTCATGATTTGTTTTTCGCGAATTTTGCGAACAATTTCATGCCAACCGATATTCACATCTTCGCCGTTCGGGTTTTTTTCGTAGTCGGTAGACGTCGCCACAGACTTACCGTTAAAGCCGATACGCAACATATCTAAGGCAAAGGTCTGTGTGGTAAACGCGGTGACGCGCTGGAAAAATTCTTCTTCCGAACCGGCGTTCGCCCAGATGGAAAGCAGATCCCAACGCAGCGCGGCGCAGGAGTCAGTTTCAACCAGCTTGTATTCATTACCGTTAACGCCTACGTTGCGGCGAAAACGCCCGTCAGCAATACGTCCGGTATGCAAGCCAGACGAGCCCACGCTCACCACCTGACCAGAAAGCTGGTCAACATCGGCCACAGTGATCCAGTTCAGGAAATCCGAACTTTCCAGCAGCGCATCACGTAGCTGCGTTTCCTTCGGATCAGACAGAGAGAAATAATTACTTTCCTCGCCACCATCCAGACCGTTAGCCGCCGCAAGTCCCGCGCCGAATTGCTTTAAAAAGCCACGCGCTTTTGCATTTAAAATCATTATTTACTCATCCTTAATCGCTACTCAGCGGTTAATGTTTTCCCTGGCGAAAGCCTGATAAATGCTTATAAGAACTGGAACGGTTTGCGTGAACCCTTCGGATTCTTATTCGGCAACGTGGTCACCTTTTTATCCAGCTTGCTAAATTTGCTGACGATATTCGGCAACTCTTCACGCAGGCGGGCGAATTCTTCCGTATCCACCACGTCTTTCACGGTTTCAACATCGGTCTGAATATCTTCAACGGTTGAATCCGTTGCTTCCGTTTTTGTTTCCAACGCAGTGATACGAGATTCCAACGAAGCAACTACCTCGGCCAGCGCCTGTAATTTATCGCCGTCCTGGGGAGTTTCTTCCTGTGCCGGTGTTTCGTCTTCAATACTGAAAAGGCTGCGCCATTTCGATTTATTTTTGTCCTTCCCTGCCATGTTAATTTCCTTAACTTCGTTAATTACCAGCGGATTACTATTTCCGATAAAGTAATTGTCTTTCCGCTTATTAAATCGCATTCGCGTAGTGCCTACGCTTGCGGGTTCATCTGTAACGCCCAGCCCTTCAAGATAATAACGGCCGGTTCCGCGAAAGTTGCCATCAGGCGTTAACTCCACTGACGTGAATAAAAGCTTTCCGTTCCGATTCGCCTGTACCAGTTCAGTGGAAGGACACAACCGTGCATAGAGCTTTACTAATCCTGAGTCATCTTCGCTTGCCGCAACTTCCAGAACTTCACCGGCATTACCGCACCAGCGCTCATGCTCTGGCCAAAGCAGTGCGGTATACATATTTTTTGGGTCATATGTTTCCGCCGCGTCAATTAACATATCCCTGGTTAAAAAACGCTTATCAACCGTTTCCCCTTCGGTTGCGATACAGAGCCAATTCGTCATTAAATGTGAATCTGACATACCGGAATTAACCTCCGTTGTTTCCGTGGAATGCAGTATCGCCAATAATTAAGCCCGCCGCATTAAGCAGAATTCGGATATAACCCTATATCCGATTACATCAGATATTTACTTAACGAAATAGCCGAAACATCCCCGCATAATTACCGAATGGCCAAATACACAGACGAACTAAAAGACGTCGCACGCGCTTTATATTTGCGCCGTGCCACGCCAAGGGAAATTGCTCAGGATTTAAATCTGCCGAATGCGCGGATCATTTACTACTGGGCGCAAAAAGGGAATTGGGCTGACTTACTCAGCCATGAATCAACAGAGGAAGCCATTGAACGCCGTTACCAATTATTAGTTGGCCGGGACAAAAAAACAGAGCTGGAATTAAAAGAGATAGATGTGCTGATTGCTCACGCGGTGAAACTGCGTGCTCAGACAAATAAACATAAAGAGAAAATGGCCGCCGCTAAATCTGGCAATCAGGGAGGCTATGACAACCAGGGCGGGAACGGTGACGGCGCAGAGCCGGTGAAGAAACGAAAATATAAGAAAAACGATATCTCCGGGTTATCACAGGAAGATTTTGACGCTTTCGCAGAGGAACATTTATTCGGTTATCAGAAGCACCTGCGCAACAACCTGGCACAGCAGATCAGGAACATCCTGAAAAGCCGCCAGATTGGTGCCACTTGGTACTTTGCGATTGAGGCATTCGAAAATGCGGTCATGACCGGTGACCCGCAAATTTTCCTTTCCGCCTCCAAAGCCCAGGCGGAAGTGTTCCGCTCTTACATCGTCAACATCGCAGAGCAGTATTTCGGCATTGTGCTGACCGGCAACCCGATCAGATTAAGCAACGGCGCAGAGCTGCGCTTTCTATCCACCAACAAAAACACCGCGCAGTCATACAGCGGCCATTTGTACTGCGACGAATACTTTTGGGTGCCGAATTTCGCCAAGCTTAACGAGGTGGCCAGCGCAATGGCCACGCACGATCATTGGCGAACCACCTACTTTTCAACGCCCAGCGCCAAAACGCACCAGGCTTATCCCTTCTGGACGGGGGAAGAATGGAAGCAGGGAGACAAAGAACGTCAAAACGCCGTTTTCCCTAGCTTTGATGAAATGCGCAACGGCGGCCGACTCTGCCCGGATGGCCAGTGGCGGTACATCATCACGATGGAAGATGCGATTAAGGGCGGGTTTAACCTGGCCAGCATCGAGAAGCTGCGCAACCGCTACAACCGAGACACGTTCAACATGTTGTATATGTGCGTGTTTGTGGACAGCAAAGACAGCGTTTTCAAATTCAGTGATCTGGAAATCTGCGGCGTGGACGTGGCCGATTGGCAAGACCATGACCCCAACGCCGAGCGGCCGTTTGGTAACCGTGAGGTATGGGGAGGCTTTGACCCGGCGCGTTCTGGCGATACCTCCACGTTTGCCATCGTTGCCCCACCACTTTATGCCGTGGAGAAATTCCGCGTGCTCTGCCTTTTTCACTGGAAAGGGATGAATTTCGCCTATCAGGCCGCGCAGATCAAAAAGCTGTTCGGGAAGTACAACATGACTTACATCGGCGTAGACGTCACCGGCATTGGCCGGGGCGTATTTGAACTGATTGAACATTTTGCCCTACGTGAAGCGGTGGCCATTCACTACGGCATGGAAACCAAAACCCGGCTGGTGTTGAAGATGATCGACGTAATCGGCGCAAAACGCCTGGAATGGAACAAAGACAACCGGGAAATTGCCGCGTCTTTCTTATCCATCCGACACACCAGCACGGCCAGCGGCAATGCCATGACGTTCAAAGCCGATCGCACGGTGGAAACCGGCCACGCCGATGCCTTTTGGGCAATCGCGCACGCCGTTATTAACGAGCCGATCAACTTTGAGCATAAGCGTAAATCTAAATGGAACTTAGGGAAAAAAGCAGCATGAGTAAACACAAGCCCGCCCGCCAGGCAAAGAAAGAACAACGAGACAGCAGCATAAGAATGAGCATCATCAGCATGGGACGCCCGGAACCCATCCTGACCACCGGCACAAATTACCAGGATATCTGGTATGACAATGAATTCGATCACTACACCTTGCCGATTGACCGCCTGGCACTGGTCCAACTGACGAACCTAAACAGTCAGCACGGCGGCGTGATTTATGCCCGTCACAACATGGTGGCATCGGATTACTTGGGCGGCGGTTTAACGCATGAGCAGTTGCGCGGAGGCGTGTTTGATTATTTATCCTGCGGCGACCTGGCCATTCTGAAAGTGCGTTCGGGCTGGGGTGACGTGGTGGATTTGCTGCCGCTGCCGTCGCTGTATCTGCGCGTGCGTAAAACAGGGGAATTTGTGGTTCTGCAGCACGGCGAACCGTTGGTATACAGCCCGGATGATGTGATTTTCCTCAAACAGTACGACCCGCAGCAACAGATTTACGGCCTGCCGGATTATATCAGCGGCATTCACTCGGCATTACTCAACAGTGAAGCAACCATTTTCCGCCGCCGCTACTATCACAACGGGGCGCACACCGGGGGGATCATTTACACCAACGACGCGAACATGACCGATGAAGTAGAGGAAGAAATTGCGCAGAGACTGGAAAGCAGCAAAGGGATCGGGAACTTCTCCACCATCTTTGTGAACATTCCCCAGGGCGGGGAAAAGGCGATCCAGTTTATTCCGGTGGGGGATATCGGCGCGAACGATGAATTCAACAATGTGAAGAACATCAGCGCGCAGGATGTGCTGAACGCCCACCGGTTCCCGGCTGGCCTGGCGGGCATTATTCCGCAAAATACGGGCGGCTTACCTGACCCGGATAAGTCACGAACGACATATAGAAAGGATGAAGTCATTCCGTTGCAGCGCATGATCATGAATGCGGTCAACAGTGACCCGGAAATTCCGTTACATCTGCGGCTTAACTTCGCCTTTGACACAACATCAGAGGATGAAAAATGAGCCGCAACAGGCTAAAATCACGGGGTTATCACTTCCCCGGAGCCAACAACATGCGCGTGATGAAAGTCATCTGCCCCGAATGCGGCGCGAACTCAGTCATTAAAAAAACGTCACGCAAACACCGCCAGATTTCAGACCTGTATTGTGCGTGTTCTGACTTCGAATGTGGCCATACCTTTGTAATGAATATGACCTTTTCGCACACTATTAGCCCCAGCGCGAAAAGCCAGGGCAGTTTACTGCGTGGCTTAGTGGAGTCTTTGAAATCCGACGATAAGCAAATGTTGCTTTCGCTACTGCAACAAGCCTGAATCACTGCCCCCGTTTTGGGGGTTTTTCTTATCTTTCTCAATCAAATTTTTCAGCAATTCCGCATTTAACTCAGCCAGCCAATCAAGTGCGATAGCTTTATCTTCCTGATTGCATGCTCCTACTGATACCAGACGAGACATCATTTCCATCCGCTGCACGGCGATTGTCTCAAAAAATAAATCCTGCATCCCCCAACCTCCTTAATATATTAACTGTATAAATATACAGTATCTCAAAATGTTACAGAATAAAAGCAAACTGCGCGTGCTTTTGCGAGTTTTCAGCTTGCATTAAATCCCTAATGCCTCAAACGCCCGGTTAACGGCATCACTCTGATCCACCTGCAAAACATGTCCATCGGCACACACCCAGCACATGCCAGGAGAATCAAATGACTCATTTTCGGGCGTGATAACCTCCCCACACTCCTTGCAATATGCTTTCCGTCGCCTGACCACCAGCCGGTTGCCCTCTAATTGCATTTCGGTTTCCCGATCCAGCGGCACGATATTGCCCCTGGCCAGCGCTTTGGCCATCTGGCCAGCATCCTGTGACTGAATACCGATGCCCTTTTTCAATTCGGTGATCGTACTTTGAGTACAGTTATTGACAGAACTCCAAGGGGCGGCGATGCCGCCAGGAAAAGCAACCTCCGCTTCGCTGTCGGCCAACTTCGGAACAATCGCCCACTTAGCCAGGCGCGTTAATACCTCTGATTCCTGACCCGATAACGGCGAATAAACCCCCTGGATACGCTGAACGGCTTCTCCGTATTCATTGCCGCATTCAGTGATTTCATACATCAGGCGCACAACCAGATCACGACGCGCCACCAACGCCCCGCCCTGTGCCTGGGTATAGGATGCCCAGCACCCCACATCCGCCGCAGCCAGCACGGCATCCATAGATTTGTTTTCCAGGGTGATATCACGCATGCGGCGTAACTCACGCCAGACCGTTACCGGCGCACCGCCGATTTGCTGAAACTGACGGATCCGCCAGCGGCTTGCCCAGGCAGATACCGCTCTGGCCATGTCTTTTAAATTTTCGCCGGTTTCGTCATCGGCTTCCCCGTCCAGCGCGTACCCATCGATATTTTTGGAAATGTATTTAGCGATGTAGCCGGTTGCGCTGCCCTTCTCCGGATCGATAGGCTCAACGTGAAAACGCGCCTTAAGCGCGTATTCGGATTGCAGTTCTTCGGAGTCTTCAAAGCGGGAGTAGTAACAGAGAATATCTCGCACCTCGGCCACGTCTGACGGGCGCATGAACAGCAACATATGCCAGTGCGGCGTCCCATCGTGATGCGGTTCGACTACGCGAAAACCAAAGACGTGGATCCCGGCGCGGGAAAACGCAGCGCGGGCTTTTGCCCATACGCCGCAAAGGTATTTTTGTGTTTGCTGCGGGCTGGCCGCGTTCCACTGAGACACGAACCCGCCCTTGCTGTGCACGGCGTGATATTTCGACGGCGCGGTGATCGTGTAAAACTCTCCGGCCATCCCCATTTCAGTGGCCAAATCTTCAAACCCACGCATACGAACCATCAGTTCGCAGCGACGCTTTGCCGGGTTGGCATTGCTGCCGTCCACCATGTCAGCCAGGGAAAGACGCTCCCCCGTCTCCTGATTTTGCAGATCACACGATTTAAAAAACTCCCGGTTACGTTTCTTTTGCTCCACCCATTCCCCTTGCGTGGAACGGCTGACGTAGGCCGATGCCGCCTTTTGCACCTGGCCAACGGCGATGGCCATATGCTCACGTTGCAGATCACGGCGGCGCTTCAACTTAGTACGCCACCATTCCGGTGCCACCATACGCAATAAACCGGATTCCGCGGTGCGAGTTGTGAAAGTGCGACCTGAAAGAAATTGCTGCCAGTACGGCGGCGTGATACCGGCCATTTTGGCCAACTTGCCCAGGTGCTCAAAGGTGGCAAAAGTGCGGCGCGTCATTTCCTTCTGATCAGCAACTGCGCCGTCAAAAGCCAGATCAATAAAATCGGTGAATGACTCAGACATAAAATCAGCGACGCGGTGCGCAAGGTTACGCAGTTCATCACGCCCAAAGGTGGGAAGTTTTTCAAGGTCAGCCAGGAATGGGAAAGGGATCACCCCCGCAGCCTGGTGTTTTGTCGTGTACTGTTCGCAGACATTGCGTAGACGTGGCAATACGCTCTTACCCACCGTAGTACGTAAAAACGTATTGGCACGGCGGCGGCCGTTATGGCCACCCTCCAATAATTTGCTGTAGCGATCGCCAAAATAGCGTGCCAAGAAATCCGGCATTTCGCCAAGATACTCAGCACGCCAATCGTGATCGGCCTTATTGAGATGCCATAACTGCCGCTCAGTCAGGCTGATTTCATCAGGTGCGCCAGGGGCAAATTGCTCTTGCTGCCACTGGCGGGTTTCATGATGCTGGCCGTTAAAGGCAAAAAGCTCCATTTATAAGGCGCGATCAAACTGTTCGGATTCCTGCCGCAGCAATTCCACGGCTTCCGCTGCGTTTAATCCCTCAGTCGCAATATATGCAGCCAAACGCTCCAAACGGCCGGAGTATTTCACAGCTGCATCGGCCATCGATTCTGCGCGGGCATTCTTCAAAATATTGTCCAGACTTTCAGCGTCCTGATAAGCCGGTGATGATTGGTCAAAACTCCGCAGCACTGGCGTGCGTTTCGGGCGGTCATTTCGGGATAGATTCATGGGACAACTCCAAATTTTGGCAGCAAGAAACCCCGGCAACCTGACGGAAGCCGCGAGCATTCGAAGGATTTAATTAATGAAAACTAAGCGGGGAAATCGTTGTTTCGTATTTTTTAGGAAGCGGTGCAAGCGGTGACAGGTTAAGCGCCCCCATGCCGTGCAATTCCTTGGTCGTATCAAACCAGGTGCTGATCAGCGCATGAGCATGACCTTGCCCCAAAGAACCGGCCAAAAAATACAGGGCGCGAATGCTGGCCATTGTTTCGACTTGTTCGACCAACGTTTCAGACTCACGGTAGGCGCGAACCCAAAACGCAGTATTGGCCGCAAACCATTGGTGCGGGTTATCAAGGTGAACCGTGTCATTGAACATGAAAGGCGTCAGCGCAACGCGGCCTTTTGACACGTGGCATTTACTCAGGAATAAACGGCTGTAATTGAACTTAACGCCAAAAGCTGCGAATGATTCGATCAAACCAATTTCGTCTACGGTGATAATTTTCATACTTCCCTCAGTGCATTGGATTTGGAATTTTTTGTTCGTCAGCTCGACGGCTAACACTACAAACAACAACGCCTTTGAAATCTTCCGGCGTCAGCAAACGGGTTTGTTGCTGCATTTTTCTGACCTTCAAAACGCCCTGCCACAGCGCGATTTTTTCCGCCTCGGTCAAATCTTCCCAGGCACATTTCACATGGCGGCTTTTCAGCTGGGAGAGGAAACAAAGATCGCGGCGTTCATCTTCTGGAAGATTTTCCCAATAATGTTTCACCCGGTTTTCAGCCCCTGAAATCATCTTTCGGGCTTCACTAATCCATTTCGGCATTTGCTGTTCCACGCTTACCCCCTTAACCCCATTAGGCGAGTCCACCACGGACGGCGTTTAATCTTCACCATCGGGTGACGGCAACCACTTAGAAACGCCACTTTGCTGGCTGCCGGTTGCCAACGCTGACCGTTCGGCAATTCAAGCCAGCCGTGGCCATAGCTTTGCAGTTGAATCGTTGGCGATTGTTGCTTTAATAGTTGTGCGAAAACTTTCATCGAATAGCCTCAGGTCAGCCCAGGCATGACGCCGCATGAACCCAAAACGTCCATTGCAGATGCCAGCACAGGCGTGGTGTGAAAACGCGACTCAACAGACACAACGAGCAAGGACAGATCGCGGATCGCCTGATTGGCTCGGTCTAAAATGGCGTTTCTACGGAGTTGCGTCATAGGCGCAGCTGATATGGCTTCACCAGCGATAACGCCGATTGCAGCCGTGGCACTTAAGGTGTGCAACGATAAATTATCTGGTTTTGCTTCATTCACCGGTACAGCAGGCAAGCATTTCAGTTGTGCCAACAAACCATCCAGAACCGCCGAATCATCAGTGATATCTGTCAGCATGATCAGTTCGTTTACTGTTAAACGATGGGGCTGCTCTGGATTCAGTTTGTTGCGTAGCACCTGGGCAGAAATCCCCATAACAGCAGCAACCTCAGTTAGGTTGTGCGCCAAAGAGAAGCGGCGGCAAGCGGTATCCAGATATGGATGTATAGAGGTCTGATAATCAAACATTGTCGCTTTCCCCTAATCTGGGCAAGTTATTAGGCAGAAAGCGCAATGTTGCATTCACTCAACGCCTGGACAGTAAGAGCAGCCATATTAATTTCTATTAAGCCTTTCTTTTGTAAACCTTTTGGCTTGATTGGAAGCTTCCCATATTCGATCAAATTACGAGCGGTTTCGACTGCCATACCTGTGCGACGGCAATATTCAGCGAGAGGTAAGTAAGGTTCGGGGATGACAATTGTAATATTCGGACGCATAAGGCAAACTCCTGTTTTGATTGGATACGGCAATATCCGTCAATAATCGTTAATAACTACAAAACGGAGCTAGGTTAACTCGCAAAAAACTACAAATCAATATTTATGTAGCTTTTTGAGCGATTATCCTTTGTGAAATCATGTCTAAATTTATCTTCAACTTTGACGGCGAGAGCGCCCCCGTATTGGATCGCGTTTTAGATGCCTATGGCTTTGGTTCCAAAATTTTACTGGCTGAACATCTTGGTATTGCTTCGAGCAGTTTGGCGGGACGTTATAAGCGCGGCGGATTTCCTGCAGATATCGTAGTGCGGTGCGTTGCCGAGACAGGTGCAAATCTTGAGTGGCTTGCTACTGGCCACGGCAAGAAATTTGAAGACAGCGAATTGGACATCATGCGATTCCCTCGCAAAAAGCTAATAGAAGGCCAGCTTTATGAGTCAGGCTATTTGCTGTTCGATAAAGTTTTATTCCTCCCTGGTTCTCAGATTCCAGAAGAACCTATCTGCGTAATTGATGGCTCAACACAATTCATCGTCGAGCAAAAATTCCCTGAGATTTATGATGGTGAGTGGCTGGTAGATATTGAAGGAAAGGTAAGTATCAGAACACTGACAAGAGTCCCGGTGAAAAGAGTTCGGGTTAGTGGCGTAGGCATGGCTTTTGATTGCAACCTGGACGACATTACAGTGTTCGGCCGCGTTGTTATGACGTGTAAATAATCATGCCCGTCAGAAAGCTTGAAAACGGCCAATGGGAAGCCGATTTTTATACTGAGAATCGCAGTGCGGGGAAACGCGGTAAACGCGTTCGCAAGAAATTTAGCACCAAAGGCGAAGCTCTTGCTTTCGAGCGTTATACATTAGAGAAAGCACAGAACACTCCCTGGAATGGCGAAAAGAAAGAAACCAGGCGATTAAAAGATATTGCCAAACTTTGGTATGACCAACATGGTACAACCTTGAAGGATGGGCAAAGAAGACTAGATGCTATGGAATGGGCAGCGGAATGTATGGGGCAACCGCTAGCGACCGAATTCAATGCACAACTTTTTTCCGCTTATCGTGCCAAACGATTATCAGGTGAATTCGCTAGGACAGCGCGAGTTTCAAAAGTCACACCACGCACCATAAATTTAGAATTATCTTACTTTCGAGCGGCATTTAACGAACTCCGACGACTTGGTGAATGGTTACTACCAAACCCATTGGAGAATGTAAGAGCTTTTCGTACAGAAGAAAGTGAGATGGCATATCTTACTCAAGAGCAGATTTCCGCTCTGTTAGAAGAATGCAAAAGCAGCAGCGCCAAAGATTTAGAAACTATTGTAAAAATTTGTCTCTCCACTGGTGCGAGGTGGAGCGAAGCAGAAAGTTTGACAAAATCACAAGTGTCTAATGACCGAATTACCTTCACGAAAACTAAAGGTAAGAAAAACAGAACCGTTCCTATTAGTAATGAACTTGCGGAATCATTCCCTAAGAAGAAGAGTGGAGCGCTCTTCGAACCTTGTTACTATGCTTTTCGCTCAGCATTAGGTCGAACTAAAATCGCCCTTCCTGATGGCCAGTTATCGCATGTTTTGCGTCATACTTTTGCCAGTCATTTTATGATGAACGGCGGCAACATTCTGGTGCTGCAGCGCATCCTTGGACATACTGACATTAAAATGACTATGCGTTATTCTCATTTTGCACCTGACCATCTTGAAGATATTTTAAAATATAATCCCATGGTGAAATAATGACTACCCTTGAAAAGGCCACAACATTAATAAAAAAACACCCCTGGTACACCGCAATACTTTCTTTAGCTATATTAATTATATGTGGCACTCCATTGTTTTTATACTTCTTTAAATTTCATCAAGATTTATCGTCTAATTCAAACGAATGGGCAGCATTTGGATCATATATTGGCGGAGTATACGGGCCTGTATTTACATTAGCTAGTGTACTTGTGCTAGTAATAACCGTAATTGAAATAAATCAATCCAACAAATCTAACCTGGAGCATCTAAGAGGTGAGCAGGCGATAAATGATGTTATCAAATTAACTGAGATGCTAAGTAATTGCATAGACAAGAATATATTAATTCCTGATAGGAAATATTTTTTTTCTTTTTTAAACACTACCATGATTACTAAGTTAACAAGGATGCCGCCAGGAAGCGAGGATGAAATTTATAAAAGATCCATTAATAAATTTTCGGATAATGAGATTGTGTTATTTGAAAACGAATTAGGGATACTTCATGAAATAATCATTAGGATACACTTCATTGAAGATGGCTTACTGAAAGAAAGAGCAAAAGCAATTTTCAGAGGAATGATTCCAAATACTGAAAGATTCTGGCTTGAGTGTTTTGTTCGAAAATTCCACCATTCTGTAGCTAGAGATCTCTGGAGTAACTTTAGCTATGCACCAAAAGAGTTACATGATTGTCTCGGTACTACAGAAGATCTAACGCCCTAGTAAATGTGTCGCAAAATTGTCGCACGAAGAAAGGAAAGTTGGCCTATATTGACTTATATTAATGCGCCACTCCCTTAAACAATCAGTAACTCATTGTTTTAAATTTGTTTTCACGGTTCTCATAATCGCTTGGTCGCTGGTTCAAGTCCAGCAAGGGCCACCAAATTAAACAAGGACTTGCGTCAAAAACGTGAGTCCTTTGTTTTTTTAAAGTTTAAACCGGAGATTTTTGCACGGATAATCAGAGTGCTTACCGGTTGTTGACTGCAATAAAACCTATCCACTCTTCTGACCGATTACAGTGAGAGTGATCAGTACTCATCTTCTCCCCATTCCATTTTTCCAGCTTTATCCGCTGCTTTGATATCTTTCATCTGACCTTCGAGAATATCGAGACACGCTGCTCCGCTCTTTCCTGTTCCTGCTAACTGCGCGTGTGCGCTGGTGTAATAGCGCTCAATCATTTTTTCCGTGGGTTCTATAAATGGCATTCCACAGACAATGTTAATATTATGCGGCGTAACCTGCTTTAAAGTTGCTGGCGTATTAACTGTCAGCGCCAGCGCCAATGCTGTATCGATGCCTTCCTGAAATGCAGCGGCACCTAAAAACGGTTCCTGAGTTAATTCAGGATAAAGAGATATGTATTCGGTGTCTCCGCGTGTAATTTTATTCTGAATCTCCTCATAGTCACGACTCGTTAAGGCGGCAGCGTCATTATGAGCAATAGCAAATATGACTCGTTCATGCAGACTATCCGACGACGTCTGGCAATATCCAATCTGTGGCAAAAGACTGGCAATTAACGTTAGCGTTATTTTCCTCATCATTTAACCTTCAACGTACGATCACCACTTGCCCAGATTTCTCGACGGACGGATGGCGCGATCACAACACAGCCTTCCGATGCCTCGCCCGGATGTTGACGACTATCTCCGTGTATTTCAAAGTCACCCCGCCCGAACATGGTATTCGAACTATTTGGATTCAGGCGCATAGCATAAGCGCCGGTGACATGTGAATTAAACGGCGCCGAGATGGTGTAACTGCCGGAGGGAAGTGGAGCGGCGTCAGGACTTCCATGCGGGGCGTGTATAGCTTCCGTTTCAGGATGATTTTTGTAGCGCCCCTTGCCAGAATAACCGGTCGTTTTCACCGTGCCGTTATGCGTTAACGTTCCGCTTGCGCGGTCATATTCCCATGCCATCTTAAGCTCCTTTCCTTTCATTCCACGAATCAGAGTGAATGATATTACCGTCAACGTACCGCCACGTTATTCTTTCATATACGAATTCTACACACTCATATGGCCTTTTTTTTCAAAGAGAGGGGCTTTGATATCCAACATTACTGGCATAATGGAAGTCACGCGCACACCTTCTAAAAGCGTATTAAAATATTCGACTTCCTGACCGGAATCGTTAATCGAATAGAACCTGAATTCGGCATTTTTCAATCGCTGCCCGGTGGTTAATGCCTTATATAAATACGGGCTGGAATCGTCAATTTCCTTCTCAAAATAATAACTAGTATGAATTCGTGTACCGGTTATTTTTCCTGTTTGGCGATCCGTCGGTAACACAACATTATGCTGAATTTCCGTTACTTCAATACTCCCTTCCCGCCCCCTGACGTCTACGCCACCACGAATCACAGCACCACCATCATCTTTGAGCCATAAATAAATGGGTATAGCCATTCTTAACATCTGCTGTAAGTTATTGAGTTGTGCAAACATACGCCTGCTGAAATGTTCATCAGCATGCAAGTTCAAAAAATTGAAATTTTCAGATGTTTGTTAGCGAATTAAGCATCTTGCATAGGAACAAAAATCAGATTCAAAGAAGCTAAGCGAGAAACCATAACTCCCTTCTTAACCAGACCTTTACCCTCATTCTCCCCTCCCGCGATTGACCCGGCCTCGCTCAAATATAATAATGAGAACCATTAACATTAAAGATTAGGGAATGGATCCAATGATTAGCGCTGGTTTTCGCATTTTTGCAGGGATTGCCGGGCTGTTTTTATCACTGATTTTCACCACTCACGCCTTTGCGGAAGGCTGGCCTCGCGAGATAAAAACTTCTCATGGCATCCTCACATTGCAGCAACCTCCGCAGCGAATTGTGTCCACCAGCGTGACGGTCACAGGGACATTGCTGGCCATCAACGCGCCCGTGATTGCCAGCGGGGCTTCCGGGCCAAACAGCCGATTTGCCGATCAGCAGGGCTTCTTCCGCCAGTGGGGAGATATCGCGAAACAGCGCGGAGTTGAACGTCTGTACATCGGCGAACCGAATGCCGAAGCCATTGCCGGTCAGGCTCCGGACTTAATTATTATTGCGGCCACCGGCGGTGATTCCGCCCTGAAGCTTTATGCTCAGCTCTCCGCGATTGCGCCGGTCATGGTGGTTAATTATGACGACAAAAGCTGGCAGGATTTGGCGAAGGAATTAGGTCAGGCAACCGGCAAGGAAGCCGATGCTGCTACCGTTATTGCCCGGTTTGAGGCGCGCGAAGCTGCATTAAAAAAAGCCATAAAACTGCCACCGCAGCCTGTTTCTGCGCTGGTTTACAGCGCCGATGGCAAAACAGCAAATCTCTGGACCCCCGCCTCACCGCAGGGACAGTTGCTGCAAGAGTTAGGGTTTAAATTGGCCTTGGTGCCTTTGAATATTGCCGCCAGCCTGAGTCAGGGCAAACGTCATGACATCATTCAGCTTTCCGGCGAGAAAATGCCTGACGCGCTAAACGGCCAGACCCTGCTGCTGTTCTCTGCCAGTCAAACCGACGCTGAGCGTCTGCTGACCAATCCGTTCCTCGCGAAATTACCCGCAGTAGAAGGTAAGCGCGTTTATGCGATGGGCGATGATACTTTCAGGCTGGATTATTACAGCGCCAGCAATATGCTGACGCAGCTTGAAACCCTGTTCACCGCCCGCTGATGACTCGTCGTATGCACGCAATTCCTGCGCCTCGCGTTTCATCGCCGGGGCAATTTCCGCGACAGGCCACCGGAATACTGTTTGCCGTGCTGCTGCTTGTTCTGATGATGGCGCTGAGTCTGTTGCTGGGCGGGAAATCCCTTTCTTTCAGCACCGTGATTTCAGCACTCAACGGGCACTGCACCGGTGCTGACTGCGTGATCGTGACCGACGCCCGGCTGCCGAGAACGCTGGCAGGTTTACTGGCGGGAATGGCGCTCGGATTATCAGGCGCGCTGATGCAAATCCTGACCCGCAATCCGCTGGCCGACCCCGGTATTCTTGGCGTTAACGCCGGTGCCGGGTTTGCGGTCGTTCTCGGAATTGCCTTCTTTGGTGTCACCGATGTCAGCGGTTATCTGTGGTTCTCGTTTGCCGGAGCTTTATCAGCGACGTTGCTGGTCGCCATGATTGGTGCACTCGGGCGCGGAAGGCTTGACCCTGTTCGTCTCACACTGGCAGGCGTTGCGCTGGCGGCCGTTCTGGAAGGATTCTCGTCGGGGATTTCCCTGCTGAATCCGCAGGTTTACGATCAGCTTCGCTTCTGGCAGGCCGGTTCGCTGGATATCCGCAACATGGCGGTGATCCGCACCGTCACACCGCCGATCCTTTTCGCCATTTTCCTCAGCTTGCTGATGACCCGTTCCCTGAATAATCTGACAATGGGCAGTGAACTGGCGACCGCGCTGGGCACTAAAATCATCACGACCCAACTGCTGGGATTACTGGCCATCACGCTGTTATGCGGTAGCGCGACAGCAGCCGTCGGCCCTGTCGCATTTGTGGGGCTGATGGTGCCGCATATGGCGCGCTGGATTTGCCGTGCGGATCCCCGCTGGCTGTTGCCGTGGACGCTGGTCCTCACGCCGACGCTGTTGCTTGCGGCAGATATCGCCGGACGGCTACTGGTCGCCGGTGAGTTGCGGGTTTCTGTCGTCGTCGCCTTTATCGGCGCGCCGGTGCTTATTTTTCTGGTTCGCCGCCCCGGCGGATTGCGCAGAGGTTAGCCATGAGCCAGATATTATCTGAATCCCGCACGCTGAAAAAAAACCCGCTAATTTCGCGGCCATTTCTGACAGCGCTGGCGTTAGCTTTATGCACACTCTTACTGGCGATATTTGCGCTGGGCAGCGGCACGCTGGCGCTGAAACCGGCTCAGGTCGTCAGCGCCCTTCTCGGCGATGGCCCAAAAAATCTGCACATCATTGTAACCCAGTGGCGTCTGCCGCGCGTGGTGATGGCACTGATCACCGGCGCGGCACTGGGCGTCAGCGGCGCGATTTTCCAGTCTCTGCTGCGCAATCCGCTGGGCAGCCCGGACGTCATCGGTTTTAACACCGGCGCCTACAGCGGCGTTCTGCTGGCCATCGTGCTATTCAACGCCAGCGCGGCTGAAACCATGATCTGCGCCATGGCCGGAGGCATCGTCAGTGCGCTGCTGGTTTATGCGCTGGCATGGCGTCAGGGCGTCGAAACCTTCCGCCTGATTATCGTCGGTATCAGTGTGCGTGCACTGCTGATTGCGGGCAATACCTGGCTGATTATCAACGCCTCGCTTGAGTCTGCGCTCACCGCCGGGTTATGGCATGCGGGTTCGCTCAACGGAATTACATGGGAAAAAAGCCTGCCGGTGATCGCCCTGATTGTCTTGGCTCTGTTCCTCGCCCGGCTGCTTTCCTCGCGAATGCGTTTGCTGGAAATGGGTGACGATACCGCGTGCGCGCTGGGTGTCCCGGTGGAACGTTCACGCCTGCTGCTGATGCTGGCGGGTGTGGCATTAACCGCCGCCGCGACGGCGCTGGCCGGACCCATTTCCTTTATCGCGCTGGTGGCACCACAGATTTCCCGACGCCTGTGCGCCAGCCAGCAGCACGCGTTATTTTTTGCCGCGCTGACCGGCGCACTGCTGCTGCTCGCCGCAGACGTCGCGGCGCAACGTCTCTTCCTCCCTTATCAACTGCCCGTCGGCGTGCTCACCGTCAGTCTCGGCGGTATTTATCTGATTGGTTTGCTCATCCGGGAGTCCCGCCGTTCATGAAGACTGAATATTTTTCACCGCTGTATGCGCAGAACCTGACGCTCGGTTACGACAAAAAAGTCATTGTGCGGGATTTATCGGTGTCGATCCCGGAAGGAAAACTAACGGTGATTATCGGGCCTAACGCCTGCGGGAAATCGACGTTATTACGTACGCTGAGCCGCCTGATGCAGCCGCAGTCCGGCACGGTTTTTCTCGACGGAAAACTGATTAGCGATTACGGCACGAAAGACGTGGCAAAAAGGCTGGGCTTATTACCGCAAAGTTCGACCGCGCCGGGTGATATCACGGTGGCCGATCTGGTCGGTCGCGGGCGCTATCCGCACCAGAATCTGTTCAGCCGCTGGAATGCGCAGGACACGCAGGCAGTCGATGACGCGATGCGGGCAACCGGAGTTTATGAACTGGCGGAAAGCACGGTAAATTCACTGTCCGGCGGGCAGCGGCAGCGGGTGTGGATTGCCATGGTGCTGGCGCAGCAAACGCCGTTGCTGCTTTTGGACGAGCCGACGACCTGGCTGGATATCGCCCATCAGATTGATTTGATGGAGTTGATGTGTCGCCTGAATCAGGAAAATGGCCGGACGCTGGTCGTCGTGCTGCACGATCTGAATCAGGCCTGCCGCTACGCCGGGCATCTTATCGCCATGCGCGACGGAAAAATCCTCGCAGAAGGCGCGCCTGCCGATATCGTGACGCCGGAACTGATTGAGCAGGTTTTCGGATTGCGTTGCTCAATCATCGACTGCCCGGTGTCACATACGCCGTTAATTATTCCGCTCGGCAATTTAGCCGTTTGACGGAGGATCTCCGGCGGCCCACTGTGTCTCATCCCACAGACTGCACAGGCCGTCGAGCAAACCGCCGCGCCACCACAGCGCGTCGTGCCCGCCTTCCAGCACCCGGTAACGCACCTGATTGGGGGTCGGTTTCAGCAGCGCCTCCATCTGATTATTCACGTCATAAATCAGCTTTTCGTTTCTGCCGGCTTCCATAAAGATTTTCAAATGGCTGCGTTCCCCCAGTCCTTTTTCAACCTGCGACAGGATGCTTTCCGCTTCTTGCTGATCATCACTGGCTTGCTGACGATGGCGGCGCGGCCACCAGAAAGACCCCGACTGACTCAGCACGCACCCGAAAAGTTCAGGCCAGTGCAAACCGGCATACAGCGACGAAAGGCCACCAAAACTCTGCCCTGCGACCACCGTTTTTTGCGCGTTATCGCTGTGCGCGGCCCGTTTTTTCACCTGCGGCAATAACTCGTCCTGCACCGCCAGCCAGAACTCCGGATTGCAGGTCAGCTCGCGGCTGCGGGTTTGAATATCAATAACATCGATCAGCACATACACCGCGTCGGGCAGCGCCCCTTCGCGCGTGAGCTGCGTCAGTGGCTGCCAGACGGGCATCTGTTTCGCCCAAAACTGGCCGTCGAGCAGGATCGCCAGCGGGCGCAAGGCAGGCTCCTGGCTTTCGCCGGTGGTAAACACCCAGACGTTTCGCATATTCCCCAGACGCGCACTTTTCCAGCGGAATGTTTGTAACGCCGCCGGAGCTTGCGGCGCTTTCGGGCCATCAAGATCAAACTCTTCCCAGGCGGGCTGTGGCAACGCTTCCGGCATATGCAGGCCGGACAACGCATGGGATTTTGCACCGGGCCACGGGCGATGCGGATTCAGCGGATCGTGCGTCGCGTGGCGGAAGAGGTTTTTCCACCATTCACGCGCGGCAAGCATGCTCTGATAATCATCGTTATTTTGCGGAAATTCAGCACCGGATTCGGTACGTGGGATCAGGCTGTAGCTTCCGCGCCAGTCCGCACGCAATTCGGTCTGCCAGTGCCAGACATCCGTTCCGGCCAGCCGCTGCAAACTCTGCGGCGGCGACGACTGATGGTGATCGGTGATGCCGTTGATGTTGATCCAGACACGCTGGGTCTCCGAAGTCGTTTCGTTGCCCTGCGGATCCCGCCAGAAGAACGTCACACGATAAAAACCTTCGCGCGAAGGTTCCGTCCACGGCGTTCCCCGCGCAGCAATTTCATTCCACCACGCGGCACTTCCAGCCAGAGGTTCCAACAACATGACCTGAGCCGCAGGTTTTTGCGGATGCTGATATTTCATCATTTTTTACGCTTTACAGCCTTCTGGCAGACAAGAAAAAACATTCCCGGTATGGCGCTTTACACTTTCCCTACAAATTAGGAATGGGAATCTAATTGATAATTGTTTTTATTTGCAATAGTGTGTTACCGCCCGTAACGCGGGTCAACAAAAACTACACACACAACAGGCCATCCTCCTGTTCAATCTCGCTATTTTTCAGGAAAGGATGGAATTTCAGGGCAGAATCCGACATGAAAAGCAGGCTACCACATTATTCGCTGGCAACCTTAATCGGGCTGGGATCAGCGCTTACTTTCCCCGTCAGCGCAGCAGAAACCTCCGCAACAACCGCAACAGAAACCGGGACTACGGCCGCTGAAACGCCGAAAAAAACCGAAGACACGCTGGTCGTCACCGCTGCACAGCAAAATCTTCAGGCTCCGGGTGTTTCCACCATTACGTCTGATGAAATCCAAAAACGCCCACCGGCACGCGACATCAACGAACTGATCCGCACCATGCCCGGCGTAAACCTGACCGGTAACTCCACCAGCGGACAGCGCGGGAACAACCGCCAGATTGATATCCGCGGCATGGGCCCGGAAAACACCCTGATCCTGATCGACGGTTTACCGGTGAACAGCCGTAACTCCGTGCGTCAGGGCTGGCGCGGCGAGCGTGATACCCGCGGCGATACCAGCTGGGTTCCGCCAGATATGATTGATCGCATCGAAGTGATCCGCGGCCCGGCGGCCGCGCGTTATGGCAACGGTGCGGCGGGCGGCGTGGTGAATATCATCACCAAAAAAGACACCAGCGAATGGCACGGCTCATGGAATACCTACATGAACGCGCCACAGCATAAAGAAGAAGGTTCAACGAAACGCACCGATTTCAGCCTGTCCGGCCCGCTCAGCGACCAGTTCAGTTTCCGTCTGTTTGGCGGCTACAGCAAAACACAGGCTGATTCGCAGTATATCAACGACGGCCATCAGTCCGAACGCACCGGCACCTATGCCGACACCGTTCCGGCCGGTCGCGAAGGCGTCATCAATAAAAATATCGACGCCATGCTGCACTGGGATTTCGCCCGCATGCAGTCACTTGAGTTTGAGGTGTCCAACAGCCGTCAGGGCAACCTGTACGCCGGTGACACGCAAAACACCAATACCAGTGCGCTGGTTAAAAGTATGTACGGCAAAGAGACCAACCGTATTTACCGCCAGTCCTACGCCCTGACGTACAAAGGCGCATGGGACAATGGCATTTCCACCACCAACTATGTGCAGTACGAAAAAACCCGTAACTCACGCATGGATGAAGGTCTGGCGGGCGGCACGGAGGGGATCTTCTCTGACGACAGCTTCAACACCATCGCGCTGGGCGACATTCTTGCGCACAGCGAAGTCAGTATTCCGTTTGATTTAGGCGTGCCGCAAACCGCCACGTTGGGCACTGAATGGAACCAGCAAAAGATGAAAGACCCGTCTTCCAACGTTCAGTCTATGCTCGGCGGTGCCATTGACGGTATCGACAGCACCGGTCGCAGCCCGTATTCGCAGGCGGAAATCTTCTCGCTGTTTGCGGAAGATAACATCGAACTGACCGACAGCACGATGCTGGTTCCGGGCCTTCGTTTCGATCATCATTCTATTGTCGGCAATAACTGGAGTCCTTCCCTGAACCTGTCTCAGGAACTGGGCGATGACTTCACGCTGAAAATGGGGATCGCGCGTGCCTACAAAGCGCCAAGCCTGTATCAGACCAACCCGAACTACGTGCTTTACAGTAAAGGCCAGGGTTGTGCCGCCAGCGGCGGTGGCTGTTATCTGGTAGGGAATAAAGATCTCGATGCAGAAACCAGCATCAACAAAGAGATCGGTCTTGAGTTCCACCGCAACGGCTATCAGGCAGGCGTGACGTACTTCCGTAACGATTACCGCAACAAAATCGAGGCGGGTTATCTGCCAACCGGCACATCAACGACGGGCACCACTGACGTTTATAAATGGCAAAACGTTCCTAAAGCCGTCGTTCAGGGTCTGGAAGGGACGTTGAATATTCCGGTCACCAGTACCATTTCCTGGAATAACAACGGGACTTACATGATTGAAAGTAAAAACAAAGAGACCGGCGATTATCTGTCGATCATCCCTGAATTTACGGTCAACTCCACGCTGAGCTGGCAGGCAACGGAAGATTTCTCCGTGCAGTCCACCCTGACCTGGTATGGCCGTCAGAAGCCGAAAAAATACAACTACAAAGGTGAAGCCGTAACCGGAAGTGAGAAGAATGAAGTCAGCCCGTATTCAGTGGTCGGCCTGAGCGGCACCTACGTTGCGACTAAAAATGTCAGCGTAACCGCCGGTATTGATAACGTGTTCGACAAGCGTCAGTTCCGTGCGGGCAATGCCCAGACAGTGGGTAACGCCACCACCAACGCCTATATGTACGGTGCGGGTGCAGCAACCTACAACGAACCGGGCCGGACTTTTTACATGAGTCTGAACACGCACTTCTAAGCTCAGCCTCTGACCGGTAAAAAAGCCACCTGCAAAGGTGGCTATATTGTTTCTGCAACGGACTTTCAGGTTACAGCACGCCCTGCGCCTGCATGGCATCCGCGACTTTCACGAAACCGGCGATATTGGCGCCGCGCACATACTGCGTCTGCCTGCCTTCACCGCCGTACTCCACGCATGAATGATGAATATCGAGCATGATGTGACGTAAGCGTGCGTCCACTTCTTCAGCTTTCCAGCTCAGACGCGCGGCGTTTTGTGCCATCTCCAGCCCGGACGTCGCCACGCCACCAGCATTGGCCGCTTTACCCGGCGCGAACAACACGCCCGCTTCAACGAACAGGTCAGTGGCTTCAATGGTCGTCGGCATATTTGCGCCTTCCGCCACGGCTTTTACGCCGTTGCCGATCAGCACCCGGGCCGCTTCCACGCCCAGCTCATTTTGGGTAGCGCACGGCAGCGCGATGTCTACCGGCACATTCCACGGCTGCTGGCCTTCGAGATACGTCAACCCCAGTTTTTGCGCGTAATCAGATACGCGGCCATCGCGGCTGGCTTTGATTTCTGTCAGCAGCACCAGTTTTTCCCGCGTGAAACCGGCTTCATCGACCACGGTGCCGTTTGAATCTGACGCCGTAATCACACGCGCGCCCAGCGACATGGCTTTTTCAATTGCATATTGCGCCACGTTACCCGAGCCGGACACCGCCACACGCATGCCTTCAAAATCCAGACCGTGACGTTTAAGCATGGATTCAGTGAAATAAATCAGGCCATAACCGGTGGCTTCCGGGCGGATCAGACTGCCGCCAAACGACAGGCCTTTACCGGTGAACACGCTCGCAGTGTTGTTGGAGAGTTTTTTCATCATCCCCGCCATATAACCGACTTCACGCCCACCGACGCCGATATCGCCCGCCGGTACGTCCGTGTCCGGCCCAAGATGGCGATAAAGCTCCAGCATCAGCGCCTGACAAAAACGCATGATTTCGCCTTCGCTTTTACCTTTCGGATTGAAATCACTGCCGCCCTTCCCGCCGCCCATTGGCAGCGTGGTCAGCGCATTTTTAAACGTCTGTTCAAAACCGAGGAATTTCAGAATTGATAAATTGACCGACGGGTGGAAACGCATGCCACCTTTATACGGGCCGATGGCCGAGCTGAACTGCACGCGCCAGCCGCGATTTACCTGTACCTGATTTTTGTCATCAACCCACGCAATGCGGAACTGAATCACGCGCTCCGGTTCCACCAGACGTTCTAATAAAGAAGAACGCCGGTATTGCGGATTTTGTTCGAGGAACGGCCAGAGCGTGGTCATGACTTCACGAACGGCCTGAGAAAACTCGACCTGATGCGGGTCGCGTTGCTGAACTGAGGATAAGAACTGTTCGAGGGAATGAATTTGATCCATGAGGGTAAAACTCCGTTTCGTAAGTGATGTTGTCTTTGTTATTTGCTGCTTATTTTTTGACTATGCATCGACTGACAAGCGGACATCAAGTGATTTATTTACCCGATAAAAACCCTAGGATTTACGGCCTTCCAGCTTAAGTAATAATGCTTTGTTATCCAGACCACCCGCAAAACCGGTGAGTTTTCCGGACGCACCAATTACCCGATGGCACGGCGCGACAATGGAAATCGGGTTGCGGCCATTGGCGGCACCCACGGCACGGACGGCTTTCGGGCGGCCAATACGTCGGGCGATATCGCTGTAGCTGCGCGTTTCACCAAAGGGAATTTCCAGCAGTGCCGCCCAGACTTCTTTCTGAAACTCGGTGCCGGTGAAATCAAGATCCAGCTCAAAGCGCGTGCGTTTACCGGCAAAATATTCATTCAGCTGTTGTTCGGTTTTCAGCAAAATGGGAAACGTCGGGTCTTCCATCATTTCGCCCAGTTTCACCCGGCCATCGATTTCGCATTCCCACAAGATAGCCGTCAGCTTGTCGCCTTTTGCCGCCAGTGTGAGTAATCCGACCGGTGATTCTACCCGCTTAAATCTGTATTCCATTTGTGCTTTCCTCAGCCTGTTATACGCTGTCCACTTTACCGGAAAGCCGCGAAACAGACCAAGAGGCAAAACAGGGATTTGCGGGATGTCTTCCAGAGAATCTTCGAAAAATGAAAGCGTTACATTGTTGAATGTAACGCTTCAGGGGTAGGGATACTGCCGGAGAGAAATGTGGTTATTTCAGGCCCATCTGTGCCCGCAGCTCGGCTTTTGCGGCGTCAAATTCAGCTTTGAATTCAGGCTCTTCAGAAATTCTCTGCGCAATCAGCGCGGCACCGGTACGGCTCATCACGGTATCAGAACGGTAATGAAAACCGGCCACCAGGCGATTTTCGGCATAACCGGCGGCGCGGGTGAAAAGCGCATTACGTTTTTCCGGCACCATTTCGCCCAGCACGGTCGCCATCAGGTAACCAATGGTGGAGTGCCCGGAAGGCCATGAACCGGATTTGGACTTTTTCAGCAAAGGATGAATCTGCTCATCCAGCATATACGGGCGTGGGCGGTTAAACGCTTTCTTGGCGTGATCGTCCACCACGTCTTCCGTCGCGACGACGCGGTCAAACAGCGCGGCGGTTTTCGGCAGTTTTTCGGCTGTAAAATCAGGGCCCATCACATCGGCATAACGCCAGACGTTTTCTTCAGCATCGGCAATCGCCGCTTTTTCCTGTTCCGGCGTACGGGTCGCCTGAATTTCCAGTAATTCTTTCAGCTCGGCTTTGGTCTGAGCGGAATCATCAGCTGGTGGCGCAGGCAAATACTTCGTCAGATCAAGCTGTTCAGAAGTGATGAACGGCTTCGCTTCGTCAGCAGCCTGAACAACAAACGTCGAACCCAGAGTGAAAAGCAGTAAAGCGACAAGTGACTTACGCACGGTGAAACTCCTGATATTTTGAATATCAGGAGAATAGAGAAGGAATATGACGGTTAAATGACAAATTCAGCCCAGCAGGCCGAGTTTTCCGGTCAGCTTTCTGACGACTTTCTTTTTCCCCGCCAGCGCGATCCCCAGCAGCACTAAATCACCGGTTGGCACGATGGCGACCGCTTCACGAAACGCCGCATAGTCAGTGGTCTGCTGACCTTCGACTGGGAAAATAATGCCGTCCATATCATCGTCATTAAGCAGATGCTGATGCAGTTGCGTCAGTTGCTCCGCATCGGCCACTAACACGCTGATACCGATCGGGATCAGCCCCGGATGTTCACGGTTATCGGCATCAATCAGCGGCGCGCCCACCAGCGCCGGATGGCGTTGTCCGAGCGTCAGCGCCAGTACAGCGGCGGCATTAGCGGCATGTCCGGCGGCGAGTTGCTGGTTGATGACAATCACACAGCGTTCGGGCAGCGAAGATAAAGGGGTGGCAGGCGTATTCATTATGACAGGCTCCGTTTCAGTTGAAATCTGAGCTTAACCCGTCACTTTTTCTCAATCTGGAAGATTTGTGCACAGACGCCGGTAATGTGCTGGCGTGAGCTGATAAGCACGGCGGAACCAGCGCCCGAGGTGGCTCTGATCGGCAAACCCTAAATCTGCTGCGACGGTGGCCGGCGTGTGTCCGAGCGCCAGCCCCTCCCGCGCACGGGTGAGTTTCAGCTGAATAAGATACGCATGCGGCGGCAATCCGAATTCGGCTTTAAACGCACGGCTGACCACAAAACGGCTTTCACCGGTCGCCGCCGCCAGTTGCTCAAGGCCGATATCCTCGTGCAAATGCGCGTGCAGATATTCCCGCGCCTGATGCGCCACACGTGACCACGGCGCTTCGCCCTCCGGACGCGGTGGCTGCCAGGTGAGATGCCCGCCCAGCGCACTGAGCAATCCGTCGAGCGCAGTCTGGCGGACGATACGCAAGTCTTTGCCATGCAGCGCCTGAAACGCCAGTGACGTCGCCTGCGCCAGCTGCGGATCCTGCGCTAAGGTATTTTCGAAACTCGGGTCACCGGCAGAAGAAAGGGAATCGCGTCGTGCCGCCAGTTCGCGGCCCAGCCATTGCGGGTCGAGATACAACATGTGGTACGTAAAACCACCAGGCTGCACCGCATCGCCGTCGTGAATTTCGCCCGGCTCGAGCATAAACACTTTACCCGGCAGGCTCTGATGTTTCTGACGACGGCAGCTGAATTGCTGTAATCCGTATTGGGTAACGCCGACTAAATAGCTGTCGTGCCAGTGAGGATCGTACGCATGGCCTTCGAAATGGGCGTGGATCGTCTCGATCCCGCTGTCTTTATCTTTCGATAAATCGACCCAGTTTGCAGACGCCATAGATCCCCCGCTGAATGAATTAACAACA
Organism: Rahnella sp. BIGb0603; assembly: GCF_024808755.1. NCBI lineage: Bacteria > Pseudomonadati > Pseudomonadota > Gammaproteobacteria > Enterobacterales > Yersiniaceae > Rahnella > Rahnella sp. BIGb0603. The sequence continues at coordinate 253,346 of NZ_JANUEX010000007.1, read as the reverse complement.
GGGTAACAAATAGAAGGGAGGAAAAGAAATGAAGATATTGTGGTATGGCACGGTGTGCTCCCTCACCTGCGAAGGGGAGGGTTGGGTGGAGTATTAAGTTCAAAATCAAGAATTTAAAATGTCTTTAAACAAAGTGTTAGCCCTTAAACCCCACTCCCAACCTCCCCCTTCGCAGGAGGAGGAGCTAAGAAAACTTAGTGTTTCACGCTTTCGATAAAGGTTTTACGGGCAGTTTTCGAACCCAGACGTTCGGCTTCATCGAGCAGTTTCAGGGCCTTATCAACGTCTCCGGCTTTCACTGCTTTCTTAATCGCGTCGTTAAAGTAGGTTTCTGAATCGCTGAGCATGGGCTCAGTGGGTTTTGCCGGAGCAGCCGCAGGTGCCGGAGCTTGTGTGCTGCCGACCACAACCGGCGCAGCGGCCGCCAGTGCGGATGACGGGAAGATCTGACCAATCATCACGTTACCGGTTTTCTGTTCAGCGGTGACTTTCAGGCTCAGCGTACCGGTTGGGGTGTGACGGGCAATCGGATCCGGGATATCCGGCACGGCGTTACCTACGCCAGCGGCGAAGGCTTTCGCCGGGTTCACCATCTGCGTAGTTTCAGCCAGATCCTGACGGGTGGTGTAAACCAGCAGATAAATTTGTTTCTGGCCCAGTGCAGGCGTCAGTTTCAGCGTGCCTTCCAGACGGTCGCTGGAAACGATGCCTGGTTTCTGATACGGGAAATAGCTGGAAGGATAAAAAGCTGCCGGACGCATCTGCTCATCCAGCACCAGAACATTTGGCGCATACACGGTTTTACCGGTCGCGATACTGGTCAGCGTAATTTCAAGTGAACCCCGGTCGGCAGGCAATGCAAATGCCCCGACGGCACCCTCAATTTGACCCTGATTAATCTGTGCGCTGGAGGTTCCAAGCGTCACATCCTGCGTCACTGGCGGAACCAGCGGCGTCCATGAAAGGTTGCGTAAGGTCTGGCTGGAAATCGCCGGAGCGGTATTCGCATCATTTTGCGCAGCATTCACGACCGCAGGTGCAGCAGCCAGCAGGCTCAGCGACAGACACAGTGACAGCAGATTCTTTTTCATTATTGTTTCCTTTGAAATCACCATGAAGGCTGGCGGTCATCAGCGGACAACTGCCAGCCAGCACATCTTCTTTACTGCTTGTACTTTTGAAAACTGGCAAAGATTCTCGACGTCATTTGAGTTGCAGGAAGGCGGCAACTGAACTCATCCCCGGGAGCATACACAAGTATGTGACCGGGGTGAGTGAGGGCAGCTAACGCACCTGCGGCTCAAAGGACAAAGAGAATTACCACCAGATTTCCATCTGGGCACCAAATGTCACTTCATCGTCATTACCACGGCTGAAGGTTCTTGTGCTGGTGTCGTTCATCGCTAAGCCATTGTTTGCGCCGCTGTCAGTGTCGTAGCCCCACTTTTCATCCCAGTTTGCGTAGGTTGCAAACACGCGGATGGCCGGACGTGACCAGATGCTGTCGCCAGCCTGCCATTGCTGCGCCAGGGTGACTTTGTACTGACCGTTGCGATCGCCGGTACGCTGCGATTTCACGTTGTCGTAACCGACTTCCAGCAAGGTGCTCATGATCGGGGTCCATTTGTACATTGGACGGACACCGACGGTATACCAGGTTGTCCCGTTATTGTTATCGCGGTCAACGTCCTGATACATCGCCACGTACATCAGGCTCCAGGTATCGTTGAAGTCGATGGCACCGTGGTCGAGAACGCGGATCATGCTGCCGTTGTTATCGATAGCGGCACCGTTGGAGTGGCCGTTTGCCGCGCCCTGACCCGGATCGGTCATGGAGTCAGAGGCGTATTGCAGTACGAATTTGTTATAGCCGTTGTAGATGCTTTGCGTGTGTTCCGCAGTTACCAGGAAACCGTCTTTGGTCGCATTGTCTGCGAAGGAATACCCGTCACGCGCATTGGCACGACCGTAATCCACGCCTAACTCCAGCACGCCGCCCGGGTTAGTTTGCAGGCCTGCCAGACGAACGTCGAACACGTCGTTGGACGTTGGCACTTCGTTACGCTGGTCGGCGATATACCCGTAGGAACCGCCGCTTTCGGTGTTACGGGTCGCTGCCAGAGACAATTTACCAAAGCCCAGATCCACATCTTCCAGACCGGCACCCGGACCTGAAATATCCCAGTAGTAGAAGTCGATCATGTGAACGTCATGACGTTGGTAGAAACGCTTACCGGCCCAGATGGTGGAGCCCGGCAGCCATTCGATCAGGTTCTTACCCTTCACGTTTGCTTCGCGGAAAGCCGGATCGGTTGACTCCCAGTCGTTCTGCTGTGATACGGAATATGCTACGTTGGTGTCGAAGTAGAAGCTCTTATCCCCTTCTTTCCACACTTCCTGACCGAGTTTTAACTCCGCATAGGTTTCACACTCGTTACCCAGACGGTATTTACTGTCAGCGCCTGTCGCTTTGAAACATTGCTGCTCGCCGCCGCTGCCCGTCCAGCCAATGCCCGAACGGGCATAACCGGTAAAATCTACTGCCATTGCTTGTGTAGAAAGGATTCCGGCAGCCACTGCCAGCGCCAGGGAAGAACTACGCATTGTAATCATCATTTTCTCCTGTAGGGGATCGCGTGCTTTCAAACACCAGATTCGGGATGTAACCGGCGACATGCAGTTCCGTCCTCGCGGAACAGATGGCAGCGGTGTGGTGGCAACCCGATGGCGAATGTTGCACCTTCTTCTACCAGCACCACGTCGTTCTGGCGGTACACCAGGTTCTGACGAATTGCCGGAATTTGGATGTGGATCTGTGTTTCATTACCCAGTTGCTCGACGACCTGGACTTCACCGGAAAGCGTCACTTCCGCGACGTCGCTTGGCAGAAGATGTTCAGGACGGATACCCAGTGAAAGGTTGCTGCCGACTTTCACGTCGGTGCCTTCGACAGGCAGCCAGACCTGCTGACGGTTTGGCAACTCGACCTGCACGCGTGCAGGTTCAGCGCCGGTGACTTTCACCGGCAGGAAATTCATTTTCGGAGAGCCGATAAAACCGGCGACAAAACGGTTGGCGGGATAGTGATAGAGTTCGAGCGGCTTACCGACCTGCGCGATATGTCCGGCGTCGAGCACCACGATTTTATCGGCCAGCGTCATCGCCTCGACCTGATCGTGCGTCACGTAAATCATGGTGCGTTTCAGGCGTTTATGAAGACGGGAAATCTCGATACGCATCTGCACACGCAGCGCGGCATCGAGGTTGGAAAGCGGCTCATCGAGCAGGAATACCGTCGGTTCAGCGACCAGCGTACGGCCAATCGCCACGCGCTGACGTTGTCCACCGGAAAGCGCTTTCGGGCGACGGTCGAGCAGATGCGCCAGCTGCAATACTTCGGAGACCTGATTCACCCGCTGGTTGATTTCAGCTTTTTTCGCGCCCGCCAGTTTCAGGCCGAAAGACATGTTTTCAGCGACGGACAAATGCGGATACAACGCATAAGACTGGAACACCATGCCGATCCCACGTTCCGCAGGTGGCACTTCGTTCATACGTTTATCACCAATCTTTAACTCACCTGAAGTGATGTCTTCCAGGCCGGCAATCATGCGCAGCAACGTCGATTTGCCGCAGCCCGATGGCCCGACAAACACTACAAATTCGCCCTCTTCGATTTCCAGATTGATGTCGCTGGAAATCACGGTTTCGCCAAAGGCTTTGTACACGCTGTTAAGGGAAACGCTCGCCATCCTGAACTCCTGTACTTGCTGCCAGCGGGAAATCTCAATGCAACGAAGAGTGAAGGATTAGCGGTTAAGCGTAATCATCCGTAACAAAGTTTTTCATGGGGGAGGAGCAGGGAGGATGACCAATTCATGCAACCGGATGAAAGTTCACGTCAAAAATCAAATTCGTGATCTGAATGGCAAAAAACGAACCATTTTTTTGAGTGATAAGCCACATAACGCCTGAGAGTGTCGGCGGGATCACATTCTGAGGGACGGGGGCGTAGAGGGGGGGATGATGAAGCCCTGACGGGTTAAATCCACACTGGCGTCGTACCTTGCCTTTTCCGTCTAAGACGGGAAGAAAACCGACTCCTAACAGGAATAAAAGGACTGGATTATGAGCCTCAGCATTAAGAAGATCGTGAAAAATACACTGGCACTTTCGGCGCTGGCTACCCTGGTGCTGTCATCTTCCGCGTTTGCCAAAATAGAAGAAGGAAAGCTGGTCATCTGGATCAACGGTGACAAGGGCTATAACGGTCTGGCGGAAGTCGGTAAGAAGTTTGAGAAAGACACCGGCATTAAAGTCACGGTAGAACATCCGGACAAACTGGAAGAAAAATATCCGCAAGTGGCAGCCACCGGCGACGGCCCTGACATCATCTTCTGGGCGCACGACCGTTTTGGCGGTTACGCACAATCCGGCCTGCTGGCTGAAATCAGCCCGGATCAGGCCTTCAAAGACAAACTGTTCCCGTTCACCTGGGACGCCGTGACCTTTAACGGCAAGCTGATCGGCTACCCGGTTGCGGTCGAAGCGCTGTCGCTGATTTACAACAAAGACATCATCAAAGAAGCGCCAAAAACCTGGGAAGAAATCCCTGCGCTGGACAAAGAGCTGCGCTCCAAAGGCAAGAGCGCCATCATGTGGAACTTGCAGGAACCGTACTTCACCTGGCCAATCATTGCCGCTGACGGGGGTTACGCTTTCAAGTATGAAAACGGCAAATACAACATCAAAGACACCGGCGTAAATAACGCAGGTTCTCAGGCTGGCCTGCAATTCATCATCGATCTGGTGAAAAACAAACACATCAACGCCGACACCGACTATTCCATTGCCGAAGCCGCGTTCAACAAAGGCCAGACCGCGATGACCATCGACGGCCCGTGGGCATGGTCAAACCTCGACAAGAGTAAAATCAACTACGGCGTGACGCTGCTGCCGAGCTTCCACGGCAAACCGTCTAAACCGTTCGTCGGTGTACTGACTGCCGGGATCAACGCCGCCAGCCCGAACAAAGAACTCGCGAAAGAGTTCCTGGAAAACTATCTGATCACCGACGACGGTCTGGCTCTGGTCAACAAAGACAAACCACTGGGCGCCGTGGCGCTGAAAACGTATCAGGAACAGCTGGAAAAAGATCCGCGCATCGCCGCTACCATGGCTAACTCCAAGAATGGCGAAATCATGCCAAACATTCCGCAGATGAGCGCCTTCTGGTACGCAGAACGCAGCGCCATCATCAACGCAGTAAATGGCCGTCAGACTGTTCCTCAAGCCCTGAAAGACGTCGAAACACGCATTACCAAGTAATGCCGAAGCATTAGCTCAATGAACGGTGCGGGACTCACGGGTTCCGCGCCGTGAATAAAAGGATTTCCCTATGAATGCTCGAAAAAAACGGCCGTTCAGCACTGCGTTAAAATGGCTGGTGATCAGCCTGCTCGCCTGCTTTACCGGTTATCTGATCGTGCTGATGTATGCGCAGGGTGAAACCCTTTTTGCCGTTCTGACGCTGATACTGTCCAGCCTCGGCTTATACATTTACGGTAACCGTCACGCGTATTCATGGCGCTACGTTTACCCTGGACTTGCAGGAATGGGGCTGTTTGTCCTGTTCCCGCTGATTTGTACCATCGCGATCGCTTTCACCAACTACAGCAGCACCAACCAGCTGACGTTCGAACGTGCGCAGTCCGTTCTGATGGGACGTGAGTTTCAGGGCGGAAAAGCGCTGAACTTTGCCCTCTATCCGGCAGGTGATAAATGGCAGCTGGCGCTGACGTCGGCCGATGACAGCGAAACGCTGGTTTCGCCACCTTTCGCCTTTAACGCTTCTGCGCCACAAACGCTGGAGATGCTTCCGCAAACTGCCCCTTCTGCTGAAAAAGCCGGGCTGCGCGTAGTAACTCAAAACCGGGCGGCGCTGGGCCAGCTTTCGGCTCACTTACCCGACGGCGAAACGCTGCGCATGAGTTCCCTGCGCCAGTTCTCCGGCACGCAGCCGCTGTACAAGCTGGGCGAAGACCATAAGCAGCTGACCAACGTACAGACTGGCACGATTTATCGCCCGAACATGAAAACCGGTTTCTATCAGGCAGTGAATTCGCAGGGTGAATGGCAGGCCGAACAACTCAGCCCCGGTTTTACCGTCGGGATCGGCTGGGGAAATTTCCTGCGTGTACTGCATGACGAAGGGATCCAAAAACCCTTCCTGTCTATTTTCGTCTGGACGATTGTTTTCGCGCTGCTGACCGTGGTGCTGACCGTCGCCGTCGGCATGGTGCTGGCCTGCGTCGTGCAGTGGGAAGAGCTGAAAGGCAAAGCAGCGTACCGCATCCTGCTGATCCTGCCCTATGCGGTTCCGGCTTTTATTTCGATACTGATTTTCAAAGGGTTATTCAACCAGAGCTTCGGGGAAATCAACCTGATGCTCAGCGCGTTGTTTGGTATCAAACCGGCCTGGTTCAGTGATCCGTGGACCGCCAAAAGCATGATCATTATCGTCAACACCTGGCTCGGTTATCCGTACATGATGATCCTGTGTATGGGCCTGCTGAAAGCCATTCCTGACGATCTTTATGAGGCGTCGGCAATGGACGGGGCCACACCGATGCAGAATTTTTTCCGCATCACGCTGCCGTTGTTAATCAAGCCGCTGACGCCGCTGATGATCGCCAGTTTTGCCTTTAACTTTAATAACTTCGTGCTGATCCAGCTGCTGACCAACGGCGGCCCGGACATGCTCGGTACCACCACACCGGCCGGTCATACCGATTTGCTGGTCAGTTATACCTACCGCATCGCTTTCGAAGGCGGCGGTGGGCAGGACTTCGGGCTGGCGGCGGCGATTGCCACGCTGATCTTCCTGCTGGTGGGCGCGCTGGCTATCGTGAACCTGAAAGCTTCACGCATGAAATTCGACTGAGGAGAAACAGAAAATGCCCATGGTTAAACCTAAGTCGCAAAAAGTCAGATTACTGGTGACGCATCTTTTGCTGCTGTGCTTTCTGGCGCTGATCCTGTTCCCGCTGCTGATGGTGTTCGCCATCTCCCTGCGGCCGGGTAACTTCGCCACCGGCAGCCTGATCCCCGATCAGGTCTCATGGGATCACTGGAAACTGGCGCTGGGAATTGCAGTGACCAACAGTGACGGCAGCATTACGCCGCCACCCTTCCCGGTCATGTTGTGGTTGTGGAACTCGATCAAGATCGCCGGGATCACCGCCGTCGGGATCGTGGCGCTTTCCACTACCTGCGCCTACGCCTTTGCCCGTATGAAATTCCGCGGTAAAAGCTCGCTGCTTAAAGGAATGCTGATCTTCCAGATGTTCCCGGCGGTCCTTTCTCTGGTGGCGTTATACGCCCTCTTCGACCGCCTCGGCATGTACGTGCCGTTCCTCGGGCTGAACACCCACGGCGGCGTGATCTTCGCGTATATGGGCGGCATCGCATTGCACGTCTGGACCATCAAAGGGTATTTCGAAACCATCGACGGCTCGCTGGAAGAAGCCGCCGCGCTCGACGGTGCCACTCCGTGGCAGGCCTTCCGCCTGGTGCTGCTGCCGCTGTCGGTGCCGATTCTGGCAGTGGTCTTTATTCTGTCATTCATCGCTGCGATTACCGAAGTGCCGGTAGCATCGCTGTTACTGCGCGACGTGAACAGCTACACCCTGGCGGTGGGTATGCAGCAGTATCTCAACCCGCAAAACTACTTGTGGGGCGACTTCGCGGCTGCCGCAATTCTGTCTGCCATCCCGATTACGGCAGTGTTCCTGATAGCCCAACGCTGGCTGGTCGGCGGCCTGACGGCAGGCGGGGTGAAAGGTTAACTGTTTTAAAATCTAATGCGCTTGTTCCATTTGTTTGATTCCCTGTGTCTTCAGCGGCCTGACAGGCCGCTTTTTTTTGTCTGAAAACTCATGGCTTACAGAGTGCTGAGGCGGGCTGCGATATCGCGCATGGCATTTCGCGCCGTCTGGCTGATTCCGCCAAGCTGGAAAAAACCGTGGATAACGCCCGGATAACGCTGCGCTGTGCAGCTGACGCCCTGTTCCGTCAGGCGGGTAAACAACATTTCACCTTCATCGCATAACGGATCGTATTCGGCTGTCATGATATGCACCGGCGGCAGCCCGGAGAAATCATCACGCCATAACGGACTGACTTCGGGATGCATAAAATCCGTGTCAGGATAATAAGCTTCAAAACCGCTGAGCAACGTGTCGCTGGTGAGGACGTAATCAAAACCATTACGCTGATGGCTGGCAGATGACGCAGTGGCGTCAATCATCGGGTAAATCAGAACCAATTGCTGAGGCAACCACTGCCCCGCATCGCGCAGACGAAGCGCTGTTATAAGGGCAATATGTGCGCCCGCGCTGTCTCCCGCAAAGGCAAGGCGGCGGCGATCAACACCCAGCCTCCCGGCATGTTCCCGGATCAGATTTGCAGCACGTTCTGCATCATCGTGCGCTGCCGGATAAACATGCTCAGGTGCCAAACGGTATTGAACCGCAATCACCCGACAGCCGCTGAAAAAGGCTAGCTGACGCAACTGATTATCATGCGTCGCAAAACCGCCACTCACAAAACAGCCGCCATGAAAATAGATCACCGCAGGCAGTATTTCATCCGCATTTGAAGGCGACACAACGCGCAATGAAATGCCATCGATAACCACATCTTCAACATTTACGCGCTGCTCAATGTCCCCTGCTAAAACCGTGCTATCAATATACCCGGCACGACGTGCCTCATAAGTCTGACTGCGTGATGACGGACGACCTGCGGCGATAAAATCACTAACGAGGGAGGCGATTTCGGGTTCCAGAGGCATGGGGGCTTCCTGAGTGTGGGGGGAATTTAGGATTGTAATGCGGCTATCGGAAAGAGGAAATATCTTGAAGCTACTATAACTAATGATCAACCCCAATCTGAAAATAAATTATATATATCGATGATTGTGCAAAAATAAATCAAATAAGATAGAATATCTCGGTTATTTTAAAAAACATAAGGATATAATGATGAGCACTAAATACCTTAATATATTAAAATTAATTGAGATTGAAGAAAAAAGAAAGAGAGTAAAAAAAGAAAAACATGACTCTGACGTATTTATCCTGCTATTGTGTATTGTGTTAGTTGCCATTTCTGTAACACTTGCTTTTATCTATCATATAACTAAAAATGATTGGATTAAATTATCAAGTATAGTTCTACTTCTACTAGCTTATATCACTCTTCCTGTCATGAATGCATATAAAATCTACTCACACCGAGCAAAAATAAAGAGGTCATTTGCTCTGCCTTTTCGTGATTCAGTTGATCTCAATATAAAATCTGAGTTTTTTATAGATGGGAAATATCTCCCATACCTCACTAAATTGAAAAATGAAGAATTGCGACTAGGAATTTTAGAGGTCAAGCATGAAAGAACATGTCTGGAAAAACGAATGACACTTATGATCGGACCTATTGATAAGTTCGGTATTCTTCCTGGCGTCGTGGCTACCATAGCAACATTAATCAAAATCCCAGGTGCTTATAATTGGGTAACCGCTATCGCTTACGGGTATATAGGGCTAACCTTCATCTCAATATTTTTCTACCAACTAATAATGCGATATGACCGGATGATCGCACTGACTGAGTTAGCACTCGAAATTAAATCCGAAGCCTCGAAAATTTAAGCGAGGCTGTGGAATTACTTTATGTAGTCTGCTTTTATGCTAGCTCATCCTAAAGCTTTATAAACTGCATCAACAGGTTCTGAATAGAAGCTGATTTGGAATTTTGAGAACAGTTCTGCTGGAACCGATGGAATATCCATCGCGGAGGCCATTGGCAGTAAGATTTGACCTGCTCCCCGTTGATTAGTACACCCCGATGTTAGTAATGTCTTCATAAGCCACATGAGGACATCCCCATGAAGAAGCGTTTTTCCGACCAACAGATCATCAGTATTCTCCGCGAGGCTGAAGCCGGGGTATCCGCCCGTGAACTCTGCCGCAAGCACGCCATTTCCGATGCCACGCTTTACACATGGCGTAAGAAGTATGGCGGTATGGAGGTGCCCGAGGTTAAGCGCCTGAAGTCGCTTGAAGAAGAGAACGCCAGACTCAAAAAGCTGCTGGCCGAAGCCATGCTGGATAAGGAGGCGCTTCAGGTGGCTCTGGGGCGAAAGTACTGACGACAGACCAGAAGCGGGAAGCCGTGGTACTGATGTGTCATGCGACCGGTCTGTCGCAACGTCGTGCCTGCAGGCTGACAGCTTTGTCCCTGTCGACCTGCCGCTACGAAGCGCAGCGTCCGGCGTCAGATGCGCACTTATCCGGACGCATCACCGAACTGGCACTGGAGCGCAGACGTTTTGGCTACCGCCGCATCTGGCAGCTGCTGCGCCGCGAAGGGCTTCATGTCAATCACAAGCGCGTGTACCGGCTTTATCATCTCAGTGGCCTGGGGGTAAAACGTAGACGACGACGTAAAGGGCTGGCAACAGAACGTCTGCCGCTGCTCCGCCCGGCGGCACCCAATCTAACCTGGTCGATGGATTTCGTCATGGATGCGCTGGCGACCGGTCGGAGGATCAAGAGCCTGACCTGCGTGGATGACTTCACGAAGGAGTGCCTGACTGTAACCGTTGCCTTCGGGATTTCAGGCGTGCAGGTCACGCGTATTCTGGACAGTATTGCGCTGTTTCGCGGCTATCCGGCGACGATAAGAACTGATCAGGGCCCGGAATTTACCTGCCGCGCGCTCGATCAATGGGCCTTTGAGCATGGCGTGGAGCTGCGACTTATCCAGCCCGGCAAGCCGACACAGAACGGATTCATTGAGAGTTTTAACGGACGCTTTCGCGATGAATGCCTGAATGAACACTGGTTCAGTGACGTCAGTCATGCAAGGAAAATTATCAGTGAATGGCGTCAGGATTATAATGAGTGCCGCCCGCACTCAGCGCTGAATTATCAGACGCCGTCTGAATTTGCGGTGGGCTGGAGGAAGGGTAATTCTGAGAGTGAAGGATCCGACATTACTAACTGAGCGTTGTATCTAACCTTGGGGGCAGGTCAGCGAGACATCGCGCAAAAATAGATAGGGGGATTGTACTGTTCTTGAATAGATCATGCCATCTTCAACTCAGGTATTCATGACACGCCGCATAGCAGAAGGGATATCGTTCAGGCTAGAAATGCATCTACATAATGGATTTTTTAATTTCCGTATATTACACATAGGGATAAAAAGAGAAGGGAAGGATTTCAGGTATAAAAAAAGCCACCCGTGGGTGACTTGATTTTCATACTAATGGTGCGAAGGCCGGACTCGAATAAAAAAGTCAAACCATTGAAATTAAAATAAAAAAACATAAAAAATAATTTATTGACCACCAAAATGACCACCAAATTTGATATCAGAACTAACTATGTAATTTTCCTCTGTGGCGACTAAGGTTTACCAGTCGTTGAGATAAATAATTAATAGCTTCGTTTAACAGTTCAAATATTGAACGTGTCATACTGTAATAGTCAAAGTAACGATAGTTCAAACTGGCATTCCTCAAAAATCAGGTTTCAGAATTATGATATTCTCAGTTTAAAATTCCCTACCACCTTAAATATTAGAAATAATTTTTTAAAGAGTGCTACTACAAATAACTAAAATTTATGAAACCAATTAAAGTGAATCAAAAACCAAAAAAAATCAACTCATCATAACGTGAATATATTATTCGAAAATCAGAAAATAAACAGGCCTATAGCCTCCACCCAAAAATCGACCAAAGTACCCGTTGTTATCTGAATAGGTTATCTTATTTAACTCAGATATAACTTCAATACACTCCTGCCATATTAATGGTTTACATATAGCGTCTATCAAGCAAGATATATCATCTTTATTAATTATATTTATATCACTGCAAAACTCATTCATCTCAAGTATCTCATTGCTGTTTGCCCTACAAAAAAACTCAGCATCATTAATAGAATGCTTACTATTACTCAAATCAAACCAAACATAACTATCTTCATTCGAGAGATTCATAATAGAATCAACGGAAATAAATCCTGAAATAGTAGCCACACCGTATTTTCGTGCATGGAGTGCATAACGTAAAATGTTTTTGTTTACTTTTCCGGAGACATAGCCATTTTTTCCACAGAGTTTTGGTCGTCTAGCAAACATTGCCAAAACTTTAACACGACCTGATAAGTTCTGAGCTAAAGATATATTGTTTCCTTCTCTAGTTCTCCAAAAATAGATAGGTACTATCCTTGAATTATTTTTGGCCAATACCCCAATCACAGCTGGTATAAGTGAATATTCCGCTGTTCGCTCCGAGAAAAAGCTTGCCATACCACACCACCTTATTATTAGGATGCAATAAATGCCATAGTATCTTCCAGTACGATCGTTACACTGTATATCCGACCAAAAACCATACCTTTCAAAATTAAGAATAGTACTTTTAGCCTTTAAATTACATATTTTATAATAGCAATATAATCAAGATAATGTAAATGTCCACATAAACTTAAGCCCTTAAAATTCCGGACAATCATAACCCGATAAATAACCATAAGAATTAGGTGATTTTAGTTCACTCGGTTAATATTTATTAATATCGTTGAATGTGATTTCTTCACGCAGCAAAACATCTAATTTAAGCTTTAGAGATCATACCTATCTATTCTATAGCTCATTGTAATTAATAGCATTAATTAAATATAAATGGATAGCGATTGTTTTGTTTGCTATAATAAAAAAAGTATTTTACCAGGTCGATACAAGATGTCTGATTTATTGAGAGAACAAGATATTAAAGTAGCCTTGATTAATTGGCTATATAATAAAGGTTTATTAGAGAATGCCACACTCATTAATGAGATGGTGGTCGCTAATTGGAGCCGTCGTGTTGATTTAGCTATAGCCAACGGGCACCTACAAGCATTTGAAATAAAAAGCGATTTTGACACTCTTAAAAGATTGGATGGCCAGTTAGCTACATTTACATCTCGTTTCGAAAAGGTTACCGTGGTTTGCTCTTCGCGCTTCACTTATGAAGTAACAAAGAAAGTACAACCCGACGTTGGCATTATAGAGTTTTCAAATACTATTCGAGGTGTTAAATTCAAGGTAGTTCAACGGGGTAGGCTCTCTAATATTAATAATAAGAGAATATTCTTAGGTTTCTTATTAAAAAAAGAACTCGCAAAAATTTTATTAGAAAACGAGATTTACACTCAAAATGGTTCAAGTAGATCTTATCTTGAAAATTTAGCTGAGAATATATCATTAGCGAAAATCCGAGACTTTACCTTAAGAGCCATCAAGACTCGCTATCAAGAAACATCTGATAGTTATGTAGGCATGCTAATCCAAAATAAAAAAATAACAAACCAAGATCTTAATTTATTAAGTAAAGCTAAAAAAAAGAAGGAGCTCGAGAGCATCTACTTAAATGTATTATCTAATTCTAGTACTCAATCTAACTTGAGTTTCCATAAAATTGACGTTGAGGATTTCATAAATAAGCATGGCGGTGACATCAATGTCATCCCCCAGAATGTACTGAAAAGAGTTATAAAATAGGGGATCTCTCCCCTTACTTTACACATCAAATTCAAAATATATCATCATCTTCAGAAATATATTTTAGCGCATTTGACAAATCTATTTGCTTCGTTATATGTAAATTTACTCGTACCGCAATCCATTTAGCAGGACTTCCCATTCCCGATATCTCACCAAGAGAAGCATTCCGTATCATTTCTGCTCCCCATGAATCATCCTCTTGATAATTTGGGTATGAACTAAGGATCGCCCTAGCTGCATCGATATATCCTTTTGAGTCAATGCCTGGTCTTCTTTCAAAATACCATGCATCATCCAATGCCACATCAATTCTAGGAACATATCTTCCTCCAACCTCGTCGTATACAACGGAGTGGATAGAACCATGATCACCATAGATAGCTACGCTTTGTCCGCCAATGGCTTGATGAAAGTCTCTTTCAATTATATCAATAAAACCACTCTGGCCATCTGCACGACAAAAACTAGTAACAGAATTTGGGAAACTAGTTGTTAGCACACTTATTATAGCCTCAGGAATCTCAGTTCTTATTTGATTAATTGCACTTATTGCAGCGGATGTTGCGATCGAAATATTACCCCTAATATAACTCAAATCAATAAAGACAAGTGCATTTTCTGGTCTATCAAGAGAGATTAATGAACTAAGTACTTTATTAATATCAGTATTCAGATTACGAATTCTGAATGCTATTGATCCACGCTCTCTTTCCAATATTTTGGCTTGAAGAGAAATATCTCTCAATCTTGCAGAGTCAGGCATCTGTACAATAGGAACAATACTTTCGCTCTGTGAACAAAAATCGATCCATTTTTTAAAGTTACTATCTGGTGATAGTAATTCAAAACTTGAGTTACAGTGATGCTTATTTTCTTGTGTGACATCCAAAATGAATGGATTACCATCCATTGCTTCTATTGTTTTATCTAAGGAGACCTGTATTTCATCCGATCTTGGCCATTTACCTAAAGTTATTACAGGTAATATTTTTTCTTTCTTATCACTAGCAACTTTACTTAAACCTAGAATTTCTGCCGCACGCGTCCTGAGTGCAGGATAATACGAGTAATCATCAAAATTTACTTTCATTTCACACCCCTCCCAAATCACTAGAGTCTTGTTTTCCTAAAGCTCGCGGTATTGCATTTATCTGTGGATTTTGTGTTGCAAGATATGCAGCTATACCTTCCATTTTTTCTTTTTGTTCAGAGATTGAGGCTAGTTCTATAATCAATTTTTGATTCTTTTCTGATAACTCCCTGCTCAACTTATTGTTGTTTTCGAGTATATCCCTAGTAATTATATCCTTTGCTTCCATCGCCTCTTTATTAGTTTTAATTATCATTCGAATACTGCGCTGTGTAAGGTAGCCTATTATTAGTACAGTAAACCAGCCGGCACTAACAAGAAACCACTGAGATATACTTTGGTTTCTAATATAACTTGTTGCTATAGCTATAAATAGACTTATTAGACCAACAATTCCATAGACATGATTTATCATTCGACCACTCTCTTTTTCCTAAGATTGTCAAACTTACCTTTATAAGAATATTACATATTTAAGCTTAATGTGCATACTTTCTTCCCTGTATAACCATGAAATGATAAAATCATTAAAATCAATAAGTTAAATTCATGATGGTCTACTCTTGAGTTAAACAAATCTGACTCACCCTTGAATACTTTCATAATTGAAATATAACCTTGCTAACTAGTTACTATGCGATCTCCATACCCTTATCTGACTATTTCTCGCATGTACCTCACAGACTCCTAGAAAACTCATGTAGGTGGGGAGCTTTTGATATGTATGTAGCACATGATAAATCATGCTCCTATCTGGACACATAGCACTTTAGTTTACTAACTGAATAGATGACTATCTCTAGTTATCACATAATCTATTTCTATTTCTATTTCTATTTCTAAGCTGCAGAACCCTTCTGGTATATAGTAACAATACTTTAAACCGTAGAATGCAATTAAATATCCAATGTTTTAAATTAATAATCTGCTTCTTGGGTTTTTCTGATAAGTAATCCAGAACTTTAGTTTCAAAGGATTCCCGCCAATCAGATATCATTTGGGTATCGCTCTACCTCGGCGCGCGCAATTCTCCCCGCCTGCCCGCTGCTGACTTAGCTCACTGGTTTTAATGCATGAAGTAAAACCTCTGAAAGCCCGTGTAGCAAGGGTTTTGAGCCCTTTTGAGCACGCCGGATTGCATGCAAAACCATGCACCCTATGCATGCAGAGCTCACAAGGACAGGCTAGCCAGAGAAAAGGCTGTCCGGAGGGACGGGTTTACACTGCATTAATGAAAAATGCCGCCTTATTCGAAAGCGGCACTTGAGATTATTTTTTGGGGAATTAAAACGAGCTGAAATTTATATTTTCCGCTTCAGATTTTCTTTTTTAACGATTTTACTGACACTTTCATTTGTTTTAAATGCGCATGAACATTCCAGCCTGGTGCACTGATAATAAGACTCCTTTGTCTGTTCGGTGATATAACGGCTTGTGCGAATGTGAGAAACCGAGCTGCAAAGCGGGCAGCGCATCATTTGCTGTTACTCCTTGTTTGAATCGACTCTCTTGGAGAGTTTTTGTGCCAGTAATTGCCTTTTTATCGGGCTTTGCAATAGCGCCATATCGACACCAGGCAGCGCAGGAGAATGCATCCCGATTTTCTCCAACATAGGTTCTGCATCCATGTTGAACTGACCGATGTGAGCCGCACCGACTAACGCGTTGCCAATTTCAGCGCTGATAATCTTGGCGGGCTCTACATAATGACCGGATTGTGTTTCCTGATAACTTACGGTGGATAACGCCAGAAGTTTAAGTTTTACAGCACGCACAAGCGCCGGACTGAGATGGTTGATGGCCATGCGCCACTGTGTATCAGCATAGGCATTCAGTGCGCTGCGGTGGGCGCTAATTAACGCTCCCCCAGCATTAGCACAATGCAACATCGCCGACTGTTTCTCGACATTCAATTCTTCAATCAGGTCATCGAACTCTTTAACTAATCCCTGCTGAATAGCCCGCTGACTGTGCGCGTTCTTGAGTTCGTCAGTCATAACCCCGCGTGACTTGCGAAAACGCGAACGCCAACTCTCTTCGTTCTCTTTGATTTCGCTGTTCGCCGCTTCTTTTTCCTGGGCGCATCGGGCAATCGAACTTTCAATTTCATCAAGTGCACGCTTTTTCTCAGCAAACGCCGCTTTGGCCTGCTCAAAGTGTTGGATAGCACCTACCGCGTTTCCTGATGATGGATTTTCGTTGTGACCGGCTTTGACCTGAAGAAAGTCCTGGATAACGGCTTCGACGGTTTTGGTTGAATCGGGTTTCATGGCATACCTCAGCAATGTGTTGTCAATGTGAGGATATTGTGTGGAGGCTGGCACAACATTTCTATCTGATGGCGTTTGCTCAGCGCTGGTACAACGGGCGGGATAGTAAGCGGGGAGAGTTTATATTTCTATAAATACTATTCACTACTGTTCACTATAAAATAAAATATAATAAAATTATTAAGTTAAGCAGTGAACACCTCATCTGAAGGTATTCACTCACTGTTCACTACTATTCACTCTCTGCAAAAGTCTTTTACTGGCTAGCCAAAAATAAATTAATCTTTTTTCCTATTAATAGGTACATGATCAATCGTTAAAACAGCTTGTTTTGTGTTCATTAAATAACCAACCCGGTAACAATGGCATCTATTGGCATTAGTTGGCATTTTGTCTGGTGTCACCTGATGTCACCAGGAAAAAACAAGCACTCTCTTCTAAAAGTTTTAGTGGCAACCACTTGTTGCTAAACGAAAAAATATTCTCACAATAGGGGGCTCCTTAACGAAACAGCCGGTACTGGTCGCGTCCAGCCGGATACAAATATGAGGTAGCACCATGCTCTCCGCCGCTCAAAATACGTCCCCTTCCTCTGCCCCTGCGATGCCACCGGCATACCCACGCGATCGCTTTATGCGACTGCCGGAAGTGATCCACACCACTGGCCTGTCCCGCTCCACCCTTTACGACTTAATCAGCCGTCAGCAATTTCCCGCCCAGATTTCTCTCGGCGGCAAGAACGTGGCCTGGCTGGCTTCCGAAATAGAGGGCTGGATGAATGACCGCATCGCCGCACGCGCTCAGGAGACCATGCAATGATTTCTCTGTCTGTAGGTCATCATAATATCCAGCTCAATACACAAGAGGCGGCCTATCTTGCTGAAGGCCTGATAGCTGCCGCCTGCGGCAGAAAGAACCCTTTGCCTGCGTTTACCAGCAATACCCTGGGTGTGTTATCCGTAGCAGCCGAAGGCGTTAGTTCAGAGGATGATTCACACTTCCGATCAAATCCGCAGCAGTCCGATCAAGTCCTGACCGATTGCTAAGGAGAAACGGCTAATGCTTCAAAAAAGGCTTTTCTCTGGCGAGCCCCTGCTCTATAGTTTTTGTGCTGCCGCAAAATCGGCGGCCGGGCGTGGAAACCCGAGCAACTCAATGGCGACACAACACGCGCCTGGCGTGTTTTTTTATGTCGATGCCTCAGCGCACCTGTTTTTTGCACAGTGGTTTCTTAACCGCTGTGCTTATCAAACAATGGTAGCTCAGGCGGGGCAGCCTTCGGGCTGGCCGGTATTCATTGAGGCCGGTATTTCCACCCCCGTCTGGGCTACCACCCATAAGCGTGGAAACTTCGGTGGTAGCAATAACCATTACTCAATGGAGGCTGCCACCATGGCTACAACCCTCATCACGCCACACCCTAAATTTACGTTCCTGTTCGCCGCCGTTCGCCGTGCTGAACCTAAAGCGCCGGTTTGTATGCTGCGCTCCGCCGCCGACAATGAACATTCTGCCCGTCGCCTTTTAGCCCGCGACTATGTGCTGTGCTTTGCCGGTCGCCTGCCAGCCCAGGAGGCCGCATGAACAAGCTCGCGTCCTTCTATTTCCCCAACACCCATTACCCTATTCCGCATGCTGATTTCCTGCGCCTGCAACATGCGCACAACGTCGGCGTGATGTTCCTCGACATGCTTGATACTCAGGACACCTTCGGGCATATACCCAGCGGCGATCAGCTGAATTCCATGGCCTCCGTTGTTGCGCTGCTGACTGACCAGCTTGGCAAAGTGGTAGACACCTGCGAGACCGCCATAAAAACGCAAATGGAGGATGTCTACGAATGAATACGACTCAGCAATCCTGCCTGCCGGTTGAAGTGCTCACCGCCCTCTACCGGCGCGCCCTCGCACAGGCTTATCTCGACGCCTGTACCGCCTACGGCGTTGAAACCGGCTACTCGCTTGATGAACTGCAAATGACCATCGCTAAAGAAGTCGAAAGCTACTACGTCCGTCAGCACGGCGCAAAGCTGGGTATGGACATCGCCTGCGCCATGCTCCGCGACATGGTGCAGCCCGATATTCTGGTGGCAAAACCCCGCCTGACACCGCTGGGAGAATCCATGATGGACGAGCTTTTCCGGCCTTGTCTTCACACCACTCTTGATACCACGCTGCACTGACAGAGGCGCACATGACACAAATGATTGTTAAAAACACCGTGAGCGCCGCGACAGGGCGCTGGCCTCAGCTTCTGCCCGCGCTGGGTATAACCGTTGCCCCTCACGGGCATCATTCAGCCTGCCCTGTTTGCGGGGGCAAAGACCGCTTTCGCTTCGATAATCAGGCAGGAAGAGGCACCTGGATATGTAACCACTGCGGTGCAGGTGACGGATTAAACCTGGTTGCGAAAACGCTGGATATCACCACGAAAGAGGCCGCAGTGAAGGTGGCTGAGATTCTGGGAGAGGTTCAGCCACTTGTGGTTCATCACGACGAGGCCGCTGTTCAACGGCAAAAAGACGATGCCCGCAAGAAGGCAGCCGTGCAGGCGAAAATGTTGGTAAATGCAGCCCGCAAAGCTTCAGGCAATGCCTATCTGGAGAAAAAAGGCTGGGCGGATAAGGAGGCACTGACCTTACAGGGCAACGGCCTGCGGGTAGGCGGCGTAGATTTCGCGGCGGGTGACCTGGTCATTGCGCTTTATGATTTGTCAGGCAACCTGGTCAACGCCCAGCTCATTAACGAGTCGGGGGAAAAACGCATGCTTGCGGGTGGACAGGTTACCGGCGCTGCTTATCATTTTGAAGGGAACGACAACACTGTTATCTGGATGGCAGAAGGCTATGCAACCGGCCTGACAATACATGCGCTGACGGGTGAAACCGTGTGTGTGGCACTGAGTGCCAATAACTTCCCTCATCTGGCTGAGTGCCTTCGGGAGAAATACCCTGACGCCGTGCTGCTAATGGCAGCAGATAATGATGATAACGGCACAGGACAGAAGAAAGCGAAAGAAGCCGCAAATCTAGTCAGCGGGAAAGTTGCGATCCCCTTAATCACCGGTGACTGGAACGATGTATATATACAGGAAGGTCGTGACAAAGCGCTGGAACAGCTCCGCGCTTTTACTCTGCAATCTCCTAAAAGCCCCTTTGAAACGGTCAGTGATGCCGATCTCAAGGCCATGAGCCAGAGTGAGAAGTGTGAACTGCTGATAGTCCATTATGAACACCGTCTGGCTATGCCTACGGTGGGGGAAGATCTTTGCCGCTATGAGAACGGGGCTTGGCTGGTATTGCCGCACAGGATCCTCAGCCGTGAAATTGCCGCTCTATTTCAGAAAGCACAAGCGCCTTTTTCAGCGCCCCTCATTAGCGGCATGATCGAAACCCTAAAGCTCATGGTGCCTGAAATGAGCAAGCCCGCACGTCACTTAATTGGTTTTCGCAATGGCGTTTTCGACACCCGTACCGGAAGTTTTAGCCCTCACCGCAAAGATAATTGGTTGCGTACCGTCAACAGCGTGGATTATTCGCAGGCCAAGCCAGGGGAAAATCTTGCCGAGCATGCCCCTCACTTCTGGCAATGGCTGACGCGGGCGGCAAACCAGCAAAGCGAAAAGCAAGAGCGCATTCTCGCGGCACTTTTCATGGTTCTGGCGAACCGGTATGACTGGCAATTATTCCTTGAAGTGACAGGACCAGGCGGCAGCGGTAAAAGCGTCATGGCAGCCATAGCGCGCATGCTTGCAGGAAATGACAATACCACCTCCGCCAGCATCGAAACGTTGGAGTCCTCCCGCGAACGGGCTTCCCTGGTGGGATACTCACTGATCATCTTACCCGACCAGGAGAAATGGAGCGGCGACGGTGCAGGGATTAAAGCCATCACCGGCGGCGATGCGGTAGCCATTGACCCGAAATACCGTGACGCTTATTCAGCACATATTCCGGCGGTGATCCTGGCAGTGAACAACAACCCGATGCAGTTCAGCGACCGTAGCGGCGGCGTATCGCGTCGGCGGGTGATCATTACCTTCCCCGAAGTCATATCGGCTAAGGAACGCGACCCAAAACTGATCGAGAAAATAGAGGGGGAGCTCGCAGTAATTGTCCGCCATCTGATGGGACGCTTTGCAGAGCCTGGCGAAGCCCGCGCACTGCTGGAAGCACAGCAAAACTCCGACGAAGCGCTGGAAATCAAACGAAGTTCAGATTCACTGGTCGATTTTTGCGGCTACCTGCTCGCGGTTCAGGCACCCAGTGGGTTGTATATGGGCAACGGAAACATACGCCCGTCAAATCCTCGCAAATACCTCTATCACGCCTATCTGTCATTTATGGAGGCGCGCGGCCATCAACACCCGATCAATCTCTCACTCTTCGGTAAGTTCATCCCGCAAACGATGAAAGAGTATGAGATTGAATTTTTAAAGAGAAAGACTAATCAGGGCGTGCAAACCAATCTGATATTAAACGAGGACTGCGAAGCTGATTGGTTGCCAAAGAGCGACATCAATCAAGTTTGAACAGAAACCGGCTCAGGCCGGTTTTTTCATATGGCAAGGTAGGTGGTCACTTGAAAGTGAACAGGAATGAACAGCTCAGCACAAGGTAGTCACTACATAATCAATTGAAATATAATGAATAAATAGAAAAGTGAACACTGTGAACACTTTTCTAATAAATCTTTTATTTGAGCTTTAGGATCTATTTTGTTTGGTGACCTTCGCATACTCATAAGGAGTTGTATGTCGCTCTTGATTTAGATCCAAGTAATCAGCCCACCACTGAACCATCAGCCTACGCTCTTCCAGATGTTCGGCTTTGTGAATATAAGCAGCTCTTACTCCATTACGTTCCTGATGACTCATTTGCCGCTCAACTGCATCTGTAGACCATAATCCAGACTCAACCAAAGCACTACATGCCATCGCCCTAAAGCCATGTCCGCACACTTCTGTTTGAGTATCAAACCCCATAGAACGAAGAGCTTTGTTTACTGTGTTTTCGCTCATCGGTTTATGTGGATGATGATCACCAGGAAAAACAAGATCGTTCTTTGTATTAAGATCTCGAATTTGCTCAAGCAGGGATAATGCTTGCGACGAAAGAGGAACCAAATGGACAGTACGCATTTTGGAACCTCGTTGCGAATGCTTGACCCCCTCGATCGGCACTCGTTCGGCTGGTATTGTCCAAAGAGCCTTTTTGAAATCAATTTCTTCCCAACGAGCAAAACGCAACTCACTCGATCTAATAAATACATAGAGAGTCAACCTGACCGCTAAGCCAGTTAAAACTCTCCCTCTATGAGAATTAAGTCGATTGAGTAGTTCCGGAAGGCGCTCAAGTTTTAAAGCAGGTCTATGTACAGCCTTACGAGTTGTAATTGCTCCAGCTAAATCTTGTGCAGGATTGCGAGATATTAGACCGCTTTGAACAGCAAAGCGCATGATTCCAGTAATGCGTTGTTGTAATCGAGAAGCAACGTCTAAACGTCCACTTAATTCAACCTCTCTTAAAGGAACTAGCAGGTTTTTAGTTTCTAAATCAGCAATATGCCAATTACCGATTGCAGGAAAGATATTTCTTTCCAGATCGCGCATAACCCTTATCGCGTGGCCTTCAGACCATCTCTTGTTCGTAGCGTGCCAGTCTCGCGCAACTTTTTCGAAGGTGAGCGTGTCATGAATAGCTTCTAATTTATTAGTCTCTTTTTGAGCTGCTGGACTGATTCCATCAGCGAGCAATGCCCTTGCTTCGTCCCGTTTTTCTCTTGCTTTCGATAGCGTTACAACAGGGTACGCACCAAATGCGATTCTGCTTTCTTTACCTTCGTAACGATACTTTAGATACCAGCGCTTAGAACCATTAGGTTTGACTAATAGGTAGAGTCCATAAGCATCTGTGAGTTTATATTCTTTTTCGCGGGGCTTTGCTGTGCGGGCTGCTATGTCGGTGATAGCCATAAATTGGGGGTCAATCCTTTATCGAACCAAGCTGACCCCCATTGTGACCCCCAAAAGATCGGGATGTCAACGGATGCTCTCGGACGAATTTGGATCAAAAAAAAAGCCTTTCGGCTTTTTCTTCAGTAACTTATGGACTGTTACGGACGTTCTCGAACTAGTTAATGGTGCCGAAGGCCGGAATCGAACCGGCACATCTTTCGATGGTTGATTTTGAATCAACTGCGTCTACCGATTTCGCCACTTCGGCACTGAAAGTAGTATGCGGAAAACGTGGGCATTATACCCAGCCCAGCCGGTCACGCAATAGTTATCCCGTGTTGTACGGTTTAAGTGTTGAAAAAACAGACACGAACCGCAATCCGGAGGGGTTTTGCTGACAAAAAACTTCGATTTGTCTTCGTTTTTCCGATGCCGTTTATCAAACTTCGCATTAGTATACAAATCACGAATAGATTATGCCCTGTTGATGGATACCAGCTTGTTGAAAAAACTCTCACTTTCGCTCCTCGCGCTGGCCCTCGCCAGTACGCCTTTATGGAGCCACGCGCAGGCCAATGCGCGTCTGGCGTCGCAGGTCGTGGATGACCATGCAGAACACATCTTTTACGGTAGCGGCGCAATGGGAATGGCGCTGGTAGTCGTTGATAATAATCAGCAAGTTTTCCGCAGTTTTGGGGAAACTAAACCGGGTTCCGATATCCGTCCGCGTGAAGACTCCGTGGTGCGCATTGCCTCGCTGACCAAGCTTATTACCAGCGAAGTGCTTGTGAAAATGGCGCAGCAAGGCAAAGTCAGCATTAACGATCCGCTACGTAAATACGCTCCGGCCGGTGCCCGCGTGCCCTCTTACAGCGGCACTAATCCGATTACGCTGCTGAATCTGGCCACGCACACCAGCGGACTGCCACGCGAGCAGCCCGGCGGTGTCGCGCATCGTGCCGTATTCACCTGGCCGACGAAAAGCGATCGCTGGACCTGGCTGAGTGTCGCGAAACTCACTGTGCCGCCGGGTGCCCGCGCGTCTTACTCCAATCTGGCGTTTGACCTGCTTTCTGATGCGTTATCGAAAGCAGCTAATCAGCCTTACACGCAGTTGCTGCGTGATCAGATTACTCAGCCACTGGGCATGATCGATACAACGCTGACGCCAAACGCCAGCCAGTGTTCGCGCCTGATGGAAGGTCTGCGTCCAAGTCCTTGCATTAACACCATTGCAGCCGCGGGCAGCGGTGGGATTTATTCCACGCCAGCCGATATGGGCCGCTGGATGCGTCAGTTCCTCGGGCAGCGCACCACCACGGCTGAAATGGCGCAAAAGATGTATTACAAGCGTACCGATCTGGTCTCGCTGAAAGGGATGGATGTCCCGGGCATGGCGGATTCACTGGGAATGGGCTGGGTAACGATGGCGCCAACGCCGTTGCTGCCGCGCATTATCCAGAAAACCGGTGGCGGTGGTGGCTTTATCACATATGTTGCGATGGTACCCCAACGCGGTGTCGGCGTGTTCGTGGTGGTCACCCGCAGTGAACTGACCAAGTTTAAGAATATGAGTGATGGTGTGAACGATCTGGTGGCGGATCTGGTGCGCAATAACGAGATTTAACGCCCGGCTCACAATCTTCAGACGTAAAAAAAGCAGGCTCATGAAAGGCCTGCTTTTTGTTTATCCGCACGGGCAAGTTTATCTTTTTTTCAGCAGCAAAAACATACTGATGACGAAGAACAATCCGCTTGGTAACAGTGCGCCAAGGATCGGCGGAATGTTATAAACCAGGCTTAACGGGCCGAAGATCTGGTCAAGTACGTAGAACAGGAAACCGAAGCAAATACCGGTAACCACACGCACGCCCATCGGCACACTGCGCAGAGGTCCGAAGATGAACGAGAGCGCCATCAGCATCATCACCGCGACAGACAGTGGCGAGAAGATTTTACTCCACATATTCAGCTGATAACGTTTAGCTTCCTGCCCGCTCTGCTTGAGATATTTCACATAGTTGTGCAGACCGCTGATCGACAATGCGTCAGGATCCAGCGCAACAACGCCCAGTTTGTCCGGCGTCAGGTTCGTTTTCCACACGCCGGTCAGCGTCTGAGAACCGGTGATTTGCAGGTTATCTGTCAGGTCAGACTCATCCACCTGAGAGAGTTTCCACTCACCGCCGTCAAAGGTTGCCGAAGAGGCATAACGGACGGACTGCAATTTGTTCTGATCATTGAAGTGATAGATGTTGACGCCTGTCAGCTCTTTTTCACCAGCCACACGCTCAATGTAGATAAAGTCGTGCCCGTCTTTCGCCCATAAACCGTTCTGAGTGGAAAGCAACGAACCGCCGTACATCGCCTGCGCACGGTAATTACGGGCCATTTGTTCGCCCTGCGGCGCCACCCATTCACCAATCGCCATGGTCAGAAGCACCAGAGGGATCGCCGTTTTCATCACGGAAGCGGCTATCTGCATACGGGTGAAACCGGAAGCCTGCATAACCACCAGTTCGCTGCGTGTTGCCAGCGTACCTAAGCCAAGCAATGCACCCAGTAACGCCGCCATCGGGAAGAAAATCTCGATATCTTTTGGCACGCTAAGCAAGGTGTACAACCCGGCACCGGCGGCGGAATAGCCTCCCTGCCCGACTTTACGCAGCTGATCGACAAACTTGATGATGCCGGAAAGTGACACCAGCATGAACAACGTCATCATGATGGTGTTGAAGATAGTGCGACCAATGTAACGGTCTAATACGCCAAACATCAGGCAACTCCTCTCAGACGCGCCCGGATCTTGCGAACCGGCAAGGTATCCCACGCATTAAGCACCAGTGCCAGTGCCAGGTAGAGCAGGTTCGTTCCCCACATCCAGAGGAACGGATCCAGCTTGCCCTTCGCGCCGTTAGACCGCAGGGAGGTTTGCAGCAGGAAGAAAATCAGATAGAGCAGGATAGCCGGCAGCATACTCAGAACGCGGCCCTGACGCGGGTTGACCACGCTGAGCGGAACCACCAGCAACGCCATAATAAACACGGAAACGATCAGCGTTAAACGCCAGTTCAGCTCTGCACTGGCTTCCGGTTCATTGGAATTCCAGAGCTGCGTCATGGTCATTTGATCAGACTGATTCGGGTCAAGCTGCACGGTCTGATGGCCGATAACCGCCAGATAATCGGTGAAGTCCGTAACACGGAAATCACGCAACAATGCGGTGCCTTCGTAACGCGTGCCTTTATCCAGCATCACCTGTTGTGAACCGTCAGCACGCTGCAACATGTGCCCTTTATCTGCCACCACGACGGAAGGTCGCTGGTTGCCGTTCGGGCGTAACTGCGCGAGGAAAACGTTATGGAATTCTTTCCCTTTTACACTGCCGACAAACAGAACCGCATTGCCGTTCTGCGCCTGCTGGAACTGGCCTTCAACCATCGCCGCCATGCTCGGGTTAGCTTTCGCTTCCGCCAGAACCGCGTCCTGATGTTTTGACGACCAGGGACTCAGCCAGATGGCATTAATCCCGGCGAAAAATGACGTAAACAGCGCCAAAACCAGCGCCGCGATAACCAGTGAGCGTTTTCCAAGGCCGCACGCATGCATGACGGTAATTTCGCTATCGGTATATAACCGGCCGAACGTCATCAGCAGACCAAGGAACAGGCTGAGTGGAAGAATAAGCTGCGCCATTTCCGGAATACCTAACCCCAGAAGTGACAGAACTAAATTTGTTGGGATATCGCCATCGACCGCTGCTCCAAGCACTCTGACCAGCTTCTGACAGAAGAAGATAAGAAGTAAAATGAACAGAATGGCAAATTGGCTCTTGAAGGTTTCCCTAACCAGATATCTAATGATGATCACGCTTAATACGCCTGTGAAAACTTGTCTTTTTGAAGGAAAATCGCTAGTTTCATCGCTAATCCGTCATTTATTCTCATCATATGGCAACCTTCGCAGCTAAAATAGTATTACAACACCGAGATTTGGGGTGTCCTATAGGAACTTGCTTATAGCCGCCAAAATAAAAACTAACGCCGTTTAAGGTTAACACAGGTCGTTAACACAATGACGGGAGAGTGTCTCCGGCGACTCATTCTAGCCGTACCTCCCGCCCTTGTCTTTAAGATTCAGGAGAGTGCATGGAGTTCAGCGTAAAAAGCGGTAGCCCGGAAAAACAACGCAGTGCCTGTATTGTAGTCGGCGTTTTCGAACCTCGCCGCCTGTCACCGATTGCCGAACAACTCGATAAAATCAGTGATGGCTACATCAGCGCCCTGCTCCGCCGTGGCGAACTTGAAGGCAAAGTGGGCCAGACCCTGTTACTGCATCATGTACCGAATATCCTTTCCGAACGTATCTTGCTGATTGGTTGCGGCAAAGAGCGTGAGCTGGATGAGCGCCAGTACAAACAGGTGATCCAGAAAACGATCAACACCCTGAACGACACCGGTTCTATGGAAGCCGTTTGCTTCCTCACCGAGCTGCACGTCAAAGGGCGTAATACTTACTGGAAAGTGCGTCAGGCGGTCGAGACCTCCAAAGAATCGCTTTACACCTTCGATCAGCTTAAAAGCAATAAAACCGAACCTCGCCGTCCGCTGCGTAAAATGGTTTTCAACGTGCCGACCCGCCGTGAACTGACCAGCGGTGAACGCGCAATTTCCCATGGTCTGGCGGTTTCTGCCGGTATCAAAGCGGCAAAAGATCTCGGCAATATGCCACCGAACATCTGTAACGCCGCGTATCTGGCGTCGCAGGCCCGTCAGCTGGCAGATGCGTTCAGCACCAACATCACCACTCGCGTAATCGGCGAACAGCAGATGAAAGAGCTGGGGATGAATGCGTATCTGGCGGTAGGTCAGGGTTCGAAAAACGAATCACTGATGTCGGTGATGGAATATAAAGGAAATCCTAATCCTGACGCTAAGCCTATCGTGCTCGTCGGTAAAGGTCTGACCTTCGATTCCGGCGGTATTTCCATTAAGCCAGCGGCTGATATGGATGAAATGAAGTACGACATGTGCGGTGCCGCAGCGGTTTACGGCGCGATGCGTGTGGTGGCTGAACTGAATCTGCCGCTCAACGTGATTGGCGTGCTCGCAGGCTGTGAAAACATGCCAGGCGGTCAGGCGTTCCGTCCGGGCGATATTCTGACGACCATGTCCGGCCAGACCGTTGAAGTGCTCAATACCGACGCAGAAGGCCGTCTGGTGCTGTGCGATGCACTGACTTACGTTGAACGCTTTGATCCTGAGCTGGTGATTGACGTCGCCACGCTGACCGGCGCCTGCGTGATTGCCCTTGGCCATCACATCACCGGTCTGCTGTCGAACCACAATCCGCTGGCACACGAACTGATCGGCGCGTCCGAACAGGCCGGTGACCGCGCGTGGCGTCTGCCGCTGGCGGATGAATATCAGGAACAGCTGGATTCCAATTTCGCTGATATGGCGAACATCGGTGGCCGTCCGGGTGGTGCAATCACCGCGGGTTGCTTCCTGTCGCGCTTCACCCGTAAATACAGCTGGGCGCATCTGGACATCGCCGGTACCGCATGGCGTTCAGGTAAAAACAAAGGCGCAACCGGTCGTCCGGTCGCACTTCTGGCGCAGTTCCTGCTGAACCGCGCTGGCCTTGATGGCGATGAATGATTCATTCGCTAAATAAGGTATAATTCTCCAGTCAGGGTCTGGAAATATCCTCAGACCCTTCACAGGCGGGCGCACCCAGTTGCGCCCCTGTTTTTTCTCAGCAGCACAGTGAACTCATCATGAAACAGGCAACCTTCTTTCTTCTCGATGCGCCGGATGCAAGTGGCGAGCTCAGCTCACACGAAGCGCTGGCCTGTCAGGTCGCCGCCGAACGTTACCGGATGGGCAAACGTGTTCTGCTGGCCTGTGAGGATCAAAAACAGGCCGAGCGTCTGGATGAAGCGCTGTGGAAGCGCGATCCAAACCATTTTGTGCCACACAATCTGGCGGGTGAAGGCCCGAGATTTGGTGCACCGGTGGAGCTTTGCTGGCCGGGTAAGCGCGGCAATGCGCCACGCGACCTGCTGATAAGCCTCCTGCCTGAATTTGCAGATTTTGCTACTGCTTTCCATGAAGTGGTAGACTTCGTTCCTTACGAAGATTCCCTTAAACAGCTTGCGCGCGAACGCTACAAAGCCTATCGCAGCGTGGGTTTCTCTTTGACGACGGCCACGCCGCCCTCAGTCACCACATCGACCGACGAAAATACGAAGCGAAATGGATAAGACATATAACCCGCAAGACATCGAGCAGCCGCTTTACGAGCACTGGGAACAACAGGGCTATTTCAAGCCACATGGTGATACCAGTAAAGAAAGCTTTGCCATCATGATCCCGCCGCCGAACGTTACCGGCAGCTTGCACATGGGTCATGCTTTCCAGCAAACCATCATGGACGCCATGATCCGCTATCAGCGCATGCAGGGTAAAAATACTCTGTGGCAGGCGGGCACCGACCATGCGGGCATCGCAACGCAGATGGTGGTTGAGCGTAAAATCGCAGCCGAAGAAGGCAAAACCCGTCACGACTACGGCCGTGAAGCGTTTATCGACAAAATCTGGGACTGGAAAGCAGAATCTGGCGGCACCATTACCCGTCAGATGCGCCGGCTCGGCGATTCCGTGGACTGGGAGCGTGAGCGCTTCACCATGGATGAAGGTCTGTCCAACGCCGTGCGCGAAGTGTTCGTACGTCTGTATAAAGAAGATCTGATTTACCGTGGCAAACGCCTGGTGAACTGGGATCCAAAACTGCGCACCGCGATTTCCGACCTCGAAGTTGAAAACCGCGAATCCAAAGGTTCCATGTGGCACCTGCGCTATCCGCTGGCTGACGGCGCGAAAACCGCTGAAGGCAAAGATTATCTGGTTGTCGCGACCACCCGTCCGGAAACCGTCCTCGGTGATACCGGCGTGGCCGTTAACCCGGAAGATCCGCGTTATAAAGATCTCATCGGCAAAGAAATCATTTTGCCGCTGGTAGGCCGCCGTATTCCCATCGTGGGCGACGAACATGCCGACATGGAAAAGGGCACCGGTTGTGTGAAGATCACGCCTGCGCATGACTTTAATGACTATGAAGTCGGCAAACGTCACGGTCTGCCGATGATCAACATTCTGACTTTCGATGGCGATATCCGCCAGACTGCTGAAGTGTTCGACACTAACGGCGAAGAAAGCGATGCCTGTGCTAACGATATTCCTGAACAGTTCCGTGGCCTGGAGCGCTTTGCCGCGCGTAAAGCGGTCGTCGCTGCATTTGACGAAGCCGGTCTGCTCGAAGAAATCAAACCTCACGACCTGACCGTACCTTACGGTGACCGTGGCGGCGTGGTTATCGAACCCATGCTGACTGACCAGTGGTACGTCCGCACTGCCCCGCTGGCGAAAGTCGCGGTGGAAGCCG
Organism: Rahnella sp. BIGb0603; assembly: GCF_024808755.1. Classification (NCBI taxonomy): domain Bacteria; kingdom Pseudomonadati; phylum Pseudomonadota; class Gammaproteobacteria; order Enterobacterales; family Yersiniaceae; genus Rahnella; species Rahnella sp. BIGb0603. The sequence continues at coordinate 222,965 of NZ_JANUEX010000007.1, read as the reverse complement.
TTGAGCAAGGTGAAATCCAGTTCGTACCTAAACAGTACGAAAATATGTATTTCAGCTGGATGCGTGACATTCAGGACTGGTGTATTTCCCGTCAGCTGTGGTGGGGACACCGTATTCCTGCGTGGTATGACGCCGAAGGCAACGTATTCGTTGGCCGTGACGAAGCGGAAGTCCGCAGCGAAAACAATCTGGGCGCAGACGTTGTGCTGACTCAGGACGAAGACGTGCTCGACACCTGGTTCTCTTCCGGCCTGTGGACGTTCTCCACACTGGGCTGGCCAGAACAGACGCCTGATCTCAAAGCTTTCCACCCTTCAAGCGTGGTTGTGAGCGGCTTCGACATCATCTTCTTCTGGATTGCGCGCATGATCATGATGACCATGCATTTCGTGAAAGACGAGAATGGCAAGCCACAGGTTCCGTTTAACACCGTTTACATGACCGGTCTTATCCGCGACGACGAAGGACAGAAAATGTCCAAGTCCAAGGGTAACGTTATCGATCCGCTGGATATGATTGACGGTATTTCGCTGGAAGAGCTGCTGGAAAAACGTACCGGCAACATGATGCAGCCGCAGCTGGCGGAAAAAATCCGCAAGCGCACCGAGAAGCAATTCCCTAACGGCATCGAACCGCACGGCACCGATGCCCTGCGCTTCACGCTGGCAGCGCTGGCGTCTACCGGCCGTGACATCAACTGGGACATGAAGCGTCTTGAAGGCTACCGCAACTTCTGTAACAAACTGTGGAACGCCAGCCGCTTCGTACTGATGAACACCGAAGATCAGGATTGTGGCCTGAATGGTGGCGAACTTGAGCTGTCACTGGCTGACCGCTGGATCCTCGCGGAATATAACCGCACCGTGAAATCTTACCGTGAAGCGATGGATAACTACCGCTTTGATCTGGCTGCCAGCATTCTGTATGAATTCACCTGGAACCAGTTCTGCGACTGGTATCTGGAGCTGACTAAACCGGTCATGAACGGTGGCAGCGAAGCACAACTACGCGGCACCCGTCATACGCTGGTTGAAGTGCTGGAAGGTCTGCTGCGTCTTGCGCACCCGATCATTCCTTTCATCACAGAAACCATCTGGCAGCGCGTGAAAACGCTGAAAGGCATCACAGCAGAAACCATCATGCTGCAGCCTTTCCCGGAATTTGACGCGGCGAAAGCAGACGAACTGGCGCTGGCCGATCTTGAGTGGATCAAGCAGGCGATCATCGCTATCCGTAACGTGCGTGCCGAGATGAATCTGTCTCCGGCCAAGCCGCTGGAACTGCTGCTGCGCGGTGCGAGTGCCGATGCACAGCGTCGTGTTGAACAGAACCTGAGCTTCATTAAGTCTCTGGCGCGTCTGGAATCCATTACCATTCTGCCTGCAGGTGACAAAGGCCCTGTGTCTGTCACCAAACTGGTTGAAGGCGCTGAGTTGCTGATCCCAATGGCCGGTCTGATCGACAAAGATGCCGAGCTGGCGCGTCTGGACAAAGAGATGGCGAAGCTGGATGGCGAGATTGCGTCTATCGAAGGCAAACTGTCGAACGAAGGTTTTGTGGCGCGTGCGCCGGAAGCCGTAGTCGCAAAAGAGCGCGAACGTCTGGCAGCCTGCGGTGAAGCCAAAATTAAGATTGCAGAACAGAAAGCAACAATCGCTGCTCTGTAATTTTGGTGCCGGTTATCCGGGTAAATACATGAGATGACAAAGGCCGCGAAAGCGGCCTTTTTTATTCTGCGATAACAGCCGGTAACGTTGCACCCACCTGCCCTTAGATGGTATTAAAACGGTCTGTTTATTTATCTTATTATTTGAAACTGAGTGAGCAATATGACGACCTCCCTTCCTGTCAGCGTGCTGGTGCGCCCGATTCGCCCTGAAGATAACGCGGCTATCGCACACGTGATCCGCCATGTATCTGCTGAATTTGGCCTGACTGCCGATAAAGGCTATACCGTAGCAGACCCGAATTTGGATCATCTGTATGAAAGCTACAGTCAGCCACGTTGCGCTTACTGGGTGGTGGAAGTCGACGGTAAAGTCGCCGGCGGCGGCGGTGTTGCACCGCTTTCTGGCGGCGAAGATGATTTGTGCGAACTGCAAAAAATGTATTTCCTGCCTTCGCTGCGCGGCCAGGGTCTGGCGAAACGACTGGCGTTACAGGCAATGGAACATGCCCGCCAGAACGGATTCGGGCGCTGCTACCTGGAAACAACCGCCAGCCTGACGCAGGCGATCGCGCTGTATGAGCGTCTGGGTTTTCAACATATTAATGGCTCACTGGGCAATACGGGGCATGTCGATTGTGAAGTGACGATGTTAAAATACCTCTGATATCCTTTTCGCAATCCATAAAAAAACAGGCATCTCATGTTCACACATAAAGCCATTTCAGCGTTAAACGAACTGGAACTGACGGTCTATAACTACATCGTCAAAAATGGCGATAAAGTGATGTACATGACTATCCGTGAGCTGGCAGATGCCGCCGGGGTATCCACCACCACGGTTCTGCGTTTTTGCAAAAAAATGGATTGTGAAGGATATTCTGAGTTTCGTATCCGTTTTAAATTGTTTTTAGAACATGAAGAAAAACCGCCGGTCTCCTTTGGCATCAGTGAAATAATCAGCTATTTCAAAAGTATTAATAACAGCGAATTTGATGAATTATTAGATCAGGCGGCCAAAAGAATTTCCGACGCGCAGCGAATTATATTTGTCGGCGTAGGAACATCAGGTTCATTAGGGAAATACAGCGCACGTTTTTTCTCTAACGTCGGGAAATTCAGTACCTTTATTGACGATCCTTATTTTCCGATTAACAGCGATATGTATAAAGATGCCATCGCTATTATTCTTTCTGTCTCAGGGGAGACGGAGGAAGTATTACGGTTCGCTACACAGTTCAGCCAGCACAACTGCCAGATCATCAGCCTGACGAACAGCGAAAACTCAACGCTGGCGCGTATGGCAGACCTCAACATCTCCTACCACATGCCGCAAATTGTATTAGAAGGCCAGTACAATATTACAACGCAGATCCCCGTACTTTATATTATCGAAACGATTGGAAAGAAATTACCTTTAATAAAACGTGACTCAGCGCAATGAAAAAACAGGGTGTTTTTAAGGTGTAACAAATCACCTGAGTTGTTTTTTGTTATATCGTGACAATACCCTTTCTTTTGCTACACTCCTGCCAACGAGTAAAAAAACAAAAAAGCTCACCTCTGTTTACCCGCAGGAGAATAATAAATAATGGCCATTGATTACGCTCAGACAGCTCAGGAAATTGTTAAATATATTGGCGGCGATAATAATGTGATTAGCATCACACATTGCGCCACCCGTTTACGTTTTGTTCTGAAAGATAATAAAGCCGTCGATAAAGAAGAATTAAAACGCGTCAAGGGCGTGATCACGGTGATTGAGGCCGGCGGCCAGATGCAAGTGGTGATTGGTAACCACGTCAGCGACGCTTATAAACAGGTTCTGAAACTGATCCACGTCGACGAAAACGCGCCGGTCTCTGCGCCGAACGTCGGCATCGTCAGCCGCGTGATGGATGTCATTTCCAGTATCTTCACGCCATTCCTTTATCAGCTCGCCGCCTGCGGTATTTTACAAGGGATCATTTCCTTCCTCGCAGCCGTCGGGATTATGGACTCAGGCAGCGGCACCTACCGTATTCTCAATTTCGTTTCCTGGACGGCGTTTACCTTCCTGCCGGTCATGATCGCGTTTACGGCGGCAAAAAAATTCAACGTCCATCCGTTTACCGCCGTCATTACGGCCTGTGCGCTGATCAGCCCTGATTATATGAACATGCTGACCGCGTTCAAAATCACCTCGATCAACTCCGCCGACCCGGCCATGCAGCAACTGATGCGTGAAGCCGTGAACAATCCGGAAATCGCCAGCATCCTGACTAACATTGTCGGCATTCCGCTGGCTTCGCCAACGCTCGATTTCCTCGGGATACCGGTGAAATATCTCAGCTATACCGCGTCAGTTATTCCGATCATCTTGATGGTTTGGGCGATGTCTTACGTCGAACGCTTCTTCAATAAAGTGTTGCCAGTCGTCATCCGCAACCTGTTCACCCCGATGTTTTGTATCGCCATTATGGTACCGATGACGCTTCTGGTATTCGGCCCGATCGGCAACCTGATCGGCGGCGCGATTGGCGGCGTTTACAACTATCTCTATCACCTCAGCCCGACCATTGCCGGTTTCGTTGTCGGTGCTTTCTGGCAACCGCTGGTCACACTCGGTGTTCACTGGGGCATTACGCCAGTTACTGTCGGCAACTACGCAACGCTGGGTTATGACACCTTTACCGGCCTGCAGGCATCCGCCGTCTTTGCAATGACCGGCAGTATGTTTGGCGTATATCTGAAAACCCGCAGCCGTGAAATGAAAGGGATTTCCCTCTCCGCGGGCGTTACCGGCCTGTTTGGGATTACCGAACCTGCGATTTACGGTGTGGCCCTGCGCCTGAAAAAACCTTTCCTCTGCAGCTGCGTGGCGGGTGGTATCGGCGGTGCGATTGCCGGGTCCTTCAACGCCGTGTCATGGAGCTACTGTTTGCCGGGCATTGCGGTATTGCCGGTATTCTTCAAAGAAGGCCACATGCCGCAGTTCCTCGGTTTCCTGCTCTCGATTACCGTCGCCTTTGTGCTCGGCGCCCTGTTTACCTGGCTGGTCGGTTTCAAAGATGAGCCCGATGTCGCGGCCACGAAAAAGATCCAGGCTGAAAGTCAGCGCGCCGCACAGGCAGAAATGAATTAAACCGGATATTACATTTACCACGCGGGCTGCTACAGCCCGCCTCAAGGGAGAACGAAAATGAGTCAACAGTTACCGAAAGATTTCTTATGGGGCGGCGCAGTTGCGGCACATCAGGTTGAAGGCGGCTGGAACAAAGGCGGCAAAGGCGTGAGCATTTGCGACGTGCTTTCCGGCGGCGCACACGGCGTCGATCGCGTGATGACAGACGGCGTGCTGGAGGGTTACAGCTACCCTAACCACGAAGCTGTCGATTTTTATTCGCACTACAAAGAAGACATCGCGCTGTTTGCCGAAATGGGCTTCAAATGTTTCCGTACTTCGATTGCCTGGACGCGCATCTTCCCGAACGGTGACGAATTACAGCCAAACGAAGCGGGTCTGCAATTCTACGACGACATGTTTGATGAGCTGCTCAAACATAATATTGAGCCGGTGATCACCCTTTCTCACTTCGAAATGCCATGGCATCTGGTGAAGGAATACGGCGGCTGGAAAAACCGTCAGGTGGTGGATTTCTTTGTGCGTTTCAGCCAGGTTGTGATGGAGCGTTACAAAGGCAAAGTGAAATACTGGATGACCTTCAACGAGATCAATAACCAGCGCAACTGGAAATATCCGCTGTTCGGTTATTGCTGCTCCGGTGTGGTATTCACCGAACAGGAAAACCCCGAAGAAACCCTGTATCAGGTGCTGCATCACCAGTTCGTGGCCAGCGCCAAAGTGGTCAAACTCGGCCATCAGATCAACCCGGATTTCCAGATTGGCTGCATGATCGCCATGGTGCCGCTGTACCCGTTCTCCTGCCACCCGGATGACGTGATGTATTCGGTCGAAGCGATGCATGAACGCTTCCTGTTCAGCGATGTGCATATGCGCGGTTATTACCCTGCGTATGCACTGAAAGAATGGGAACGTCGCGGCTTCAACATCAAAATGGAAGACGGAGATTTGCAGGCACTGAGAGAAGGCTGCGCGGACTACATCGGCCTGAGCTATTACATGAGCAACGCGATTTCAGCGCACAACCCAAGTGATGATAACGGGTTATCCGGCTTTGCAGGCAGCGTCCCGAATCCGCACGTGAAGGCATCCGACTGGGGATGGCAGATTGATCCTGTTGGCCTGCGTTATACCCTGAACATTCTGTACGAGCGTTACCAGAAACCGCTGTTTATTGTCGAAAATGGCTTTGGCGCTATCGATAAAGCGGGTGACGACGGCGTTATTCATGACGATTACCGCATCGCTTATTTGAAAGCGCACATCGAACAGATGAAGAAAGCCGTGCTGGAAGATGGTGTGGATCTGATGGGCTACACGCCGTGGGGCTGTATTGACTGCGTGTCATTCACCACCGGCCAGTACAGCAAACGCTATGGCTTTATCCACGTCGATAAAAATGACGACGGCACCGGCACGATGGCACGTTCGAAAAAAGAGAGTTTTGGCTGGTATCAGAAAGTGATTGAGAGCAACGGGGAAGTACTTTAATTCTTCTGAACTGGCGGAAATAAAAAAACCGGGCATTGCCCGGTTTTTTTATATTACTCGCGATAAAAATTAATGACGTTTCCCGTCATCATCTTCATCAACGAAATCTTCGTCTTCGCCTTCCTCACCTTCTTCGTCGTCATCGCCTTCGAAGTAAGTGCCCCAGCCGTCGTAGTTGACGCCGTTGGCTTCGGCCAGGTTCATCAATTGTTCAACCTGAGCGTCGATCAGTTCCGCTTTCAGCGCGATTTCGCTGATTACGTCACAACACATCAGCACAGAACCGTCTTCAACTTCTAACTCTTCAGGGTCGGTAACTTCGTAACCCAGCTTGAAAGCCTCAACCGCTGCTTTCTCCAGAACTTCGAACTTCTCTGAAGATAAGTGATGTTCAATGGTGTAAAGCGCGTCAGGATCGCTGCCATCGTCCAGCAGCTCTTCGATGATTAAGCGAGTCTCTTCACGTTGTTCGTCCAGCAATTCACGGTTTGCCATATCTCAGTCCTCAATCAATGTGACGTTTGACCGCTATTTTCACACACCACAGGGCGCGCCTCCACTATAAACGACAAAGTTTTTGCTTCGGGGTTGTAATTGCATATTCATACAGTTAAATTGAATTTAAATTCAATCCGAAATGCTAACGCGCTATGGAGCGACATCATGAGTTTGTTGAGTAAACGTCATTTTCTCAGGTTACTGGATTTTACCCCGTCAGAGATTTCGTCCCTGCTGAAACTCTCCGCAGAATTAAAAGCCGCTAAGAAAAACGGCACCGAGAAGGCCAGCCTGCAAGGCAAAAACATCGCGCTCATCTTCGAAAAAGACTCGACCCGTACCCGATGCTCTTTCGAAGTTGCCGCTTACGATCAGGGGGCAAAAGTCACCTACCTCGGCCCAAGTGGCAGCCAGATAGGTCATAAAGAATCGATGAAAGATACCGCCCGCGTGCTTGGCCGGATGTATGACGGTATTCAGTATCGTGGTTACGGTCAGGATAAAGTGGAAATACTGGCGCAATATGCCGGTGTCCCGGTCTGGAACGGTCTGACCAACGAATTCCATCCAACGCAGTTGCTGGCGGATTTGCTCACTATGCAGGAGCATCTGCCGGGTAAGCCGCTGAAAGGTATGCGTCTGGCCTATCTGGGCGATACCCGTAATAACATGGGGAACTCGCTACTGGAAGCGGCGGCGTTGTGCGGGCTGGATTTGCGTCTGGTTGCACCTTCCGCCTGCTGGCCGGAAGCCGAACTGGTCGCCACCTGCGAACATCTGGCAAAAGAAAATGGCGGCAGCATAACGTTGACAGAAGATATCGCGACCGGCGTGAAAGATGCCGATTTCCTGTATACGGACGTTTGGGTATCGATGGGCGAACCGAAAGAAGCCTGGAAAGAGCGTATTAATCTGCTGCGTCCGTATCAGGTTAACAGCGCAATGCTGGCGCTGACCGGCAATCCGAAGGTGAAATTCCTGCATTGTCTGCCTGCGTTTCACGATGACCAGACCACACTCGGCAAACAAATGGCGGAAGAATACGGTCTGCACGGCGGCATGGAAGTTACCGACGAAGTGTTCGAATCAAGCCACAGCGTGGTCTTCGATCAGGCTGAAAACCGTCTGCACACCATCAAAGCGGTGATGGTCGCCACCCTCGGCAACGCCTGATTTTATCCGGCATCATTTTGCGACAAGGCAAAGTGATGCCGCGTTATTCCCCCAGAATCCTCTGCTATATCGCCCTTCCGCCGCCCGCGCCCCGTATTTTCAACTAACCTTTTCAGAGCGCTGTTATTTTTCATACAAAAAGAATTCTGTAAGAAGGAACCGCTATGAGCTCAGTTAATCTCGAGTATGTCCTGCGGCTGGAAAGTCTTTTAAGCCGGATTTACCCCAGAGAACACATTGCTGACCTGCTGAAAAAAATCCTGCATCTCGCTGAAAAATGGAATTACGGCAAACATCGCACGACAAGTTGGGTCGATGGCACCAATATTTATCTGATCACCTACGGCGACAACATTCGTCATGGCGACCAACCGCCGCTGGCAACCTTAAACCATTTCGCCAATACCTATCTGCGCGAGATCGTCAGCGACATCCACATTCTGCCGATGTATCCCTACAGCTCGGACGACGGTTTTAGCGTTATTGATTATCGCCGGATCGACGAACATCTCGGCGGCTGGTCCGACATTCATCACCTTTCGGCTCATTTCAATCTGATGTTCGACTGCGTGATCAACCACATCTCACGCTCCAGCGAATGGATGAAGGGCTATCTGCACGACGATCCGTATTACAAAGATTACTTTATTGCCTCGAATCCCGAGCTGGATTACAGCCGCGTGGTGCGTCCGCGCGCCTCTCCGCTGCTGACGCCTTTTATTAAAGCCAACGGCACCGAGCTGTATCTGTGGACGACGTTCAGCGAAGATCAGGTGGATATCAATTTCAAAAATCCGCAGGTTCTGCTGGAGAGCATCGACGTACTGTTACAGTATGCGGCCAGCGGCGGGCAATCTATTCGCCTCGACGCCATCGGGTATATCTGGAAGGAAGTGGGCACACGCTGCATTCATATGCCGCAGGCGCACAACATTATTAAAGTCTGGCGCACGATCCTCGACGAAGTGATCCCCGGTACGCGGCTCATTACGGAAACCAACGTGCCGCATCACGAAAATATCAGTTATTTCGGTGAAGGTGATGAAGCACATATGGTGTATCAGTTCCCGCTGCCGCCGCTGACGCTTCATGCATTTTTACGTCAGGACACCACGACGCTGACGCAATGGGCACAAAGCCTGAACGCGGAAGCGCGCTACCCGGACACCACGTATTTCAACTTTCTGGCGAGTCACGACGGCATTGGGCTACGCCCGACGGAAACCTTCCTCAGCGATGATGAACGTAAATACATGGCGCAGGAAACGCTGCGCAAAGAAGGTCGGGTCTCGTATAAAGACAACGGCGACGGTACCCATTCGCCTTACGAGCTGAATATTAATTACCTGAGTGCGCTGACCGAGCCGGGAGATGATGTTGACCTGAAAGCCCGTAAGTTCCTGGCGGCGCAGGCATTGTTACTGTCGTTTATCGGCGTACCGGCCATTTACATCCACAGCCTGCTCGGCAGCGAGAACGATCTCGACGGTATGCATCAGTCCGGGATTAACCGCCGCATCAACCGTAAAAAGCTGGAGCTGGGTACGCTGGAAGCTGAACTTGAGAAGAAAGACAGCCTGCGCTCCCGCGTGTTTTACGGCTTAGAGGAACTGATTAAACACCGCCGCGCGCATCCGGCATTTTCGCCGCAGGCTGGCCAGCGTGTGTTTGATTTGGGCAAATCGTTATTCGCCATGGAACGTTATGATCCTAAGAGCGAAGATCGGATCACCTGCGTGTTTAACATCAGCGATCATTCACAAATGCTGAAACTGGCGGTGGAAGGCAAAGATCTGATTGGCGGAGAAGTGTTTAACGGCCAGATGAGGCTCCAGCCGTGGCAGGTAGTGTGGATCAAACACAAGCTCAAAGCGCCAGAACGTCTCGGCAGGCTGCGTCGCTGGCGGATGAAGTTGTTCAAACGAACAAAGCGTTAAACTGACAATGTATTAAACAGACAGCTTATTGACGTCCATTTTGACGACCGCTTTGCGCACGTTAGCCGATTCGCCAACGGCGCACAGCGGTTTATGCACCTCGCCCGGATAAAACACCACGAAATCACCGGCCTGCATAATCATGGTTTTTTCCTGCTCGCCGGCAGCCAGAAACGCAATGTCTTTATCTTCCAGCCAGTCGGTATCAATGTACCCCGCAGGAAGATTGCTGAACGTCATTCCCTCCGTTCCGTTCAGGACAATCTGGATATCCAGATAACGGGCATGAAACTCCGCACGGCGATCTGCCTGCGGCGCCGTTGAATCATTTGAAATCAGAACAAACGCGTCATTGCCGTGGATATCGTGTTTACCCAGGGGGGTTTCCGCCGTGATATTTTTCTTCACATACTCAATGGCTTCGCGCAGTTCAGCGGGCAGATAAGGCACTAAATGCAGTTGATGGATGTTTCCGGTGATCATCATAACCTCGTGAGAGTGATTCATTAGTGAAACGTTGTTTCAGAAATAATAATCCTCTTTATGTACGGGTGGCTACCTTTCAGATCAAGATTTCCCTTTTTCGCTAAAATTAATTTTCCCGGTTTTATGCGAGCCTTAGAAGAATGGTTATGCATCCGTAGTGCATAGATTGCATCTTCAGCCACAAATACCCGCGACCAGGTGACTGGTCTGAAACGATATTTTCAAAAACTCCTCTGCCGGTCACAAAACGACGAATATAAAAAACCGCTTGAAATCACAATAATTATTTTGATTATTTCCCATTTTTAGGATTTTTATTCAAACAAATTTAATCCCTATGCGTATGATAATTTAAACCCCTTTATTTCAATGCATTACGATTGCATAAATTATATCCCAACCAGTCATTTTTCTAACAGGTAAAATAATTACTCCTTTCACACGTTATTTATTCATAACGGATAATTGATTAATAAAATAAACAATGCGCATCATCAATTAATTATCACTCCATTGTATTCATTCATTCTGATGAGATCGGAATCACATCTTAAATGCTTCAGCGGAATATTATTCACTTCGTTCCAGACGAGATGAAAAAAGATTGAATAACTCCATTTATTCATCAAGGTTTCGTTTTGCCTGAAATATTAACCAGATTACTTTTTTCATAAGAAAGGAATAAATATGAAAAGGCATTATGTCGGTTCTGAAATAGGTCAACTGCACAGCGTCATGCTGCACCGGCCTAATTTAAGCTTGCAACGCTTAACCCCTTCGAATTGCCAGGAACTGTTATTTGATGACGTACTTTCCGTTGAAAGAGCCGGTAAGGAACATGATGTTTTCAGCCAGACACTGCGCCAGCAAGGGGTTGAAGTTCTGCTTCTGACTGATTTACTGACCGAAACGCTGGATAATCGCGAGGCCAAAGACTGGCTGCTGAATATGCAGATCTCCGACTACCGTCTGGGGCCGCAATTTGCTGAAGAGATCCGTGGCTGGCTGGCCGATCTTCCTCACCGGCAAACGGCGCGTTTCATGAGTGGCGGATTAACTTATAACGAGATCCCTTCGACTATCCACAATATGGTCGTTGATACCCATATGGAGAATGATTTTATTATTAAGCCACTGCCGAATCATTTATTTACCCGCGATACCTCCTGCTGGATATATAACGGGGTTTCCGTGAACCCGATGGCCAAAGCGGCAAGAAAGCGCGAAACAAATAATCTGCGTGCCATATATCGCTGGCATCCATTATTCAGCGATAACGAATTCATTACTTATTTCGGTGACGATGATTTCAATTACGACCATGCCACGCTGGAAGGCGGCGACGTCCTGGTCATTGGTCGCGGCGCAGTGTTAATCGGGATGTCAGAAAGAACCACACCGCAGGGCGTTGAGTTCCTCGCCCGTTCTCTGTTTAAACATCAGCAGGCGACCAAAATTATCGCGTTGGAATTACCAAAACACCGCGCCTGTATGCATCTCGACACCGTCATGACCCACATCGATATCGACACTTTCTCGGTTTATCCCGAAGTCGTACGTGACACCACGCAGTGCTGGACTCTGACCGATGACGGCCGCGGGGGCCTTCGTCGTCAGGAAGAACCGCATTTCCTGAAAGCCATCGAAAAAGCGCTGGGGCTGGATGAAGTGAAACTGATCACCACCGGTGGCGACAGTTTTGAAGCCGAGCGCGAACAATGGAATGACGCCAACAACGTGCTGACCGTACGTCCCGGCGTCGTGATTGGCTATGAGCGCAATACGTGGACCAACGAAAAATACGATAAGGCCGGGATCACCGTGCTGCCTATTCCCGGAGATGAACTCGGGCGTGGCCGTGGCGGCGCTCGTTGCATGAGTTGCCCGCTGGAACGCGACGACATCTGAAAAACCACACCAGGGAAAATACCATGACAAAACCCACACTGGTCGTCGCACTGGGCGGCAATGCATTGCTGCGTCGCGGCGAACCTTTGGAAGCCAGCATTCAGCGGAAAAATATTCAGCTGGCGGCAGAAACACTCAGCGCATTGTGTCAGCAATGGCGTGTTGTGCTGGTTCACGGCAACGGACCGCAGGTCGGATTACTGGCGTTGCAAAACAGTGCTTATACCGCCGTTTCGCCTTATCCGCTGGATATTTTGGTCGCCCAGACACAGGGAATGATCGGCTATCTCCTGCAACAGGAATTGAAAAATTGCCTGCCGGAAATCCGCGTTTGCACGCTGCTCACACAGGTGGAAATCAGCCCGCTGGATCCGGCTTTCAATCATCCGACCAAATACATCGGGCCGGTTTACACCCGCGAACAGTCTGCTGCGCTGGCCGCAGATAAGGGCTGGGCGATGAAAGCGGACGGGCAGCATTTCCGCCGCGTCGTGGCCTCGCCGCAACCGCTAAGCATTATCGAAACCGACGCGATCAACGCGCTGCTTCAGGACGGACATCTGGTTATTTGCAATGGCGGCGGCGGTGTTCCGGTCTGCAAAACCGCTAAAGGACTGGAAGGCGCGGAAGCGGTCATCGACAAAGATCTCTCGGCCGCCCTGCTCGCCCGGCAACTGCACGCCGATGCGCTTCTGATCCTCACCGACGCTGATGCGGTGTACCTCGACTGGGGAAAACCAACGCAGCGTCCGCTTCAACAGACCACCACACGCGACCTGGCCGGAATGACTTTCGATGCGGGCTCTATGGGCCCAAAAATCGCCGCAGCCTGCCAGTTTGTCGATGCCTGCCACGGGTTAGCCGGGATCGGTGCCCTGACCGACGGCGAAGCGATTCTCGCGGGCCTGAGAGGCACCTCCATCCGTGCGTCGTAATAACGTCATGAAAGGAATAAAACTATGAGTAACACCTTAAAAAACCGTCATTTTCTCAAACTTCTGGATTTTACGCCGGATGAAATCCAGCAATTGATTAATCTCGCCTTTACCCTGAAAACATACAAAAAGAGTGGCCGGGAGCAGCAGTATTTACTCGGCAAAAATATCGCGCTGATTTTCGAAAAAACGTCCACGAGAACCCGCTGTGCGTTTGAAGTGGCGGCTTTCGATCAGGGAGCAAAAGTGACGTATCTCGGCCCGAGCGGCAGCCAGATTGGTCATAAAGAGTCGATGAAAGACACCGCCCGCGTGCTGGGCCGGATGTACGACGGCATTGAATACCGGGGTTTTGCGCAAAGGATTGTTGAGGAGCTGGCCGAGTTTTCCGGCGTCCCGGTCTGGAACGGGCTGACGGATGAATTTCATCCCACACAGATTCTCGCCGACCTGATGACCATGCTCGAACACGCGCCGGGAAAACAACTCAGCGAATTAAGCTTTGCCTATCTGGGCGATGCACGAAACAACATGGGCAATTCGCTGATGGTCGGCGCCGCCAAAATGGGCATGGACATCCGCCTGGTCGCACCGAAATCCTTCTGGCCAGACGCTGCGCTGGTCAGTGAGTGCCGGAAAATAGCCGGAACCACCGGTGCCCGCATTTTGCTGACCGAGCACGTCGATGAAGGCGTGAACGGGGTGGATTTCCTCTACACCGATGTTTGGGTTTCGATGGGCGAAGCCAAATCTGCCTGGGCCGAACGCATCAGCCTGATGACGCCGTATCAGGTCAATGCCGCCGTCATCAAAGCCACCGGCAATCCTGATGTGAAATTCATGCACTGCCTGCCCGCGTTTCACAACGAAGAAACTACCCTCGGAAAAGAGCTGGAAATCGCCTATGGAATGAAAGGGTTGGAAGTAACGGATGACGTTTTCGAGTCGGCGCATTCCATTGTGTTCGATGAGGCCGAAAACCGCATGCACACCATAAAAGCGGTCATGGTGGCCACCCTGGGCAATGCCTGAATTTTTTGCGTGAAGCCCGTCTGAGGTCTTCACGCCTTTTTTAAGGATTATGTTGATGCGTACATTCAAATTTCCTTCCGCCTACACAATTCTCTTTATTCTTATCGCCGTCGTCGCGGGCCTGACCTGGATTATCCCCGCCGGCGAATACAACATGGCGATGAACGCCGGTCTTGGGAAAGAAGTCCCGGTTTCCGGCACTTATCACGCTGTTGCCGGTAATCCTCAGGGGATTATCGATATCTTTCTTGCCCCCATTGATGGCCTTTATAACCACGTTACCGGGCAGGCGGGCGCAATCGACGTGGCGTTGTTTATCCTCATTATCGGCGGTTTTCTCGGCGTGGTGACCAAAACCGGTGCCATTGATGCGGGGATTGAACGGGTGACTCATCGCCTGCGCGGCAAAGAAGAATGGATGATCCCGATCCTGATGGCGCTGTTTGCCGCCGGGGGCACCATTTATGGCATGGCCGAGGAATCCCTGCCATTTTACACCCTGCTGGTGCCGGTCATGATGGCCGCCCGCTTCGACCCGCTGGTAGCCGCCGCGACAGTTCTCCTCGGCGCAGGTATCGGAACCCTCGGTTCCACCATTAATCCCTTTGCAACCGTGATCGCCGCCAATGCCGCCGACATTCCTTTCACCAATGGCATCGGCCTGCGCGCAGTCATTCTGGTGGTTGGCTGGCTAATATGCGTTGTATGGGTGATGCGCTACGCCCGTAAAGTTCGTCGGGACCCGTCGCTGTCAATCGTCGCCGATCAATGGGAATCAAACCGCGAACACTTCCTCGGCGATCGCCGCGAAGAGCTGCTGCCGTTTACCGGCGTGCGGAAAATCGTTTTAACGATCTTCGCGCTGGCCTTTGTCGTGATGATTTATGGCGTTTCCGTCAAAGGCTGGTGGATGGGCGAAATCTCCGCCGTCTTTCTTGCCGCCGCCATCTTTGTCGGGTTAATTGCCCGGATGAGCGAAACCGAGCTGACCACCACTTTCATTGACGGCGCACGCGATCTTCTCGGCGTCGCGCTGATCATCGGGATCGCGCGCGGTATCGTGGTCGTGATGGATAACGGCATGATCACGCACACCATTTTGCACAGCGCCGAAAACATTGTTTCCGGGCTCTCCAATGTGGTGTTCATCAATGTGATGTTTTTGCTCGAAGTTGTGTTGTCTTTTCTGGTGCCATCTTCATCGGGTCTGGCCGTGATGACCATGCCTATCATGGCCCCGCTGGCCGATTTTGCGCATATCGGCCGCGAACTGGTGGTCACCGCATATCAGTCAGCTTCCGGTCTTGTGAACCTGGTGACGCCTACATCAGCGGTCGTCATGGGCGGTCTGGCCATTGCGCGCGTGCCCTATGTCCGCTGGCTGAAATGGGTTGCGCCTTTGCTCGGGATACTGCTGGTGTTGCTAATGTTAGCGCTGAGTCTGGGTTCTTTGTTTTAACCCTTCGTTGATGATGATTTTTTTGCCATGTTGACGTCCTTTATTCATCAGGGAATATGACCATGAAAAGAACGTTGTCTGCACTTGAAAAAGAACACGAGCAGTTGATCTTGTGTCACCGGCTGATCGCCAGCAAAAGTTTTGCTTCACAGGAAGCGCTGCGCCGTGAATTTCAGCGTGCGGGATACCGGAATATCAGCCAGTCCACGGTATCGCGGCTGCTGAAAACGCTGGGGGTGGTGAAGATCCAGAATGCCAAAGGCAAAAAAATGTACGCGCTGAATGAGCAATATCAGCCCGTTCCCGATGCGTTGCGCCCGGTCACTGAGATGGTGACCAGCGTGGATTACAACCCGCAGTTTGTCATCGTGCATGTGTCGTCGGGCTACGGGCGGGCGGTGGGGAAAATCATTGACCATCAGGGATTGCATGAGGTTCTCGGCGTCATCGCATCCAGCACCGCCGTCTTCGTCGCGCCAAGGGAAACCCGCGAGATCGGGCAGGTTTGTCAGTTAATCAGGCAGGTATTGATGGTCAAAGGAAACCCGAGCAGCAATCGTTTGCCTTAGTCCATTTTTCCGCTTGATGTCGCCGGTGACGCGCGTATAATGCGCCACAATTTGCCGGGAGAACCTATGAACAATTGCCACGTTTTGTGCTCAGATGATCGACCAAACACCGTGCCATCAGGCAGCCCGCTGCCGTTGTTCTTCCGTGGCATTACCGTTTTACTGAAAGCCCCTCATTGAGGGGCTTTTTTTTGTCCGGAATTTAAGAACATCGGTTTTTGAGCGAATTTCTTTTAAGAACAAAGAAACAGGAGAATGACTATGGCTAACCCGCTATATCAAAAAGACATCATTTCTATCAACGATCTCAGCCGCGAGGAGCTGGAGCTGGTGCTCGACACCGCGGCCAGCCTGAAAGCGGATCCGCAACCGGAATTGTTGAAACACAAAGTGATCGCCAGTTGTTTCTTCGAAGCCTCAACCCGTACGCGCCTGTCGTTTGAGACGTCCATGCATCGTCTCGGGGCTTCCGTCGTCGGTTTCTCTGACAGCAGCAATACGTCGCTCGGCAAAAAAGGCGAGACGCTGGCCGATACCATTTCGGTGATCAGCACTTACGTGGATGCCATCGTGATGCGCCATCCGCAGGAAGGCGCGGCGCGTCTGGCGACAGAATTTTCCGGCGGCATTCCGGTTCTCAACGCCGGTGACGGCGCGAACCAGCACCCGACGCAAACCTTGCTGGATTTGTTCACCATTCAGGAAACGCAGGGACGTCTTGATAACATCAAAATCGCGATGGTCGGCGATCTGAAATATGGCCGTACCGTTCACTCTCTGGCGCAGGCGCTGGCGAAATTTAACGGCAACCGCTTCTACTTTATCGCCCCAGATGCACTCGCCATGCCGGGCTATATTCTGGCGCTGCTGGAAGAGAAAGGCATCGAATATAGCCTGCACAGCAGCATCGATGAAGTCGTGCCGGAAATCGACATTCTGTACATGACCCGCGTACAGAAAGAGCGTCTGGACCCGTCTGAATATGCCAACGTCAAAGCCCAGTTTGTCCTGCGCGCGGCGGATCTGAACGGCGCTCAGCCGCACCTGAAAGTCCTGCACCCGCTGCCACGCATCGACGAAATCACGCCGGATGTCGATAAAACGCCATACGCCTGGTATTTCCAGCAGGCCGGTAACGGGATTTTTGCGCGTCAGGCTTTACTGGCGCTGGTTCTTAACGCAGATATTGCACAGTCAGCTTGAGGAGAAAACGATCATGACTCACGACAATAAACTTCAGGTTGAAGCCATTAAATGCGGCACGGTAATCGACCATATTCCGGCGCAGGTCGGCTTTAAATTGCTGTCGTTATTTAAATTTACGCAGACAGAACAACGCGTTACCGTCGGCCTGAATTTGCCTTCCGGCGAGCTTGGCCGCAAAGATATTATCAAAATTGAAAACACCTTTCTGACCGACGAACAGGTTAATCAGCTGGCGGTCTATGCCCCGCGCGCTACGGTGAACCGCATTGATAATTATGAAGTTGTGAAGAAGCTGATGCCGACGTTGCCGGACCGTATTATCGGGGTTTTACGCTGCCCGAACGGCAACTGCATCAGCCGCTTTGAACCGGTGGATTCCAGCTTTGCGGTGAAACAGCGCGCAGATGGCGTTCACCTGAAATGCAAATACTGTGAGAAAGAGTTCGAACATCAGGTTGTGCTCAACAACGACTGAGCAGGTATACTGACGACCGGATTTTTACCCATAACCCAAAATCAGGAGACATTATGTCCCGCGAAATCAGTACTGAAAACGCACCCGCCGCAATCGGTCCTTATGTTCAGGGCGTGGATCTGGGCAGTATGATCATCACTTCAGGCCAGATCCCTGTTGATCCTAAAACCGGTGCCGTGGCCGACGACATCGCCGCTCAGGCGCGTCAGTCTCTGGAAAACGTCCAGGCTATCGTTGAAGCCGCTGGCCTGAAAGTGTCAGACATCGTGAAAACTACCGTTTTCGTGAAAGATCTGAACGACTTCGCCACCGTTAACGCCACGTACGAAGCTTTCTTCACCGAGCACAAAGCGCCTTTCCCGGCCCGTTCATGCGTTGAAGTTGCCCGCCTGCCTAAAGACGTGAAAATCGAAATCGAAGCCATCGCCGTCCGCCGTTAATCCGCGTCCCCGATGCACCAGACCAGCCTGCGGGCTGGTTTTTTTTGCCCTATTTTCAGGCAAAGAAACCCTTTAACGCTCTATAATTAAGCAGTCCCCCCTTATTTCCCCTGATTTTCAGCCCGTTTTGCACGCTGGCACACTTTATGCCTGATCTTCATTGTTATTGAACGATTCAATTGCGGCCTGTCCAGTTTGTGAGGTGATGATGATCAAGATTGACCTTTCCGATTCACCCTTTTTTGATGAGATGTTAATGGCTGACGGGACGCACCGCAGCCATTATCAGGCCTACTGGCAATGGTTGCAGCAAGCCGATCAACAGGCGGTTCAGCGCAAAAAAGAGGAAGCCGCGCTGTTATTCCATCGGGTGGGAATTACCTTTAACGTTTACGGTGAAGATGATGGCGCAGAACGTTTAATCCCGTTCGACAGCGTTCCGCGGATCATCCCGGCCAGCGAATGGCAAATGCTCGATCGCGGCATTCGTCAGCGCGTTCAGGCGCTGAATGCTTTTCTGCACGACATCTATCACGATCAAAAAATACTGAAAGCAGGGATCGTTCCGGCCGAACAGGTTCTGGCAAACGATCAGTATCAGCCTTGTATGCAGGGCATCGATCTTCACCGGGATACGTACGCGCACATCGCCGGAACCGATATGGTGCGGGGTGGCGACGGCGAATATTACGTGCTTGAAGATAACCTGCGCACACCGTCCGGCGTTTCTTACATGATGGAAAACCGCAAAATGATGATGCGGTTATACCCGGAACTTTTCGCAGAACAGCGCATTGCGCCGGTTTCTCGCTACCCTTCCCATCTGCTGCAAACGCTGCGTGAAAGCACACCGGTTAACGATCCGACCGTCGTGGTTCTGACACCCGGCAGGTTCAACAGCGCGTACTTCGAGCACAGTTTCCTTGCGCAGCAAATGGGCGTGGAACTGGTGGAAAGCGTCGATTTATTCGTGAAGGACGGCGCGGTGTTTATGCGTACAACTGCGGGCCCGTGCAAAATCGATGTGATCTACCGCCGTATCGACGACGCATTCCTCGATCCGCTGGCCTTCCGCGCCGACTCAATGCTCGGCGTGCCCGGCCTGCTGTCGGTTTATCGCGCCGGTGGCGTGGTGCTGGCGAACGCAATTGGCACCGGCGTCGCCGATGACAAATCGATCTACCCGTATGTGCCGGAAATGATCCGCTACTATCTGGCCGAAGATCCGATCCTTAATAACGTCCCGACCTGGCAATGCCGCAAAGAGAGTGACCTGTCTTTCGTGCTGGCGAATCTGGAAAAAATGGTGGTGAAAGAGGTTCATGGTGCAGGCGGTTACGGCATGCTGATTGGCCCGACCGCCAGCAAGGCTGAAATCGAACGCTTCCGCCAGTTGCTGAAAACGCGGCCCGAAAACTATATCGCGCAGGAAACGCTGGCGCTCTCAACCTGCCCGACGTTTGTGGAGAACGGGCTGGCCCCGCGGCATATCGATTTGCGGCCTTTCGCCCTGACCGGCGCTGAAATCCGTCTGGTGCCGGGCGGCTTAACCCGCGTTGCGCTGGCGGAAGGCTCGCTGGTGGTAAATTCATCTCAGGGCGGCGGGACCAAAGATACCTGGGTGCTGGAAGAAGAGTCGGAAGATCCGACGGAGGGTGACGCATGCTAAGCAGAACAGCCAGCGAACTTTACTGGATGGCGCGTTATCTGGAACGCGCCGAGAATATCGCACGCCTGCTGGACGTGACCAATAAGCTGTCGATGATGTCGATCCGTGACGTCAGCGCCCGCGACGAAAATAACGATCTGCTGGTTCCGCTGACCATGACCGGCACCCGCACATTATTCAATGAACACTATCCGCAGGAAACAATGGGCAATCTGCTCAACTTTTTCGCGCTGGACAGTTTCAACCACAGCAGCATTTTCAGCTGTCTGCAAATGGCCTGGAACAATGCGCACGCGGTGCGCGGTAGTCTGTCTTCTGAAGTTTGGGAAAGCATCAATGCCACCTGGATTGAGATGAAACTGATCCGACGTCAGGGCGTCGGATCGGCGGGCGCGGATTCCTTCTTCGACTGGGTTAAGGAGCGCTCACATCTGTTCCGTGGCGCAATGTTTGGCACTTTACTGCGCAGTGATGCCCTGAATTTCATCCGCCTGGGCACCATGCTTGAGCGGGCTGACAGCACCGCAAGGCTGCTGGACGCCAAAAATCAGCTGCTTAACGCCGATGAAGATCCGGTGCGCGAATACTACCGGATGGACACCTTATTGCGCGCCGTCAGTGCCCGCGAAGCATTCCATACGCTCTACAAGCAGCAGCTCAGCCAGAAACGTATTGCCGAACTGCTGGTACTGCGCCGCGAACTGCCGCGATCCCTGTTGTCCTGTGTAGAAATTATCGCCGAACAGCTGGAGGAAATCGGCGGGTCAGCGGGAAATTTGCCGCGTCGCCGCATTCATACCCTGCATGCTCAGCTCCGCTTCACCGAAATGGACGAGATAGTCGAAATGGGCCTCAGCCCGTGGTTAATGCAGTTTCTTGGCCAGACCAACGCCATCGCTGAGAGCATTCATCAAACCTATCTGGAGGCACAATAATGAAACTGAATGTCAGTCATCAGACGCATTACACCTATGCGCAGCAGGTCAAACACAGTACGCAATATCTGCGCCTGACGCCGCAGGATTCCAGCCATCAGAAGATCCTTTCATGGGATCTGACGCTGCCGGAGTACGCCACCCGAACGCTGGACGCATACGGCAACGTATTACACGTGCTGACGCTGGATCAGCCGCATCAGGCAATCACTATCGAAGCCAACGGCGTGGTCGAAATTGAAGACAACACAGAAGATGATAATTGCGGGCATTTATCGCCGCTGGTTTTTTTGCGCACCAGCCCGCTGACACAGGCCGACGGCGCGATCCGCGATTTCGCCAGCCGCTATTATCGCCCGCAGGATCAGCATGAAAGTCTGTGCAATCTGATGGGCGAATTACTGCTGAAAATGCCTTACAGCCCCGGCAGCACCACGGTGAAAGACAGTGCCTCGCAGGCTTTTTCAGCGCAAACCGGCGTATGTCAGGATCATACCCACGTTTTCCTCGCCTGCTGCCGCAGTCTGGGGATCCCGGCGCGTTACGTCAGCGGATATCTATACTCAGAAGATTCGACACATGTTGCCATGCACGCCTGGGCGGAAGCCTGGCTGGATGATCGCTGGCAGAGCTTTGATGTTACCAACAACACCTGCAAACCGAATCAGCATTTGAAACTGGCTATCGGCATAGATTATCTTGATGCGTGCCCGGTCCGCGGTATCCGGTTGGGTGGAGGCAGCGAAGATATGCGCACTGTCGCAGCCGTTGCGATGCTCGACGTGCCACAATAAACCTGACGCCTGAGGAAGATTTTTATGACTTACTGTGTGGCCATGCGCTTGTCCTCTGGCCTGGTGTTTGTTTCAGATTCACGCACCAACGCCGGAGTGGACCATATTTCCACTTTCCGTAAACTGCATGTTTTTCATCAAAGTGATGAGCGCGTGCTGGTTATCCAGAGCGCCGGAAATCTGGCGACCACACAGAGCATTATCAGCCTGCTGCATCGCCGCTGCGTAGACGATGAGCGGGAAAACCTGCTCAACGTGAAATCCATGTATGACGCCGCGAGCCTGCTGGGCGACACGGTTCGCGAAGTCATCGCCCGCGACAGCGGTGCGAACCAGGGCGGAAACACGGATTTCAGCTGCAACTTGCTGCTGGGCGGCCAGATAAAAGGCGAAGGTCTGCGGTTATTCCATGTTTATCCGCAGGGGAATTTCATCGAGGCCACGCACGATACGCCGTATTTCCAGATTGGCGAAAGCAAGTACGGAAAACCGATTATTGATCGCGTGTTGAACTTCGAGACGCCGCTGGATCAGGCAATGCAATGCGCGCTGATTTCGATGGACTCTACGCTGCGCAGCAATCTTTCCGTCGGCCTGCCGCTGGACGTGATGACCTATCCGACCGACAGTTTCAATGCTGCGCAACAGCACCGGATCACCGAAACCCATCCGTATTTTGACATGATCCGCAAAGGCTGGGGCGAAGGCCTGCTGAGTATATTTTCTCAATTGCCGCCGCTGAAATTAGACGAGTAAATTCTCTTCCGGCGGAGTGATCCCTACTCCGTCGCTTTATTTTCATCCATCTTCTGCACAATCTTTTTCTCGACCTCGAACGGATCGATGCCGCGCAGCTGTAACCGGCGGAAGCGGATAATGTTAAAGCCGTTCATGACGAGGAAACTGCCTTCGATAAGCGAACCGCCTATCGAACCAAGCCAGATGTTGTGGAATACCCAGCAGCAGGTTGAGCACCACATGATGCAGCGCGTGGTCAGCCCGCTGGTGCGAAACAGCGCCCAGGTGCTGACGACCGTTGCGCCGACCGGCAATAATTCCACCCAGTGATGTGCGCGGCTCAGGCCGAGAACCAGCGTCAGCACGATGAAAATTACCATGATCCACTGATTGCGCGTACGCAGGGAAATCAGGGTTCGCAGGGAGTTCAGCAAGGCGCTCATGCCTGCCGGTGCGGCTCCCATCATCAGGAAATGCACGCCGATAATGGCGCTGTAAGCGGAAAGCTGCTGTTTAAAGCGACGGTCGCTGCGGTTGAAAAACATCGTGATACCGACCACAAAGGCCAGAACACCGACTGACTGGGCAAACCAGTAATACGTCATTTTTCGGAGATCTCATTCGTAGGATGCGTAGAAAAAGCAAACGGCGCTTCATATTTGAAACGCCGTTTCATTCTAACGAGTATCCGGAAGAGTTACAATGTGACACCGCTTTTAAAGATCGCCAGTTCACGGAAATCGTTAATTTCGTTTTTGGCTTTACGGCCATCCGCGATCGCAACGATCAGATCCACAAACTCACCCAGCAGCTGATCCATGCTGACATCGTGGATCAGGCGACCTGCATCGAAGTCGATCCAGTGTGGCTTTTTCATCGCCAGTTCGCTGTTGGTCGCCAGTTTTACCGTCGGAACAAAACCGCCGTAAGGCGTGCCGCGACCGGTACTGAACAGCACCATATGACAACCGGCACCGGCCAGCGCGCTGGTTGCCACGGCGTCGTTACCCGGCGCACTCAGCAAGTTCAGGCCCGGCGTCGTCAGACGTTCGCCGTATTTCAGCACATCCATCACCGGGCTTTGCCCTGCTTTCTGCGTACAGCCCAGCGATTTTTCTTCCAGCGTGGTGATACCGCCCGCTTTGTTGCCCGGGGATGGGTTCTCGTAAATTGGCTGATTATGTTCGATGAAGTACTGTTTGAAATCATTCACCATGTGAACGGTTTTCTCAAACGTGCCTTCATCGCGGCAGCGGCTCATCAGAATACGTTCGGCACCAAACATTTCAGGCACTTCGGTCAGCACCGAAGTGCCACCATTGGCGATCACATAGTCGGAAAAACGCCCGAGCAGCGGATTCGCGGTGATACCGGACAAGCCATCAGAACCGCCACATTCCAGACCGAACTTCAGCTCGCTGAGTTTACCGGGAACGCGTTTATCGTCACGCATTACGGCATACAGTTCGCGCAGACGTTCCAGACCCGCTTCCACTTCGTCGTCGAATTTTTGCAACGTCATAAAGCGCACGCGATCTTCGTCAACCTCACCCAGCGTTTCACGGAAGACGTCTACCTGATTGTTTTCACAACCCAGACCAATCACCAGCACCGCGCCCGCATTCGGATGGCGCACCATATTTTGCAGCATGGTGCGGGTGTTCACGTGGTCATCGCCCAGTTGCGAACAGCCAAACGGATGGGTGAACAGGAAAACGCCGTCGGTGCCTTCTGCGTCATTGGTTTCTTTCAGAAAACGTGACTGGATCTGGCGCGCAATCCCGTTCACGCAGCCGACTGTTGGGATCAGCCAAATCTCGTTCCGGATCCCAACCTGACCGTTTTTACGACGGTAGATCTGCACTTCGCGATCCGCCATCTGTTCAGGCACGGTGGCGAAATCCGGCTGATACTGGTATTCGTCCAGATCGCTGAGATTGGTTTTAGCGTTTTGTGAATGGATATGCACGCCCGGTTCGATCGCCGCCAGCGCATGACCAATCGGCAGGCCATATTTCACAATATTTTCCCCGGCCGCTATCGGGCGCAGAGCAAATTTGTGACCACGGACCACAGACTGAGCCAGAACAACACGATACCCGCCCGCTTCAACCTGCTCGCCCGCCCCGATATCGCGTAAAGCCACAGCGACGTTATCAGCGGTATGAATTTGAATGATACTTTGCATAGTTGCTCTCTTAGCTATAAGCCGCCAACGCATCACGCATGCCGCGATCTTCAATCGCCTGCAATTGCTCGGTCACTTTCGCCGTCAGACCCGGCACGGTATTCAGGTCACGTCCCCAGTGTTCTTCATCCGCCAGCACGGTTTCGACCAGCCCGATTAACGGCAGGCTGCCGTTACGCACATCGCTCCACAGTCCGGAGAAACGGCTCAGCCAGTGGGCATCGTCCTGCAGAGGATAAATTTCACCGTTACGTTCCCCGCGGTAAAACGCCAGCAACGCTGCCAGGGCAAAGGTCAGGCGCGGAGGCAGAAGCTGATTCTTTGCTTGGCTCGCCAGCAGCTGCGGCAGAATGCGGGTGCGGTATTTGGTCATGCCATTCAGGGCAATCGACAGCAACTGATGCTGAATGAACGGATTACGGAAACGGCTGAGCACCGCCTGCGCGAAGGACGTCAGTTCATCCTGTGGCAAATCCAGCACCGGCGAGATTTCTTCGGCGATGGCCAGTTCAACAAAGCGGCTGATTTGCGGATCATTCATTGATTCGCCCACGGTGTTCAGACCTGCCAGGAAGGCCACCGGCACCAGCGCCGTGTGCGCGCCATTGAGGATCGCCACTTTGCGTTCTTTATACGGTTTGATGTCGTCAACCAGACGGATATTCAGCGGCAGTTTGTCCAGACGCAGTTCCTGCGCCAGGCTTTTTGGCCCCTGGATCACGAACAGATAGAAGTGTTCGGCGCTGTCGAAGAAGCTGTCCTGATAACCGAGTTCTTCCTGCAGGCTGTCGATTTCGCTGCGCGGGTAGCCCGTCACAATGCGGTCAACCAGCGTCGAGCAGAAGGTGTTACTGTTTTCCAGCCACTGTGTGAACGCCGCCGGCAATGCCCATTGCTGTGCGTAGCGCAACACCAGTTCCTGTAAGGCTTCGCCGTTATAATCAATCAGTTCACACGGCAGTAAAACCCAGCCTTTATCAGCGGCACCGGAGAAGTGAGTGAAGCGTTCGAACAACAGACGGGTCAGTTTGGCCGGGAAGCTGGCCGGAGGCGCGTCGTTCAGGCTGTCGCTTTCGACATAACTGATACCCGCTTCGGTGGTGTTCGAAAACACAAAGCGGATATTCGGATCGCGGGCCAGTGCCAGATATTCGTCAAACTGATGGTAAATATTGATTTCGCGGTTTACGGAACGAATGATGCGCGTGTCGCGCACGGTTTCGCCCTGCTCATTCAGACCGCTGATGATCGTGGTGTACAGACCGTCCTGCGTGCTCAGTGAAGGTGGGAAATCGGTGTCAATCGGGCGAACGACCACGATCCCGGCATCCAGATCGGTATGTTCATTGAGCAAATCTATTTGCCAGTCGACAAACGCCCGCAAAAAGTTGCCTTCACCGAACTGGATAATTTTGTCTGGATGTTGACGGCCTGGGAAGTCACGGCGATTTAACCTTTGCATCTCACATTCACCTTAATTTGGTCAGACGCCGGTCTTTGAGGACATCACTTTGTCCCGTGGCCGTCGTTCTTTATTGGGATAATAGTTTGTTATTTCTGTGTTTTATCAGGAGCGCAGGAATCTGCGCTCCGTCGTGCTTTTAGTTCA
The DNA here is from genome assembly GCF_024808755.1 of Rahnella sp. BIGb0603. Taxonomy (NCBI): domain Bacteria; kingdom Pseudomonadati; phylum Pseudomonadota; class Gammaproteobacteria; order Enterobacterales; family Yersiniaceae; genus Rahnella; species Rahnella sp. BIGb0603. The sequence continues at coordinate 196,633 of NZ_JANUEX010000007.1, read as the reverse complement.
GTTCAATCTGGAAATACTGTTTGGCGTTATCGAAGCAGATGTTTTTCACCATATTGCCCAGCAGTTCAATATCTGCCGGCGCTTCGCCGTCTTCTACCCAGCGGCCAATCATCTGGCACAGAATGCGACGGAAATATTCATGACGGGTATAAGACAGGAAGCTGCGACTGTCGGTCAGCATCCCCACGAAGCGGCTCAGCAAGCCCAGATTGGCGAGCTGCGTCATCTGACGTTGCATGCCATCTTTCTGGTCGTTGAACCACCAGCCGGAGCCGAACTGCATTTTGCCCGGCATCCCTTCACCCTGGAAGTTACCGACCATGGTGCCGATCACTTCGTTATCACGCGGGTTCAGGCAGTACAGAATGGTTTTCGGCAGGCCACCGGCCAGACCTTGCGCGCCCAGCAGTTTGGACAGCGGTTCTGCCAGCGGCTGATCATTGATGGAGTCGAAACCGACATCCGCGCCGATCAGCTGGAACATACGTGTGTTGTTATTGCGCAGCGCGCCAATGTGGTACTGCTGCACCCATTCACGGCGCTGATATTCAGAAGCCAGATAAAGCAACACGCCGGTTTTGAACTGGGCGATTTCTTCTGTGGTTGGCGTTTCGCCGTTCAGGCGGCGGGCCAGAATGCCGTCCAGCGTGGCGTCATCCGCTTCGCCGTACACCACAACATCCAGCGCGTGGTCGGAAACTTTGCAACCGTGCGCCGCGAAGTGATCCATACGTTTTTTCAGCGCATCACGCAGATCGCTGAAGCGGGTGATGGAAACATCAGCCGCAGCTTCCAGTTTCTTCACGTAATCCGCAAACGTGGCGGCTTCAATGTTGAAAGCTTTGTCCGGGCGCCAGCTTGGCAGCACTTTGATATCAAAGCGGGTGTCCTGAGCGACAGCTTTATGATGCTCCAGAGAATCGATCGGATCATCGGTTGTGCCGACCATTTTCACGTTCATCTGTTTCATGATGCCGCGGGCAGAGAAGTTGTCCTGCGCCAGTAATTCATTACCGCGTTCCCAGATTTCGCCTGCGGTGGACGGGGAAAGCAGTTTGCCGGTAATGCCAAACGGCCGACGCAGCTCAAGGTGCGTCCAGTGATAAAGCGGGTTACCGATGGTGTGAGGAACCGTAGCGGCCCACGCGTCAAATTTCTCGCGGTCAGTGGCGTCGCCAGTACACATACGTTCAGGAACACCGTTGGTGCGCATCGCACGCCATTTGTAGTGATCGCCTTTCAGCCAAATGTCATACAAGTTTTTGAATTTGTAGTCCTGAGCAATCAGCTCAGGCGGCAAATGGCAGTGGTAGTCGAAAATTGGCTCATCTTTCGCGTAGTCGTGATACAGGCGACGTGCGAATTCAGTGTCGAGAAGGAAGTCTTCTGTTAAAAACTGCGCCATCTTAGGTTCCTCATCATGAAATCTGTAGAGTTGTCTCTCAATGGTGCGAAGTTATCACACCAATTTAGGTTGTCGTCCAGCTCTTTTTAGGGGTATGTGCCGGTAATAGCAGGCAATTCAGGACCCAGTAAACTCACTAACTCTCTGTAAAATAATAACGTTGAAGCCTTACTGCACGGGTGCTTATTATCCTCACAATCAGAGTGTCATTTTGTGATGTCACTCAAACTTTAAATCTGTATGACAGGTTATTTCGTACCAAATGTGACAACACCAATTTCACCTTTTCCACGTGATGCCGCCGTTTGATCAGCCTCTCCCGCCTCGCACCTGCGCCATTTCCCCGGGTTCTTCTGATTAACAGCACAATAAAACGCACGATCTGTACTCAAAACGCCGCCGCGTTAAGCGTACGGACGAAATGTGATCAACCCGTAAAGTTGTTACACCAATTTCGTTTCAGTGATCCGGTCTCTGATGTTAATCCTTCACATAAAAGTGTGAACAGGATCAACTAAAAATCAATTTTATCAGTAAATTCAATTAAATACGTGTGTAGTTAAAAAAGTTAAGTAACCACACAATTTAAATGTGGTTTTGTGATGTCATTCAAATTTTAAATCTGTATGACAAGTTATCTTTGCTTCGCCCGGACAAGAGCGTCAGAGATTACCTGCCACGTCCTTTCGCTGTTGCCCGGGCAAAACACTTCCCAGGCGCAGTCAGCCTCATGGCGAAGCAACAATTCTGGTGTTCAGGACGCTCATCGGATCTTACGCACAGATAACAATAAACCAGTGCGTAAACATCGGGCCGCTCCCAGTGAAATCATCTGGCGGCGATATCCCCGGAAAACACTTTAAGGAAGCCAGAAGCCCATGCTCAGGCAGCGTGGTGCGAAATACGCCATGACAGCGTGCGTTGTCATTGCCGGATTATTTACTGGGAGAGAGTTAAATGGGTAAGATTAAAGGGTTACGCTGGTACATGATCGCACTGGTGACATGCGGCACTGTATTAGGCTATTTAACACGTAACGCCATTGCCGCCGCAGCACCGACGCTGATGACTCAGCTCAACATCACCACTCAGCAATATTCTTATATTATCGCGGCTTATTCCGCCTGCTATACCCTGATGCAGCCGGTTGCCGGTTATGTTCTTGACGTCATGGGCACGAAAGTCGGTTACGCCATGTTCGCCATTATGTGGGCCATCTTCTGTATGGCGACCGCGCTGGCCAGCAGCTGGGGCGGCCTGGCGATCGCCCGTGGTGCTGTCGGTATGGCTGAAGCCGCGATGATCCCTGCCGGCCTTAAAGCCAGCAGCGAATGGTTCCCGGCCAAAGAGCGTTCTATCGCCGTGGGCTACTTTAACGTCGGTTCTTCAATCGGCGGGATGATTGCGCCACCGCTGGTTGTCTGGTGCATCCTGATGCACAGCTGGCAGCTCGCCTTCATCATCACCGGTGCATTGAGCCTGATCTGGGCACTGAGCTGGCTGGTGTTCTACAAGCACCCGAAAGATCAGAAAAAACTGAGTAACGAAGAACGCGATTACATTCTCGATGGTCAGGAAGCACAGCACCAGACCACCAACGGCAAGAAAATGTCTGCCTGGCAGATCCTGCGTAACCGCCAGTTCTGGGGCATCGCGCTGCCACGCTTCCTGGCTGAACCTGCCTGGGGCACATTCAACGCCTGGATCCCGCTGTTCATGTTCAAAGTGTATGGCTTTAACCTGAAAGAAATCGCGATGTTTGCGTGGATGCCGATGCTGTTCGCTGACCTCGGTTGTATCCTTGGCGGCTACCTGCCTCCGCTGTTCCAGAAGTATTTCAAAGTGAACCTGATTGTCTCCCGTAAACTGGTGGTTACCATGGGTGCGGTCCTGATGATCGGCCCTGGCATGATTGGCCTGTTCACCAGCCCGTACGCGGCAATCGCTTTACTGTGCATCGGTGGTTTTGCTCACCAGTCACTGTCCGGCGCGTTGATTACTCTGTCTTCTGACGTGTTTGGCCGTAACGAAGTGGCGACAGCCAACGGTCTGACCGGAATGGCGGCGTGGATGGCAAGTACCATGTTTGCTCTGGTCGTCGGTGCGCTGGCCGATACCATCGGTTTCAGCCCGCTGTTTGCCGCTCTTGCTGTCTTCGACCTGCTTGGTGCAATCATCATCTGGACCGTACTGCAGAACCGTTCCGCAGTAGAAGCAGCCCCGGCTCCGCTGAAAACCGCGAAAGCCTGATCCGCCAATCACAAACCCGGTAAAATTCTTTGCCGGGTTTGTCTCTTTCTGACATTTCTCCAGTGCCTTTGTGGCCGATGCACGGTGCATCAACCTTTCGTAAATCGTATACTGGTAGTTGTATAATAGGTTTGCAGGTCTGTCCGACACTCGCATCTTGCAGGTTTCACTACTTTTAAAGAGCACTCATATGGAATCCACAGACACCAGACGCCTTTACCAACAACTGGCTGCCACGCTCAAGGAACGAATCGAAACAGGTGTGTATCCGGTTGGCGAGAAGTTACCTGCTGAACGTCTCATTTCCGATGAGATGGACGTCAGCCGCACCGTGGTGCGCGAAGCGATCATCATGCTGGAAGTTGAAGGTTATGTGGAAGTCCGTAAAGGCTCGGGCATTCATGTGATGTCAAATCAGCAGCGCCATCTGGTGGTACCTGATAATGGCATCGAGTTTGGCACCGCCGGCCCGTTCGAGCTGCTTCAGGCACGTCAGCTGATTGAAAGCAATATCGCGGAGTTCGCCGCCACGCAGGTGACCAAACAGGACATCATGCGCCTGATGGAAATTCAGGAGCACGCGCGCCAGGAAGATCGTTTCCGTGATTCCGAATGGGACTTGAAATTCCACGTGCAGGTAGCGCAAGCCACGCAGAATAATGCGCTTTCAACTATCGTTGAAAAAATGTGGAGCCAGCGGTTGCATAACCCTTACTGGCGTAAGCTGCACGAGCACATTGATGAGAAATCGATTGAGAGCTGGTGCGAAGATCACGACCTGATCCTTAAAGCACTGATTCGCCGTGATCCGCATGCCTCGAAACTTGCCATGTGGCAGCATCTGGAAAATACCAAACAAATGCTTTTCCGCGCCACAAGCGATGATTTTGAATTTAACGTAGACCGTTATCTCTATTCAGAAAATCCGGTTGTTCATCTCGATCCACCGCTGCTTAATACCAAATAAATTCCCCTTAAGGCCGGAAATTCTCTCCAACCGGCCTTTTCTCCCCATCTGCGTGATTTCGCATTATCCTGTCAGACACTGTCGAGTAGTGTCAGCCAATGTAAAACCCCTTTCCATTACGTGCGCCGGACTTAAATGATCGGTCTCAACGCGCTATATTTACCTGTCTGAGTTATTGTTATTTTGTTACAGTTAGACCCGTTTTTTTACGCGTTTACGAGGCATGAAACAGCGCTTTAAACGTGTAAATCCCCGATGAATTCAAAACCAGATAGCCCGCCAGGGAAATGGCGACCTTATCAGCTTACAGGCCGCGTCGAGACATATTCTCCGCTGATGTCAATGCTGACCCACTGAAAATGATGGAGTTTTACACGACAGATGGAAATTATCAGCTCGCTTATCGATGCCCTCTGGCAACAAGATTATGTCACCCTCGCCAACCCTTCTCTGGTCTGGGCGCTGTACCTGATTTTATTCATGATCATCTTTCTGGAAAACGGTTTACTGCCTGCGGCTTTTTTACCTGGCGACAGCCTGCTGATCCTCGTGGGAGTACTGATTGCCAAAGGTGCCATGAATTTCCCGCTGACGATTTTCCTGCTGACGACTGCCGCCAGCCTTGGCTGCTGGCTCAGTTATGCGCAGGGGAAATGGCTGGGGAATAACCGGATAGTACAAAGCTGGCTGGCCCATTTGCCGGTGCAATATCACGAACGTGCACACGCCTTGTTCCATAAACACGGGCTTTCCGCGCTGCTGGTTGGCCGTTTTCTGGCCTTTGTCCGCACTCTGCTGCCAACAATTGCCGGTTTATCGGGCCTGAGCAACAGCCGTTTCCAGTTTTTCAACTGGGTGAGCGGTCTGCTCTGGATCCTGATCCTGACCTCGTTAGGGTATTTCCTGGGCAAAACGCCGCTGTTCCTAAAATACGAAGATCTGGTGATGAATTGCCTGATGCTGCTGCCGGTGCTTTTGCTGATTGGCGGGCTAATCGGTTCCATTGTCGTTTTGTGGCGTAAAAAGCACGCTGACCGCCAGAACAAAGGCAAAAGCGCATAATGAATCGCCTGTTGAGAAAGCACTCATTTATCTGGCCAGCGCTGTTTATCCTGCTGGCCGCCGCGGCCATGATTGGGCTGGCGATATCGCGTCTTCCGGCACCGGCCAGCGCGCTGCAAATCCGCCCGGCACGTTCTGGCGTGGCACTGCCCGATGGTTTTTATGTTTACCAGAGCCTGACCGAGCGCGGCATTCATATCAAAAGTATTACTCCGCTGGAAGATGGTCTGGTCGTTCAGCTCGATTCTGCTGCACAGCGCAAAATGGCACAGGACGTGTTGCAAACCATTTTGCCCGCAGGCTTTGTGATTCAATATTGCGAACCGCCACATACCAAAGCCTGGCTGACCAAGCTGGACCGTGATCGTTTAAAGGTTGGGTAACTGACAGCGGATTTGTCTGATATCACAACCCATTTGTCAGTGATATGCTTTAAAGGCTAGTTATTCAAAAAATCTCTACTCACGGAAATAAGTGCCACAATCACTTAACCATCAAAAGGAAGCCCGACGATGAAAATCACTTTATCTGCACTCGTTTTAGCCCCGGCAATGTTATTCACCACCGCAAGCTTTGCTGCGCCTCAGCCAGAAAGCTGCGTGACGAAACAGCACGAAATTCAGAAACAGATCGACGAAGCCCGCCTGCACAAAAACGAGAACCGCGTCGACGGTTTGGAAAAGGCACTGCGTGAGAATAAAGCGCACTGCACAGATGCTGGGCTTAAAGCTGAAAACCAGAAACGTGTCGAAGAAAAACGTGAGAAAGTCCGCGAACGTGAGCAGGAACTGAAAGAAGCTCAGGCGAATGGCAATCACGAAAAAATCGCCAAAAAGCAGCAAAAACTGGAAGAAGCACAGTCTGAACTTAAACAGGCTCAGGGTCTGTAATCCCCTCTCTTAAAGCGCCCGGCCGGCGCTTTAATGCGGGATCTTGCTTTTTAAAACAGACAATTCGCATTTGCGATCACCTGAATATCCGCTATGTTAAAAGTTCGAATCAGTTAACGTATGGAGTGACTTACACATGGCTAGTAATACATCAGAACAACTGCGCGCTGAATTAAAGTCATTGGCAGATACGCTGGAAGAAGTTCTTCAGACCTCTACCGATAAGCCGAAAGCTGAACTCGATAAGTTACGCAGCAAAGCGGAATCCCTGCTGAAAGATACCCGCGAACGTCTGAGCGATACGGGCGATAAGATTGCCACTCAGACCAAAGAAATCGCTGGCAAAGCCGATGATTACGTACATGAAAAACCGTGGACAGGCGTCGGTATTGGTGCCGCTGTCGGTGTTGTGATTGGCGTTCTGTTAGCCCGTCGCTAATTATGTCTGAACCGATAAAACCGGCACCACAGGGACCGGGTAAAGGGCTTTTTGACATCGTTTCACGCATCGCCACCGTGGTGGTGGGCATGGTTGAAACGCGTGTCAGGCTGGTTGTTGTTGAGCTGGAAGAGGAAAAGGCCAATATTTTCCAATTGCTGCTCATGGCTGGCATTACCCTGATTTTTACCGCCTTTGGTCTTATGAGTTTGCTGGTCCTCCTTTTCTGGGCAATTGACCCGGCGTATCGCCTGATTGCGATCGGCACGGCGACCGGTGTTCTGCTGTTCCTTGCTGTGGTTTTAGGCGCGATGACGCTGGCAAAAGCCAAACGTTCAACGCTTTTGAGCCTCACCCGCAAACAGCTGGATATCGATCGGGCTTTGCTGGAAAAGGATGACAATCTATGAGTATCCCAAACCGCGCTATCGAAAAAGTCAGACTTCTGCGCCAGATTGAGCGCCAGCGCGCCGAGCTATCTGAGGCGGGTTCTGACTGGCTGGATGCCACAGCGAAAATTGATCGCGGCTGGGTGAAAATCGTGGATATGCGTAAGTATCTGGTCGTGGGTTCCAGCCTGATTGCCGTCTACGGCATCCGCCATCCCAGCAGCATTGTGCGCTGGTCAAGGCGGGCATTTGGTATCTGGGGCACCGTCCGGCTTTTCCGCAAGACTTTCGCCAGCAAATAAGCTTAGCGACATTCACATCAAAGGGTCGGATGACTATTCATCCGACCCTTTTCTTTTTGAATAACAATCCTTCCGCCGTTCAATTTATTTGAATCATTCCAACAGTTTTACTTGCTAACAAAGCGTAATCGTTAGACTTATTATCTCGTCATCAACTGATGCGGTAACGGCGAGAAACATTTTCTGACCGGACCGGTAACACTTTAAGCTCAATTTGAGCACACTACGTTTTGGAGAAGAAAATGACTAAGTTACAAGACACAGCTTTACTGGTAGCCCGTATCCTGATGCCAATTCTGTTCATCGTTGCCGGTTGGGGAAAAATTAACGGTTACACCGCAACCGCGGGTTACATGACTTCCATGGGCGTTCCAAGCTTCTTCCTGCCACTGACTATTTTGTTAGAATTTGGCGGCGGTCTGGCAATCCTGTTCGGCTTCTTCACCCGCACTACTGCGCTGATCACAGCCATCTTCACCATCCTGACGGCGCTGATCTTCCATACTGATTTTGCACAGGGCGTGAACCAGATGATGTTCATGAAAAACCTGTCCATCGCTGGCGGTTTCTTCGTTCTGTTTGCTTCAGGCCCGGGCGCATTCAGCATCGACCGTCTGATCAAGAAAAACTGGTAATCACTGCTCCGGCACCAGGGCGCTGTAACCCAGGCTATAATTCAATAAGACAATAAAAAAGCACCTGCAGGGCGATGTGATTAATCACCTCGCCCTTTTTAATTCTGAAAGGTCACTGACAGTAAGGAAAATATCATGGGACAACTGGTCGAAGGCAAATGGCAGGACACCTGGTATGACACAAAATCTACCGGCGGTCATTTCAAACGTTCTGCGGCGCAGTTCCGTAACTGGATCACACCCGATGGTGCACCGGGCGAGCACGGCGTCGGCGGTTTTACCGCTGAGCGCGACCGCTATCATCTTTATGTTTCACTGGCCTGTCCGTGGGCACACCGGACACTGCTGATGCGCGCCCTGAAAGGGCTCGAAGACATTATCCCTGTTTCCGTCGTACACCCGCTGATGCTGGAACACGGCTGGACGTTCGGAACCGATTTCCCGGCCGCTACCGGCGATGATTTATATCATCTGAATTATGCGTATGAAATCTATCTGCGTGCGCAGAATGATTACACAGGCCGCGTGACTGTACCGATCCTGTGGGACAAAAAGCAGCAGACGATTGTCAGCAACGAATCGGCAGATATCATCCGCATGTTTAACAGCGCATTTGATGCCGTGGGCGCAAAAGCCGGGGATTATTATCCGCCGTCGTTACGCCCGTCGATTGATGAGATTAATGAGTGGGTCTATCCGCAAATCAACAACGGCGTGTATAAAGCCGGTTTTGCGACCTCTCAGGACGCGTACGACGAAGCGGTGAATGGCGTGTTTGATGCGCTGGAACGCGCTGAGGAATTACTGGGTAAACACCGCTATCTGACAGGCAACAAGCTCACCGAAGCCGATCTCCGTCTGTGGACCACGCTGGTTCGCTTTGATCCGGTCTACGTCACGCATTTCAAATGCGACCGTCACCGCATCAGCGATTATCCGAATCTGTATGGATTCCTGCGCGATATCTATCAGATGCCCGGCATCCGTGACACGGTGGATTTTGCTCATATCCGTAATCACTATTACCGCAGCCACGCGACCATCAATCCGTACGGCATTATTTCGACCGGACCGGCACAGGATTTAGAGTCTGAGCACGGCCGCGACAAACGCTTTTAATCTTGTCTTTTCCCTTCCCCCTTCATAAAGGGGAAGGGCATTTTACTTCGCTTCCCGCGTTGCCAGTAACTTTGGAATTTCACGCAGGAACCAGGCTTTTGCCTCGCCCATGCTGTCGCGACGCCACGCCATAATGATGTCGGTTTCACGGTTATATTCCGCACTGACCACCCGCAGACGCCCTTCCTCGATGTCTTTCTCGACCATCGGATAAGGCATCGTCGCTACGCCTAATCCGGCCAGCAACGCCTTACGTTTTTCTTCAATCGTACTGACCGTCAGCCGCTGTTGTTTATCCAGCAACTGAACGGTGAGCACGGGGCGTTCACGGGCAGTATCGGCGACAGCAATCCCGCGGTATTTCACCCGGCTGACGTCCGATAACGGTTCGGCTTCCTGATGGATAGGGTGATCCGGCGCCGCCACATAGACACTGACCAGTTTGTACAGCTTGCGGCTGTTAATTTCGGTGGAAGAGCGGAAATGCATATCGGGTGCGATGACGATATCCGCACGCCCCTGCTCCAGACGCTCCCACGCACCGGCCAGCACTTCCGTTATCAGAGAAACCTGCGTATTGGCTTTCAGCGCCAGCTTTTCAATCAGCGGGAACAACTGCGCGGCAGGCGATAACGCTTCGCAAACGATGGTGATGTGCGTTTCCCAGCCGCGCGCCAGCGCTTCGGCATCGACGGTCAGTTTGTCGGCGGCTTCGAGCAGGACACGGCCACGCTCAAGCAACATCCGGCCCACATTGGTGAATTTTGTCCGATGACCTGAACGGTCAAACAGCACCACGTCCAGCTCTTCTTCCAGCTTTTGCATGGTATAGCTCAACGCAGACGGGACGCGGCCCAGCTCATCAGCGGCGGCGGCAAAACTTCCTCTGCGGTCAATGGCATCCATGACCCGTAATGCTTCCAGTGTGAGTGCGCGATCCTTAGCCATTCTTTTCTCTGTCAGGAAATTTGAATATAGCGACCAGATTAACTGGCTAACAATCACACGTCCAGACGCTTACCATTTATACATCGAAATTTTTAAGAGAGGCGACCGCCATGATCACCAGCAGAACGGCAAAAGAGTGCGGCACCGCTGACTTTGGTTGGCTGCAGGCACGTTACACTTTCTCCTTTGGACATTACTTTGATCCGAAGCTGATGGGCTATGCGTCGCTGCGCGTCCTGAATCAGGAAGTGCTGGCGCCGGGTGCCAGCTTCCAGCCACGGACTTATCCGCGGGTTGATGTGCTGAATCTGGTTTTACAGGGCTCGGCGGAATACCGCGACAGCGAAGGTAACAGCGTGCGGGTCGAAGCCGGTGAAGCGGCGCTGCTTTCCACGCAGGCAAACGTCAGTTACAGCGAACTGAATACCCGCGCGAACCAGCCGCTGACGCGCATGCAGTTATGGCTGGACGCCTGCCCCGAACATGAAAATCCGTTAACCCAGAAAATGACGCTGCCGGATGCGAAACATTTCCTGCTGGCATCACCGGACGGCAAAAACGGCAGCCTGCAATTGCGGCAAAATGTCTGGATACATCATCTGGATTTAAAACCGGGTGAACAGATTTCCCTGCCAATTCGTGGCCCGCGGGCGTATCTGCAATCGATTCACGGACAAGTTGATGCGCTGGGTGCGGTCAGCCACGAATCGCAAAAACTGGCCTGCGGAGACGGGGCGTTTATTCATCAGGAAAACAGCCTGACTGTTTCTGCCAGCACGCAGTTACGCGCTTTGCTGATCGACATGCCGGTTTAACATTCGCGGATAACGGATTTTGCGGATAGCAGAAAGGCGAAAGCCCGCGCAGTAACCTGCGCGGGCTTTCTTTTGACGAGGGAGTTGACCGTTAAGCCGGGTTCTGTCGTGGACAGTCATTCGTCTAGGCCAGCAATCGCTCACTGGCTCAAGCAGCCTACCCGGGTTCAGTACGGGCCGTACCATGTGAACCCCTATTTGGCCTTGCTCCGGGTGGAGTTTACCTTGCCACGAACTGTTGCCAGCCGCGCGGTGCGCTCTTACCGCACCCTTTCACCCTTACCTGATCCCACTTACATGGGCCATCGGCGGTTTGCTCTCTGTTGCACTTGTCGTAAGCTCGCGCTTCCCAGGCGTTACCTGGCACCCTGCCCTATGGAGCCCGGACTTTCCTCCCCTCCACCTGTCTCCCCCGAAAGGGACGGCAGTGAAGCGGCGACTGTCTGGTCAACTCCGCGGCGGATAATAGGGTATTACGCCCTATTTGTCACCCTCTTGCTCATCAAGCGCGTATTTATACAACGCGTTCTTCTTCACACCGTGGATTTCTGCGGCCAGCGCGGCGGCCTTTTTCAACGGTAACTCTTTTTGCAGCAGCGCCAGCGTACGCAGGGCCTCAGCGGGCAACGCCTCCACATCGACTTTATGGCCTTCCACAATCAGCACCATTTCGCCGCGACGGCGGGTTTCCACTTCCTGCACCCATGCCAGCAGTTCGCCAACCGGCGCGCCGTGAATGTTTTCCCAGGTTTTGGTCAGTTCACGCGCCAGCACCACATAACGCTGCGGCCCCCAGACTTCGACCATATCCTGCAAACTGTCGATCAGACGATGCGTGGATTCATAGAAGATCAGCGTGCGCGGTTCTTCGATCAGCGCCAGCAAAGTGTCTTTACGGGATTTGGTTTTGGCAGGCAGAAACCCCTCGTAACAGAAACGGTCGGAGGGCAAACCGGCGGCGCACAACGCGGTAATGGCAGCACATGCCCCCGGCAAAGGCACGACACGGATGCCCGCTTCACGACAGCGGCGCACGAGGTGATAACCCGGATCGTTAATCAGCGGCGTACCGGCATCAGAAACCAGCGCGATAGTCTGGCCTTCCTGCAATTTCGCCAGCAAATGCTCGGCTTTTTGCTGTTCGTTGTGGTCATGCAGCGGGAACATTTTGGCGCTGATCGCGAAGTGTTGCAGCAGCAATCCGGTATGGCGGGTGTCTTCTGCGGCAATCAAATCTACACTGTTGAGTACGGCCAGCGCGCGTTGGGTAATATCCCCTAAATTGCCAATTGGCGTCGGTACGATATACAGCGTTGAGGCAGAAATATCTGCTTGATCGTCTTGATTCATTGTTTCATCCGGATTGCCGATTTAATATTGAGCATCTTGAAAAAACATCACTGGAAACTGAATGCCTTCCTCAATGACTTTTCGTACCCGTTCGGGACGTTTACTCCCTGCCATCATCGTGGCTATGCTTCTCGCCAGCTGTTCCGGCCAGGCGCCGCAGGCACCGACTGAAAGTGTCCAGGGTGCAGCGTCCGGCAGCTCTGATTATTATCTGCAGCAGGCACAACAAAGCGGTGATGATAACAAGGCTGACTGGCAATTGCTTGCAGTCCGTGCCCTGATACGTGAAGGCAAAGTGCCTCAGGCCGCCGAACAACTCGCCAAAGTGCCGCAAAATCTGACCGCAGCACAAACACTTGAACAGCAGCTGACCAGTGCAGAAGTTCAGGTGGCCCAGAAGAATTACCCGGCAGCGGCAACCACTCTGAGCCAGGTCGACCCGGCCAAACTGAACAATGACCAGAAAGCACGTTATTACCAGGCGCAAATCGATGCCAGCCAGGGCCGTACCAGCCTTGGCCTGATCCGTGCTTACATCGCGCAGGAACCGCTGTTGCAGGGCCAGCTTCATCAGACGAACATTGATGAAACCTGGACCGCGCTGACACAAATGTCTGCGCAGGACGTTAACAGCATCGTGATTAACGCGGATGAAAATACCCTGCAAGGCTGGCTGGATTTGCTGAGTGTCTGGCAGAGCAACAAGCAAGATCCTGATTTACTGAAAGCCGGTATCAAAGACTGGCAGCGCCGTTATCCGGTCAATCCGGCGGCCAAAACCCTGCCGACACAGCTGAATAATGTGCTGACTTTCCAGCCTGCGTCTACCGGTAAAATTGCGCTGTTCCTGCCAATGAGCGGGCCTGCACAGGTTTACGGCAATGCTATTCAGCAGGGCTTCAATGCGGCGATGAACGGCCAGGTCAGTCAGGCCGCGCCACAACCGGCAACGCCAGCCGATCCTAACGCACAAGCGCAGACAACGCCGGTTGATCCGAATGCTGCGGTCAGCACATCCGCCCCGGATACCACTGCGCAGCCACAAACCGCAACAGCCCAGCCTGCGCCAACGCCTGACGTTGCGCCGGTTGCCAGCAGCAATGCGCAGGTAAAAGTTTATGACACCAACGGTCAGCCTCTGGCAGCGTTACTGACGCAGGCACAACAGGACGGCGCCACACTGGTGGTCGGGCCGTTGCTGAAAGATCAGGTGAATGAGCTGGGTAACGCCCAGACGCCTCTGAATGTTTTAGCGCTCAATCAGCCAGAAACTGAGAAAAACAGTCCGAATATCTGTTACTTTGCGCTCTCGCCGGAAGACGAAGCACAGGATGCCGCCCGCCATATGTGGGCAGAACAGAAACGTTCGCCGTTGTTACTGGTTCCACGCGGTGCCTTCGGTGACCGTATTGCGCAGGCATTTGCCAATGAATGGCAGAAACTGGGCGGGCAAACTGTCCTGAAACAAGGGCTGGGCTCTGCCGGTGAATTACGTTCATCTATTGGCAGCGGCATCCGCCTGACCGGTACGCCGGTTACCGCAAGCGACAGTGCAGTTCCGGCGCAAGCGCAGGGTGTCACGATTGGCGGTATTACCATTCCGGCTCCGCCAACCGATGCGCAGATTACGCAAGGCAGCACCGGCGGTGCGGTGGATTCCGTTTACGTCGTAGCGACTCAGAGCGAACTCACGCTGATTAAACCGATGCTGGATCTGGCGGTTAGTGGCCGCTCTCATCCATCCGTCTACGCAAGTTCACGCAGCTATCAGGCGGGAGCGGGCCCGGACTATCGTCTGGAAATGGAAGGCGTAGAATTTAGCGACATTCCATTACTGGCGGGTTCTAACCCTGCGCTGATGCAGCAGGCCGCGGCGAAATTCGGCAACGATTACTCGCTGGTTCGTCTGTACGCCATGGGGATTGATGCCTGGAGTCTGGCAAATCACTTCTCACAAATGCGGACGCTGCCTGGCTTCCAGGTCTCCGGCAGTACCGGTGATTTAAGTGCCAATGAAAACTGCGTGATTCATCGCAAACTGCCATGGCTGCAATACCGTCAGGGCTCGCTGGTTCCGGTTTCTTCATAAGAAACGCAGTTAACTTGCGCAGAGAAACCGGAATTCTCCGCACGAAATAAGTACAAGGACGTACTGATGATAAATTTTTTGTCAAAAACGCGGTCGTGCGGAGCCGAATATGAAGCTTACGCGCGACGCTATCTTGAAAGAGCCGGATTAACCTTTGTGGCGGCCAATGTGGCCTGTCGTGCAGGTGAAATTGACCTGATCATGCGTGACCAACAAACCTGGGTGTTTGTTGAAGTTCGCTACCGGCGCAATGCAAATTTTGGCGGCGCTGCGGCCAGCGTAACGCGTCAAAAACAACAGCGCTTGTTACGCGCGGCATCTTTCTGGCTTGCAAGCCACAACGCAAGCTTTGACACATCACCTTGCCGTTTTGATGTTTTAGCCATCACCGGCAGCCAGTTAGAATGGCTGCCCGATGCATTCAATGCGGAATAAATATTACGACGACTGACTGGACGAAAACCCGTGCTGGATAGAATCAAAGTCTGCTTTACCGAAAGTATCCAAACCCAGATTGCAGCGGCTGAAGCCTTGCCTGACGCGATTTCCCGTGCTGCGATGACGCTGGTGCAATCGCTGCTCAACGGCAACAAAATCCTGTGTTGCGGTAACGGCACCTCTGCGGCAAATGCGCAGCATTTTTCCGCTAGTCTGATTAATCGTTTTGAAACTGAACGTCCGAGCCTTCCTGCAATCTCACTTTGTGCAGACAATATTGTTCTGACAGCGATTGCTAATGACCGGCTGCATGAAGAAATCTATGCCAAACAGGTGCGTGCTTTAGGTCAGGCTGGCGATGTTTTGCTGGCGATTTCTACCCGCGGCAACAGCCGTGATATTGTCAAAGCCGTTGAAGCAGCGGTCACCCGCGATATGACGATTGTCGCATTGACGGGTTATGACGGCGGCGAACTGGCGGGTTTACTGGGGCCTCATGATGTTGAGATCCGGATCCCCTCCCATCGCAGCGCCCGCATTCAGGAAATGCATATGCTCACAGTAAACTGCCTCTGTGACCTGATAGATAATACGCTGTTCCCACACCAGGACGATTAAGGAGATCCAATGAAGGCGAGCCCTCTCTTAGCTGTATTGTTAAGCGCCCTTCTGTTACAAGGCTGTGTTGCGGCTGCGGTTGTTGGTGCAGCCGGTGTCGCAACTAAAACCACCACTGACCCGCGCACTGTGGGCACTCAGGTTGATGACAGCACGCTGGAAGCCCGTGTTTCCAACGCGATAAGCAAAGATAAACAACTGAAAGATGAAGCCCGCATTGTCGCCACCGCGTATCAGGGTAAAGTCCTGTTAACCGGTCAGGCGCCGTCCGCTGATATGGCCTCCCGTGCGAAACAAATTGCGATGGGCGTAGAAGGCGCAACGGAAGTGTATAACGAGATCCGCACCGGCAAACCAGTCAGCATGGGCACCGCCTCTGTGGATACGTGGATCACCACGAAAGTTCGCTCTCAGTTGCTGACCAGCGATTCCGTTAAATCTTCCAACGTCAAAGTGACGACCGA
Source organism: Rahnella sp. BIGb0603 (assembly GCF_024808755.1). Classification (NCBI taxonomy): domain Bacteria; kingdom Pseudomonadati; phylum Pseudomonadota; class Gammaproteobacteria; order Enterobacterales; family Yersiniaceae; genus Rahnella; species Rahnella sp. BIGb0603. Next base: position 180,453 of record NZ_JANUEX010000007.1, on the reverse strand, counting down.
GAATGGAGAAGTGTTCCTGCTCGGCCTGGTCACGCAGGAAGAAGGTAAATCCGCGGCGGGGATTGCTGCCGGTGTCAGTGGCGTGAAACACGTGACGACAGCGTTTACTTACGTTAAATAATTCAGTCGGTTAACGCAAAAAGGACAGCTCAGGCTGTCCTTTTTTACGCCCTGAAACCGCATGAATTAATGCAGTTTATGCTCTTGCAGGAAAGATTCCCCACCGAGCTGGCTCATTTGCCTCAGGATCCACTGCTGACGACGCAGCACGTAGGCCGACGGTGCGTTGACTTTAAACAGGTGAGGATTCGGCAATACGGCGGCCAGCAATGCGGCCTGCGAAGCCGTCAGGCGGCTGGCGGGTTTATGGAAGAAATGCTGTGAGGCCTGCTCGACGCCAAACACACCGTCGCCAAACTCAACAATGTTCAGGTAAACCGTCAGGATCCGGCGTTTCGTCCAGACCGTTTCAATCCCCACGGTCAGACCCGCTTCCAGCCCTTTTCTCACCCAACTGCGGCCATCCCACAGAAAGAGATTTTTAGCCGTCTGCTGGGAAAGCGTAGATGCTCCGCGCATTTTTCCGCCGTCTTTATCCAGAACTGACTGGATGGCATCCACATCAAAGCCCCAATGCTCGGGGAATTTTTGATCTTCCGCAGCCATTACCGCCAGCGCCATTGGCGCAGAAATTTCGCTCATAGGCACCCAGTCGGAATGCGCCACATACCCGAAATCACCGGTGAGCCAGGCGGAAACCTGACGTTCGACCATCACGGCAGAAAAAGGAACGGGTAAAAAAGCAAAAAGTACGATGCCCGCAACCCATAAGCCAAACAACAGTATTACGGCACGTTTCAGCCATAATACCGGTTTTCCCCAAATGCCCTTTCCAGCAAATTTCTTCATTCTGCGGTTTCCACAACACATCTGACCATCTAATCAATCCCAACGGAGACCCGATAATGCGGGCTAGCGAAATGCTCCACAATCCTGCTAACAATTGTGCGAAAAAGCATAACTCATCCTTAAAAACTCCATTTCAAAATTGCGTTTTGATCACTGGCATCAAGGGGTTCCATCATAGTCGTCGGCATTTCCAGTTTTTCATTCATCGGGTATTTAAAGACAGCATGTAAATTACTTGTGAATAAACTCAATAAATAAACATTAACAATGCTAATAAATGAAAATACCAAAAGTGAACGAATTTTCACCATTTTCCGGTTTACCGTGGCGCTGACTAAGTCAAATCGCACAGTAAAAATGGCAGAAAACTGCCTGCAGACTGGCGACTTAACCCGATAAAAACCTGATCATCCTAAGTGAAATTTTTTCACTCATCACAATTTTTAAAAATGGGTCGAAATCAAAATACTGAAGACAACGCAATAATCGCATAAATGATGAATAACAAGTACTTGTCAGTGAATCCAGCCATTGCAACGCCGATTTTCAGGTTAAATTAACGGCGAAACAAGCAGCAAAATGGCATGACATTGTTCACTTCCATAAGCAAAATTGCATGACACCGGTACAACATCAACAGGCTTCATTTGTATTCTGTCAAAAATCCTGCGATAAAGACTTGATGTTTTGTATAGACAAAGACTAATCTACATCACAGTTTTTAATGAATGTTGTAACAGTCCTGCTTATATTTGTTATGTTGATTGCTACAGGATGTATTAGACTTTAAGACTGAATTCCAAGACCTGCGAAAACCGAACCCTTATAACTATCGTGGGTTACCTCTTTCCCTGGTGTTGGCGCAGTATTCGCGCACCCCGGCTTCGGCTGGGGTTATTTTTTTTCAGCGTTTGCCGTCCAGTCACGTAACACCTGTATGTCATGACGCCATTCTGCTTTCAGCTCATCAATCCATTCCTGAACGTTATCCCACCACGCAGGCAACGTCGGCGTCTGAATTTGTTGCGCCAGTTGTTGCAGGTGCTTAAGCCCTACGGAACCCGCCGCTCCTTTGATTTTGTGGCCTTCTTCCGCAATCCCTTTTTGGTCGCGCGCGGTCATGTTGGAATCCAGCACCGCGAGATAGCCCGGCATCATCTTTTCGAACATATCTGCGCTCTGATAAATCAGTTTCGGCCCGACCAAATCGATGTACTGTTCAAGCATGGCGGTATCAAGCAACGTTTCGCTGTTTTTCATTTCGACAGGTTCCTTTTCCATTACTGAAACTTCAGGCTGGTGATCCCAGAACTGCTGGATCATGCCGGTTAGCGCAGAGACAGACAGCGGCTTACTCAGCACATCGTCCATTCCGGCATCGAGATACTCTTTCTTATCTTTGAGAACGTTGGCGGTCAGCGCAATCAGCGGCGGCAGATGCTTGCCTGCATAATCGGTACGCAGTTTGCGGGCGATATCCAGCCCGGTCATGTCCGGCAGCTGGATATCGAGCAGGACGAGGTCAAATTCGTCCGGATCGAACATCTCCAGCGCGTCGTGACCGTTCATCGCCACTTCCACGCTGTTCCCGAGTTTCTCCAGCACCGAACGCGCCACAATCACGTTCAGCTCGATATCTTCCACCAGCAGCACGTGCAGCGCGGGCAGCGGCATATCCTCTTCTTCATCCACTTCGGCGACCGGCGCATCGAGCGTTGGCGCGCGTACTGTCAGCGTGAAGCAGGAACCCTTGCCCGGTTCGCTGCTGACGGTGATATCGCCGCCCATGGTTTGCGCCAGACGTTTTGAAACGGCCAGCCCGATACCGGTTCCTGTCGCCGGTTTGCCGCCGTTCTGATCTTTCACCTGATAGTACATGGCGAAAATTTTGTCCTGCTCGTCCTGCGGGATGCCCATGCCGGAATCGCGGACAACGAAACGCAGCATATCGTTGGCTTCGTAATGGACGCTCAGCACAATCTCCCCTTCGCGGGTGAATTTGACGGCGTTACCAATCAGGTTCCACAGGATCTGGCGTAAACGCGTGCCGTCCGTCGTAATACTGCGCGGCAGCGGTAAATCCGGATCCATGACGAATTTCAGACCTTTCGGTTGTGCCAGAAGGCCGGAGAGGTTTTCGAGATCGGACAGGAACTCGGTGAAATCCACCGGCTGATTGTCGAGCTGCACTTTGCGGCGCTCGATTTTGTCCATTTCGATAATGTCGTTGAAGATATTCCCGAGCGTGATTGCGCTGACGTGAATAGTTTTCAGATAACTGTGCTGTTCTTTGTCGAGTTCGGTGTCCAGCAGAATGCGGCTCAACCCGACGATGCCGTTAAGCGGCGTACGCAGCTCGTGGCTGATCGTAGAGATGAAAGTGGTCTTTTCCCTGCTGGCGTTCTCTAACGCGTCCTGATAACGCTTACGCTCGGTTATATCGCGGCCAAAGCCCATCAGCCCATGCCGCTTGCCAATGCGATCGTAGAACGGCACTTTACGCAGCTCGAAGCAGGCTTTACGCCCGTCCGGATAGACCAGCCATTGTTCGTAAGTCAGGGAAACGTTGTGGCGGAAGACTTTCTCATCGGTTTCCACCACTTTTTCGGCAATGTCCGGGGTATACACATCATTCGGCGTGAGGCCAATCAGCTGTTTTTCGCTTTTGCCGGTCAGCAATTCCATCGCACGGTTACAGCCCGAAAATTCCTTATCTTCATTGCGGTAGTAAACCAGGTCCGGGGAAGCATCGAGGAATGAGCGTAACAGCGCCGATTGCTGGCTCAGTTCGATTTGCGCCTGTTCGCGGTGATGCATTTCAAGCTTCAGCTTGTCCACCACTGCCAGACGCGCCTCTTCGGCTTTCACGCGGTCGGCGATTTCCTGATTCAGCTGCGTAATGTTGTCCTTAAGCTGCTGGTTCAGTTCGAGATCGCGGTGGCGCATTTCTTCGAGCTTATCCACCAGACGCGCTAAACGCTGGCGTGATTCCTCAAGCTGCTCAACGACCACCGACAGGAAATACACCGCCCAGGGCGTAATCAGCAAACCAAAGAAGATGGAGCGAACGACGTCGATACTTTCAACCTGCCCGCGCAGGAGCATGGTCACCGCCATCTGGACAATCATCGCCAGCACCACCAGCGCAGACGCCAGCAGCAGAGAGAATCTCACCAGCCCCAGCTTGACCATCAGATCGACATAATACTGCGCTAAAACCCGGATTTGCTTCATAACGGTTCCCTTAAAACGAAGTCGCCTGAATCATACCGCAAAACCTCGCCGTGGTGAGTCTGCAGGCAAGATTGAGCGTGAAGTTTGTGAGATGCACCTTGCGGGGGCCTGCCATGGTGCAATGCAGGAAATAAGGGCAGAGTTATTGACTAATTTACGCCGTGATATTATTAATATCGGCCGGCTTAATTTCGTCACAGGCTTTGCCAACTGCCGCGCAGCAAACATCTTTTCCTTATTCTCTCCGAATTCATTCTCAGTCGGCGCACTCCGCGCAGGCATAACTATTCATTATTACTGCAAATAAAATCATTCACGCCAGTATAAATAATTCTTATTACGAAGAGCCGATTAGTACATTATTACTGTCAGGTTAAAAACAGTGACAAACCGCATGCCCGCAGTGTTTTCCAGTATAAAATACTGGGAATTACGGACCTGCCAGCACGGTTCGGAGATATGAAGCTTTTCCCATAGTGAGTCAGCTCACACTTTGCACGCATTACCCCACCGACATTACGCCATTAAAAACACCATAAATCATATATATTTCAAATAATTAAATGTCTTTATATCACTTTTAATATAAGTTAATTCGCCATTTGACCTCCTTGTGCTTTCTCGCTAAGTTGGGAGTCCGCTGGAAGCAATCTCGACGGGTGAGCAACTCGTCATATTTATGCAGTAATTGAAGACTCCCTCATTAAAACAAGTCAACCACCACTTGTGAGAACCATCACGAGAGGCCTTTGACGGAGATGCCCGGGCAATTAACGCACCGCAAGAGTGCGCGAAATTGCGGGTCCGCTCTGTGAATAAGTCCGCTCGCGGTTGGTGTGAGAGTCTCGCAGAGCCTGGGGAGGTTCACGTTATGTTGTACGATAAATCCCAAGAGAGGGACAACTGTGGTTTCGGCCTGATCGCCCATATAGAAGGCGAACCTAGCCATAAGGTCGTGCGTACCGCGATCCACGCACTGGCCCGTATGCAACACCGTGGCGCGATCCTTGCTGACGGCAAGACCGGCGACGGTTGCGGCCTGCATTTACAAAAACCTGACCGCTTCTTCCGCATGATTGCCGAAGAGCGCGGCTGGCGCCTGGCGAAAAACTATGCCGTCGGCATGCTGTTCCTCAGCAAAGATGAAAAAGAAGCTGAGGCGAGCCGTCGCATTGTTGAAGAAGAGTTGCAAAACGAGACGCTGTCCGTGGTGGGCTGGCGTGACGTTCCGACTAACCCGGACGTACTCGGTGAAATCGCGCTTTCCTCCCTGCCCCGCATCGAACAAATTTTTGTTAACGCGCCCGCCGGCTGGCGTCCGCGTGACATGGAACGCCGTCTGTATATGGCGCGCCGCCGTATTGAGAAACGCATTCAGGATAAAGACTTCTATGTGTGCAGTTTCTCCAACGTGGTCACGATCTACAAAGGCCTGTGTATGCCTGCGGATCTGCCACGCTTCTACTTAGATCTGGCCGACCTGCGCCTGGAATCAGCAATTTGCCTGTTCCACCAGCGTTTCTCGACCAACACCGTACCGCGCTGGCAACTAGCTCAGCCTTTCCGCTATCTTGCGCACAACGGCGAAATCAACACCATCACCGGTAACCGCCAGTGGGCCCGCGCCCGTGCGTATAAATTCAAAACGCCGCTGATCCCCGATCTGCAAGATGCCTCACCGTTCGTGAATGAAACCGGCTCGGACTCCAGCTCGCTCGATAACATGCTGGAACTGTTCCTGGCAGGCGGTATGGATTTGCTGCGCGCCATGCGTTTACTGGTTCCGCCAGCCTGGCAGCAAAACCCGGATATGGACGACGACCTGCGTGCGTTCTTCGACTTCAACTCCATGCACATGGAGCCGTGGGACGGTCCGGCCGGTATCGTGATGTCCGATGGCCGTTATGCCGCCTGTAACCTCGACCGTAACGGTCTGCGTCCGGCGCGTTATGTCATCACCAAAGATAAGCTGATCACCTGTGCCTCTGAGGTGGGGATCTGGGATTACCAGCCGGATGAAGTGGTCGAAAAAGGCCGCGTCGGACCAGGCGAGCTGATGGTGATCGACACCCGCAGCGGCAAGATTCACCACTCAGCTGAAACCGATAACGACCTGAAAGGCCGCCACCCTTATAAGCAATGGATGGAGAAAAACGTTCAGCGCCTGGTGCCGTTCGAAGACCTGCCGGAAGATCAGGTCGGCAGCCGCGAGCTCGATGACAGTACGCTGGAAACCTTCCAGAAACAGTTTGGCTACAGCAGCGAAGAACTCGATCAGATCATCCGCGTGTTGGGTGAGAACGGTCAGGAAGCCGTCGGTTCAATGGGCGACGACACGCCATTTGCCGTGCTCTCCAGCCGTCCGCGCATCGTGTATGACTACTTCCGCCAGCAGTTTGCGCAGGTGACCAACCCGCCAATCGACCCGCTGCGTGAAGCGCACGTGATGTCTCTGGCGACCAGCATTGGCCGCGAGATGAACGTATTTTGCGAAGCAGAAGGTCAGGCGCACCGTCTGAGCTTCAAATCGCCAATCCTGCTGTGGTCTGATTTCAAACAGCTCACCACGCTCGACAGCAAACACTATCGCGCGGAAACGTTGGATCTGACTTACGATCCGACCGAGCAGAATATGGAGCAATTCGTTCAGAAACTCTGTGACGAAGGCGAACAGAAAGTGCGTAACGGCGCGGTTCTGCTGGTGCTGTCTGACCGCAACATCGCACCAAACCGCTTACCGCTGCCTGCGCCAATGGCCGTCGGCGCGTTGCAGTTGCGTCTGGTGGAAAAAAGCCTGCGCTGCGACGCCAACATCATTGTTGAAACCGCCAGCGCACGCGACCCGCACCACTTTGCTGTGCTGATCGGCTTCGGTGCGACGGCGGTTTATCCATATCTGGCCTACGAAACGCTGGCCAAGCTGGTGGATTCGCAGGTCATCGAGAAAAAATACCGTGAAGTGATGCTGAACTACCGTAACGGCATCAACAAAGGTCTGTACAAAATCATGTCCAAAATGGGCATTTCCACCGTCGCCTCTTACCGTTGTTCGAAACTGTTTGAAGCCGTCGGCCTGGCGAAAGATTTGTGCAACACCTGCTTCAACGGCGTGGTCAGCCGTATCGGCGGTGCCGGTTACAGCGACTTTGAACAGGATCTGCTGAACCTGTCCAAACGCGCCTGGCTGAAACGCAAAACATTGGATCAGGGCGGTCTGCTGAAATTTGTCCACGGCGGCGAATATCACGCATACAACCCTGACGTCGTCACCACGCTGCAAACCGCAGTGAACAGCGGCGATTACGACGACTATAAAGTCTATGCAAAACTGGTGAACGAACGTCCGGTAGCAACCTTGCGCGACTTACTGAAAGTCACGCCGAAAGGCCAGCCGATTCCGGTTGATCAGGTAGAACCGGCCGAAGGTCTGTTTACCCGCTTCGATACCGCGGCAATGTCTATCGGTGCGTTAAGCCCTGAAGCGCATGAGTCTCTGGCCGAAGCGATGAACAGCATCGGCGGACGTTCTAACTCCGGCGAAGGCGGCGAAGATCCTGCGCGTTACGGCACCAATAAAGTGTCACGCATCAAGCAGGTCGCGTCAGGTCGTTTCGGTGTTACGCCAGCGTATCTGGTCAATGCAGACGTTATTCAGATCAAAGTGGCGCAGGGTGCAAAACCAGGCGAAGGCGGCCAGTTGCCGGGTGATAAAGTGACGCCGTACATCGCGAAGCTGCGTTATTCCGTGCCGGGCGTGACCCTGATTTCTCCACCGCCGCACCACGATATTTATTCCATCGAAGATCTGGCACAGCTGATCTTCGACCTGAAACAGGTCAACCCGAAAGCAATGATTTCGGTAAAACTGGTTTCAGAACCGGGCGTGGGCACCATCGCGGTCGGCGTGGCAAAAGCATATGCAGACCTGATCACCATCGCAGGTTACGACGGCGGCACCGGCGCAAGCCCGCTGTCTTCGGTCAAATACGCGGGCTGTCCGTGGGAACTGGGTCTGGTGGAAACACAACAGGCGTTAGTGGCTAACGGCCTGCGTCACAAGATTCGTTTACAAGTGGATGGCGGCCTGAAAACCGGTCTGGACATCATCAAAGCGGCAATCCTTGGCGCTGAAAGCTTCGGTTTCGGTACCGGCCCGATGGTGGCGCTGGGTTGTAAATACCTACGTATTTGCCACCTGAATAACTGCGCAACGGGTGTGGCAACTCAGGATGACAAACTGCGTCGTAACCATTATCACGGCCTGCCAGAGCGTGTGACGAACTACTTCAGGTTCATCACGCAGGAAACCCGTGAAATCATGGCCGAACTGGGTGTCAGCCAGTTGGTGGATCTGATTGGTCGTACCGATCTGCTCACCGAACTCGATGGCTTCACAGCAAAACAAAACAATCTGGATCTGTCCGCGATGCTGGCAACAGCGACGCCGCACGAAGGCAAAGCGGTGTACTGCACCGAAGGCAACCCGGCGTTCGACAAAGGCCAGCTGAACAAAGACATTCTGGAACAGGCTGCGCCACATATCGATTCTAAGCAGAGCAAAGCGTTCTACTTCGATATCCGCAACACTGACCGTTCAGTTGGTGCCACATTGTCCGGTGCGATTGCTGAAAAGCATGGCGATCAGGGTATGGCGGCAGATCCGGTGCGTATTAACTTCAACGGCACCGCAGGTCAGAGCTTCGGCGTCTGGAACGCGGGCGGCGTCGATTTAATGCTGACCGGCGACGCGAACGACTACGTGGGCAAAGGCATGGCCGGTGGCCGTATTGCTATTCGTCCACCAATCGGTTCAGCGTTCCGCAGCCATGAAGCCAGCATCATCGGTAACACCTGCCTTTACGGCGCAACCGGCGGCAAGATGTTCGCGGCTGGCCGTGCAGGCGAGCGTTTCGCCGTGCGCAACTCCGGTGCTATCACCGTAGTCGAAGGCATTGGCGATAACGGTTGTGAATATATGACCGGCGGCATTGTATGTGTGCTGGGCCGTACCGGCGTCAACTTCGGGGCTGGCATGACCGGTGGCTTCGCTTACGTTCTTGATGAAGACGGCGAATTCCGCAAACGCGTTAACCCGGAACTGGTTGAAGTCCTGGAAGTGGCCGATCTGGCTATCCATGAAGAGCATCTGCGCGGTTTGATCATCGAACACGTACAGTTGACCGCATCGACCCGTGGTGAAGAGATTTTGGCGAACTGGCCGGAATGGGCGCCTAAATTTGCCCTGGTAAAACCGAAGTCCAGTGATGTCAAAGCATTGTTGGGTCACCGTAGTCGTTCCGCAGCTGAGCTGCGGGTACAAGCGCAGTAAGAGGTTAAGATGAGTCAAAACGTTTATCAATTTGTCGACTTACAGCGTGTTGATCCGCCGAAAAAAGCGCTGAAGATCCGTAAAATTGAGTTTGTGGAAATTTACGAGCCGTTCTCAGCAACTCAGGCCGCATCGCAGGCAGACCGCTGCCTGTCTTGTGGTAACCCTTACTGTGAATGGAAATGTCCGGTACATAACTACATTCCGAACTGGCTGAAGCTGGCAAACGAAGGTCGCATCATGGAAGCCGCCGACCTCGCGCACCAGACCAACAGCCTGCCGGAAGTTTGCGGGCGTGTCTGCCCGCAGGACCGACTGTGCGAAGGTTCCTGCACCCTGAATGATGAATTCGGTGCGGTGACCATTGGTAACATCGAGCGCTACATCAACGATAAAGCGATCGAAATGGGCTGGCGTCCGGATATGTCTCACGTGCAGCCAACCGGCAAACGTGTGGCGATTATCGGTGCAGGTCCGGCAGGTCTGGCCTGTGCTGATGTGCTGACCCGTAACGGCGTGAAAGCGGTGGTTTACGATCGTCATCCGGAAATCGGCGGTTTGCTGACATTCGGTATTCCAGCCTTCAAGCTGGAAAAATCAGTGATGACCAAGCGTCGTGAAATCTTCACCGAGATGGGTATTGAGTTCCAGCTCAATACGGAAGTCGGCAAGGACATCACGATGGAAGCTTTGCTGGCAGAATATGATTCTGTCTTCCTCGGCGTTGGGACTTATCAGTCCATGCGCGGTGGCCTGCAGAATGAAGATGCACCGGGTGTTTACGACGCCCTGCCTTTCCTCATCGCTAACACCAAACAGCTGATGGGCTACGACGACAGTCAGGAAGAGCCTTACATCACGATGGATAAGAAACGCGTCGTGGTGCTGGGCGGTGGTGACACCGCGATGGACTGTGTGCGTACTTCAATCCGTCAGGGCGCAACGCACGTCACTTGTGCGTACCGTCGTGATGAAGAGAACATGCCGGGTTCACGTCGCGAAGTGAAGAATGCGCGCGAAGAAGGCGTTGATTTCAAATTCAACCTGCAACCGCTGAGCATTGAACTGAACGATTCTGGCCGTGTGTGTGGTGTGCGGATGGCTCGTACTGAACTCGGTGCGCCAGATGCTGCTGGCCGCCGCCGTGCGGAAATCGTGGCCGGTTCAGAGCATGTGATGGAAGCCGATGCCGTGGTGATGGCGTTTGGTTTCCGCCCTCACAAAATGGAATGGCTGGCGTCGCACGACGTAGAACTCGATTCATCCGGACGCATTGTGGCTCCGGAAGGTAGCGACAACGCTTTCCAGACCAGCAACCCGAAAATCTTCGCCGGTGGTGATGCCGTTCGCGGTTCTGATCTGGTGGTAACGGCGATTGCTGAAGGCCGCAAGGCCGCAGAAGGCATCATGAACTACCTCGAAGTGTAATTTCATTTTGCCCTTCACGAAGGCCGCGAAAGCGGCCTTTTTTATGGGATACGGTGATACCCATCGCCGAATTCAGGCAATAAAAAACCCCGCGTAACAACGCAGGGTTTTGGCTGGACGACATCAGAAGCGCGGTGTTATTTCACAACGCGTAGTGCCGGGCGACCACCGCGTGGCGGAGCCGGCGGCTCATCATCCGGATCTTCTTCAGCCACATCTGGCAAATCGCCGTCAATGACTGACATGGTCGGCTCTGTCGGCTCTTCCACACTCAGATCGCCAGCAAAGGCGCCTTCGGCTTCATAAGCAGGTTCAGGCTCGAACATGGTACCGGCTCCGTTCTCACGGGCATAAATTGCCAGAACGGCGGCGATCGGTACAAAAACGTTACGCGGTACGCCACCAAAACGTGCATTGAAGCGTACATCGTCGTTGCCCAGTTCGAGATTGCCGACAGCGCGCGGCGCAACGTTCAGAACAATTTGTCCGTCACGCGCAAACTCCATCGGCACCATCACGCCAGGCATCGTCACGTCAACCACCAGATGCGGGGTTAACTGGTTGTCGAGCAACCAGTCATAAAAAGCCCGCAACAGATAAGGGCGACGCGGAGACATGTCGGTCATCTCCATACCTTAACCTCGGGTATGCAAACGCATTTCGCGCTCGGGTTCAGTCAGGGAAGCCAGGAATGCATCACGCTCAAAGACGCGAGTCATATAACCTTTCAGCTCTTTAGAACCGGCACCTGACAGCTCGATGCCCAGTTCTGGCAAACGCCACAGCAGCGGAGCCAGGTAGCAATCGACCAGGCTGAACTCTTCGCTTTTGAAGTAAGGCATGTAGGAGAAGATTGGCGCAATCGCCAGCAACTCTTCGCGAAGTTGTTTACGCGCAGCATCCGCTTCGGTCGCAGAACCTTGCTCGATTTGACGCATCAGAGAATACCAGTCGTTTTCGATACGGTGCATCATCAGACGGCTCTCGCCACGGGCAACCGGATAAACCGGCATCAGTGGTGGATGCGGGAAACGCTCATCAAGATATTCCATGATGATGCGGGATTCGAACAGCGTCAGCTCACGATCGACCAGCGTTGGCACGGTGCGATAAGGGTTGAGGTCAATAAGATCCTGCGGCAGGTGATCCATCTCAACCTGCTCGATCTCGACACTGACACCTTTTTCCGCCAGTACGATACGTACTTGATGGCTAAAAATGTCGGTCGGGCCGGAAAACAGCGTCATTACCGAACGTTTGTTGGCAGCGACAGCCATGAAAACCTCCAAGTTTATCTAGAATATTACAGCGAGTTATCGCCAGCCTGCAGTTTTTGTCCCGTAGTTTCATAGACAACCATTGGCAAGGCGAACCCAGCCAGGAAGCGCGGCAACGTCAACTGCTCGGCGAACAGGCACAAAAGTGTGTGATAGTTTACCAGATTTTACGCACGCTGTGGGGGACGCTGAGACGATTTCATGGTGAATTGTGTGTCAGGAGATCTTTTCTTCCGAAAAATCGGAATAGTGGGCATAAAAAAACCCGGTGAAACACCGGGTTTTTGACGCTGATTTTCGTGCCGAAGCACTGAGCTGCATAAGCAGCAGAAAATTAACGTTTGGAGAACTGAGGACGACGACGTGCTTTACGCAGACCGACTTTCTTACGTTCAACCTGACGAGCATCGCGAGTTACGAAGCCTGCTTTACGCAGTTCGCCACGCAGATTTTCGTCATATTCCATCAGTGCACGGGTGATACCGTGACGGATAGCACCAGCTTGACCGGAGATACCACCACCTTTAACGGTGATGTACAGGTCGAATTTCTCAACCATGTCGACCAGTTCCAGTGGTTGACGAACTACCATGCGGGCAGTTTCACGACCAAAGTACTGTTCCAGGCTACGCTGGTTAATTACGATGTTACCACTACCCGGTTTGATGAAAACACGAGCGGCGGAGCTTTTGCGGCGACCAGTGCCGTAGTATTGATTTTCAGCCATTGCCTATAATCCCGAATTAAATGTCAAGAACTTGCGGTTGTTGCGCCGCATGAGTGTGCTCGTTACCCGCGTAAACTTTCATTTTACGGTACATTGCACGACCCAACGGGCCCTTTGGCAACATGCCTTTAACCGCGAGCTCGATCACGCGTTCAGGACGGCGAGCGATCATCTCTTCAAAGGTCGCTTGCTTGATACCACCGATGTGGCCGGTGTGATGGTAATAAATCTTGTCGTTACGCTTGTTGCCGGTTACAGCAACTTTTTCTGCGTTCAGAACGATGATGTAATCACCAGTATCAACGTGCGGAGTGTATTCCGCTTTATGTTTGCCACGCAGACGGCGGGCCAGTTCAGTGGCCAGGCGACCTAAGGTCTTGCCGGTAGCGTCAACTACGAACCAGTCACGTTGTACGGTTTCCGGTTTAGCTGTAAAAGTTTTCATTAAAAGCTTACCCAATTAAAGTTACACGTTGGCGAACACCCGAACGCTTACTTGTTTATAAAATAAGTATTTGAGGTTCACACGACCATCGTCCAGCAAACCTACCCCTTCGAATAGCCAATGCTGGCACTTATAAAGTTTCGGGAAAAAAACTTTGTAGTAACGTGGGGTCGCAAGATTATAGAGAAGTCCTCTGCAAAGATCGAACCCTTTTTCGACAAAAAGAAAGATTTCCCTCACGTCGCCCGGAGGGTTCACTTTGCATAACCGGCAGACGCTTTTATATCACAAATCGGGCAAATAATAACCAATCCATAATCAGGGCAGATGCGGACGTTTGAGATATTCCTCGCTTTGCATCTCCTGAAGGCGTGACAAACAGCGCTGGTATTCAAACTTCAGCCGTTCGCCCTGATAAATCTCAAACATCGGCACCGCCGCTGAAATCACCAGTTTCACATGACGTTCATAGAACTCATCAACCAGCGCCAGAAAACGCCGCGCCGCATTCTCGCTGTCAGCAGCCATCACCGGAACGTTATGCAGCAATACGCTGTGATAGATTTTCGACAGCGCAATATAGTCAAGCTGGCTGCGCGCCTCTTCACACAAGGTATGAAATTCTACCGCCAAAACGCCGTCTACCGCCGCGAGCGCCTGCAACGGCCGGTGATTCACTTCCAGCATGACCGGTTCAGCACCAGAATCTCCGTTGTGGTTGCCGGTCAGTTTCCCCAGCATGCTTTGCATCGCCACCGTCGCTTCCGGGCCCGCCGGAGACAGCCACAAATTCGCCTGCGTTAATGTGCGTAGACGATAATCAATGCCAGCATCCACATTCAGCACGTCACAGTATTCTTTAATCAGATCGATGGCGGGCAGGAAACGCGCGCGCTGCAACCCGTTTCGGTACAGCTGATCAGGCGGAATGTTAGACGTCGCAATCAGCGTGATACCGCGTGCAAATAAGGCCTGCAACAGCGTCGCCAGCAGCATCGCGTCGGTAATATCCGAGACAAAAAACTCATCGAAACACAGGACATCAGTTTCGGCTTTGAATTTATCCGCGATCACTTCCAGCGGATCTTCCTGCCCCTGAAGCTGCGTCAGTTCTTCATGCACACGCAGCATAAAGCGGTGGAAGTGCAGGCGCAGTTTGCGTTCGCCGGGCAGACTGTGGAAAAACAAATCCATCAGCCAGGTTTTACCGCGCCCGACACCGCCCCACATATAAAGGCCCTGAACCGGGCGTTGGGCTGTTTTTACCGGCGCTTTGCCGAACAAACGCCCCAGCAAGCCACCGCGTGCTGCCGTAGCAGGCGCCGACGCTGGCAGAGCGGAAAGCGCCTGATAAATAACATCCAGCTGCGCTACGGCCTGCTTCTGAACGGCATCCGGCTGGAACTCACCGGCATCAACTGCACTCTGATAAAGGGTAAGGGGTGATTTGGGTTGCATCGTAGTTAACGTCCCTGAGAAAAAAAATTTACGTTTTTCACGTTGTTTAGCTGCTTTTTTGCCGTGGGTTCGCCGCATTTCCCTGCTGTCTGTGTATGAAAAAAACGACAGGTGGCAGTGATTTTCCCGGCAGGATTCCACTCTGACAAGGTTAACGGTTATAGTGGAGCTATTGCATGACGAATTCGTGTGACAATTACGTTAAAACCATTGTCAAAAAAAGTTAAGTCATAAAAGTTACGTGAAAAAGCCCTGCGGGACAACGAAGTCAAAATAGGAGTCATTATGACCTGGGAGTATGCACTCATTGGATTAGTGGTCGGTATCGCGATTGGTGCGGTGGCGATGCGCTTTGGTAATCGTAAATTACGTGATCAACAAGTCATGAAAAACGAGCTGGAGAAAAGCAAGGCAGAACTCGATGAGTATCGTCAGGAACTGGTGGGCCACTTTGCCCGCAGCGCCGAGTTGCTTGATAACATGGCGACTGATTACCGTCAGCTTTATCAGCATATGGCAAAAAGTTCTAACAACCTTCTGCCGGATATGCCTGAGCAGGATAATCCGTTCAACTACCGTCTGACAGGGTCTGAAGCCGATAACGATCAGGTTCCGGTTCAGATGCCACGCGATTATTCTGACGGCGCATCAGGTCTGCTGCGCGGCGAGCGTCCGGTTCGTAAATAACAGACGTCATTAACCGGTGCGATCCACGGCACCGGTGCTTATAACGGCGCATGTTTCATGCATGTGCCGTTCTTCTGACCTGATCCTTCCCGTGCTGTGAATCACTGTTTTATTGTTCCTAACTGACGTCCATTACAGAAAGCGAGAGAGTTATCGTGATGAAGAAAAAGTCATTTTTGCTCAGTGTGTTAGCTGTTAGCCTTGGATTAACTTTCGCTTCTGCGCCTATGGCGAGTGCTGCTTTACCTACGGAAGTTCAGGGACAGCCCCTGCCCAGCCTGGCTCCGGTGCTTGAAAAAGTGCTGCCCGCTGTGGTTGGCGTTCAGGTTTCCGGCACGCAGCCGCCGAGTGCGGACGTTCCTCCGGAATATAAATTCTTCTTCGGTCAGCAAGATCCTGAGCCGAATACCGGGCCGCAGCCTTTCGAAGGGCTGGGTTCTGGCGTCATTATTGATGCGGCAAAAGGCTACGTGCTTACCAACAACCATGTGGTGAATAACGCCGATAAAATCAGCGTTCAGCTTAACGACGGTCGCGAATACAAAGCCAAACTTATCGGCAAAGACGATCAGTCGGATATTGCCGTGATCCAGCTGATTGATGCCAAAAATCTGACCCAAATTACGATGGCCGATTCCGATAACCTTCGCGTCGGCGATTTTGCGATTGCCGTGGGTAACCCGTTTGGCCTCGGCCAGACCGTCACATCCGGCATTGTTTCGGCGCTGGGTCGCAGCGGCCTGAATCTTGAAGGGCTGGAAAACTTTATCCAGACAGATGCTTCGATTAACCGCGGTAACTCCGGCGGCGCATTGCTTGACCTGAAAGGTGAACTGATTGGTATTAACACCGCCATTATTTCCTCGCAGGGCGGCAGCGTCGGCATCGGTTTTGCCATTCCGGTTAACATGGCCAAAAATCTCAGTCATCAGTTGATCGAATTCGGCGAAGTGAAGCGCGGTCTGCTGGGGATTCGTGGCAGCGAAATGACACCAGAACTGGCTCAGGCATTTAAGCTGGACAGCCAGCGCGGGGCTTTCGTCAACGAAGTTCTGCCTGATTCGGCTGCGGCGAAAGCGGGCATTAAATCCGGTGACGTTCTGGTGACGCTGCAAGGCAAAACCCTGAGCAGTTTCGCTGAATTGCGGGCGAAAGTCGGGACCGCGGGGCCAGGCGTCACTATGCAAATCGGTTTATTGCGCGACGGCAAACCAATGACCGTCAGCGTCACGCTGGATAAAAGCCCGGCGGTGGAAGTCAGCATTGAGAAACTCAATCCGGCACTTCAGGGCGTCACGTTGAGTGACCCGGCCGATAAGAACACCAAAGGCGTTCATGTCGATGACGTGAAAAAAGGCACGCCAGCGGATCAGATCGGCCTTGAGAAAGACGATGTCATTATCGGCGTAAACCGTGAGCCTCTCGAGAATCTGGCGGCATTCCGCAAAATCCTCGAAAGCAAACCCGACCTGATCGCGCTGAGTATTTTGCGTAAAGGTCAAAATATCTATTTATTCATGCCGTAATGCGTTGAAAATCGGATGCAGATGCTGCTGCGTCCGATTAACTCATGCTATCCTTCAGTCACTTTTCCTCTCGCACCCCATATATCCATGTTTGTTAAGCTATTGAGATCTGCTGTTATCGGCCTGATTGTCGCTGGCATTTTGCTGGCGGCGGTTCCTATGTTGCGTAAAAACATCTCAGAACCGATATTTAACCGTAATTTCAATCAGGACAGCGAACAGCCTGTCAGCTTTAACGGCGGTGTCCGTCATGCAGCGCCTGCGGTTGTGAATGTTTATAACCGTAATATGGGCAACAGTTCGCAAAACGAGCTGGCGATCCGCACGCTGGGTTCCGGCGTGATCATGAATGACAACGGTTATATCCTCACCAACAAACATGTGGTGAATAATGCCGACCAGATTATAGTTGCTCTGCAGGATGGCCGCGTTTTTGAAGCCCTGCTGGTGGGTTCAGACAGCCTGACCGATCTGGCCGTTCTCAAAATCAACGCCGGCAACTTGCCGGTAATTCCGATTAACCCGCGCAGAACGCCGCACGTTGGCGATGTGGTCATGGCAATCGGGAACCCTTACAACCTCGGCCAGACCGTGACGCAGGGCATTATCAGTGCCACCGGCCGTATTGGCCTCAGCCCTTCCGGCCGTCAGAATTTCCTGCAAACCGATGCTTCGATCAACCAGGGCAACTCCGGCGGTGCGCTGGTCAACTCACTGGGCGAGCTGATGGGGATCAATACCCTGTCCTTTGACCAGAGCAACGATGGCGCGACCCCGGAAGGCATTGGCTTTGCCATCCCGACTGCACTGGCGACCAAGGTGATGGGCAAACTCATCCGCGATGGTCGCGTCATTCGCGGGTATATTGGCATCAGCGGGCGTGAAGTTTCGCCACTGCACGGGCCGAACAACGGGCTGGATCATATTCAGGGAATTGTGGTTAACGAAGTAACCGCTAACGGCCCGGCGGCGAATGCGGGAATGCAGGTCAGCGATGTAATTGTTAACGTGAATAATAAGCCTGCGATTTCCGCCATCGAAACCATGGACCAGGTAGCCGAAGTCCGCCCTGGTACGGTGATTCCGGTTGAGATTATGCGTAACGGGCAGAAGCTTACGTTGCAGGTTACCGTGCAGGAATATCCTGAACACTGATTGCCGTAACTTCTGAACAAATAAAGAAAAAGCCGGAAAGGTTTCCCCTTCCGGCTTTTTTAATGCGCGCGGCGTAAAGTTTACTCGCCTTTGAAACGCTCAATTTTAGCGCCGAGTTGACGCAGTTTATCTTCGATGCGCTCGTAGCCACGATCGATGTGATAAATACGGTCAACGACAGTCACGCCTTCTGCGATGCAACCGGCCAGAACCAGGCTGGCAGACGCGCGTAAATCCGTCGCCATTACCTGCGCGCCAGACAGTTTCTCAACGCCGTGGCAAATCAGGGTGCTGCCTTCGATTTCAGCATGAGCGCCCATACGGATAAGCTCAGGGATGTGCATGAAGCGGTTTTCGAAGATAGTTTCTGTAATCACACCGGTACCTTCCGCCACCAGATTCAGCAGGCTGAATTGTGCCTGCATATCAGTCGGGAAGCCCGGATGCGGCGCAGTGCGGAAGTTGACTGCTTTAGCGCGTTTGCCATGCATGTCGAGACTGATCCAGTCTTCGCCCACTTCGATATCGGCACCGGCTTCACGCAATTTTGCGAGTACAGCATCCAGCGTGTCAGGACGGGCTTCACGGCAGGTAATTTTGCCACCGGAAATAGCCGCTGCAACCAGGAAAGTCCCGGTTTCGATACGGTCAGGAACAACACGGTAAACACCGCCACCCAGACGTGCGACGCCTTCGATGGTGATCTTATCGGTACCCGCACCGGTGATTTTTGCACCCAGCGTGTTAAGGAAATTAGCGGTATCGACAATTTCCGGCTCACGCGCGGCGTTTTCGATAATGGTCGTGCCTTCCGCCAAGGTCGCTGCGCTCATGATGGTCACGGTGGCGCCCACGCTGACTTTGTCCATCACGATATGCGCGCCTTTCAGACGGCCATCAACGGATGCTTTTACATAACCTTCTTCCAGCACAATAGTCGCACCGAGCTGTTCCAGGCCGGTAATGTGCAGGTCAACAGGACGCGCGCCGATCGCACAGCCGCCCGGCAGGGAAACTTCACCACGACCAAAACGCGCCACCAAAGGACCGAGAGCCCAGATGGAGGCACGCATGGTTTTCACCAGATCATACGGCGCACAAAACTCATTGACCGCGCTGGCATCCACGAACACAGAACCGTTGCGTTCGATTTTGGTGCCTAACTGGTTCAGTAATTTGATAGTGGTATCGATGTCTTTCAGGTGAGGAACGTTCTGGAGTTCAACAGGTTCCTCAGCAAGCAGTGCGGCAAACAAAATAGGAAGTGCGGCATTTTTTGCACCAGAGATAGTAACTTCGCCACTCAGACGAGTCCCACCCTGTACACGAAATTTATCCATTATGACTGCTCTCTTAAATTTCAACTCTGATTAAATACGAGGAAGCTGCCGGCGCTCCGGCAGTCTTATAAACCGCTCAGTTTACGGTCACGCGCCCATTCTTCCGGGGTATAAGCCTTAATAGACAACGCATGAATTCGATTGTCGGCGATGTATTCCATCAGCGGGGCGTAAACGGTCTGCTGTTTTTTCACGCGGCTCATGCCATCAAACATCGCACCAACGACAATGGCCTGAAAATGACTGCCATCGCCAGTAATGTGGGCTTCATCCAGTGCCAACGCGTTCATCAGCACTTCTTTAATTTCACTCGTTTCCATAGGGATCTATTCTTCTGAAGAATCATAACAGCCCGATATCTTATAGGGATCGGACCAAATCTTAAACCACGAAAAAGCCCCTGAGGAAGAGTTTCGCACAGGGGCTTTGTGGACATTAAGGCAACGATTTACATCACGCCGCCTAACCTCCCGTAACTGTTCACTTATTTGCCAGTGAGTCAGTCGGGATAATGTCCTGAAGATTATATAACGCAATCAGTGTATGCAGCCGGTCGGTAATGCCTGCGATGGTCAGCGCACTCCCCTGCTGGCTGGCTTCTTCGCGCAGATGCACTAACAGCGCCAGGCCCGAAGAATCCACGCGTTCAAGCCCGGACACGTCCAGAGTGGTCACGCCGGACATCAGTTTTTTACGCGCATCCCAAAAAGCCACCAGCGTTTCGCGATCCAACTCACCCTGCAAGGTCAGTCGCGGCGGCTGCGATTCCCAGCGCAGAGCTTCACTCATTATTGCTTATCCAGTGTGATCGGCTGAGCAGCGGCTTGTTTCAGACGGGCAGTCAGGCCATCGATGCCTTTCTGACGCAGGATGTCCGCCCACTCGTTCTGCTTGGTCGAAATCATGCTCACGCCTTCTGCAATCATGTCATATGCCTGCCATTCGCCGGTGCGGCTGTTTTTACGCCACTGGAAATCCAGACGTACTGGCGGACGGCCATTAGGATCGGTGATGGTGACGCGGATAGCGATGATATCTTTGTCCGCATAAGACTGTTCAGGCTGCACGGTGTAGCTCTGGCCGTTGTACATCGCCAGTGCCTGACCATAGGCCTGCTGCAAATATTCAGAGAACGCCGCAAAGTATGCGTCACGTTGTGCAGGCGTTGCCTGTTGGTAATAGCGGCCTAATACCAGCGCACCGGCATATTTAATCTGCACGTACGGCAGCAGTTCATCACGAACGATCTGGCGCAGGTAGTTAGGATCCTGCTTGATTTTAGGCTGTTCGGTTTTCAGGCGGGTGAAGGTTTTATTCGCCGCTTCATTCATCACGCTGTAAGGATTGGTTTTATCCACAGCGGCATTGGCCAGCGGAGCCATAACCACCAGCAGTGCAGCGATCACTAAACGTTTAAACATACTTATTTTCCTCTTTTATGGAGAATCCGTGATAGCAATTCTTAATGGGCAGCCGGCTGTGGCGCCGTATTAGCGTCAGGTGCAGGTGCGGCATTCCCTTCAGTTGCTGCCGGAGCAGCCGCTGCATCAGGGTCAGCCTTGCCGTCGCCGCTTTTATAAAGGAACTGGCCAATCAGGTCTTCGAGAACCAGTGCGGATTTCGTGTCCTGAATGACGCCACCGTTTTTAAGGATAGTCGTTCCCATCTCCGGGTCTTCAAATCCAATGTTCAGCGCCAGGAATTGTTCACCCAGTAAACCCGAGGTACGGATAGCCAGCGTACTGGTGCTTGGGATCTGGTTGTATTTCTGGTCGATATCCATTTCCACTCGCGGAGAATAATTTTTATCCAGCGTAATGCTGCTGACGCGACCGATCACCACACCGCCAACTTTCACCGGCGAGCCGCTTTTCAGGCCACCGATATTGTCGAAGTCCGCAGAAATACGGTAAGTCGGATCCGAACCGATAGAACGGATGTCAGCCACTTTCAGGCACAAAAAGACCACCGCAATCAACGCGATGATTAAAAATGCGCCAACCCAAATCTCACTCTTTTTCGTTTGCATGGTTTAATTTCCAAACATCAGTGCTGTCAGCACAAAATCCAATCCCAGCACCGCCAGTGACGAATGCACCACAGTACGTGTCGTTGCCCGGCTGATCCCTTCGGATGTCGGGATCGCATCATAGCCATTGAACAACGCAATCCAGGTCACGGTGATAGCGAAAACAAGGCTTTTAATCAGGCAGTTAAGCAAATCTGTCCGCCAGTCTACGGCAGTTTGCATCGCAGACCAGAAGAAACCGCTGTCGATCCCCTTCCAGTCCACGCCAACCAGTGAACCGCCCCAAATCCCGACGGCAACGAAAATCGCCGTCAGCAGGGGCATGGAAATCAGACCGGCCCAGAAGCGCGGTGCCACAACGCGGCGCAGCGGATCAATCGCCATCATTTCCAGACTGGAGATTTGCTCAGTGGCTTTCATCAGACCCAGTTCAGCGGTTAACGCAGAACCCGCACGCCCGGCAAACAGCAGCGCGGTCACGACCGGACCAAGCTCACGCAATAACGACAACGCCACCATCATGCCCAGACTGGCTTCGGCGCTGTACGTGGTCAAAATAAGATATCCCTGCAACCCCAGAACCATGCCGATGAACAACCCGGAAACCAGAATGATTAACAGAGAAAGCACGCCAACGCTGTAGAGTTGCTTTATCAGCAGCGGCCATTGCTTGGCAAATTGCGGCTTACCGACTAATGCCCGGAAGAGCATTAAACCGGCACGGCCAAAGGACGCACAGGTGTTTATCCCGCTGCGCCCGACTGAGGCTAATGCCTTAATTAACATGGGTACTCCATCATCCGAGCAGCTCGGTTTTGTAATCACCGGCAGGGAAACGGAAAGGCACCGGTCCGTCGGCAATACCATCAAGGAACTGACGAACCCGCGGATCAGGATTATTTTGCAGCTCCTCGGGCGTTCCTTCAGCAATAACATGTTGTGCTGCAACAATATACGCGTAATCCGCAATGCTCAGCACTTCAGGTACGTCATGGGAAACCACAATACAGGTCACGCCCAGCGCATGGTTCAGCTCGTCGATCAGTTTGACCAGCACGCCCATCGTGATCGGATCCTGCCCCACGAAAGGCTCATCAAACATGATGAGTTCAGGGTCAAGCGCAATGGCACGCGCCAGCGCGACACGACGCGCCATGCCGCCGGATAATTCCGCAGGCATCAGTTCACCGGCACCGCGCAGCCCGACGGCTTCGAGCTTCATGGTCACGGTACTGCGCAGCAGTTCTTCCGGTAATTTACTGTGCTCACGTAACGGGAACGCGACATTTTCGAACACATTGAGGTCGGTAAACAATGCACCGGACTGAAACAGCATGCTCATTTTTTTGCGTGATTCGTAAAGCTTTCGGCGTGACAGCGCAGGAATGTTGTCTCCGTCAAACCAGATTTCACCTTTATCCGGCGTAAGCTGGCCGCCGATAAGACGCAGGAGCGTCGTTTTACCGATCCCCGAAGGCCCCATAATGGCGGTGACTTTGCCTTTCGGCACGGTCATGTTTATCTCTTCGAAAATGGGACGATCGCCGCGCACGAAACTCATGCCTTTGATCTCAACCAGATTCGATTCGCTTTGACTCATTCAGTTTATCCCTTCGGAATGCTTTCGCTAAGAATACGTCTGACCCTCACGGGGTGTCGTATAACTTTGGTATTTTTACAAAAACTTACCCCGCTTTCGTTACCAAAGTTGCCATCGATTTACTTTTCCGTCACAGACGGTCAAAATCAACGAATTACCATTTTAAATTAAAAGCCTTCATCGTCTAACATACAGGAACCTGCTGGCCGCGTTTTCAGACAAAATGTCGCCTTAGCTCATGTTGACGAAGGAATCGCCTGCCTTTCAAGGCGACGAACCTCGCATTATACCCAATAAAGGATGTTTCATGCTTCTCGCTATCGTACTGATGATTGTCGGCCTGTTACTGCTTGTTTACGCCGCCGATCGTCTGGTGTACGGAGCCGCTGTGCTGGCACGCTCGCTTGGCATGCCGCCACTGGTGATTGGCATGACCGTCGTCGGCGTGGGCATATCACTGCCTGAGCTCGTGGTTTCCACCACCGCCGCCATCAACGATCAAATGGATTTGGCCGTTGGAAACGCAATTGGTTCGAATATCATTAATATTCTTCTGATTTTGGGCGGTGCCGCCCTGATTCATCCACTTTCCGTTCGTTCTGATATATTACGCCGCGAACTCCCTCTATTGTTACTGGTCACAGCGCTGTGCGGTTTTCTGCTCAGTGACGGCGAACTCAGCCGGCTCGATGGCGTTTTACTGCTGGCCAGTGCCGCCGCGTTTATGATGCTGGTGATTAAAATCGCCCGGGCGGCTGAAAAAGAAGGGCTAGACACGCTGACGTACGAGCAAATGTCTGAACTTCCGCAAGACAGCAGCAACACTGTGGCATTTCTGTGGCTGGCATTGGGCTTTATTATCATGCCACTGGCGTCAGGCATGATTGTCGACAACAGTACAGTGATTGCACGATATTTAGGCGTGAGCGAACTGGTGATTGGTCTGACGGTCATCGCTATCGGCACCAGCCTGCCGGAACTGGCAACGTTTATCGCCGGTGCGATTAAAGGTGAAGATGATATCGCGCTGGGCAATATCATCGGCGCCAATATTTTTAACACCTGCCTGGTGCTGGGATTACCCGCACTGGTGGCACCGGGTTCGTTCAACCCGGATGCGTTTCACCGCGACTACTGGGTGATGCTGGCGGTCAGCGTGGTGCTTTCCGGTTTGTGCCTGATGCGCAAACACCGGATCGGGCATCTGGCCGGAGCATTATTGCTGTGCGGATTTATCGCCTATATGGCGGTGCTGTTCCTGTTACCGGACAGCATCGCCTTCTGAACTCTGTCAGGAATTGACTATGGCTAACTTTACCTTCGCCTCCGACTTTGATTTCCAGGCCGTCGGGCGTGATGTGCTGAAAACAGAACGTGAAGGACTTGAGCAGTTAGATCAATACATTAACGGTGATTTTACCCGTGCGTGCGAAAAAATCTTCGGTTGCACCGGAAAAGTCGTCGTGATGGGTATGGGCAAATCGGGTCATATTGGCCGCAAGATGGCCGCCACATTTGCCAGTACCGGGACTCCGGCATTTTTTGTCCACCCGGGTGAAGCCAGTCACGGCGATCTGGGCATGGTATCAAAGCAGGACATCGTTATCCTGATTTCCAACTCCGGCGAAGCGCATGAAATTCTGGGGCTGATCCCGGTGCTGAAACGGCTGAGCATTACGCTTATCTGCATGACGTCCAATCCGGAAAGCACGATGGGCAAAGCCGCCGATGTGCATCTTTGCGTCCGTGTGCCGAAAGAAGCGTGCCCGCTGGGTCTGGCACCGACCAGCAGCACCACGGCGGTATTGGTTATGGGCGATGCGCTGGCAGTGGCCCTGCTTGAAGCCCGCGGATTCACCCCTGAAGATTTCGCCCTGTCTCACCCCGGCGGAGCACTGGGTCGCAAGCTCTTGTTGCGCGTCAGCGATATCATGCACACCGGCGATGAAATCCCGCACGTCAGCCGTGATGCGTCTTTGCGCGATGCCCTTCTGGAAATCACTCGCAAAAATCTGGGCATGACGGTCATCTGCAACGATTTGATGAAAATCGAAGGGATCTTTACCGATGGTGATTTACGCCGCATCTTTGATATGGGCGTGAACATTAATAATGCGGCGATTGCCGAGGTGATGACGACCGGCGGGATCCGTGTTCGCCCTTCGCTTCTGGCAGTTGACGCACTGAATCTGATGCAGGAAAAACACATTACCTGCGTAATGGTTGCTGATGGTGACCAGTTGTTAGGTGTGTTACATATGCACGATATGCTGCGCGCTGGCGTAGTTTAATTGAGGAATAGCCCGAATGAGTAATAGCGCAGCCTTGGTGGAGACCTGCTACGGTCCGGTCAGCGCCCACGTGCTGGAACGCGCCAAAGCCGTTCGCCTGCTGATTTGCGATGTGGACGGCGTCATGTCCGACGGCCTGATCTACATGGGAAATCAGGGCGAAGAGCTAAAAAGTTTTAACGTTCGCGACGGTTACGGTATCCGTTGCCTGCTGACATCTGACATTGAGGTCGCGATTATTACAGGCCGCAATGCAAAATTACTGGAAGATCGCGCTAAAACCCTCGGTATCCGCCACTTGTATCAGGGGCAATCGGATAAGCTTTTGGCCTTCCGCGAACTGTTAGATACACTGTCCCTGCGGGCCGAAGAAGTGGCTTATATCGGGGATGATCTGATTGACTGGCCGGTCATGGCCGAAGTCGGTCTTTCCGTGGCGGTTCAGGATGCACATCCGATCCTGTTGCCGAAGGCCGATTACGTTACCCGCATCGCTGGCGGGCGTGGCGCCGTACGCGAATTGTGTGATTTGATTCTGCTGGCGCAGGGTAAGCTGGAGGACGCCAAAGGGCTGTCGATATGAGTAAAACAAAACTTTGGATTATCCTTGTTCTGACGGCCATCGTTCTGGTTCTGGTGGGCTGGTCATTGTCTGATAGCAGCGATGACGCACCGCAGGCCGTTAACGATCAGGATCCCACTTACCAGACATCCCACACGGTCACGATGGTCTATGACCCAACGGGTAGCCTGACCTATAAACTGGTTTCGGACCAGGTAAAATACTACGCCGCCGATCAGGTGACATGGTTTACCAACCCGGTCGCGACCATGTTTGACAAGAATAAAACACCAACCTGGGTGCTGCGTTCTGATAAAGCCAAGTTGACTCAGGATAAGATGCTTTATCTTTACGGGCATGTGCAGGCTGATAGCCTGACGCCTGAGACATCACAGCTTCAAAGAATCAAAACGGATAATGCCCGGGTTAACCTGACGACACAGGACGTTGCCTCAGACGATGAAGTAACGCTTTATGGCACAGGTTTTACATCTAACGGCATGAAAATGCGCGGTAATCTGCGTGATAAGACAGCACAGCTGATCGAAAAGGTAACGACCTCTTATGAAATTCAAAGCAAAAAATAAAATCCGTGATCTCCTGATCGTCAGCTCGTTGTTAGCCGTGAGCATTCCGGCCTTCGCCTTAAAAGATGACACAACGAAACCGATCACCATTGATTCCGCCAATCAGGCGCTGGATGTGAACACCAACACGGCCACCTTCACCGGTAACGTCGTAGTCAATCAGGGCACTATTCAGGTGAAAGCCGATAAAGTTGTCGTGATCCGTCCTCAGGGCGTATCCGGCAAAGAAGTGGTGGAAGGTTACGGCAATCCGGTGACGTTTTACCAGATGCAGGACAACGGCAAGCCGGTAAAAGGCCATGCGCAGAAAGTCCGCTATGAAGTGGAAAACGATCTCGTGACCCTGACCGGTAACGCATACCTCGAACAGCTCGACAGCAACGTGAAAGGCGACCGTATTACCTATCTGGTGCAGAAACAGCAAATGGAAGCCTTCAGTGATAAAGGCAACCGCGTGACGACCGTTCTGGTTCCTTCGCAGCTGCAACAAAAAACGCCTGCCGCGGGCGGCCAGCCGACCAAAAAGAGTAACTGATATTTTATGGCAAAATTAATCGCAGAGAATCTGGCAAAAGCCTACAAAGGCCGCAAGGTTGTAGAAGATGTCAGCCTGATGGTGAACTCCGGCGAAATCGTCGGATTGCTGGGGCCAAACGGTGCGGGTAAAACCACCACCTTCTACATGGTCGTCGGGATTGTGCAACGTGATGCGGGCCGTATCATCGTTGACGATGAAGACATCAGCCTTTTGCCATTGCATACCCGCGCCCGTCGCGGCATTGGCTATCTTCCGCAGGAAGCCTCCATCTTCCGTCGTCTCAGCGTGTTTGATAACCTGATGGCCGTACTGCAGATCCGCGATGATCTGAACAAAGAACAGCGTAACGATCGCGCTAATGAACTGATGGAAGAGTTCCATATTTCTCATTTGCGCGATAACCTCGGTCAGTCCTTGTCCGGTGGTGAACGTCGCCGTGTTGAGATTGCCCGCGCACTGGCAGCGAATCCCAAGTTTATCCTGCTGGACGAACCTTTCGCCGGCGTTGACCCGATTTCCGTCATCGACATCAAAAAAATCATTGAGCATTTGCGTGACAGCGGCCTCGGCGTACTGATCACTGACCACAACGTTCGCGAAACTCTCGACGTTTGTGAGCGTGCCTATATCGTCAGTCAGGGGAAATTGATCGCCCACGGCACGCCAGCCGACATTCTTGCTGATGAACAGGTTAAACGCGTTTATCTTGGTGAAGAATTCCGTCTGTGATCTGTGCCGCCGGAACCGTGCCCGTTTCGACGTAAAGTCTGACGGGAGGTCTCTGACAGAAGTTACTCAGTTTGTAATCAACGGAAATAAAACCAAGATATGAAGCAAGGTTTGCAACTCAGACTCAGCCAACAACTGGCAATGACTCCTCAGTTACAACAGGCCATCCGCCTGTTGCAACTGTCCACGCTTGAGCTCCAACAGGAGATCCAACTCGCGCTGGAGAGCAACCCTCTGCTGGAACAAACCGACCTTCATGATGAAATCGATTCGGTAGAAGCCACCGACAACGAAGCGTTAGATACCCGCGAAGCGCTCGAGCAGAAAGACATGCCCGAAGAGTTGCCGCTGGACGCCACCTGGGACGAGATTTATACCGCGGGCACGCCTTCCGGCACCGGCAACGATTACAGTGACGACGAGCTGCCAATTTATCAGGGTGAAACCACGCAGACGCTTCAGGATTACCTGATGTGGCAGGTGGAGCTGACGCCGTTTTCCGACACCGATGCCGCGATTGCCACGTCCATTGTCGACGCGGTAGACGATACCGGTTATCTGACCGTTTCCCTTGACGACATCCTCGAAAGTATCGGTGACGACAACGTCAGCATGGACGAAGTGGAAGCCGTTTTAAAACGTGTGCAGCGTTTTGATCCGGTTGGTGTGGCGGCGCGTGACCTGCGTGATTGCCTGCTGATCCAGCTTTCACAATACGCAACAGATACGCCTTTCATCACCGAAGCGCGCCTGATTATCAGCGAACATCTGGATTTGCTGGCGAACCATGATTTCCGCGCACTTATGCGTTCAACCCGGCTAAAAGAAGATACACTGAAAGGAGCGATGCTTCTGATTCAGTCTCTTGATCCGCGTCCGGGACAATCGATCAACACCGGTGAATCCGAGTACGTGATCCCCGATGTGCTGGTGCGAAAAGTGTCAGGTGTCTGGACGGTAGAACTGAATTCCGACAGCATTCCGCGTCTTAAGATTAACCAGCAGTACGCCGCGATGGGCAATTCCGCGCGCAGCGACAGCGACGGGCAATTTATCCGCAGCAACCTGCAGGAAGCCAAGTGGTTAATCAAAAGCCTGGAAAGCCGTAATGACACGCTGTTGAAAGTCACGCGCTGTATCGTTGAGCAGCAGCAGGCGTTCTTTGAACTGGGTGAAGAATTTATGAAGCCTATGGTGCTGGCCGATATCGCCAGCGCCGTAGAAATGCACGAATCGACGATTTCACGCGTGACGACGCAGAAGTTTCTGCACAGCCCGCGTGGAATTTTCGAACTGAAGTATTTCTTTTCCAGCCATGTCAGTACAGACAGCGGCGGCGAGGCATCGTCAACCGCGATCCGGGCGCTGGTGAAGAAATTAATCGCAGCGGAGAATCCTGTAAAACCGCTCAGTGACAGTAAGTTAGCCACCCTCCTTTCCGATCAGGGAATTATGGTGGCACGACGAACCGTCGCCAAATACCGAGAGTCTTTGTCCATCCCGCCCTCAAACCAACGTAAACAGTTAGTTTGACCTCAACAGAGAAGGAAGACATTATGCAGCTCAACATTACCGGACATCACATTGAGATCACGGATCCCCTGAGAGAATTCATCACGTCGAAGCTGGCCAAGCTTGAACAGTATTTCGACCGGATAAATCAGGTGTATGTGGTGTTGAGCGTTGAAAAGGTGCAGAAAGTAGCGGAAGCCACTTTGCATGTGAACGGAGGCGAGTTGCATGCCACCTCGGAGCATCAGGATATGTACGCGGCAATTGACGGCCTGGTTGATAAACTGGCTCGTCAGCTGAACAAGCACAAAGACAAACTGAAACAGCACTGACATTCATGTAGCCAACCCTGTGCTACAAACCTTCGGGCATCGGCTTGTGACCTTCGGGAAACGAGCCGATATAGCTTTAAGGGTGAAACAGCGCCAAAGTGAAGATGACATGATTAACGATACTGCAATGCAATTAACGTCGGTGCTTAATGCCGAATGCACCAAAAGCGGCGTTCATTGCGCCAGCAAAAAACGCGCACTGGAAATCATCAGTGAGCTGGCGGCCAAACAGCTAAATTTATCACCGCAGGTGATTTTTGACGCCATTTTGACCCGTGAACGCATGGGCAGCACCGGGATCGGTGCCGGGATCGCTATTCCGCACGGAAAGCTGGAAGAAGACACTTTACGTGCCGTCGGGGTGTTCATTCAGCTTGAGCAGCCGATCGCTTTTGACGCTATCGATAATCAGCCTGTGGATTTGCTTTTTGCCTTGCTGGTTCCGGCAGATCAATGTAAAACCCATTTACATACCTTGTCTTTAGTCGCCAAAAAACTGGCGGATAAAGGGGTGTGTCGTCGTCTGCGCGGAGCGCAAAGTGACGAAGAACTGTTCCAGATAATGACTGAAAACGAATAAATTACTGATTCCCGGTTGCGCGCCGGGAAAATGAATTCTGAACACTGAATGCCAGGGGAGTGACACCATGGTGCTGATGATTGTCAGCGGCCGTTCCGGTTCCGGGAAGTCGGTTGCCCTAAGGGCATTGGAAGACATGGGTTTTTACTGTGTGGATAACCTGCCGGTGGTGTTGTTGCCGCAGCTCGCCCAGACACTTGTTGAACGCAATACGTCTGCGGCCGTCAGCATTGACGTTCGCAACATGCCAGAAACACCGGAAGTTTATGAGCATGCGATGTCACAGCTGCCGGAAAGCTTCTCGCCACAGCTGCTGTTCCTCGACGCTGACCGTAATACCCTGATCCGCCGTTACAGCGACACCCGTCGTCTGCACCCGCTCTCCAGCAAAAACCTGTCCCTTGAAAGTGCAATCGATGAAGAAGCCGATTTGCTGGAGCCTTTGCGCTCTTCCGCGGATCTGATCATCGACACCTCCGAGATGTCCGTTCACGAACTGGCAGAAATGCTGCGTACGCGCCTGCTGGGCAAACGCGAACGTGAACTGACCATGGTCTTTGAATCCTTTGGTTTTAAACACGGTATTCCGATTGATGCGGATTACGTTTTCGACGTGCGTTTCCTGCCGAACCCGCACTGGGATCCGAAACTGCGTCCAATGACCGGCCTCGACAAACCGGTCGCTGCGTTCCTCGACCGTCATACCGAAGTACATAATTTTATCTATCAGACGCGCAGCTATCTTGAACAATGGCTGCCCGCGCTGGAAACCAACAACCGCAGTTATCTGACCGTCGCCATTGGCTGTACCGGCGGTAAGCACCGTTCGGTGTATATCGCAGAACAGCTGGCTGACTATTTCCGTTCCCGCGGGAAGAACGTCCAGTCCCGCCATCGCACGCTGGAAAAACGCAAATCATGACGGTTAAACAAACGGTAGAAATCAAAAACCGGTTAGGGATGCACGCCCGTCCGGCGATGAAGTTATTTGAACTGGTACAGAGTTTTGAGTCAGAAGTGATGCTGCGCAACGGCACAGGCATCGAGGCGGAAGCCAGCAGCGTGATCGCACTGCTGATGCTGGATTCCCCGAAAGGCCAGAAAATCGAAATCGAAGCCACCGGCCCCGATGAAGAACAGGCTCTCAGCGCCGTCGTAAATCTGATTAATTCAGGTTTTGACGAAGACTGAGGGTTAACGAACTGTTTAAGCCGTATTAAATGCGGCTTAAACAGTCGATAGCAATCGCCTTGAAGCTTTCAAAATTCTCACTGCTCAGCAAACGGCTCATCGAGCGTTCCCGCACAAACGTCACGAACAAATCGTAAATCGCCATTGCTTCCTCGTAATCCGCCTTGCTGATCGCCAGCAGGAAAATCACGTGCGCCGTTTCTCCTTCGCCCCAGGCAATGCCCTGCGGCGAAAGCAAAGTGATCACCACGGTTTTCTTCGCGAGCAATCCCAGCGAATGCGGCAGTGCAATGCCTTCGCCCAGCATGGTCGAGACAATCTCCTCGCGCTCCACCACCGACGGGTAAAACGCCTGATCGACAACCCCTTCTTCTTCAAGCTGCGAACAAACATGGCGAAAAAGCTCCGCCTGTGTCATCGGCTCATTGACGATCATGAAGTGCTTTTCGTCGAAGAATTTTTCCAGCATATACGGGCGCGTGCGGTCGACGAGTACCAGTTTGCCGAGCTGCTCCATCTGGTATTCGGTCGGGAACGGCGACAGCACCACCACCGGCTTATTCTTCTCGGTGATACGGGCGTTGGAGATAATAAAATCTTCGTCGATGTGCTCCAGCTGCTCGTAATCACGCAGCGAAACCACCTGCTTCATCACCAGTTGAGGATACTTACGGTTAATCTGCGCCTGGATCATACGGATGGTTGAATTGCCGGTGTCGCACACCAGCATCACCTGCGGATGGCGCTGGTAGCCAATGTTGTAATGCCGCTCCAGCCCGACGCCAATATGCAGCACCAGAAAGCCGATTTCATTCTCACTCAGCGTGTAAGGCGTGTATTTACCCCAGCTGGAAACGGCCGCCAGCGTGACGTCATACGCCATCGGATAATGCTGTTTGATATTGCTCAGCAGCGGATTGGGGATATTAATCTGGTATTTCACCCGCGTAATCATGGTTTTGATGTGCGTCAGCAGATCCGCTCGCAGCTGCTTATCTCCCTGCAAATCATAGTTATAGTGCGAGTTGATATACGAAAGAATGTAATCGACCAGCGACTCATCGTCGTCGGCGTTAATGTCCGTCGGTAAAATCTGCTGGACGCGGCGCGCGGCAATATTCACCCGCAGATACGCCTCTTCCGAAGCGGGAATTTCCTTACCGACCAGATTTTTCAGCTCCGCCGCCAGCCGCACAGAAACCTGCTTCACCGCCGGATCACCGTCTTCGGCATCAAAATCTGTCAGCGGATAACCGCCGGTAATGCGTTTGATCGCCACGGCGCAATAGAGGATCAGATACTGTTCGCCTTCATCCGTCAGCTGAATGGAAGACTGCGTCAGCAACTGATGCATAAAACGCGTCAGCGGAACCAGCGCTTCCGGCTCCAGACTTTCTGCTTTCAGTAGCGGATTCGCCTGCTCTTCGGCATCCAGCTGGAACAGCAAATCGGTCAGACAGGCGCGGATCGCCAGTTCAGCACCGAACAATTTCATGCCGTAGCGCGGCTTGGTTTCGATATTCAGGTGATAGCGCGCCAGATGCTCCCTCACCTCAGCCATATCATTTTGCAGGGTTCCCCGGCTGACAAACCATTCATCGGCCAGATCTTCCAGCTTTAATGAAAAAGCTGAGGTCAAAAAGCGGATCAGCAACGTCTTCACCCGCTCAGCGGCGGTGCGCGGCGTCGGATTCGGTTTACGTTGTGTTGATTGCTGTAACGACGAAAACAGCGCCGCATCATCGATGCGCAACTGATATCCGCTGCCCCGGCTGTGGACAAACGTCGCACCAAAATCGGCGATGATTTCGTTCAGCGCAGTAATATCGGCACGCACCGTGCGCGTCGAAACAGACAGACGTTTTGCCAGTTCATCCTGAGGAAGGGTTTCGGTTTGCAGCGCATCAAATAACTGCGCCAGACGTTGATTGGGAAATCTCACCATTGTTCTTCCAGTTCGTTTCAACGAGGCTCCGTTCACGAACAAAACACGTCGTGAACGGAGTTTGTTTCTGTTGCGGCACCGCTTAAGGCGCAATCACCATCTGTGACGGGCTGCCCACAGCCACATAGTCATCCACAAATGACAGCTTGCCGTTTTCGCCAGATACCTTGAATCTGGTGATGTTATCGCTTCGTTGATTCATTGCGTAAATATATTTACCGTCCGGTGACAACGTCAGCGTTCTTGGATAGTCACCGCGCGTCCAGGTTTCATCACTCCAGGTCATCGCGCCTTCACCGGTCACGTTGATTTGCGCGATGCTGTTGTGCAGACGATTGGCAACGTACAGATGTTTGCCGTCTTTGCTCAGCACAATGCCCGCGGCGAAGTTCGTGCCTTTGAAACCGGCCGGCAGCGTGGACAAGCTGTGCAGCTCGCTGAGCGTGCCTTTTACGGCGTCAAAACGATAGCTGGTCAGCGTCGAAGCCTCTTCGTTGATCAGGAAAACGACTTTGCCGTTAGGATGAAACACGAAATGGCGGGGTCCGGCACCTTCAGAAGAGGCTTTGATAAACGGCGGATCGTTGGCTTCCAGTACGCCGGTTTCACCGTTGAGCTTCCACTGATAAATCCGGTCCAGCCCCAGATCGGTAGAGAACACGAATTTGCCGGAAGGATCTGTGGCAATCATGTGCGCGTGTGGCCCGTTGTGGTCGCTGATGGCAAAACTGCCTTCCGCCGCCGCGGCCGGTTTGCCTGCGCCTGCCGGACCGGAATCCTGCTGGCTGTTACTGGCTTCACTCAGCTTCCCGCTGATGTCCACCGGGAAGACGGCAACCACGCCGCTGATGTAGTTCGCCACCAGCAGATGATCACCTTTTGGCGTCAGCGAAAGATACACCGGCCCTGCGCCCTGCGAATCCACCTGATTAATCAGCGTCAGGCTGCCATCTTCAGGCGCAATGCGATAGGCCGCCACTGAACCATGTTTGCCACCATTGTAATGATCAATTTCGCTGCCGATAAACAGCGTTTTACCGTCATGGCTGAGCACCATCTGCGCCTGATTTGGCAACTGGCTGGCGAGCGTTTTATCGCTCAGCGCGCCGGTTTTAGGATCGAACTTAAAGCGGTAGACACCTTCCCCGTTCGGGTTGTAGGTGCCGACGTAAGCATAATGCGGAGTCGTCGACGTCATTGTTTTTTCTGCTGCATAAAGCGGCGCGGCGCAGACTGCCAGCATCGCGGAGGTTAAACCTGAAATCAGAAACCAGTTTCTCATACATTTCCTCAAACCTGGGTTGTC
Organism: Rahnella sp. BIGb0603; assembly: GCF_024808755.1. NCBI lineage: Bacteria > Pseudomonadati > Pseudomonadota > Gammaproteobacteria > Enterobacterales > Yersiniaceae > Rahnella > Rahnella sp. BIGb0603. The sequence continues at coordinate 145,736 of NZ_JANUEX010000007.1, read as the reverse complement.
AGACAAACGAGAGGCTCAGCGCCCGTTCAGTGGATGAAGGACGCTGAGTGTTTAACCGCGCAGACGGCTTACCGCGCAGGAAAGGTCAGAACCTTCAGCCCACCAGTTTTTTGACGCTGGCCAGCAGGGTTTTCACATCTTCAGGACGGGTATTGCCCGACGCGCTGTCGATGATTGAGCTGTAGATATGCGGGATGATTTTGGTCACGCCCGCGGCCAGTGCGATTTCCATGATTGGCTCGAAGTTTTCCAGATCGATACCGCCGGTTGGCTCCAGCCAGAAATCCTGTTCTGCACAGGCACGCGCCACGGCAGCGAATTCTTCACGAGTTTTCAGGCCGCCCATCGGGAAATATTTCACCGAGCTGCCGCCCATGTCTTTGAGCAGCGCAATGGCGGTTTCCACCGGCACAATGGCGTCACTGGCCGCGGAGCTTAGCGGGCCGGTGTTAATTTTGACGAAACCGACTTTGCCGGTCGGCGAAATCAGGCCGTTGACCACGCTGTCGTTTTGACCAAGCAGCGCACGGCTGGTGCCGACACCGGTGAAGACCTGATTCACATGCTGCGGCTGAACGTGTTGTGAAATCTGGCTGACCATCAGCGACTGGCGCGGATCGCCCGCACCTAAGCCAACGGACAAAGCGTTTTCGATAAGCGCCGCGTACTCTTTCATGTCCGTTACCGCACTCGTAACGTCCGGATAATTTTTGGAAAGCACACCGACCAGAACATGACCTTCTGCCGCCTCATAGATTTCACGGGCATTGTCTTTCGAGCCAGCCAGCACATTCAGGCACACGCGGTCACGGTAGAAATTCGGGGTCAGTTTCATGCTTTCTCTCCACTGAAAAGTTGTTTGAAACGGTCGGCGACGATGGCGAGTTGCGGCGGCGTTACGCTGCGCACATCAACTTCAATCTTGCCTTCGTTAGCGCGGTAGCCACGGAAATAAATCGCGATATCGCCGGTTTTCATCGCATCCACAATGGCTTTGGTTTTCCAGCCCAGTACCGTTTCATCGAAAGTGATTTCGGTACGGGCGATATCGCGCCCCGCGCTGTCCCAGACCACGCGTCCGGTGACGCCGTTAATTTCATTCAGGCTGGCGATAAATGGCGTCATCTTGTCGACCATTTCCTGCCCGGTGGTTTTGGGTTGCGTGATGTAGCTTTCGATGGCCTGCGTCAGGCCGAGAATGCCTTCTTTGCCGACTTTCATCGCACGGCCAATCCCGCCCGATTGCAGTTTCACCCATTCGACGTACTGTTTTTTGCCGAGCACCAGACCGCTGGTCGGGCCCTCGATGGCTTTTGCGCCGCTGTAAATCACCAGATCTGCGCCCATTTCGTAATAACAGGTCAGGTCTTCTTCTGCGGCAGCATCAACGATCAGCGGCAGGTTATGCTCACGGGCAACGGCAGCGGCTTCCGCCACCGAAAGAATGCTTTTCTGCACGCTGTGATGTGATTTGATGTACAGAATCGCGGCAGTGCGTGGCGTAATGCAGGCCGCAAGCTGGGCCGCAGAACATTCGTTGGCGTAACCGGCTTCCACGACTTTGCCGCCGCCCATTGTCACCATCGTGCCCACCGGCGCACCGAAATTCACGTTGTGGCCTTTTGGCAGCACGATGTCGTGAGGGACTTCCAGCGGTGCGGCATGCAGGTTTTCCAGCAGCCAGGCGTTATCTTTCACAATCACCGCCGCGACCGACTGCGCAATCCCGGCAGACGCACAGGACACCACCACCGCGTTTTCCACGTTCAGCAGTTTGGCGATATAAGCACCGGTTTTGTTCACCAGATCCTTCATCTCGAAATAATGATTCAGACCGGTATTCACCACCGCCGCAACTTCTTCACGCGGCGTGGAAACACCGAGCGCCGTCATGCGACCGGACGCGTTAATCACCTGTTTCAGCTGATATTTTTCATACAAAGATTGTTCAGAAGACATGAGCAGATTTCCCTTCTTCGGTTAACAGAGTGACACCCGCGACCACGGCGGCCAGAGGTACCAGCAAACTTTCGCCCTTCGCGGACTGACCTTCGGAATCGACAAATACCTGCGGCGCAAAACGCTGCTCGAACAGAGTCAGGTCGGCGTCAGCGCCCACTTCGAGACGGCCTTTGGCAGGCAGGCGTAAAGCATCGGCGGCGTGTGAAGTGACGCAATCAATCACTTGCGTCAGTGTCATGCCTACGCTAAAGAACTTCGACATGACGGTCGCCAGGCTATGCACCGGCCCGTTCATGCGGTTGCGGCAGTAAATATCGGAGCTGATGGTGTGGGGCAAAATGCCCTGCTTAATCGCCCGTTCCGCCACTTCAAAACTGAAACTTGCGGTCCCGTGACCGACATCCAGCCGCACGCCGCGGCTCAGCGCGCGCTTAATGGAATCGCGCAGTACACCTTCTGGCGAGAGGATGCGGTTTGGCTTGCCGTTATAGCAGTGCGTGATGATGTCGCCTGATGTCAGCAAATCGGCGATTTCATCGAGGTTCGGCGGGTTATTACCGATATGCACCATCAGCGGCAGATCGTTGTTTTCCTGCTGAATCTCTTTGGCGCGCACCAGCGGTTTAATACCGTTCTGGCCGACCACGCTGCTGCTCATGCGCGCTTTAATGCCGATAATAAAACCGGGGTTTCGCGCGATGGCGTCACGCACGCCGACTTTGTCGATCTGCGTCATATCCGCCAGTTCGTTCTGCGTGACGATGCCGGTGCGCGCGATATTCAGGAACGCGTAGACGTTGGTTTTCGCTGCACGGGTAATCTGATAGAAATCATCAACATCATTCGCGCCGGTGCTGCCGGCATCCGCCACCGTGGTGACACCACAGGCGATGCCAATCAAATCGGCATCGTCATGATAAATGGGTGATTTCGGGTAACAGTGAACGTGGGAGTCAATCCAGCCTGCGCTGGCGTAAACTTTGCCCTGAAGGTCGAGTGTCTGGCGGGCTGTGGCGTCGGGTGCCAGCGTGCCGATGGCGGCGAATTTGCCGCCCTGAATTGCAATATCAGTCAGGCTGCCGTCTGTGCTTTTTGCCTGTCGGATGATTAAGTCATACATACGACGTTCTCCATAATCTCAGGCGCCAGAGAAATCCTGACGCCTGATTACTGCTTTCTTATTGAAGTACTTACAGTGATACCGGGAAGATAGCGCCCAGCACCATCGCACCGAGAATGGCACCGCCGGTGATAGGTTTCTGCCACAGGTAGAAGCCCAGCGCGCCAAGCAGTGAACCCAGGCCGATTGGAATCGACGCGGCCATCGCGGAGAGGATAATCAACGGTCCGAGGAAGCGGCCGGAGGCGTTACCCGCACCCATCATTACATCCGCACCGTAGGTGGAATTGCTCTGATTGATGGTGAATTTACGCGCCAGAATAATGATGTAACCCACGGCTAAACCGAGGATCAGGCCGGTCACCAGCGAAGCGGCAAAGTTCGCTACCGGGAAGATAATCCCCGCGCCCAGCAACAGTGCCGGAACGCCCAGACCAATACCGGTCTGGATCGCGCCGCCGATATCCAGAATACCGACCAGCGAACCTTCGATAATGCGGGCAAACAGGAAACTGGCACCGAAGGCCGCAACCGCGCCGTACACACCGGTATCCATGCCTGAACGCAGCATCGACACAAACGCCACTTCGTTAAAAGCACCAATGCCATACAGGTAATACATGTGTGTCCCGGCGAAAACGCCTGACGACAGCAGTCCGACAAAAATCGGGAACGACCACTCGGCGTACCAGAAACCACGTTTGGCTTGTTCTTCCATTGTCATGTTCCTCTTACTTGCCGCTGAGTGAGTTGTGAATGCCGTTCAGCCACGCGGGAACATCCAGCATGAAAGACTGCAACAGTTTGACGTCGAAACCGCGGAAGAAGCCGCTGAGTGCGAACAGCGCGATAATCGCCGCCATCATCACTTTGGTGACGCGGTTCCAGCCGCTTTCTTCAACGCCTTTCCCGATCAGAATACCCAGCACCAGACCCGGCACGGCGTTACCCATGATCATCTGCGCCAGACCGCCGAAGATGGTGGCCCAGAAACCGGAACGACGCCCTGCATCAATCGCCGCCAGCCAGAAAATTACGGGCATGACGGTGTTCACCAGCAGGTTGGCCGCAGGCACCAGCACTTTAATCGCCGTCACCTGTAAAGCCGCAGGTACCGCGGAGGCGGTGGTATTCAGGAATGCCACCACAATCATGCCGATGATGCCGCCCGCAATCGCCATCTTGCGCGGGTCGTGCATGGTTTCAGCCACATTGCGGTTTTTGAACATCAGAGCAGCGGTCGCCCAGTGAGGGATGATGCGGTGGTCGACGTCCTGTGTGAAAGAACCCGCCGCAACGGAAGAAGCCCAGGCGTTAAAGAAGAAGCCCAGACCAAATGAGAAATGCGAAGCCGGATCGCCTTCACAGGAATTTAATTCCCCAAGAGTACGAAAAGCCCCCATCCCTTGTACGGTAGGCGCGTGGAACATACGTGCAGCACCTGCACCTACCCCCACGCCAACCAGTCCGCCGATAATAAGCGACTTAAATAAAATAATTAAAAACATCAGTATATCCTTGTCATTTATAGCTAACGTTTTTATTTCGTGACAAAAACTACCTGTTCCGTATTAATAACAGTCAGGTTGACGGTAATGTCTAACGCCACGTAATAACTCTTTCTTTCCCTGGCCAGAAAAAAGAACAGAAACTTTTCTCTTTTCACTGACTCTTCTGCCTTTATTACCTTGACGTCCTGCGGTTCAATACGCAGCAAGACATTATTGGCAGAAGATTTGAGAACCGTTCTCTGAACCTGACTCAGTGCGGAAGAAAAGGCGGCAGCCTTATTTTCACCTTTTCCTTCAACCCGAACTGTCGTGCTTAATTGTTGCTTCATTACGCCTGACCATACTTCTTGTTATAAGCTTCAACCAGGCGCTGACCCAGTTCTTCTTTATCCATAAATCCGAACCCTAATACCAGACAGCCTTCGTTAATTGCCGTCACACCTTCATCCACTGAACGCATCCCGTACTTGGCTTTATATCCGTATTTGTTTTGTGCGGTAATCGCACCGGCGCCGCCGCTGCCGCAGAACGAAATACCAAAGGTCGCGCCTTCTGTTTTCATCACGTCGCCGAGTTTCATATCGGCTGCCATGCCTGGGACAACAATGGCTCTTCCGCCAGCCGCTTCCACGCCTGCTGCCACTTTCTGGCCTTTACCTAAACGGTCGCCAATCACAACTAATACTTGTCCCATAATTTACTTCTCCAGTTTGGTTAATTCGTTAAATCAAAAATCAGGATTATTTCGGTTCGTTGTCTCTTGCGACTTCAAAATGCACCGAGAGCAAATACGCTTCCTCAATCGGTAAATTTCCGAACCAGCTGACAACTTCTTCTGCCATTTTCATGGACTCATCAGAAATTTCGTCAAATAAATCTTTTTCGACTTCAGGCAATGGTTCGCCGGTGATTGAGCGTAATACCATGGCTTTAACGTGTGACGTTAACATCTGTAACTGAACATCTGTGGTGTAGATATTCTTCGCACTTTGCATTGCCTGAATATCTTTTAATACTTTCTCTGTTATTGCAGGAGCATCTTCCAATTCTGTCTGCCCGTTACCCTTCACAGATGCGGTTCCGTTATTCACTCGCGGTTACCTCTCTCCTTGCCTGACTTTCTATTTTCAGTCGTTTATTTCGTCTGTCTTTACCCTAACCCTGGAGAGATTTCCTGTGTAGTGGGTCTTTTTCCAGTTCGAAGTGGAAATACGGTGAGCTGAGCAGATCTAATTCGCAAAACGAAAAGTTAAGTCGTCATATCACTGAGTATTACCGTCTGTAGCAGCGTATTTCACTGGTAATCGGATTTTTCGCAATGCGGATTAATTCCCTTACAACGCTTTCTTTTACCGATAAGAATGCCTAGTATCAAAGAACACATGCAGAACACTGACACCCCCGCGCTTACCCGCGGGGGTGTTATTTTTTGCCGACCGGCACCCCACTCGCATGAAGCGGGTGATGCAAAAGGAACCATGGAGAATGTTATGAGTAAACCGACACTGATCATCAATGAACTTGACGCAGAACGCCTGGACACATTGCTGGCGCAACCGGCATTTGCCAGCAGCCCGGTCGCCGATGCCCTGAATGAAGAGTTGGATCGCGCAGAGATTTTGCCGCCCGGGGAAATTCCTGCCGACGTAGTTACGATGAACAGCAAGGTTCGCTTTACGGAAGGTAAAGAAGGCGAAGAGCACATCCGTACACTGGTCTATCCGGCAGCGTTGAAAGACAGCAATGAGCAACTGTCGGTGATGGCCCCGCTCGGCGCTGCCCTTTTAGGCCTGCGCGTCGGCGGCAGCATTACGTGGGAAATGCCCAATGGCGAAGAAAGCCACATTACCGTGCTGGAGTTGTTGTATCAGCCGGAGGCGGCCGGGGAACTGAGAAGTTAAGATTTTTTTGCAGAAGCCGCTGCAATGGCGGCTTTACTTAAGGATGAGAAAATTTCGGTTTCTCACCTGCAGTGATCGCTTAACGCGCAGCGCCGAAACCGCCCAAGAGAGGGAAGTGCTTTCCCTCTCTTGGGCGGTTTCGGTGCGAGAGGCCGTGTGATAACCGTTATTGAGAAACCGAAACTTACGCTGCTATCAGCATGAAAAGCCGCCTAAGCAGCGGCCATCTGCTTACTTAAACTTCTTGTGGTTCTCATTCCTTGTGGCCTTAAACCCTTCGGCTTCTTTCTTCGCTTCATCTACTTTGCCGGCTTTCGCCAAAGCTGATGCCGAATCAATCTGCCCAATCAGCGTATCCAGCCCTTTGTGGTAATCCTGAATCTCCGGACTGTCCGGCGCTTTGCCTTTCAGCTTCGGCGGTGTGGCTTTTTTCGCGTCTTCCGCTGCCGCTTTCATGTTCGCCAGGCTGGTCGTAAGTTCTGCCTGATCATTGGTCTTCAGCACTTTGCTGTAGTTATCCGCAATCGTGTCCATGTCCGTTTCTAAATCTGCGGCCAGAACCGCCGTACTGCTTCCTAACAGGGCGATTACCGCCAACGCCATCAGTTGTTTGCGCATATTCTTTTCTCTCTATTGTTATTTATTTGTTAGTTAAAACGACATTGCTTGTAAGGCTTTATAAAAATAGGCTGAGAGAGAGGAAAACGGGATGAATTTTTTGTAAAGAAAGGTAGTAAAGGAGGAAGCAGCGATCGGGCGATCGCTGCTTTTAAGTCAGGATTATTCGCCGGCGATTTTCATCGCAGGCAACAGCACGGAGCCGCACTGAATGTTACTGCGGGTTTCGATATCGCTGCCGATGGCGACCATATTGCGCCACATATCTTTCAGGTTACCGGCGATGGTGATTTCGCTCACCGGATACTGGATCTCGCCATTCTCTACCCAGAAACCTGCCGCACCGCGGGAATAGTCACCGGTCACGCCGCTGACGCCCTGGCCCATCAGTTCGGTAACAACCAGACCTTTGTCGAGTTTACGCAGCATACCCGCGAAATCATCGCCCTGACCCGCGATGCGCCAGTTGTGAATACCGCCCGCATGGCCGGTGGTTTGCAGACCGAGTTTACGCGCGGAATAACAGGTCATCAGCCAGTTTTGCAGCACGCCGTCTTTAACGATATCACGGCGTTCGGTGCGCACACCTTCGCTGTCGAACGGCGTCGAAGCCAGACCTTGCAGCAGATGCGGATGTTCTTCAATGGTCAGCCATTCCGGCAGAATTTGCTTGCCGAGGCTGTCGAGCAGGAATGACGATTTACGGTAAATGCTGCCGCCGCTGATCGCCCCGACCAGATGACCGAACAAACCGGTCGCCACTTCGGAAGCGAACAGAACCGGTGCCTGCATGGTCGGTAATTTACGCGGTGCCAGACGCGATAACGTGCGGCGTGCGCACTCTGCACCGACCCATTCAGGGTCTTTCAGGTCGCTCATTTTACGGGCGATGGAATAGGCGTAATCGCGTTCCATGTCACCTTCGTGTTCAGCAATAACCGAAGCAGAAATGGAGTGACGCGTCGAACAATAGCTCTGCAACATACCGTGGCTGTTGCCGAAAACCCGGATGCCGTAGTGGCTGTTGAAACTGCCGCCTTCAGTGTTAGTGATTCGTTTATCCGCCTGCAATGCGGCTTGTTCAGCACGGGCGGCCAGTTCGATACTGCGATCCGGATCCAATTCTTCCGGATGGAATAAATCCAGATCCGGCGCATCGAAGGCCAGCATTTCTTTATCCGCCACACCCGCGAACGGATCCGGTGACGTATAACGGGCAATATCCAGCGCAGCCTGCACGGTGCGGGAAATCGCGTCAGGGCTTAAATCGGTGGAAGACGCGCTGCCTTTACGGTTCTGATAATAAACGGTGATGCCCAGTGCGCCGTCGCTGTTGAATTCCACGTTCTCGACTTCGCCAAAACGGGTGCTGACGCCGATACCGGTGGTTTTGCTGACCGCCACTTCTGCGGCATCTGAGCCTGCTTTCGCCAGCTCCAGTGCCTGTGAGACGGCCTGTTCCAGGGTTTTACGCTGCTGCGCAACTTGATTGACTACGTTCATCGGCATGCCATCGCTTATGAGATAAAAGGGATTGTTCTACACTGAATTATGAAGACGATTACCTTTGAGTCTAACAGAGACTCGCCATAATTTCGCTTTCAGTCCGAGAGTGTTAAACCGAAGTTGCAACAGAATATAGAGGACTGTGGCATAATGCGGCCGAAGCAATAAAGCACAATCAAACTGACAGGATTACCTCGTTAAGAGGAAGCGCCCATGACAAAGAAAATTGACGACTGGCACGACGACGTTCCGGATAACAACGCGAACGAAGAAGATGATGAGATCATCTGGGTCAGTAAAAGTGAAATCAAACGTGACGCCGAGGCGCTGAAAGATCTCGGTGCAGAAATGGTTGATCTGGGTAATAACTCGCTCGACAAATTGCCGCTGGATGAAGATCTCCGCGCCGCCATCAACCTTGCGCAAAAGATCAAGAAAGAAGGCCGTCGCCGCCAGATGCAGCTGATCGGTAAAATGCTGCGTTCCCGTGACGTTGAGCCGATCCAGACCGCGCTGGATAAACTGAAAAACCGCCACAACCAGCAGGTTTCGCTGTTCCATAAACTGGAAATGCTGCGTGACCGTCTGGTCGAAGAAGGCGACGATGTCATTCCTTCCGTTTTAGTTCTCTATCCGGAAGCTGACCGTCAGCAACTTCGCGCGCTGATCCGCAACGCGCAAAAAGAGAAAGCGACGAACAAGCCGCCGAAATCTTACCGCCAGATTTTCCAGTATCTGCGCGAACTGGCTGAAGGCCAGGACTAAAATAAAAACCCGCCTTTTGAGTCACCGAAATGGCGGGTTTTTTCTTTTTAGCCTTTCGCTTTCGCGGCAGGTTTCTCCAGCAGGTTCAGCCGCAACTCGCCTTCCAGCTCTTCTTCCGCCTCTTCAAACAGCAGAATCAGCGCACCAAATCGCCGTTTGCGGCTGGCGTTCAGATTTAAGAAATCAATTTCAACCGGCAGCGCTATTCCGCCGGTCACCTCATCCCAAAGTGCGTCCAGATTCGCGCCGAATTCGTCGGTCAGTTCAAACTGACGGGCAAACTCGCCGTAGAATGCGGGTAAATCCGGGATGTGATTAAAATCGAAGCTCACTTTTTTCATCGACATTACTCCACCCGAACAAAATTCTGATAATGGTTACGGCTGACATAAATCAGTCCGTCGCTGGCAAACAGCACGCGGTCAGCACCGCGGCGTCCGCAGCGATAGTTGATATCTGCCTCACGCCATACGCGTTTGTTAGCCGCCGGTAAACGCCCTTCCCGGTTTGAGAACCGGTCGCCGCCGATGGCTTTTCCTGGCAATACATCGCACAGGTTGCCGGAACGCGCATCCCAGCCCGCTTCGCGTGCCTTTTTCTTGGTGATGTAGTTATCAGGCAATCTGTGATTCTGGCGCAAATAATTCACCACGGATTGTTCATCAGTACCCGCAACGATTGTGCCCTGATTGTATGTCGATTTTGCGACAACGTGTCCGGCAACACCGGCCAGCCCGAGAATGACGGCGATGGCCATGATCAGATTGCGAGAAAAAGTGCGCGAACGCAGCCCGTTGAATGCCTTCATTGACGTCACTTTTATAATGCGAAAAACCGTCGGTTGCTGAATATTGTTTCTCAAAACAGAGTTTCGGGAAAGCGGACTTATAGATTTCCCAAATGTAATGTTTTCACCTGCAAATACTCTTCCAGCCCCAGCACGGAGCCCTCGCGCCCCAGACCGGACTCTTTTACCCCGCCAAACGGCGCGGCCTCATTGGAAATCGCACATTCGTTAATGCCGATCATGCCGCTTTCAATTGCATCGGCAACGCGGAAAATACGTTGCAGATTCTGACTGTAGAAATACGCGGCCAGTCCGAACGGCGTATCGTTGGCGCGCTTAATCACTTCCTCTTCCGTTTTGAAACGGAAACAGGCTGCCAGCGGACCAAAGGTTTCTTCGCGCGCGACTTTCATGTCGTCGGTTGCATTGATAATCACCGTCGGCTGGAAGAAGTTACCGCCCAGCTTATGTCGCTGCCCGCCTTCCATCAGTTTCGCGCCCTTCTCCAGCGCGTCTTTAACATGTTCCTCCACTTTCTCCAGCCCTTTGATGTCAATCAGCGGGCCGACTATCACGCCTTCATCCATGCCGTTACCGACTTTCAGCTTGCGCACTTCTTCGACCAGGCGCGAGGTGAACGCTTCGTAAACGCCGTCCTGAACGTAGATGCGGTTGATACACACGCAGACCTGTCCGGTGTTACGGAATTTGCAGGTGATGGCCCCTTTCACGGCGGCCTCAATATCAGCGTCGTCGAACACGATATACGGCGCGTTACCCCCCAGCTCCATCGACACTTTTTTCATGGTGTCGGCGCTGTTGCGAACCAGCGTTTTCCCGACTTCAGTAGAACCGGTAAAGGACACTTTTCTTACTTTATCGCTGGCCATAATCACGTCGCTGATAGCCTGCGTATCGCCCGCCACGCCGTTGATGACGCCATCCGGCACGCCCGCGTCTTTCGCCAGCTGCAACAACGCAAAAGCGGAAAGTGGCGTATTATTCGCCGGTTTGATAAGGCCGGTACAGCCTGCGGCCAGCGCCGGACCGAGTTTGCGGGTCAGCATTGCCAGCGGGAAGTTCCAGGGCGTGATGGCCGCGACAACGCCTACCGGTTCGCGCGTGGCAAGGATCCGGGAACCGGATTTGGCCGGCGGAATGATTTCACCGTTGGCGCGTTTGGCTTCTTCGCTGAACCATTGCAGATAGCTGGCGGCGTAATCGACTTCGCCCAGCGCCTCTTTCAGCGGTTTGCCTTGTTCAGCCACCATCAGTTCGCCGAGAAACTGTTTGTTTTCCAGCATCAGTTCATACCAGCGGTGCAAAATCTCCGAACGGGCTTTTGCGGTCGTTTTCCGCCATGCGGGGAAAGCGTCGCTGGCGGCTTTGACGGCGGCTTCGGTCTCGGCTTTACCGGCCTTGGCCACTTTAGCCACCACATCGCCGCTCGCCGGATTCAGGACATCGAAGGTGTTTTTGGCTTCATGCCATTCGCCGCCGACAAAATAGCCGGTCTTGAATAAAGGATGCGCGGACAGTTTTTGAGAATGGGCAGACATTAGGGATCCTCCTGATTTGTGCTGTTTAACGCACGGGATTGCGTTAAGTATAGCGGCTGAGAAGAAAGCGTCTGTCAGACAGCACTGAGAGACACAGCTCGCAAAGTTGAATGTCATACGTTCACAGCCCGTGTAGCACTCCGTAAACTGTCTGCAATCTGACTCATTTTAAAAGGACGAAAGTATGCCGACACGCGAAAAAATGAACATTGGCGAGCTTTATACCGACATGGGCGAAGGACTGCCTGAAGAGCGCCGCGCCGGAAAAGAGCGGGTGTACGATTACAATCTGACCCGCCCGTCTGAAGAAGACAAACGCCAGCGGTTGCTGAAAGACATGATGGGCAGCATCGGCGAAAACGGCTGGATCGAGCCGCCGCTGCGCGTCGCGTACGGCACGCATATTCATATCGGCAAGAACTTCTACGCCAACTTCAATCTCACGGTGGTGGATGACGCCACGGTGACGATTGGCGATAACGTGATGTTCGCGCCAAACGTGACGCTGGCGACAGCCGGTCACCCGATCGACCCTGAAATCCGCGCCACCGGACAGCAATTCTCCCTGCCGATTGTCATCGAAGATAACGTCTGGCTGGGCACCGGAGTGATGGTAAATCCGGGCGTGACTATTGGCCGTAACAGCGTGATTGGCGCGGGCAGCGTGGTGACAAAGTCCATTCCCGCCGGTGTGGTGGCCACTGGCGTTCCCTGTCGGGTAATACGTCAGATTACTGCCGCCGACCGCGAAGCGTTCATGAAATAATGCGCGGAGCACGACAATAAAAAAGGCCGGTGTAGTTAAACACCGGCCTTATGTTTTTACAGACTATTACGCCACAAATGAATGCTGATAACGATGTAGCATTTCGGTCAGGCGCCGCACTGGCTCAGTCACTTTCAGTGGTGCATCGTAATCGACCAGCTTCTGCTGATACTCAGCCAGCTCCTTGAGCAGACGCTGGTAGTAGTAAGTCCGCTTGCCTTCGCCCGACGCAGAAACCACGTGATCTGCCGTGTTGCGGATTTTCTTATGGAACGCTGACAGCTCATCATTCACCGGCACTTCGGCGAGTTTCATGCGCTGGTGAGCGATAATCAGCATCAGCGCCAGGCGGTATTTACCGATGTCATTTGGGAACATGACCAGCAGCTGATTGAGCTGATGATAAAGCGCCGGAAGGTGGTTTTCACGACGACGGTACGCCTTGGTGGTCAGCGCCGATACTGCACTGCTCATAAAGCGGTTCAGCAATGTGCGCCCCGTTTTATCGCGGGACTTATCGCGAATAATCAGCAACACAGCCATCGCAATGACTGTCCCGATCGCCTGCCCCAGCGCGTTATCGAGAAACGACGTTACGTTGAATTTCATCGGGTTACTGAGCACCAGAATATTGATGGTGCCCGCCAGCAGACCGAGCATTCCGAGACGACGCTTGGTGACTTCGATACCGATAAAGAAGGTGAAAATCCCCAGCATCAGACACAGCAGGAACAGACTTTGCTGCGTCGAAGGCATGATCAGCATAAACATCATCGAGCCAACCGGGATCGCCAGTAACATACCGACGATAAAATCCATCGCCATGCCTTTCGGGTTCGGCGTGCGCATCGCCAGCGAGGTCACCACGGCGATAATAATCACGCAGCCGCTGGCCGACGTCCAGCCGGTCCACAACCACATCAGGCAGCCAATCGCCGTCGCAGTAAAGGTACGCAGGCCGTTGATCAGCGCATGATGCCGTTCTGCTGACACCGGACGCACTACCACTTCGCCTTCCAGCACGCCGCTTTCAATGCTGCTGATGCTGCTGTTGGTCTGAACACCTTTCATCAGCAACAGCGCACGGGTCCCTGCCCCGGCCCAGGCGCTGAGCGTCACCAGTACGTTATCGCTGTGCATGCCGGTAATAATCTGGCGCAGCTGTTTCAGGCGACGGTGAACATCCGCAACGGTTTCTGCCGGTTCAGCAAATAACGCTTTCAGCTCGGGAGAAAGCCTTTCCGGCGTGTCCTGCATAATCAGGTAGGTTTCACAGGCCTGGGTAATCATGCTCAGCGAGGTGCTGTGCAGCGCCTTCAGACGCTGATTGCAACGCTGCCAGCGCGATGATTCCATCATCAGGCTGCCGCGCATACCGTTTAGCGCTGTGGTGCTTTTGACCAGATTATTCCAGGATTTGTCGATATCTTCTTTGGAGCCGACATTCACGCAAATCCGCATCAGCGCAAACTGATCCAACATCAGCTGACTGACGGCGCGGTCGATATCTTTTTTGATGGAACGCGGAGAAAACAGCAGATCAGCCACGATGGCGCAGCAAATACCGATCACGATTTCGCTGCAACGCTCAACGGCAAACTGCGGTGTCTGTAACGGTGCGCTGGCGGAAGTCACCACGATAATCAGCGCGGTATAACCCGCCAGCCCCAGCGCATAGGAGTTTTCAATGCGCACCAGTGAAGACCACCAGGTGCAGATGCCCGCCCATATACAGCATAAAAGCAGCATCACGACCGGCGCGCGGGCGGTGGCGATAACAATCACCAGCGCCGCGATACAGCCGATAAACGTCCCGATAACGCGCAGGAAACCACGGTGACGAATAGCACCGGCAAAAGGTTCGCCGCCCGCCACCAGCGCAGGGCCGGAGGTCACAATGGCGGCGGTCATGGCCGACCAGCGCGGGGTCTCGAGTTGCAGATAAAATCCGAGAACCAGAGCGCCGAGGATCGCGAACGTCAGCTTGCAGGCAAAACGTATGCGCGGGATAAGTACGCTATTCATCTTTCCGGCCTTATCCAAACTCTCTCAGGCGATGCAGGAGACGAAGGAACGGAGAACCTTCATCTCGTTTACGATCATGACTGCCGGTGATTACGACGGTGGCCGTCGTCCCCGCCGGGTACGGATGCTGCTGGTCTTTATCGTCGAGCACGATTTTCACCGGCACGCGCTGCGCCAGGCGCACCCATTCCAGGTTGCTGTCGATAGTCGCCAGACCATTGGTCGCCGCCGAAGATGAGCTGTTGGTGACCGCAGCAGCGACGCTGTCGACGGTACCGTGCATGATGCGGTTACTGCCCAGCGGGGTGATTTCCGCACGATCGCCTTTCTTCAGGCCCGGCAGTTTGGTTTCTTCCAGATAAGCGAGAATATAGAAAGAGTTTTTCTTCACCAGCGCGACAGCGGTCGATCCCCGGTTAATGTAGTTGCCGGGATGAACCGTGAGGTTGGTGACCCAGCCATCAGCCGGTGCGACAACCACGGTACGCTCTAAATCCAGTACCGCCAGATCGCGCGCGGCCTGCGCTTTCGCCAGCTGATGCTGCGCGGTTTGCAGTACGTTGTTCGCCTGATCAATTTCTTCCTGCGACATTGCCTGAACGCCCAGTTTCACACGGCGTCCGGCTTCGCGTTTTTTCTCGGCGGCCAGCGCCTGATAATAAGCGACGTCAGCACTGGCTTCGTCCAGCGCCTGCTGATAACGCGGCTGGTCAATTTTGAACAGCACCTGACCTTTGGTCACCAGCTGATTATCAATCACCGGCACGTCAGTGATTAAACCGGTCACATCCGGCGCAATCGACACAACGTCAGCGGTAAATTTGGCATCACGGGTCCACGGAGATTCCGTATAGAACGCCCAGGCTCTGAAGATTGCGATGACAGCCAGAACGACAAGAATCAGCGTAATTGCATAACGTATTATTTTTATAGAGAAATTTTTCACAACGGCCTCAGACGAACAAGCGGGAAATCAGGTAAAAAAGACAGCAATATAATGCTGTGTTAAACAAAGCCGGATGCCAGACAAAGTCATAAATACCAGTCGGTTGTAATATCCGCCGGAGCAGGAAAAACACCACCAGCGCCAGCAGTATTTCAAAAAATACCGGTGGAAACGACAATCCGAAAATCACCATTACCGGAAGCAAACTCATCAAAAATTCCTTACATTATTACCAGCAGCAGTGACGGCGGGCAGATCTGCTCGTCCCGCGCACGCATTATTCATTATTTTAGGCAATGCCACGCGTCCCCGGAGATAAATAATTCACTGGGAAGTGCTCAATGAAACTGTGGGGTTGCCAGGGAAGTGTGCGAAGGTAAGCATTGATTCAGGAAATCAGAAACCTGAGTTTTATCGCCCGGACGAGTATATTAGCGTGCTTATTATCAAGTAATCAACGTTCTGTGATCTAAATCACTTTTAAGCCAGAGTTAACAATGGATCGATTAAAACGCATGTCGATATTCGCTCAGGTCGTGGAAAGCGGTTCTTTTACCGCCGCCGCACGACGCCTCGACATGAGCGTTTCCGCCATCAGCCAGACCATTTCAAAGCTGGAAAATGACTTACAAATCAAATTACTAAACCGCAGCACCCGCAGTATCGGCCTGACAGAAGCCGGGAAGCTTTACTATCAGGGATGCCGGAAAATGCTGCATGACGTGCGTGAAGTGCATGAACAGTTGTATGCCTTCAATAACACGCCGACCGGCACTTTGCGCA
The DNA here is from genome assembly GCF_024808755.1 of Rahnella sp. BIGb0603. Lineage (NCBI taxonomy): Bacteria > Pseudomonadati > Pseudomonadota > Gammaproteobacteria > Enterobacterales > Yersiniaceae > Rahnella > Rahnella sp. BIGb0603. The sequence goes on along the minus strand of NZ_JANUEX010000007.1, from coordinate 129,487 downwards.
TCGGCAGCTCATCGACAATGGCACAAAATGTTCTTGCTGCCATGACCGCCGAAATGCTCGGCGAATATCCCGGCCTGACGGTGAATCTGGTCACCGGCATTCCCGCGCCCGATTTAATCGCCGACGGGCTGGATGTCGTCATCCGTGTCGGTGCGTTGCAAGATTCCAGCCTGTTTTGCACCCGATTAGGGTCCATGCCGATGGTGGTGTGTGCGGCACGCAGCTATCTGGCGCAGCACGGTACGCCGGAAAAACCTGCCGATATGGTGAATTTCTCGTGGCTGGAATACAGCGTGCGTCCCGACAGTGAATTTGAGCTGATCGCACCGGAAGGCATTTCGACGCGCATCACGCCACAAGGGCGTTTCGTCACCAACGATTCACAGACCATGATCCGCTGGCTGAAAGCGGGTGTTGGCATTGCGTATGTCCCGCTGATGTGGGTGATTGAGGAAATTAATGCCGGCGAAGTAGAAATTTTATTCAGAAGCTACCAGTCCGATCCGCGCCCGGTGTACGCGCTGTACACGGAAAAAGACAAACTCCCGCTGAAAGTGCAGGTCTGCATTGATTATCTGACGGATTATTTCAAACGGGTGAGTAAGGTGTATCAGGGTTACCGGCAGGGTAAGAAAGTGACGCAGTGGAATTAGGCAGGAAATAAATAGCCTCCCGCAAAGGGAGGCTAATCGCTGAAAAACCTGAGGTTACGCCGTACCGCCCACCGTCAGATTATCCAGCTTCAGGGTTGGCTGACCGACGCCGACCGGAAGGCTCTGACCTTCTTTACCGCACACGCCCACGCCTTTATCGATGGCCAGATCGTTACCCACCATGGAAATCTGCTGCATCGCTTCGATCCCGGAGCCAATCAGCGTGGCGCCTTTCACCGGTTTGGTGATGCGGCCTTTTTCAATCAGATAGGCTTCAGAGGTGGAGAACACGAATTTGCCGGAGGTAATGTCGACCTGACCGCCGCCGAAATTCGGTGCATACAAGCCGTATTCCACGCTGCTGATAATATCTTCCGGCGTTGATTTCCCGGCCAGCATGTAGGTATTGGTCATACGCGGCATTGGCAGGTGCGCATAGGATTCGCGACGGCCATTACCGGTTGGCGCAACGCCCATCAGACGCGCGTTCAGTTTGTCCTGCATGTAGCCTTTCAGCACGCCGTTTTCGATAAGCACGTTGTATTGCCCCGGCACGCCTTCATCGTCAATCGCCAGCGAGCCGCGCAGGCCTGGCATTGTGCCGTCATCAACAACCGTGCACAGCTCAGAAGCCACGAGTTTACCCATCTGGCCACTGAAGACTGACGTTCCGCGACGGTTGAAATCGCCTTCGAGGCCATGCCCGACCGCTTCGTGCAACAGCACGCCCGGCCAGCCCGCGCCGAGTACCACAGGCATGCCGCCCGCAGGTGCCGCAACGGCGGTCAGGTTCAGCAACGCCATACGCACGGCGTCACGGGCGAAGGCTTCTGCGCGCACTTCACCATTGACGGTTTCGAGGAAATAATCATAACCGACGCGGCCACCGCCGCCGCTTGAGCCACGCTCGCGACGACCATCCTGCTCGACCAGCACGCTGACAGACAAGCGCACCAGCGGACGGATATCCGCCGCCAGCGTGCCATCGGTTGCGGCGACCAGTACGGTTTCGTAGACGCCGGTAATGCTGGCGCTGACTTCCTGAACGCGTTTATCGGCAGCGCGGGCAATTTTATCGACACGGTGCAGAAGCTCAATTTTCGCTTCACGCGGCAGGCTTTGCAGCGGATCCAGTGGCGTATAAAGGGATTTGTAAGCAATTTCGCCCAGCGTATGCGCTTTGCCATTGCCCTGCTCGCGGACGATGCTTCGCGCCGCCGTCGCGCTTTGATTGAGCGCGTTCAGTGTGATCTGATCGGCATAAGCAAAACCGGTTTTTTCACCGCTGACCGCACGGACACCGACGCCCTGGTCGATATTGTAAGAACCGTCTTTGATGATACTGTCTTCAATAACCCAGGCTTCGTGGAAACTGGACTGGAAAAAGAGATCGGCATAATCAAGGCGACGTTCTGACAACTGGCCCAAAACGGAAAACAGATCCTGATGACTCAGATTATTGGCAGTTAGTAACTGCTCACTGACTAAGGCCAGACTCATAGATTCACTCTCTTTTAGACGAAAATCCGGCAGTGCTGGCTCTGCGGTAATCAGTCAGCCTGCCGGACAATCCATTGTTACAACGTTATTAACAGCCTAACACAGCCCGAACGAGCTTTCCTGCGCCGTCTCGGAAACGTTACTGCGCGGTGGCCTCTTTTGGCGGGACAGCAGGTTTACGCAAAATTTCATTGATATGCGGTTCAGCAATCGTCCCGCTAATCTGGTAGCGGATCAGCGAGATTTTATTCCACAGCGGTGCCAGCACTTTACTGGCCGCAAAAACAGCCACGCCGACCACCGGGTTAATCACGAATGCCGTCGCCACGCCCACGGTGGCTGAAATTTCCGGCGCAATCACCGCTTCTAAATCGAGCTGCTGGTTTACGAAATTCACTTTACCGGTAATGGCGATATCCGCTGCCAGCCCGTCAACCAGCAGGTCATCGGTGTGCAGCGTGCCATCTTTAATCCACGCGGTGGATTTGATGGAATCAAAATAGAATCCCTGACCAAAGGTGTCGCTGAAATCCAGACGCAACTTACGCAGCAGCGCGTCGAAGCTCACCAGACGAAGCAACTGTCCGGCGCGACCGCCACCAATATCAGCAATTTCGCCTTTGCCCAGCTCGTTTTTCAGCGTGCCGTTCAGCGTGCTGATATCCGGCTTCCACGGCACCGATTTCCAGTGGAGATCGAAGTTCACATTAAACGGCGCATCTTTAAGTGGCGTAGTCACGCCAAAGAAGGACATCGCCTGTTCGATATTTTTGCCCGACAGTTTCCCTTTCAGGCCGGTATTTTCACCCTGTTCGTCCTGCTTCCAGTCGCCCTGCACATCCAGTTTTGCCACACCGGTATCAATCAGGCCGTTACGCAGCATCAGCAATTTGCCCTGCGGCGTCAGGTCAGCATTCACCTTGCGGAAGTTCTGCCCGAGGAACCAGCACGCTTCACACCGGAGCTGCAATGCAGGCCAGTTCGCGAAAGAAATCTTACTCGAGGCAAACGGGTTCCCGCCAGGCTGGCCGCTGCTGGCCACGTCGTCCACGGTCCACTGCGGGTTGAAATACAGATAATGCAGATTCACCAGCCACGGACCGTTGTCATTCATGTTCAGCGTGCCGTCGATTTCTTTACCTTTGGCAGTCACTTCCATGCCCTGATGGCTCTGAACCGACTGAATCTTCAGGTCATTCCAGACCTGCCCGCCCAGCGTCAGCGTCGGTGTGGTCAGGATAATCTGGTGCGGGAAGCTGAATCCGGACAGTTTAGTACTGGCGCTTTGCGTCGCTTTGTCCGGCGACAACAGGCCAAGCCAGTTTTCACCATCCAGCGGTGGCAGATGCAGCGTCAGGCTGCTGTCATCCGGCAATGGCGGCGTTTTTTTGGTGTTTTCCTGCCACGAGGCGCGGTCCAGTTTCAGCTGTTTGCCCAGCAACCAGCGGCTGTTGAAATGGTTTTTACCCGCCAGCACACCTTCCAGATTAAAGCTGTGCAAATCGCCTTTGACGTTCACCACCAGCGGCATCGAATGACCCGGCTTTTTGTTCAGCGGATCAGGTAAGTGACTGCTTACATCTTTCAGGTCAGCATTCACGTCTACGGTATACGTCGGCGTACCTTTATGCGGAAGGGTGATATTGACGTTGCCTTTCCACGGCGTACCGCCGGAAATTTTGCTGGCCGCCGCGGCAGGCATGCCTGGAATTTTTGACAGCTGCCAGTTAGCATCCAGACCAACCTGCACTTTGAAATCGTCCGGCAGTTCCTGCGTGCTGAACATCACGTTGATCGGTTGCCCGAACCAGTTACCGGTTAACTGATTGCTTTGAAGATTGCCGTTGTCGTAGCTGAACTGGCCGCTGAGATGGCTGATTTTGCTGTCCAGCGGTTTGATAAACAGGCTGTTATCGTTAAGCGTTACGCCACCGGATGCGCGCACCAGTTCCCCGTCCAGCGGAATGTCCAGATGTAAGCGACCATTTACTTCGCCACCAATCTGGAGCTCCTGCAATGCAGAACCCAGCGTGTCGTGAAGTGGCGTATCCATGAAGTAATCGCCGATATCTTTACCCTGCCCGCGCAGGTCGGAATCGATGAAAAGTTTTTCTTTCAGATAATCCGGAATATTTGCCACGACGTTGTTGCCATCGACATTGCCCAGTTTGGTGTGCGCGGCTTTCATAAACAGGCCGTCATTCAGGAAGTCGAGGTCGATATCCAGATCGGTCAGCGCAGGCCATTCCGGCTGGAACTGGAAGGTCGAATGGCGCAGCGGAACCCAAACCTGAAACTGCCCTTCGTTCTTTTTAAACGGGAAATGATGCGGATTGCCGTTAAAGGTCAGAGTCGCGTTATCCACCTGCCCGGCCTGAATCGCGCCACTCAGATAATCCACCAGATGTTTGCCCATCAGCGGTTCAGGGAAATAGCGCCAGGCCTGGCCCGCATCATACAGGCGGATACCGGCCAGAATGTTCAGCCACGGCTCACCTTCAGCGGGTTGCTTGTAGCTGAAATCACCTTTCGCCCACAGCGCGTTGGCTTTGACATCCACGTCTTTGCCCGACAGCGCCCAGCCGTCTTTGCCGCTGGTCCAGTTGAACGTACCGGTTGCCACACTCACGTCCAGCGGCGCGCGGAACATTTCACCATATGGCAGAAGGCTGTCCTGTAAATTAACGGTCAGTTGCCCGCCCGACATGCTGCCTTTCACGCTGCCTTTAAAGTGGTTAATACCGGGCAGAAGTTCCCAGCGCTGCCAGCTGACATCATTCCAGCTGGCATCAAAACGGGTCTGATCCGGCTGTTTAAGCGGGATATCCAGCGCGAGGCGATCGACATTCCCTGCCGGTTTCAGATCCTGCCAGCGCTCCAGCAGCGACGGTGTCAGGAAGGAAAAAGTCGGAATAATCGGCCCTAAACGTTCGAGTTGCAGATTTGTACCGCGGATACGTAATTCTTCGCCCTGCGTGGGCCCGAGGAAATCATTATTTTCAGGCAGGTACAGCGCTTCGAGACGCCCTTTCGGCCACTCTATGCCGTCAGTTTTCAGGTTCAGCTGTTGTGTACCAACCTGCCAGCCATCACCCTGACGGCTGCCGTGCAGGGCCAGGTTATCAACATCCAGACGGTGTTCATCCGCGCCCGTTTTCCAGGTCGCCGAGCCGTTTTTCAACAGCGCATCGCCCGCGTAAATATCGCCGTTACGCACCGTCAGCCAGGCCGCAAGGCTGAAATTGGCGTTTTCTAAACCGGTATTGCTGCGCAGCCAGCGGCTGAACCACGGCTTCATATCAATATCGTCGGCCTGCAAATAGATTTTGCCGTTATTGAGCAGACCGTCGGTATCGTTGAGATCCATACGCACCTGGACAATGCCGTGCTGCCCGTTGAAGCTGGATAAACTCAGCTGCCCTTCGGCCCGGTGACGGTTGTGCGTGTTCAGCCAGGTCAGTTGCGGAATATCGAATTCAGCGCGCGGGCCGGAAGGCGTCAGAAAAGAAATACGGCTGTTACGCAAATCGAAATGATCGACCTGCCTGAGAAAGATGTCGCTGATGCGATTTGGCTGAATGCCATTCCCTTTATTGGTATCGCCGCCCAGCGTGCTGTTGAGATCCAGCTGCAAATTATAGAAAGTGAGATCGCGGAACTGCCAGCGGAAATGGAGAAGGGATTGCCAGACGTCGAGCGCCATCGTGATGCGCTGAACCTGCCAGTCAGAATCCGGCAGGGTCACATGCAGACCACGGATTTCCATGACAGGGCCAAAAGTTTGCCAGCTGGCGCTGATTTGCGACAACTCGATCGGCACGCCCGTAGCGGATTCTACTTTGCTGACCAGTTGTGTCTGAAAGCGGGTGAGCTGAGGCAATGCCAGACGCAAGCCACTGATCACCAAAGCCACTATCACGACAAGGGTTGCGCTGGTCGTTAATAAAATACCGGGCAGTCGCCTCAAACTTCTCTCCTTGTTTCCCATTCCATACGGGTTTTCACCCGTACAGACGGCAATGGAAACCTTTAACTTCTCGATGTTGCTGGCTTGCGGCCATCAAATCACATCATCACCACGTCAAACTGCTCCTGACTGTAGAGCGGTTCAATCTGCACTTTGACCTGTTTACCGACGAAGATTTCCACTTCGGCCAGCGCATGTGATTCTTCGCCTTTCAGCGCCTCCCCCACGGCCGCAGAAGCGTAAACCAGGAAACGGTCAGAATCGTAGGCGTGATGCACGCGCACGATTTCACGCAGAATTTCATAGCACACTGTTTCGACCGTTTTCACCGTGCCACGCGCGTGACAGGTCGGGCAATCGCTGCACAATACGTGCTCCACGCTTTCACGGGTACGTTTGCGGGTCATTTCCACCAGACCGAGCGCGGAGAAACCGTGGATACCGGTTTTGACGCGGTCTTTGGATAATGCCTGCTCGAGGCTGTGCAACACACGACGCCGGTGATCTTCATTCGACATATCAATGAAGTCGATGATGATAATGCCACCGAGATTACGTAACCGGAGCTGCCGGGCGATAGCCTGTGTTGCTTCGGTGTTGGTGTTGAAGATGGTGTCTTCCAGATTACGATGGCCGACAAACGCACCGGTGTTGATGTCCACGGTGGTCATGGCTTCGGTCTGATCGATGATCAGATAGCCACCCGATTTCAGCTCAACCTTGCGCTCGAGCGCACGCTGGATTTCATTTTCCACATCAAACAGATCGAAAATTGGCTGTTTGCCGCTGTAATGCTCCAGCTTGCTGGTCATTTCCGGCATGTATTCGCTGGTGAATTCCACCAGTAATTCATAGGTCAGACGGGAGTCAACGCGGATCCTGTCCAGCGCTTCGCCGGCAAAATCACGCAGCACGCGGTGCGCCAGCGCCAGTTCGCCATACAGCTTGCACTTGGTTTTGTTACGACGCTTGCGTTCCATGACTTTGGTCCACAGGCGTTTTAAATACGCAGCATCCTGCTTAAGCTCTTCTTCACCCACGCCTTCGGCCGCGGTACGAATAATATAGCCGCCGTGTTCGTCACAATATTCTGAAACGATGCGTTTGAGGCGGTCACGTTCTGCTTCGCTTTCGATGCGCTGGGAGACACCAACGTGAGACGCTCCCGGCATAAATACCAGATAACGGGATGGCAAAGTAATGTCGGTCGTCAGGCGCGCGCCTTTGGTACCCAGCGGATCTTTCACCACCTGAACCATCAGATCCTGGCCCTGATGCACCAGCTCTGCGATATCGCGCACATGGAAATTTTTCTGCTCATCGCGCGCCACACATTCGGTGTGAGGCATGATGTCTGAAGCGTGCAAAAACGCTGCTTTTTCAAGGCCGATATCTACAAATGCTGCCTGCATCCCAGGCAATACACGGCTGATACGTCCTTTATAAATGTTGCCGGCAATCCCGCGTTTGGTCTCACGCTCAATATGGATTTCCTGCAGAATGCCACCGTCAATGTAGGCCACGCGGGTTTCAGACGGGGTGACATTGACCAGTAATTCAGCTGTCATGTTTACTCCTAAGCTCGCGTAAGGCAGAAAATTCATTTAGCAGTTCCTGAGTTTCCACCAGAGGAAGACCCACAACTGCATAGTAACTGCCGCGAATTTCACGGACGAAACAACCGCCCTTTCCCTGAATACCATAAGCGCCCGCTTTATCCATGGGCTCACCGCTCAGAATATAATGTGCAATGTCGTCGGAGGATAGTGAACGGAAGGTGACATCGGTCACAACCAGCGTACAGAGGCAATCCCGACGATCCGCAAAGGCGATGGCGGTCATCACCTGATGCTGTTTTCCGGACAATGCCTTAAGCATAACAGCGGCTTGCGCTTCGTCACGTGGCTTTTCCAACACTTTACCGTCAAGTACCACAATCGTATCTGCGCCCAGTACCGGCAAATCTTCTGATGCCACCGCCACACCGGCCTGCGCCTTGTCTTTCGCCAGGCGTAAAACATAGTCCTGCGGCGCTTCTCCGGGCTGACGTTCTTCTGCCACATCTGTCGACAGACGCTCGAAAGGCAGTTCCAGCAAAGTCAGTAATTCACGGCGACGCGGAGAGCCGGAGGCCAGATAAAGTGCAGTCATAACATCCTCATTGCACGGCAAACTGACGACGAATTTTTCGCATCAGCAGGAACAGCCATGGCCACAGAATACCGTCAACCACACTGCTCCAGAAAACTTCCGGCCGGAACGAAACGTTAACGACCAGGAATTCCCCCCAGAACACCATGACGTCCACGGCCAGTGAAAGCACCATGACAATCAGCGCCTGCTGCCAGAGTGCCAGATTACGGAATAACTGGAATTTAAAGGCGACCAGATAAGCGGTAATCGCAAATGCCAGCGCCCTGATCCCCAGCGTTGAACCGAGGATCAAGTCCATGATGAAGCCGACAACAAAACCGGTACCCACATTGACGCGGTGCGGCAAGGCCATCACCCAATAAATCAGGATCAGCATCAGCCATGAGGGCCTGAACATGTAAATCTGCTCAGGCCACGGCATCACTTGCAGCAACATGGCTATCAGGAAGGATAGCCAAATAATCCAACGTCCGTGGCTCCGGTAACTGTTCATTGTGTGGCTCCCTGTGCAGGCGGAGCGCTGACAGGCGCCTTCACCGTGCCTGTGGCAGGAGCGGGAACAGGTGCCGGAGGCCCCATATCACCCGGCGGCGGCAGAACCTGTGGCATCATTTGCATCAGACGCTCATTGGCAACACGATGCACTTCGTCCGGCGCAAGCGGATGTTCGCCATTCCGGTCAGAACCCCACAACAACAGAAGATAGCGCAGACGTTGCAGACCGGCTGTAGGACGAGCCTGAATCACGGTGTACGCGCGCTGGTTATCCACTTTGACAGAAGACACCACGCCCACAGGATAACCTTCAGGGAAACGCCCGCCCAACCCGGAAGTCACCAGCACATCGCCGACACGAATATCGGTATTGCTTGGAAGATGCTCGAGTTGCAAATCGTCAGCACAACCGCTACCCGCCGCAATCACGCGGATATCGTTACGCAACACCTGAATCGGTAATGCATGCGACGCATCACAGATCAGCAATACGCGGCTGGTCAGGGCGGCAACGGCCACAACCTGGCCGACTACACCTTTATCGCTGATCACCGGCTGCCCGATGTAAACGCCGTTGTTGCTGCCTTTATCGATGACAACCTGATCGCTGTAAGGATCATTACTGGTGGAAAGTACCTGCGTCACCATCTTGTGCTCGTCCTGACGCAGTGGTGAACCCAGCAATTCACGCAAACGGGCGTTTTCTTGTTTGTACTGACCAAGCAACATCAGATCGCTGTTTTTCAACAGCAATTCCTGACGCAGTGCGCGGTTTTCCAATTCAAGCTGGCCACGTGTCGCAAAAGTCGAGGAAACCTGATCTAAAAATTCACGCGGGGCGTTAGATAGGAAATAGAAGGGACTTACGGCAGTATCCATATAGGTGCGGATTTTAACAAACGTACCTATCTTACTGTCGGCAACAATCAGGACAATGGCCGTAAGAATAGCCAAAAAAAGTCGCAGTTGCAGGGAAGGCCCCCTGCTAAAAATTGGCTTCATAAAATATGCGAGTTCCTCGGCAACAGAAGGTTTCAGCCAGTCGAAGTCGGTGTTTCATCTGACAGAAAAGGCGGCAATCTCATGGGATAGCCAAAAACACCGCCTGAACAATTAAGCTCAGACAGTGTTTGCGCGGATCCACATTGAACACTGCACACTTCACGTTGCAGGTTTTACCTGACGGACAACCACCTTCCCGGGCAGACTATTTCTGCTTGCAACGGGTCTTGTCAAAAAAAACAAGTCTTCGCTGAGATTACTCTTCGCTGAATAAGTCGCCGCCGTGCATGTCGATCATTTCCAGTGCTTTACCACCGCCGCGCGCTACGCAAGTCAGTGGATCTTCTGCGACAACCACCGGAATACCGGTTTCTTCCATCAGAAGGCGATCGAGGTTACGCAGTAATGCGCCACCGCCGGTCAGCACCATGCCGCGCTCAGAAATATCGGAAGCCAGTTCTGGCGGGCACTGTTCCAGTGCAACCATCACAGCGCTAACAATACCGGTCAGCGGCTCTTGCAACGCTTCCAGGATTTCATTGGAGTTCAGCGTGAAACCACGAGGAACACCTTCAGCCAGGTTACGGCCACGCACTTCAATTTCATGCACTTCATCGCCCGGATACGCAGAACCGATGCTGTGCTTGATGCGTTCTGCCGTGGCTTCGCCGATCAGTGAACCATAATTACGACGAACGTAATTGATGATGGCTTCATCGAAGCGGTCGCCGCCGATACGGACAGAAGAAGAGTACACGACGCCGTTCAGGGAAATCACGGCAACTTCCGTTGTACCACCACCGATATCCACAACCATAGAACCGGTAGCTTCTGAAACTGGCAGACCTGCACCGATTGCCGCAGCCATCGGTTCTTCAATCAGGAACACTTCACGCGCGCCTGCACCTTGTGCAGATTCACGGATAGCGCGGCGTTCAACCTGAGTTGCGCCGACAGGCACACACACCAGCACGCGAGGGCTTGGGCGCATGAAGCTGTTGCTATGAACTTGCTTGATGAAGTGTTGCAGCATTTTTTCAGTCACGAAGAAGTCAGCGATAACGCCATCTTTCATCGGACGAATAGCCGCGATATTGCCAGGGGTACGACCCAGCATCTGTTTTGCGTCGTGACCTACAGCAGCAACGCTTTTAGGTGAACCAGCACGATCCTGACGAATAGCCACAACAGATGGCTCATTCAGCACGATGCCTTGTCCTTTTACATAGATAAGGGTATTGGCGGTACCCAGGTCGATGGACAAGTCGTTGGAAAACATGCCACGAAATTTCTTAAACATAACGAAAGGATAATCCTGCAAGCTGGGGGCGGAAAATAAAATCCGCCTACTTTACCAACCACGCGAAGCAGCGACAAGGCGCAAAAACGTCCTGCTTCCGTGAAAATTGTCCGCGATGTCGCCATTCACTGGTTGTTACTTTTTGAGGCTGATGGCACTGCGAAATAATTCTGTATCGCAGGCTCGGTTTACCTCGGGCAGGCACCCAGGCGAAGTAGCAACACCGCACATAAATTCTTACACTTTCACCCACATATTCCGTCCACCTGCGGCCATAAAGCGTGCACCGGATGCCAGGTAAGGGTGTCGGTTAAAAGCTGGCTCATTCTACGTTAAATAAACCAATAACGGTCACTTAAACATCGCGGTTGTGTGAATATTTTTTACCGACCGGTTCAACAGGCTGTGGTCCGGCAAAAAAATCCCCCTGGCCGCCGTGGATACCGCTTTTCTGCAAGGTGTTCCACTCTTCTTTTGTCCTTATGCCGGCTGCAAAAACCAGCGCCTGAGTCCCTTCACATGCGCTGAGCAGACTTTGAACAAAGAGCTGATTCTCCACCCTTTTATCAATATCACGCACCAGTCCGGGGTGAAGCTTAACCCTTTCCACCGGAAAAGTTTTCAGATACGACGTGCTGACTACCGTCAGACCGGCCTGTGAAACCGCCAGCCGACAGCCCAAACCTTGCAATAAACGGATCGCAGGGCGCAGCCGGTCGGTATGTTGACAGAGATCTGCCTCAGCAAGTTCAATCAAAATTCGGTTTCGTTTTTTTCTTTCACACTGAAGCAGCGTATCGCGCAGCCAGCGAACAAATGAGCGCTGCAATAATGAATCAACCGTCAGGTGAAATGCTAACGTTTCGTCCGGCCAGCGGTTAAGTAACGGAATAATCTGACTTAACATCACCCGATCAAAGCTCTGAGACAGCCCGAATTGCACGACAAGAGGAATAAACTCGGCCGCCAGCAGTTCCTGTTCGCCATCAAAGACGCGCCGCTGAATCTCGCGGTGATCGAGTTTTCCGTCTCTGCCAAACGCCGGTTTCTGGTACAAACGCGGACCGCCGCGCGCCAGAGTGTTTTCCAGCAAGGTGCGCCAGCGGACGCTGCCACGCCCTTTTTCCGGCACGTTTTTATCGTAGATAAACCAGCTGTTGCTGCCCTGGAAGGCCGCGTGGCGCGTTGCCTGTTCGGCCATATCCATAGCCTGATCCGGCGTCTGGCCGAAACGGTACGCGGTGATCCCGATGTGCATCAGGGCGTCCCGGTCGATCAGAGAAGACGTCGGCAGCACGCCCAGCGCGTTAATTAACTGCGCGGCCATCACTTCGGCATCTTTCAGCGTACGGTGCGGAAGGAGCACAGCAAAATCGCTGTGGAAGTAGCGCGCCAGCAGCGCATCGACATGACGCATCACGAAAGTCGATAACAGGTTCACCATCGCCGACCGTAATTCTTCAACCACCGTCTGCCCGTGGATTTCGCGCATCATGTCAAAATCGGGCAGCCGCAGCAGCATCAGTACGCCATGCGCGCCCGCTTCTTCGAGCTGCGTCGCCAGCTGATTGTCGAAAAACAGCCGGTTGCTGAGCCCGGTTTGCGCATCCCGCTGGGCGTACGCGCGGATCAGCGTATCGACGCGGCTGCGCTGTTCGCGCGCTTCATTAAGATCGGTTAACAGGAGATCGATAGCGCTGCTGGCAGAATGCGGCCATTCCCCGACAGTGCCAGCCAGCCCTTCCCGTTCACCGCGCAAAATCCTGACGGCGCGGTCTTCCAGTTTTTCCACACCTTCGGTTTCATTACGTAACCAGCGGAAACTCAGCATTAACATCGCAAGCATGACCACGATAGCCAGGCTGATTGCGAGCGTTGAACGCATGGAGCGGATATAGCTGCTGACGGGATCAATATAAGAAACACGCAGCGACATTGCGTGGTTTTGCATCAGGGGGATAACTACCGTGTCATATTCTGGCATAACGCTGTCCCACGAACGGTGCAAATCCGGGCGCTCGTGATATTCATAGACCGTGGAGTTATCGAGCTTTACCTCGATATCGGTGACGTCAAGCATGCGCATCGCCTGCGGCAGCCAGCGCTCGGCTTCCGCCGGAGTATGAGTCAGTAACGACTGATCATAAGTGGTCGCCAGCGCCTGTAAATGCTGTTCGGTACTTTGCTTGTTGAGGTAGATAAAACTAAACGTCACGCCAAGCAACATTAACAACATTGCCAGCGCAACTAACATCGAAATCAGTGCCGATAGTCTGGTAGTAAATCGCATCCCTGTGCCTTACTCGCTACGGTGAGGTGGAAACAGCGCCCGTATTCTCTGAGCCTGCTACGAAAAAAACGCCGCTACTATAAAACAGAAAAACCCGCCGGCAGGAGAAATTTACCAAACAGGCATGAAGGAATGTTACGGGCATTGGCGGGCGCAGGGTCTGATATTCGACAATATCTGACCATTTTGTACCCGGGAAAGTTGCATTTACATACATTCATAGCATAGCAACTCAAAAGTTAATCAATTTAGAATTCTTATGGTGTCAGGAGAAATGCGCCAAAACGGGGGATTAAAAATCGCTATTTTATTTGCCTGTCTCGCAAAACCCTGTGTTTCACGCCATGCTGTCTACATAACGATAAAAACATTAATAAGATGAATACCGGAGACGGCAATGTCCAAATTTCGCAAGCTGACGGAAGCTGATGTCACCCCCGAGGATATCTTTCAGGATCGTCGTAAAGTTTTGCAGGCGCTGGGGATCAGCGCTGCCGCACTGGCGATCCCGGCCAGTGCGCAGGCAGATATTCTTTCCTGGTTCAAAGGCCATGACCGCCCGGCCGCGCCCGCGGGAAAACCACTGGATTTCACCAAACCCGCCGCCTATCAGAATTCACTCACACTTACCCCGGAAGATAAAGTGGAAGGCTACAACAACTTCTACGAATTCGGGCTGGATAAAGCCGATCCGGCCGCTAATGCCGGGCAACTGGTGACGTCACCCTGGACAATAAAAATCGACGGTGAAGTGGCTAAACCGCTCACACTCGATATGGACGACATCATGAAGCGCTTCCCGCTGGAGGAGCGAATCTACCGCATGCGCTGCGTGGAGGCCTGGTCAATGGTCGTGCCGTGGATCGGGTTCCCGCTGAGCTCCCTGCTCAAACTGGCCGAACCGACCAGCAATGCGCGCTATGTCGCGTTCACCACCCTTTATGATCCGGCGCATATGCCGGGACAGAAAGACCGGTTTATCGGCGGCGGGCTGGATTATCCCTATGTCGAAGGATTACGTGTAGATGAAGCGATGCATCCGCTGACCATGCTGACCGTCGGCGTTTACGGCAAAGCATTACCGCCGCAAAACGGTGCGCCCATTCGCCTGACGGTGCCGTGGAAATACGGCTTCAAGGGGATTAAGTCGATCGTGAGCATCAAATTCACCCACGACGAACCCCCGACGACCTGGAACCAGATTGCGAACAATGAATACGGTTTTTACGCCAACGTGAATCCGCATGTTGATCATCCGCGCTGGTCGCAGGCCACGGAACGGTTTATCGGTTCAGGCGGATTGCTCGACGTTCAGCGCCAGCCGACGCTGCTCTTCAACGGTTATGCCGAACAGGTCGCCTCGTTGTATCACGGTATGGATTTGCGCAAGTTCTATTAAGGAAGGCCACTTTATTATGCGTCGTTTACGCCCTGCAAATATCACCTGGCTGAAAGTCATCATCTGGCTTGCTGCCATTTTGCCGTTTTTCTGGCTCGTGCTTTCCGTCGATCAGGGCTGGTTCAGCGCCGATCCCGCGAAAGATATTCAGCATTTTACCGGTAGGATGACTCTGAAATTTTTACTGGTGACGTTGCTGATCACGCCCCTGGCGCGCTACGGCAAACAGCCGCTGCTTATCCGCACCCGCCGTTTACTGGGTTTGTGGTGTTTTGCGTGGGGAACGCTGCACCTTCTCAGCTATTCGTTCCTGGAACTGGGCATCAGCAATATCCGTCTGCTCGGTAGCGAACTGATTTCGCGCCCGTACCTCACGCTGGGAATTATTTGCTGGATATTGCTGCTGGCACTGGCCTGCACCTCAACACTGTGGGCGCAGCGTAAAATGGGCGCATCCTGGCAAAAGTTGCATAACTTTATTTACCTGATCGCAATTCTTGCGCCGATCCACTACCTTTGGTCGGTGAAAGTGTTGTCGCCACAACCGATCATTTACGCAACACTTGCCATCATCTTGCTGGCATTTCGCTATAAAAAATTCCGCCAGTGGCTGCGATAAGTGCCGGAATTTTTCTGTGTTCAGCCCCTCATAATTCGGGTAATCCCCCCCTCATTCTCAGGACGAGGGTTGATTATCTTCGCTGATAAGACCAGTATTTAGCTGCGAATTGCCACGATATCATTATAATGCCCGACCTCATGCCGAAGAGTCGGGTCGATTTGCCGCGAAATAGGTGACAAATCGGTGACATCAGGGTATTTTCTACAATCTTTGTCTAATTGCCGGAGATAGGCTCACAATGGCGCATAAGTTTGACATTTTGCTACTTAACGGTCCTAACCTGAATTTGTTAGGCACCCGTGAGCCCGAAACGTACGGACACACCACGCTCAACGATATTGTTAAAGGTTTGGAAGTTCAGGCTGCTGCCGCTGAGGTCGCACTGAGCCATCTGCAATCGAACGCAGAACATGTCCTGATTGAACGCATTCATCAGGCACGCGGTAATGTCGATTTTATATTGATCAATCCCGCGGCCTTTACCCATACCAGCGTGGCGCTGCGCGATGCATTACTGGGGGTGTCGATTCCGTTTATCGAGATCCATCTGTCGAATGTACATGCCCGTGAAGCGTTCCGGCATCATTCCTATCTTTCCGACATCGCAGTGGGCGTTATTTGCGGACTTGGCGCAGATGGCTACCACTTTGCATTACAGGCAGCGGTTAACCGCTTGTCAAAAACCCACTAATTTCTACGCAAAAAGAGTACGGAATCACACCCATGGATATTCGTAAAATTAAAAAACTGATCGAACTGGTTGAAGAATCAGGTATTTCTGAACTGGAAATTTCTGAAGGTGAAGAGTCAGTTCGTATCAGCCGTGCTGCACCTGTGCAGGCTTATCCTATGATGCAACAGGCTTACGCAATGCCTGCACAACCACAGCCAGGTCTGGCTGCTGCGGTTGCGCCAGCTGCTGCGCCTGTAGAAGCGGCTCCAGCTGCAATCAGTGGTCACATCGTTCGTTCTCCAATGGTGGGTACGTTCTACCGCACGCCAAGCCCTGACGCGAAAGCCTTCATCGAAGTGGGTCAGAAAGTCACCGCGGGCGATACCCTGTGTATCGTTGAAGCGATGAAAATGATGAACCAAATCGAAGCAGACAAATCCGGTGTTGTTAAAGCAATCCTGGTAGAAAGCGGCCAACCGGTTGAGTTCGACGAGCCGCTGGTCGTCATCGAATAACGAGGCGTACCATGGTAGATAAAATTGTTATCGCGAACCGCGGCGAGATTGCCCTGCGTATTTTGCGTGCCTGTAAAGAAATGGGCATCAAAACCGTTGCTGTGCACTCCACCGCTGACCGCGACCTGAAACACGTGCTGCTGGCAGATGAAACCGTCTGTATCGGCCCTGCACCTTCAGTAAAAAGCTATCTGAACATCCCTGCCATCATCGCGGCGGCGGAAATCACTGGCGCGGTGGCTATCCACCCTGGCTACGGTTTCCTGTCCGAAAATGCGGATTTCGCAGAGCAGGTTGAACGTTCTGGTTTTATCTTCATCGGCCCGAAAGCTGAAACTATCCGCCTGATGGGTGACAAAGTTTCTGCGATCCACGCGATGAAAGCAGCCGGCGTACCTTGCGTACCAGGCTCTGACGGCCCGCTGGGCGACGACATGGATTTAAACCGTGGCTTCGCAAAACGCATCGGCTATCCGGTCATCATCAAAGCCTCTGGCGGCGGCGGTGGTCGTGGTATGCGTGTTGTGCGCAGCGACAAAGACCTTGAGCAGTCCATCAACATGACCCGTGCGGAAGCCAAAGCGGCTTTCAACAACGACATGGTTTACATGGAAAAATACCTGGAAAACCCACGTCACGTGGAAATTCAGGTACTGGCAGATGGTCAGGGCAACGCCGTTTATCTGGCTGAACGTGACTGCTCCATGCAGCGCCGTCACCAGAAAGTGGTGGAAGAAGCGCCAGCACCAGGCATTACGGAAGAACTGCGTCGTTTCATCGGCGAACGTTGTTCCAAAGCTTGTGTGGATATCGGCTACCGCGGTGCGGGTACTTTCGAGTTCCTGTACGAAAACGGTGAGTTCTTCTTCATCGAAATGAACACCCGTATTCAGGTTGAGCATCCGGTTACCGAGATGATCACCGGTGTGGATTTGATTAAAGAGCAGCTGCGCATTGCGTCCGGCCAGCCACTGTCAATCAAACAAAGCGATGTGCATGTCAAAGGCCACGCGGTGGAATGCCGTATTAACGCGGAAGATCCAAACACCTTCCTGCCGAGCCCGGGCAAAATCACTCGCTTCCATGCACCAGGCGGCTTCGGTGTTCGTTGGGAATCGCACATTTACGCAGGCTACACTGTGCCTCCGTACTACGATTCCATGATTGGTAAACTGATCACTTACGGCGAAACCCGTGAAGTGGCCATTGCCCGCATGAAAAATGCGCTGGCTGAGCTGATCATCGACGGCATCAAAACCAACATTGAACTGCAAATGCGTATCATGGACGACGAGAACTTCCAGCACGGTGGAACCAATATCCACTATCTGGAAAAGAAACTCGGTTTGCAGGAAAAATAAAAGACCGTACCGTTGCGTACTCTCTTATCAAGGCCGGATATTCCGGCCTTTTTTACGTTTTGGGGGGACAGGAAAATGATCACTGATAAGCGTTTTCTGCAAGCTAACCGCGAAGCCCGCTGGGCCTTTGGGCTGACGATTGCCTATCTGCTGGCGTGGTGTTTCGCCGCCTATATTCCTGATGATAAACAGGGTATTACAGGGTTGCCGCACTGGTTCGAGATGGCCTGTCTGCTGGTGCCTCTGGTCTTCATTCTTTTAAGCTGGCTGATGGTTCGCGTGATTTACCGCGATATTCCGCTGGAGGATCAAGATGCAAACTGAAGTTTTATTGCCGTTGATCGCCTATTTGCTGCTGGTTTTCGGCCTGTCGGTATATGCCTATACCCGCCGCCAGCAGGGCAATTTTCTGACCGAATATTTCCTCGGTAACCGCTCGATGGGTGGCTTTGTGCTGGCCATGACCCTGACCGCCACCTATATCAGCGCCAGTTCTTTTATCGGCGGCCCCGGTGCAGCTTATAAATTTGGCCTCGGATGGGTATTACTGGCGATGATCCAGTTGCCAGCCGTGTGGCTGTCGCTGGGCGTTCTGGGTAAAAAATTCGCGATTCTGGCGCGCCGCTACAATGCGGTTACGCTCAATGACATGCTGTTTGCGCGCTACCAGAGCCGTTTGCTGGTCTGGCTGGCGAGCCTGAGCTTGCTGGTGGCGTTTCTGGGTGCGATGACCGTGCAGTTCATCGGCGGCGCCCGCCTGCTGGAAACCGCCGCCGGAATTCCCTACGACACCGGTCTGCTAATTTTTGGTATCAGCATCGCGTTGTACACCGCATTTGGCGGCTTCCGCGCCAGCGTGCTCAACGATGCCATGCAAGGGCTGGTGATGTTGCTGGGCACCATTTTGCTGCTGTTTGCCGTGATCCACGCCGCCGGTGGCCTGCATACTGCCATCGATAAACTGCAACAGATTGACCCGAAACTTGTTTCCGTTCACGGCGGAGATGACGTTCTTTCACTGCCGTTTATGGCATCGTTCTGGATACTGGTGTGTTTTGGCGTTATCGGCCTGCCGCATACCGCCGTCCGCTGTATTTCCTACAAAGACAGTAAAGCAGTACATCGCGGGATTGTGCTCGGTACGATTGTCGTCGCGGTCCTGATGCTCGGTATGCATCTTGCCGGTGCACTCGGGCGCGCAGTATTGCCGGATCTGAAGATTCCGGATCAGGTGATCCCGACGCTGATGATTACGGTGCTTCCGCCTTACGCTGCCGGTATTTTCCTTGCCGCACCGATGGCTGCGATTATGTCGACCATCAACGCACAGCTTTTACAGTCATCTGCGACTATCGTTAAAGACTTATACCTTGGCATCAAACCGGACCAGCTGGCGAACGAGCGCAAGCTAAAACGCTTCTCGAGCTGGGCGACGTTTGTGCTGGGTTTACTGGTTCTGCTGGCCGCCTGGCGCCCGCCTGAAATGATTATCTGGCTGAATTTGCTGGCTTTCGGCGGGCTGGAAGCCGTCTTCCTGTGGCCGCTCGTACTCGGTTTATATTGGGAACGCGCGAACGCGACGGGTGCGCTGAGCTCAATGATTGTTGGCGCGGTTTGTTATACCCTGCTCGCCAGTATCGACCTGCACATCGCCGGTCTGCATCCGATTGTGCCGTCGCTTTCGCTAAGTCTGCTGGCGTTTTATATCGGCAACAGATTTGGCTCCCCGGCGCGCGAAACCGCACTGAAGCCGTCCTGAGCGGGCGGTACTGATTTTTACAGATTGCTAAGAAGAGAATGGCTATGCCTTGGATCCAACTGAAAATTAATACTACCGGTGAAAACGCGGAAACGCTGAGTGACGCACTTATCGAAAGTGGCGCAGTGTCCGTCACCTTCCAGGATACACACGATAATCCGGTATTTGAGCCGCTGCCGGGCGAAACCCTGCTGTGGGGCGATACCGACGCAATTGGCCTGTACGACGCCGAAACCGACATGGAAGAAGTGGTCGCTATGCTGGAAAACGAACCGCTGCTGGGCAAAGGTTTCGTGCATAAAATCGAACAGCTGGAAGACAAAGACTGGGAACGCGAATGGATGGACAACTTCCATCCGATGCGTTTTGGCGAGCGTCTGTGGATTTGCCCGAGCTGGCGCGATGTGCCGGATCCGGATGCAGTGAACGTCATGCTCGATCCGGGTCTGGCATTTGGTACCGGCTCGCACCCGACTACCGCCATGTGCCTGCAATGGCTCGACAGTCTGGATCTGACCGATAAAACCGTGATCGACTTCGGTTGCGGTTCCGGCATTCTGGCGATCGCCGCGCTGAAATTAGGCGCTAAACACGTCGTCGGGATCGACATCGATCCGCAGGCGATCCAAGCCAGCCGTGATAACGCAGAACGTAATGGCGTTTCAGAGCGTCTGTCTCTGTACCTGCCAAAAGACCAGCCAGAAAACCTGTCAGCCGACGTCGTGGTCGCAAACATTCTGGCAGGCCCGCTGCGCGAGCTTGCCCCGCTTATCAGCGTGCTGCCGGTTGCTGGTGGCCATCTGGGATTATCAGGCATTCTGGCCAGCCAGGCGCCAAGCGTCGCTGACGCTTACCGTGATAGGTTCGAACTGGATGCGGTTGCTGAGAAAGAAGAATGGTGCCGTATTACAGGCGTTAAAAAAGCCTGATTTGTTCCGTACAACCCTTTCTGTTTTGCAGAAAGGGTTAGTTTTATCCGAAAATCCTCCCTGCCCTCCTGTCACTCTGTTCCCTTCCGGCTAAAACCCTTAAAATCAGCACGGTTTTTTTTACTCAATGTTATGAAAGGGATATTTCATGAAACGTGCATTACTGTCAGTTGTGCTGACCGCTTTGACATTTTCGGCTTACGCCAGTGGAACCCCGCACTGGTCTTACAATGGCGACGAAGCCCCGCAAAACTGGTCAAAACTCAGCCCGGATTTTCATCTTTGCGAACAGGGTAAAATGCAGTCCCCCGTCGATATCAAAGACGCCATGAAAGTGCATCCGCACCCGCTGGAACTCAGCTACACCTTACCGCCGGTGAACGTAGTCAATAACGGCCACAGCGTGCAGGTGAATGTCCGGGAAGGTGATTTTATTACCCTCGATGGCGAGAAGTTCGTGCTTCAGCAATTCCATTTCCATGCGCCGAGCGAAAACACCATCAATGGCAAATCCTTCCCGATGGAAGCGCATTTTGTACACATGGATGCAGACGGCGAGATTGCCGTAGTGGCCGTGATGTTTGAAACCGGTGCCGCCAATCCTGAACTGGGAAAAATCTGGCAACAGATGCCGGAAAAAATGGGTGAAACGGTAACTCTGAAAAGCAACGTCGCGCTGTCCGGCTTACTGCCGAAAAATCTGGCGCATTACCGTTTTAGCGGATCGCTGACTACGCCACCTTGTACAGAAGGTGTTCGCTGGCTGGTCATTAAACAGCCTCTGACGCTCTCTGAGCAGCAGTTAGAGAAATTTCAGCATGTTCTTCATCATGCAAATAACCGCCCCGTACAAAGCCTTCACGGTCGCGTGATTGTCGCGGAATAAAACCTCAGAACATCAGGGCCACAGAACCGGCCTTTGTCGCCCTGAAACCTTTCTGAAAACAAGAAATCATCCGAACGTAAAATAAGTCACTTTCTGACCAAAAGACGATCTGCATCACAGAATTTTGTGGTAGTTGCTGCTTAAAACGACAAATCTACCCTTAGATTCAACTGATATAACAGGATGTTTCAGAGAGATGTCAGGAATTTGCACAAGCGCACAATTTGACCGTTGTCACATAACCCAATGTAAAACCAAGATAAAAAATCTAGTTGCGCTGAATTTCACCATTGGCAAGGTATTTTCTTATCCAATTGCTCAAAGTTTGGCCTTTCATATCGCAACGAAAATGCGTAATATACGCGCCCTTGCGGACATCAGTATGGTCATTCCTAGTTCATGCGCATCGGACACATCCAGCTCACAAATTGCCTGATTGCGGCCCCAATGGCCGGTATCACTGACCGACCATTTCGTGCCTTATGTCATGCGATGGGGGCTGGAATGGCAGTATCTGAAATGCTCTCCTCCAATCCGGAGGTATGGCGGACGGATAAGTCACGTTTGCGCATGGTACATAACGATGAACCCGGGATCCGTGCCGTGCAAATTGCCGGCTGTGACCCCGAAGATATGGCGGCGGCTGCACGAATTAACGTGGAAAGCGGTGCGCAAATCATTGATATCAATATGGGCTGCCCGGCCAAGAAAGTGAACCGCAAACTGGCAGGTTCTGCATTATTGCAGTATCCGGATTTGGTTAAACAAATCCTCACTACCGTCGTGAATTCGGTAGATGTGCCAGTCACGTTGAAAATTCGTACTGGTTGGGCACCGGAACACCGTAACTGTGTACAAATTGCCCAATTGGCTGAAGACTGTGGAATTCAGGCCCTGACTATTCATGGCCGAACCCGTGCCTGTCTCTTCAATGGAGAGGCAGAGTACGACAGTATTCGGACAGTTAAGCAGAGTGTTTCCATTCCGATTATCGCGAATGGCGACATAACTGACCCGCATAAAGCCAGGGCGGTGCTCGACTACACCGGAGCTGATGCTCTGATGATAGGACGTGCCGCTCAGGGGAGACCCTGGATCTTCCGGGAAATCCAGCATTATCTGGACACAGGGGAGCTGTTACCTCCACCGCCTATGGGTGAGGTTCAGCGCTTGTTAATAGGGCACGTACGGGAATTGCACGACTTTTATGGTCAAGGCAAGGGATTCCGTATCGCCCGTAAGCACGTTTCCTGGTATCTCCAGGAGCATGCCCCGAATGACCAGTTTCGGCGCTCCTTCAACGCCATAGAGGATGCCAGCGAACAGCTGGAGGCGTTGGAAGCATATTTCGAAAATCTTGCGTAACAAAAAAGAGCTGACAGAACTATGTTCGAACAACGCGTGAATTCTGACGTACTGACCGTTTCTACCGTAAACTCACAAGACCAGGTGACTCAAAAACCTCTGCGTGACTCGGTAAAACAAGCACTTAAGGGCTATTTCGCTCAATTGAATGGTCAGGACGTGAATGACCTGTATGAGTTGGTATTGGCTGAAGTTGAACAGCCACTGTTGGACATGGTGATGCAGTACACCCGTGGCAACCAGACTCGTGCGGCCCTGATGATGGGTATCAACCGCGGTACGCTGCGTAAGAAATTGAAAAAATACGGCATGAACTGATACTAATCAGTCAACCTATTGAAAAAAGGCGCTTTTCCTTAACTGGATTAGCGCCTTTTTGTTACCTCAAAGATTCACCGGACCGCAGGAAACGCCGAACTCAACCCGGTTACGACCGCCCTCTTTGGCTTTATATAACGCCGCATCAGCACTGTTTATCACCGTGTCCGGCATACAGGTTTTTTCGCACAATGCCACACCCGCGGAGATAGTTAGGCGGAAAGTTCTATCGCCCTCAAAGTTGATGAATTCGTTACTGCGCACGGTACTGAGCAGCCTTTCCAGCGTGCTTTCCGCGGTTTTTATGTCCGGGGCATCTATGATCAGCATGAATTCTTCGCCGCCGAAACGTCCGAGGTAATCGCTTCCGCGAATGTTATCGCCAATCAGCGTTGCGATCTCCACCAAAATCTTATCGCCCGTGAGGTGTCCGTAGGTATCGTTAACGGTTTTAAAGAAATCGACATCTATTAAGGAAAGATAAAACCGCTCCCTGCCAATTTTCATATGATTAATATGATCGATAATGCCGAAACGGTTTGGCAGGCCGGTCAGTTGATCGGTTTGCGCACGTTTCTCCAGTACCTTTATATTCAGAAATATTTGAATAATTTTCGCGAAAAAAACATATAACAAAGATAAGAAAAAAATACTGAAAAGCGCCCGAATTATTGAAGAATTAAGTATCTCTCTTTCGTGCAAAAACTGCCAATTCAGAAGAATTGAAAATACGTCCGAGACCGCAATAACCAACAAAAACTTTGTATATTTCCTGCCCCTCCATATTTCTGAAATGAATGACAGCGCAATAAATGAGAGTAAAAATAACGTATAGTGCGGTGAATTATTCACAACCCTTAACAGATGGACTAACCCGCCGAAGAACAATGCATACGGACCAAAAATCAGCGACACGAGAACAATAGGGCATAGCGTCAGGCCCAGCAGGGCATCGCTGCTAAGGAGCGTGTTCTTGTAGATGTAGTTCGCAATCAACCCGCTGAAAATTCCAATAGCTATCTGACACGCTCGAGAGTCAACTTTCTTATGCGCCATCAGATACAGAGAAGGAATTGAAAGAGCAAAATAGACCACGCTGATGATATGAATTGAGCTCGTTATCATAGGCAAAACATCATTATTCATTGAATAATCCTTTACATGTTATTTATTTCATTCCGTTTTAAACACCAATTCATATAAAATAATAATCAAAAAAAACAATAATTATGGGACCCGGCATTAGACATCGATATTAATTGCAATGACAATAAATAGTTTAAATCCTGTCGATCGTTTTATTTAATAGTCCTGCCGTATTTCTGATATGCATTCCAAAAATAAATAAGTCGAAAGTCTAAAAATGCTTCTTAATAACCGGAAGTCTTAGTCCCTCCCCAGTGCGCCAGCCCCGCAAAATCCCCGCTCGTTCTGATGCCGTTTTATGCCTGCGAATTAACTGAACAAAACTTAACCCAGATCAACCCAAATGAGAATAATTCTCCACTCGTTTCGCGATTAGGAATTACTTTATAGAGACAAGAAAACGTCTCTGGGAGTGACAATGATGAAGCAACTTTATATCCGTTTTACCACAGCGCTGAACAAACCTGATCTGGCCATTTTACTGCTGAGGATCACCTACGGCCTGCTGATTTTTCATGGCTGGCATAAGCTACATGACGGGCTCGGGGGCATTCAGGGCATGCTGGCGGGCTACGGCATTCCGGCGTTCGTGGCGTATGGCGTGATCATCGGTGAAGTGATTGCCCCGATCATGATGATGTTAGGGATTTTCACCCGTCTTGCCGCGCTGTCAGCCGCAGCCACCATGGTTGTTGCGTGGCTGATGGTCGGCATCCACCATACTTTTGCGCTGTCACCGGTCGGCGCCTGGGCGATTGAAGATATCGTGTATTACTTCATGGCAGCCGTCGTTATTGCGCTGTTCGGCAGTGGCCGTTATTCCGTGATGAGTAACCCGTTATACCGCTGATTTTCTCTCTCAGCGTGTTTCGCTAACGAGGCACGCTGAGTTTCTGTAAATGTGATTCACCTTTCCAAAAACCCAGCCCCTTCTTTCCACTGGGTTTTCATTGAAACATCCAATAATGGACGTAAAAAAACGGTAAAGAGGGGGTTTATAGGACAACTCCCCTCTCTGGTTAGAGAGTCCGCCATGTTATACTCACATCAAGAGTCGTATTCGCCCCGCTCAACGCCTACGGATAGCCCTTCAGCTTCGCGATCCCGCCTTTTAACAGTGTCTGTAGACAGTAAAAATTGCGTCAACTTGTGTCTTTCTCAAAACATTTTTGATCGTCAGTTGTCCCAATATTTACCAGACAATCCGTACCGCGGCTGAGCTATCTCGTTACGCGTTACCCCCAGTTTTTTTATGCAGATGATTAGGCTTTTATGACTTCTCCTCGCTTTCGTGCATCGTTCTTACATCCGCGCTACTGGCTCACCTGGTTTGGGCTCGGTGTCCTGTTCCTGCTGGTTCAGCTTCCCTATCCGGTACTTTACCGTCTGGGCATCTGGCTTGGCCGCACGTCTATGCGCTTTCTCAAACGCCGCGTGTCGATCACCCGCCGCAACCTGCAACTGTGTTTCCCGGATTTGCCTGCCGATCAGGTTGAAGCCCGGATCATTAGTAACTTTGAATCTCTCGGCATGGGCTTGCTGGAAACCGGCATGGCCTGGTTCTGGTCTGACGCCCGCGTTAAACGCTGGTTTGACGTCAGCGGCCTGCATAACCTGAAAAAAGCGCAGGAAAACAATCAAGGCGTGCTGGTTATCGGCGTACATTTTATGTCACTGGAACTGGGTGGCCGTGCGATGGGGTTATGTCAGCCGATGATGGCGATGTACCGCCCGCACAACAATAAAGCGATGGAATTCGTGCAGACATGGGGGCGTATGCGCTCCAACAAAGCCATGCTCGATCGCAAAGATTTACGCGGTATGGTTCACGCGCTGAAAAAGGGCGAAGCCGTCTGGTTTGCACCGGATCAGGATTATGGCCCGCGCGGCAGCGTCTTCGCACCGTTGTTTGCCGTTGATCAGGCCGCAACGACCAGCGGGACTTTCATGCTGGCACGTCTGGCAAAACCTGCGCTGGTGACCGTGGTTCTGGTGCGTAAAGCCGGCGGTAAAGGTTACGAACTGGTGATTCAGCCACAGTTAGAAGATTACCCGATTGACGACGAAATGGCCGCCGCGGCTTACATGAACCGCGTCATTGAAAAAGAAATCATGCGTGCGCCCGATCAGTATCTCTGGCTGCACCGCCGCTTCAAAACGCGACCGGCGGGAACACCTTCGCTTTATCGATAGCCGCAAACGCAATAAGATATCAGGCCCGGTGCCCCCGCATCGGGCTTTTTCTTTGAGAAACCTTCAACGCGAGATACCTCTTCTTATGGCTAAAAAACCCGATGCGACACCTTCCATCTTTGATCACCTCAAAGATGACGACAGCTTCGATCTGTGGGGCCGTTCAGGCCTCAGCACAGCGCTCAATAAAGCCAAACCGAAAGCACCGGACAATGAGCAGATTGCCGCCGCGCGTAAACTGATTAAAGGCAGTAAAACGCAGGCCGAATGAAGATGTAAAACCGCGCCCGGCGAACCCACCTCGCGTGGGTTTTTTAATGCCTTTCGTACCGGCAAAATGCCTGATGAGAATTTTTCAAACGACAATGTAATGACATTTCTGTAACCTCTCTTTTTACCTGCCCTGGAGAGAAGTGATGAAAAACTCTGTACGTCTGGCGCTGGTCGGAGACTACCACTCCGCGATCACTGCCCACCAAGCCATTCCCCTTGCCATCGACCTCGCAGCACAAAATTTCAGCATTGAAATCCACGCCGACTGGATCGCAACCGACACAATCACCCCTGAAATTCTCAAGAATTACGATGCCTTCTGGTGTGTGCCCGGCAGCCCGTACCGCTCAACCGAAGGTGCGCTGAGTGCCATCCGTTTTGCCCGGGAAAATCGCAAACCGTTTCTGGGAACCTGTGGAGGATTCCAGCACGCCATCATTGAATACGCGCGAAATGTGATGGACTGGCAGGATGCCGGACACGGCGAAACCGACACCGAAGGCCGTCTGGTCATCAGCGCGCTGTCATGTGAAATGGTGGAAGTCAAAAGCGAAATTACCTTTGTGCCGGGCAGTATTCCGGCGCGCGCTTACGGCAAGCTGGAAGTGGAAGAAGGCTACCATTGCCGCTATGGCATCAATACTGAGTTTCAGGCCGCGCTGGACGCACAGCCACTGAAAATGGTCGGTCACGATGCTACCGGCGAAGTTCGCGCTATCGAATTACCCGGTCATCCATTTTTTGTCGCGACCTTGTTTCAGCCGGAGCGCGCCGCACTAAAAGGTCAGCTTCCGCCACTGGTAGCTGCACTGATAAAGTCCCTGCTCTGAGTCATTCCTTTTCTAAATGTCTCTCAGGCCATCCGGTCTGAGGGATTTACTCACCGTTTTGCCTCATTTTTTTACCAAATATGTCACCGCATTTCCCTTACCTTCAAAGACCGCGATCTGCACTCCAATATTGAAATAATCCGCCCCCTTTTAAAGCAGTCACATTGACCGCGCACTCAAACAGGGCAATAAATTTTATAACGCCCGTCAATGTTACTGTGCAATTCCAGTGCGTGACTTGATTGATCGGGCGTTTTCCATGTTGGCACTCCCTTTGCAAAGACAGGTGCAGAGGGCATTGCCCCATAAACAGACAGGGTGCTCCGGCACTCACACAATAATAATTCTCAGTTTTGTCTCACAGGACGCTTTATGAAAAAAATATTGCTCTCAACGCTGATTGCCGCAGCAAGCTTCGTGACACTGGCTGGTCAGGCCCACGCAGGTACCACTCTGGATGCTGTTAAAAAGAAAGGATTTGTTCAATGCGGTATCAGCGATGGCCTGCCAGGTTTCTCCTACGCTGACTCCAAAGGCAAATTCACCGGTATCGACGTTGACGTCTGTCGCGCGGTGGCTGCTGCCGTGTTTGGTGATTCTGAGAAAGTGAAATACACCCCGCTGACCGCAAAAGAGCGTTTCACCGCCCTGCAGTCTGGCGAAGTGGACATCCTGTCCCGTAATACCACCTGGACCTCTTCCCGCGACGCGGGCATGGGCATGATTTTCGCCGGCGTAAACTATTACGACGGTATCGGCTTCCTGACACACCAGAAAGCCGGTCTGAAAAGCGCGAAAGAGTTGGATGGCGCAACCGTCTGCCTGCAAGCCGGTACGGATACTGAACTGAACGTAGCCGATTACTTCAAAGCCAACAAAATGACCTACACTCCGGTCACCTTCGACCGTTCAGATGAAAGCGCCAAAGCGCTGGACTCCGGCCGTTGCGATACCCTGGCTTCCGACCAGTCCCAGCTGTACGCACTGCGTATCAAACTGGGCAAACCGGATGACTTCATCGTTCTGCCAGAAGTCATTTCTAAAGAACCTCTGGGGCCGGTTGTTCGTCGTGGCGACGAAGACTGGCTGGCTATCGTGCGCTGGTCTCTGTTCGCGATGCTCAACGCCGAAGAAATGGGCGTCACCTCTGCCAACGTCGATCAGCTGGCTGCCAATCCAACCACGCCTGACATGAGCAACCTGCTGGGCAAAACCGGCACTTATGGCGCTGACCTGAAAGTGCCTAATGACTGGGTAGTGAAAATCGTTAAACAGGTCGGCAACTACGGCGAAAGCTTCGAGCGTAACGTCGGTCAGGGCAGCGAGCTGAAAATCAAGCGTGGTCAGAACGCATTGTGGAATAAAGGCGGCATCCAGTACGCACCACCTGTCCGCTAAATATCCTTTCTACAAGAAGTTGAAAAGTGTTTAAGGAAGCTGATGCACCGGTCGTTCCCCGGTGCATCACTTCCCCTGTTTTACCTGCAGGTCGAGGTTAAAATGTCGCAACGCCCAACCGGAAAAGTCTCGTTCTCGCTGACCAACCCAGCGGTACGTGCCTGGATTTACCAAATTTTCGCGGTGGTGTTGCTGGTAGCCTGTCTGGGTTACCTGCTCCACAACACCATTACCAATCTGACTACACGAGGGATCACCTCGGGATTTGCCTTTCTTGAAAAAGGTGCCGGTTTCGGCATTGTTCAGCATCTTATCGACTACCAGGAAGGCGACACTTACGCCCGCGTTTTTGTTATCGGTCTGCTGAATACCCTGCTGGTTTCCGCACTGTGTATCGTTTTTGCTTCGATTCTCGGGTTCATTATCGGGTTAGGACGTCTTTCCGATAACTGGCTGATCCGTAAAGTGTCGACGGTCTACATCGAGACTTTCCGTAATATTCCCCCGCTGCTGCAAATCTTCTTCTGGTATTTCGCCGTACTGCGTAATCTGCCTGGCCCGCGTCAGAGCCTGAACGCATTTGATCTGGCGTTCGTCAGCAACCGCGGCCTGTATTTGCCGTCACCGGAACTGGCACCCGGCAGCCTGGCGGGCTTTATCGCCCTGCTGCTGGCCATTTTCGGCATCGTCGCGCTGCAACGTTACAACCATTTCCGCCAGATCCACACCGGACGCGTCTGGCATATCTGGCCGTGGGCGATTGTCATGCTGGTTGTCTTTCCGGCGCTGGCGCACCTGATTTTCGGGCCAGCCCTGCACTGGGATATTCCTGCACTGCGCGGTTTTAACTTCCGTGGCGGCATGGTGCTTATTCCGGAACTGGCGGCGTTAACGCTGGCGTTATCGGTCTATACCTCAACGTTTATCGCCGAAGTAATCCGCTCCGGCATTCAGTCTGTTTCGCACGGTCAGCATGAAGCCGCCCGTTCGCTCGGCCTGCCGAATCCGGTCACGCTGCGCCAGGTGATTTTGCCGCAGGCGATGCGGGTGATCATCCCGCCGCTGACCAGCCAGTATCTGAATATCGTGAAAAACTCCTCTCTGGCGGCCGCAATTGGCTATCCGGATATGGTGTCGTTATTCGCCGGTACGGTGCTCAATCAGACCGGTCAGGCGATTGAAACCATTGCCATCACGATGTCGGTTTACCTGATCATCAGTCTGGTGATTTCGTTCCTGATGAATATTTACAACCGGCGTATTGCGCTGGTCGAGCGTTAAGGGAAACCCATGACGATGACAACTCTTCCTCCCGGAGTCAGAGCCGTGAAGCCCGGTACGCCACTGGGAACCGCCGTGCTCTGGGCGCGTAAAAACCTGTTCTCCAGCTGGTTTAACAGCCTGCTGACGCTGTTTTGTTTATGGCTGATGTGGCTGGTGATCCCTCCGCTGCTGAACTGGGTGATTTTCCAGGCCAACTGGGTCGGGACCGCAAGAACGGACTGCACCAAAGCCGGAGCCTGCTGGGTATTTATCCACGCACGTTTCGGGCAATTCATGTACGGGCTGTATCCGTTTGATCAACGCTGGCGCATCAACGTCACGCTGATTGTCGGTCTGCTGACCCTTGCGCCAATCTTCTTTAAAGCCACACCACGCCGGGGACGTTATATCGCCTGCTGGATGGTGTTGTTCCCGATTTTCACCTGGTTCATGCTTTATGGCGGATTCTTTGGCCTGAGCCGCGTCGAAACCCGCCAGTGGGGCGGCCTGACACTGACACTGATCATCGCTGCCGTGGGCATCGCCGGAGCTTTACCGCTGGGAATTATGCTGGCGCTGGCCCGCCGTTCCCGTCTGCCGATCGTGCGCATTCTGTCGGTGATTTTCATCGAATTCTGGCGCGGCGTGCCGCTGATTACCGTGCTCTTCATGTCCTCGGTGATGCTGCCGCTGTTTATGACCGAAGGAACCAATATCGACAAACTGGTGCGCGCACTGGTGGGTGTGGTGCTGTTCCAGTCGGCATATGTCGCGGAAGTGGTGCGCGGCGGTTTGCAGGCGCTGCCGAAAGGCCAGACCGAAGCCGCCGAATCACTGGCACTGGGTTACTGGAAAACGCAGGGTTTAGTCATTCTGCCGCAGGCGCTGAAAATGGTGATACCGGGTCTGGTCAACACCATCATCGCGCTGTTTAAAGACACCAGTCTGGTGATCATCATCGGCCTGTTCGACCTGTTCAGCAGCGTTCAGCAAGCCACCGTCGATCCTGAATGGCTCGGCATGTCGACCGAAGGCTACGTCTTCGCCGCCGCCGTCTATTGGATTTTCTGTTTTAGCATGTCGCGTTATAGCCAGCATCTGGAAAGACGCTTTCACACCGGACGTTCCGCACACTGAGGTAAACCATGAGCGACCATCACGTCACTGAAAAACAAAATATGATGATCACGCTGGAAAACGTGAATAAGTGGTACGGACAGTTCCACGTATTAAAAGACATTAATCTGAGCGTCAAACCGCGTGAACGTATTGTCCTGTGCGGTCCTTCCGGCTCCGGTAAATCAACGACCATTCGTTGCATCAACCATCTGGAAGAGCATCAGCAGGGGCGCATTGTGGTCGACGGCACCGAACTGAATGACGATTTGCGCAATATCGAACGCGTGCGTACCGAAGTCGGCATGGTCTTCCAGCACTTCAACCTGTTCCCGCATCTGACCGTTCTGCAAAACTGCACACTGGCCCCTTGCTGGGTGCGCAAGATGCCGAAGAAAGAAGCCGAAGAACTGGCGATGCATTATCTCAAACGTGTACGTATTGCCGAACATGCCAATAAATTCCCCGGCCAGCTTTCCGGCGGACAACAGCAGCGCGTGGCGATCGCCCGTTCGCTGTGCATGAAACCGAAAATCATGCTGTTTGATGAGCCAACGTCTGCGCTCGATCCGGAAATGGTGAAAGAGGTGCTCGACACCATGATCACGCTGGCCGAAGAAGGCATGACCATGTTGTGCGTTACGCATGAAATGGGCTTTGCCAGAACAGTGGCCGACCGTGTGATTTTTATGGATCGCGGAGAGATTGTGGAAGAAGCGCCGCCGCTGGAATTCTTTGCCAATCCTAAGTCAGCGAGGACGAGGGAGTTCTTATCGCAGGTTATTCATTAAGCTGAGGCCGCAGCTTGACTGGCATCTGAACGGAATGGTGAAGGTTTCGGTTTCTCGATAGCGCTGTTCGCTTAGCGGCTGCCGCCGAAACCGCCCAAAAGGGGAAAGTGCTTTTCCCCTTTTGGATTTCCCCTCGCTTTTTCAACACGCGCTATTGCTCGCTGGCTATGTTTCAGCCACCACAGTGACAGGCTGGAAATCTTGCCGCTGCGCGGTTCCTTCATTTGGGGATGGCAGCCTCAGGTCTGCAACCTCTCATTCAGCAAGCTTTCTGAAACGCCCGCACGTTCTTAGATTCAAAATCAGTGAGGTTGTGAAGTTAACGTTGAGGCCGGTTCCAAAATATCGCCGGAGGAGAGGTGGAAAACCGCGCGTCTTTTTGCGCGGGTTGTAACCCGAACGGAGGGCACCGCGCAGCGGCGGGATTTTGCGGCTGTCGCTGCGGTACCTGAAACATGGCCAGCGAGCGAAGCGCGCAGTTAAAAAAGCGCGGAGTCCAGAGGCCCGCGCGTTACCGGGTCTCTGGTCGGTGTGGGCCGACGCCCACGACCTTGAATTTGAATTTGAATTTGAATTTGAATTTAAAGTTTCAGATCTTTTTCAAAAGATCATCACCACATCACTACCCCGATCACCGGAGCCGTCACCACCGTCACAACCCCCGCCAGCATCATCACCAGACTCGCCACCACGCCTTCTTCGGCTCCTAATTCATAAGCGCGCGCCGTCCCCGCGCCGTGCGACGCCGCACCCAACCCGGCGCCTTTCGCCAGACCGCTTTTCACCGAAAGCCGCAGGAATAACATGTCGCCGACCGCCATACCGAATACGCCGGTGATCACCACAAACAGCGCCACCAGATCCGGCTGCCCGCCCATTTGCTTCGCCGCCGCCAGCGCAAACGGCGTGGTGATGGACCGCACCGCCAGGCTGCGCTGCACTTCTTCCGGCAACGTCAGTATTTTCGCCAGCCAGACCGAACTGCTGACGGCCACCACAATGGCCGTCAGCACGCCCGCACTTAGCGATAACCAGTGACGGCGGATGACTGCCATATTTTCATAGACCGGCACAGCAAACGCGATAGTCGACGGGCCAAGCAGCCACAGCAACCAGTGCGTTTCGCCGATGTAATCCTGATACGACGTGTGCGTCACAACCAGTAACATCACCAGCACGATGGGCGTAAACACCAGCGGCATCAGCAACAACGTGCGGCGCTGGCGGTAGAGTTTTTTGTTGGCGTAATACAGCCCGAGCGTGATCACGAAACATAAAATGCTAATAAGAAGATCAGTCACGCGATGCCTTCCTCGCCGCCAGACGCTGCTCCAGCCGGTACATTTTATCGACAACTAGCGCCGTCGCGCCGAGTGTCAGAATCGTACTGACACCAATCACCAGAAAGATTTTCCAGCCTTCGATCATCAGCAACTGGGCGTAATTCACTACGGCCACCACCGCCGGAACGAAAAACAGCAGCATTTCGGCCAGTAACCAGCGGGAACCGGCTTTCACCCATTTTACCGGCAGAACGCGGAACATAATCAGCAGCAAAAGCATCAGCATACCGACGATATTGGCCGGTAAAGGCAGATGCAGGAAAGTGACAAGACGATCGGCGATAACAAATAACACCGCATACAGCACCACCTGAACGGGGATCTGACAGCGGGTCAGCAGGGACGGCGCTTTCGTGCGCAACGCCAGCAACATGGGAACGACCTCAGAGGACAAAAAAGGGACAAGATTCAGTATACGCTCGCAGGAAACCGGTAAAGAAATGAATTAAAATCATAAAAATAATTCCAATCTGGAATACTTCGTTACTTACCGATCTCAGCGGGGAAGTCAGTGAATGGACGTTCGCACATTACGCTATTTTGTCGAAGTGGTACGCCAGCAGAGCTTCACACGCGCGGCGGAAAAATTATTCGTCACGCAGCCGACCATCAGCAAGATGCTGCGCCATCTGGAAGAAGAGCTGGAATGCACGCTGATCATCCGCGAAGGACGGCGCTTGCGGCTCACCGACAGCGGACAGGCGCTCTACCAGCGCGGGCTGAATATCCTGGAAGAATTCCGCCAGCTCGAAGCCGAACTGGAAGACATTAATACGCTTAAGCTCGGCCATTTGCGGCTGGGGATCCCGCCGATGGTGGGTACTCAAATCGCGCCGCTGATCGGCAGTTTCCGCCAGCAATATCCGGGTATCGAGCTGATCATTTCCGAATTTGGCGGGCTGACCGTTCAGCAGGCGGTCATCTCCGGTGAGCTGGATCTGGCGCTGACCGCACTGCCCGCCGACGCGGTGCCTTCGATCGCTTCATTGCTACTTTTCAGCCATCCGCTGTGCGTGGTGGTTCCGCGCACGCCGCACTGGCTGAACCGGACGCGCATCGCTCTCAGCGAACTGGCAGAAGAAAGCATCCTGATTTACAACGAAGATTTCGCACTATACCGCCAGCTGATGGACGCCTTTTCCGCACACGGTTTTACGCCCAAAATTGCCGCCCGCAGCGGCCAGTGGGATTTTTTAGCCGCCATGGTACAAACCGGCATGGGCGTGGCGATTTTACCGGAACCTGTCTGTCAGCGGCTGGATAAAAACACGTTGCTGTGGCTGCCGCTTGAACCGCTGATGCCGTGGCAACTGGGGCTCATCTGGCATCAGGGAAGTTATCTTTCCCACAGCGCACAGGCGTGGATTGCGCTGTGCCGGGATTACTGGCCGCAGCCCTGAACGCGGTATTTATACTTTTTTTACGGCGGCAACTTTAATCTTTATGTTGCCGATATATCCTTTTTTCTGCGCATAAATTAATCTCAATTTATCGCCGAAAGGTATGCGTGAAAGAAAAATATGAATCCGACATTCAAGCCTTCATTATTAAAACACTCATCTGCTTTATTCAGCTCTCCGGTAATTTCAAAATCAGTGGCCAATGAAAGCCAGCTGACGCTTGAAAATACGACGTCGGGAAATAATAGTATTTTCCGTCAGGAAGCAGAACGTTATTTATCAAACAACCCGAACACGAAACATATTGATATTTATCTTAATGATATCAACGGTTCGTTCAGGGGGAAAAGGATGAATATCACCGCGCTGCTTTCACTGGAAAAGGCGCGTATTTTCCTCAGTCAGTTTACTCAATGGATAAAGAAGGCAAAGTGCAGAGTACGCTGAATGATGATCTGGCTGTGAATGAGCCGGACAGAATATGTTTTCCTGTCGCAGGTACTCTGCGACCGTGCGGCCATCATCCGGCTGAAAATGCACAAATATTACTGACGATGAAAAACGATCAGGGAAATCCCTATTCGCTTGAGCCGCGCGTTATCCTGGAAAACGTGCTGAGTAAATTCCATGAGCATGGTTTATACCCGGTGATTGCACCCGAAATTGAGTTTTATCTCGAAGACGCCCAGAACCGTAACATTCAGAATTCCGGGTGTTTTCATTTGGCGGTTCCGTCAGAACATACTGCGTTTATTGAAGAACTTGAGACGATGGCGACGCGGCAAAACCTGCCTTTATCGGGCATTGTATGTGAGGCAGAAGCCGGTCAGTTTGAATTAAACCTGCAACACTCCGGGCAGGTCGTCGACATTTGCGAGAACGTGCTGGCGCTTCGCCGCTTAACCAGCACCGTCGCCCAAAGGTTTGGATTCAACGCCAATTTTATGGCTAAACCGTATTCGCTGATGTCGGGCAGCGGCCTGCATTTTCATATCAGCCTGAACGACGAACAGGGCAATAATGTTTTTGCCTCCGGCGACAAAAACCTGAATGAAATGATGCGTCTGTGTCTCGCCGGCATGCTTAACCTGATGCCCGCGTCTATGGCGATTCTGGCTCCCAACGTCAATTCATTCAGACGGCTGAGGAAAAACCTCAATGAGCCGCTGTTCAGTTCCTGGGGCTTTAATCAGCGCTCTGCGGCATTACGCATTCCCTGTTCAGGCGAAGCGCATCGCCGCATTGAATACCGTCTGGCGGGGTCGGATGCCAACCCTTATCTGGCGATGGCCACCCTACTGACGGGCATGCTTTACGGGCTGGAAAAAATAGAGGACGACCCGGTTGCCGATCTGACGGCCTGCTCGCCCGTTTTGCCTTTATTCCAGCAGCACGCCCTTGATGAATTCCGGCAATGTCCGTATTTAACCGCGGCGCTGGGCGAGGCATTTTCCCAACAGTGGATCCAAACCAAACTCTCTGAACTGACGTGGTTCGAAAGTATCGTCACTCCGGAGGAAAGCGTATTTTCTTATTAAACCCTTTTTTTATTAAACAATTGACTAATTAATGAAGCCCCTACCGCTCTGTTATTTATTTCGCTGAGGTGATTATGTCCCGGTTGATCATTTTATCTAATCGCTGTGAACCCTATACCGGCAGTTCGGATGACATGTTATTTCATACCCTTTCTGAAATATCCCGACAGCATGCTGCTCTGTGGTTTGGATGGAACGGGAATGTCTCTGCGCGTAAAAGAAAAGAACCTTATCGTCAGATAAAAAGTGAAGGCGTCGGAAAAGTGTCATGGGATTTATCCCCTAACGAATATGATAATTTTTATCAGGGTTATATACACAACGTGCTGTGGCCCGTCTTCCATAACAGACCTGATCTAACGGCCTATAAAAGAGAATATTTCATCACCTGGAAAAACTATAATAATGATGTTAAAAACAGGGTTTCTCCCTTTATAACGCACGATGATGTGATATGGGTTCATGATTATCACTTACTCCCTGTCGCTAAAATGCTCCAGGAAGACAGCCACCGGAATAAGATCGGTTTCTTCTTGCATCAGCCCTTTCCGCCGGGAGATGTATTGCGGTCTGTGCCGGAACACGACTGGCTATTTCAGTCATTGCTGCATTATGACTGCATTGGATTTCAGTCGTCCGGCGATATTAATAACTTTATTTCCTATGCATTACGTCATTACCGCGCCGGACAAATTTCGAAAGACGCGATCAAAGTGAATGGCCGGATTATTAAAGTCTGCGTTTTGCCGTGCGGTATCGATAAGAATACCGAATTTCAAAATCAGCAGGAGATACAGAATGTTCGTCATTATCACCGGCAGATCATTATCAGCAACGACATCGTAAATGAAATAAGCGGCGTAGATTGCCGCCTGAACGCCATGAAAAAGTTTCTGGCGCTCTATCCGCAATACCTTCGCGATGTCAGTTTGCTCCAGATTTCAGATCCTTCCGGCGAATATCCGGCGTCAACGGGCGACATGAGTTCGCGTCTGGAGCGGCTATGCGGAGAAAT
Organism: Rahnella sp. BIGb0603; assembly: GCF_024808755.1. NCBI lineage: Bacteria > Pseudomonadati > Pseudomonadota > Gammaproteobacteria > Enterobacterales > Yersiniaceae > Rahnella > Rahnella sp. BIGb0603. Next base: position 91,993 of record NZ_JANUEX010000007.1, on the reverse strand, counting down.
TAACGGGCAATATGGCGATTTATCGTGGTATCCGGTCAACTACATCCACAATAACCAGTGCTCGAGGGCGATGATTTTTGCGCTCTATAACAAAGCGCGGGTGGCGATGTTTACGCCGCTTTCTGAGGGCATGAGCCTGGGGGCAAAAGAGTTTATTCTTGCGCAGAATAAGGAGGATCCGGGGGTTTTGCTGCTGTCGGAATTTACCGGCGCGGCGGAGATGCTGACGGAAGCGTTAATGATCAATCCGTACGATGCTCACGAGACCAGCGAAGCCCTCCATTCCGCACTCACCATGCCTTTGCATGAAAGAAAGCGCCGGCACAGCCAGTTGCTGAACAAGGTAAATCGCTATGATTGCCACTGGTGGGCGACGGAGTTTCTGGCGTGTTTACGCGCTGAGGCAGAACGCCCGCAGCGCACGGTGTTCAGAACGTCTCACCACGGCACTTACGCCCCGCATAATCTCTATTAAAAAAGGCTTCCCGCAACGTTCGCGGGAAGCCTTTTATGGCAGATTAACGCCGGAAAACCGTTGTTTCAGACTTCTTTTTCGACCAGCAACGCTTCCAGCAAATCGAGGTCGTGCAGCAGTTTTTGCAGCGTTTCATTGCTGATTTTCTGGGTTGCGCGCAGATGATAAAGCTCACCGCGTTCGGCCCGCAGTGCGGTAAGACGGAAGCGACGCTCTAAGTTTTCGAGCTTCAGCGCGGTTTCCATATCATCGCGATTCGCCGTCCGCCGTCGCAGTGTGCCTATCACGCGGGAACTGATTTCCTTCAGCGTCTGTTCATCAATGTTTTCTTCGGTATCCGCCGCCAGACGTTCTTCCATCTTATGCAGGCTTTCGATCGCCACTTCTGCCGCGATGGATTTCGCCATGCGCTCTTCTTCACGATAGGTCGTTCCGTCGGCCACGACCACGCCTTTGAGCAGGAACGGCAAAGCAATCACACCGGCAATCAGGGAGAACAAAATGACGCCCGTCGCCAGGAACACCAGCTGATAACGCGACGGGAAGGCCGAACCGTCCGCGAGGAATAACGGGATTGACAGCACACCGGCCAGCGTAATCGCCCCGCGAACACCGGCAAACGACGCCACCCACAACTCACGCGTGCTGTAGCTGCCAAACAGCAGCGGTTTCTTTTTCAGGAAACGGTTGCTGAAATTCTTCATCACCCACAGCCAGACAAAACGCAGGATCAGCAGCGCAAAATAGATAATCCCGACGTCCGCAAACAGGTGCCAGGTGACGATTGACGGGTCATGCGTGGCCTGATCAATCGAGTTCTCCAGAATGCCCGGCAATTGCAGGCCCAGCATGATGAACACCATGCCGTTGAATACGAATTCCAGCATCGCCCAGACACTGTTCGCGCGCAGGCGCATAGCCAGCGGCGCGTTACGGATAATGCCCGACTGGCTGATGGTCATACCGGCAGCCACGGCGGCCAGAATGCCCGACACGCCGATGTGTTCAGCAATCAGATAAGACGCGAACGGCAGCAGCAACAGGAAAACGATTTGTGTCGCCGGGTCATCGCCGCTCCAGCGGCTCATGATGCGCAGCGATTTACTGTACAGCCACGTCACCGCGACACCCGCCATCAGGCCGCCGATGGCGACTTTGAGGAACTCAACGGTCGCGCCGCCGACGGTGAAAATCATGGTGCCCATCGCCACGGCAATCGCAAATTTGAGGGACACCAGGCCGGACGCGTCATTCATCAGCGCTTCACCTTCCAGCACGCCCATGATCGACTTCGGAATGCGGCCCTTGCCCACAATTCCGCCCAATGCCACGGCATCGGTCGGAGACAGCACCGCCGCCAGCGCAAACGCCGCAACCAGTGGAATATCCGGCACCATCATATAAATCAGATAACCGATACCGACGACGGTGAGCAACACCAGCACCAGTGCCAGCCCGAGAATTTCGCGCCCGTGGTGGAGGAATTCACGGGTCGGAGTTTTCCAGCCATCGGCGAACAGCAACGGCGGGATGAAGAGGACGAGAAATAGTTCCGGATCGAAATCCACATGCAGACCAAAATTCGGCCAGGCCAGCAAAGCACCGACAGCAATCTGCATTAATGGAAGAGGAACCTGAAACGGCAACATTCTGGTGACGACACCGGAGAGCGACACCACCAGAATCAAAATCAGAATGGTAAAGAAGATTTCCATGCTTTCCTTAGACTCTTGTTTTTATGATTTCAATCAGACGGGGTCTGACACATACAGAGGGAATAGTAGATCAAAAGAGGACATGTTTTAAATCGATGCGTGCGGTTACGACGCACTGACGTTTATGACAAGGTCAAAACCTTGGGCTCGCCGCCCAAACTGGCACAAAGGCTTTTAAACGAAACCCTTTGGAATCCTGCGTTTTTAAACTGCGCGCTATCGCTGGGTCGATGGACATGTCTCGGTACATTAGTGTGTGGCGCAAAATATTGCCTCTGCGCGGTTCCTTCTCTCGGTCTTCGAGCCACAGGTCTCGAAGCCGCTCCGTTCAGCAAAATTTTTAATCACGCCATTTCACTCTCTGAAAAGCAGATCGGTTTTGAATTTAAGATTGTGCGGGCGATTCAGAAATCTTGCCGAACGGAGCGGCCTGAAGACCCAGGGCTTCAGGACCGAGAGAGGGAACCGCGCAGCGGCAAGATTTCCAGCCTGTCGCAGCGGTTGCTGAAACATAGCCATCGAGCGACAGCGCGAAGTAAAAAAGCGAGGAGAGTGCAGAGAGGAAAAGCACTTTCCTCTCTGCTCGGTTTCAGCGCGAAAGGCCATGTGATAACCGCACATGAAAAACCGAAACTTTCACCGTCAGAAATGGCCGTCCCGAATGCCCGGCCTGGCATTCAGATCGCCCATCCGCCCGCATAAAACACCACGAGCGCCACAGCGATAACCACCGTTCCGACGTTCAGCTTGCGCCATTCTCCGGAGAAGATACGGCCAATCACCAGCGCGCTGAAGCCCAGCATGATGCCGGTGACGATGTTACAGGTCAGCACGATGAATACCGCGCACAACAGGCCGGACATCGCATCAACGAAGTCGTTGAAATCCAGTTTGGTCACGTTGCTGAGCATCAGCAGGCCGACGTACATCAGCGCTGGCGCGGTCGCGTAAGCCGGAACCAGATAAGATAACGGTGACAGGAACAACATCAGCAGAAAAAGAACTCCGACGACGGTGGCGGTCAGGCCGGTTTTGCCGCCTGCCGCTGTACCCGCTGCCGATTCAATGTAGACCGCTGCCGGTGATGCGCCGACAAGAGAGGCAAAGATGCTGCTTACGGAGTCCGCCGTCAGAGCTTTGCCGCCGCTGATGATCTGGCCGTTTTCGTCGAGCAGGTTTGCCTGCCCGGCAACGGCGCGGATGGTGCCGGTCGCATCAAAGACCGCCGTCATGACCAGCGCCAGAACGCTTGGCAGCACGGCCGCTTTCAGCGCGCCCATGATATCGAGATCGAAAATGACCGATTTGCCGTCTGCGCCCGCCAGGGAAGGCATCGCGAACAGGCCCTGATATTTCACCGCAGGATCGAAAATCAAACCAATCACGGAAATCGCGATGATCACCAGCAGAATGCCGCCGGGAACGCGCAGTTTCTCAAGGCCGAAAATCACCGCCAGGCCGAGCAAGGTCATCACCACCGGGAAAGAGGTAAATGCGCCCAACGCGACCGGTAAACCGTCCAGCGGGTTTTTCACCACCAGGCCGACGCCGTTGGCAGCGATTAACAACAGGAACAGGCCGATACCGATGCCGGTGCCATGCGCAACGCCGGTCGGCAGGTTGCGCAAAATCCACGACCGGATCCCGGTGACCGAGATAATCGTGAACAGCACGCCCATCAGGAATACTGCGCCTAACGCCACGGGCACACTGATGTGCTGGCCGAGCACCAGGCTGAATGCCGTGAACGCCGTCAGTGAAATCGCACAGCCAATCGCCAGCGGCAGATTCGCCCACAAGCCCATCAGCAGCGAGCCAAAACCGGCAACCAGACAGGTCGCGACAAACACCGCGCTCGGCGAAAATCCGGCTTTACCCAGCATGGACGGCACTACAATCACCGAATAAACCATCGCCAGAAACGTCGTTAAACCGGCGATCACTTCCTGACGGACGTTGCTGCCACGCGCACTGATTTTGAAAAATGCATCAAACGGGCCTTTTGGCGCAACAGCGCTGCCCGTCTGAGGGTGTTGACTCGACATGGAAAATCCTCTGAATGTCTTTACTGATTAGCCGGCGTGGTCATTATGAAATCGTTTCTGCACGTTCGCTTCCTTACCCGTAGCCTGAAACCGCCGAAATCAGCGTCAGATCTACAAGGCAAACGTTTAACTCACATCGCGTATGGCGGGTCTGAAAAATTAAGCAAACGATTATCCGGCCTTTAAACCCCACATTTCAACTACGATCGACGACAATTTACCGTTGTTCGGTCAATAAAAACGCGGTTGTGATGTAAATTCAGCCGGCTGGCGATTTGCTGTGCGGTATCGGTTGCGCATCAATTTTTTTCCGCGATGAACGGCAAAAGCAAAACGGACAAGAACAGGATGATTTCACGGGCTGATGATATTGCGCTCATGACGACAATCACGGCACGCACGAGCGCAACAAAATACCCCGGACTTAACGCAATATCGTGAAAGGTCCGCCGTTTTCCAGCGCCTTCTGATAAGCCGGACGCGCGGTCACATTCGATAACCATGCATTTAAGTGTGGGTATTGTCCGAGTCCGGCGCGGGCATTTATAGCTTCTATCGGGAAACTCATCTGAATATCCGCCGCGCTGAACTGATACCCGGCGAAATAAGGATGGGTGGCGAGATGTTTCTCCAGATAATCCATATGGGTATAAATTTGTTTATCCAGATAATTTTTCTGCACACCCTGTCCGATTGCGCCCGCCAGCGGACGGATAAGCCACGGCATCGGCGGTTTGCCTAAGCGGCTGAAAATCAGTTTCATCACCAGCAACGGCATCAGGGAACCTTCCGCATAATGCATCCAGTAGCGGTATTGCTGACGTTCAGCGAAGGCCGACGGTTTAAGCGTGCTGCCTTCATCATAAACTTCCTGCAAGTATTCAATGATGGCGCCGGACTCCGCAAGGATCAGCCCGTTGTCTTCCAGCACCGGTGACTTGCCCAGAGGATGCACTTTTTTCAGCGCAGCAGGCGCCAGCATCGACTTTTTATCCCGTTGATAATGCTGAATTTCATACGGGACACTCAATTCCTCAAGCATCCATAAGATTCGCTGCGAACGTGAATTATCCAAATGATGCACTGTGATCATAAATACCTTCCGCTCTGTTTCATTTAATTATTTGTTAACTATAGACAAGGCCTGAATAGCCGGAACATATTCATTTAAAAACCATGATGTTTATCGGGTTTATTAGCCGCAGATTAAGCCGGAAATTATTTTTATTTGATTAAAATCACTTACGGATTAATCTTAATTACACGAAAAAAATTATCGTAACTTCATTCGCCTTTAATAAATCTTAATGCCATTATCGCCGAATCTAAAATAGACCCCCTGCCTGTGTGGAGCCTTACATGTTTTCCAGTAATTACAACAATGTGCTTGTAATGTTTTCGTTCATTGTTGCAATGCTTGCCTCTTATACCGCGCTTGATATGGCGGGCCGGGTTGCCACGACAGAGGGAAAGGCTTCCCGTCTCTGGTTGAGCGGGGGCGCCATTGCGATGGGCATCGGTATCTGGTCCATGCATTTTATCGGCATGCTGGCCTTTAATTCGGCCATGCCAATGGGTTACGACCCGGTTATTACGCTGCTTTCCATGGTCATCGCCATTATCTCTTCCGTCTTTGCGCTGTGGCTGGTTTGCCTGCCGAATTTACCGACCGGGCGTTTACTGGCCGGGGCATTGCTGATGGGCGGCGGAATTTCCGCCATGCATTACACCGGGATGGCCGCGATGCTGATGATGCCACCCATTGTTTACGATTACTGGTGGGTTGCGCTGTCCGTGGTTGTGGCGATTGTCGCCTCGGGCGCGGCGCTGTGGATGGCGTTTCATCTTCGTCAGCAATCCCCGAATGTCCGGCTGTTGCGCATCAGCGCGGCGGTGATCATGGGCACGGCGATTGTCGGCATGCATTACATCGGCATGGCGGCGGCGCAATTTCCGATGGACAGCCACAGTATGGCAGCGTTCAGTGGCGTAGATAACAACTGGCTGGCGCTGCTGGTGATCGTGGTAACGCTGGCGATTCTGGCGATCACGCTTATTATTTCGATTCTCGACGGCCGTATGCAGGCGCGCACCTCCATTCTGGCGTCGTCGCTGGCACAGGCAAACCGCGAACTGACGCAGCTGGCGCTGCACGACAATCTCACGCGGCTGCCAAACCGTTTGCTGCTGGAAGACCGTCTCAGCCAGGCATTTCAGAAAGCATCACGCGGTGAATCTCAGTTTGCCGTGCTTTTTCTCGATCTCGACGGTTTTAAAGCGGTCAATGACGCGTTCGGCCACCATATCGGCGACCAGTTGCTGATCTCGGTGACGGAACGCCTGCAATCTCAGCTGCGCGCGACGGATACGCTGGCGCGTCTGGGTGGCGATGAATTTATCCTGCTGGTGGAAATCACCGAACCGGGTGACGCTTCTCAGCTGGCCGACCGGCTGGTGCATCTGATTGCGCGTCCGTTTTACGTTTCCCGCTATGAATTGCTGGTGTCGGCCAGTGTCGGTATTGCGGTGTATCCGGGCGACGGCGAAAACGAGCGCGAGCTGATGCTCAATGCCGATGCGGCGATGTACCACACCAAGAATTCAGGCCGTAACGGGCATAGTTTCTTCCAGCCGTCGATGAACGCTAATGCGCAAAATCAGTTACAGATGCTCAATGATTTGCGTCTGGCGATTGAACACCACGAACTGCGCTTACATTATCAGCCGAAATTTATTGCGCCTTACGGGCCGGTTTGCGGGTTTGAAGCACTGCTGCGCTGGGAACGCAACGGCACCACGCTGAGCCCGGATGTTTTCCTGCCACTGGCGGAAAAAACCGGTCTGATCATTCCGATTGGCGAATGGGTGCTTAACGAAGCGTGCCGCCAGCTGCGTGAATGGCATCTTGCCGGACACACCCACTGGACCGTTGCCGTAAACCTCTCCACTTTGCAGTTTGAGCAGGCCAATCTGGTGGAAATGGTGATTGATACCGTTGAGCGTCATCAGATCCCGCCGGAAATGCTGACGCTGGAAGTCACCGAAACGACGGCGATGCGCAACCCGGATGTCAGCGTAGAAATCCTCGAACGCCTGACGAAGTACGGCGTCAAAGCGTCGATTGATGATTTCGGTACCGGCTATTCCAGCTTGCTGTATCTCAAACGTCTTCCCGCCAGCGAGCTGAAAATCGACGGCGCGTTTATTAACGATCTGATTGCCGGAAGTGAAGATGCCAGCATTGTTTCGGCGATTATTGCGCTGGGCCAGACGCTGAATCTTAAGGTCGTGGCCGAAGGCGTGGAAACCACCCAGCAGCAGGATTTCCTGACGCAACTGGGTTGTGACACGTTGCAGGGCTATCTGCTGGGGCGTCCGATGACACCACAACAGATTGCCCAGCATCCCGATTCTGACTGGGAACCCCGGCTGAACATCATCGATAAAGTCTGATGGTGTTCTGCCCTGACGTTCAGCCCTGAAGCGCCGCCGTGCGGAAATAACGCACGGCATTGCGCAACTCGATGCTCTGTTCCGTCAGGGATTGCGCGGCGGCAGCGGCCTGTTCAACCAGCGCCGCATTCTGCTGCGTGACCTGATCCATTTGGTCGACCGCAATTCCCACTTCATGAATGCCGGTGTGCTGCTCCGAACTCGCGGTCGAAATTTCACTGACGATACCGGCAACTTTATTCACCGAGCTGACAATTTCCTGCATCGCTTTACTCGCGCGATCTGCCTGCTGCGACCCCTCGGCGATTTTGCTGACCGTCCCCTGGATCAGGTCTTTTATTTCTTTCGCCGCCTGCCCGCTTTTTTGCGCCAGCACGCGCACTTCGCTGGCGACCACGGCAAACCCTTTCCCCTGCGTTCCGGCACGGGCGGCTTCAACGGCAGCATTCAGCGCCAGCAAGTTGGTCTGAAACGCGATGCCCTCAATCACGCTGATAATGTTGATAATCTCGCGGGAACTGCCGGAAACATCGCGCATATGCGCCTGCATGCCGGTCACAATCGCGCCGCCCTGAGAAGCCGTTTTCGAGGTTTCATGCGCCAGCGCGCTGGCTTCGCGGGCATTTTCGGCGTTCTGGCTGACGGTCGTCGTCAGGTTTTGCATGTTTGAACTGGTCTGCACCAGCGACGCCGCCTGTTCTTCCGTGCGCTGCGACAAATCAGTATTGCCCTGCTCGATTTCACTCGCCGCGTGACTGATGGATTCGCTGCCTTCCATAATCTGATTAATGGTTTTATTGAGCTGCTGATTCATGCCTTCCAGCGAGGCCAGCAGGCTGCCGGTATCGCCCGGTTTCAACTCAATTTTCGCCGCCAGATTTCCGGCGGCGATTTCACGCATGATCGACGCCGCATACGCCGGTTCGCCGCCCAGTTGTTTCACCAGATTACGCGCCAGCAGTAACGCCATCGCCAGCGAAACCAGGAAAGCAAATCCCACCAGCGCCAGGAACATCATGCTGGCATTGTGATAACTGTTGCGGGCCTGCGCGGCGGCCTTTTCGCTGTTCGCCAGCTCGTCGCTGACCAGCGTCGCCAGATCAGCCATCAGCTGCGTGCGGTATTTACGTGAGTTATCGCCGCTGATTTGCGTCGCCTGCGCAATATCGTTGCGCTCAACGGCAGCAATGACGGCGTCGTTCGCCAGCGAGAACTGCGCAAAGTTATTCATGATTTGCGTAAACAGCGCAGATTTACTGCCGCCGCTGTCCAGCTTCTGATAGGCGTTTTCGGCTTCTTTAAACGTCGCCACGGCCTGCATGATTTCACTCCGGTGGCCGTCGCGCGGCGCACCTTGCGGTGAGGCAATGTACTGCACCTGTTGCAGGCGCAGTTCGGCCAGCGTGCCGCGCATTACCAGCGGATACTGAACGCCGGGAAGCCGGTAGGCGCGGTAACTTTCAATTTGCTGATTGCTGCTGTTGAGCAGCCAGGCGGACATCGCCGCGAGGATCAGCATCAGACCCAGTACGAGAGCGAACGCACCCAGTAAACGCGTCAGGACAGAGAGATTGGTTATTTTTTTCATTCGGACACTTCGTTAATTCAGTGACTTGAAACTCTGATAACGGCAAGCGAAGGGATAACTTTAGGATAAATGAAACTATATTTCAGTTTGTTAAACACTGACTTTCAAAATGTAATTCGCGGGTTACCGGACGAATTTTTCGTGTTACCCGCAGGGGCTGAAAACTTGATGTGGCAGGCATTTTTGGCGTTACGCTCATTTATGCGGAGAATAACGCCAGAAGGTTATTTCGGGGAGAAATCCGGCCATAACGGCTGAACCACGGACAGCAGGTTTGCCGTTCCGGCGGCCACGGACATGTGGCGGTAATTATCGGTGCCGTCCGGCAACTGAGTGAAATTCACCCTAGTTTCCAGCCCGGCTTCCTGACATATCACCGCGCCGCCGGCGATGTCCCACAGCGTGGTGCGGCGTTGCAGATGCCCGTCGATAATTCCTTTGGCGGCAAACACCATGCCGACGGTGGTGCAGCGGTAACAATGCACCGACCATTCTGCCGCGCGCAGCCCCTGATAAAACGATGACGCCTCATCCAGTTTGTCATCCGAACTGTCGCCCAGCGACACGATCTGGACATCGCCAAAACGGTCGTCACGGCGGAAAGGTTTGCCGTTATGGAAAATGCCCTGTCCGGATCCTGCGGCAAAAAGTTCGTTCAGCACCGGCAACGCAACCACGCCGATCACCGGTTTTTTCCGTTCGACCAGCCCGAGCGAAACGCCCCACAGCGGCGAACCGCGCAGGAAATTCGACGTACCGTCGATTGGATCAATCACCCAGCAGGACGCATCAGTCAGCACGCCGCCCAGCTCTTCGCCGATAATCGCGTCCTGCGGAAAATGCTGCGCCAGCTGCGCGCGGATAAACTGCTCTACCGCCACGTCGGCTTCTGAAACAAAATCCTGCGTTCGTTTACTGCTGACTTCGATACTGTCCCGGCGGTTGAAAAAACCCAGCGCCAGTTCTGCCGCCTGAGCCGTAATCTGGCTGGCTAACGCCAGTTTTGCGGACATCGTAGTGTGAGTCATCATAAATCCTGATTTTTCAGTCTGAAGAAAAAATACACGGTCATAGAATGCACCGGAATTGATGAATAAAAAATGACAACCTGCCGCTTGCCAAAACAGCGTAAAACCTTCTATATCTGTGTGCTTAACTTTTCAGCGTGATGCCGGAGAAAACCATGCCAGACGCCGCCCATTGGATCCCCTTCTTACTGATTTGTGTTGGCCTGGTGTTAACGCCCGGCCCGAACATGATTTACCTGATTTCGCGCTCGCTGTGTCAGGGCCCGAAAGCCGGGCTGATTTCCCTTGGCGGCGTGGTGCTGGGTTTTCTGTTTTATATGCTGTTTGCGGCACTCGGCATTACCGCGCTGCTCATGGCGGTGCCGTTTGCCTATGACGCCCTGCGGATCGGCGGTGCGGCGTATTTGCTGTATATGGCGTGGCAGGCAGTGAAACCCGGCGGGCGCTCGCCGTTTCAGGTCAAAGATTTGCCGCGCGACAGCAACAGAAAGCTGTTTACCATGGGGCTGGTGACCAATTTACTGAATCCGAAAGCCGCGGTGTTGTACCTGACCTTATTGCCGCAATTTATCGTTCCAGAGCAAGGCCACGTCCTCACACAATCTCTGGTGCTGGGCATCACGCAAATCATCGTCAGCTTTACCTTCAATGCCCTGATCGCACTCTCAGCGGGATATATTGCCCTGTTTCTGGCCGGTCGCCCGTTGTGGATGGTGCTTCAGCGCTGGTTTATGGGCGCGGTGCTGGGCGGACTGGCGGTGCGTATGCTGCTCGAAGGACGTAAATAGCGCCATAAAACAGATAAAGCCGTTTCTGAAAGCGGCTTTGTCTGTGGTCATATTCAGTCCTTTATTAACGCTATATAATCCTCTGCACAACGAAAACAGAGGAATTCCTTCGTGCGCGCATTTTCATCCAAATTACTGCCATCCGCTTTGCTGCTCGGCCTTGTCCTGAGCTTCTCGCCACAATCCGCTCTGGCCTCACGCCAGATCACCGATCAGCTCGGGCGTCAGGTAACCCTTCCCGATCAGGTTGACCGCGTGGTTGTGCTGCAACACCAGACGCTCAATCTTCTGGTTCAGCTTGATGCGACCAAAGATATCGTCGGCGTGCTCAACAACTGGCAACAGCAGCTGGGCAGTGGTTATGTGCGTCTCGCGCCATCTCTGGCAAAAACGCCGGTGGTGGGCGATTTAACCAGCGTGAATCTGGAAAGCGTGGTTGCCCTGCATCCGCAGGTGGTATTCGTCACCAACTATGCGCCGCAGGAAATGATCGACCAGATCAGCCAGACCGGCATCGCAGTCGTCGTCGTTTCTTTACGTGATGATCCGAAAGGTGAGGAACATAAGATGAATCCGGTGCTACCGGATGAAGATCAGGAGTATACCGAAGGTTTGAAGAAAGGGATCCAGCTGATCGGGGAAGTGGTCAACCGCCAGAAACAGGCGCAGTCATTGATCGACTATACTTTTGCTCAGCGCCAGTTAACCAGCACGCGCCTGAAAAACGTTCCGGCTGACCAGCGCATTCGCACTTATATGGCCAATCCTGACCTGACCACCTACGGTTCCGGCAAATATACCGGGCTGATGATGTCCCATGCCGGCGCGCTCAACGTGGCCGCCGCGACCGTGAAAGGCTACAAACAGGTTTCACTTGAGCAGGTGATCGCCTGGAATCCGCAGGTGATCTTCGTGCAGGACAGGTATCCGGAAGTCGTCGGTCAGATCAACCATGATCCGAAATGGCAGAGCATTGATGCGGTCAAAAATCACCGCGTTTATCTGATGCCGGAATACGCCAAAGCCTGGGGCTACCCGATGCCTGAAGCGCTGGCGATTGGTGAATTGTGGATGGCGAAAAAACTGTATCCGCAAAAATTCGCCGACATCGATATGCAAAAACAGGCTGACGCCTATTATCAGCGCTTCTACCGGACAGATTTCAAACCTGCCGCAGAAGCGACGCACGCGGGGAAATAACCTCATCCCGGTGCCGTACTTTTTTGGGGTAATGTGACAAGGAGTTCTGATGACAAACTCGATCAAAGTGCTGGCCGCAGGTAGCCTGCGCCGCGCATGGGCACCGCTGTGTGAGGCTTTTCAGGATAAAACCGGCGGCAAAGTGGTGACCGAATTCGGCCCCGCCGGGCTGCTGCGCGAAAGAATTGAACAGGGCGAAAAAGTCGATTTATTCGCCTCGGCCAACACCGCGCATCCGCTGGCGTTGCAGCAACATGGCAAGGCGCTGGAAGTGGACGTTTTCTGCGGAAACAGCCTGTGCGTGACGGCGCGCAAAGGGCCGGAGCTGGAAAAACTGAACTGGCTGAATGTGTTGCTCGACTCGCGTTTTCGTCTGGCGACCTCCACGCCGCAAAGCGATCCTTCCGGCGATTACACCTGGCAGATGTTTGAGCTGATTGAGCGGCGTCATCCGGGCGCGGGCGAGGCTTTGCGTAATAAAGCGCTGCGGCTGGTCGGTGGCGCGAAATCGGCCAAAGTTGCGGAAGGCAAACTGGCGGCAGAATGGCTGATTTGCAGCGGACAAGCCGATGTGTTTATCGGCTATACCAGTTATGCCACGCTGTTGCGGGAAAATGATGCGCTGGAAGTGTTCAACGTACCGGCCGATTATAACGTGCGGGCGCGCTATGCACTCGCGACGTGTACAGAAAAGGGCAAACCGCTGGCAGAATTTATTCTTTCAGAAACCGGCCAGCACATTTTGCAGAATGCCGGTTTTTGCGGAAAACATTCGGTGATGCAGGAATAATCAAAAATACCCAAATAATTCGAGTTGCAGGAAGGCGGCCAACGATGTAATCCCGATGAGCTTAAACAAGTAAGTGATTCGGGTTACGGAGTGCAGCCAACGCATCTGCAGCTCGAAGTATGAAGGGCATTATAAATCCCGTTCTTTCATTGCGCGCTGACGATCATAGTACTCATCTTCAGCGGCGATGATTTCATCGAGCAGGGAATCCACATCCGCTTTATGCGTATCTTCGGCGAACTGACCGGTCAGAGGCGTTTCCGGCGTCAGTTTGCCGTCTTCATATAACGCCCAGATTTCTTTCGCATAACGCGTTTCCAGCAGCTGCGGCGCGAACTGACCATAATATTCAGTCATGTTATTCACATCGCGCTCAAACATCGATTCGGCATGATTGTTCGCGGCGGCGTCCACGGCCTGCGGCAGGTCGATAATCACCGGCCCGTCGGCATCCATCAGCACGTTAAATTCTGACAAATCCCCGTGAACGATACCCGCGCACAGCATGCGCACGATATTGCGGATCATGGTTTCGAAATCCGCCACGGCTTCTTCTTCGGTCAGGATAACGTCACTCAGACGCGGCGCAACCACGCCGTCAGCGTCAGTGATCAGCTCCATTAGCAACACGCCATCAAGACAAATGTAAGGCTGCGGCACGCGTACCCCGGCGTTTGCCAGACGGAACAGCGCATCCACTTCTGCCGTTTGCCAGGATTCTTCCTGCTGCTTGCGCCCGAATTTTGACCCTTTTTGCATCGCACGCGCGTTGCGGGTGTTCCGGACTTTTCGGCCTTCCTGATACTGCACGGCCTGCTTGAAACTACGCTGGGTGGCTTCTTTATAAACTTTGGCACAACGAATCTCTTCACCGCATAAAACGGTGTACACGTCGGCTTCTTTGCCACTTTTCAAACGACGGACCACATCGTCGATCAGGCCGTCATCCACCAGAGGTTGGATTCTATTTGGGATTTTCATGCAGCCTTGTACCTTATTTCAGCGCATGAGGGAATGACCTGCGCAATATTCCCTGCATTACACACCAGACACGCCGTTCGCGTCATCCTTTCTTAATCCTTCTTTCTCACTATACTCAAGGCTACAGTTTAACGTAGTGACGCAGGAGTGGATACTTTCTGCGCACAGGTTCTTCTCATTCTGCGATGAAAATGCCCTCCGGCGCCCGCCGATAGCGCATAAACACCCCGCGTTAATTTGACTTAATTATTTTGTTCACACCTGATAATTATTTCCCATTGTAAGTAATGATGCCCGATTATTTAATTTTCATGACAACGGAACTTTTTTAATATTTTAAGCTTTTCGTGCTGTTGAGGTTGCGTTTACTTGCGGCAAAATCTGGTATACGTTCCGTTTAGAATAGGGGTGATACTGTGCCGTTAATTTCCCGTTGCAGGTCATCGTTATGAACACCATTTTAATTACCGGCGCTACAGGTTTCGTGGGCGGAGCGGTTGTTGAATATATTCTTCGTCAACAATTAAGTTCTAAAAACCAATTATTACTTTTAGTCAGGGCTGACGAGAGTGCGACGGGACTCGCCAGAATTATCGACAATTTGAGAAAGTTTGAATTGTCGGATGAACAACTTGCCGCGATTAATGAGCAATCAATATTAACCGGCGACCTTTCTGAACCGGAGAACTTTATTCAGGATCCGCGTTTAGATCATGTCACACATGTTATTAACTGCGCCGCGATTGCGTCATTTGGTAATAATCCGGCGATGTGGCGTGTCAACGTTGAAGGTTCACTGATTTTCGCCAAACGCATGGCGCAGGTCAAAGGCCTGCAACGGTTTGTCCACGTCGGCACCGCGATGGCATCCATGCCGGACAAAGACAGCGTCTTCTATGAAGGCATGCCGGACAACGAACACAACGAAGATCTGGTGCAGTACACCGCTTCCAAGCGCGCCATCGAAAACCTGGTTCGTACCGAATGCCCGAACCTGCCGTTTGTGGTCGCCCGTCCGTCAATCATTGTGGGTCACACACAGTATGGCTGCCAGCCGTCGAGCAGCATTTTCTGGGTCTTCATGATGGCGATTAAACTGAAGAAATTTACCTGTACGCTCGACGATCAGGTAGATGTTGTTCCGGTTGATTATTGCGCCATGGTGCTGGTGAAATTGTGCCTTGCGGCTGAACTGAACCACAGTTTCTATCATATTTCTTCCGGTGAAGAAATGTGTACGCCATTCCATGAAATAGATACGTCAGTGGCAAAAGCCAATAATACATCGCGTATTATCAGTGAATATCAGCAGATCAGTTATCAGGAATTTACCGGTATCCGTAAACAGTTTAAAGACGTGCTCGGGCCGTGTAATGACAAGATAATTTTGCGTGCAATTAAACTTTACGGCGGCTTTGCGCAATTAAATGTGAAGTTTGATAATTCGCGCTTGCTGAATATGGGTATTCCTAAACCCGCCGCCTTCAAAAGTTATATTGATAAATGTGTTTCTTCCACCCGCGGTCAGACAATATCTGAACTGATGAGGGTTGATTTTAAATAAACCGATGCGTCTGTTTGAGTCATCAAACGGCCCTTTATCTTTTATCTCTGCCCGAAAGATAAAGGGAACGGTTTAGAATACAACGACGCCGCGAAGGACATTGCGGCGTCGTATTTTTCGTGGTGTGAGCGGCTCAGACCAGGCCGTTTCTTCCATAAAGCCGGAAACCTTCACGCTGGTTTAACCGGTCATAATAGGCGGCCACCGCAGGCAAAGCCGGGCGCGACATCGGCGTCATCGACCAGCGGTTTACCGCCAGCCCGAGCGGAATATCTGCCAGCGTAAAATTATCTCCCAGCACGTAATCACCGCTGCGCTGCAATTGTTCTTCGAGCATTTGCATGTGGCGGTTCCATTCGCTGACACCGGCATCAATCAGTGCCGGATCCTGATGCTGCGGGCTGTTGCGCGCCAGCGCCGGAAACGCATAACGCCACGAATTATTCAGCTCACCCGCCTGCCAGTCCATCCACTGTTCCGTGAGAGCACGGCGTTTCGGGTCGGAAGACAGCAAATCCTCGCGCCCTTCCCGCGCGGCCAGATAACGGCAAATCACGTTGGATTCCCACAACACAAACTCACCGTCGAGCACCACCGGCACCATCGCATTCGGGTTCAGCGCCTTAAATTCCGGTGTCTGCGTGGACTGAAACCCCGAACCAAACTGCTCCTGTTCGAACTCCAGTCCCAGCTCAAAGCAGGTCCACAAGACTTTACGCACGTTGATTGACGGCGATTTACCCAGAATTTTCAGCATGAATTCCCCTCAATGTGGAAACGATTAGCGGCGGATAAAAATCCGCGTTTTTGTACCGTGATACGTCGTGTCTGTTTGCGCGACAAAACCGCACTTCTCCGCCAGCCGGATTGACGCGTGATGTTCCGGCTCGATAATGCAGCACAGCTGGCGATCAAGGCTGGCTTCTGCCCAGTTCAGCACCGCCTGTGCGGCCTCAGAAGCATAGCCTTTGCCGTGAAATTTTGGCGAAACCACCCAGCCCATTTCCGCCATGCCGTTCAGCGAAGGCGAGATATCGCGCTGATACTCCGCCAGACCAATTTCCCCGACAAACGCCCCTTCCGCACCGTTGTGCTTTTCAAACACAATCCAGTAGCCAAAACCGAGCATCTGCCAGTGGCCGGGATAACGCAGCAAACGGCTCCAGCTGGCCTCGCGGGTGGACGGCGTGCCGCCGATATATTTCACAACGGCCGGATCGGCCCACTGTGCGGCGATATCGTCGAAATCTTCCACGCGATGCCCGCGCAAAATCAAACGTTCGGTTTCAAGAACAGGCGCCTGAGTCAGCATAATTTTCCTTTGAGTTTTTCTGATTTATTCCGATGACCATTAACTTAGCATTGGAATTGTTCGGTCGGAAAGAGGGGTTTTTAGCCGGAAAAGGAAATCAGACAATAATGCCGCTGCGCAGCGCCGAAGGCGTCAAGCCGCGCACCGATTTAAAGCGGTTACTGAAATGGCTGGCGGAGCTGAATCCGCATTCCAGCGCAATGGAAGTGATGTCCAGTGTACTGTTCTTTAACAGATTTTCCGCCTGAATCAGCCGCGCATTCATCACATACTGGTGCGGTGCCATGCCCATGCTGAGTTTAAACATGCGGGCAAAATGAAACTCGCTGAGTTCCGCCAGCAGCGCCAGTTCCGGCAGCAATAACGGCTCCGCCAGGTGCGCGTGGATATAGTCTTTTACACGGTTGAGAATGTACGGCGCGAGCCCGCCGCGCACTACCGGCAGCGCCCATTGCAGATGGGTGTAATTTTTGACCAGATGCGCCATCAGCAGATTTGCCGCACTGCTCAGCATCAGCTGATTGCTGTTTTCCTGCCACTGGCTGCTGAGCAAAAAGTGGCGATACAGCAGCGTAATCTGCGGATCCTCCTCAAACGTGCGCTCTTCCACCTGAATCGACGCCGGGCTGCGATCCCACGTTTGCTCCACCAGATGCCGCAGATGATCGTCAGAACAATACAGATGCACAAACGACAAATCGTCGCGCACATCCCAGCTCGACATGCTGTGTTTTGGCATCAGGCAAAAACGATCTGGCCCGCCGCCGTTACGCCAGCCGCCGCGGGTTTTGTGATAACACTCATAACCGTCGGCGACGTAAAGACTCAGCGTGTGATGGTCCGGGCTTTCCTGCGTCACGATGTCGTTTTTGTTCGACCAGGCCGCCAGCTGAATGCCGGAGCCCAGCGCCACACTGTCGTGCAGAACCGCTTTATGCTTACGCAGCGTTTCGAAAGCCTGATAAACCTTCGCCATGATGAGCACCGAGTGGAGGAAAGAGGAGATCCAGTTTACGTTTTCAGACACAGGTTGAGCCAGATTTTGCTGCCACTGAACCGCAAAAAATGCGCAAGAATATGCAACTCACCGCAAGCCGCTGAAATCCCGTCGCGCCATATTCCGGCAGAATCTCGTTCAATCAATACTTTGCGTGAGAGAAGTCCATGAATGTGTTTTTGTATATCTCTGTGATTATTATCTGGGGCACTACCTGGTTTGCCATTTATCTGCAACAGGGCGCTGTACCGGTGACAGTTTCGATTTTTTACCGCTTCCTGCTTTCTGCCGTGATTATGCTGGTGGCGCTGCTGGCCGCCCGCCGTTTGCGCCGTCTGGCGCTGAAAGATCATCTGTTTTGCATGGTGCAGGGGTGCTGTGTTTTTTGCTTCAACTTTTACTGCTTCTACCACGCCGCCGCGTACATCACCAGCGGGCTGGAATCGGTAATATTTTCGATGGCCGTGCTGTTTAACGCCTTCAACGGCATGCTGTTTTTTCGCCAGAAACTGGCACCGGCGGTCATTCCCGCCTCCCTCCTCGGGCTGGCGGGCATTGTGACCCTGTTCTGGCACGACCTGAGCGCGACTCATATCGCACCGGAATTACTCAAAGGCATCGGCCTCAGCCTGCTCGGTACCTACGGATTCTCACTGGGTAATATGATCAGCTCGCGCCATCAGCGCCACGGTCTGGATGTCCTTTCCACTAATACTTACGCGATGTTTTACGGCACCGCGGTGATGGGCGCACTGAGTCTGGTTCAGGGCGCGTCCTTCGCCATCGACCTGAGGCCGCAATACCTCGGTTCGCTGGTTTATCTTTCGGTATTTGGCTCGGTGCTGGCTTTTGGCATGTATTTCACGCTGGTCGGACGCATCGGCGCGAGTCAGGCGGCTTACAGCACGCTGCTGTTCCCGCTGGTGGCGCTGACCGTTTCCACCTTCTACGAAGGCTATCAGTGGCATATCAATGCCATTGTCGGACTGGCGCTTATTCTGCTGGGGAATCTGGTGATGTTCTGCCGTCCGGCCTGGCTGGAGATGTTCAGGCGCAAAGCGGCTACGGCGTAAAACAGGTTACCGGTGCGTACAAAAAATCGCTCGACAGACCGGCTCCTCGTGTTGCATACCTGAAAGGCCGCATCCTGAGAGATGCGCGCCCTACAGAAAATAATGAGGAGAATAAAATGCCTTTTGTACGTATTGATATGGTTGAAGGAAAACCCGAAACCTACCGCAAAACCGTTGGCGATGTGGTGTACGACGCCATGCGCAACACACTCAGTGTGCCGGAAAACGACAAGTTTATTGTTATCTCCGAACACTCTCCGGCAGAAATGATGATTTCACCGGACTATCTGGATATACAGCGCAGCCCGAACTGCATCGTTATCCAGATAACCCTGAACGCAGGCCGCACGACAGAGATGAAAAAGGCGTTCTATCACGCCGTAGCGTACGGTCTGCACGAAAAAGCCGGACTACGCCTCGAAGACGTATTCATCAGTCTGGTCGAAGTGCCGAAAGAAAACTGGTCCTTCGGCAACGGCGAAGCGCAGTACGCGTGAACTCATCAGATTAAATAATCCCGCCATTGGCCTTCAGCGTCTGGCCGTTGACCCAGGCGCCATCGGGACCGGCGAGGAATGCAACGACGGAGGCGATATCTTCCGGCTGACCGAGGCGCTCAAGCGGTGACGTTTTAGCGATGGTTTCCACCAGTTGATCCGATTTTCCGCTGAGGAATAAATCCGTTGCCGTCGGGCCGGGTGCGACGGTGTTGACGGTGATCTGACGGCCACGCATTTCTTTGGTCAGCACACGGCTCAGCGCCTCGACAGCCGCTTTGGTCGCGGCATACACGCCGTACTTCGGCTGATACAGCCCGACGACAGTTGATGAGAAGTTGATGATCCGCCCCCCGTCGTGCAAATGTTTCGCCGCTTCACGCAGGGTGTTAAACGTGCCTTTCAGGTTGATGTCGATCAGGCGGTCGAACGCCGCATCATCGGTGTCGGCGACAGCGGAAAGCGTCATGATCCCGGCGTTATTCACCAGCACATCCACACCACCAAAGGCTTGCTGTGCGCTGGCAAACATACGGCTGACCGCGGTGCCATCACTGACATCGGCCTGCGCGGTGATGGCCTTTCCACCTGCCTGTTCAATTTTACTCACCACCGCGTCGGCTTCTGCCGCGCCGCGGGAATAGTTCACTATCACGGTAAACCCGTCGCGTGCCAGGCGTTCTGCGATGGCTGCGCCAATACCGCGTGATGCGCCGGTGACCAGCGCGACTTTCTGTCTGGATGTCGTCATGAGGTGTTTCCTTGTTAAGTGAATAGGATCTGCTGTCGATGAAGAAAGAGTAGCCGATTGACGGTGCCGGATAATTACCTGATATTCGTTATCACTATCCGGAAAAGGCGAACAATCATCATGGATAAGCTCGACAGTATGCGGTTGTTTACCCGCGTGGTAGAGCTGCGCAGTTTTACGCAGGCTGCGCAGGATCTGAACCTGAAACGCTCGACGGTGACCGACGCCATTAAGCAGCTCGAAGTGCGGCTGAAGGCTCGGTTGTTGCAACGCACCACCCGCCATGTCAGCCCGACGCTGGACGGCGAGGCGTATTATCAGCGCTGTCTGCGCATTCTGGCCGACGTGGAAGATGCCGAGATGGATTTCGCCGGTGCGCAGCCCAAAGGGTTGTTGCGGGTGGACGTCCACGGTTCGCTGGCCCGGCATTTTCTTTTGCCCGGCCTGCCGGATTTTCTGGCGCAATATCCTGAGATCGAATTTTATCTGAGCGAAGGCGACCGCTTCGTCGATCTGGTTCGTGAAGGTATCGACTGCGTGATCCGCGCGGGCGAACTGAAAGACAGCGATATGGTGACGCGTCCGCTGGGAACGCTGTCGGAAATCACCTGCGCCAGCCCGGCGTATCTTGCGCGTTTTGGTATACCGGAAACGCCGGACGATCTCGCTAATCACCGGATGATTGGTTACCGCTCAAGCGCGACCGGCGGCCTGTTGCCGCTGATTTTTCATCAGAACGGGAAAGCGCGGGAAGTGATGTTGCCAACCAGTTTGTCGGTCAACGGTGCGGAAAGCATGAAAGAAGCGGCGCGGCGCGGAATGGGCATTATGCAGGTGCCGCATTACGGGTTAACCGACGATCTGGCGCAGGGCACGCTGGTGCAAATTCTGGCGGATTTCCCGGTCGGCGCGTTGCCTGTAGCGCTGCTTTATCCGCGTAACCGTCAGCTTTCGCCCCGCGTGCGGGTGTTTATTGACTGGATGGTGAAGGAGTTTGCGCGGCGCAGCCCGCCGCACACTACAGCGTTACACCCTGCTGTCTGAGCTGGCCGATATCCTGCAACGGCGGCGCGCCAAACGAGCGGCGGTATTCCCGGTTAAACTGCGACGGGCTTTCGTAGCCCACACGAAATGCCGCGGTCGCCGCGTCGATATTGCCGCTCAGCAGCAGACGGCGCGCTTCCAGTAAACGGATCTGTTTCTGGTATTGCAGCGGGCTCATGACCGTCAGCGCCTTGAAACGGTGATGCAGATTCGAAACGCTCATGCCGACAATTTTTGCCAGTTCATCCATCCGCAGCGGGTGCGCGAAATTGGCTTTGATCCACACAATCGCCTCGCTCACGCCTTTCCCCTGATAATACGACAGCAAATGCTGATAAAAATGGCCGCCTTCCGGTGCGGTGATCAGCCTGTAGAAAATCTCTTTTTTCACCAGTTGCCCGAGCGCCTGTAAATCCTGCGGAATATCCAGCATAACAACCAGCCGCAAAAAGGCATCTGCCAGACAGTCATCGGATTTTGCCACGTACGTGACGCCGCCGGATCGCGCAGCCGGGAGCGGATCGAGCTGCATGTCGATCATCAGATCGGCCATTTCTTTCAGATCCAAATCGATACGGATCCCCAGATACGGCGTCTCTTCCGTCGCCTGCGTCACCTGCCCGGAAACCGGCATATCAATCGCCGAAAGCAGATAACTGCCCGCGCCGTATTCCACCACTTCCGCGCCGATCAGCACCTTTTTCTGGCCCTGTAAAATCAGGCACATCGACGGAGAAAGCATGCCTTTATTGAGCGCCGTCGGATGCGTGAAACGGATAAACGACAGCCACGGCAGCGCCGTCGGACAGGAATTTTCATCCGGCGGCAGGGCTGAAAAGGCGCGCAAAACGCGCGCGCTCAGGGACATCAGGGGGTTCATAGTCTCTTCACTCATCGTCGATCAGGGTCTTCGGCTCAAGATACGCTTCCAGCCCGTAAGTGCCAAATTCGCGCCCTAAACCGGATTGTTTGAAACCGCCAAACGGCGCATCAGGCGCGTCATACATGCCGTTGACGAATACCCGTCCAGCCACAATCTGCGCCGCGACTTCCCGCGCCTGCTGACGATTTTCCCCGCTGACATACGCCTGCAAGCCGTACACCGTATCGTTCGCCATCTGCACCGCCTCTTCGACAGTGCGGTAGGTCAGCACTGAAATCACCGGCCCGAAAATCTCTTCGCGGGCGATAGTCATATCGGGCGTGACGTTCACAAATACCGTCGGTTTGACGAAATAACCGCTGTTTAAACCTTCCGGACGCCCTTCGCCGCCGTACAGCAGTTCCGCGCCTTCTTCAATGCCCAGACGGATATAATTCTGCACGCGGTCGTACTGTTTTGCCGTCACCAGCGGGCCGATTTGCGTATCCGTCTGCTGCGGGTTGCCCACTTTGACGTTCGCCACCGCGCGCACCAGATGCGCTTTCACTTCTTCCAGCCGTTCCTCCGGCACCAGCAAACGGGTGCCGGCGATGCATGCCTGGCCGTTATTCATCGTGCCAACCGCCAGCGCCAGCGGAATAGCTTTTTCGAGATTAACATCTGGCAGAAGAATGTTAGGCGACTTGCCGCCGAGCTCCAGCGTCACGCGTTTCAGGGTATCTACCGCGCCGCGGGCAATCGCTTTGCCCACCGCCGTCGACCCGGTAAAAGAGATTTTCGCGATATCAGGGTGACGGGTAATTTCTGCCCCGACCACGTCGCCGCGTCCGGTGACAATGTTAAACACGCCCGCCGGTAAACCTGCAGCGTGCAGGCACTCTGTCAGCAACTGCGTCTGGCCCGCGCTCAGCTCGCTGGGCTTGATCACCACCGTGCTGCCCGCTGCCAGCGCGGTCGCCATTTTGTTGCAGATGAAACCGTAGCTGGCGTTCCACGGCGTGATCAGCCCGACGACGCCCAGCGGTTCCATCACCACTTTCGCCCTGCCAATGTGGCGGACAAATTCATACTCGCTGAGCAGCTTTATCGCCTGCAAAAATGCGCCGGACGCCCGCGCTACGGTGCCGCGCACCATCGCCAGCGAGCCGCCATATTCGGCGCTCATCACTGCTTCCAGCGCGTCTGCCCGCGCCAGTACTGCGTCATGCAGTTGTTGTAAATACTGAATGCGCTGCGCTTTGCTGGTCCGTGAGAAAGAAACGTAAGCAGCTTTTGCTGAAGCGATCGCCTGGCGGGTATCGGTTTCATCGGCAAGACGAACCTGCGCCGCGACCTGTTCAGTCACCGGATTGATCAGGTCCATCACTTCGGTGCCGTGCGGGGTGACGAACTCGCCGTTAATATAGATTTGATTAATCTGTTTCATGAATGCCTCCGGTTTGTGAGTCTTCATGCTAAGACCGGCGGGCGAAAGGAAGATAGACCAATACTGCCTGAGGATTGCCTGATCCTGCTGGCCGGGAGTATGTTAGAAATCTATCGATTGGGAGAAACCGATGACCACACCCGCTGTATTACTGCATATCGGCCACGAAGAGACGCAAATTGTCGTCAGAAATTCCGCAGCTGAAGACAAGATTTTGCCGCTGACGCTGGGCTCACAGCTGACGTCTGTGGGCTATTTCCGCCACACGCCGCCCACGCCGGACGAAATGGAAACCGCCATTATGGTGGTGGAAGATGAAATTATTCGTATCCGGCACGACATTCCCGCAGGCGCGGCGCTGTTCAGCACCGACAACGATATCCGCGCGCTGGCACGCATTGCCGGTGTGGCAGAAAACGAGGTGATGACGCTGTCGCTCGACGCCGTCGAACGGACGTTTGACCGGCTGGCACTGGTGATTAACGGGCGTCCTGCGCACTTTGAAGGGCTGCCGGACGGCAATGATTTCGCGGCCACATTGCTGATTTTGCGCGAGTTCATGCACCATCTGCAATTTGCAGAAATCACCGTGCAGGGAACGAAATTTGAGATGTAAGCAGAAAGAGTAACAGCCTCCTGCGAGGCTGTTACTTTGAGGGACTCAGATTCAGGCCGACGTGTTTTTCAGCTGCACCGGGTCCGATTCCAGCAACACCAGACCGCTGAGATCCGGCAGCGACTGATGCGCCAGATAATCCCGGAACGACATGCGCGGCGCATCGTTTTGCCACGCGGATTGCAGCTTGCCGAGCAAATCAGTGGTTTTTGACGTTTCCACCGGCGTCGTCGTGTCTGATTCCAGCCAGCCTTTCACATACTTCTGAATATGCGTTGAGGTGCTGGCCGACTGATCCACAGACGCACTCACCAGCGCCCCTTTGTGGTACTGCACCGACGTCGTGCTTTCGGCTTTATCATCAATCTGATAGTAAAGATAATTCTGCGAATCCCGGTCACTGGTCAGATTCAGCTGAAGCCCCGGTGTTAATGACTGGTGGAAGCTCGCGACCAGATGCGACTGCTGCTTTTGCGTAATATTGCGGTTCTGCGTGCTGTCGCCGGTGATCGTGCTGGCCTGCGAAACCTGATAAGAAAAAGTATCCACTTCGTCAGGGCGCATCGGATTGGTTTTATCCGTTGGCGTCTGCGTCACTGATGCCGTGAAATCGGCCAGCCCGGACATCATGTTTTTGTCGGTTTTAGTCAGCGAGAAGTGAACCGGTTCTGGTCCGCTGCTTTTGTACGTTGTCGCCGACGCGCCGTAATTGCTGTTAAGCGCAGTAAATGCGTCTTTGAACATGTCCATCAGCGAAGAGTCGGCATTGCCCCGCGTTCCCGCACTGCTGAACTGTTTCAGATACTGATTCAGCGCCTGTTTCTGCTGTGAGTCGGTACCGAGAAGTGCGCGTTTGCTCATGTCGACGCTGATATCCACCGTGCCCAGCTCGCCGGTAGATTTCACCGAACGCGTGCTGGCGTCGGCGTGGAAATCCAGCGTCTGAACGTTGTTTTTGGTGCCCAGCGTGGCATGCAAATCAACGGAAGACAGCACTGAGGTATCGAATTTTGTTAATCCGCTCAGATCAAGCTTTGGCGGTTGCGCGGTCAGCCCGTCGATGGCTTTCTGAAAACCGTCGGCCAGACCGGCCAGCGCCGTGCGATCGGCGTCGCTGAGCGTGCCTTTGGTGACGTTCACCTGCACGCCCAGACCGTCGGCATCGCTGCCCAGCGTGATATCCACCCGCGCACCGCTGGCCGTTTTCACGCTCAGGGTGATCTGGTTATCCGCTTTGGTATGAAGTTGCGATTGCGCAATGTTGACGGAGGAAGCCTGACCCGCCGTCTGCTTTAAGACAGATTGCGAATAACTGCCTGCCTCCGTGGTAAAGCGCTCCAGCAGCGCCGCACCCAGCCCGGCAAAACGCGCCGCATTGCCCGCAGAACTGAAATTTCCCGCCAGCTTCGACGAGATAAGATCGGCAGATGCATTTTCCCACACCAGCGCCGGTTTGGTGATGGCGTAAACCGGCGTGCTGCTGGTCGCCTGCCCGATCGTCACGGAAGTCGATTGCGTCGCCGCCGCTTGCTGGCTGGCGACAGCGGTCACCGTTGCCGTGGTTTTGGTGGCGGCCAGCAGCGTAGTGGCTGACTGATTGCCTGTCGCAGAAATGATTGTCATCCTGATAGTTCCCTTGTTTTGCGCCATAGCGCCAGTGGATACCCTGATCCTTCTGATGCTATTTTCGGCAAAACCACAGGAAACTTTAAGGATATGTAAAAGTCTGTTTCTGAAAAAACGAACAACGACGCCCGGCGTTAGGTCATTCCAGCGGGCCACCCAGAATGGTTTCGCACATGCCGGAAAGAATGCGTTCACCAGTTTCGGTTTTTAAATCTTCGTACCATTGCTCGGTCACGGCCATTTCTTTTCCGTGAGTAACATCGCAGCGTTTACGCGCTTTCAGTACCAGATCCTTCACGCGATACGCGCGTTTTTCCTGATAACGCAGCAGCGCATCTTCAATCCCTAACGAATTGGTTTGCAACACATTGGCCAGCACCACGGCGTCTTCCATTGCCGCGCAGCCGCCCTGCCCGATATCCGGCGTCGTGCTGTGGCCGGAGTCACCCAGCAGCGCAATCCGCCCTTTCACCAGTTGCATAAACGGTTCGATATCGTGGATTTCAATCCGGTTGGTGGTGTCAGGATTAATCAGGCTAATCAGTTTCTGCACCGGTTCTGCCCAGCCGGCAAAGTAGCGCTGTAAATCGTCGCGCACCGTGGCGCGATCTTCCTGCAGGCCTTTGGGCAGCGGAACGTCAAAGAAAAAGTAGAAACGGTTGTCGCTTACCGGCATCAGCGAAACACGCTTACCTTCACCGACGAATGTCGTCCACTGATCGGCAGGCGCGATACTTTCATCGATTTCCACCAGCCCGTTCCAGTTAACGTAACCGGCATAACGGCGCTCGGTGGCGTAGCCCAGAACATGCTGACGGATCACAGAATGCGTGCCATCGGCGGCAATCAGCACATCGCCTGTTGCTGATGACCCATCGTCAAACCAGGCGGTGACGCTGTCTGCGGATTCCTCTACGTGCGTAACGCGTTTGCCAAACTGCACCTCGTCGCGGCCATAGGTGTCGAGCAGCATCGACTGAAGTTCCGCGCGCGCCACCGGATACGGCTGCTCACCGACGCTCTGAATCAGCGGATCCATCGAGAAGCGCGTCATCGTCTGGCCCTGCTGATAATCTTTGTAGGCCATAAAACGCATCTGCCCACCCAGCTTGCGCAACGGTTCTTTCATCCCGAGATAATTCAGACATTTCACGCCGTTCGGCCAGATAGAAATCGCCGCACCCACCGGTTTGATCTCTTTCACCGCCTCGTATACCGCCGTTTCGATGCCAAAACGCTTGAGCGCAATCGCCGCACATGCCCCGCCAATACCGCCACCAATCACGATCGCTTTCATATTTTTCTCCTTGAGGTCTCAAAAGGAAAAAGCAATTTCTGTACCAGAAAGCGGATTTGCGCAATAAGCCTTGTATACAATCTTAAGGCAAATAAATACCCGCCGAAGCCAGGCTGGAATGCGCTAAAACAAGGCACTCTTTTAGCGCAAACGGAGCGCAACAAGCCAGTCTGGTGCGTGAGCGCGAAGGTTGATACTCTTCTGGCTATTCGGATTTCAAATACCACAACCAGAAGTAGTGATGAAATGAATCGCTATCCCATGTTCAGCCCGCAACAGCTGCTCAGTTTTGTGGCCGTCTGCGAAACCGGCAGCTTTACCCGCGCCGCCGACCGCGTTTATCTTTCGCAATCGACGGTCAGCCAGCAGGTCAGGCGTCTCGAAGAAGCGCTGGGGAAACCCTTGCTCGAGCGCACGTCGCATCAGGTTCAGCTCACCGAAGAAGGCGAGCGGCTGCTCGGCTATGCGCGGCGAATTATCGCGCTCAACGGCGAGGCGCACGACGCGCTGAGCGATCAGTGGCCGGACGGCATTGTGCGTCTCGGCGTGCCGGAAGATTTTGCCGCCGCCACCACGTCTTTGCTGGCGCAGTTTTGCCGTGAACATCCGCATATCCGGCTGGATGTGACCAGCGGCCTGAGCCATGAACTGCGCCGCGCGTGGCAGCAGGACATGCTGGATATTATTCTGGTGAAACAGCTGACCGGCGAGAAAGCCAATGCGTCGCGTCCCGAGCCGATGCTGTGGCTCGACAGCGCCGGGTTTCCGGCTTTTGAGCGCGACCCGGTGCCGCTGGTGCTGTTCCCGCTCAACGGTTTGTATCGTGAAGAATTGTGCCAGGCGCTGGACGCCATCGGGCGCAGCTGGCGGATCAGTTACAGCAGTGCCAGCCTCGCCGCGCTGGTCGCCGCAAGCGCCGCCGGACTGGGCATCACGCTTCTGCCCGCCAGCTGTGTCACGCCGGAACACCGTATTCTCGGCGCAGATAGCGGCTTACCCACCGTGGATAACGTCGAGCTGGCGTTGTTTTACCGCCCGGACGCCACGGCGGCGCAAATCGCGCTGGCGGGAAAATTGCGCGTGTTTTGCCAGCTCAGCTGAGCATTGCGTTTCCCACTGACAGGCAGTGGGAAAAATCGCAGCCGGAACCGGAGAGATCTTTT
Organism: Rahnella sp. BIGb0603; assembly: GCF_024808755.1. Classification (NCBI taxonomy): domain Bacteria; kingdom Pseudomonadati; phylum Pseudomonadota; class Gammaproteobacteria; order Enterobacterales; family Yersiniaceae; genus Rahnella; species Rahnella sp. BIGb0603. Next base: position 63,681 of record NZ_JANUEX010000007.1, on the reverse strand, counting down.
AGGGTGAAGAGAAAAGCAGCATCCTCTGAGTATCATGAATAAGGAATTCGACGTGCAAAACCCTCAGCAACAAAGCCGCAGAAACTTTCTCTCAAACAGTGCAAAAGTCACGGCCACCGGTGCCCTGCTGGCCTCCGGCATGACCTCGGCTTCTACCGTCCGCGCCGGTCAGAACATTGAAACCTGTGACGATCCCCGTCAGGCGACAACGATTTCGGCCACGCACTACCAGCTGCGGAATGTCCGGTTGGAAGAAGGTTTCGAGCGCGAAGGCGACATGGTGACTGGTACGCAAACCGGCCTGTACAATCTCGATATCAATAACGGCAAAATTGTGGCGATCCAGCCTGCAAAAGACGCCCCGGCCAGCACGTTACCGGCCTTTGACGCTAAAGGGCTGTTGCTTCTGCCCGCCACGCGCGACATGCACATCCACCTCGACAAAACCTTTTACGGCGGCAAATGGGAAGCGCCGCGCCCGCGTAAAGGCAAAACCATCATGGATATGATTGCCCGCGAGCAGGTGCTGATCCCGAAACTGCTGCCGACGTCGGTCGAACACGCCGAAGCGATCATCGGGTTGCTGCATTCCAAAGGCACCACCGTGGCGCGCAGCCACTGCAATATCGACCCGGTCAGCGGCCTGAAAAGTCTCGAGCACCTGAAAATCGCGCTGGAAAAACATCAGCAGGATTTCAGCTGTGAGATTGTGGCATTTCCTCAACACGGTTTGCTGCATTCGAAAGTGGACGGCCTGATGCGTGAAGCGATGCAAATGGGCGTGCAGTACGTCGGCGGGCTGGATCCAACCAACGTTGACGGCGCAATGGAAAAGTCGCTGGACGCGATGTTCCAGATCGCGCTCGACACGAATAAAGGCGTGGATATTCATCTGCATGAAACGACGCCTGCCGGGGTCGCTGCGGTGAAATACATGATTCAGACCGTGGAGAAAAACCCGCGGCTCAAAGGCAAAGTGACGCTCAACCACGGTTTTGCGCTGGCAATGATGCAGGGCGCGGAGCTGGATGAAGTCATCAACGGGCTGTCCGAACAGCAGTTCACCGTGGCCTCCACCATTCCGCTCGGCAAACTGAACATGCCGCTGCCGCAGCTCAGTCAGAACGGCGTATTCGTCATGACCGGCACCGACAGCGTGATCGACCACTGGTCCCCGTTCGGCACCGGCAGCATGCTGGAAAAAGCCAGCCTGTACGCCCAGCTCTACGGCAATTCCGACGAATTTGGCCTGACGCGCTCCCTCGCTATCGCCACCGGCAACGTCCTGCCGCTCAACGACAGCGGGAAACGCCAGTGGCCCGCACTCAACGACAACGCTGAGATGATTCTGGTCGACGCCAGCTGTTCAGCCGAAGCAGTCGCGCGGGTGTCCGACGTAAAAGCGACATTCCATCAGGGAAGACTGGTGTTTGGTGCGGTAGAGAAAGTGTAAGAGTCAGAGAATGTCTGGCGCAGAAAAGCAAAAAGCCCCGCGAGGGGCTTTTTAGTTTCAGATTTTGACGCCCGAAGGCACAAAATCAGAACGGGATATCGTCGTCGAAATCCATTGGGGGTTCGTTGTTCTGTGCTGGCGCGTTGTTTTGCGCAGCCGGACGAGCCTGCTGGCCGCCGCTGAACTGGTTGCCGCCTTGTGGCTGCTGAGGCTGACCCCAACCGCCTTGCTGGCCGCCACCTGCTGATGCCTGACCGCCACCTGCTGGTGCGCCGCCGCCGGTACGGCCGCCGAGCATCTGCATGGTGCCGCCCACGTTAACAACGACTTCGGTGGTGTATTTTTCTACGCCAGCCTGATCGGTCCATTTACGGGTTTGCAGTGCACCTTCGATATAAACCTGTGAACCCTTTTTCAGGTATTCACCGGCAACTTCGGCTAATTTGCCGAACAGCACAACGCGGTGCCATTCTGTTTTCTCTTTCTGCTCGCCGGTGGCTTTGTCACGCCAGCTTTCGGAGGTTGCCAGCGTCATGTTGGCAACGGCGCCGCCGTTTGGCATATAGCGGATTTCTGGATCTTGTCCGAGATTACCGACGAGAATAACTTTGTTTACGCCTCTGCTGGCCATGTGGATTCTCCTGATGATGTATGTCGTGGTTGAAACCACAGTGTTAGATGTGAGGGGACTCACTTCGCGACATTATAACCACAAAACGATTACTCCGTACCACGGATGTAAAACGTTGTGGCATTCTTTCCAGAATGTTCAGTAAACACTCCACTGTTACATGGAGTACTGGATATACATTCAGGTTTTGGGGTGGCATGGGCTGTGATTTGTGTCATAATTGCGCGTTACGTTCTTCTCTGTGCCTGATTCGCTGACCGGCGCGATGCCACACTTTCCGACGGTCACCGGCACGGTGAGCTATCAAGTTAATCCGGGAATGATGAATGGATAAGATCGAAGTTCGGGGCGCACGCACCCATAATCTCAAGAATATCAACCTGATTATCCCGCGCGACAAACTGATTGTTGTCACCGGCTTATCCGGTTCAGGCAAGTCCTCTCTGGCGTTCGATACGCTGTACGCCGAAGGCCAGCGCCGCTACGTCGAGTCGCTGTCTGCCTATGCACGCCAATTTTTATCCTTAATGGAAAAACCGGACGTCGACCATATTGAAGGTCTGTCTCCGGCGATTTCGATTGAGCAAAAATCTACATCGCATAACCCGCGTTCCACCGTCGGGACGATCACCGAAATCCACGACTATTTGCGTCTGCTGTTTGCCCGTGTGGGCGAGCCGCGCTGCCCGGACCACAATATTCCGCTGTCCGCGCAGACCGTCAGCCAGATGGTAGATAACGTGCTCGCACAGCCGGAAGGCCAGCGCCTGATGCTGCTCGCGACAATCGTGAAAGACCGTAAAGGCGAGCACACCAAAACGCTGGAAAATCTGGCATCACAAGGCTATATCCGTGCGCGTATCGACGGCGAAGTGTGTGATTTGTCGGATCCGCCGAAGCTGGAATTGCAGAAAAAACACACCATCGAAGTGGTCGTTGACCGCTTTAAAGTGCGTGATGATCTGGCGCAGCGCCTCGCAGAATCCTTCGAAACCGCGCTGGAATTGTCCGGCGGTACGGCGGTGGTCGCCGATATGGATGACCCGAAAGCCGACGAAATGCTGTTCTCTGCCAACTTCGCCTGTCCGGTGTGTGGCTACAGCATGCGCGAACTTGAACCACGGATGTTCTCGTTCAACAACCCGGCCGGTGCCTGCCCGACCTGTGATGGTTTGGGCGTGCAGCAGTTCTTCGATCCGGAACGCGTGGTGCAAAACCCTGAACTTTCCCTGGCCGGTGGCGCAATCCGCGGCTGGGATCGGCGTAACTTCTATTATTTCCAGATGCTGCGCTCACTGGGCGAGCATTACGATTTCGATGTGGAAGCGCCGTTTAACGAACTGAGCAGCGACGTGCGCCATGCAATCCTGCACGGTTCCGGCAAAACCACGATTGAATTCAAATACATTAACGATCGCGGTGACACATCAATCCGTCGCCATCCGTTCGAAGGTGTGCTGCACAACATGGAACGCCGTTATAAAGAAACGGAATCCAGCGCCGTGCGCGAAGAGTTGTCGAAATACATCAGCAACCGCCCTTGTACGTCCTGCAAAGGCACGCGTCTGCGCGAAGAAGCGCGTAACGTGTTTGTCGAAGAAACCACCCTGCCGGAAATCTCTGATTTCAGCATCGGCCATGCGATGGATTTCTTCCGCAATATGAAACTCAGCGGCCAGCGCGCAAAAATCGCTGAGAAAGTGCTGAAAGAAATCGGCGATCGCCTGAAATTCCTGGTGAACGTCGGCCTGAACTACCTCTCGCTGTCCCGTTCTGCGGAAACGCTGTCCGGTGGTGAAGCCCAGCGTATCCGTCTGGCGAGCCAGATTGGTGCCGGTCTGGTGGGCGTGATGTACGTGCTGGACGAACCGTCCATCGGCCTGCATCAGCGTGACAACGAACGTCTGCTGGAAACACTGATCCACCTGCGTGATCTTGGCAATACGGTCATCGTGGTAGAACACGACGAAGACGCCATTCGCGCCGCCGACCATATTATCGATATCGGCCCGGGCGCTGGCGTGCATGGCGGCGAAGTGGTGGCTGAAGGCACCGCAGAAGACATCATGGCAAACGAAGAGTCGCTGACCGGCCAGTTCCTGAGCGGTAAACGTGAAATCTCAGTACCGTCGCAACGTGTGCCTGCTGATGTCACCAAAGTGCTGAAGCTTTCCGGCGCGAAAGGCAACAATCTGAAAGACGTGACGCTGACGCTGCCGGTAGGCCTGTTTACCTGCATCACCGGCGTGTCCGGCTCGGGTAAATCGACGCTCATCAACGACACGCTGTTCCCGCTGGCACAGCGCGAACTGAACGGCGCGACGATTGCCGAAGCGGCACCGTATCGCGAAATCGAAGGTCTGGGGCATTTCGATAAAGTGATCGACATCGACCAGAGCCCGATTGGCCGTACGCCGCGCTCTAACCCGGCGACGTACACCGGCATTTTCACGCCGGTTCGCGAACTGTTTGCCGGTGTGCCGGAATCACGTTCACGCGGCTATACGCCGGGGCGTTTCAGTTTCAACGTCAAAGGCGGGCGCTGTGAAGCCTGTCAGGGCGACGGCGTGATCAAAGTCGAAATGCACTTCCTGCCGGATATTTATGTGCCGTGCGATCAGTGCAAAGGCAAACGCTATAACCGCGAAACGCTGGAAATTAAATACAAAGGCAAGAGCATTCACGAAGTGCTGGAAATGACGATTGAAGAAGCCCGTGATTTCTTCGACGCTGTCCCTGCCCTTGCGCGTAAATTGCAGACGTTAATCGACGTCGGTCTGACGTATATCAGCCTCGGCCAGTCAGCGACCACGCTGTCCGGCGGTGAAGCACAGCGCGTTAAACTGGCGCGTGAGCTGTCCAAACGCGGCACCGGTCAGACGTTGTATATTCTCGACGAACCGACCACCGGCTTGCACTTTGCTGATATTCAGCAACTGCTGGAAGTGCTGCACCAGCTGCGCGATCAGGGCAACACCATCGTGGTGATTGAACACAATCTGGACGTGATTAAAACCGCGGACTGGATTGTCGATCTCGGGCCGGAAGGCGGCGCAGGCGGCGGTCAGATTCTGGTTGCCGGTACACCGGAAACCGTCGCGGAATGCAAAGAATCGCATACCGCACGTTTCCTGAAACCGTTGCTGGAACGTCACAGCCAGCAGGCGAAGAAAACGGCTTAATGTTTTTGGCTTCCTCCCCTGCCAGGGGGAGGAGCTAAAACCAATTCACATTCCAGCTATAACTTATTTAAATATCTTCTGCACAAACTCCGCGTACGCCGGGCGCCAGACGTCCATTTCATGACCGAGATTCGGATATTCGTGGTAATCGAACTTAATCTTGCGTTGCTCAAGCTCAGATTTCAGTCCCGCAATATCTTTGCCCGTCACCACGTCTTTTTCCCCGACAACGACCGTGAAGTTTTTCAGCTGCGCGTTGATTTTATCGGGTTCGGCGAAACGCTTTTCGACATCTGCATTGGGTACGGTCGTCGTGCTGACCCCGCTGAATGTTGCCAGCCAGCCGAACTGATCAAGATGTGTCATGCCGCTGACCAGCGTCTGATAACCGCCCTGCGAAAGTCCGGCTAACGCCCGCCCTGCCGCGTCATCGCGCACGCGGAAGTTTTTTGAAATCAGCGGAATAATGTCCCCGGTGAGCTCTTTATCTGCCGCCGCTGCGTTGCGCGGATAGAATTCTTTGCGGCGATCTTTGGTGACGTAATCTTCCGGAACGACCCCTTTAGCGTCGGTTTCCGTATCAGGAATGACAACCAGCATCGGTACGATTTTTTTCTCTGCCAGCAGGTTATCCATGATTTGCGGAATGCGCCCCTGATCCAGCGCCGAGCGGCCGGTATCGCCAAAACCGTGATAGAAATACAGCACCGGCAGCGGCTGTGACGCATCGGTATACCCCGGCGGCGTCCAGACCGCGACCTGACGCTCAGAATTTAGCGCCGCAGAATGATAGGTCAATGTGCGCACTTCGCCATGCGCCACGTTTTTCACATCCAGAATGCTACCCGGCACCAGTATCAGGCTGGTGTTCACCTGACGCTGAGGTTTCGGTATGGCGCTGCCCGGATCGGCAATCCGCAGGCCGTCAACGTTAAAGAAATATTCGTAGAGATTGGGTTTCTGCGCGTCCGACGTCCAGCTCCAGACGCCTTTTTCGTCTTTGGTCATCTGATGCGGAATGTACGTCACCGGCGTTGCACCGGTCACCACGTCCACATGCTCCGCACCAGGCGCATAAAGCCGGTAGGTAATCGTGAGATCCGGGTTCACCGCCGTGATGTAGTTCCTCGCCGGAACAGACGCGTCGGCGTCCTGCGGCAGGCTTTGCGCGAAAACGGTCAGGGGGAACGGCGCGCTAAGCGCCAGTATCAAAAGCGTGGCAAGATTCAGCCTGTTGCGGGTCATCATCCTTTCCTTCTGGGTTGGCGTGAGCAGACGGACGACCTGTCCTGAAGTAACTCACTGTTTTTGCACAACTCTCAGAGTAGGTTATTTTTACAACAAAGGATCGTGACCCGCGTCACCCTTTAAAGGATGCAGTTGCGGCAGCACGCTCAGGCGCTGGAAGGCGAAATCCCAGAATGTCCGGACTTTGCGTGGCATTTGCTGTACCTGTTGCGCGACCAGCTGAACCGGCAGTGGCAGCGGTTCGAAATCCGTCAGAAGCCGGACCATGCTTCCAGCCTGCAAATCTTCGCTCACCTGATACGACAACAACCGCGCAATTCCGCGTCCGCTGCGCACCGCCAGCAGCTGAGATTCGACATCATTGAGCAGCAAACGCGGCGTAAGCCGGACGCGCAGATCGTCTTCGTGCGGCCCGAACCGCCATTCACGGATTTGCGTGCGCAGCGTGCCCATGATGGTCTGATGCGTCGCAAGATCTGACGGATGCTGCGGCAGAGCGTGTTGCGCCAGATACGCCGGGCTGGCGACCAGCACGCGGGTAACTTCCGCCACTTTACGCGCCACTTTGCCCGAGTCTTCCTGATGCCCGATGCGTACCGCCAGATCCAACCCTTCATCGATGAGATCCAGATTCCGGTCGCTGAGCATCATCTCAATCTGCATGTCCGGGTTCTGTTCGAGAAATTCCATCACCAGCGGCGCAACGTGTTTACGCCCGAACTGAACCGGCGCAGTCAGCCGCAACAGGCCGCTCAGCTGGGTTTCAGCAGTGTCTTCCACGGCGTCCTGATAGTGGCTGAGCAACAACCGTGCTTTTTCGGCCAGACGTGCGCCCGCTTCTGTCGGCGCCAGGCTCCGGGTGGTGCGCTCGACCAGCCGCGCACCGAATCGGTGTTCCAGCGAGGCAATCGCGCGCGTGATCGCCGGTGGCGAACGGTGAAGTTTACGGGCAGCTTCCGCCAGGCTGCCATACTGAAGTACGGCGACAAAAATCGCCATTTCATCCAAACGGTCCATAGATTCTTCCACAAAGTGAAACACTCAATTTCAATCTTCGTGGATCACAATCATTTCGCGCAAGAGTAATGTTTATACGACACAGACAAAGGAGACATTCCATGCCCGCCATCCAGCTTTTCGGCACCCCGCTTTCCGGCCACTGCCACCGCGTCACCTTATTGCTTAAGATGCTCAATCTGCCTTTTGAGTTTAAAGAAGCCGGTGCCGCCGAACGCAAAACCGAAGAATTTGCTCACCTGAATCCTTTGCAACAGGTGCCTGTTTTAGTCGATGGCGAGCACATCATCACCGACAGCAACGCCATTCTGGTGTATCTGGTAAAACGCTATGCGCCTGACAGTCACTGGCTGCCGGAAAATCCGCTGAAAGCGGCGGAAGTGCAGAAATGGTTGTCCCGCGCCGCCGGTGAAGTGCGTTTTGGCCCGGCTTCAACGCGGATGGTGACACAATTTTCTGCACCGGAACCTTATGATTACGCGCTGGCGCTGACGGCGAAATTCCTGCCGCAGCTGGAAAAGCATGTGGAAGCGCATGAGTTTCTGGCGACCGACCGCGTCACAATTGGCGATCTGGCCTGCTACAGCTATATCGCCGCGGCACCGGAAGGCGGTGTTTCACTGGAAGATTATCCGGCGATCCGCCGCTGGCTGAAACGGATTGAAAATCTGCCGGGCTTCACGCCGCTTCCTGCGTCGCCGTTGCCCGAAAGAGCGTTGTAAGCCGCCATGAACAGCGTATTCCATGCCGATGAAATCCTTGCGCAGGATCTGGCGGGATTTGATGTTTCCTCGCATGGAATACGCGAGGCGATGCCGGAACAGCACCGGTTGTTTTTTGCCGCACTGCCTTATCTGTTTGTCGCCACGCTGGATCAAAATGGCTGGCCGGTGGCGACGATCCTGACCGGTCCCGCCGGTTTTATCCGCGCGCCGGATGACAAACATCTGCGGGTGAATGCGCCACGTCGCCCCGACGATCCGGCGCAGGCCGCGCTGGAACCTGGGAAACAGGTCGGCGCGCTGGGGATCGATTTCTCCAACCGCAGACGAAACCGGGCAAACGGCAGGATCGGCCGCATGGACAAAAACCGGATCGAGATCCTCATCGATCAGAGTTTTGGCAACTGTCCGAAGTATATTCAGATCCGCAAACTGACGGACGTCCCGGTACACAAACCACTGCCCGTGCGGGAAGATATGACGGAACCGGACGAAGACGCCCGCGCGCTGATTGCGCGTGCCGATACTTTTTTCATCGCCAGCCACGCGCATGGTGGAACCGATGTGTCGCATCGCGGTGGTCAGCCGGGGTTTGCGCATCTGGTGGGAAACCGGCTGTGGGTGCCTGACTACCGGGGCAATCAGTATATGAATACGCTGGGAAATCTGCTGGCCGAGCCCCGCGCCGCGCTGCTGTTTATCGATTTCGCCAGTGGCGATATTCTGCATTTACAGGGGCACACCAGAATTCACTGGCAGCCGGAAGAAATCCCCGGTCCGTCAGGTGCGGAACGTTACTGGAGCCTGGATATCACCCGCGTATGGCGTTTTCGCGCAGCGTTGCCGTGGCGCGGAGAAGCGCCTGATTATTCACCTGCGACGCTGGGCACCGGCCAGTGGCCCGGCGATCAGACGCCAAATTCCTGACGGGTGTTCTCCGGCAAAGCGGAAACGACCATTTTGTAGGAACTGTCGATCAGGGAATAAAGCTGAGAGTTCGGCAAACTACCGTCAAGCACGACCGTATTCCAGTGCGCTTTATTGAGGTTCTCGCCGGGCAGAATGCAGGTGTGTTCCGCCCGCAATTTTCCGGCCATTTCGAGGCTGGTTTTCAGCGAAACGGCTTCAAATCCCTGACAATCGCAGAACATCGCGAACATCACACCGCCCACTTTTATCTGATTCGCACCGTATGGGTTCTGCGTACTTTGCTCTGCTCCGGGTTTTCCCATGCAGTAGTCGAGCAATTCCAGACTGGTCATTTTTGCCTTTCTCCGTCTCTGAGGTGAACAATTCCATTACCGAAATCGTCTATTTAGTGTGCAGCAACATGGCGAAAAAGAAAGGGATGAGATCGCAAATACAAAAAAGGGCCGACATCGCTGTCAGCCCTAAACAACGCTTACTCCCCTAAATAATTCGGGCTGAAGCAAGGCGGTAAGCTCAGGAAGCCCCGGAAACAGGGACGTACCCTGTGACCGGGGTGAGTGAGCGCAACCCACGCCGCAGCAGCCCGAATTATGACGGGGATTTACTGCACGGCGGCGAAGGCTTCAGCCACCTGTTTCACGTTATGGTGATTCAGGCCTGCCATGCACACGCGACCGCTGAGGATCAGGTAAACGCCGAATTCTTCACGCAGACGGACAACCTGTTCTTCGCTGAAACCGGTGTAGCTGAACATGCCGCGCTGTTGCAGAAGGTAATTGAAATCACGACCCGGCAAGGCGACTTTCAGGCTGTCGACCAGCGTGTGGCGCATTTCGAGAATACGGGTGCGCATTTTCTCTACTTCGGCTTTCCACTGCGCGTTCAGCGCGCTGTCGCTCAGGACTTTCGCCACCACTTTCGCACCAAAATTCGGCGGGCTGGAGTAGTTGCGGCGCACGGTCGCTTTCAGCTGACCCAGTACGCGGCCAGCGGCTTCGCTGTCTTCACACACCACGGACAATCCGCCTACGCGTTCACCGTACAGGGAGAAAATCTTCGAGAAGGAGTTGCTGACGAAGCAGTTCACACCGGCAGACGCCATCGCGCGGATCGCGTAAGCATCTTCATCAATACCTGCGCCAAAGCCCTGATAAGCGATGTCGAGGAACGGGATCAGCTCGCGCTGTTTGGTGACTTCAATCACCTGATCCCACTGCGCGGGCGTCAGGTCAGAACCCGTCGGGTTATGGCAGCACGGGTGCAGCAGCACGATGCTTTGCGCCGGTAAGGTTTTCAGGCGTTCGACCATCGCGGTGAAATTCACACCCAGTGTTTCTGCGTCAAAGTACGGATACGTATGCACTTTGAAGCCTGCGCCACCAAAGATAGCCACGTGGTTTTCCCAGGTCGGGTCACTTACGTAAACTTCCGAATTCGGGAAGTAGAACTTCAGGAAATCCGCACCGACTTTCAGCGCGCCGGAGCCGCCGACGGTCTGAATGGTGGCGATACGCTGTTGTTTCAGCGCCGCATGTTCCGCGCCAAACAGCAGTTCCTGAATGCCTGCGCGGTATGCCGGCAGACCTTCCATCGGCAGATACACTGACGCAGATTGCGGGCCGGCGTTCAGCTGGTTTTCTGCATTTTCCACCGCAGCCAGTTGCGGGATAATACCCTGCTCGTCGTAATAGAGACCGATGCTCAGGTTCACTTTGTCTTGTCTTGGATCGGTCTTAAAGCTTTCCATCAGCGACAAAATCGGGTCACCGGCATAGGCATCAACATGTTGGAACACGGTATACATCTCCTTGGTTTGGTTGAGTGGCGCGGCAATCCACGCCAGTCATACCGGCGCATCGCTGCTCTTTCACAGACTATCAAAGTTCGTTAAAAAAGATGACAACATTGTTGTCAATTTTCGGGCGTTTTTTGCCCGCTGCTGCGGGCATCAATGCGCCGTGCAATATGGTGCTCACGAAATTTCTCAATAATAAAATCAACAAATACCCGGGTCTTTGCAGGCAGCAATTTATGTGTCGGAAAGTAAAGGAAAATCCCGCCCGCATCCGCATACCAGTCTGGAAGTACACGCACCAGTGATCCGCTTTCCAGCGCCGGAAGCAGATCCGGTATATTTGCCATTACAATTCCCAGGCCCATTTCTGCCGCCCGGCAGCAGGCCTCCGGCTCGTTAAACGTCATGCACACGGGAAGCCCGACGGCAGATTGCTGACCACCGGCATTACGCAGCATAAAGTTGCGGATCTTACCGGTTTGCGGTGAGCGAATGCGGATTCCGTCACCGCGCGCCAGGTCATCAGGCTCAAGAAAAGGCGGATGCTGGCTCAGATAGGCCGGTGCCGCCGCCAGCACGGCATGAACCGGCGCAAGTTCACGGGCCACAATCCCCTGCGGCAGATCGAAACCGCCGCCAATCGCCGCGTCATAGCGTTCGCCAATCAGATCAATCTTGCGGTTATCAAACTCCCAGTCCGGCTGAATATCCGGGTAACGCTGAAGAAATTCCGGCAGAAGCGGGAGAATAAAATGCATCCCAAAATAGGTTCCCATGCTGACTTTCAGGACGCCGGAAGGACGTTCGGTCGATGTGGAAAGCCCTTTCATCGCCATTTTTACCGTGGTCAGCCCGACGCGAACTTCCTGCAAAAAACGCTCTCCGGCCTCCGTCAGTCTCAGCTTGCGTGTACTACGCTGAAACAGGCGCACGCCGAGTTGAGTTTCAAGCGTGGTGACATTTTTCCCGACGGCGGCGGAGGTCAGCCCTAACTGTCGGGCGGCGGCAGAAAAACTTCCGGTATCTGCACTGATCACAAAACAATCAAGGTGAACAAGCATCCGTTGACTCCGATTTCAAACTTTTAGTTTGAAATGATTATAGCGTTTACCGGCTAGTTCACCGCACGGATCAGGTGAATACTCGGTTCACTAGCCCGATTAACTCATCTGTTTTGGAGCACACAAAAATGACCACTCAACCATCACTGCAAGGCAAAGCCGCTTTTGTTCAGGGCGGATCACGCGGCATCGGCGCCGCTATCGTTAAGCGTCTGGCCCATGACGGTGCCAGCGTCGCCTTCACCTACGTTTCTTCCGACGAAAAAGCGCAGGCGCTGGTGAAATCCATCGAAGCCAGCGGCGGTAAAGCCCTTGCGATTAAAGCCGACAGCACCGATGAAAGCAGCGTGCGTTCAGCTATCGACAACGCCGCTCAGGCTTTCGGTAAAATCGATATTCTGGTCAACAACGCCGGTATTCTGGCGTTTGGGGAGCTGGACGCGCTAACCATTGACGATTTCGACCGCACCATTGCGGTTAACGTACGCAGCGTTTTCGTTGCCAGCCAGCAGGCCGCGCGCCATATGCCGGACGGTGGTCGCATCATCACCATCGGCAGTACCAACGCAGATCGCGTCCCGTTCCAGGGCGGCGCGGTGTATGCCATGAGCAAATCAGCGATCGTCGGCCTGACAAAAGGCCTGGCGCGTGATTTAGGCCCGCGCGGCATTACCGTCAATAACCTGCAACCCGGCCCGGTTGATACCGATATGAACCCGGCTGACGGCGAGATGGCGGAAGGCATGCTGAGCTTTATGGCGCTGGATCGTTACGGTAAAGACAGTGAAATCGCCGGTTTCGTCGCGTATCTGGCTGGCCCGGAAGCGGGATATATCACCGGTTCCAGCCTGACTATTGACGGCGGTTTCGCTGCATAACAGGGCGACGACGGGCATAAAAACAATGCAAAAACGGTGCAGAAATCTGCGCCGTTTTTTTGCGTCAGACGCTGTAACGCCCCGGCCGGTGGTTCATGGCGATAATCAGATTGACGATCACCGCGCCCAGAATGGAGGCGATCAGCATTTCATAGCTGACCACAAACAGCGAGGCCAGCACGATGCAGCAGTCGACGCCCATCTGGAATTTACCGGCGCGGATGCCGTATTTATCCTGAAGAAACAGCGCCAGAATATTCACGCCGCCGAGGCTGGCTTTGTGGCGGAACAGGACGATAAAGCCAATCCCCATGATGACGTTGGCAAACAGCGTGGCGTAGAAAGGCTGGAGATGATCGAAGTGAACGAACAGCGGGTGCAAATCAGAGAACACCGAGACCAGCGCCACCGCCGCAAATGTTTTCAGCGTGAACTGCCAGCCCATGCGGCGGATGGATAAATAATAGAACGGTAAGTTGATAATAAAGAAAGCCGTACCGAATGAGACGTGCGAAATATAATGCGCCAGAAACGCCATCCCCGCCGTACCGCCGGTCAGCGCGCCGACCTGACGCAGCATCACCACGCCAAACGAGACCATCAGCGTGCCGATGATAATCGCCAGCGCATCTTCAACCAGCGTGTGCCCGCTGTGCGGTTGTTCAGCGACGGGCTTAAGATTGTCTAAACTTGCCATAATTCCCCTTTCCCCGAAAAAAAATACTCAAAAGTCTTTTCGTGATAATTAAGGAGACGGGGAATTAAGGCAATATTTACGCACGTAATTTGCATTAAAAAACGAAAATAAGATTTTGTGACGCGTTAATTAATCTTTACATGCACAGATTGCGCATTTTAATTCATTTTCATGCACCAGAAACGGGAATTCGCACCAAAATAAGTCACCATAATAGTGCGTAATAAACAGAGGGTTTTATTTATTACGCTGGCGTTATTTTTATCAGGCTAAGGTTAAAAGACCGTTTTCTTTTAAACGGTTAAGCACAACCGAGGTTTTCACGTGCGCCACACTTTTGTGTACAGACAGGATTTGGCTGATCAATGTGCTCAAACCGGCCAAATCTTTGACGGCAACTTTCAGCAGATAATCCGCATCACCGGTGGTTTTATAGGCGTCGATTATGGCATCGACTTCACCGAGCATGCTGTGGAAAGCGTCAACCTGCGCAGCTAAGTGGTTGATAAGCCTGACTTCAATCAAACCTATCATACCCAGACCGAGCGCTTCCGGAGCCAGACGTGCATGATAACCGAGGATTAACTGCGCCTGTTCCAGACCAATGCGGCGACGTGAGCATTGTGATGCGGACAATCCTACCAGTTCGCTTAATTCCTGATTAGTCAGTCTTCCGTTAGCTTGTAATAAGGTCAGAATTTTCAGGTCGTAATCATCAACGCTGTACATAGCACCTTTCCTGTCGTTTTAATTTTTGTATAAAGTGATTTAACTTTGCAAAGACTATACCCAAAATAATTCAAGTTGTTTGAAGGCGGCAAGGCCGTGAATCCCCAGGAGCTGACTCAAGTAAGTGACTGGGGTGAGCAGGTGCAGCCAACGCATAAACAGCTTGAAGTATGACGGGTATATATCGGTTAATTACTTATCGGCTGTTTTTTCTTATACTTGCACGTGATTTAAACTCAAGGAAAGAATAATGAAAAAAATCCTCTACCCTCTCGCATTTCTTGCCGTAATACCCGCACTCGCCCACGCAGACGCCACGTCATCCCGTCTTGAACGTGTATTACAGAAAGGCTCGCTGAATGTCTGTACCACCGGCGATTACAAACCGTACACCTTTTTGAAAGAAGACGGCCAGTACGAAGGCATTGATATCGCCATGGCAGAATCACTGGCGGCCAGTCTGGGCGTAAAACCGACCTGGGTGCCGGTCACCTGGAAATCGCTGCCAGATGAAATGAACGCCGGGCATTGTGATATCGCGATGGGCGGTATTTCAGTCACGCTGAAACGCCAGCAAAAAGCATGGTTCGCCAATGTGCTGGATCAGGACGGGAAAATTCCGCTGGTGCGTTGCGAAGATGTGCGGAAATACCAGACCGTTGAGCAGCTGAATAAATCTTCCGTTCGCCTGATTGAACCGGCGGGTGGCACCAATGAAGCGTTTATTCACAGCCATCTGCCAAAAGGCACGCTGACGCTGAGCGATAACGTGACGATTTTTCAGAAGCTGGTGGATAAGAAAGCAGACGTGATGATTACCGATGCGTCCGAAGCGTTGTATCAGCAGAAACGCTATCCGAAACTGTGTGCGGTGAACCCGAAAAAGCCGCTGCAATATGGCGAGAAAGCCTACATGCTGCCGCGTGATGATATTAGCTGGAAGATGTATGTCGACCAGTGGCTTCACCTGAGTAAAGCCACCGGCGAATATCAGCAAATTGTCAGCCAGTGGCTGGCGGTGAAGAAGTAAATGTCAGTCGCCAATATACTGGCGGCAAACCCTTTCGCTGAGCTGCGTGACCAGTTCATACGCACTGATGCCGGTTGCCTGCGCAACGCGTTCAACCGGCAGAACTGGCCCCCAGAAGATGACTTCATCGCCGACTTTATCCGTCGCGTCCGGCCCTAAATCCACCGTGATCATGTCCATCGAAACGCGTCCGACCAGCGGCACAATGCGGCCATTGACCTGCACCGGCGTTCCGCTCGGCGCACTGCGCGGATAACCGTCGCCATACCCCATCGCCACCACGCCCAGACGGGTGTCGCGATCGCTGGTCCAGGTGCTGCCGTAACCGACCGGTTCACCGGCGAAATGCTCGCGCACCGCAATCAGGCTGGAGGTCAGCGTCATCGCCGGTTGCAGGCCAAAATCGCTGGCGTCTCCGGTTTCCAGCGGCGATACGCCGTAAAGGATAATCCCCGGACGCACCAGACTCATATGCGACTGCGGCCAGAGCAGGATCCCGCCGGAAGCGGCAATCGATTTTTGCCCCGGCTTACCGGCGGCAAACGCATTAAAACAGGCCAGTTGCTTCGGCGTGGCATCGCTTTCCGGCTCATCGGCACGGCAGAAATGGCTCATCATATTGACCGGCTGAACAACATTTTTGCAGGCGCTGAGGCGCTGATAAAACGTCTCTGCCTGCGCCGGGCTCACGCCCAGACGGTGCATTCCGGTATCGAGTTTCAGCCAGACATTCAGCGGGCGCGCCAGCTGTGCGTTTTCCAGAGCGTCGAGCTGTTCGATGCTGTGAACGGCGGTATCGAGCTGATGTTCCACCAGCAGCGGCAATTCATCCGGTGAGAAGAAACCTTCGAGCAGGAGAATGGGTTTAACAATGCCGGATTTGCGCAGCGATAACGCCTCGCTGAGCCGGGACACGCCGTAATAATCGGCATCCTGCAAGCTGTGCACCGTTTCCAGTAAACCGTGCCCATAAGCGTTTGCTTTCACGACCGCAACGAGACGACTTTGTGGCGCCAGATGACGCACCCGTTGCAGATTGTGTCGCAGAGCGCGGCGATCAATGACAGCCGTAGCCGCTTTCATTTTGAGTCCTTTAATGTGAATTTTTTGGGGTTTTAGCAGGCTAAAGGGGCGAAGTTTGCATTCGGCCAGCGCGGAAAAACCAGGGTGTAAACGCAAGTAAATGAGCTGGTTTTGCCACAACAAGTGAGCACTGCCCGAAGGCAAAAGGGCAAGCAAGATAGCCCCGCACAATTAGTCTTCGTCGTATTGCGGGCCGCCATAGTTATCAAACCGCGACCATTGCCCGTTAAACGTCAGGCGAACGGTGCCGATCGGGCCGTTACGTTGCTTACCGAGGATGATCTGCGCGATGCCTTTTTCTTCACTGTTATCGTGATAAACCTCGTCACGATAGATGAACATGATTAAGTCGGCGTCCTGCTCGATGGAGCCGGATTCACGCAAGTCGGAGTTGACCGGACGTTTGTCGGCGCGTTGCTCCAGACTTCGGTTCAGCTGCGACAGCGCCACCACCGGCACCTGCAATTCTTTCGCCAGTGCTTTGAGCGAGCGGGAGATTTCGGCGATTTCCAGCGTACGGTTATCGGACAGCGCCGGAACACGCATCAGCTGTAAGTAGTCGATCATGATCAGGCTCAGACCGCCGTGTTCGCGGAAAATACGGCGTGCGCGGGAACGGACTTCAGTTGGCGTCAGACCGGAGGAATCATCGATATACATGTTACGTTTTTCGAGCAAAATCCCCATGGTGCTGGAAATACGCGCCCAGTCTTCATCGTCGAGCTGGCCGGTACGGATTTTGGTCTGGTCGACGCGGGAAAGCGACGCCAGCATACGCATCATGATCTGGTCGCCGGGCATCTCCAGACTGAAGATTAAGACCGGTTTATCCTGCATCATCGCTGCGTTTTCGGCGAGGTTCATCGCAAACGTGGTTTTACCCATCGACGGACGCGCCGCCACAATAATCAGGTCAGATTTTTGCAGACCGGCGGTTTTCTTATCGAGATCCGCATAACCGGTCGATACGCCCGTCACGCCATCGTGCGGGCGCTGGAACAGTTCTTCGATACGCGAAACGGTACTTTCCAGAATGCGGTCGATGCTTTTCGGGCCTTCGTCTTTACTGGCGCGGCTTTCGGCAATCTGGAATACGCGGGACTCGGCTAAATCGAGCAGGTCTTCGCTGCTGCGACCTTGCGGATCATAACCGGCGTCGGCGATTTCGTTGGCGACTGAAATCATTTCACGCACAACGGCACGTTCGCGCACGATATCGGCATAAGCGCCGATGTTTGCCGCACTTGGTGTGTTTTTAGAGAGTTCTGCCAGATAAGCGAAACCACCGACCGAGTCTAAATCGCCTTTTTGTTCGAGCGATTCGGACAGCGTAATCAGGTCGATCGGTTTGCTCATTTCCAGCAAACGCTGCATTTCGGTGAAAATCAGGCGATGCGGACGGCTGAAGAAGTCATTGCTGACCACGCGCTCCGCGACGTTATCCCAGCGTTCGTTGTCCAGCATCAGCCCGCCCAGAACGGATTGCTCAGCCTCCAGCGAATGCGGCGGAAGCTTCAGGCCTTCCATCTGACGATCGCGGGTTTCGTTCTGTTGATTGGTCGGTTTTTTTGCTGCCATCTGTGGATTTGTTCCTGCTGTAAGCGCCTGTTTTATGAGCGTCGGACTTCCGAAAATCAGAAGCGCAACGTGCGCGTTAGTATAGGTTGTCATGTCTCATTTCAAAAGGGTATTAACCGGCTGTGCCTAAAATCTGGATTGTCCCGGCCATTTAGCCTAGGGTTGAAATCAGACTCCATCACGAGGGAAAAACATGGCAAAGCGCATCCAGTTTTCTGAAACAGGTACACCTGACGTTCTGCAATACGTTGATTATCAGCCACAAGAACCTAAGGCCGGTGAAGTTCAGGTTGAGAACAAAGCCATTGGTATTAACTACATCGATACCTATGTGCGCAGCGGTTTGTATCCACCAGCCAGTTTCCCCGCCGGTTTGGGTACCGAAGCGGCAGGCGTTGTCACCAAAATCGGCAGCGACGTGACCGGCATTAAACCTGGCGACCGCGTGGTGTATGCGCAGTCAGCGCTCGGCGCTTACAGCGAAATCCATAACGTTCCGCAGGAGAAAATCGCCCTGCTGCCGGATGCCATCAGCTTTGAACAGGCGGCGGCGTCGTTCCTGAAAGGGCTGACGGTTTACTATTTACTGCGCCAGACGTATGAAGTGCAGGCGGGCGAAACCATTTTGTTCCACGCTGCCGCAGGCGGTGTCGGGCTGATTGCCAGCCAGTGGGCAAAAGCGCTGGGCGTAAAACTGATCGGGACTGTCGGTTCTGATGAAAAAGCCGCTCGCGCCAAAGAAGCCGGTGCCTGGGCGACGATTAACTATCAGAAAGAAGATATCGCCACCCGCGTGGCCGAACTGACCAACGGCGAGAAAGTCGGCGTGGTTTATGATTCTGTCGGCAAAGACACCTTCGAAAAATCCCTGAACAGCCTGAAGCGCCGCGGTTTGCTGGTGAGCTTTGGGAATGCGTCCGGGCCGGTGAAAGGCGTGGATCTGGCGATCCTGAATCAGAAAGGTTCGCTTTTCGTCACGCGCCCTTCGCTTAATGGCTACGTAACCAATCGCGAAGAACTGGCCCAGGCCAGCGGCGAGCTGTTTTCGCTGATTGCCAGCGGCGCGATAAAAGTGGACGTCAGCGACGCGCAGAAATTCCCGCTCTCCGAAGCTAAACGCGCCCACGAAACGCTGGAAAGCCGCATCACGCAAGGCTCAAGCCTGCTGATCCCGGGGAAGTAACAGACGCAAAAAAGGCTTCCGGATGGAAGCCTTTTTTACTGCCTGATACAGACGACCTCTGAGTTCAGACGGGTACTGCTGTAGGGTACTGCCGGGTAAATCCGGAGGGCGGTGTCACTTGTGTGACTATTGTGTGCCTCACCGGACTTGATGAATTCAGTTTGCGGCCTGCTGACCACGTATGAATTCCATCCTAACAGTCACCCATGTTAAAAAATATGATTTATGCATTTCGACCGCACATTCTGATCCAGCTTGTGATCGCTAGCACATAAGTAAAAGTTATAGATGTAACGTTTACATTTTTTTGTGCTCAAAACGCCGCCATCAACCTTTTCTATTTCATGAAGTTATGAAAACGACTTATCTTGCGAATTTTTTATGGCAGGCGGCGACGGCGATATTTTGGTTCGTCAGGCCGGATAAATGTCCGGTAAATCCAGACGGCAGCGACCGCTAAAATCAGCCACGGCAACATTTTAATAACAATCACAAAGAAGCCGCCCAACATCATCAGACCAAATGCCACGATCAGCGCTGCCACCATGCCCAGCAGGGAAATGCCGGTCAGCATCAGCATAAAGAAAAAACCAAGCACGAAGAGAATTTCCAGCATCGGGTGCTCCTTAATAAGCCATGTGCAATAAGACGTGATGTCAGAACACGGTTAAGCTATTACAAGAAACGTGCCAGTGTGAGGGGATAAATAATTGATTGAATATAAAGGATAAAATAATCCGCAGGCACAAACGGCCTGCGAAAAGATAGTGAGTTTGACTAACAGATAGTGAATTTTATCACGCTGTTTTTATGCCTGCTCCGCTGCCATTGCCTGCTGCTGAGCAACCATCTGCAATGCCTGTTCAACCACGTCGATGCCGGCGCCCGCTTTATGCGCGTTTTCGCTGAGATGACGGCGGAACTGACGCGCGCCCGGCACGCCCTGGAACAGGCCCAGAATATGGCGGGTAATGTGGCCGAGATACGTGCCTTTGCTGAGCTCCGCTTCGATATACGGATACAGTGCGCGGATAATATCCGGCCCGGTTTTCAGCGGCGCGTCGGAACCAAAAAGCTCGCGATCCACATTCAGCAACATGCCGGGATTCTGATAAGCTTCGCGGCCCACCATCACGCCGTCCATATGTTGCAGATGCGTTTTGGCTTCTTCCAGCGTTTTGATGCCGCCGTTAATCGCCATCGTCAGATGAGAGAAATCACGCTTGAGCTGATAAACACGCGGGTAATCCAGCGGCGGGATTTCACGGTTTTCTTTCGGGCTCAGGCCGGAAAGCCAGGCTTTACGGGCATGAATGATAAAGGTATCGCAGCCGCCGTTTTCAGACACCTGACGGATGAAATCGCAGAGGAATTCGTAGCTGTCCTGATCGTCAATCCCGATGCGGGTTTTGACAGTGACCGGAATCGACACCACATCGCGCATCGCTTTAATGCAGTCCGCCACCAGCGACGCCTGACCCATCAGGCAGGCACCGAACATACCGTTCTGCACACGATCCGACGGACAACCGACGTTCAGGTTGATCTCGTCATAGCCGCGTTCTTCTGCCAGCTTCGCGCAGTGCGCCAGATCGGCCGGATTGCTGCCGCCCAGCTGCAAAGACACCGGATGTTCTTCATTACCAAAGCCCAGATAATCACCTTTGCCATGAATAATCGCGCCGGTAGTGACCATTTCGGTGTACAGCAATGTCTGGCCAGTCATCAGTCGGTGGAAATGGCGACAGTGTCGGTCGGTCCAGTCGAGCATAGGCGCAACGGAAAAACGCTGAGCGGAATATGGCTGGGTTGTGGACATGGCGTTTTGGGGCATTGCGTGTTGAGTTTCTGACATCGGCCTGACATTCGCTGAGGGTTCATGGCGCTCCCTCCGGCACGGCGGCCAGAGGGAAGTTAATCGCTGATTATACCACAGAACAAACATTCGGCATCTTGCCCGGTTTAGCGGCTTTGCGACACGGCCGCATCGTCGGTTTTTCGCTCTGCAGCGGTACGGCTCAGACGCTGCTCCAGCACTTCCAGCGTGACACCGCGCGTTTCCGGCACTTTGCATTGAATGAAAATCCAGCCCGCCAGACAAATCACCGCGTAGATAAAGAAGCTGCCCGCCGCGCCCAGCGCCGCGTTCATCAGCGGGAAGGTATACGTCAGGAAGAAACAGGCAATCCAGAGTGCCAGCGTACCGACCGCCATAGCGTTGCCGCGCACACGGTTCGGGAAGATTTCAGACAACAATACCCAGGTTACCGGCGCGAGCGTCATGGCGTAAATCGCGATGGCCACCAGCACAAGCAGCAACACCGGTAATCCCATCACGCCAAAGGTGTAGGCCAGCCCGATCAGAATATAAATCACGGTCAGGCCCGCTGAACCGAGCTGCATCAGACGGCGACGCCCGATTTTGTCCACCAGCGGCAACGCCAGCAGCGTGAAAATCAGGTTGATGAGGCCGGTGGCGACAATCGATTTCAGCGTGTCGTTGATATCAAATCCGGCAGACGCAAAAATCTCCTGCGCATAGTTGAATATCACATTGATGCCGCACCACTGCTGGAAAACAGCCAGCACAATACCCATCAGCACAATCGGTCGGACGCGCGGTTCCCACAGCGCCGAGAACGGCACTTTCTGGCTTTCAGAACCGAGAGAACGGCGGATATCCGCCAGCGTTGAACGCGCATATCCGGCAGAACCGATGCGGCCCAAAACCTTTTCGGCCTGCGCATAACGGTTCGCTTTCGCCAGCCAGCGCGGGGATTCAGGCACCACAAACATCAGCACTAAAAAGACTGCCGCCGGAATGGCTTCCGCACCAAACATGTAGCGCCAGCCGGTTTGTCCGTTCCAGCTTTGCAAAATATCGGCCTGCGCGGCGGCAGACGCCACGGGTTCAGCAATCATCAGGTTAATCAGTTGTGCGGCCAGAACGCCGAGCACAATGGTCAGCTGATTGACGGCGACAAAGCGGCCGCGTTTTTCTGCCGGGCTGATTTCGGCGATGTAAACCGGTGCCAGCGCGGAGGCCAGACCGATACCGACACCGCCCGCAATACGCCAGAAAACAAAGGAGTCGAAACTGAATGCCAGTGCCGTGCCGATACCGGAAGCGGTAAATAAGACCGCAGCGATAATCAGCGGCAGGCGACGGCCAAACCGATCAGAAAGCGAACCGGAAACCGCGGCGCCCAGCACGCAGCCCAGCAAGGCGGAGCTCATCGCCCAGCCGGACATCGCGGCGTCGGTGATGCCAAAATACGCCTCGTAAAAAGGCTTGGCTCCCCCGATCACCACCCAGTCATAACCAAACAGCAAGCCGCCGCAGGCAGCCACCAGGCAAATCATCCATACGTAGGGCATATTCAAAGCTTGTGAGTCAGACATAATCATTCCTCATTCAGGCATGTTCGTCGCCGCACAGTGCAATACACTGCAGCGACATTTGCTGTGTCAGGTGAGCGCCCGGAGATAAAACCGTCAGCGAGCCACCGCCCGGCAAATGATGGTCATTTGCCGCATGGGTCATGGGTTCAATGCAGAAAAAATCGTGCTGATAGCCGGGGTCGAAACGGGTATCTGACATAAACAGGAAATACACCGGGCAGGCCGGTTGAGTGGTCAGCCGTAATTGCTGTCCGGCATCCGGCCAGACGATATCAGCCGAACCATTCCAGCCGGAAAATCCATTATTCACCCAGCGGCGCGGCAAGGGCTGGGATGTACAAAAATCCAGATCAGCGGGCAAATTTTGATGATGTTTCCCCGCCACACATTGCGCCTCTTCCTGCCAGTAACCCGAAGCGACAGCCTGCAAACGGGCGGACGCCGTCAGCGGGAAAAACGGATGCCAGCCCAGCCCGAAAGGCAGTGCATAATCGGCCAGATTGGTGACGGTCATCGTCACCTCCAGCCGGTCGCCGGCGAGCAAAAAACGCTGTTCGGCGCGATAACAATAGCTGTCGCTGTGATGCTCAAAAGCCAGGGTCATTGACTCCGCGCCCTGCAAAATACAGTCCCACTCCGCCAGCCAGCCATCGCCGTGCAGGTAATGCGCATCGGCGGTATTGGGCGACAAACGGTACGTTTTCCCTTCAAAGCTGAACGCATTCCCTTTCAGCCGGTTGCCGAACGGCACCAGCGGAAAACACGCAGACTGCGCCGCGGGTGTTTCGTCACTGAGCATGGCCGGGCGCAGCAGCGGAAAATCCCCGCCGGAGCGTCTTGCGCTAAGCTGTAAAATCGTACCGCCCGAAGACGACACAGTCAGCGCAAGATGGTGGTTTTCCAGAGAACAGAGCGGCATGATTTTCTCCGGTTAACAGTCAGGCAGTTGCGAGAAGAGATGCGCTTTCGCACAGGACGGATCCAGCGCAAAAATCTGTTGCAGCACATCATCGGAACCGTCGTCGTTCAGCCCGCGCAGCGCCAGCGCTTTCACCAGCAAACAGTGGATGCGATGGTCTTTCTGACGGTCGCCGGTCAGCACCACCAAATCCGGCAATGACACAGCAAAGAAGTCGTCGGTGACCGGCTGTGTTTCCGCACTGGCGGCCCATTCCAGCATCTGCGTGAAGACCTGACGACTCTGCGCCGGATCGTTAAGTTTGCGCAGCGCCATTCCCTGATAGAACAGATAATCGACCGGCTGATCGTTGTAATAGCGCCGCTCGCCCATGCCTTTATCACCGGCCGCCGCGCGCTCAAACCACGCCTGCGCCTGCTTATGCTGCTGTAGTTTTTGCGCGCAGACGCCCAGCCAGAAACAGATGTCATTGTCGGTCTGCCCGACCAGCCGCCCTTCGCTGAGGTTATGCGGATATTCCAGCGCCGACAGCAGCAAAGCCTGCGCTGCAACTGCGTTTCCGGCATTCAGCGCTTCAAAGGCCAGCAGCTGTTTATTTATCAGATATTGTCCGGTGATCCGCCCTTCGCCACCTTCCCACGGATGGAACTGCCGGTCGGCCAGAAGCGCTTTCGCGGGCTGTAACTGACCGCTGAGGTTATACAGGCCGAGCAATTCGGCGGTCAGATCGTCACGTTGTGTCGCCACCGGCAGTAACTTCTCCAGCCGCGCGAGACGGATTTGCGGCGGGACACCGGCCAGCCGGTTCAGCAAATCAGATTCAAATAACAAACGCGCATCCTGCGGCTGTAACCGACAGGCTTCTTCAAGACAGCGGCGCGCTTCGGCGGCATCGTGCTGGTGGTTCCACGCATAAATTCCCAGCCCACGCCATGCATCGGCGAAGTCTGGTTCAAGCGTCAGACAGCGCTGCCAGCAGGTCACGGCGGCAGAGGTATTGCCTTTGCTGTAATGGAAAGAGGCCAGAAGATGCAGGGCAAAGGCGTCATCGGGGAATGCACCCAGCAGGCGAACTTCCGCCAGCCATTGCGGGAAACGAACCCTGTCCGGGAAAACGCGCCGCGCTGCCTGACACAAGGCTTCGCGCCCTTCGTCCTCAAGGCTCGCACGCAAATACAGCGGCAGTGTTTCCTGACTGTCGAGCACGCGCAGGGCTTCCCGCGCCAGCAAATCCTGCCCGCACTCCTTGAGTTGCATCGCGATATTCATGGCATTTTCACCACGACGCCCGGTAACACGGTGCAGTTCAGTCGCAGCGCCGGTGTCCGGCGCAAGGTGATAGCGTAAAAAATGCAGAAGGTAGTGAAGCGGATATTGCTGCAAATGTGTGTCGATAAACGGACGCGCATCCTGCCCGCTGAGGCACAGCAACAGAGCTTTCAGGCCAATCAGCCCGTAATGATTAGCCTGCGTCGCCAGCCCCTGCTCACAGAAATTCAGCGCCTGCGTGAACTGCTGGCGGCGGGTCGCAATCTGCGCCAGCCCGAAGTACCCGCCCGGTTTGGCGTTACCGCTCCACACTGCACGGTAATAACCGTCAAACGCGGCATCAAAATCGTCGGTTTGTGCCAGCGCACTGGCGCGGATCAGGCTCGCCAGGCCGCATTGCGGATTCTTATTCAGCCGGTGCGCACGGCTCAGTGCGGCATCCGCCAGAGTGACAGCCTGAGAAAAATTCGCCCGGTTGTATTCCAGCGTCGCCAGCGCCAGATTGCAGCGATAATTCAGCGGATCCAGCGCCACGCCGCGCCGGTAGTAGTTCTCTGCGCCCTGACTAGCGTGGTTATACTGCTCAAGATGCTGGCCGATAAACCAGGCTTCATCGGCAGAAGTAACCTCCGCCGCAGGCAACGGTGCGGTTGCCGGCGAGGGCAGCGGCATTTCTTCGGCCTGATGCTCCTGATAGGTCAGCAATTCAGCACCCTGTTTATCCAGCAAACGTAACCGCAGGCGCGCCGGGAATTCGCCGCGCAGCTCGCCCTGAATCACTTCGCCCGGTTGCAGGTTTATCGCGTCTTCGAGCAGAAGTTCGCTGTCCTTCTCACCGGCGATTTCCAGTCGTGCGGCCTGCAACGGACTGACGGCGTACACGCCCCACTTGAGTGTATCTCCGTGACGTTCAAGCTTAACTACTGCCTGCTCAGAAGCATTCTGCACCGTACCTAACCCGCTGTAAGGCAGGAAGTTTTGCACAAAACATTTCTCTTCATATGCATCCAGCCAGGTGAAGTCCGGCTGATTATCGGTGAAGACGCCGGTCATCAGTTCGATGTACGGCCCGTTGTTGTCAGTGAGATTTCTGTCCCACGCACGGCCAAAATCGCAGTTCCCCCACGTCCACTGTTTTTTGCCCGGCGAAACATGATGGTCGGCGATGTGCAGTAATCCGCCCTGCTGATCGTGGTCATACGCGCCGACAAAGTCGTAGTCAGATTTATCCGCCATGTATGAAGTCGGCACCGGGATGTTTTTGTAGCGCGAGATATCGGTGCCTGCCGAGTAATCCACTTTATAGTAAGTGCCGGTGGCTATCGGGAATGACGAGACGTCGCGTTTGCCGTGATCGAAAACCGCGGTGACGTCCGGCGGGAATACGCTCTGATGACCGTCGCCGCCGGTGACCGCGGGGTTCGCCCACCACAGGAAGTGGCGCGGCGTCGGGTTGCCGTTATAAATTTTCGCGCTGATTTCCAGCAACGCTTTGTCCGGATACACCGTGAAACCGGTCATCACCTGCAAACCGCGCATCGGCTCAACTTCACCCATCCAGACCGTTTTCGCGCCGTTTTCCTGCTCTGCAATCGTGAAGTCTATAGGCATAAAAGTGGTCGGGCGGTGATGTTGCGGCCAGTTAAATTCAATGCCGCCGGAAATCCACGGCCCGAGCAAGCCGACCAGTGCCGGTTTCACGACTTCGTTGTAATAGACAAAATCACGCTGTTTTACTTTGTCCCAGGCGCGATGTACACGCCCGCCAAGCTCGGGTAACAGCATGATTTTGATATAATCATTTTCCAGATACAGCGCCTGATAGGTTTTCATGACTTTCTCACCGGTCAGCGTATCGGTCACGCCGTACGGATAGACCGCGCCGGACGAGCCCTGATACACCCGGTGCGCCAGAAACATCGGGTGCGTGTCCTGTTTCCCTGTTAACCAGGTCGGTAAATCCACCGCTTCCTGCCAGACTTTTACTGTTCCGCTCATGATTTGTCCTCAATACGTCATACCGAAATATCAATTTCGAGAGTCTACGCAACGTACAAAAGACGCGGATCCGCTACGGTCACGCAATTCAGTAAACGGGGTTTAGTAAATGCCGCTGGAAGGATTGAACAATCTGCGGGTACGTCAGTTTAATAAGCAGGTGCTGATGACGTTGCTTTACCGGGAGAAAAATACCAGTAAATCAACGCTGTCGCGGCTTTCACATCTGTCGATCCCGGCGATCAGCAAGATCCTTGATGATCTGCAAAACGATGGACTGATCACCCATAATCCGGTGAATTTGCATTCCCGCGGGCTTGGCGGCGGAAGTTATCAGGTCGCCACGGATGACAGCACGATCTTGTGCATGAACATCACGCCTTATCGCATCGAGAGCATTCTGGTGAACCGGCTGATTTTGCCGCTGAGCGGCTACCAGCTGACGGATATTGCGGTCAAAACGCCGGAAGCGATGCTGGCGCAGATCGAAGCCTGTTTTCATCAGTATCGGAAGAAATTCCCCGGCCTCAAAATCCGGCTGGCGCTGGCGATCCACGGGCAGGTGAATCCGACTACCGGCGTGTCTCAGCGCATGCCGCAGGCACCGTGGACCGGCGAAATCGAGATTAAATATTTGCTCGAAGAGAAGCTGCAAACCGAAATTCTGATGGATAACGACTGCATCATGCTGGCGCTGGCCGAGAAGTGGCAGCACGCGAACGACCAGCATGATTTTTGCGTGATCAACGTCGATTACGGCATCGGATCTTCTTTCGTGATCAATCAGCAGATTTATCGCGGCAGCCTTTTTGGCAGCGGGCAACTCGGGCACACGATTGTCGATCCGCAGGGCAGCCGCTGCGCCTGTGGTCGCTACGGTTGCCTGGAAACGCTGGCTTCGCTGTCGGCGCTGAAGAAAAAAGCCCGGCAGCTTATCGTGACAGAGAATCCTTTGCAGCCACCACGCACACCGGGCACGCAGGAGCTGATTGACTGGTTTCATCAGGGCGACGCGGCACTTTGCGCGCAGGTGATGGAGGGGGCGCGGGCGCTGGGGCTGAGCCTGTATAATTTCCTCAATATTTTGAACATTAACCGTATTTATCTGTACGGTCGCAGTTGCGGATTCGGCGACGTCTGGCTGAACGCCGTCCGCGCACAGAGCGGGCTGAACCCGTTTGACAGAACCGATCATGTCAAAACGCAGGCGACACACATTGCGCCCGGCACGCTAAGCCGCGAGCAGCAAATTATGGGTATTGGTTACCTGTATGTGGAAAAAGCGCTGGAAGGTATGGCGGGCTGAGCGGCGCATAATTCGTCGATCTGGCTGAAGCATGATAAAATTAAGAATGGCTGCATGATGTGGCCTATTTATCCCAATCTGCGCTCAGAGAATGTTGCTATGACCCTGAATAATCCGGAAAAATTACTTTCACAAGCTGAAGAACTTTGCCAGCAGCGCAATGTTCGTCTTACACCGCAGCGGCTGGAAGTTTTGCGACTGATGGCGCAACAACCCGGTGCGATCAGCGCCTATGACTTGCTGGATCTGCTGCGCGTCAGCGAACCACAGGCCAAACCGCCAACGGTTTACCGGGCGCTGGATTTTCTGCTGGAACAAGGGTTTATTCATCGGGTTGAATCGGCTAACAGCTATGTGCTTTGCCATCATTTCGAAGAGCCGAGCCACACTTCCGCGCTGTTTATCTGTGACCGCTGCGGGCTGGTCACGGAAAAAACCACAGACGGCATTGAAGAACGTCTGGCGAAACTGGCGCTTGAATCTGGTTTTGAGTTGCGTCATTCGGTCGTTGAAGCGCATGGCTTATGTGCCGAATGCAAAGTTGTTGAAACCTGCGACAGCCACGATCATTGCGAACACGACCACAGCATTGTGGTAAAAAAACGCTGAGAAATCAGGTATTTTTTATGTGATTTAAAAGGCGTAAAGCGGAAGGGTTTTAACGCAGCTGAACGGATAATTTAAGGTGTAGAAGGAAGATGTAGAAGGTTGGGTACATCCTTGTACCCGTATCCTGAAAGTGTTCCGGGTAGGAGCAGCAATAACTCAGGATACGTCACTGATACGCGAGGGGGAGTCGCGTGTTACCAGTGATATTTGTTTTTCGATTCCCAATCCTTGAGCTCTTTCTCGGCCTGATCCTTCTGATAGCCATATCGCTCCTGAATCTTACCTACCAGCTGATCACGTTTACCTTCAACGACTGTCAGGTCGTCATCAGTCAGCTTACCCCACTGTTCTTTCACTTTCCCTTTGAACTGCTTCCAGTTACCGTCGGCTTGGTCCTTATTCATGATAAATATCTCCTGTTACCTTGGGTTGTGGAGCTGCACGTTTGCTGGCAGCCCGTCCTTAACACTTCAAAGCTTAGTAGAGAATGCGGATTCGTCTTCCCAAAACAGGGATAAAAACCACTATTAGGATTAATCCAAAGCAGGATATAACGTGGAATTGGAATCTGTCTGACTGAAAAAGGTCGGTAATTCAGAGCACAGAGAGTGCAAATCCGGCATTTGCTCTAAACAGGCAACGCAGCGGATAACACGTGAGAAAAAGGATTTTATCGGGAAAGTTTATTAGCAGCTTCAAACAATATCGCCCCAAAACGGGGCGATGAGATACTGATATTTACAGGCGCGTCAGAGGCGGCCAATGCACCTGCAACGTAGAACTTAAGCGCAGATTAGATCCAGTCGCCGTTGCGGATAACGCCAACCGCCAGACCTTCAATGCTGAAATTCTGTTCACGCAAATCGACCACAATCGGCTGGAATTCGCTGTTTTCAGGCAACAGCTGAACAACACTGCCCTGTTTCTTCAGGCGTTTGACCGTGACTTCATCATCAATACGCGCAACGACAACCTGCCCGTTACGGACGTCCTGCGTTTTGTGTACTGCCAGCAGGTCACCATCCAGAATACCGATATCACGCATCGACATCCCGCTGACGCGCAGCAGGAAATCCGCACTCGGTTTAAACATGGCCGGATCGACCTGGTAATGTCCTTCGATGTGCTGCTGAGCCAGCAGCGGTTCACCGGCGGCAACGCGGCCAATCAGCGGTAAACCTTCTTCTTCTTCCATCAGCAGACGAATACCGCGCGAAGCACCGGAAACGATCTCGATAACGCCTTTACGCGCCAGCGCTTTCAGGTGTTCTTCCGCCGCGTTCGGGGAACGGAACCCCAGACGGGATGCAATCTCTGCGCGGGTCGGTGGCATACCGGTGGTGGAGATATGATCGCGAATAAGGTCGTAGACCTCTTGTTGTCTGGTCGTTAAAGCTTTCATTCCGCCCCCTGGTTGTTTATACAGTCTTGCTGTGAGTATATACAGCTAAACGGGCAATGAAAACCTAAGATTGAATAAAAACAGGGCATAACGATAATTCCTGGAATACAGGTTCCAGATCAGAACCATCGCGGCCAAAAGATGCTGACCCAGACAAAAATCGCCAATATGATGGTCAGAAGTACGGCGGCGGAGCCAATATCTTTCGCACGTCCAGACAGGACGTGAAACTCAGGCCCGATGCGGTCAATCGCGGATTCGATGGCGCTGTTAAGCAGTTCAGTCACACACACCAGCACGACGGAGCCAATCAGCAGGATACGTTCTATACTGCTGACATCCAGCCAGAAAGATAACAAAATTAGCGGGATAGCGACGCTGGCTTCCTGGCGAAAAGCCGCTTCATTTTGCCATGCGGCTTTCAATCCTTTCCAGGAATATCCGGCTGCTTTATAAATTCGGGTAAATCCGGTGACTTGGTTCGCCATTTCGGGTACTGATCCTTAGAGTGTTTGCAGCATTTTAGCTGTTATATGGTATCGCATCACCACAGATCTCATCTGAGCTTTCTGGTATCCTTGCGGCGAAATTGCTAACAAGAGGCTTCACGTTTTTATGTCAGGTTGGCGTAGACTTTATTACACATTATTGAATTTACCACTCTCATTGCTGGTAAAGAGCAAGGTCATACCTTCAGATCCGGTTACCGAGTTGCATTTAGACCCGACGCGCCCGATTTTGTACGTATTGCCTTATAACTCCAAAGCAGACTTGCTGACGTTGCGTGCGCAATGTCTGGCCGAGAATCTGCCCGACCCTCTTATTCCGCTGGAAATCGACGGAACCCTGCTGCCAAGCCATGTTTTCATTGCTGAAGGCCCGCGCGTATTCTCTTATTACACGCCGAAGCAGGAATCCGTAAAGCTGTTCCACGACTATCTGGATTTGCATCGCAACAATCCGGATTTAGACATTCAGATGCTGCCAGTTTCCGTGATGTTTGGTCGTGCGCCGGGCCGGGAAGGTCAGGATGATACGCCGCATCTGCGCGTGCTGAATGGCATCCAGAAATTCTTCGCCGTGCTGTGGCTCGGACGTGACAGTTTTGTTCGTTTCTCTAATACCGTTTCCCTGCGCTATATGGCGACGGAACACGGTACGGACAAAACTATCGCTCAGAAACTGGCACGCGTGGCGCGCATGCATTTCTCCCGCCAGCGTCTGGCGGCAGTCGGCCCGCGCCTTCCAGCTCGTCAGGATTTATTCAATAAGCTGCTGGCTTCCAAGGCCATCGAAAAAGCGATTGAAGACGAAGCCCGCAGCAAGAAAATTTCCCATGAAAAAGCCCAGCAGAATGCTATCGCGCTGATGGAAGAAATCGCGGCGAATTTCTCTTATGAGGCCGTGCGTCTGTCGGACCGTGTGCTGAGCTGGACGTGGAACCGCTTATATAAAGGTATCAACGTCAACAATGCTGAGCGTGTCCGTCAGCTGGCGCTGGATGGTCAGGAAATTGTGTATGTGCCCTGCCACCGCAGTCATATGGACTACCTGCTGTTGTCTTACGTGCTCTATCACCAGGGGCTGGTGCCGCCGCATATCGCTGCCGGTATCAACCTGAATTTCTGGCCAGCCGGTCCGATTTTCCGCCGTCTGGGCGCGTTCTTCATTCGTCGTACCTTTAAAGGCAACAAACTCTACTCCACCGTTTTCCGTGAATATCTGGGCGAGTTGTTCAGCCGTGGTTATTCGGTCGAATACTTTGTCGAAGGTGGTCGTTCACGCACCGGACGCCTGCTGGAACCCAAAACCGGTACGCTGGCGATGACCATTCAGGCCATGCTGCGCGGCGGTTCACGTCCGATTACGTTAGTGCCGATTTACATCGGTTATGAGCACGTGATGGAAGTGGGGACCTACGCGAAAGAATTGCGCGGTGCGACCAAAGAAAAAGAAAGCCTGACCCAGATGCTCAATGGTCTACGCAAACTGCGCAACCTTGGCCAGGGTTATGTCAATTTCGGTGAACCGCTGCATCTGACTACGTACCTGAACCAGAATGTGCCGACCTGGCGTGAAGCAATCGATCCTATCGAAGCGCAACGTCCAAGCTGGCTGACGCCAACGGTGCAGGATCTGGCAGAGCAGATCATGGTGCGTATCAACAACTCAGCGGCAGCCAATGCCATGAACCTGTGTTGTACGGCGCTGCTGGCATCGCGTCAGCGCTCACTGACCCGCGAACAGCTGATCGAACAAATCGACTGCTATCTGCAATTGCTGCGTAACGTACCCTATAACGCGGATTCGACCGTGCCTGATCTGAGCGCCGATCAGCTGCTCGATCACGCGCTGAACATGAACAAGTTCCAGGTCGAGAAAGACAATATCGGCGACATCATCGTTCTGCCGCGCGAACAAGCGGTGCTGATGACGTATTACCGCAACAACATCCACCATATGCTGGTTCTGCCGTCGCTGATTTCAAGTATCGTGATGCACCACCGCCATGTGAGTCGTGCTGAATTGCTGCGTCAGGTAGAGCTGATTTACCCGATGCTCAAAGCTGAACTGTTTATGTATTTCGATAAGTCAGAGCTGCCGCAGGTGCTGGATGTCCTGACGCTGGAACTGGCTCGTCAGCAAATCATTCATCTGGAAGACGACGAACTGACGCTTAACCCGGCGCGTATCCGCACGTTGCAGCTGCTGGCCGCAGGTGTGCGTGAAACGCTGCAACGCTACGCGATCACCTTCTCCCTGCTCACCAATAATCCAAGCATCAACCGTGGTGCGCTGGAAAAAGAGAGCCGGATTATGGCGCAGCGTTTGTCCGTACTTCACGGTATCAATGCGCCAGAATTCTTCGACAAAGCGGTGTTCTCGACGCTCGTCGGCACGTTACGCGCTGAGGGCTATATCAGTGACAGCGGTGATGCGATTCAGGAGCAAACGCGAGAGATTTACATCATGCTCAGCGATTTGATGACGCCGGATATCAAGCTCACCATTGAAAGCGCAGGTATGCCTTCGGAACTGCCGCAACCGACAGAACCTCCGGCTGAGCCTAAAATGGACGTGCGCGATACCGATCACTGATTGACGTTAAAATCATTGCGGTAACGCCATAAAGCAAAACGCCCGGGCTTATAAAAAGACCGGGCGTTTTTATTGCCTGAAAGGCTCAGAAGCTGAAAGCAGATAAACTCATCAGAATGCCAAGGAACAGCACCAGTCCGACATAGTTGTTCTGGCGAAAAGCCAGGAAACAGGCGTCACGCTCGCGTTTAGCAATCAGCTTTTGCTGATGCACAAACAGCGTAGCGGCCAGCAGCAGCGACCAGTAGAACGGCGCGCCAAGCTGGGAAAGATGGCCGACAATGCCCATCAGTATTAACGTCGCCAGTTGCAGCAGGCCGATAATCAGCGTGTCAAAACGACCGAACAGAATCGCTGTCGATTTCACACCGATTTTCAAATCATCATCGCGGTCAACCATGGCGTATTGCGTGTCGTACGCCACCGTCCAGCAGATATTAGCGGCAAACATCAGCCAGCAGCTGAGCGGTACGCTTTCACTCACCGCCGCGTACGCCATCGGAATGGCCCAGCCAAACGCCGCGCCTAAAACGACCTGAGGCAAATGGCTGACCCGCTTCATAAACGGATAAATCCATGCCAGCGCCAGCCCGGCAAGAGACAGCAAAATCGTCATGCGGTTAAGCAGCAGAACCAGCAGGAACGAAACCAGCACCAGCCCGGCAAAAAGCATTTTCGCCTGCTTACCGGAAATCGCACCGCTTGGCAGCGGACGGTTCGCGGTACGTTTGACATGACCGTCAAATTTACGGTCGGCGTAGTCATTCACCACGCAACCGGCTGCGCGCATAAAAAACACGCCCAGCACGAAAACCAGCAAAATTTTTGCCGAAGGCATTCCGCCACCGGCCACCCAGAGCGCCCATAATGTGGGCCACAGCAGCAACAGCGAGCCGATCGGTTTATCAATACGCATCAGGCGGCAGTAATCACGCCATGTGCCCTGAGTCATACTTCCTGACACTCTCTGCTCTCCTTGTTGATTAGTCTGGCTCATGCCTTACTCACTTTGCCCTCGGGGCGATTTACCGGCGAGTCTGGCAGGAAAATTTCAGTCAGAAGCAGGGGTTTATCTGACAAACGCAGGCGGGAACGACGTGCCCATAAGTCACCATTTTCACTCTGCAATTGCCCTAAATGAATGTAATCGCGGGTCAGGTTATTGCCGCTGAAAAGATAGCGTCCAAGCGGGACGGTGCCTAAATCAACCAGCGCCAGATCCGGTCCGGTCAGCGTTTCTTCAGGGATGACCGTGCGGCCCAGCAGCCAGGGTTCGGCATCGCCAAACAACACAATTTCGCGGATCCAGTAACGGGCACTTTCAGGTAACTGCTGCGCTTCACTTTCACCCAGTTCCCCCCGGCTGACAAAACATTCGTTTTGTGGCTTTACGGTGACGGTAACACCCTGCTTTTCAAACCGGCGGGTCATGGATCCCATTTCCATCAGCCAGTCGGCAACATCCGCAGGGACCTGCGAAGGGTCGTCAAACCAGTGGATTGGGGATTGTTCAGAGGAATGGGAATCAGACATCAACGGCTCCGTAATGAAGGTATTCATACCTCCAATGAATTATCTGCCCCGCATTCTAGCGCATGAATGCGGGTCAGTAATGGCCTGTTTTATTCGCGACGCAGACGTTCGCCGTTTGCCAGGAACAGCGTTACGACCAGCACGAGGATCGCACAGGCGTAAACCAGCGTGTCATAAGGACTTTTATGGTCGACGATAATCAGGCGGATAATTGCGGTGATACCGATATAAATAAAATAGCGCAGCGGAAAGTGATAACCCGAGGAAAAGTATTTGATAATCAGCGCAATAAACTCGAAATAGAGGAAGTAAATCACAATCCCCTCTATCAGCAGATACGACGAAGACTGGTCGTTATTAACGAACAACACCATCGCCAGATGATAGGTTTCGCGCCCGATAAAAATCATCAGGATCGCGGCCAGTCCCAATAAGAAAACGTTCAAGATTCGCTGCATAATGACGGATATCATCATTGCGCGTTTTGATCCTGCCATGTGATCTACATCCCACTTTTGTTATGAATACCCGCAGAATACCACAGAGTCTGTGCCGGAAAAGCGGCATTAAAAAGGGCCAGCCCGTTGAGGCTAACCCTTTTATTTAGAAATATTTCGACCTGTCCCTCTAAATCATTCGGGCTGGATCAAGGCGGCAAGGGAACGAAACCCGGGAGCTTACATAAGTAAGTGACCGGGGTGAGTTCACGCAGCCAACGCTGAAACAGCCTGAAGGATGACGGGGGATTAGCGCCAGTTTTTGAAGCGGTTAATCAGACCGTTAGTCGAGCTGTCGTGGCCGGTCACATCTTCGCTGCCTTCCAGTTCAGGAAGAATACGGTTCGCCAGTTGTTTACCCAGTTCCACACCCCATTGGTCGAAGGTGTAGATGTTCAGGATTGCACCCTGAGTAAAGATTTTGTGCTCATACATCGCAATCAACGCACCCAGGCTGTAAGGCGTGATTTCGCGCAGCAGGATGGAGTTGGTCGGACGGTTACCTTCGAACACTTTGAACGGCGCAACGTGTTTAACGTCTTCCGGTTTTTTACCCTGATCGGCGAATTCTTTCTCGACGACGTCCAGAGATTTACCGAATGCCAGCGCTTCCGTCTGTGCAAAGAAGTTAGACAACAATTTCGCGTGGTGATCGCTTAGCGGATTATGGCTGATAGCTGGCGCGATGAAGTCACAAGGGATGATTTTGGTGCCCTGGTGAATCAGCTGATAGAACGCGTGCTGGCCGTTGGTACCCGGCTCGCCCCAGATGATCGGGCCAGTCTGGTAATCCACCGGATTGCCGTTACGGTCAACGAACTTACCGTTTGATTCCATGTTGCCTTGCTGGAAGTAAGCAGCAAAGCGGTGCATGTACTGGTCGTATGGCAGGATAGCTTCAGTTTCGGTGCCGAAGAAATCGTTGTACCAGATGCCGATCAGCGCCAGCAGAACCGGCAGGTTTTTCTCTGCCGGAGTATTGGCGAAGTGTTTATCCATCGCGTGAGCGCCGCTCAGCAGTTGTTCGAAGTTATCAAAACCAACGGACAGGGCGATAGACAGACCGATTGCGGACCACAGTGAATAACGGCCGCCGACCCAGTCCCAGAACTCGAACATGTTGTCGGTGTCGATACCAAATTCACTCACCGCTTTACCGTTGGTCGATAGTGCCGCGAAGTGTTTCGCTACATGCTTATCGTCGCCCGCGGTTTTCAGGAACCAGTCACGCGCGCTGTGGGCGTTGGTCATAGTTTCCTGAGTGGTGAAGGTTTTTGATGCCACCAGGAACAGCGTGGTTTCCGGTGACAAATCTTTCAGCGTTTCGGCGATGTGCGTGCCATCCACGTTGGAGACGAAATGCATATTCAGGTGGTTTTTGTACGGACGCAGTGCCTCAGTCACCATGAACGGGCCAAGGTCTGAACCGCCGATACCAATGTTTACTACATCAGTGATGGCTTTGCCGGTATAACCCTTCCACTCGCCGCCGATAACGCGTTCGGTGAAACCTTTGATTTTCGCCAGAACCGCGTTGACTTCCGGCATCACATCTTTGCCGTCCACGACGATTGGCGTGTTGCTGCGGTTACGCAGGGCAACGTGCAGCACCGCGCGGTCTTCAGTACGGTTGATCTTCTCGCCAGAGAACATCGATTTGATGGCGCCCTGAAGGTCAGTTTCTTTGGCCAGCGCCTGCAGTTTGTCCAGCGTCTCTGTCGTGATACGGTTTTTAGAGAAGTCGACCAGCATCTGGTCTTCAAACGTGGCAGAGAATTTGGAGAAACGATCACCATCTTCAGCAAACAGATGGCTAATCTGCACATCTTTCATCTTGTCGAAATGCTGCTGCAGGGCTTGCCAGGCAGCGGTCTGAGTTGGATTGATATTTTTCATAGCAATGCTCTTAGGCTGAGAATAAATATGAGGTAACTGTCCCGATTGTATCCTGAAGTTCCCGAGATGAGATGCCTTTTCTTGCGATAGGTCAGATCTGCTAAATCACAATGACAGAGAACAATATTAGATGACAATCGTTCAAAATGTGGCGTTAGCGGCCTGTTGCCGTTGACAGAAAGGCGAGAACCCGTTATTCCTAAGCACCTAACTCGCGCGCGTGTCGCGTGAGCCAGAAGAGGCGCGTCGCCCAGGAAGTGTATCGGAGGAACCGAAATCCTGCGAGGGTACATCAGGGGGAGCGACGCCGAGGTCTGAAGCCTTCGGCAGGCATAAGATCGGCTACAGGGGCTGAATCCCCTGGGTTGTCACCGGGCATCCGTGAGGATGTCGACAAGGTGGAGCGCTTCTGGGTGTATCGTAGCATTTCTACGTCTGCCCCCTTCCCGCTCTCCCCTTGTGCCAATTCTTAGAGTTTATGGAATAGATGGCCGTCTGGTATGACGACCCTGACACGAGGTTTTACATGAATTACGCAGCAACCCGCAACGCCAACCCGCAGCCTCTGGGCAACGTTATCGTCGCCAAATTCGGCGGTACCAGCGTAGCGGATTTCGACGCCATGAATCGCAGCGCAGATATCGTTCTGTCGCGCCCTGAAGTGCGTCTGGTTGTTCTCTCCGCCTCTGCGGGCGTCACCAATTTATTAGTCGAGCTGGCCGAAGGCAAAGAAGCTGAGCGCCGGGCGTTCCTGCTTGATGAAATTCGCCGTATCCAGAATGCCATTATCGACCGTCTGGACAATCCGACGGTGATCCGCGAAGAGCTGGGCCGCATGCTGGAAAACATCGCTATGCTGTCCGAAGCCGCCAGCCTCGCGACATCAACGGCGCTGACCGACGAACTGGTCAGCCACGGCGAGCTGATGTCTACCCTTCTGTTTGTTGAAATCATCCGCCAGCGCAACGTGCCGGTGGAATGGTTCGACGTGCGTAAAATCATGCGCACCAACGATCGTTTTGGTCGTGCAGAACCGGACACACAGACACTGAGCGAGTTAACCGTTTCACAGCTGCAACCGCGCCTGCAGGACGCGCTGGTGATCACGCAGGGCTTTATCGGCTCTGAAGGCAAAGGCCGCACGACCACGCTGGGCCGTGGCGGCAGCGATTACACGGCGGCGTTGCTGGGTGAAGCGCTCAGCGCTGTTCGTGTGGATATCTGGACCGATGTACCGGGGATTTACACCACCGATCCGCGGCTGGTTCCGGCAGCAAAACGCATTGATCGTATCGCTTTCGAAGAAGCCGCTGAAATGGCGACCTTTGGCGCGAAAGTTCTGCACCCGGCCACATTACTGCCTGCGGTACGCCGCGGTATTCCGGTGTTTGTCGGCTCGAGCAAAGACCCGTCGGGCGGCGGCACGTTAGTGTGCGATACCACAGACAGTCCGCCGCTGTTCCGCGCAATTGCCCTGCGCCGCCGGCAAACGCTGGTCACGCTGCACAGCCTGAGCATGCTGCATTCACGCGGTTTCCTCGCCGAAGTGTTTGGCATTCTGGCACGTCACAGCATTTCCGTGGATCTTATCACCACGTCAGAAGTCAGCGTGGCGCTGACACTGGATACCACCGGCTCCACCTCTTCCGATGCCAGCCTGCTGACCACTTCGCTGCTGACAGAATTATCCTCACTGTGCCGCGTGGAAGTGGAAGAAAATCTGGCACTGGTCGCTATTATCGGCAACAAGCTGTCGCAGGCCTGTGGCGTTGGCAAAGAAGTGTTTGGCGTGCTGGATCCGTTCAACATCCGCATGATTTGCTACGGCGCAAGCAGCTACAACCTGTGCTTCCTGGTGCCGGGCAATGATGCCGATCAGGTCGTAAAAACACTACACCGCAACCTATTCGAATAACGACGGGCGCGGTATCTGAAAAGACCGGGCCATGTGCCCGGTCTTTTTTTGTCTGTACCTTTTGCAAAACAACAAAGACAAGGATCATCCTCAATGTTAGCCAAAATAACCCGCCTGTTCCCGCTGTGGGCTGTGCTGTTATCCGTCGCGGCCTATTATTCGCCCGGCACGTTCACCCCGATTGGCCCGCATGTTTCCACCCTGCTGATGCTGATTATGTTCGCGATGGGCGTTACCCTCGAATTCGGTGATTTCAAACGCGTGTTGTCGCGTCCGGGCCCGGTCGCCGCCGCCACTTTTTTGCACTATCTGGTGATGCCGCTGGCCGCCTGGGTGCTGGCGAAACTGTTCCATATGCCACCTGATTTGTCCGCCGGGATGATTTTAGTCGGCAGCGTCGCCAGCGGCACTGCCTCTAACGTGATGATTTACCTCGCCAAAGGTGACGTTGCGCTGTCCGTGACGATTTCTGCCGTCTCTACGCTGGTCGGTGTTTTCGCCACACCGTTGCTGACGCGTCTGTACGTTGATACGCATATCAAAGTGGATGTGGAAGGCATGCTGCTGAGCATTTTGCAGATCGTGGTTATCCCGATTTTATCGGGTCTGATTATTCATCATCTGTTCACCAAAACCGTGAAACGCATCGAGCCGCTGCTGCCGCTGTTTTCCATGGTGTGTATCGTGGCGATAATCAGCGCCGTCGTGGCCGGCAGTCAGGGCTTTATCGGTTCCGTCGGCCTGATCGTGATTGTGGCGGTGATTTTGCACAACGGCATTGGTCTGCTGAGCGGTTACTGGGGCGGGAAGCTGTTCGGGTTTGACGAAACCACCTGCCGCACGCTGGCGATGGAAGTCGGGATGCAAAACTCAGGCTTAGCGGCGACGCTGGGGAAAATCTATTTCACCCCGCTGGCCGCACTGCCGGGCGCACTGTTCTCGGTCTGGCACAATCTTTCCGGCTCGTTGCTGGCCGGTTACTGGTCGGGTAAACCGGTTAAAAAAGACTGATAAGCCAAAAAAACCGGACGCATCGTTCGCGTCCGGTTCATTGTTTATACCCGACCCAGAAACTCATACCCGCTTCATATCATCGTTATTTTCACGCTGTTCATCTTCCTGCTCATCCTGATCCAGCACGTTATACGCCACCGCACAGAACAACGAGTTAAGACGTTTCATATCGCCCAGCAACCCAAGGTGCAGCGAACTGGTTTCGATACTTTGCACGTTATGCTGATGCAGGCGATCGACGTGGGCGTGCGCATAGCGCCGGTCAAGAATACGGAAACGGTGTTTGGAGCGGCGCAGACGACGTGCGCTGGTCAGGTCGTTCGACAGGAAAACCCCCAGACTCAGACGCAGGTTGTCGAGCAATTTCTCATGCAATGCTTCCAGCTCCACCAGCCCTTCCGGTGAAAATGCGCGGCGTGTGGCGTGAGATTTGGCGGTGATATCGCCGGTCATGCGCTCGATAATGTCACCGGCCTGTTCCAGGTTCAGTGCCATTTCGATGATTTCCGCCCAGCGGCGTGAATCGTCTTCGCCCAGCCCTTCTTTGTTGATTTGCGCCAGATACAGTTTGATGGCGGTATACAGCACATCGACATCGTCATCGAGACGCCGTACCTCGCGATCCTGCGCCAGTTTTCCGTGCATTACTTCCCGGTTGAGGATCAGCATATGTTCCACTACATCGCCCATACGCAGGGTTTCGCGGGCGGCATTGGCCAGCGCCAGCGTCGGGGTATCAATCGCGCTGACGTCCAGATGGCGCGGACGCAAACGCGGATCGTCTTCCGGCACATCGGCAATCATCAGCTGACAAATCTTCGCCATCGGCGCGGTCAGCGGCACCATCGCCAGACAACGGATCAGGTTGTAGAACATGTGAAAATAAATGACCAGTTCTTCATCCGGTATGCCCAGACGCGCCAGTTGCACGGAAAGCGGCCCGACAAACGGCAGCACAATCACTAAACCAATGAGTTTGAACAGCGTGCTGCCCAGCGCCACGCGGCGACCTGCTGCATTCATTTTACTGGCGTTGATCATCGCCAGCAGCCCGCTGCCAAGGTTTGCGCCAATCACCAGACACAACGACACTTTCAGCGAGATAACGCCGGTCGCCGCAAGCGTTGCCGTCAGTAACACCGCCGCCAGGCTGGAATAACTGATGATGGCAAACACTGCGCCGGTCAGCGCATCCAGCAGCACATCGCCGGTCAGAGAAGAGAATAAAACCTTCACGCCCGACGCCTGCATAATTGGCGTTGCCGCGCCCACAATCAGTTCCAGCGCCAGTAAAATCAGGCCAAGCCCGATACAGACGCGCCCCATCTGCCCGGCGCGGGTTTGCTTACGGCTGAGGAAAAAGGCCACGCCGACGAATATCAGCAGCGGAGAAAGCCAGGAGAGATCGAAGGTCAGAATACGCGCCATCACGGCGGTCCCGACATCCGCGCCGAGAATAATCACCAGCGCCGGTGCCAGGGCAACCAGCCCCTGTGACACAAACGACGTTACCAGCAGTGCCGTCGCATTACTGCTTTGCACCAGTGCGGTCACGCCAATACCAGCGACAAACGCCAGCGGCTTTTTCTCCACGCTGTTACTCAGAACACGGCGCAGATTGGCGCCAAAAACGCGCATGATGCCGGTACGCACGATGTGCGTCCCCCATACGAGCAAAGAAATAGCAGACAAAAGATGCAAAAGGGTTAACACGAACGAGAAACTCCTGTTATTTCCGGTACCCACCGGTTTGTGTTGGATTCCGATGAATCAGAATATTTGAGCTTTCCCGCTTAACCTGACTCATCATCTGCCACATCTAACTGTAGACTACGCACATTATTGAGGTAAACAAGTCCGTCATACCAAAGCAGATGTTTACAGTTTTCTCTGTTTTATTATTTAAATCATCAAACTATAGAGAGATGAATAACAATTCTCAAAATCCTGTTTGATTGGAAATTTTATTCCCTCTAGACTGCCAGCAAGAAAACACCACCCCTCTGATTTTCATAAAATAAGAAAACCACATAATTAACATGAACACCTAATTGATTAGCATCAAATTCACCTTACATTCATTTAATGGGGTATTTACAACGACAACTCATTAATTACGCCTATCAAATAAAAATAAACATACTTAAATCAGATGGATTTATTTTCAAGGACACGAATATATGAAAGTTAAATTATTGAGCGGAGTGATATCACTTTGCATATTCAATGCCAGTGCCGGAGTAATGAACGAGAACATTGATGTACAGGACTATCGCGACTTCGCGGAAAATCTGGGAAAATATCAGCCTGGCGCCAATAACGTACAGGTATTTAACCTTGATGGAACCCCTGCGGGGATCCTTCCTTTCTCTCTGCCGGACTTTGCCAGCGCGAGTACTGCGGGCTATGCGACTGTTATCGGGGCTAACTATGTCACCAGCGTGACTCACCTTGGCTGGTTCGAAAATGCCACTTTCGGGGCTAACGCTAAATACAGTACACAATATGAGGTCATTAATTATAATAATGACCCGAATGCAGATTTTAATGTCGACCGCTTAAATAAAGTCATTACTGAAGTCGCTCCTGTTGAAATAGTCAAACCCTCTGATGTTTACGAGAATAAAAATAATGGCAGGTATGTATACTTCACGCGAGTAGGGGCCGGGTATCAATATCAGATTGATGCGACAGGCCAGACATTGAATCAGTTAACAAAATATTCTTATATGTGGAAGAGTGCCGGAACATTAAATCCGCAAACGATATCTCAGAATCAAATTTACTGGATTAATAATAATACGGCCTCGCCTCTGGATATTGCCGCCAACCAGGGAGACAGCGGAAGCCCGATACTGGTCTACGACAATGTTGATAAAAAGTGGAAGATGTATGGTGTAACAACATCGGGTACCGGCGTTGAAAACCGTGCGCCGCACACACTTGGTACTTACGGGCTGGGTTTACCCACCGATTTTATAAGCAGCATTGTCAACAATTATACCGATCCAGATGTCATTGATATCGCAGCACAAGGGGATATTCACTGGACCGGCACGGGGGCTTCTGGCGACATTATTCAGGGCAACTCTGGCTGGCAATGACATGGTATCGACACCCGTCTTCCCGGCCAGTTTATTCTCACCCCGGAAGATATCATGGCAGGAAATATAGGCA
The DNA here is from genome assembly GCF_024808755.1 of Rahnella sp. BIGb0603. Classification (NCBI taxonomy): domain Bacteria; kingdom Pseudomonadati; phylum Pseudomonadota; class Gammaproteobacteria; order Enterobacterales; family Yersiniaceae; genus Rahnella; species Rahnella sp. BIGb0603. Next base: position 20,428 of record NZ_JANUEX010000007.1, on the reverse strand, counting down.
CGGATGTGCGGAACCCTCAGCTTGATGCTTCTAAGGATCTGCGTTTCAACGGTGATGGCGGATTAATTGTCCTGGATGCGACAATTAATCAGGGCGCAGGTAAATTACAGTTTTCCAACAACTATCGGGTTATCTCCGCCGACGGTCAAAATAATACCTGGATGGGTGGCGGTATTGAGATTGATGCCAGTAAGAGAGTTGACTGGGAAGTTAACGGAGTGGCGGGAGACAGCCTGCATAAAATTGGTGCCGGTACACTTTACGTCAACGCCTTTGGCGATAATCCGGGGGAATTAAATATCGGGGATGGCACGGCTGTTTTGGCTCAGCAGGACGACGGGGCGGGCCACCATCGCGCTTTTTCCTCAGTGACCCTTGTCAGTGGCAGACCCACCGTGCAATTGCAGGGAGATGAGCAGATTGACCCCGCCCATATTTATTTCGGTTACCGCGGGGGGAAACTGGATCTCAATGGCTATGACATGCGCTTCACGACGATTAATCACAGTGATTCTGGCGCGACCATCATCAATGCTAATCCCGATGACAGTTCCACGCTGACATTGGCAAACACGAAATCTGAAACCTTTATCGGACGCCTGGGCACACCTGATACCGCGCAGGGGCTCAACGTTATATTAGCGTCCGCCAAAAGCACCGATAACTATTCCCTGACCGGCGGCGGCTGGCTTAATAATCTGACCGTCAGCAACGGTACGCTTTCACTGGGCGGAAGGATGACACCACATGCGGGTGGCGCGACTTTCAGCAACGACTGGATTGATGAAACTTTCCAGATAAGCACGTTAAACCTTAATGAAGGCGGTCTGCTTCAGCTCACTGAACATGGAACACTTGATAGTGACATCACTCTCGGAGACCGTTCGACTCTGCAAATGCACAGCCGCAGCAAACTGGAAGGTCATGTGCTCCTGGGCGACGAGGCCATACTTTCGGTGAAAGCCGGCGATGCCAGTGATAAAAGTACATCGGGCACGGCGGATGTCACTATTGCGGCTACGCTGGAAGGCGCCGGCAGTCTGAGCAAAGACGGCCGGGCAAATCTTTACATGTACGGTGACAATACCTTTACCGGCGGCACCACGGTTAAAAACGGCGCGCTTGTTCTCGAGGGTTCGCTGGCTTCCACGCTGACCATGGAAAACGGAACCACATTTGCCGGTAACGCCAATATCGCCGATCTGGTTGTGAAAGATGACGTTATCATCGCCCCTTATTATGCTGACAGCGGCCCTTCGGGCTATTCCGCCGCTCCGGTTAGTGCATCCACAATACACATCAATGGTAATCTGACCACCGGCTCCAGCGACGTTGTCGAGCTACGGGCGCAACTGACTTCGGGCGCATTGCAATATGACCGCTTGCTGATCAATGGCGATGTGATTTCAGATGACAAACCCATTCTGGTTTCAGTGACGCCATCCGGAGAGGGTATTTTTACCGACAGTAACAACAACGGCAGTGCAGATAACCAGGAAGGTATTTCGCTTATCCAGGTCGGCGGCAATGCGGGCAAAAGTTCTTTTGCACTGGCGGGAGAATACGTCGCGCGCGGTGCGTATGCCTATACGCTGTATGCTTTTGCTCCGGGTCGCAGCGCCGCTGATGAGCGTGCAGTGACCGGTTCGGGAGGGCAATACTGGGACTACCGCTTGCAAAACCGAATGCTCAGTGAAAATGAGAACACCTCACCCACGACGGATCCTATTCCGGAACCTGACGACGGCGACGATGTGACACCCGTGCCGGAGCCTGATGACGGCGACGATGTGACACCCGTACCGGAACCTGATGACGGCGGCGATGTGACTCCCGTACCGGAAACTGATGACGGCGGCGATGTGACTCCCGTACCGGAACCTGATGACGGCGGCAATATAACGCCGGAACCGGAACCGGAACATCACAGCGATTCTCAATACAGCCGGGCAGCGGTAACTCCGCAGGTGCCCTCTTATCTTTCCCTGCCTTCCGCATTATTCAGCTACAGCAGCCGCCTGAACAGCAGTTTTCAAAATCAGGTTTCGCTTCTCGACGATAAGAAAATGAATATTTTCTTCCAGTACCTCAATGGAGAAGATACTTACCATTCGTCGCTCAGCTTTAAAGATTACGGCTACGACTATAAACAGAAACAAGAAGGCTGGCTGTTTGGCGGTAAGGTCTTGCAACTGCAGTCTGACAGTCAGTCTTTTGATGTAAGCCTTGGGCTTTCCCGGGCGGATCTGGATATCACTCCTGATGCGGCAGACGGAGACAGCAAAACGCACTACACCACATGGGGGCTTTCTGGCTTGTCGGTTTACGAACAGAAAAACGGGCTTCTGGCGGAATTCGGGCTGAATGCGGCGAAATACAACGGCGAGGTTTCCACCGATTTACGCGGGGGTGATGTCGCAGATATCAATGCCAAATCGTTTGGCGCCACGCTGGATGTGGGCTATCAGTTCACATTGGGTCAGCATCAGTTGACGCCGGTTATCGGTGCCGGAGTGCAATATCTGAAGGTTGATAACTTTACCGATATCGATGACGCGAAGGTTAAATACGATAACATGACGAGGCCGCTGGGCAGTATCGGATTGCGTTATCGATACGACTGGGACAGCCTGAATACCGGGAAATGGGCGGTGGTCGCCAGCACGCGATTGATTAAAGATTTCAGCCACCATTCTGACGTTCATATCGGCGACCTCCACAGTAACGATGTCAGTCGTTTTTCAACCGATGTGACAGGCAGCGCGGCGCAGTTGAATATTGGCGTGGTCAATACGCTCATCCCGAATGTGTCACTGAGTGTGGGCGGGGAATACCAGAAAAGGCTGGAAGAGGAAGGGATTGATTACTGGCAAATCGTCACGGGCGTCAGAATAAGTTTCTGAAAAAATCCCTATAAAAACGCCCCTGATTTAACATTTTTTATCTGCAGTCTATTTCCACGAAAACACGGGCCATCCTGCCTGCCGGGCGTGCCGGAGCAGGATGGCGTCGGGATTCACGGCAACCGGCTGACCCACGTGGGTCAGCAAGGGCAGATCATTGTGGGAATCCGAATAAAAACGGGCTTGTTGCAGCAGGGAATCGTCCTGATTGATGAGTTCAAGTAAACGCGATACTTTGCCTTCGCGGTACGTCATCGTCCCCTGCGTGGCGCCGGTAAAGCGCCCGTCTTTCATTTCCACACCAATCGCCAGCGTTTCCTCAACACCGAGGTAACGGGCAATCGGCTGCACCAGATGCTGGCCGGAGGCGGAAATAATGACCGTCCGGTCGCCCTGTGCGCGGTGAGCAGCCAGGCACTCACGCGCCTGCGCATAAATACGCGGTGCTATTATGTCCTGAATATAGCTTGCGACCATGCCTGCGACGTCACTTTCGCTGCGGCCGGTAAGCGGTGCGAGAGTACAGCGCATGTACTCCTGCATATCCATTTTACCCACGGCATATTGTTGCATCAGCGCGGCATCCTGTTGCAGGAAAGCCTGTTCATCCGCCACCCAGCCATTCGCTACCATGTAGGCAGACCACAAGCTGGAACAGTCGCCGCTAATCAGAGTTTCATCGAGATCAAACAGCGCCAGTTTCATGCAACTTCCCGTAACGTAACAAGATCTAACTGCAAACCAACATCGCTGCCATCGGCGCGGAGTGAGGCCACAGAACGGTTTAAAACATCCACAGAAAGCTCAACACCGTGCGCTAAAACACGATAACGCACCACGTTGCCCAGCAGGCTGTGGCTTAGAATTTTGGCCGGAATGCCCTCAGTCAGCTCGCATATCGTCACCGACTCTGGCCGGATGGCAACGCGGCCCGTGTAAGTCATGCCTGTCAGCGCCATCGCCTGTTCAGAACTCAGCAGGTTGTAGCTGCCGATAAAGCCCGCAGCGAACGCATCCACCGGTTCAGTATATAAGGTTTCGGCATCGGCATTTTGGACGATTTGTCCTTTGTTCATCAGCACAATCCGGTCTGACATGGTCAGCGCCTCTTCCTGATCGTGCGTGACGAAAATGGCCGTCAGGTTCATTTCACGCTGAATACGGCGAATTTGTTCGCGCAGATGTTTACGGATACGGGCATCAAGCGCGGAAAGCGGTTCATCGAGCAACAACAGGCGCGGCTGCGTCACCAGCGAACGCGCCAGCGCCACACGCTGACACTGACCGCCGGAAAGCTGATGCGGATAACGTTTGGCGTAATCGTTCATTTCCACCAGTTCCAGCACTTCGCCCACGCGACGATGTAGTTCCAAAGCCGGTATCTTTTGCATTTTCAAACCAAACGCAACGTTGGCTTCGACCGTCATATTCGGGAACAGCGCGTAGCTCTGGAAGACCATCCCGATCCCGCGCTGCTGTGGTGGTAAGGGCACAATGTCCTGCCCCTGAATCACAATTTTTCCGCTATCGACCGACGTCAGTCCGGCCAGGCAGCGCAGCAGGGTGGATTTTCCGCAGCCGCTTGGCCCCAGCAACGTGACGAATTCACCCTCTTCTGCCGAGAAATCAATGTTATTGAAAATCTGCGTCGGACCGTACGACTTGTTGAGTTGAGTGACCTGCAAATACGACATAATCAGCTCTTTCCTTTGTTCAGCATGTTCGCCACCCAGGTGAAAATCAGGACGACCATGAAATACGAGATGACTAATGCGCTGGTGAAATGACCACTGCCATTGCGCATGTTATAGAGATAAACCTGTACCGTTTCATAACGGCTGCCCGCCAGTAAGTTGGCGAAGACGAATTCCCCGATGAGGAAGGAGAAGGACAGCAACACGGCAATCATTCCGCCTTTACGTAAGTTGGGTAACACCACCAGCAACGCGGCTTTCCAGGTACTGGCACCGAGCAGGTGCGCCGCATCCATCAGGTCGCGCAGGTTGATCGCCTGCATGTTGTTGGAAATAGCACGATAGATAAACGGCAAGGCGATGGTGAAGTAACATCCAATCAGGATCCACGGCGTACCGGTCAGCGCCAGCGGCTCAGCAGAATACAGCTGCATCAGGCCAACGGATGAGACGACCGGCGGCACGGCAAACGGCAGCAGAATGAGAATATTCATCAGCGCATCGAGCTTAGGGAAATAGTAAGCAATCACAAACATCAGTGGCAGGATCAGCACCAGCGACAGGAAAAGTGTGCCAAAACACACCAGCAGCGAGTGCCAGAGCGCAATCAGAAAACGCGGATCGCTCCACAATTCCACCAGCCATTTCAGCGTAAAGCCGCTCGGCAAAATGGTCGCGCCCCATTCCAGCACCAGCGCGTACACCAGCGTCGCCAGCAACGGCAACATCAGGACAATCAGTAAAATCCAGATCACCATACGGTGGTAAATCGCTTCAGAGCGCGACATCTTACGTTCCTTTTTCCGGCAATCAGCTGCGCTGACTGAGATAACTTTTACGCAATAACCACTGATGGACAAGCGTGATAAACGCCATCAGCACCACCAGTAACATCGCCAGCGCACTGCCCATATTCGGATCGAGGGAAATATCCCCCGACACCAGCGCCGCGATGCGTACCGGCACGACGTTGAAATTGCCTGTGGTCAGCGCGTAAACCGTGGCATACGCGCCCAGAGCGTTGGCGAGCAAAATCACGAAAGTCCCCAGTAGCGCCGGGAATAAAACGGGTATGCCGATATGACGCCAGTAACTCCAGCGCCCCGCACCGAGCAGAGCCGCCGATTCGCGCCAGTCTTCGCGCAGGGCATCGAACGCGGGATACATCAGTAATACGCCCAGCGGGATCTGGAAATAGGTGTAAAGCACAATCAGCCCGTCTTTCGAATACAGGTCGAAATGCTCCATCAGGCCATATTTTCTGAGCAGCAGCGTCAGGCAACCGTTCAGGCCGAGCAAAATCACAAAGGCAAACGCCAGAGGCACGCCCGCGAAGTTGCTGGTCATATTGGTAAACGACATCACGAAATCATGCAGCTTTGTCGGGCCTAGCTGGCGAAGTGAGTAACTGCCCACTAACGCGATTAGCAAACCGTATAAACTCGACCAGATAGAAATATCCAGCGAGAAGCGCATGGCCTGCAGATAAAACGGAGAAGTCAGAATATCGCTGTAATTGCCCAGTCCCCAGGCTTCATAGGTTTCGCTGTAAAAGCTGCTCACTGCAATCCAGGCCAGCGGCGCCAGCTGGAACGCGACGAAAAAAACCAGAAACGGCAGCATAAACAGCGCTGCAATCCACTTAGCTTTCATCGGTTATCCTCTAAAAATGACGGGATTCAGGCCAGTAATGCCGCGCAATGTGGCTTGTCGTGGGCAATATTGAGGATCTGACAAACGGTGCCACACAACTCTGTTTGCAGCGGTGCGGCATCTTTAAAGCTGAAAGCACTGCCAAAGACGAACAACGGCACCTGACGCTCTTCCGGTAAAATACCGCCATGGCTGCGGTCATCGTTCATGCCATGGTCGGCGGTCACGATGACCTGATAACCCGCGTCCAGCCAGTCACCCAGATAGCGCGAAAGGATGCCGTCCGCCGTCCGCGCTTTGTTGCGGTATTGCGGCGTCGACAGGCCAAATTTGTGGCCAGCGTCATCAATATTCATCGGGTGGATCAGCAGGAAATCGGGGTCATGCCGACGGCGCAGGCTTTCAGCATCGTCAAACAGATGCGAATCAGGGTAGCCGTCGTCGTAGTAAAAATGACCATGCTGAATGGCCAGAGACTCATCGCTGGTATGACGGTCACGCGGCGGGTCAAACGGCGTGCGGTTATACAATTCGCTGACCCAGTGATAAGCCGCAGCCGCCGTCGTCATTCCGGCTTCGCGGGCATAATGGAAAATACTGCGTTGCGTGGATAACCGGTCAACGTGGTTATGCACAATGCCACTCGCCACCGGCGCGATGCCGGTGAGAATGCATTCGTAAAGCGGCCGTGACAGCGAAGGCAGTTCGCATTCCAGTTGATACAAGCGGCCGCGTCCTGCGGCACACTGAGCCTGTAAATAACCCATTGCGTCTTTGCCGACCTGATAATTCAGGCCGTCGAGTACTACCAGAATGCTCTTCATTACACTTATGCCTTTCTTGCAGGTGTTGTAATTAATCAATGCTTTCGCTGCCCGGTTTTTTCTATTTTTTAATTCAGGAGATTACTGCTGCATGTTGATCATGACGTTTTCCTGCCACAGGCGAGGCAAGGTTTTGGCGCTCTTATCCCAGGCAGCCGGATCGGCAATCGGGTGAGCATTTTTGTATTGGCTGGATGGCAGCAGTTTGCCTTTCACGTCGTCTGGCAATGTGATGTGATCAGCACGGATTGGGCGGGCATAACCACGCGCCAGGTTGATCTGACCGGCATCGGAGAAGATGTATTCACGCGCCAGTTTGGCGGCGTTCGGGTGTTTGGCGAATTTGTTGATAATGGTGGTGTAACCCGAGGTGATAGAACCATCAGAAGGGATCACCACGTCGAAGCGGGTTTTGTCGATTTTGTCGCGATAGCTCAGACCGTTGAAGTCCCAGACCACACCCACCTGCACTTCACCTTTTTCCAGAGAAGCGATGACCGGGTTAGTCAGGCTCAGACGTCCTGCTTTCGCCAGTTTGCCGAAATATTCCAGACCCGGTTTCAGATCCTTTTCATTGCCGCCCATCGCGTACGTTGCCGCCAGAACGCCGTTCGCGGCCTGCGCTGCGGTGCTGACATCACCGATAGTGACTTTGTATTTGCTGTTGAGCAAATCAGCCCAGCTGTGCGGCTCATCTTTCACCTGAGATTTATCAATGATGAATGCAATAGTGCCGGTGTAAGCGAGTGCCCACATACCATCTTTATCTTTCGCCCAGTCTGGCACCTGATCCCAGGTGGTCGGTTTATAAGGCTGAGTGACGCCCTTCTGAACCGCTACCGGACCGAATGCAGCACCCACATCACCAATATCCGCACTGGCATTGTCTTTTTCGGCAAGGAATTTCGCGATTTCCTGAGCAGAACTCATATCGGTATCACTGTGTTTCAGGCCGTATTTGGTGCTCAAATCATTCCAGGTCTCTTTCCAGTTCGCCCAGTCATCAGGCATACCGACGCTGTTCACCGTGCCTTCGGCTTGTGCCGCTTTCAGGAGTTCAGCAGGAGGTTCAGCGGCAAATGCCGGTGAAGCGGAGAGGACAAGCGCGCTGGTTAACACAGAAGCGAACAACTGTTTCATAACGGATGCTCCGGATGGTAGTGTGTGAAGTGCTGGTCTAGTCCAGCAAGAACCAAGCCAATCTAACGCTCAATTGTGATAATTATATGTCAGCGTGAAAAAGCAGCAGTTTTAAGCTTATCGCTGTTAACAAGCGCACATAATTTACGCAATTCCGGGTCAGGTTGGTGCAAAAACGCACTGAAATGAGGCTTGCTGACCGATGAATGAATCGCAGACCACCCTTGCCGTTATCTGCAAGGCTTTGAGCGAAAGTATTGCGGCCGGAGCATTTTCTGCCGAAGGAAGGTTGCCTTCTGAGCGCGCGTTGAGTGAACAGTTTTCCACGACCCGTATTACGCTGCGTGAAGCGTTAGGCCATCTGGAAGCGCAGGGGCTGATTTATCGTGAAGTACGCCGGGGCTGGTTTGTTTCTCCTCCGCGCATTGTCTACAACCCGTTGCAAAGAAGTCATTTTCACGCAATGGCGAAAGATCAGGGGCGCAGCGCAGAAACTCAGGTTATTGATGCCAGGCACTGCGTTGCCAGCGATACGGTATGCCAGAAGTTATTGCTGCCCTCCGGCAGTGATGTGATCTGCATCCGCCGGTTACGCTATATCGACAAGCGCCCGGTACTTTATGTGGAGCATTACCTCAATCCGTTGTATTTCAGTGGCATTCTTGATGCAGATTTAACCTCTTCCCTGACTGACCTGTATGCATCACGCTACGATATCCATTACGGGCGCGTACGGTTTGATATGGTGCCGACGCTGCTGACAAGAGAAGCGTCGAAGGCGCTGAAAGTTGCCTCCGGCAGCCCCGCGTTATTTATCACGCGCACCAACCGGGACCAAAATGACCGGGTCATCGACTGCGATCTGGAATACTGGCGTTATGACGCGCTGCACATTGATGTGGAAGTGAATTGATATGAATCCCGGCCACCTGATGAAGTCAGTGACCGGGTTTCATGAGAACCACCAGCGCAGAGTCAGCTGGAAACATGACAGGGAAATTAATCGGCGTCGTAACCTAAGTTTGGCGCGAGCCAGCGTTCAACTTCGGCGACTGGCATGTTTTTGCGCGCGGCGTAATCTTCGACCTGATCGCGCTGAATCTGCGCCACAGCGAAGTATTTGCTGTCAGGATGGCTGAAATACCAGCCGGATACCGCAGCGCCCGGCCACATCGCAAAGGATTCAGTCAGTTGCATGCCGGTGTGAGTTTCAACATCCAGCAGTTTCCAGATTTGGCCTTTTTCAGTGTGTTCAGGACAGGCCGGATAACCCGGAGCCGGGCGGATCCCCTGATAATTTTCGCGGATAAGTTCTTCATTGCTCAGGTTTTCTGTCGGCGCAAAACCCCAGTAGACCTTACGCACTTTCTCATGCAGGTATTCCGCGAACGCTTCGGCCAGACGGTCTGCCAGCGCTTTGATCATAATTTTATTGTAATCATCATGCTGCTTGTCATACGCCTCGGCCAGCGCATCTTCTTCCAGCCCGCCTGTGACGGCAAACGCGCCCATGTAATCTTTTTTGCCGCTGGATTTCGGTGCGACAAAATCGGCCAGGCAATAGTTCGCGAAATCGGTTTTTTCGGTTTGCTGACGCAAATGGTGGCTGACCACCAGCACGTCCGTGCGGCGCTCATCTGCGTAAATCTCGATGTCATCACCTTTACGGTTTGCCGGGAACAGGCCAACCACACCGCGCGGATTCAATAATTTTTCAGCGGAAAGCTTATCGAGCAGATCGTTGGCATCTTTGAACAGGCGCTTCGCTTCTTCACCGACCACTTCGTCTTCCAGAATGCGCGGATATTTGCCTGCCAGCGACCAGGTCATGAAGAATGGCGTCCAGTCGATGTAATTGCGCAGCGTTTCAATGCTGGCTTCCACTTTCTGAATGCCGAGGCGATGAGCAACCGGCGGCGTGTAATCGTCCCAGTCGATAGTGGTGGCGTTATCGCGCGCCACCTCAAGGCTGACCGGCGGTGTACGCGGCTTTTTACGTCCATGCTGGATACGCACGGTGTCGTACTCTTTGCGCGTGCGTTCGATAAACGCATCACGCTGATCTTTTGACAGCAAAGCAGACACCACGCCGACTGAACGCGAGGCGTTTTGCACGTAGCAGGTCGCACCGCTGTAGTTTTGTTCGATTTTAACCGCGGTGTGTGCCTTGGATGTCGTCGCACCGCCAATCAGTAATGGTATGGTGAAACCGCGGCGCTCCATCTCTTTCGCCACATTAACCATTTCATCAAGCGATGGCGTGATCAGCCCTGACAGCCCGATAATATCGACGTTCTCTTCAATGGCGGTTTTCAGAATTTTGTCGGTCGGCACCATCACGCCGAGATCGATAATCTCGTAGTTATTACACTGCAGCACTACGCCGACAATATTTTTGCCGATGTCATGCACATCGCCTTTTACCGTCGCCAGCAGGATTTTGCCGTTGGTCTGGCCCTTCTCCTTGCTGGCTTCGATGTACGGCTCGAGATATGCCACAGCCTGTTTCATAACACGGGCGGATTTCACCACCTGCGGCAGGAACATCTTACCGGCACCAAACAGGTCACCGACGACGTTCATGCCGTCCATCAGCGGACCTTCAATCACTTCGATAGGGCGCGCAGCCAGCTGGCGGCACTCTTCGGTATCCAGTTCGATAAATTCGGTGATGCCTTTCACCAGCGAGTATTCGAGGCGTTTTTTAACTTCCCAGCTGCGCCATTCCGCCTGCTGTTTATTCGCTTCGCCATCGTCTTTGCTGCCACGGTATTTTTCGGCCAACTCGAGCAGACGCTCGGTACCATCATCACGGCGGTTGAGGATCACGTCTTCAACGGCGTCGCGCAGTTCAGCCGGTAAGTCATCATAAATCGCCAGCTGGCCAGCGTTGACGATCCCCATATCCATGCCGTTGCGGATGGCGTGATACAGGAACACGGCATGAATGGCTTCGCGCACCGGTTCATTACCACGGAACGAGAAGGAAACGTTGGACACACCGCCGGAAATCAGCGCATGAGGTAACTGGGCTTTGATGTCGGCGCAGGCTTCGATGAAATCAACGGCGTAGTTGTTGTGCTCTTCAATCCCGGTGGCGACTGCAAAAATATTCGGGTCGAAAATAATATCTTCCGGCGGGAAGCCGACTTTTTCAGTCAGCAATTTGTAGGCGCGACGGCAAATTTCAATTTTACGGGCGCGGGTATCCGCCTGTCCGGTTTCATCAAAGGCCATGACGACTACGGCTGCCCCGTAGCGGCGCACCATACGGGCGTGATGCAGGAAAGCTTCCTCACCCTCTTTCATCGAAATGGAGTTAACAATGCCTTTGCCCTGAATGCATTTCAGGCCTTTTTCAATGACATCCCATTTGGAGGAGTCAATCATGATTGGCACACGGGCGATATCCGGCTCACCGGCAATCAGGTTGAGAAAACGCGTCATCGCCGCTTCGGCGTCGAGCATCCCCTCATCCATGTTGATGTCGATAATCTGCGCGCCACTTTCTACCTGCTGGCGGGCAACTGCCAGCGCTTCAGAATACTTCTCTTCTTTAATCAACCGTTTAAATCGCGCAGAACCGGTGACGTTGGTACGTTCGCCAACGTTCACAAACAGCGTCTGCGGATCAATAGTCAGAGGTTCCAGCCCCGCCAGACGGCAGGCCACGGGAATAGACGGCAGCGCACGCGGCGGCACGCCTTCGACGGCTTTTACCATCGCCGCAATATGTGCAGGCGTGGTACCGCAGCAACCGCCGACAATATTCAGAAAGCCCGAGCGCGCCCATTCGGCAATGTGTTCCGCCATTTCTTTGGCTTCCAGATCGTACTCACCGAAAGCATTAGGCAAACCGGCGTTCGGGTGCGCCGTGACATAACATTCGGCAATACGCGATAACTCAGCGACATACTGACGTAATTCATCCGGCCCCAGGGCGCAGTTCAGGCCGAAAGTGAGCGGTTTAACGTGGCGCAGTGAGTTATAAAAAGCTTCCGTGGTCTGGCCGGATAATGTTCGACCAGAGGCGTCCGTGATGGTGCCGGAAACCATCACAGGCAATACGATGCCCATCGCTTCAAATTCGCTTTCAACCGCAAATGTGGCGGCTTTGGCATTGAGCGTATCGAAAACGGTTTCGATCATGATGAGATCGGCACCGCCCTCGATCAGCGCGCGGGTCGATTCGCGATAGGCTTCCACCAGTTGATCGAATGACACGTTACGGAAGGCAGGATCGTTAACGTCTGGAGAGATCGAAGCTGTGCGGTTAGTCGGGCCTAAAACACCGGCCACATAGCGCGGTTTATCCGGTGTGCGGGCGGTCCACTCATCGGCGCACTGACGCGCCAGCCGGGCGGCTTCATAGTTGATTTCAGCCGAGAGCGATTCCATATGGTAATCGGCCATCGCAATAGTGGTGGAGTTGAAGGTGTTGGTTTCGAGAATATCTGCGCCAGCGGCAAGATAACCGTTGTGGATCTCGATGATCACTTCGGGTTTGCTCAGGACCAGAAGATCGTTATTGCCTTTAAGATCGCTTCCCCAGTCGGCAAAGCGCTGGCCGCGATAATCTTCTTCTTCAAGACGGTAGCTCTGGATCATGGTTCCCATGCCGCCGTCCAGCACCAAAATGCGCTGTGCCAGTTGCTTATGTAGCGCTTCAACCCGATTAGTCACTTTCACCTCATCACCCACCACGCACACCCGGCAAATTGTTCATTCATACGCCGGAAATTATGGTCAACATCCTAGCATACCTTCAGAAGCCAAAAGGCCGTGGTGACATGAGACTTTTTCAATTCAGGAAGGCATCCCGCAAATGCTGTGCAACACATCGGATGAGCGCAAAGGCAGGTTGCGATCCATACTGTAAAAACGAAAACCAATTCCAAAAATAATTTTTCTTCGCCAGTTTTTGGCGCATCTTACAAGGAACAGGCTTATGGCAATGTCCACATTGACTCCGGCCAAGCGTGCTAAGAAAACAAAAGCCGCTGCAACAGCAGGTAGCGCCGCCACCGGACAGGTTCAGTCCCTCACGCGTGGCCTTAAGTTGCTGGAATATATCGCTGAAGCTCAGGGCAGCGTTGCACTGACGGATCTGGCTCAGCAGGCAGGTTTACCGAATTCCACCACTCACCGTTTGCTGACCACGATGCAGCAGCAGGGGTTTGTGCGACAGGTCGGCGATTTGGGTCTGTGGACCATCGGCTCGCATGCGTTCGTGGTCGGCAGCAGTTTTCTGCAAAGCCGTAATTTGCTGGCGATGGTGCACCCGATGCTGCGCCGTCTGATGGAGGAGTCCGGCGAAACGGTGAATCTGGCAGTGCTGGATCACAGTGATTATCAGGCGATCATTATCGATCAGGTGCAATGTAATGCACTGATGCGAATGTCAGCGCCGATTGGCGGAAAACTGCCGATGCATGCTTCCGGTGCGGGTAAGGCATTTCTTTCCACCCTGCCGGAAGAGCGCCTGGCGAAGCTTCTGCACAAAATTGGTTTACACAGCTACACACCGCTGACCAAAACGTCTCCGGCAAACCTGAAACAGGAGCTGGCCGATACGCGCAAACGCGGTTATGCCTTTGATGATGAAGAACATGCACTCGGCCTGCGCTGTGTGGCGACCTGCATTTACGATGAGCATAACGACGCTTACGCCGCGATTTCCATTTCCGGCCCGGTTTCACGGATAACAGACGATCGCGTGACAGAACTGGGCGCGCTGGTGATCCACGCAGCAAAAGAAATTACGCAGGCTTATGGCGGCGGGAAACATTAATTGAGGAATCGCTCCCGCACTGATGGCGGGAGCATAAGACTTAACGGCGGCTGAAACGCTGACTGCGGCGATATGCGAAGACGTCCTCAACGTGCCCTTCGCGGATCCGCTTTTGCAGACCGCGCCAGTAATCGGCACAAAACAGGTCATTGTGTGCCACTTCGAAGAACTGCCGGACGCGCTTGTCGCTGCACAGGAAATGGCGAAATTCTTCAGGAAAAACATCCCCCGGCGCAATGCTGTACCAGGGCTCGCGGGCCAGTTCATCTTCGGGGTAACGCGGTTCAGGAATATCGCGGAAATTCACTTCCGTCATGTAACAGATTTCGTCGTAATCATAAAATACGACGCGGCCGTGACGGGTCACGCCAAAATTCTTAAACAACATATCTCCAGGAAAAATGTTCGCTGCCGCAAGTTGTTTAATCGCGTTACCGTATTCTTCAATAACGTCATGCATCTGCTGATCATCCGCCTGTTCCAGATATAAATTCAGCGGCGTCATACGCCGTTCGATATACAAATGCTTCAGGGCAATACTGTCGCCCAGATCTTCAATCTTCGCCGGGACTTCACGCTGTAGCTCTGCCATTAATTCCGGGCTGATATTTTTCTTAGCCAGAACAAAATGTTCAAATTCCTGGGTATCGGCCATCCGCCCTACGCGGTCGTGCTCTTTGACCAGCTGGTAGCAGGCCATAACCTGCGCTTCGGTCACCTCCTTTTGCGGGGCGAAACGGTCTTTAATGACTTTGAAAACGCGGTCACTTCCGGGCAAGGTAAAGACCAGCATGACCATACCTTTGACGCCCGGCGCAATAATAAAAGACTCGTCGGTTTGCGCCATAAAGCGTAAATGCTCCCGATAACATTCGGTTTTCGCATGCTTCTGGCAGCCAATCGCGCTGTAAAGTTCAGCCGTCGTTTTTGCCGGTAATATCTCCCGCAGCCATTCCACCAGCGCGCCCGGTTGCGGGGCGTACACCATAAAATAGGAACGCGCGAAGCCGAAAACGATGCTGGCATCATTTCCCTCTGTCAGACACGCATCCACAAACAATTCGCGCTGATGACTTTGATGCACCGGCAATAACAGCGGGAAAACCTGCTGACCCAGCCCGATTTTTCCAATAATCCACGCCGCTTTATTGCGGTAGAAAACTTCAGTGGCGATCTCAATTACCGCCTCTGATATCGCATCACCGGGAAATCTTTGCTGCAACGTTGTACTGATGTAATCAATATCACGCGGCGCATTCTCCCACGTTAAACGCATCGGAAGATCGTGAAGAATCCGGCCCAGCGTGGTGACCAGATTTCCTTTCACAGGATATTGCCGGGCGAGTGGCCGGGCGCAATACTGTGGCCGGTGAATGGGCTGTTCGCTAAAAATAAAAAGCTTATCCGCCGTGAGTTCACGGTGTTTAAAAATCCGGCAATAGACTGAATTAAAGAAACTTTCGGCGATTTCTGCCCGGGGATAGTCAGGCAACAATCCGGCGTAACAGTTTTTTATGCGGACCAAGAATGCAGCATCGTAAAAGTGCTGACCCGTAATGCATTTGAGCTGAGAGACAACCAATCCGACATGGTGGTCGTAGAGATGAATTCGCTGTTTCATAGCCGCCTGCACCGCCGGCCAGTCGGCATTTTCAAAGCGTTGTTGCGCGCCCGAGGTCACCTCCAGAAACCGGCCATACTGTGCATCGAACCCTTGCAAAATAGTCTGAGCAATCAACAGCTCGATGCGCATAATATCGGCTCCGGCAGGGGAAAAACCCGGCTTGCGCCGGGTCAAATCAGTGGGATGTCGGGGAGAATTGCTGTTCTTCGGTCGAACCGGTTAACGCGGTTACCGATGAGCGTCCACCCTGAATGATGTTCGTCACTTTGTCGAAATATCCGGTGCCCACTTCCTGCTGATGTGAAGCAAAAGTGTATCCGCGGCCGATCGCCGCAAATTCAGGTTCCTGCACTTTTTCGACGTAATGTTTCATCCCTTCGCCCTGCGCATACGCATGAGCAAGATCGAACATGTTGAACCACATACTGTGGATGCCCGCCAGCGTGATGAACTGGTACTGATAGCCCATCGCCGCCAACTGCTCCTGGAAGGTGGCAATCGTTTTATCATCCAGATTCTTCTTCCAGTTAAACGATGGCGAACAGTTGTAGGCCAGCAGTTTGCCCGGGAATTTGGCATGAATGGCCTCGGCAAAACGCCGGGCCAGAGTGAGATCAGGCGTTGATGTTTCGCACCACACAACATCAGCGTACGGCGCATACGCCAGCCCGCGGCTGATGGCCTGCTCGATACCCGCATGCGTTCTGTAGAAGCCTTCATGCGTTCTTTCGCCGGTAATAAACTCGCTGTCATAAGGGTCACAATCGGACGTCAGTAAATCAGCGGCATCGGCATCGGTACGCGCCACCAGCAACGTCGGTACACCGAGAACATCGGCGGCAAGACGCGCGGAGACCAGTTTCTGCACGGCTTCCTGTGTTGGCACCAGAACTTTTCCGCCCATATGCCCGCACTTTTTAACAGCGGCAAGCTGGTCTTCAAAATGAACCGCTGCTGCACCGGCCTCAATCATGGATTTCATCAGTTCAAAAGCATTGAGTACACCGCCAAAACCGGCTTCAGCGTCAGCGACAATCGGCAGGAAATAGTCGGTATAACCGGGCTGACCGGGCTCAATATTATTCGCCCACTGGATTTGATCCGCACGGCGGAAAGTGTTGTTAATCCTCGTTACCACTTCAGGCACGGAATTCACCGGATATAACGACTGATCCGGATACATGCTGGACGCCGTATTGGCATCGGCCGCGACCTGCCAGCCAGACAAATAAATCGCCTCAATCCCGGCTTTTGCCTGCTGCAATGCTTGCCCGCCGGTGAGCGCGCCCAGGCAATTCACATACCCCTTACGGGACGCGCCGTGCAGTAAATTCCACAGACGGGCAGCGCCGTGCTGAGCCAGAGTACATTCCGGATTCACCGAGCCGCGCAGGCTGATGACTTCGGCGGCCGTATAAGGGCGGGCAATCCCCTTCCAGCGTGGCTGATTCCAGGTTTCTTCAAGCTGCTGAATTTGCTGAGTACGTGTTGTTTTCATGGCAAATGCTCCGGTCTTTTTATGTGTAGGGTATGAAGAATCAGGCCAGCAGCTGATAGCCCGGCAGGGTCAGGAAGTCGATTAACTCATCCTGCGTGGTAATTTTTTCCATTAATGTGGCGGCCTGCGTGAAGCGCCCGGCGCTGAAACGTTGTTCACCTAACTCCTGTTGGATCACCAGCATTTCTTCATTCAACATGCGGCGGAACAAAGGCTTGGTGACCAGCTGACCGTCGCTGAGCGTTTTGCCGTGGTGGATCCATTGCCAGATTGAGGTTCGGGAAATCTCGGCGGTAGCAGCATCTTCCATCAGCCCGTAAATGGGTACGCAGCCATTTCCGGAGATCCACGCTTCGATGTACTGCACGGCAACACGGATGTTGGCACGCATACCCTCTTCAGTACGTTCGCCGGAACAAGGCTCCAGCAATTGTGCCGCAGTAATATCTGCATCGTCTTCGCGTAATACGTCCAGCTGATTGGAGCGGGAACCGAGCGCTTTATCGAAGACTTCCAGCACAGTATCAGCCAGCCCCGGATGTGCTATCCAGGTACCGTCATGCCCGTTGGTCGCTTCCAGTTCTTTGTCCGTTCTTACCTTGTTCAGCACCCATTCATTGCGTTTAACATCTTTGCTGGGGATAAAGGCCGCCATGCCGCCCATCGCAAATGCGCCGCGGCGGTGGCAGGTTTTGATGAGAAGCCGTGAATACGCGTTGAGGAATGGCTGCGTCATGGTGACTGACTGGCGATCGGGCAAAACGCGGTCAGAATGATTCTTCAACGTTTTGATATAGCTGAAAATATAGTCCCAACGCCCGCAGTTAAGCCCGACGATATGGTCGCGCAGGTGGTAAAGAATTTCGTCCATCTGGAATACGGCAGGTAGAGTTTCAATGAGAACGGTGGCTTTGATGGTGCCACGTGATAATCCGGCGTAGTCCTCGGCAAAGCTGAAGACCTGACTCCACCAGTCAGCTTCATGATATGACTGCATTTTTGGCAGATAAAAATAAGGGCCACTGCCTTTCGCCAGCAACGCGCGATAGTTGTGGAAAAAGTACAACGCAAAATCGAACAGAGAACCGGGAATGGCCTCACCTTGCCAGGTGACGTGTTTTTCAGGTAAGTGCAGTCCGCGCACACGGCAAATCAGAATGGCCGGGTCGGGTTTGAGCTGATAAATTTTTCCGGATTCATTGGTGTAGCTGATCGTCCCGTTAACCGCATCACGTAAGTTGATCTGCCCTTCGATGACTTTTTGCCAGTCAGGAGCAAGGGAATCTTCAAAATCCGCCATAAAGACTTTCACATTGGCATTTAGCGCATTAATCACCATTTTGCGTTCTACGGGTCCGGTGATTTCTACGCGGCGATCTTTTAAATCCTCCGGAATGCCCCGAATCGTCCACTGTGATTTTTTTATGGAATCAGTTTCCGAAATAAAATTCGGTAAAATACCGCCATCAATTTTTCTCTGCACCGCGACACGTTCTGTCATCAAGCGGTTACGCAGCGGGGTAAAGCGCATGACCAGCTCAGACAAAAAATCCACTGCTTCTTCAGTCAGAATATGTGTTTCATTTTCACCAAAACGGCGTGTAAAACTAAGCTGACTGCGCGTAATTTGCTCTGACATCGCTAACTCTCCTGATTTTTCGACTTAAATCTGCCAGACCGCCTCACTAAGCAGATGCTGATACGGTAGAAAATAAACCAGCGCCACAGGGAAAGATCCTCTGGGGATTTATCGATGGTCATTTATTGCCCGATAGATTTAAGCGTAATCAGGTTTTTCATAAAATCAAAAACGATTTCCATTTTATTTTTATTGCATGATTTAACAGCTATTAATCAGTGAGTTAAACACGTAAAAAAATATCGAAAAATATGAATCTATTTCGATTTTTTAGAGACTGAGGATCGGATAGTCATTTAAGAGGAAGGCGTTGGAGGCAAACAGAAGCAGACGATCACGTAGGATCGTCTGTAAATCATGAAGGGAATTATTCCAGGGTTGGATTCATCTGGCGCAGATCGAATGGCGTGATCTGATAAACATAGTAGTTTAGCCAGTTGGTAAACAGCAGATGGCCGTGACTACGCCAGGTCGCTTTAGGCGCTAGCTCTGCATTGTCTTGCGGGAAGTAATTGTAAGGCATTTCAGGTGATAAACCGGCTGCGACATCACGTAAATATTCTCCGGCCAGCGTACCGGCATCATATTCCGGATGACCCGTAACGAAGGCCATACGCTTATCTTTCGTTGCGAACAAATAAGCACCGGCCTCGTCAGATTCAGCGAAAATATCAAGATCCGTATGCTGACGCAGGATGTCCGCAGGAAAATCAGCATAGCGCGAATGAGGGGCCAGGAATGTTTCATCAAATCCACGGGTCAGCAAAGCCAGCGGTTGTGATGTCTGGTGAGGATAAACGCCTGAAAGCTTGGTTTCGCGCGTCATCTTCGGCAAATCATAAAGCACATTTAACGCAGCCTGCACCGCCCAACACACGAACAATGTCGACGTGACGTGTTCTTTCGCCCAGTGGATAACGCGCTCAATCTCTGGCCAGTAGGCAACATCACAGAAATCCACTAAGCCCAAAGGAGCGCCGGTGACAATCAGGCCATCATAGTTATCATGCTGGATGTCTTCGAAATCACAGTAAAAGTTATTCAGGTGTTCAGCCGGAGTATTTTTAGATTCACGACTATCAATGCGCAGAAGCTGTACATCAATCTGTAAAGGGGAGTTGGAAAGCAGCCGTAAAAACTGATTTTCGGTCTCAATTTTCTTTGGCATCAGATTGAGTACCAGCACTTTCAAAGGACGAATTTCCTGAGTTTTTGCGCGTGATGAGGTCATCACAAAAACATTCTCATTGCGCAGGAAATTTACGGCTGGTAATTCATCTGGGACCCGGATCGGCATAGCAACTTCCTCACTACATCCATTTATACGTTTAGACTTCTAGATAGCCGAAGATAACGGTTTTTATCTAAAATGTCGAGTCTGCAAACGTTAAGTGAAAATGTTTCAGCTTCGGTTATTAATCTAGACGATCTGGTTATATACCAGAGAAAACGAAAAGCAATGAGTGATAAAAAGGGAACTACATGAGGAAAAAATAGAGGGATATGGCTGAAAATTTATCCAAATTTCCCATAGCAAAAAGCCCTGTACGTCAGTACAGGGCTTTCTACTTATTTGATGCCTGGCAGTTCCCTACTCTCGCATGGGGAGACCCCACACTACCATCGGCGCTACGGCGTTTCACTTCTGAGTTCGGCATGGGG
>NZ_JANUEX010000006.1:0-312478 GCF_024808755.1 Rahnella sp. BIGb0603 | reverse complement strand
GGGTGGCCATCCCTGGCCTGTACTTCCGCCCATTTCAGGACGGTATCCGCCACAAAGGTGGGGAAATTGCTTTTCAACTCAACCGGGGTTTCCTGCCCCTGCCCAATGGCGATATCCGCCAAATTAAGCGCGGCGTCCATGTCGCCTACGTCAAAAAGCCAAATCACACACCATGCCAGGATCGGATTGCGGTAGACCTCCCCGCCATCCAGGTACTTTTCAACGGTGGGCATCCATTTTGGTAATAATTCATCACGCTTTAACGCCACCTTTTGCGCCAATGTCAGCCCGTGCAACATGTCCACATCGTTGGCCAGCGCCGCACTCAGAACGTGCAAGCTGTCTGCCCCTTCCAGTGCCTGGCGTTGCTTTAACTTCGTTTGCGCCGCAATGCGGGCACTGTGTCGCTGCGCGGGTGACAGGCTCATTTTTACTCTCCGCCTACGGGTTCGGATGGCTCGGCAACGGTGCCAATCGTCACGGCGGATTCATCAATCGCCGCATACAGCTCCATTTCTTCGACGGCGTAACCTTCGTTACGCAGGTACTTGTTTTCATACTGCTTACGGTCTTCAACAAATTCCGCTTTACGCTGGCGGGTATTACGCTGCGTATAGATATGCAGGTTGTTAAGCGTGGTCACCACCATGCGTTTGCCCGGCATAAATGGCGGGATAATCGCCTGACGGCCTGCAATGGAGTCCTGCAACATCTGCGCGGCGATTTTTTCGCTCGGACGATCAGCCGCCTGGTACAGGCGATACTGTTCAGCCGCCACCAGGTCAGAACCGACCAATACCACCAGACGCGGATCATTACGGAATTGCTGCGGAATTTTGGTGTTGATAAGGTCTGACGCCATCGCATCCAGTGACTTGTAATCACCGTTTTGATCCAGCGTGACCGCATCAGTCATGATTTGTTTGCCGTCTTTATATTTGCGAACAATTTCATGCCAACCAATATTCACATCTTCACCGTTCGGGTTTTTTTCGTAGTCAGTGGATGTCGCCACAGACTTACCGTTAAAGCCGATACGCAACATATCCAGGGCAAAGGTCTGCGTGGTAAATGCGGTCACCATCTGGAAAAATTCTTCCTCAGAACCCGCATTCGCCCAGATGGAAAGCAGATCCCAACGCAGTGCGGCGCACGAATCCGTTTCAACCAGCTTGTACTCATTACCCGAAACGCCAACGTTGCGACGAAAACGCCCGTCAGCAATACGGCCGGTATGCAGACCGGACGCGCCCACGCTGACAACCTGGCCAGAAAGCTGGTCAACATCGGCCACGGTGATCCAGTTCAGGAAATCCGAACTTTCCAGCAGCGCATCACGCAGCTGCGTTTCCTTCGGGTCAGACAGTGAGAAATAATTGCTTTCCTCGCCACCGTCCAGACCGTTAGCCGCCGCAAGTCCAGCGCCGAATTGCTTTAAAAAGCCACGCGCTTTTGCATTTAAAATCATTATTTATTCATCCTTAATCGCTATTCAGCGGTTAATGTTTTTCCCTGGCGAAAGCCTGATAAATGCTTACAAGAACTGGAACGGTTTACGTGAACCTTTCGGATTCTTATTCGGCAACGTGGTTACCTTTTTATCCAGCTTGCTAAATTTGCTGACGATATTTGGTAATTCATCGCGCAGGCGGGCAAATTCTTCCGTATCCACCACTTCTTTCACGGTTTCAACATCGCTTTGAATATCTTCAACCGTTGTATCCGTTGCTTCCGTTTTTGTTTCCAGCGCAGCAATACGAGTTTCCAAAGAAGCAACAACCTCGGCCAACGCTTGTAATTTATCGCCGTCCTGCGGTGTTTCATCCGGCGTTTGGGTTTCGTCTTCAATACTGAAAAGACTGCGCCATTTCGATTTATTCTTATCCTTCCCTGCCATGTTAATATCCTTGATTTCGTTTATTACCAGCGGCGTGCTATTACCAATAAAGTAATTGTCTTTCCGCTTATTAAATCGCATTCGCGTAGTGCCTACGCTTGCGGGTTCATCGGTGACGCCCAGCCCTTCCAGGTAGTAACGGCCAGTGCCGCGAAAGTTGCCATCAGGCGTTAATTCAACAGACGTGAATAAAAGCTTTCCGTTGCGGTTCGCCTGTACCAGGTCAGTGGAAGGACACAACCGCGCATAGAGCTTTACCAATCCAGAATCATCTTCGCTTGCCTCAACTTCCAGCACCTCACCGGCATTACCACACCAGCGCTCATGCTCAGGCCACAGCAGTGCGGTATACATATTTTTTGGGTCATACGTTTCCGCCGCGTCAATTAACATTTCCCTGGTTAAAAAACGCTTATCAACCGTTTCCCCTTCGGTTGCGATACAGAGCCAATTCGTCATTAAATGTGAATCTGACATACCGGAATTAACCTCCGTTGTTTCCGTGAATTGCAGTATCGCTAATAATTAACGCTCCCGCACCAAGATGATTTCGGATATAACCCTTTATCCGACCACATCAGATATTTAATTAACGAAATAGCTGAAACATCCCCGCATAATGACCCAATGGCTAAATACACAGACGAACTAAAAGACGTTGCACGCGCTTTATATTTGCGCCGCGCCACGCCAAAAGAAATTGCTCAGGATTTAAATCTGCCGAATGCGCGGATCATTTACTACTGGGCGGAAAAAGGGAATTGGGCTGATTTACTCAGCCACGAATCAACAGAGGAAGTCATTGAACGCCGTTACCAATTATTAGTTGGCCGGGATAAAAAAACAGAGCTGGAATTAAAAGAGATTGATGTACTGATTACGCACGCCGTGAAATTGCGTGCGCAGACAAATAAGCATAAAGAAAAGATGGCCGCCGCCAAATCTGGCAACCAGGGAGGATATGACAGCCAGGGCGGGAACGGTGACGGCACAGAGCCGGTGAAGAAGCGCAAATATAAGAAAAACGACATCTCCGGCATGACGCAGGAAGATTTTGACGCTTTCGCAGAGGAACATTTATTCGGCTATCAGAAGCACCTGCGTAACAACCTGGCACAGCAGATCAGGAACATCCTGAAAAGCCGCCAGATTGGTGCCACCTGGTACTTTGCGATTGAGGCACTTGAAAATGCGGTCATGACCGGCGACCCGCAAATTTTCCTTTCGGCATCAAAAGCCCAGGCGGAAGTATTCCGCTCTTACATCGTCAACATCGCAGAGCAGTATTTTGGTATCACGCTGACCGGCAATCCGATCAGACTAAGCAACGGCGCAGAGCTGCGCTTTCTGTCCACCAATAAAAACACCGCGCAGTCCTACAGCGGCCATTTGTACTGCGACGAATATTTTTGGGTGCCGAACTTCGCCAAACTTAACGAGGTGGCCAGCGCAATGGCCACGCACGATCACTGGCGAACCACCTACTTTTCAACGCCCAGCGCCAAGACGCACCAGGCATACCCTTTCTGGACAGGGGAAGAATGGAAGCGCGGCGATAAGAAGCGTGAAAAAGTCGCCTTTCCTGGCTTTGATGAAATGCGCGACGGCGGCCGACTCTGCCCGGATGGACAGTGGCGGTACATCATCACGATGGAAGACGCGATCAAGGGCGGCTTTAACCTCGCCAGCATCGAGAAGCTGCGTAACCGCTACAACCATGACACGTTCAACATGCTTTATATGTGCGTGTTCGTGGACAGTAAAGACAGCGTTTTCAAATTCAGTGACCTGGAAATCTGCGGCGTGGACGTGGCCGACTGGCAAGATCATGACACAAACGCCGAACGGCCTTTCGGCAACCGGGAAGTATGGGGAGGGTTTGATCCGGCGCGTTCCGGCGACACATCCACGTTTGCCATCGTTGCCCCGCCGCTTTACGCCGTCGAAAAATTCCGCGTGCTCTGCCTTTTTCACTGGAAAGGGATGAATTTCGCGTACCAGGCGGCACAAATCAAAAAGCTGTTCGGGAAGTACAACATGACTTACATCGGCGTGGACGTGACCGGCATTGGCCGGGGCGTGTTTGAGCTGATAGAACATTTCGCCCTGCGTGAGGCGGTGGCCATTCACTACGGCATGGAAACCAAAACAAGGCTGGTTTTAAAGATGATCGACGTTATCGGCGCAAAACGCCTGGAATGGAACAAAGACAACCGGGAAATTGCCGCGTCTTTCCTGTCCATTCGACACACCAGCACGGCCAGCGGCAACGCCATGACGTTCAAAGCCGATCGTACGGTTGAAACCGGCCATGCCGATGCTTTTTGGGCTATCGCGCACGCCATCATTAACGAGCCGATCAACTTTGAGCATAAGCGTAAATCTAAATGGAACTTAGGGAAAAAAGCAGCATGAGCAAACGCAAACCAGCCCGCCAGGCAAAGAAGGAACAGCCTGACCGCAGCAATAAAATGAGCATCATCAGCATGGGACGCCCGGAACCTATCCTGACTACCGGCACCAATTACCGGGATATCTGGTATGACAATGAATTCGATCACTACACCCTGCCGATTGACCGGCTGGCACTGGTTCAACTGACCAACCTCAACAGCCAGCACGGCGGCGTAATTTATGCCCGCCATAATATGGTGGCATCGGATTACCTGGGCGGCGGCCTGACGCATGAGCAGCTGCGCGGCGGCGTATTCGATTATTTATCCTGCGGTGACCTGGCCATTTTGAAAGTGCGTTCGGGATGGGGTGACGTGGTGGACTTGCTGCCGCTGCCGTCGCTGTATCTGCGCGTGCGTAAAACAGGTGAATTTGTGATTTTGCAGGACGGTGAACCGCTGGTGTACAGCCCGGATGATGTGGTTTTCATGAAACAGTACGATCCGCAGCAACAGATTTACGGCCTGCCGGATTACATTAGCGGCATTCACTCGGCATTGCTCAACAGTGAGGCAACCATTTTCCGCCGCCGCTACTACCATAACGGGGCGCACACTGGCGGCATCATTTATACCAATGACGCGAACATGACCGATGAAGTAGAAGAAGAAATTGCACAACGCCTGGAAAGCAGCAAGGGGATCGGCAACTTCTCCACCATATTTGTGAACATCCCCCAGGGCGGGGAAAAGGCGATCCAGTTTATTCCGGTGGGGGATATCGGGGCGAACGACGAATTCAACAACGTGAAGAACATCAGCGCACAGGATGTACTGAACGCCCACCGGTTCCCGGCTGGCCTGGCGGGCATTATTCCGCAAAATGCGGCCGGTTTACCCGACCCGGAAAAGTCCCGGACAACATACCGAAAGGATGAAGTGATCCCGTTGCAGCGCATGATCATGAATGCGGTCAACAGTGATCTGGAAATTCCGCCACACCTGCGGCTTAACTTTGCTTTTGACACAACATCAGAGGATGAAAAATGAGCCGCAACAGGCTAAAATCACGGGGTTATCACTTCCCCGGAGCCAACAAAATGCGCGTACCGACAGTTATTTGCCCCGAATGCGGCGCGAACTCAGTCATTAAGAAAACGGCACGCAAGCATCGGAAAATTTCAGACCTTTACTGTGCGTGCTCTGACTTCGAATGTGGCCATACGTTTGTAATGAATATGACGTTTTCCCACACCATCAGCCCAAGCGCAAAAAGCCAGGGTAGCTTACTGCGTGGCCTTGTGGATTCGCTGAAATCCGACGATAAGCAAATGTTGCTTTCGCTACTGCAACAAGCCTGAATCACTGCCCCCACTTTGGGGGTTTTTCTTTTCTCCCTGCCGCAGATTTTTCAACAACTCAGCATTCAACTCAGCTAACCAACCTAGTGCTAACGTTTTTTCTTCCTGATCACAGTCCCCAACAGCGACCAACCGCGAAAACAAAGCCATCCGTTGCACAGTGATTTCCTCAAAAAATAAATCCTGCATCCCCCAACCTCCCTAATCATTTACTGTATGAATGTACAGTATCGCAAAATGTTACAGAATAAAAGCAAACTGCGCGCGCTTTTGCGAGTTTTCAGCTTGCATTAAATTCCCAACGCCTCAAACGCCCGGTTAACGGCATCACTCTGATCGCCCTGCAAAACATGACCATCCGCGCATCCCCAGCACATGCCAGGGGAATCAAAGGACTCGTTTTCAGGCGTAATGACCTCCCCGCAATTCTTGTTCCTGCAATATTGCTTTCTCCGCCTCACCACCAGCCGGTTACCTTCTAATTGCATTTCTGTTTCCCGATCCAGCGGCACGATATTGCCCCTGGCCAATGCTTTGGCCATCTGGCCAGCATCCTGGGACTGAATACCGATGCCCTTTTTCAACTCGCTGATCGTACTTTGAGTACAGTTATTGACAGAACTCCAAGGGGCGGCGATGCCGCCAGGAAAAGCAGCCTCCGCTGCGCTATCGGCCAACTTCGGAACAATCGCCCACTTGACCAGGCGCGTTAATACCTCGGATTCCTGACCAGCTAACGGCGAATAAACCCCCTGAATACGCTGAACGGCTTCCCCGTATTCGTTGCCGCATTCGATGATTTCATACATCAGCCGCACAACCAGATCGCGACGAGCCACCAACGCACCGCCCTGCGCCTGGGTATAGGATGCCCAGCACCCTACATCGGCCGCAGCCAGCACCGCGTCCATAGATTTATTTTCCAGGGTGATATCACGCATACGGCGCAGCTCACGCCAGACCGTTACCGGCGCACCGCCGATTTGCTGAAACTGACGGATCCGCCAGCGGCTTGCCCAGGCAGATACCGCCTTGGACATGTCTTTCAGGTTTTCGCCGGTTTCTTCATCCGTTTCACCATCCAGGGCGTAACCGTCGATATTTTTAGAAATGTATTTAGCGATATACCCCGTAGCACTGCCCTTTTCTTCGTCGATAGGCTCAACGTGAAAACGCGCCTTTAGCGCGTATGCGGATTGCAGTTCTTCGGAGTCTTCAAGGCGGGCGTAATAACAGAGAATATCCCGCACCTCGGCCACGTCTGACGGCCGCATGAACAGCAACATATGCCAGTGCGGCGTCCCGTCGTGATGCGGTTCGACTACGCGAAAACCAAAGACATGGATCCCGGCACGGGAAAACGCAGCGCGGGCTTTTGCCCACACTCCGCAAAGGTATTTTTGTGTTTGCTGCGGGCTGGCCGCGTTCCACTGAGACACGAACCCGCCCTTGCTGTGCACGGCGTGATATTTCGACGGCGCGGTGATCGTGTAAAACTCTCCGGCCATCCCCATTTCAGTGGCCAAATCTTCAAACCCACGCATACGAACCATCAGTTCGCAGCGGCGTTTTGCTGGGTTGGCATTGCTGCCGTCCACCATCTCAGCCAGGGAAATACGCTCCCCAGTTTCCTGATTTTCTAAATCACACGATTTGAAAAACTCTCGGTTACGTTTCTTTTGCTCCACCCATTCCCCTTGCGTGGAACGGCTGACATACGCCGATGCCGCCTTTTGAACCTGGCCAACGGCAATGGCCATATGTTCACGCAGCAGATCACGGCTTCGTTTCAACTTACCGCGCCACCATTCCGGTGCCATCATCCGCAGCAAACCTGACTCAGCATTACGCGCCGTGAAGTTGTTGCCCGCTTTGAAAGAATGCCAATAAGGCGGCGTGATACTGAACTGGTTCACCAGCTCAGCCAAATGACGGTAAGCAGCTGTCGCACGCCACTCTAATTCTTCGGGTGATTTGGAATCTTCCAGGAAAGCCGTGCGGATAAAATCATTGAAGCACTCGGCCATAAAATCTGCGATACGGTGTGCCAGGTTGCGCACGTCGTCACGATCAAAGCCTGGGAGTTTTTCCATATCCTTGGCAAACGGGATATGCACCCCGCCCGCGCCCTGGAAATCCGTTGCGTACTGTTTGCGAACTTCGCGCAGACGTGGCAATACATTTTTACCCAACGTTGTGCGTAAAAATGTATTGGCACGGCGGCGGCCATTCTGGCCGCTCTCCATTAATTTGCTGTAACGATCGCCAAAATAGCGCGCCAAGTAACTTGGCATTTCTGCCAAATACTCAGTACGCCATGCGTGATCGTCTTTGTTGATATGCCATAACTGACGTTCGGTCAGGCTAATCCCAGCAGGTGCGCCAGGGGCAAACTGTTCTTGCTGCCACTGGCGGGTTTTATGATGCTGGCCGTTAACGAAAGATGCCATTCAACAATCCCACGCCACGGTTGCAATTACCTCCTGAGCAGATTTGATGCTGCCGGATGCCGCTCCAATACTGCGAGGCGCGGTGATTCTATTGATGGCAAAATCTTTATAGAGATAACGCACCATATCTGTATCACTGTTAGAAATGACTACCGGCACACCACGGCCAGCCAAACGGCGTGCGCTCCTGGCTAACCTGCCATGTTCTTCGTGCCCGAATCCGTCAGAGTGATAAGCGGTGAAATTAGCTGTTTCTGTGAGGTACGGCGGATCACAATAAACCACGTCCCCAGATTGCGCGGCTTTCAATGCCTCGCTGTAGTTCCCACAAAGGAACGTGGCCAGCTTGGCTTTTTCAGCGAATGCCAGAATTTCAGCTCTTGGAAAGTACGGCTTTTTGTATTTGCCGAAAGGAACGTTGAATTCGCCCCTTTTGTTGTACCGGCATAACCCGTTAAAACAGTGACGGTTGAGGTAGAGAAAAAGCGGGGCGCGGTCTTTATCACCGACCGGTTTTGAATTGAATGCAAAGCGTAAACGGTAATATTCAACCTCGGTATTTCCCGTTTCAAAAAGCGCCTCAGCCGCCTGGATAAACGCGGCCGGTTGCTCCGCAATCAGCTTGTACATATCGATCAGATCGCGGTTTGCATCAGCAATAAAGTAAGCCGGGTAATCCGTATTCATCATCACTGCGCAGGAACCTGCAAACGGCTCAACGAGTCGCTGACCGGCGGGTAAATGACGCTTCAATACTTCTATGATGCGAACCTTGGATCCCGCCCATTTCAAGACAGTTTTCATAGAGCACCGCCCTGGCCAGCACGGGCAAATTGTTCTGACTCCTGGCGTAACAGTTCAACGATTTCAGCAGCACTGAACCCTTCATTCACAATATGAGACGCCAGCCGATCAAGTCGGCCAGAATATTTCACGGCAGCATCAGCCATTGCCTCAGCGCGTGCGCCTTTAATCAATATTACGGTTTGGTCACAGGCAGCTTTTGCAGCATCCCATCCACACCATCGAACTGGAAATTGGTTGCGATCATTACGTTTCATCTGCATGGCATAACTCCAAATTTAGGCAGCAAGAAACCCCGGCAACCTGGCGGAAGCCGCGGGCGTTCGAAGGATTTAATTAATGAAAACTAAGCGGGGAAATCGTTGTTTCGTATTTTTTAGGCAGCGGTGCAAGCGGTGACAGGTTAAGCGCCCCCATGCCGTGCAGTTCCTTGGTCGTATCAAACCAGGTGCTGATCAGCGCATGAGCATGACCCTGCCCCAAAGAACCGGCCAAAAAATACAGGGCGCGAATGCTGGCCATTGTTTCGACTTGTTCGACCAACGTTTCAGACTCACGATAGGCACGAACCCAAAACGCAGCATTGGCCACAAACCATTGGTGCGGGTTATCAAGGTGAACCGTGTCATTGAACATGAAAGGCGTCAGCGCTACGCGGCCTTTTGCCACGTGGCATTTACTCAGGAATAAACGGCTGTAATTGAACTTAACGCCAAAAGCTGCGAATGATTCGATCAAACCAATTTCGTCTACGGTGATAATTTTCATACTTCCCTCAGTGCATTGGATTTGGAATTTTTTGTTCGTCAGCTCGACGGCTAACATTACAAACAACAACGCCTTTGAAATCTTCCGGCGTCAGCAAACGGGTTTGTTGCTGCATTTTTCTGACCTTCAAAACGCCCTGCCACAGCGCGATTTTTTCCGCCTCGATCAAATCGTCCCAGGCACATTTCACATGGCGGCTTTTCAACTGGGAAAGGAAACAGAGATCACGGCGTTCATCTTCTGGAAGATTTTCCCAATAATGCTTCACCCGGTTTTCACTGCCTGAAATCATCTTTCGGGCTTCACTAATCCATTTCGGCAATTGCTGTTCCACGCTTATCCCCTTAATTCCATCAGGCGGAACCACCAAGGGCGGCGCTTGATCTTCACCATCGGGTGACGGCAACCACTTAGAAACGACACTTTGCTTGCAGCCGGTTGCCAGCGCTGACCGTTTGGCAGTTCGAGCCAACCGTGGCCATAGCTTTGCAGTTGAGCCGTTGGCGATTGTTGCTTTAATAGTTGTGCGAAAACTTTCATCGAATAGCCTCAGTTCAGGCCTGGCATGACGCCGCACGAACTGATTACGTCCATTGCGGATGCCAGCACAGGCGTGGTGTGAAAACGCGACTCAACAGACACAACGAGCAAGGACAGATCGCGGATCGCCTGATTGGCTCGGTCTAAAATGGCGTTTCTACGTGATTGCGTCATAGGCGCGGGGGAAATGGCTTCACCAGCAATAACGCCGATTGCGGCCGTGGCACTTAAGGTGTGCATTGATAAATTATCTGGCTTCGCTTCATTCACCGGCACAGCAGGTAAACATTTCAGTTGTGCCAGCAAACCATCCAGAACTGCCGAATCATCAGTGATATCTGTCAGTAGTATCAGTTCGTTTACTGTTAACCGGTGCGGCTGGTCTGGATTCAGTTTATTGCGTAATACTTGGGCAGAGATACCGATAACCGCCGCTAACTCAGTAAGGTTATGAGCCAAAGAGAAACGGCGGCAAGCGGTGTCAAAATGCGGATGTATTGAAGTTTGGTAATCAAACATGGCTGTGACCTCAACGATATTGCAATATCGAACTAAGCAACCGAAAGGTCACATTCTGATAACGCATCTACTGTTAGAGCGGCGATATTAATCATCACTTTCTCGCGCTTCATGTCTTTGCGCAGGCGATGACGAGGCAGGCGCCCATCAGCAAGCATGTCGTTAATCGTATCCTCAGCTAAACCAGTGAGTTCGCTATAACGTTCAATTGTGACGTGAGGGGTGATCAGAGTGATTGAAATGTTAGGTCTCATGGGGCAACATCTCCCTTTGGCTTGTGGCGAGCCGTAATTAATAGTGATTACAAGTGAAGTTTCCCAAATCGAACTTCATGGCGAACATTAAGATCGCTTTGGGAATCTGTCAATTGATTTTTGTTCTTTGGAGCGAACTTGATGGATTTTAAAACAGGCGGGCAAAAGGTGATTTTGCGATTGGTCGAAGCTTATGGCTTTTCAACACGTCAGATGCTTTGTGACCACCTTGGAGTGTCAAAGAGCACTTTGGCTACACGCTTTATGAGGGATATTTTTCCAGCTGAGTGGGTAATTCAATGTGCTCTTGAAACAGGGGCGTCTTTGGGTTGGCTAGTATCTGGTGATGGCACCATGTTTAATGAAAAAAGTGATCTAATAAAATTATCTCAAAAGAAAATTCTAAGAGAGAAATTATATGATGCCGGTTACTGTGTATTCGATAAGGTATTTTTGCCGCAAAATTTAAGCGATCCATTTTTCCTACAAGATGGCAATTTTAAATATATTGCAGATCAGAAATTCGCAGAAGTAACAGATGGAAAATGGTTAGTTAACATTGATGGAAACTTGAGTGTCCGAAATCTTATCAAACTACCTGGGGATAATGTGCGTGTAGAAAGCAATACAGTTTCATTTGACTGCAAGTTAAGAGAGATTAATGTAGTTGCCTCTATAAGAAATATGACAACAGAATTATGAATACTCAATAATGAAGGTTATATGAACCCAATAGAAAGTGAAGACTTAGACACATTAAAAAATTACTATAGAGAATTAACGAGTAATAGCCTAAATGATTTTGAGCTATCTGAATATAACCTATCCAGAAATGATAAATTAGAAATAGTGGCTAATTTTAATTATCTGGGGAACGCAAAGGAGATTTTTGAACATAAGAAACATCGCGATAAAATATATCCTATTGGTACTGTGTGGATAAACGACTCTAAAATAATTCTTAAAAGCCCATTACTTAATAATAGTGTTGCTACCTTTTCAGGAGTGAATTGTTTAAAGTACAACTTATCTAACATAAAAATGCAAGAATGTACTTTGGAAGAGAATTGTTCTATCGAATCTATAACCATCGAAAACAATATTCCAGAAGATGCATATGTTCTCATAGAATGGATATGTAATATGAACTTAAGTCCATATCACTGGCCAAATGGAACATCTGTAGAAGAAGTCAGAAGTAATTCTATTACATATAGAGGAAATGGACACGCGCTTACCCTTAAAAGCAATCAAAACTTTGGTGGCGGTAGTAATAAATGCTGTCATATAAAAGTCCAAAATTATAATATTTACTTTGGTGAATCAAAAATAGATGGTCTAGACGTAAAACACCAAACTGGCTTTATTATGTACGAGGGGGTTCCACCTGAAGAAATGAGGGATAAAATCAGAGATGCTATTTCATTTCTGACTGGTAATAATTTACTTTACTTAGGTTACAAAGAAATAAGCTCCAACATGCAAACTTTACGTGCTGAGCATAAAAGCCCAAACACCATGGGTGGACTATTTAGAAAATACCAGCAACCAATACCATTTAGACTAATGGAACCAGACTCTAAATATTATTTTGCAAATAGCAACACAATCAATAACATTGTAAATAACTTTGTCGATAACTATGATAAATATGATCTTAAGCATATTTCATGGTTGTATTGGCATGCAGCAATAGCACCTGCACATTTAAGAGCAGTATGTTTTGGAGCTGTATTAGAATACACTCAAAAAAAATATATTGAGGTAAATCCTGTCTTATTTAAAAGCAAATTATTAGATAAAAAAACATGGAAAAAAATATCGAACCCGCTATTAAATGTTATTAATTCTGCTGAAGATATTAGTGAAGAAGAGAAATCAGTCCTAAATAATAAAATTGGAAGCCTCAATATAACTCCGCAATCAATTTTAACTAAAAGATTCTTTTCTTCAATTGGCCTTAACCTGGGCGATAAAGAAGAATCAGCCTACTCAAGGAGAAATGACGCTGCACACGGAAATAGGACACCCAATGATGATTATATTGGATTAATAAGAGAAAGTAAGATATTACATATACTTTGTAATCGAGTGTTAATTAAAATCCTAATGTTATCAGATGGCTATATTGATTTTTATTCAATAAATCACCCTTTTAGAGAAATATCGGACTACATTGAAGACTAACTATTCTCTTATGTATTCTCATGATAAATCATACATTGACCACTGTGTTTATATACAGTTAAATATCCCTTTCTTTGTTGGGGATCGCACATGGCAGTACGCAAGCTTACAACCGGTCATTGGATTTGTGAATGCTACCCTGCCGGCCGCTCTGGCCGCAGGGTACGTAAGCAGTTCGCAACTAAAGGGGAAGCTCTGGCCTTTGAACGCCATATAATGGATGAAGCGGATAACAAGCCATGGCTTGGCGAGAAAGTTGATCGTCGTAGCCTGGAAGATATCGCTAAGCTTTGGTACAACCTACATGGTCAGGCACTCACCGCAGGCTCTAAGACATATAAGAAAATTTGTCTAATGGTTGAAGCTTTAGGTAACCCCCCCGCCACTACTTTCACCGCTAAAGACTTTGCCCACTATCGAGATAAACGTTTAAACGGGGAAATCTACTTTTCTGAACGTTGGCGTCAAGGAGCTGACCCCACTACGGTGAACCTGGAACAAAGTCATTTGAGTGGGATGTTTAGCGAGTTAATTCGTTTGGGTGAATGGAAACAACCTAACCCACTTGAGACACTGCGAAAATTCGCAACTGCTGAAAAAGAAATGTCATGGCTCACACACGAGCAAATCAACATATTGCTTGATGCTTGCAGTAAAGGAAGACCGGACTTGCCCCTGGTAGTCAAAATTTGTTTAAGCACTGGCTCACGCTGGCGTGAGGCGGAGAAACTGACCCGATCGCAAGTTACCCCACACAAAATCACTTTTGTCCGAACTAAGAGCAAGAAAAACCGAAGCGTACCGATCAGCAAAGAACTTTATGAGGAAATCGTTGCTCAAGAAGGTGACCGATTTTTCAGTGAGTGCTACTTTCGATTTATGGCAGCTATCGACTCAACAGATATTGTTTTACCGCGTGGCCAATTGACACATGTTCTTCGCCATACCTTTGCTGCGCATTTTATGATGTCCGGTGGCAACATACTTGTTTTGCAGAGAATCCTTGGACACTCTGATATTCAAATGACAATGCGCTATGCTCACTTCGCCCCTGAACATCTTGAAACCGCTTTGCACTTCAACCCTTTAGCCACGATGAAAACTGGCGACAAAGTGGCGATAAAGGAAGGCAATAGTCCTGATTAGTCACCCCTTGCCACATAACCAACATCATGAAAAACATGTAATTTATTGATTTTAAAGACCCGGTGACATTACCGGGTTTTTTCTTTTCTGCTTGTAAAACCTCCGTTCCCCCCTTGTAAACCCATTGACACTCTCCCCGCCAAAATGGTTGTATAACACAACCAAATCACCAAAAGCTTTTTATCATGACCGATAACACACTTCTTATAGAAAACATCCGTACCGCTTCACGGCTGATGGTTCGTGAACTGGGGTTTATGAACCCGACGCTTGCCGCTACGGAATATTCCGCGTCGGCGGTGCATACGTTGCTTGAAGCTGAAAGGCTGGGCGCGGTGACGGCGGCGCAGCTGGTGAATGAACTCGGGCTGGAGAAGTCGAGCGTAAGCCGGATGCTCGGCAAACTTATCAAGGCCGGTGAACTCACCGAGGTAGTTTCTGTGGATGACGCGCGGGTGAAGCACCTTCAGCTTACCGAACAGGGCAAAGCCAGCGTCGTGAAGATTAATGCGTATGGCAAAATGCGCGTCGCAGATGCGCTGGCTCATCTTGATACTGCAAAGCAGAAAGCCGTCGCTGAAGGGATTTCTGCCTACGCCCGCGCACTGAAATCATGCCGTGACGGTTCACAGGCAAATCCGCAAAATCCTGTGATCATCAGCTCCGGTTATCAGCCGGGTATGATCGGGCGTATTTCAGAGATGCACGCCCGTTTCTATTCGCGTCATGCCAACTTTGGCAGTTTTTTTGAAAGCAAAGTGGCGGCGGGGTTAGCGGAATTCACCGGTCGCCTCGGTCATGAAAACAACCGAATCTGGCTCGCGGTTCAGAACGGAAAAATAGTCGGTTCTGTCGCCATCGACGGGCAGGATTTAGGCAATAACGAAGCACATTTGCGCTGGTTTATTCTTGATGATGGCTGCCGGGGAGGCGGTATTGGCAGAAAACTGCTCAGCGAAGCGGTTAATTTCTGCGATCAGCAAAAATTCTCAGCCACTCAGCTCTGGACTTTCAGCGGGCTGGATGCCGCGCGCCGTTTGTATGAATCGTTTGGTTTTACCCTGACGAAAGAATGGGATGGCGACCAGTGGGGAAGCCGCGTCATGGAGCAACAATTCACCCGCACCACGGGCTGAAAAAGTGTCACGCCGCCGCAGTGATTTCCGGTGGCGTGACATTGGCGTTACCCGTTTCGCTAATTTTCAATCACCCGCAACAACGTTCCGTCGATATCAATCAGCGCACCCATTTTTAATCCCCACGGCTGCATTTCAGGCAGATGAATGCATGGCCGCATATTCCTGTCCTGCCCTATTCCGGCAGCAATAAATTCATCAAAAATGGCATCGGCATCATCCACGCGCAGGCAGCAGCTGAACCAGCTGGTGAGCGGGTCGAGATCGACGTGCAGGAAGAATTCCAGCGTAATACCGCCGCGGCTCATGATGAGCCAGCTGTCGTCGATATAGCCGGTAGTAAAGCCTATGCTGCTGTAAAAGCGTTGAGTCTCTGTGAAATCCCGGGAAGGAAGATTGGGTGTGGCGTGATCAGTCATTGGCGGCTCTCAGTCGTCGGATACGAACTTCACGTGCCGGAATAATGCCTGAACGAAAACTCAGGGGAAAGTACGGGGAATAACATTTTGTGAGGAAAGTCATCTCCCGCCTTGCAGCGGGAGATTCAGACACGAGAGACGCAAATGCCCTTAACTTTCAGGGCAGCGTCGGCTTATCAGAACTGATAAACCAGGCCTACGGCCACAACGTCGTCGGTATTGATGCCAGCATCGCGGGTCAGGCGGGTGTCATCCATCAGATTAATTTTGTAATCCACGTAGGTCAGCATGTTTTTGTTGAAGAAGTAAGACGCGCCAACATCAACATATTTGGTCAGGTTCTGGTTGCTGTAACCCGGGATATTACGTGCGTGAGACTGCACGTAGGCAACAGACGGACGCAAACCGAAATCGAACTGGTACTGTGCCACGGCTTCGAAGTTTTGCGCTTTGTCGGCATAACCGTAAGCGGTGCTGCCTGCTTTACCGAAGCGGTTTGCGTTGTAGCTTTGGGTGTACATCGCCGCCAGGTAGATATTGTTGGCATCGTATTTCAGGCCGCCGCTGTACGCGGTCGCCTTGTCGCCGTTACCAATGATTGCCGGGTTGTTGCGG
This sequence comes from Rahnella sp. BIGb0603, assembly GCF_024808755.1. Taxonomy (NCBI): domain Bacteria; kingdom Pseudomonadati; phylum Pseudomonadota; class Gammaproteobacteria; order Enterobacterales; family Yersiniaceae; genus Rahnella; species Rahnella sp. BIGb0603. Next base: position 295,989 of record NZ_JANUEX010000006.1, on the reverse strand, counting down.
CCGTTCTGCTCGTTGGTACGGTCAGAAGCCATCATTGCGGCTGCTGCGCTGAAACCTTCGCCCAGGTCATAAGACAGGGACATGCCATAACCGTCGCCGTTTTGAGCTAATACGTCACGACCGTTGTTAGATTCGGTAGCGCTGCCGTTTTTGCCCTGATACTGAACCGCGACATCCAGACCTTCGACTGCGCCGAAGAAGTCTTTGTTACGGTAAGTCAGCACGCCGTTTGCACGCTGGAACATGAAGTTGTCTGCGCCGTAAGTGTCGCCGCCGAATTCTGGCAGAACGTCGGTCCAGGCTGCCACGTCATACATCACGCCGTAGTTGCGGCCGTAGTCCAGTGAACCCCACTGGCCAAATTTCAGACCTGCAAAACCTACACGGGTGAAGTTGTTATTATCAGCGCTTTCAGCAGAGTTCAGGGCTGCCTGATATTCCCACTCGCCGTAACCGGTCAGTTCGTTATTAATCTGTGTTTCGCCACGGAAACCCAGACGCATATAAGACTGGTCGCCATCGGTACTGTTATCTTTGGAGAAATAATGCAGACCGTCCACTTTACCGAACAGGTCGAGTTTGTTGCCGTCTTTATTATAGATTTCAGCAGCGCCGGCAGTGCCAGCCATCATCAGAGCGGGAATGACCAGAGAAAGTACGCGTAATTTCATCATCAATATCCTTGATTATTTATAAGCCGTCTAAAATGCCATCCGGCAAGTGTTATTATCCGGTTACCGTGAAGTTATATTTTCCCTTCTTATGGCCCGGAATTGACGTGCGTAAAATTAAACGATGAGAACTTTGGTTGCAACCTGTAAATATTTGAAATAAGTTTCGTTTGGAAATCGTTTATATAAATGCCACGCATCACTAAGAGACATATTCATTTAAAAACAATCCATTACGTGAAGATAATAGCGAAGTGAAATTATAGTAAATTACAGAAACTATTCAGCATCGTAGTAAAAATATTCTCATCCGGCGACGTGAGTGCGAAATTTTTGCCGGCAGATTAAAGATATTCTGTGTAAGGTTTTGTATATTCCAGCGAAACGCTTCACTTTCAGGTTAATAAAAAACCACCAGAGCGGTGGCTTTTTGAACATCCATTCCGTGCGGGAATTTACATAATTCGTTCGAGGTGCTGATCCTTACCGCCTAAACGTCCGTCAGTCTGATTCCACTCTTTTTCATACGCCTGATAGGCAAATACAAATGCCTGATGCCCGTCTTCAAATATCTGATCAGGACGTTTATGCCAGCCGGAATACGCGTCATAACGCAATATTTCAAAACCGTCTTCCGCCGGATGAATAAGGTAGGTGTAATGCTCACAAAACTCCGGCGCATAGGGAATATCTTCCCCGGCTTCGAGCGTGATAAACAGACCGCCAAGACGTAATTTAATCATTGATATCCTTTTTCATGATCCACAATGGAGTGGTTTGCGTTGCCGTCACATAGGCCGTCTCAGCGACCTGATGCATGCGCTGACGCTGATAAAATCCGATAGCCGGGAGATTACTTTGCAAAACCGTCAGCCACAAGCACGATTGTCCGTTTTCACGGGCGGCGGTTTCTACGGCGTCAAATAACATCGCGCCCAGCCCGCGTGCCCGGCTTTGGGGTTTGAAATACAGCTTACACAACTTCGCCCCGTGCCCTTCCGCGCCCTCAAGAGGCTGATTGAAATGCACTTTTGCAAAACCGACCGCGTCGCCCTGTTCCTGTAACACCAGCCAGCGGTGATCCGGGCTCTCAAGCGTGTTTTCCATTTCTTCGTTACTGAAGTCATCGGCCAGAAACTGTTCCAGCTCGTCACTATTTTGCCACAGGTCGCCAAAATAGTGGCGATAGGTCTCACGGCCCAGCGTTTGCAGTTCGCGCTGGTCGGCCAGCGTGGCCTGACGAATGTCCATTTTGCTGCTCTCCTGTCTGATTTTTACTACAATGTTCAGGCCAAAGTGGATTGGCAATTAAGATTATTTTTATAGGAGTCATTCAAATGACGCAAAATATTTACGATGATCCGGCCTTTTTTGAAGGCTACGCGCAACTCGGGCGATCGCAGTTCGGGCTGGAAGGAGCGCCGGAATGGCCTTCACTCAAAGCCATGCTGCCTGATATGCAGGGCGCACGCATCATCGATCTGGGGTGTGGCTACGGCTGGTTCTGCCGTGCCGCGCGTGATGCCGGTGCCGCAGAAGTTACAGGGCTCGACGTTTCAGAGAAAATGCTCGAAAAAGCCCGGTCGATGACTTGCGACGATGCGATTCATTATGCCCGTCGGGATCTTGAAAGCCTGACACTGCCGGAAGCCGCTTTTGAACTGGCATACAGCTCGCTCACGCTTCATTACATCGACGCCCTGCCCGCGCTTGTGCAAACGGTGTTTCACGCGCTCAAACCGGGCGGCAGTTTTGTCTTCTCAGCTGAGCACCCGATCTATACCGCGCCTTCAAGCCCCGCGTGGATGATCAATGAAAGCGGGCAAAAAACCTGGCCGGTCGATGGTTATCAGCATGAAGGCAAGCGTGTCACAAACTGGTTTGCCGAAGGCGTGGTCAAGCAGCACCGCACGCTGGGGACCTACATCCGCCTGCTCACTGATGCGGGTTTCGTTATCCGCGGGCTTAATGAGTGGGGTCCGTCAGCGGAACAAATTGCCGCACAACCCGCGCTGGCCGAAGAGGCTGAACGACCGATGCTGTTCCTGATGTCCGTCCAAAAACCTCGCTAATCGTCTTCTCAGACACTTTTTCTTTCATTTTTTCAGTCAGGCAATTGCGCCGGGAGGCTCGTCCTCCCGCCTGCTTAAGGCTTCCTTAAGTTCTTCTCTTTACACTCTATTTCATCGCGAAACTATACCGCCGTTCAACGAGTGCGGATATTCAGACGATACCCCCTTTACCTCACAGGCAGCACAAACTAACGTGGCATCCACGTTTTTTGCCTGTTGTCAGTGGGTTACCGGAAATTTGTGATCACTATTTTGGCCTGTTTATTTGGCCTGTCTGGCCTGTACATACGAGGGTAGTTTTATGGAGCAGCTGAATCATCTGGTGTTTTTATGGATCAACGCGACGCCCGCTTCGCCGCACGCGCTGATCAGTCTGGCGGCTTTTCTGGCCAATGACCTGATTCTCATCGTCCCGCTTCTGATTGTCGGGCTCTGGCTTTGGGGTCAGCGCGACCAGATCGGCCAGCAACGTGAACTGGTCAGTAAAACCACCATTGCGCTGCTCTTTGCGATGACGACGGCCAAAACGCTCTCGATGCTTTTCCCTCACGCGCGCCCTTTCGTTGAAGGTTTTGGTTATAACTTCCTGCATCACGCGCCGGATGATTCTTTCCCGAGCGACCACGGCACGGCGATTTTCACTTTCGCGCTGTCATTCCTGTTCTGGCACCGCATCTGGTCCGGCGCGCTGCTGATGGTGACAGCCATCGCCATCGCCTGGTCACGTATTTATTTAGGCATTCACTGGCCGCTGGATATGCTGGGCGGATTACTGGTTGGCATGCTCGGTTGCCTGTTCGCCCAGCTGGTGTGGAACCTGTTTGGTGAGCAGATTAACGCGATGATGTGCAAAGTGTACCGTTTTGGATTCGCCTTCCCGATCAGGAAAGGCTGGGTGCAGAACTGATTTTCCGGCCGTTCAGGCATAAAAAAGCGAGGCTTTATTGGCCTCGCTTTTTTTGTGTCAGATTTCAGGGGATAAGCCGCAGTTACTTGCCGAAAATGCTGCCAAACAGGCCGCTGATTTTCATCATCACGAAGTCCCAGATACGGCCAAAGAAGCCCGCTTCCTTCACTTCCTGCAACGCCACCAGCGGACGCTGTTCAATAACTTTGCCGTCCAGGCTGAAATCCACGGTTCCCACAACCTGATTCTTCGCCAGCGGCGCTTCAAGCTGCTTATTGGTCAGCGTGAAGCTGGCTTTCAGGTTTTTCAGCTGGCCTTTCGGCATCGTCAGTGAGGCATTTTCAGCCACACCCAGCGGAACCATTTTTTCATCACCAAACCAGACCCGCTGGCTGGTGAATGCATCGCCGGCTTTAATTGGCGTCAGCGTTTCAAAGAAACGGAAACCCCAGGTCAGCAGACTTTCGCTCTCGCTGAAACGGATACGGTCGCTCGGCGCGCCCATGACTACCGCAATCAAACGCATACCGGTAGAGTCGCTGGCGGAAGAGACCAGGTTATACCCCGCGCCGGACGTGAAGCCGGTTTTGATGCCGTCCACATTCAGATTCGAACTCCACAACAGGCGGTTACGGTTAATCTGTTTAATGTGGTTGAAGGTGAATTCTTTCTCTTTATGCAGCGCATATTCGTCCGGCGTATCGCGGATCAGCGCCTGCGACAGCAGCGCCATATCCGTTGCCGACGTGTATTGCCCGTCCGCATCCAGCCCGTGAACGGTTTTAAAATGCGTATTTTGCAGTTTCAGCTGTTCGCCGTAGCGGTTCATCAGATTCACGAAGGAATCCTGGCTACCCGCCACAAAATCTGCCAGCGCGATACTCGCGTCGTTACCCGACTGGATGACGATCCCTTTATTCAGCTCGGAAACCGGCACGCGGTCACCGGGTTTGAGGAACATCAGGGACGATCCGCGCAGCACCGGATTGCCGGTTGCCCAGGCATCGTTACCGACAGAAACCAGATCGTCGGATTTGATTTTGCCGGATTTAATGGCCTGGCCGACCACGTAGCTGACCATGATTTTACTCAGGCTGGCCGGGTCGAGGCGCGCGTCAGGATTCGATTCAGTCAGGATCTTCCCGCTGTTGTAATCCATTAGCACCCAGGATTTGGCATTAATCTGTGGTGCGACGGGGCCGTTGTCCGCCTGAGCGGCAGGAAGCGCCAGCAGCATTACTCCACCGCCCAGCGCGTAAATGAAAGTCCGTTTGAATTGGGAAGAAATTGTCATAGGTATCAGCGCTTTTGTCCGGGTAACTGAAATTTATCTTATCTTTCAAACAGATTGTACAACTCTGTCTGACGTAAAACCTACTGCGTTCTGGGTCTGGAATAAACCTAAATAGTGTAAAGATCTTAAGAATAGTAGAATTTTCCACTGCTTGCGCTGATTCAACCGGCGATAAAAACAGCAGTCAGCACTTGACCAATTCATTCATGTACGTCAGTTTGGGGTGCAGATTCATATAAAATATCTATAACAATAAACGGCTTAATCGCAACGGCGCTTCAACGACGATGAACGAACCGCAGGGGCAGAAATGGGACTGGTAATTAAGGCGCTGATCGGAGCGCTGGTCGTGATTTTAATCGGGGTGCTGTCCAAAACCCGAAACTATTATATCGCCGGGCTGGTCCCGCTCTTTCCTACGTTCGCCTTAATTGCTCACTACATCGTGGGCACGGAACGCAGCATTGAGGCACTGCGAACCACGATTGTCTTCGGCTTGTGGGCCGTCATTCCTTATATGGTGTACCTGATTTCACTCTATTTTTTCATCGGCTCGATGAAACTGCCTTACGCCCTGTTCTGCGCCGTCGTTTGCTGGTCGCTGGCGGCGTGGCTGCTGATTAGCCTGTGGACGCGTTTTCACGCCTGACTTTTTATAACTGGGCAGTATTCAAATCGAAATCACGGATAAAGGCCTCGTTTTCACGCACCAGTTCGTCACGGATAAAATCGACAAACTGACCGAGCGCCGCCGAACGCCTTTTACCGGCAGGTGATTGCAACTGCAACGTCCGCTGGCTCAGTTGTTCAATGTTCACCGGTTTGACCCGCAAATTATCGCGCCGGGCTTTATACATAATGGAAAAGTGGCTGCACGCGACAATCGCCCCCGGCGTCTGCACCATGAAATCGTAAAGCGTCGAAAAACGGTTACAGCTGACTGCGGGTTCCAGAAAAATTCCGCTCATCCGGCACGACAAATCAAACAGCTGGCGGATGGTGCTGCCCTGCTCGTTCATCGCCAGCGGGTACGGATGCAAATCTGTCAGCAGCACGTCCTTATCGGCCAGCGGATGATCCGGGCGCATCACCATGCGTACCGGCGCAGGGAAAGACGCCATGATGTCCACGCCGCGCTCCGCCACCAGACTGAACTGTAACGCGAGTTCCACTTCTCCGTTGTGGATCATTTCCGACACTTCCACCGCCGTGCCGACGTTGAGATAAAACATCACGCCCGGGTTTATCTTGCGAAACCGCGAGAACAGCTGCGGCAGTAAATCAAACGCCAGCCCGTCAGTGCAGGCCATGCGGATCACGGTTCGCCTCACGGCGTTCAGCCCCTGAATTTCCGCAATCGCGTGCTCCATTTCCATCATGCTTTTACGCACATGGTTTTCCAGAATCTGCCCGGCATCGTTGAGCACCATCCCGCGCGCATGACGTTCAAACAGCGGCGCGCCGATGCGTTCTTCCAGACGCTGGATCTGACGGCTGATGGCCGATACCGCCACAAATAATTGCTTACTCGCCGCGCTCAGGGAGCCGGTATTGGCCACCGCCAGAAAATAGCGAATCTCCGTACTTTGCATGACCGTATTGCCTCATAACTGTGCAGATAAGCATTACAATAAAAGCAACGCTAACTTGCAATTATTATTATTGTGGCAACGCTGACGTAGCGCTTAGAGTGAAACTGCTAAAAAAACCAACAATAAAATCACAAACACAACAAAAGCAGGATCCTCATGACAGCGGAAAATATCGTTGAACAGGCGTTAGCCTGGTTCGATCAGGGTGAATACCGGCGCACGCTGGCGCGCAGGGTGGCGATTGCCTCCGAAAGCCAGAGTAATCAGCGGGACGCCGAACTGGCGCGTTATCTCGATGAAGAGATTAAACCGGCACTCGCGGCGATGGGTTTCAGCCTGCTGAGCGTCGAAAATGCGTATGCCGCTAACCGACCGTTTTTGATCGCCACCCGCATTGAAGACGATGCGTTGCCCACAATCCTGAGTTACGGCCACGGCGACGTAGTGTTCGGCGACGATGAAAACTGGCGCAGCGACTTATCGCCGTGGGAACTGAAAGAAGACGGCGACCGCTGGTACGGACGTGGCAGCGCCGACAACAAAGGCCAGCACAGCATTAACATTGCCGCGCTGGAACAAATCTACCAGGCCCGCAGCGGGAGCCTCGGTTTTAACTGCAAACTGCTGTTCGAAATGGGTGAAGAAATCAGCTCACCGGGGCTGGCCGAACTTTGCCGTGAATATCAGGAACAGCTTAGCGCCGATATTTTCCTCGCCTCCGACGGCCCGCGCCTGAGCGCCGTGCGCCCGACGCTGTTCCTCGGTTCACGCGGTGCGGTGAATTTCCGTCTCACCATCAATGCCCGCGACAACGCCTATCACTCCGGAAACTGGGGCGGCCTGCTGACCAATCCGGGGACGCAGCTGGCAAACGCGCTGGCCTGTCTGGTGAATCAGCACGGCCAGTTGCAGGTTTCTGCGCTGAAACCGCCTGCGGTCAGTGACGCGATCCGTGAAATTCTCAGCGATGTGGACGTCGGCGATGGCAAAAACGATCCGAAGATTGACCTGAACTGGGGCGAGGAAGGTCTCACGCCTGCCGAGCGTCTCTATGCGTGGAATACGCTGGAAGTGCTGTCGTTCCTGACCGGCAATCCGCAGCGCCCGATGAACGCCATTCCCGGCTCCGCGACGGCGGTGTGTCAGCTGCGTTTTGTCGTCGGCACCGACTGGCAGAATCTTGCAGAGCACGTCCGTGCGCACCTGGATGCACACGGTTTCCCGCAGGTTGAGGTGGAATTTATGCGTGGCTCACCGGCCACCCGCTTCGACCCGACCGATCCTCTGGTGGACTGGGCGCTGAATATCATGCAAATAACAACCGGTAAAAAGCCGGCATTGCTGCCGAATCTCGGCGGTTCACTGCCTAACGATGTCTTCGCCGATATTCTCGGTTTACCGACGTTATGGGTGCCGCACTCTTATCCGGCCTGCGGTCAGCACGGCGTGAATGAACACATGCTGATCCCCGTTGCGCGCGAAGGGCTGGCGATCATGACCCATCTGCTTTGGGATCTCGGTGAAAACGGTGCGTCCGTTCTGGCCCGTCACCACGCCCATACAGGAGGTGTGCAATGAGCCAGTTAAGCGCCAGTTCCGCTTCCGTCAGCACCACGGCTGAGAAACCGAGCCTGTTGAAAACCCTTTTTGCGACCTGTATCGGGAACGCGCTGGAGTGGTTTGATATCGCCATTTACGGCTTTTTCGCCAGCTACATTGCGCATGCCTATTTCCCGACGTCCGACCCGACCGTTTCACTGTTGCTGGCGTTCGGCAGCTTCGGGGTTTCATTCCTGATCCGGCCACTCGGCGCAATCGTTCTCGGTGCGTATGCCGACAAACACGGACGTAAAGCGTCGCTGCTGATGTCCATCAGCCTGATGATGATTGGCGGCTTAATCATTGTGCTCACACCGTCCTACGCCACTATAGGCATGGCCGCTCCGCTGCTGATCCTCGCGGCACGCCTGATTCAGGGCTTCTCGGCGGGTGGTGAGTTCGGCAGCTCAACGGCGTTTCTGGTTGAACATTTCCCCGAACGCAAAGCGTTTATCGCCAGCTGGCAGTTCGCCACGCAAGGTGCAAGTACCTTGCTGGCCTCGGCATTTGGCCTGGGGTTGTCTGCCATTCTGAGTGAAACGCAGTTGCAGGACTGGGGATGGCGCATTCCGTTTATTTTCGGTCTGCTGATTGGCCCGGTCGGTTTGTATATCCGCCGCCATATCAAAGAATCGGAAAGCTTCAGTAAAGCCGAGAAAACCGCGTCGCCGCTGAAAGAAATCGTGCGCTCGCAAAAAGGCCTGTTCTTTACGGCTATCGGCCTGATGGTGGTTTCCACCGCCATCAACTACATGCTGAACTATGTACCGACGTACGCCACAAAAACGTTGCATTTGCCTGCTTCCGCGGGCTTTAGCGCCACGTTATCGGCGGGGATTATCCTGACCGTCGTTACGCCGGTGATGGGGCTGTGGGCGGAGAAAATCGGTCGTCTGCCGCTGATGTGGGGCTCGCTTATCCTGCTGTTGCTGACCATTTATCCGGCCTTCTGGCTGATGCTGCAATACACATCGGCGCTGTCCTTACTGCTGCTGATAAGCTGGCTGGCGTTGCTGAAATCGGTGTATTTCTCCACAGTGCCGTCGATGATGGCGGATTTGTTCCCGATCACCACCCGCGCCAGCGGCATGGCGATCAGCTACAACGTGGCGGTCACCGTGTTCGGCGGCTTTGCGCCGTTCATCTGTACGCTGCTGATTTCCGCCACCGGCAGCAGCCTGGCGCCAGGTTACTACCTGATGATGGTCGCCCTGCTCAGCGTCTGGGCACTGTTTAAAGCGCAGAAAACACAGCGCTGATTTTCCGTAATCCCATTCAGCGGCGGGGAAACCTGTCGCTGAGTGTTACGCTTAACCCTTCGCAAAACCCCTTCACCTGCCCTATAGTCATTGCCATTGTGCTGGCTAACGTTCTGTTTATTTACCCTTTTCAAATGAGGAGTTCTGAATGATCACCCTGTGGGGCCGCGATAACTCAACGAATGTGAAAAAAGTCCTGTGGTTACTGGATGAACTGAAACTGCCTTTTCAGCAAATTAACGCCGGGGGCGCTTATGGTAAAAATCATGAGCCACTTTATCTGTCACTCAATCCGAACGGACTGGTGCCTTGCCTGCAGGATGATGATTTTGTCTTATGGGAATCGAATGCCATTTTGCGTTATCTCGCCGAACGCGCAGGCAATGAAGCATTCTGGCCTTCTGATCTGCGGGCTCGCGCAAGCGCGGATAAATGGCTGGACTGGACCGCAAACACCCTGACCATTCCTTTCCGTCAGGTCTTTCTGACGCTGGTTCGCGTTCCCGAACCCGAGCGTGATATGAATCTGGTGGCGACAGGCATGGAGGCATTTGAAAAACACTGGGCGATTGTCGACAAGGTGCTGGCGCAGCAGGCATGGTTATCTGGCGAACATTTCGGGCTCGGGGACATCCCGCTGGCGATCTACGCCTACGCCTGGTACGGGCTGAATATTGAACGTCAGGCCCATCCGAATGTAGAGCGCTGGTATAAGCAAATCACCCAGCGCCCGGATTTCCAGAAACGCGTGATGATCCCGCTAACGTAGACTTAAACATAAAAGGCGTGCCGCAACGACACGCCTTTTTTAGCATCCGGCAGTTACTGGCCCGGCGACACCTTCAGCAGTTTCCCGTCACTTTCATCCGTCAGCACATAAACAAAACCGTCCGGCCCGACCTGTACTTCGCGAATACGCTCATTGCGGTCGCTTAGCAGACGTTCTTCATGGGTAATTTTTTCGCCGTCTACGGTCAGACGGATCAGCGATTTCCCGGCCAGCGCGCCCGCAAACAGCGAGTTTTTCCACTGCGGGAATTTCTGCGCGTTATAAAATGCCATGCCGCTCAGCGCCGGAGAAATTGCCCAGTAATAAATCGGATCTTCAGCGCCCGCCAGCGTGGTGCCTTTCGCTTCCGGGATAGGCTGCCCGGAATAGTTAATCCCAAACGTCGCCAGCGGCCAGCCGTAATTTTTTCCCGCTTTCAGCAGGTTCACCTCGTCCCCGCCGCGCGGCCCGTGCTCCGTTTCCCATAACGCACCGCTCCACGGATTCACCGCCAGCCCCTGCGGATTGCGGTTGCCGTAAGTCCAGATCTCCGGCTTCGCGTTTTTGTCACCTGCAAACGGATTATCCTGCGGAATGCCACCTTCCGGCGTCAGACGCAAAATCTTGCCTTGCAGCTGATTCAGGTGCTGAGCGTTGAGGCGCTGATTATTATCCCCGACTGACAGGAAAATATTGCCCTGCGCATCGAAAGCCATGCGCCCGCCCAGATTAATGCCGCTTTCCAGCGCCGGTTGCTGCACAAAAATCACTTTAAAATCCGTCAGACTTTGCTTGTCTGCCGACAACGTGCCATAGCCGAGCGCCGCGTGAGGCTCGCCCTTTTCACCCGGCTGCGCGAAAGAGAGATAAACCCGGCGGTTGTTCGCAAAATCCGGCGACAGGCGCACATCCCACAGCCCCGCCTGCCCGCTGACCCACACGCGCGGCACGCCTTTGAGCGGCGCGGAAAGTGCCTGGTCTGGCTGCCACAGACGCAGCTGGCCGCTGCGCTCAGTAATCAGCGCCCCTTGCGACTGCGGCAGAAATGCCAGCGACCACGGGTGATCCAGACCTTTCGCCAGTTCGGTGACCTCCGCGCGGGCAATCGCAAAGGGAACCGGCGATTTCGGTGCGGCAAATGCGTTCTCCGCCAGAAGTGAAGTTGAGAAAACGAATAAAGCGGCAGCGCGGAAAGAATATGACATCAGGCTTCTCCCGGAGACATTGATCAGCGTTGAATGTTCAGTTTAGGCCATGTACCTGATTTTGCTCAGCGCCACTCAGCGTTCTATAACCAACAGGAATAACGCCAGCCGGAAATATACTATCAACAAAGCATTCCCTACTTCTTAACATACCGGTAGACTGCGTTGTCACAATGGACGTCCAGACAGACGGACTTCCAAACATCCTCAATTTGGTCCGTTCTTTTTGTTCCGAATTTTTATGCCAAAAAACACCTGTGAAACACACATCGCACCCGACGACGGAGTTGTTAAATAATGAAAAAAATATCCGCATCCCTGCTGGCGCTTAGCCTGTTCTCCGCCCTGCCCGCGTTTGCCGCTGATGCCCAGCTGGCACCGGTTCCGGCTGCGATTGCACAACACAACGGCCCGGTGCGCATTGCCGTTATCCGTAACCTCGGCTCCGATGACAACACCACGCAATTTCTCGCGGGAGCCATCAAGCAAGGCCATGCGCTGGGCTTTAAAGTCGATACATTCCTGAGTAACGGCGACGACGCCAAGTTTCAGGATTTCGTGAATCAGGCCATCAGCCAGAAATACGACGGAATAATCCTGTCGCAGGGCCGTGGACCGTATTCCGAAGCGCTGGCAAAACGCATTGCCGCCGCGGGCATTGCGGTTTCAGCGTTTGATACCGAAGTCCCGGATACCATTGCGGGCGTCACCGTCACCCGTCAGGACGACGCGTCTCTGGCGAAAGCCTCCGTCGGCCAGCTGGTTAAAGATTTCAACGGCAAAGCCAACATCATCAAACTGTGGGTGGCCGGGTTCCCGCCAATGGAACGCCGCCAGAAAACTTACGAAGCCATCCTGAAAGAGAACCCGGGCATTCACCAGCTTGAGTCTATCGGCGCGGTTTCTTCAGACGTTCAGGGCGACACCGCCAACAAAGTCGGGGCGATTCTGGCGAAGTATCCGAAAGGCCAGATTGATGCCATCTGGGGTTCCTGGGATGCCTTCAGCCAGGGGGCTTACAAAGCGCTGAAAGAAAATGGCCGGACTGAAATCAAACTCTACAGCATTGATGCCTCGAATCAGGATCTGCAACTGATGCGCGAGAAAGGCAGCCCTTGGTTGTTCACGGCGGCGGTGGATACGCAGCTGATCGGCGCAGTAAACCTGCGTATTGTGGCGCTGAAAATTGCTGGTGAAAAAACGCCGCAGACTTATGAATTCCCGGCGCAGACGATTCCGCAATCCCTGCTGGTCAGCCAGCCGGATGGCCTGAACGTCAGCGGCCTGAGCAAAATCATTCCGGGCTGGGGGAAATCAGAAGATTTCACCGCGCCATGGTTTGCCACGCTGGAAGCAAAATACAAAAAGTAATTGCCTCAGACCTCCCGGAAACGGGAGGTTATTTCATCACTTATCCCCTCAGTGCATCTCCGTTTCCCCCCTGCGATCACAGAAATAAAGAAACATAATTTCAGAATTAAAAATCTCAATAGCCGCAACCGCTTACAACCGTTAAAACCTGTACTCTCCCTTTTCATATGGACATTGAAGCAATGAGTACAGAAATCCTTTCGGTCAAGGAAAAGATTGGATATGGATTAGGCGACGCCGCCAGTCATATCATTTTTGATAATGTCATGCTGTACATGATGTTTTTCTACACCGACATTTTCGGCATTCCCGCTGGATACGTCGGCACCATGTTCCTGTTGGCCCGCGCACTCGATGCTATCTCTGACCCCTGCATGGGATTGCTGGCTGACCGCACCCGCACGCGTTGGGGCAAGTTCCGCCCTTACGTCCTGTTCGGCGCGATCCCTTTCGGCATCGTCTGCGTCTTCACCTACACCACGCCGGAACTGAGCATGACCGGCAAAATGATCTACGCCGCCATCACTTACACGCTGCTCACGCTGATGTATACCGTGGTCAACATTCCGTATTGCGCACTCGGCGGTGTGATTACCTCGAACCCGACACAGCGTATTTCGCTGCAATCCTACCGCTTCGTGCTGGCGACGGCGGGCGGCATGCTGAGCACCGTGCTGATGATGCCGCTGGTAAAACTCATTGGCGGCGAAAATCAGGCGCTGGGTTATCAGGGCGGCATTGCCGTACTGGCGATTGTCGCGGCCATCATGCTGGCAATCTGTTTTGCCACGACCAAAGAGCGTATCGATCCGGGCAAACCGACCGGCACCATGCGCGAGGATTTGCGCGACATCTGGCATAACGATCAATGGCGTATTGTGGGACTGCTGACCATCCTTAACATCATCGCCGTGGCGGTACGCGGCGGCGCCATGATGTATTACGTCACCTATATTCTCGGCAATCCGCTGCTGTTCGTCTGGTTCCTCGGCGTCTATTCCGTCGGCAATCTGTTCGGCAGCGCACTCGCCAAACCGCTCACCGACTGGAAATGCAAAGTGAGCGTGTTTTGGTGGACCAACGCTATTCTTGCCGTACTCAGCGTCGCTATGTTCTTCCTGCCGGTTCATGGCAGCATCGCGATGTTTGCGTTCATCTTTGTTATCGGTGTACTGCATCAGCTGGTGACGCCAATTCAGTGGGTCATGATGTCCGACACCGTGGATTACGGTGAATGGAACGACGGCAAACGCCTGACCGGCATCAGCTTTGCGGGGACCTTATTTGTACTCAAACTCGGTCTGGCATTGGCGGGCGCGATGATCGGCTGGATGCTGGCCGGTGCCGGTTATCAGTCCGGTGCTGCCACGCAGAACGCGACCACGCTGGCCTGCATCGTCGCGCTGTTCACGCTGGTGCCCGCCGCCTGTTACCTGCTGAGCGCGATCATCTGCAAGCGTTATTACATCCTGCGCACGCCGCTGCTGCGCCGCATCCTTGACGAAGTTGCGCAAGGCATCCGCCGCAATCAGCAAGAATTTATGAAATGACATTTTTTGACTTAACGGAATATGCCCCAAATCATTCGTGCTGAATCAAGGCGACAGCTGCCAACGCACAGTCAGTGCGAAGGATGAAGGGCAAAAGGAGGACACAATGAAGATAAGTGACGGCAACTGGTTGATACAAGAGGGTTTAGTTTTAACGCACCCTTTACAGGTATTCGAAGTTCAGCGCGCCGGAAACGAAATGGTGATTTACGCGGCGCCGAAAGACGCCTCTGAGCGCGCCAGCCAGCTCGATTCCCCGCTGTTTACGCTGCGTTTTTTCTCGCCGCAAACCGGTGTGATTGGCGTACGCATTACCCATTTTGACGGCGAAACGGACAAGGGCCCGCATTATCCGCTAATCCAATCCGACACACCGGAGCTGCGCTTTGAAGACAATGCGGAATTCGCTGCATTGCACAGCGGTTCGCTGAGCGTCCGCGTGACCAAAGGCGATAACTGGACGCTCGATTTCCTGCGCGATGGCCGCCGAATTACCGGCAGCGTAGCGAAATCCAACGGTTACGTGCAGGACAACAAATCGCACAAAACCTACATGATGGAGCGGTTGGATCTGGGCGTCGGCGAAACGGTTTACGGGCTGGGAGAACGCTTCACCGCGCTGGTTAAAAACGGGCAAACCGTCGAAACTTGGAACCGCGACGGCGGCACCAGCACCGAGCAATCCTACAAAAACATTCCGTTCTATTTGACAAACCGCGGCTACGGTGTGCTGGTGAACCATCCGGAATGCGTGTCGTTTGAAGTCGGTTCCGAGAAAGTGTCGAAAGTGCAGTTCAGCGTGGAAGGCGAATACCTCGAATATTTCGTCATCGACGGTCCGACGCCGAAAAAAGTACTCGACCGTTATACGCGCCTGACCGGCCGCCCTGCGCTGCCGCCCGCCTGGTCATTTGGCCTGTGGCTGACCACATCCTTCACCACCAATTACGACGAAGCGACAGTCAACAGCTTTATCGACGGCATGGCCGAACGCAATCTGCCGCTGCACGTTTTCCATTTCGACTGCTTCTGGATGAAAGCTTTCCAGTGGTGCGATTTTGAATGGGATCCGCAAACTTTCCCGGATCCTCAGGGCATGTTGCAGCGCCTGAAAGCACGCGGTCTGAAAATCTGCGTGTGGATAAACCCGTACATCGGGCAGAAATCTCCGCTGTTCCACGAAGGCAAAGAGAAAGGGTATCTGCTCAAACGTCCGGACGGCCGCGTATGGCAGTGGGATAAATGGCAGGCCGGGATGGGCATTGTCGATTTCACCAATCCGCAGGCCTGCGAATGGTACGCCAGACACCTGAAACGGCTGGTGGATATGGGCGTGGATTGCTTCAAGACAGACTTCGGCGAGCGCATTCCTACCGATGTGGTCTGGCACGACGGCTGCGACCCGCAGAAAATGCACAACCATTACGCGTTTGTGTACAACAAGCTGGTGTACGAAACGTTGCAGGATAAACTCGGCGCATCCGAAGCTGTATTGTTTGCCCGTTCGGCCTCCGTGGGCGCGCAGCAATTCCCGGTTCACTGGGGCGGCGACTGTTACGCCACTTACGAATCCATGGCGGAAAGCCTGCGCGGTGGCCTGTCCATCGGGTTGTCCGGGTTCGGGTTCTGGAGCCACGACATCGGCGGTTTCGAAAACACCGCACCGGCACATATCTACAAACGCTGGTGCGCCTTCGGCCTGCTGTCGAGCCACAGCCGCCTGCATGGCAGTAAATCCTATCGTGTACCCTGGGTTTATGACGACGAAGCCTGCGATGTGGTGCGCCAGTTCACGCAACTGAAGTGCCGCCTGATGCCGTATCTGTATCCTGCCTCCGCGCAGGCCGCTAAAAGCGGAACGCCGGTCATGCGCGCCATGATGCTGGAATTCCCGGAAGATCCGGCCTGCGATTATCTCGACCGGCAATACATGCTCGGCGATAACCTGCTGGTCGCGCCGGTCTTCAGTGAACAAGGCGACGTGGATTTTTATCTGCCTCAGGGCCGCTGGACGCACCTGCTCAGCAACGAGGTGGCACAAGGTTCACGCTGGCACCGTCAGCAGCATGGCTTCGACAGCCTGCCACTGTACGTCCGCCCGAACACGTTACTGGCGACAGGCAGCCACAGTGAAAAACCGGATTACGACTACAGCGAGCGTCCGGAATTCCATCTGTTCGAGCTGGAAGATGGCGCAATTGCTGAGAGCCGTCTGACCGACCTGCATGGGAATGTGGTCTTTACGCTGAACGCACACCGCAGCGGTAACACGCTGACGCTGACCACGGAAGGCCACGCCACCGGCTGGACGTTGTGCCTGCGCAATATTCACAGCGTCTCGAAATGCAGTCTGGCGACCACTTCGGCGACAGCGCAAGGAATACGCGTGACGCCGGAACACGACAGCCATCAGTTTGTTATTGTTTTATAAATGACGTTATAAAAACCGTCGTATCAGCTTTAATACACAGCCCCGTCGCGAGTTCAGCGCGGGGCTTTTTTCTGGCTTTAGCACTCTGATTTATACGTCCTGATAGACGCTTTCGCCGTGAATACTGCGGTACTCTTTCGGTGTCATTTCATAGCCTTTCCTGAATACTGAATAGAAATATTGCAGTGACGGATACCCGCACATTTGCGAGATCTCATTGATGGAAATCGACGTGGCGGCCAGAAGGTTACGGGCGCGGTCGAGCTTTTCTTCGTGGATCACGCCGTGAATGGTTTGCCCGGTTTCATCTTTAAAACGCTTCTCCAGGTTAGATCGTGACATGCCGATAGCGTCCAGAACCTGCTCGACTTTGATGCCTTTACAAGCGTGATAACGGATGTAATGCATCGCCTGAATCACCGCCGGATCCCGCAAAGAGCGGAAATCCGTTGAACGACGTTCGACGACTTTGACCGGAGGAACCAGAATGCGCTGCAACGGCAGGTCGCGCTGATCCAGCAACTGATGCAGAAGTTTTGCCGCGCGATAGCCCATCTGCCGCGTGCCCTGCACCACGGAAGACAACGCCACGCGGGAAAGATAGCGGGTTAATTCCTCGTTATCGATTCCAATGACGCTGAGCTTTTCAGGCACGGGAATATTCAGATGTTCACAGACCTGCAATAAATGCCGGGCGCGGGCGTCGGTGACGGCGATAATGCCGGTTTGCTGCGGCAGCGTTTGTATCCAGTCCGCCAGCCGGTTTTGCGCGTGCTGCCAGTTCTCCGGTGCGGTTTCCATTCCCTGATACACCACGCCCTGATACTGCTCGGCTGACACCAGTTTCCTGAAAGCAAATTCGCGCTCCTGCGCCCAGCGTTTTCCGCCCGCATCGGGCAAGCCGTAAAAGGCAAAACGGTTGATGCCCTTCTCTTTCAGGTGCATAAACGCGGCTTCGACCAGCGCGTGGTTATCGGTCGCGATGTAGTGAACCGGCGGGTAATCTTCTTCCCGATGATAAGACCCGCCGACACCGACAATCGGCACGTTAAGATCTTCGAGCAGGGTTTCAATTTCGCGGTCATCAAAGTCTGCGATGACACCGTCGCCCAGCCAGTCTTTAATGTTGTCGATACGGCAGCGAAAATCCTCTTCAATGAAGATATCCCAGTCGCTTTGCGAGGCCTGCAAATATTCGCCAACGCCTTCCACAACCTGACGGTCGTAAACTTTGTTCGCGTTAAATAACAGCGTGATCCGATAGCGTTTCTCAAACATGCCTGTTTCTCACCGATGATCAAATAGGCTAAAGCCCTGTTCAAATGCGCGCATGAACAGGGCGGGTTACATGGGTCTGGTGGTCAATAGCACAACGCCGGTTCTGCGTGGCGTTGGCAATCATAATATGTGAAGCTCCTCGGAGTTTTGTGAGTGACTGTCCGTAAACGTACGATTTACCAGCGGTGTTATGCGCGGCTCTTAGTCGCAGAATCCATCCACACCGCCAGCAGTAAAATCGCGCCTTTGACGATGTACTGCCAGAACGTCGGGACATCGAGCATGCTCATGCCGTTATCGAGCGATGCCATGATAAACGCGCCCATCACCGCACCGGCTACGCTGCCGACACCCCCGGCCAGGCTGGTGCCGCCAATGACACAGGCCGCAATCGCATCAAGCTCAGCAATGTTACCTGCAGATGGCGAACCTGCGCCCAGACGTGAGCTCAGAATTAACCCGGCAATCGCCACCATCAGGCCGTTGATGGCAAATACCGCCAGCTTACTGCGCTCGACGTTAACACCCGACAGTCTGGCGGCTTCGATGTTGCCGCCAATAGCATAAATACGGCGGCCAAAGGACGTGCGCGATGCCATGAACATTCCGCCGAGCATCAGCGCCACCAGAATCAGCACCGGCGTCGGTACGCCGCGATAATCGTTGAGCAGATAAATCGCGCCCAGCGCAATAATTGCAGTCAGCGCCTGACGGGTGACGTGGCTTTTCGCCGCCGTGACCGGCAGGCCGAGTGCAGCACGCTGGTTGCGGCGGCGCCATTGCCAGCCGATAAACAACGCTAAAGCAACTGCGCCGATGCCAAAGCCGAAGGAATCGGGCAGATAACTCTGGCCGATTAAGGACATCGCCGGCGTGGTCGGCGCGACGGTCGTCCCGCTGGTGATCCCAATCAAAATGCCACGAAACGCCAGCATTCCGGCGAGGGTTACGATAAACGAAGGCACTTTGCGGTAAGCCACCCACCAGCCGTTCCATGCACCCAGTAGCAGTCCCAGCGCCAGCGTGACGATAATAGTCACCGGTAACGGCCAGCCTAACCAGACGTCAAAAATGGCCGCTGCGCCACCGAGCAGGCCCATCATCGAACCGACGGACAAATCGATTTCGGCAGAGATAATCACAAAGACCATGCCCACAGCCAAAATGCCGGTGATGGCGGTCTGGCGCAGCAGGTTGGAAATGTTACGCGCACTGATATACGCGCCATCAGTTGTCAGGCTGAAAAAAACGATGATCACTGCAATGGCCGCCAGCATGACAAAAACCTGAAGGTTGATGTTCTTCAGCTTCGGTACAGACAATGCACGGCCGTTTTCACCCTCGCCCGCCGCAGCGGATGGGTTTCCCGGTTGGGGAAATTTAGACATGAGCTTCACTCCTCAGGGCAGCTTCCATAACCTGTTCCTGACTTAAATTATTGTTATCCAGACAGGCCTTTACCTGCCCGAGATGCATAACCACTATGCGGTCGCTGAGCCCCAGCACTTCGGGTAATTCGGAGGAAATGACAATAATCGCCATCCCCTGTGCCGCCAGCTGGGCGATCAGTTTGTAGATTTCATGTTTCGCCCCGACGTCGATGCCGCGCGTCGGCTCGTCGAGAATTAAGATTTTGGGTTTGAGTAACAGGCAACGGGCAAGAATGGCTTTTTGCTGATTACCGCCGCTGAGACGACCAATCGCCAGCTCAGGCGAGGACGTTTTAATCTTGAGCTGTCTGACCGATTCGCTGATGGTGTGCTGCTCCTGCGCTTCGCGCAGCACACCACCGCCGCTGAACTGGTCTAATGCCGCCAGCGTGATATTGCTGCCCACCGCCATTACCGGCACAATGCCGTCGCGTTTGCGATCTTCCGGCACCATCGCCAGGCCACGGCGCATGGCGTCACGGCAACCGCTGATTTCCACCTTCTCTCCGCCAAGCCAGATATCCCCACTCCAGCGTCCCGGATACACTCCGAATAAACACTCCATCGTTTCTGTTCTTCCGGCTCCGACCAGCCCGGCCACGCCCAGCACCTCGCCTTTATGCAGGGTAAATCCGGCGTTATCGACGCGTTTGATGTGGCGGTTTACCGGATGCCAGGCCGTGAGATTTTCGATGCGGAGCACTTCCTCGCCAATCTGGCGTTCACGGGGAGGAAACAGCTCGGTCAGCTCACGCCCTACCATCATCGAAATAATGTCTTTTTCCGACGTGCTGGCAGCCTCACAGGTCGCAATGTGCCGACCGTCGCGGATCACACACAGCTTGTCCGAAATGGCTTTGACCTCATTGAGCTTGTGCGAAATATAAATACAGGCGATATCGTGATGCCTCAGGTCGCGGATAATATCGAGAAGCACGGCCGTTTCGCTTTCGGTAAGCGACGCGGTCGGTTCATCCAGCACCAGCAAACGCACCTGTTTGTTCAGCGCTTTGGCGATTTCCACCAGTTGACGCTGACCCAGGCCGAGTTCACCCACCGGCGTATGCGGGTCGATATCCAGCTTCACCTGCGCCAGCATGCGCTGGCAGCGCAAATACATATTGTCAGTATCAAGCATTCCGTAACGGCCCCACTCGTTACCCAGAAACATGTTTTCCAGCACGCTGAGTTGTTTCACCAGCGCCAGCTCCTGATGAATAATGGCAATCCCTTTTTGTTCGGTATCGCGTATCCCTTTTGCGATCAGACGCTCCCCTGCGAAATAAATTTCCCCTTCATACGTGCCGCCGGGATAAATACCGCATAACACTTTCATTAATGTGGATTTACCGGATCCATTCTCTCCGCACAGTGATAACACTTCCCCGGCCGATAACGTCAGGCTGATATTATCTACGGCTTTGACCGCGCCAAATTTCTTGGTGATATTGCGCATATCCAGCAGGGCTGATTTTTCATATTTCTCTGGCATAGTATTTTATCCTGATAAAAACAACACGCCGCAAAGACGTGTTGTTTTCATAGAAAATATTGAAAAATTAAAGGTCGGATTTTTTATGGAATCCGTCAGCCACCACGGTACTTTCGATATTATTTTTATCGACCTGAATCGGTGTTAATAAATAAGAAGGAACTTCTTTTTTCCCGTTATTTAACGTGGCGTTAGATTTTGGTGTTTCCCCCTTGCCTAACTGAACAGCAATTTCCGCCGCATCGTTGGCCAGTTTTGTGATGGGTTTATACACCGTCATGGTCTGTGTGCCAGCTTCGATACGTTTGATAGCGGCCAGATCCGCGTCCTGCCCGGAAATGGCAACTTTGCCCGCCAGACCCTGTGCGGATAAGGCCTGAACCGCACCGCCCGCCGTGGCATCGTTGGACGCCACAACCGCATCAATCTTGTTGTTATTGGCTGTCAGCGCGTTTTCCATGATCTTCAGCGCATTCTCCGGTAGCCAGCCGTCGGCCCACTGATCGCCGACCACTTTGATCTTTCCGTCTTTGATTAACGGATTCAGCACTTTCATTTGCCCTGCGCGGAACAGCTTGGCGTTGTTATCCACTGGCGAGCCGCCCATCAGGAAGTAATTACCCTGCGGCACGCGGTCTACCAGGCTTTGCGCCTGAAGCTCGCCCACTTTTTCGTTATCAAACGAGATATAAAAATCGATATCGGCGTTGTTGATCATGCGGTCATAGGCCAGCACTTTGATGCCTTCACGCCTGGCTTCGGCTATCACGTTGCTCAGCACTTCACCGTTATAAGGAATGATGACCAGCACATCGACGCCCCGGTTAATCATATTCTCGATCTGCGCCATCTGTGTTTCTTCATTGCCATTAGCAGACTGAACAAAAACATCCGCGCCCAGCGTTTTGGCTTTAGCCACGAAAATATCGCGGTCTTTTTGCCAGCGCTCTAAACGTAAGTCATCAATTGCCATACCAATTTTAATTTCTTTCGCGAGCCCTGACTGGCTGAACAATACTAAAGCGGCACAGGCAGAAAGAATTATTTTATTCATTTTCATCATGTCAGACCTTTTATAAGAATAAGAAGCGGCAGATACAGAGAAACTCGTACAGAAATGACCCAAAGATTGTTGACGCTGGGTTATTAATCGGCAATTGCAGATTTTAATCACTGCGTTATGTTTTTTTGTTTATTCTCGGAATTATGATGGGGATCATGGTTTGATTGTAATAAACACAACATAAGTGCAATTATTCTCGAGGCATCATGGAGAACGAATAAAAACGCTAAACAGAACGGCTTATTTATGCGATCTGACGCACACTTAATAATTCTATTAATTTGAGTGTGAAATAACGTAATTGTGAGAAGCGCCGTCAACTCCGAAGATAGAAGCTCAGCCTCCCAGTCCCGCTGGGCCCGTTTTCAAGGAGTTATTCAATGCACGCATATTTCGACAAGCTCGACGCCGTTCGCTACGAAGGTGCTAACAGCACTAACCCGCTGGCATTCCGTCATTACAACCCTGAAGAAGTGATCCTCGGCAAAACCATGGCTGAGCATCTGCGTTTTGCGGCGTGTTACTGGCACACATTCTGCTGGAATGGTAACGATATGTTCGGCGTGGGCGCTTTTGACCGCCCGTGGCAGCAACCCGGTGATGCGCTGGAACTGGCAAAACGTAAAGCCGACGTGGCTTTCGAATTCTTCAAAAAACTGAACGTCCCTTACTACTGCTTCCACGATGTGGATGTCTCGCCGGAAGGCGCAACGGTCAAAGAATACATTAATAACTTCGCTATCATGACCGACGTTCTGGTGCAAAAACAGGAATCCAGCGGCGTAAAACTTTTGTGGGGCACGGCTAACTGCTTCACCAATCCCCGCTACGGTGCGGGTGCGGCCACCAATCCCAATCCGGAAATCTACAGCTGGGCAGCCACACAGGTGGTTCACGCGATGAACGCCACCCAACAACTGGGCGGCGAAAATTACGTGTTGTGGGGTGGCCGTGAAGGTTACGAAACGCTGCTCAATACTGACCTGCGCCAGGAACGCGAACAGCTTGGCCGCTTCATGCAAATGGTCGTTGAACACAAGCACAAAATCGGTTTTCAGGGCACGTTGCTTATCGAACCAAAACCGCAGGAACCGACCAAACATCAGTACGATTATGACGTGGCTTCTGTATACGGTTTCCTGAAACAATTTGGGCTGGAAAAAGAGATCAAAGTGAACATCGAAGCTAACCACGCCACGCTGGCGGGTCACTCCTTCCATCATGAGATTGCCAATGCGATTGCGCTGGGGATCTTCGGTTCCGTGGATGCCAACCGCGGCGACCCGCAGTGCGGCTGGGATACCGACCAGTTCCCGAACAGCGTCGAAGAAAACGCGCTGGTAATGTATGAAATCATTAAAGCGGGCGGCTTCACCACCGGCGGCCTGAACTTCGATTCCAAAGTACGTCGTCAGAGCACCGACAAATATGACCTGTTCTACGGTCATATCGGCGGCATGGACACCATGGCGCTGGCGCTTAAAGTCGCCGCCCGCATGATTGAAAGCCGCGAGCTGGATAAACACGTCGCACAGCGTTACGCGGGCTGGAACACCGAGTTCGGTCAGCAGATCCTGCAAGGTAAAATGTCGCTGGAGTCCCTGAGCCACTACGCGCAGCAACATGCGTTAGCGCCTCAGCATCAGAGCGGCCAGCAGGAACGTCTCGAAAATCTGGTTAACCGTTATCTGTTTGGTTAATTTACCAGGATGGAAAACGCCCTGCTGCCCGAGGTTTGCAGGGCGTGGAACGTTCAGGAAGCGGGTTAACCCATCAACCTTCTCCCGCGCGCCCATGTTGTCATCACCGCCCTGCGTGGAGCAGGAAAAAGGAAAATGTATGTATCTTGGTCTGGATCTGGGCACCTCTGGCGTGAAAGCCATTTTACTCAGCGAAGAAGGTCAGGTTGTTGCCAGCCACAGTGAGGCGTTAACCCTTTCCCGTCCGCACCCGTTATGGTCTGAACAAAATCCTGCCGACTGGTGGGCCGCAACGGATAAAGCGGTGACTGCGCTTGCCAAAAAACACGCGCTCAAAGACGTCAAAGCCCTCGGGCTGACCGGCCAGATGCACGGTGCCACTGTGCTTGATGCTCATCAGCAGGTTTTACGCCCGGCGATTTTATGGAACGATGGCCGCAGCTCCAGCCAGTGCGAAACTCTGGAAAAAAACGTCCCCGATTCGCGCCAGATCACCGGCAACCTGATGATGCCGGGTTTTACCGCGCCGAAGCTGCTTTGGCTGCGTGAGAATGAACCTGAATTATTTGCGAAAATCGATAAGGTTTTATTACCCAAAGATTATCTGCGCTGGCTGATGACCGGCGTTTTCGCCAGCGATATGTCAGACGCGGCGGGCACAATGTGGCTGGACGTCGCAAAACGCGACTGGAGCGAAACGTTGCTGGCCGCCACCGGCCTCACGCGTGATCATATGCCCGCGCTGTTTGAAGGCAATCAGATCACCGGCCACTTGTTACCGGAACTCGCGTCACGCTGGAAAATGGATTCCGTACCGGTGATTGCGGGCGGTGGCGATAATGCGGCGGGCGCAGTGGGCGTCGGCCTCTATAAAACCGGGCAAGCCATGTTATCGCTGGGCACATCCGGCGTTTACTTCGCGGTCAGCGACGGTTTTCTCAGTAATCCGCAGCAGGCCGTCCACAGTTTCTGCCATGCCCTGCCCGATACCTGGCACCTGATGTCCGTGATGCTCAGCGCCGCGTCCTGTCTGGATTGGGCAGCAAAACTCACCGGCACCGCCTCCGTGGGTGAACTTATCAGCCTCGCCGAAAAAACGCCCCCTGCCGCTTCCCCGGTCTGGTTCCTGCCGTATCTTTCCGGTGAGCGCACACCGCACAACAACCCGAATGCCAAAGGCACGCTGTTTGGCCTGACGCATGAGCACGGCCAGTCGGATATCGCCCGCGCCGTACTGGAAGGCGTCGGTTTTGCACTGGCCGACGGCATGGATGTGCTTCACGCCACCGGCCTGAAACCGCACAGCATCATCCTGATTGGCGGCGGCGCGCGCAGCCCTTACTGGCGGCAGATGCTGGCAGACATCAGCGGTGAAACGCTGGAGTACCGCACCGGCGGGGATGTCGGCCCGGCACTAGGGGCAGCGAGACTGGCGCAGATCGCCGTGAATGCCCGTAAACCGCTGGCAGAGTTTTTACCACCGCTGCCGCTGGAGCAGGTACATGAGCCGGACATGGCTAAGCACACAGATTATCTCGCGCGACGCGAAGTCTTCAGGGAGTTGTATGTGAGGCTTGAGGGGCTGATGTGATGGTAGATTGACCATCGTGGCCATTCGTAGCTGACCGAGAATATTTCGGTTTTTCAATTGCTGTGATCGCTCAGCGGTTCGCGCCGAAACCGACCAGAGGTGGAAAACCGCGTATTTTTTCGCGCGGTTTGTAATCCGAATGGAAGGAACCGCGCAGCGGCGGGATTTTGCGGCAATAGCCGGAGCCGCTGGAAAATAGCCAGCGAGCGGAAGCGCGCAGTGAAAAAGCGCGGGAGTCCAGAGGGTGCGCGCTTACGCGCCCTCTGGGCCAGTTTGGGCGGCGAGCCCAAGGTGTTGACCGGCACTTACGGATATATGCCTTTAAACACCGTTTTCTTCCTCGGCTCCGACATGATCCCCTCCAGCGCCTCCACGCATTTCAGATAATGTGGCGTTTTCTTGTGCGCCAGCACCGCTTCATTATCCCGGTAGGCTTCGTAGATGAAGAACTTTGTCGGCTCGTGTTCATCCTGCAACACATCAAACCGCAGGTTGCCCTCTTCTTTTACCGCGCCCAGATGATTGGCGTGAAACACTTCCAGGAATTCGTCAATTTTGTCCGGTTTCACATTAATCTCAACCAGCGTCACTTCCATGATTTACCCCTTTTCACTCAGGAACAGTTCGTAGGCATGCGCCACGCTGGCGTTTTCATGCACCACCGCTTTGACCGCGTGCAGCATGGCGACCGGCGATTCAGACTGGAAGATGTTGCGGCCCATATCCACACCCGATGCGCCCTGATCGATGGCCTGATAACACATTTCCAGGGCCTCGCGTTCCGGCAGTTTCTTACCTCCGGCAATTACAATCGGTACCGGACAACCGGCGGCGATGCGCTCGAAACCGCTGTCCACGTAGTAAGTTTTGATGATGTTCGCGCCCATTTCTGCCGCAATGCGCGTTGCCAGAGAGAAATAACGCTGGTCGCGCGCCATGTCTTTGCCGACGCCGGTGACCGCCATCGTCGGCATACCGTAACGCATCCCCTGATCCACCAGCTGAATGATGTTTTTGATCGACTGATGTTCGTGTTCGCTGCCGATGTAAACCTGTGCGGCCATCGCGGCAACGTTCAGGCGCAGCGCGTCTTCAATGGCGACCGCCACCGTTTCGTTGGAAAGCTCAGTCAGGATCGAATTGCCCCCGGATGCGCGCATCACGATCGGTTTATTGATGGCGGCGGGCACCACGCTGCGCAGCACGCCGCGGGTACACATCAGCACATCGGTATGCGGAAACAGCGGCGCAATATTGATGTCGATGCGTTCGAGGCCGGTGGTCGGCCCCTGAAAATATCCGTGATCAAACGCCAGCATGACGGTCCGGCCGGAATCCGGATTAAAAATCCGCGCCAGCCGCGACTGCATTCCCCAGTCGAGCTGTCCGCTGCCCTTGAGAAAAAACGCGTGGTTATCCTGCGGCGTACCGATGCCGAAGTTTTTACCGTCTCTGATATCGTCCAAATCTGCCATTTCAGTATCTCCTTAGCTGCAAACCGTTATCGTCAGAAATCGTATTTCGCAATGTTGTCTTTGGTGAAGACCACGCGCTCAGGCAATAACACGATGCCGTTGCCTTTGGCCTCATACTGGTAGCCCTGCACGCTGTTCGGCACCACTTCCACCGCTCCGACGCCCGGCACATCCAGCTTGTCACCCACGTTAAGCTCGCCTTTTTTCAGTAACTGATCGGCGACGTAAACCGAAATTTTGCCCTGACTGACCACGTCCCACAGGCCGAACTGTTTCACCGTGCCGCGCTCAACGTACGGGCGCATAACGTTTGGTGTGCTGAAGCCGACAATGGTCACATTGGTGCGTTTAAGGTTTTCTGCCGCCTGCGCGGCGGCCGGTAATGCGTTGGCATCCGGCGCGATAATGGCGTCCAGATCGCTGTAAGATTTGAGGATCCCTTCGGCGGTTTGCAGTGATTTGGTGGCGTCGTTATAGCCATACTGCGTGGTGACCACCTCCCAGCCCGGATGCTCTTTGGCGATTTTGGCTTTCGCCTCTTTCACCCACTGGTTCTGGTCGGTGACCGTCGGGCTGGAGTAGAAGAACGCCACTTTGGCTTTTTCTTTGGTGACCTGGCTGGAGGTCATATCGACCAGCATGGAACCGAGCTGCTGCGGTGTGCCCTGATTGATGTAAATTGAGCGGCACTCCGGTTTGGTGTCGGAATCCCAGGTCAGCACTTTCACGCCGCGCTGCATGGCGCGTTTGAGCGCCGGGCACAGGCCGTCCGGAGAAACCGCCGCCACCACAATGGCGTTGTAGCCCTGATTGACGAAGTTATTGATCATCTGCACCTGACCGGACACGCTCGGTTCGGTCGGGCCATCGTAAGTGACATCCACGCCCAGCGCTTTGCCCGCCGCCGTTGCGCCGTTGCCACCGCTGGTGAAATAGCCGACACCCACCAGTTTCGGGATAAACGCGATACGTTCGGCGGCCTGCGCGCTCAGGCACGCAAGGCTCACGGCGCTGGCGATCAGCATGGTTTTCAGCATTTTTGTATTCATCTTGCACCCCGGTTCATTTGGTGGATAAAGAAGGAGAAGACGCAGACCCGCGCTGGCGATAACGCTGGAAAACACTGCGGATAAGACCACGGTTGAGGCTGGCAGAACGGCCAATCACCACCAGAATCAGCAGCGCACCCGAAAGCGCGCTGGACACCTGGCTGGATACGCCGATCATCTGCAAACCCTGCTGTAAGTACCCGATCAGCAGCGTCGCCAGCGCCGTGCCGAGAATGGAACCTGAGCCGCCGTAAATATTGGCTCCGCCTAACACCACGGCGGTGATCGCGGGCATCAGCAAGGAGACGCCGAGATCAGAACGCGCGGAACCGAAATAGGAGGTCATGACGATCGCCGCCACCGCCGACGCCAGCCCGGTCATGCCGTATAACGCAAACGCCGTGCGGCTGACCGGCAGCGCGCCGTAGCGTGCCACGCGGGCATTCTGGCCGATAAGAAAGACGTTGCGGCCGGTGCGGCTGCGGTGCATCAGCAGCCAGAAAAACAGCGTGGCGAGCAGGAAAATCAGCAGTGGCATCGGCAGACCGAAAATCACCTGATTCGCAAAATTTGTAAACGCATCGGGGAAGTTACCGATTCCTTCAAAACCGGTCGCGCCCGCCAGCCCGGAAAGCAGTAAGGCGCTGCCGCCAAACAGGTATAGCGTGCCGAGGGTGATCACCAGCGGATTGACGCCGGTATAAAGAATGAGTGCCGCATTGAGCAGGCCGCAGGCCAGACCGAGCGCGAGCGTCAGAATGATAGCGACCACCAGCGGAATCCCCGCCTGACACAACACGCCCAGCGCGATGGCACACAATCCGATGGTCGAACCGAACGAAATATCAATGCCACCGCTGACAATCACCAGCGTTAACGGCAGCGCTACAATGCCGATAGTGATGAAGTCGCTGGTGCTGAACAGCAGCGTATTGGCATCCAGCATGCGCGGGTTTGCGATGCCGAATAGCGCAATTTCAAGGATCAGCAGCACCAGTAATGCTGCTTCCCAGCCGTAGTTGCGTAAGGAATTCATCACATCACCCCGCTTTTTTACCGGTGCTTAACCGGCGTGTGAGATGTTTCGGCTGCTGGCTTTTATATCCGACAGATTTCTTTTGAACCGGCGGGCTGGCTGCCAGAAAACGGGCATATTTCTGGCGGCGCAGGTTTTTCTGCAAGGCCTGCCGCAACCGACCGTCGAGCACCAGAACGCCGAGCAATACCAGTCCGGCGATAAAATCGTTCCACCAGGCAGGCAGGCGCAGCAACACCAGAACGCTGTCGATTTGCGTCAGGAAGTACGCGCCCAGCACTGCACCGAGAATCGAACCGGTACCGCCGAGCAGGCTGATCCCGCCCAGTACGCAGGCCGCGATGGCTTTCATTTCCAGCCCGCTGCCGGTCTGGTTAGGCACGAAACCGATTTGCGAGGCGAAAACAATCCCCGCGATGGCGGCCATCACGCCGTTGATGCCAAACGCGAGAATGCGCACCCGGTTAACCGCCACGCCGAGCTGGCGTGCGCCCTGTAAGTTATCGCCCACCGCGTAAAAGCTGCGGCCAAACGCCGTCCGGCTGAGTACACAGAACATCGCCACCAGCAGAACAATCACCAGCCAGCCGAGCGCGGAGACGTTAAGAAACACCGGGGCCGACAGGGATTTCAGCCCGGCGGGTAAGCCTTCAATCCATTTACCGCCGGTCATGAGCAACATCAGGCCGCGGTATAAACCGAGCGTCCCCAGCGTGGCAACAATTGCCGGGATGCGCAGCCAGGCGACCAGTACGCCGTTGAACAATCCCGCCAGCAAACCGGTGCCGAGCGTCAGCAGGCAAGCCAGCGTCAGGTCAACGCCGCTGTTAAGCAAAACGCCGAGCGTCACCGCGCAAAGGCCGGTGATTGACCCTACCGAGACGTCTATGTTGCGCGTCAGCATGACCAGCGTTGCGCCCATCGCCAGCAGCATCAGGATCTGCGCGCTGCCGAAAATCATGCTCAGCGTCTGGAAGCTGAACGACTGGTTGTCCATCACGCCGAGCAGCGCAAACAGCGCAATAATCGCCATCAGCGCGGTCAGTTCACGGTTGTTTTGGATCCGCTTCAGCATGAGGTTCCTCCGGTGTCGGCCGTCTGGGGATGATTACCAAAGGCAATGTGCATGATGTTGTTAACGTTGATTTCACTGCCCTGCAATTCGCCACTCATTTCGCCCTGATGCATGACGAAAACGCGGTCGGCCAGCCCTTCTATTTCGTCCAGATCCGATGAAATCAGAATGACCGCGACGTTCTGTTCCACGACGTTTCGCAACAGCTGATAGATGTCGGCGCGGGCGGCAACGTCAACGCCGCGCGTCGGTTCATCGACAATCAGCACCGCCGGTTGCGCTTCCAGACATTTGGCAATGAGCAGTTTTTGCTGATTCCCGCCGGAGAGCGTGCGCGCCGTTTGTGCGCCGTCGCGATATCTGATGCCCAGCGCGCGGTGATAACGCTCCAGTACCGCCGCTTCACGTTTGATATTCAGCCACCAGCTTTGCCGGTTAAACGTCAGCGACGTGGTGTTCCAGCTCAGCGGCGCATCGAGGTATAAGCCGGACGCCTGCCGGTCTTCCGGCAGATAAACCAGCCCCTTTTTCAGGCGTTGTACGGTATTCAGCCCGCTGATGTCTTGCTGCATCAGAAGAACCTGACCACTTTGGGCATCACGCAGGCCGTAAAGCGTTTCCGCCAGTTCGGTGCGCCCTGCCCCCACAACGCCTGCCAGCCCGACGATTTCCCCGGCGCGGGCGCTAAAGGAAATATTGATAAACCCTTCACCGGTGAGATTAAGCACCTCTAAAACCGGCTCGCTCCCCCCCCTGTTTCCTGCTGACGCCTGGCGACGCGTGCCGGGTAAATCCAGCCACAGTTTTTGTTCTGCCGGTAAGGCGGCATCCTGCGTGTGGGGTGTAATGGCACGAATTAAGGCGTCGTTATCCAATTCGGTGAGCGTACCGCTCAGGGCAATTTTGCCGTCGCGCATGACGCTGACACGGTCACTGATGGCGCGGATCTCAGGCAGTTTGTGCGAGATAAACACCACTCCCACGCCGCCGGCCGTCAGATGACGAACCTGAGTGAATAAGCGGGCGGATTCCGCCGGTGTCAGCGAGGCGGTCGGTTCATCGAGGATCAGCAGACGGGCGTCGCGCATCAGCCCGCGCAGGATTTCCACCAGTTGCTGATCGGCGACTTCTAATGTGCCCGCCAGCGCGCCGAGCGGCAGATTGCAGCCCAGTTCCGTCAGGGTTTGTTGCAGCTTTTTCTCGCTGTTCTGATGCGCCGGTAAACGGAAGAGGATGTTTTCGCGCACGGTCAGGCTGGGAAATAGCATCGGTTCCTGCGGCACCAGATAGATTCCGGCCTGATGTGCTTTCGCAGGCGAGCGTGCCAGCAGCGGTTCACCGTTTAACAGCATCCTGCCGCAGTCTGCGGTTTCAACACCGGCAATGATTTTCATCAGCGTGGATTTCCCCGCGCCATTGCCGCCGAGCAGCGCATGCACTTCGCCACGTTGCAGGCTGAAATCGATATCTTTCAGCACCGCCACGCCGGAAAAGCTTTTACTGACACCGCTCACTTCCAGCAGTGGCGCGGCAGATATCGGGGAATGTGCTGAATGCTCGCTGTGTTGCATACATCAACCTCAGGCCGGATACATTTAATGAACAAATGTATTTATTATTTAACATTGTTCATAAACCTAGTCTGACGCGCTGAGGAAAACTTTTGCGCTGATCACAGTTTGTTCAACTCATAGAGTCTGCGATATGATTCAACCAGAATTCATTTGGAATTTGCCAAACACATCACAGTTAACAACATTTCGTTAACGAACAATTGATCTACATTTTGATAAGTGTTCACTATGAATGATAAGACAACGCTTTCTGATCTGACTAACCTTCCGGAAATCAGCATGGGCGAAGAAGAACTGCTGGCGCGCACCGCCTGGTTCTATTACCACGACGGTCTGACCCAGAATGAGATTGGTGAACGACTTGGCCTGACGCGGCTGAAAGTGTCGCGTCTGCTGGAAAAAGGCCGGCAATCCGGGGTGATCCGCGTGCAAATCAACTCGCGTTTTGAGGGGTGTCTGGCGCTGGAAAACACTCTGCTCGAACGTTTTGGTTTACAGCAGATCCGCGTCCTGCCGCAGCTTGCCGACGGTTCGCTGAGTGCCCGTCTGGGTGTCGGCGCGGCGCATATGCTGATGACTTTACTGAAACCTGAACAACTGCTGGCGGTCGGATTTGGCGAAACGGCCATGAGTACGCTGCAACATCTGAGCGGCTTTATCGCCTCACAGCAAATCAGGATGGTCACGCTTTCCGGCGGTGTCGGCCCGTATATGACCGGCATCGGGCAGCTCGACGCGGCCTGCGGTGTCAGCATTATTCCCGCGCCACTGCGTGCCTCATCGGCCAGCGTGGCGGCGATTTTCCGGCAGGAACGCAATGTTCATGACGTGATGCTGGCGGCCTGCGCGGCGGATATTGCGGTGGTCGGCATCGGTTCGCTGAACCAGAAACAGGAAGCGACGATCTTGCGCTCCGGTTATATCAGCGAAGGCGAACAGTTGCTGTTTGGTCGCAAAGGCGCGGTCGGCGACATCCTCGGCTTCTTTATGCAGCGAAGCGGCGAGCTGGCGGAAAACATGGCGATCCACGATGAACTGATCGCCGTCGCGCCCGCGGATCTGGCAAGTATTCCGACTGTTTTAGGGGTGGCAGGCGGCGTCGAGAAAGCCGAAGCCATCGTCGCGGCGCTGAAAGGCAAACGAATTAACGCACTGGTTACTGAAGAGAGCACAGCAAGAGCCATGCTGGCGTTGCTCGACTGACCCGCAGGGAGTGAGGGGTGTGGCGGTCAGGTAAACGGTGCCCGATAAACTGGCACGAGAGAACGTAGCGATGACCTCTACCCTGAATTCTGACGACGATCGTAGCTATTTAATGGCGCTGGATGCCGGTACCGGCAGTATCCGTGCGGTGATTTTCAATCTCGAAGGCGAACAGATTGCCGCCGGACAGGCCGAGTGGATCCATCTGGCACTGCCGGATGTGCCCGGTTCGATGGAGTTTGATCTGCATAAAAACTGGCAGCTCGCCTGCCAGTGTATCCGCCAGGCGCTGCACGAAGCGCATCTCCCCGCCTCAGCCATCCGCGCCGTCGCCGCCTGTTCAATGCGCGAAGGGATTGTGCTTTACGATAAATCCGGTGAACCGATCTGGGCCTGCGCTAACGTTGATGCCCGCGCCAGCCGTGAAGTTTCCGAGCTGAAAGAAATCCACGATTTCGAATTTGAACGCGAAGTGTATGAATGCTCCGGCCAGACGCTGGCGCTCAGCGCTATGCCGCGTCTGCTGTGGCTGGCGCACCATCGGCCAGACATTTACCGTCAGGCCGCGACCGTCACCATGATCAGCGACTGGCTGGCCTGTATGCTCAGCGGCGAGCTGGCAGTTGACCCGTCTAACGCCGGCACCACCGGCATGCTGGATCTGGCCACCCGCAACTGGCGGCCTGAGCTGTTAGACATGGCCGGGCTGCGCGCCGATATGCTTTCCCCCGTCGCCGAAACCGGCACGCGTCTGGGCTATGTCACCGCCAGCGCGGCGGAACTCAGCGGCCTGAAAGCCGGCACGCCTGTCGGCATGGGCGGCGGCGATGCCCAGCTCGGCACCCTCGGTTTAGGGCTGGTGCGCCCCGGTCAGACCGCCGTTTTAGGCGGTACTTTCTGGCAGCAGATTGTGAATTTACCGGAGCCGGTCACCGATCCGGAGATGAACATCCGCGTCAATCCGCACGTCATTCCCGGCATGGCGCAGGCCGAATCCATCAGTTTCTTTACCGGCCTGACGATGCGTTGGTTCCGCGACGCATTCTGCACCGAAGAGAAAACCCTCGCCGGACGGCTGGGCGTAGATGCTTACAGCCTCCTGGAAGACATGGCCGCGCGCGTGCCGGTGGGTTCGTGGGGCGTGACGCCGGTCTTCTCCGATGCAATGCATTTTAAAAACTGGTATCACGCCGCGCCGTCGTTTATCAATCTGTCCATCGACCCGGAAAAGTGCAACAAACCGACGCTGTTCCGCGCGCTCGAGGAAAATGCCGCCATCGTCTCGGCCTGTAATCTGGATATGATCGCCCGCTTTTCCGGCGTGCGCGCAAAATCGCTGGTGTTCTCCGGCGGCGGTTCCAAAGGAAAGCTGTGGTGTCAGATTCTGAGTGATGTCACCGGCGTTCCGGTCAGCGTTCCGGTCGTGAAAGAAGCCACCGCGTTGGGCTGCGCGATTGCGGCCGGTGTCGCGGCAGGCGTTTATGCCTCGCTGGCCGATACCGGAGAAGCGCTGGTGCGCTGGGAACGGGAATATCAGCCGGACGTGGCGAATCACGCGAAGTATCGGGTGCAGAAAGCCAACTGGCAGGAAGTGTACGCGGATCAGCTGAGGCTGGTGGACAGGCAACTGACGACGTCGATGTGGAAAGCACCCGGGTTGTGATGCTAAAGGTGGATGGTTTAAAAACAACTTCAAGACCTTGGGTCTCGCCGCCCAAACTGGCCCAAAGGGCGCGTTAACGCGCGCGCCCTCCGGACACCCGCGCTTTTTAACTGCGAGCGGCAGCGCGTGTTGTAAAAGACGTGGAGATTCCAAAGAGGCCCCGTCCTGGGCTCTTTGGTCGGTTTCGGCGCAGCACGTTAAGTGATCACTGCTATTGAGAAACCGAAACTTGCGCCGTACTGCTTTTAAAACCGCCTGGTGCGGTGATCACTGCTACTGAGAAACCGAAACTTGCACCAGCCCGCAATTGAAAATCGCAATGCGGCGATCTCCGCAATCGAATACACTTCATTCCTAAATTTCATACTTGGTTATGTGGCGCAGATCACATCTTAATTGTATGATGAATACATCATTCAAGCGGGCAAATCACTATGAACAACGCATTATCTCTGGCTTTCCACTATATCCGGGCATTTATCCTGATATACCTCTGTCTGTTCGCCGGGAACGCGATTTCATCTCTTTTACCGATCACTATTCCCGGCAGCATCATCGGGATGCTGATCCTCTTCGGGCTGCTTTCCACGCAAATTCTGCCGTTTAAATGGGTCAAACCGGGCTGCAATGTTCTCATCCGTTATATGGCGTTGCTGTTCGTGCCCATCGGCGTCGGGGTGATGAATTACTACGAACAGCTGCGGACACAGTTCGGTCCGCTGGTGGTGTCTTGTCTGGTGAGTACGATTATTGTGTTGCTGGTCGTCGCCTATTGTTCCCACTATATTCATGGCGATCGCGGTGCGGTGACTGACAAGGCGGAGAAGAAAAATGATTGATATTCTGTGGTCACTTCCGCTGACGCTGCTGGTGTTTTTCGCTGCACGCAAGCTGGCAATCAAACTCAAAATGCCGTTACTCAATCCGCTGCTGATGTCGATGGTGATTATCATCCCTCTGCTGCTGGTCATGAATATCCCTTACACGCGCTATTTTGCCGGCAGTAAAATTCTCAACGATTTGCTGCAACCCGCCGTCGTCGCGCTGGCGTTTCCGCTTTATGAGCAACTGCACCAGATCCGCGCGCGGTGGAAATCCATCATCAGCATCTGTTTTATCGGCAGCATCGTGGCGATGACCACCGGTACTGCAATTGCGTTATGGATGGGGGCGACGCCGGAAATTGCCGCGTCTGTCATGCCTAAATCCGTCACCACGCCGATTGCGATGGCCACCGCGCAATCCATTCACGGAATTCCGGCCATCAGCGCCGTGTGCGTTATCTTTGTCGGGATCCTGGGTGCAGTCTTCGGCCACAGCATTCTGAATGTTCTGAAGATCACCACCAAAGCCTCACGCGGTCTGGCGATGGGCACCGCCTCTCACGCACTCGGCACCGCACGTTGCGCAGAAATGGATTATCAGGAAGGCGCGTTCAGTTCGCTGGCGCTGGTGATTTGCGGGATTATCACCTCCCTCCTCGCCCCGTTCCTGTTCCCCGTCCTGCTCGCCTTATTGGGTCATTAGGCCGTTTCATTGATCACCTTTTCCCCGAAATAGTCCGGATTGGATCGAGGCGGCAACTGAACGAATCCCCGGGAGCATACAATAAGTATGTGACCGGGGTGAGCGAAGGCTCCAGCGCTGAGCCAGTTCGGAATAGGAAGAGGAAGAGGAAGAGGAAAAAGCGTATGTCACTTCAACCTTAGAAAAAGTGACATACAAAGCTGAAGGTACCCGGTTTAAGTACAATCAGAAAAGGGCCTGCGTGTCTGCTTTAGCCACAGACGGCAGTCGATAACGAAGAGAGTAAGCGGGCGCGTCAGGAGACGCGCCGGAAGAATTACGAATTCATCTGGAACAGGGACATCCCCTGCATGGCGCTGTAGGTTTTGTAAGAGGCCTGAAGCGCGACCTGTTGCAGCGTGTACGTCGAAATTGCGGATGTCCATTCGGTATCGACCAGATTACTGAGTTTGGTCGAGTTTGCCACTTCGCGGTTATCTCCGAGCGTATCCAGGTTATCCAGTTCGCTCATCTGGGTACCCAACTCTGAACGCACAGACAGCACGTTGTTGAGTGAGTTGCTCAGCCCGCGGTTGGCTTTGTCGATCGCATCTGAATATTCTGTATCAGAGGTGTAATCCGCAGAAGGTGTTTTCAGCGCAGTCAGCGCACCGTCGATGGTTTTGAAAATATCGGATTCGCTGGCGGAGCCATCGGGTTCCGCTTTCGCATCGCCAGTCAGGGTATTGAAAACCTGATTACCGGTATGGCTGATGGTCATGGTACGGCTGGCATCAACCTGCTGGGTCAGCGCCGTTGTGCCACCGGAATAGGTTACAGCGCCCGTTGTCGCGTCCTGCGTGTACGGCGGCGTATCACTTTTGTAACCGGCAAAAATGTAACGGCCATTGCCGTCGGTGCTGTTTGCCAGGTTCAGTAACTGTGACTTCAGGCTTTCCAGTTTGGTCGCCAGAGAGGAACGGTCGTCGTCGCTCAGGGAACCGTCACCGGCCTGGACAATCAGCGTCTGCGCATCCTGAATGGTGGATGTCACGCTGCTTAACGTCGATTCTTCCTGACTCATACTCTGGTTGGCAAAGGTACGCGCCACGGAAAACTGGCTGTTTTCAGCCTGTGCCTGACGAACCAGAACGGCCTGCGAAGCGGCCAGCGGATCATCAGAAGGCTTGCTGACTTTCGAGCCGGTGGACAGCTGTAAACCGGTCGCCTGGAAACGGTTCTGACCTTCTAACACCGCGTTCATGTTCTGGTCGTAAATCATGTTGGTACTAAGGCGCATGGCATCAGTTCCTTATCAGTTCAAAGATCAGCGAATGTTGATGATCGCGTCAAAGATGGTCGAAGCCGTCTGCACAACCTGCGCGTTCGCCAGATAATATTGCTGGTAACGTTGCAGATCGCCGTATTCTTCATCGAGGTTAACCCCGGAGATAGACTGCTGTTGCGTGGTCAGTTGCGTCACGATATTGGCCTGCGCCGTGCTGGTGGTGGTCAGCGTGGCAACCTGGTTACCGACGTTACTCACCAGGCTGGCATACGCGCCGGTCAGGGTAGATTTACCTTCCACCAGTTTTGCGGTTTGCAGGTTCAGCAATTTTTGGGCGTTGGTGTTATCGCTGACGCCGCTGTCTGCTGCGCCTGCGGCGGCAATCAGGGAAGAATCATTGATAGCGACATTAATGCTGCCGGCAACGTTGCTCACCGTTTTGATGGTGATGCTGTCGTTAGTGGCTGGCGTTCCGGTGACGGAAACGGATAGGCCGTCAAAGTCCATCGTCGGATTACCGCTGCTGTCGGTGCCTGCCGTTGGCGTGATTTTTGCGCCATCGGAAACGCGGGTGACGTTCCACGATGTACCGTCGTAAGCCATGGTGTAATCGCTGGCTTTCACAGCGGTGGTGTCTTTATAAGCCACACTCACGTCCGCAGTGCCGGTGTTTTTGGTATTCGCCACCGTAGTTGCGCCGGTGAACGAGAAGAAATCTGTACCGGCGTCACCGTTGAGATCAAAACCGGCTTTGTTGGTGCTGTTGAAGGCATCTGCCATGGACAGCGCAAGCTGACCCAGCTGGTTGATCGCCGGTTCCAGGTTGTCTTTGCGGAATGCCAGTGTGCCACCGAGTGAACCGGTAGTCAGACGGCTTTCCTGAATTTGTGAAACCGTGCCATCAGGCTGGGTCATGCCGACCGTCAGTTTTGACGGATCCGCGCTGGACGGTATTGCCACAACCGTTTTCGACGTTCCGCCACTCACCAGCGGCGTACCGTTAGCAAAGGAAACGTTGTACGTATCACCGTCCTGCTGCGTGACGGTCACACCGGTAATGTCATTAAGCTGACTGACCAGTTGATCACGCTGATCGAGCAAGGCGTTAGGTTCCTGCCCGCTGCTGCCGCGCGTCGCGGTAATCTGGTTATTCAGCTTGGCAATCTGCGCCGCATAGGTGTTGATCTGATCAACGTTCTGCGTAATTTGCTGGTTAACGGCGGTATTCATGTCGCTCAGGTATTTCGCCGAACTGTTGAACTGCGCGGTTAAACCCTGCGCTTCACCCAAAACGGCCTGACGCGCCGAGCTGTCGCTGGCGTTGCTGGTCAGCGTTTGCAGGCCGGTAAAGAACGTTGCCATGGTGGCATCGATACCGGTCGAGCTGTCACCCAGCAAATCATCGATGGAGCTGGCCTGATCAAGCTGCGTTGACAGCGCACTGCCTGTCGCGCTCGCGCCCAGCAGTTGCTTGACGACAAAAGAGTTGTACTCACGGTTCACGCCCGTCACCGTCACACCATTGCCAATATACCCGGCAGACGTCGACGTCCCGTTGCTCTGAGTGATGATGGCAGTCTGGCGGTTATAACCGGCTACGCTGACGTTCGCGATGTTGTTGCCGGTGGTACTGAGCGCGGCCTGCGCTGCGTTCAGTCCGCTCATTGCGGTATTAATTAAGCTACTGGACATGAGTGACCTTTTGGCTGCCGGTGACTTTTTTACCACCGTGTAATTAAGGGAACTGAAACGGGGCTTTCCCCTTTTCCCATTCTTAACGTGTTATCGGCCTGTACGGCTAAAACTTGAGAAAAAAAACACGCTTTTGCGGCACTAAAAAATATCTTTTAAATCATGGCTGTAAGCTTTCACAGCCTGCTCGCCCGCGCCTTTGATTTTCTGGATCACACTCACCAGTTTTTCGGCATAATTCGGATCCGTCGCATAGCCCGCGCGTTGCAGTGCATGCGCGGCCTGTTCAGGCGTATTCGCGGACGCCACCTGGGCGTAGCGCGGGTTGTTGGTGAGCAGTTTGATGTAGTCGCTGATCGCTTCCACGTAAGAGCCGTAAACACGGAAACTGGCCTGAACTTTTTTCGCCACGCCGTTGGCATATTCCGTGGTAGTAATATTGGTCGTCGGGCCGTCCCAGCTGCTGCCGGCTTTGATGCCGAAGAGGTTGTAGCTGCGCTTACCGTCGGCGGTTGGAATTTCGCGCTGACCCCAGCCGGATTCCAGTGCGGCCTGCGCCACAATCAGCTGATGGGAGATGCCGCTGTCTTTACTCGCCACCTGCGCCGGAATACTCAGGCTGGAGACGAACTGGCCGCTGTCGGTTGGCAGTGGCGCGCCGCCGGTGGTGCGATCCGGCGCGGTCGGAATGACTTTGCGCAGATACTGTTCCATCGCCTGAATGGGCATGGTTTTCAGCACTTCGCCGTCGAGCGCCATTGGCGTTGTGCCCGCCAGTTCAGACGGCTGTTTTGAGCCGCCGGTCAGCTGTTCCACCATCATGTCGGCCATGCCCAACCCTTTGTCGGACATGTCCTGCGCAATTTGCTGATCGTACATCGATGTATAAAGCTTGGTGGACTGGTTATCGAGGATCCCGCCCTGCGGCAGCGCCTGACGCATGCTTTTCAACATCATCTGCACGAAGACGCCTTCGAACTGTTTAGCGACTTCTTTGATGTGGGCCTGCGGATCCTGCGAAACGTCCCGCTTCAGTTTGTTCAGGGAATTCGTGTCGTACGCCGCACCCTGCGGGTCAAACGCCCCTGACATCGACATCAGATCGCTCATCAGATAATTTCCAAATCAGCACGCAGGCAGCCGGCTGTTTTCATCGCCTGCAGGATGGACATCAGATCGATAGGCGTCGCGCCTAACGCGTTAAGTGTGCGGACCACGTTGTTCAGACTGGCGCTCGACCGCACCTGCTGAATAGAACCCCCGGACTGACGGACGGAAATATTGGTATTTGGCGTCACGACGGTCTGGCCGCCGCCAAATGGCGTATTCGGCTGGCTGACGTCGTTCTGGCGATCGACCACCACAGACAGATTGCCCTGCGCCACGGCGCAATTGTCGAGCGTCACATCGCGGTTCATCACCACCGAGCCGGTACGGGAGTTGATGATCACTTTCGCATCCATTGGCCCGACGTTGACTTCGATGTTCTGAATCTGCGCCAGAATGCGCACCTGCGAGGTATTGCCGCGCGGCACGATGACCTGAATATTGCGGGAATCCAGCGCCGAGGCAGACCCCATTCCCTGACGGTTAATGGCGTCGCTGACCTGCTGCGCGAGATTGAAGTCTTCATCATTAAGCTGAAGGTTAATCACGCCTTCGGTGCCGAAGGTGCTTGGCAGTTCGCGTTCAATGGTCGCGCCGCCGGTAATACGGCCACCGGAAACCTGGTTAACCGTTACGCTGCTGCCGCCGGCAGATGCCCCGGCACCGCCGACCAGCACGTTACCCTGCGCCAGCGCGTATACCTGATTATCGACCCCTTTCATTGGCGTCATCAGCAAAGTTCCGCCGCGGATGCTTTTGGCATTACCCATTGAGGAAACCACGACATCAATCGCCTGACCGGCGCGTGAGAATGGCGGCATTTTGGCGGTAACCATCACGGCTGCCACGTTTTTCAACTGCATGTTGGTGCCCGCCGGGACGGTGATCCCTAACTGAGACAACATGTTGGTCAGCGTCTGGGTGGTAAATGGCGTCTGCGTGGTCTGGTCACCGGTTCCGTCGAGACCAACGACTAAGCCGTAGCCGATCAGGGCGTTATCACGCACACCTTGTACCGTCGTCAAATCACGAATACGGTCGGCGGATGCGGGCAGTACCACCAGGGCGGACATCGCCAGACAGATAACACCGGAAAGGAATTTTCGCATGATTGCCTCGTTATAACGGCGATAAGTTTAGGAAGAACCGCTGCAACCAGCCCATGTTCTGCGCTTCATTGATGTAGCCGTTGCCCACGTATTCGATGCGCGCATCAGCCACTTGCGTGGAGATAACGGCGTTGGCACCGCTGATGGTGCGTGGGTTGACCACACCGGAGAACCGGATAAATTCGGTTCCCTGATTAATCTCGATTTGTTTTTCACCGACAACTTTCAGGTTGCCGTTAGCCAGCACTTCCGCAACCGTCACGGTCAGTGTGCCGCTGAAGGTGTTGTTGGCCGCCGCACCGCCTTTCCCGGCGAAGGTGTTGGCACCGCTCATATCGACATCGGCGCGCGCATTGCCGAACAGGCCTTCAAGATAGCGGGGCGCAGTGGCGGCACCAAAGGTGGTTGACCCGTTGCGGCTGGCGTTCGCTGAGGAGCTTTTGCTCGCACTCACGTTTTCCTGCAAGACGATAGTCAGAGTGTCACCGATGTTACGTGGACGGCGGTCTTCAAACAGAGGCTGATAACCATAGTTCATCGGCTGAACGGACTGGAAAATCGAACCGTTGGGAACCGGCGGTGCGGCAGGTGCAGGCGCGGCGGACGTTGCGCCGGGTACCAGCGGAGTATGGGGCATATACGCACAGCCATTCGCCAGTAACGTGACTAACAGTGGCAGCACCAGCTTGCCTGGTCGGTCTGTATAAGAAGTCATTACCGACGTTATTTTTTTGGTCACCACAGTTATCGCCTTAAAAAAATCGACCTGGTAGGGATCTGAACCGGTTCAGGGCAGAAGCAAATTTGCCCCTGCCCTCTTATTTTTCTTACCACCACAAAAAACTTACAGCTGAGAAAGTTTTTGCAGCATTTCGTCCGACGTGGACACCGCTTTACTGTTGATTTCGTAAGCACGCTGCGTCTGGATCATGTTGACCAGCTCTTCCGCCACGTTGACGTTAGAGGTTTCGACATAACCCTGATACAACAGGCCCGCACCGTTCAGACCCGGCGTGCTGTCTGTTGGTGCGCCAGAACTTTGGGTTTCCTGGTACAGGTTTTCACCCATAGATTCCAGACCGCTGTTGTTGATGAAGGTGCTCAGCGTCAGCTGGCCGACCTGTTGTGCGGCGGTCTGCCCTTGCACAGTCACGCTGACGATACCGTCACGACCCACGGTCATGCTCAGGGCATTCGCCGGAATGGTGATCGCAGGGATGATCTGGTAGCCGCTGGAAGTGACCAGCTGGCCGTTCTGATCAACCTGGAAAGAACCGTCGCGGGTATAGGCGGTGGTGCCATCGGGCAGCTGCACCTGGAAGAAACCTTCGCCTTTGATCGCGATGT
This sequence comes from Rahnella sp. BIGb0603, assembly GCF_024808755.1. Taxonomy (NCBI): domain Bacteria; kingdom Pseudomonadati; phylum Pseudomonadota; class Gammaproteobacteria; order Enterobacterales; family Yersiniaceae; genus Rahnella; species Rahnella sp. BIGb0603. Next base: position 253,591 of record NZ_JANUEX010000006.1, on the reverse strand, counting down.
CTTTACTGTTGCTGGTCTGCGACAGGTTGCCCTGTGAGAACAGGCGCTCGGTCGAAACCGGACGAACACCGGTACCGATTTGCAAACCGGAAGGCAGGTTCGTCTGTTCAGAAGACTGTGCACCTGGCTGACGGACTGTCTGGTACAGCAAATCTTCGAAAACCGCACGCTGGCGTTTGAAGCCGTTGGTGCTGACGTTCGCCAGGTTGTTGGCGATAACATCCATGTTGGTCTGCTGGGCATCCAGCCCGGTCTTCGCAATATATAGCGATGGGATCATGTCATTACTCCTCTGCCATCATCAGCTCATTGACAGCAGATTGTTGGCACTCTGTTCATTTTCATCGACGCTGTGGATGACTTTCATCTGCATCTCAAAGCGGCGTGCGTTGGCTATCATGTCAACCATGGTCGAAACCGGATCCGCGTTACTGCCTTCGAGTGTTCCGGGCATCACGTGAATGGTCGGATCGGCCTGCAATGTCGCGCCCCGGGCTTGCGCCGTCGCGGCGGTCGGACGGAACATGCCGTCGTCTCCGCGGGTCACTTCATTGCCAGCCGCCTTCACCAGTTTCAGTTTGCCGAGCTGCCCCATGGTGTTGGGATCAGCGCCGGCTTCCAGGACAGCAATGGTCCCGTCCGCAGAAATCGTGAGCTGAGACTGCGGCGGAACTTCGATTGGCCCGTTATCCCCCATCACCGGATGACCCTGAATGGTCAGCTGGTTGGTAGGTGAGACCTGCATGTCACCGTTGCGTGTGTACGCTTCAGTGCCATCAGGCATCTGCACCGCCAGGAAACCATCCTGCTGTAAAGCCACATCCAGCGGACGACCGGTGTAGTTAAGTTTCCCCTGAGTCATGTCTGCGCCCGGTGTGGACGCCGTGACCAGCGTACGCGTTTGCAGGCTTTCGCCATCCACCGGTACGGCGCGCATGGCTAAAAGCTGTGCGCGAAAGCCCGGTGTGGAAGCGTTAGCCAGGTTACTTGACGTGACCGACTGCTGAACCAGCGTCTGGCTGGCTGCGCCGCTCGCGGTGTAGATAGCGCGATCCATAGTGCTGCCCTGTTTTTAAGTCGCGCGTTAGCGCAGGTTAACCAACGTGTTCAGGATGGAGTCCTGAGTTTTGATGGTCTGCGCATTCGACTGATAGTTACGCTGAGCCACGATCATGTTGACCAGCTCCGCACTCAGATCGACGTTGGAAGATTCCAGCGCGCCACTGGTCATGGATGCCAAACCGCCCTGACCCGCGATACCGGTCACGGCCTGACCTGAAGAAGAGGTCGCCGTCCACACGTTATCGCCTTCAGATTTCAGACCTTCAGGGTTGGAGAAGTTACTCAGCACAATTTGTCCCAGTAACTGGGTTTTATTGTTGGAGTAAGTCCCGGAAATGGTGCCGTCGTCATTGATGGTGTAGCCGGTCATCTGGCCTGCTGCATAACCATCCTGATTCTGGGAACCGATGCTGTCGCTGCCGGTGCTCTGCTGAATACTGCCGGTGAAATCCAGAGACACGGTTTGCGGCGTCACCGTGCCGTTGGTGGCGGTGTTCATCGGCAATGTCAGTGCCAGACCCGCGTTGGCAGCGCCTGTTGCGTCGGTGGTGCTGACCAGTGCGCCACTGGTGTCGTATTTAAGAGAACCAATTTTGGCCGCCGTTGAACCTGAAACACTGCCGTCCTGAGCGTACACATCCCAGTTGTTCGCAGAGGTTTTCACGAAGTACAGGTTGTTATCGTGCGCGTTACCCTGTGAGTCATAGGTGGTGATGCTGTTGACGTAGTTGTAGCTGGTGTCATCGCTGCTGCTAAACGTTGCCGTGGTTGGCACGGTGTCGGTTGAGTTCAGGTTGGCCACCATGGTGGCTGCGGTGGTGGCTTTCGCGCTCATCATGGTGGTCGGGACGCTCAGTGCAACAGGCTGTGCGCCCGCCGCGATAGTTGGCGGTGTACCAGTCGCCGGGTAACCGGTCACGCTCAGCCCCTGCATGTTCACCAGATTACGGTTCGCATCGAGGGAGAACTGGCCATTGCGGGAGTAGTAAACCGCACCGCTGCTGTCGGTCAGACGGAAGAAACCGTTACCGCTCAGTGCCACATCCAGCCCGCGGGAGGTGTTGGTGGTGGTACCGTCGTTAAAGTTCTGTGTGACAGCGGCAACTTTTACGCCCATACCGGTCTGAGAACCGGCAAACATATCGGCAAAAGAGGCGGTGGCTGTCTTAAAACCAACGGTGGCGGAGTTGGCGATGTTGTTACCAATCACGTCGAGGTTGGTCGATGCCGCGCTCAGGCCGCTGACTGCTTGGGAAAAGCTCATGTTAGCTCCATTTTACTGTGTGTAGTGTTTGTAGCTCCTCCCCCTGAGAAGGGGGAGGTTGGGAGGGGATTTTGCAGGCAGCGACTGCGTTGCCATTCGGACCCCACCCCAACCCTCCCCTTCGCAGGGGAGGGAGCGGTCTGAGTGACTCTCTTACAAAATCTGGCGTACAGAATCGACAGTTGCGGTTCCGCGCACGCCCAGATCCAACGCGGTATTCCCGGATGAATCTTTGGTTACACCATTGACCAGCGCATAGTTCAGCGGTGTTGCCACCATTTGCTGACTGTTGTTCAGGGCATTGATGCTGAAGGTGTAGCTGCCATCCGGGGCTGCGGTGCCATCGTCCTGCGTGCCGTCCCAGGTGTAGCTGTGAACGCCCGCTGTCTGAGACCCCAGGCTGAGGGTTTTCACCACTTTGCCGGTGGAATCGCTGACGGTGGCGGTGACGCTGCTTGCCGCGGTTTCCAGCTCGAAGCCGAAGGGTGTGGTACTGACCGTGCCGTCGGTATCTTTGCCCACCAGGATCGCACTGCCGGAGACCATCACGCCGTGGCCAATCAGGGAACTGGCCTGAACGGAAGTGCCGCTGGAGATTTGTCCGGAGATGCCGCCCAGCGTGGTGTTGAGTTTTTCAATCCCGCTCACGGTGCTGATTTGTGCCAGCTGGCTGGTGAGCTGGCTGTTATCCATCGGATTGGTGGGATCCTGGTTTTTCAGCTGAGCGACCAGCAAGGTCAGGAAACTACTGGAGAGATCATCGGCCGAGCTGGTTCCGGTTGTGGACGTGCTGGAGCCGGTACTGGTGATCGTTGTGTTATCAGTGGTGTCATTAATCGACGTCGTTATAGACATATTTCGCTCCGCTATTGCCCCAGAGTGAGAGTTTTCATCATCAACGACTTAGTGGTGTTGAGCACCTCGACGTTGGCCTGATAACTGCGGGAAGCGGAGATGGTGTTGACCATTTCGCTGACCACATCTACGTTTGGCATCTGCACATACCCTTTCGCATCCGCCATCGGATTACCGGGCTCGTACACCATGCGCACCGGCGCCGGATCATCAACGATCTGCGCCACTTTCACGCCGCCGGTTTCCTGCCCCGGCGCCGCGTTCACCTGAAACACGACCTGTTTAGCCTTGTAAGGCTGACCATCCGGGCCGGTCACACTGTCGGCGTTGGCCATGTTACTGGCGCTGACGTTCAGACGCTGAGACTGCGCGGCAAGCGCAGAACCGGCGATATCAAAAATACCGAGCATCGACATAGGTTTTATCCTTGCAGCACCGACATCATCCCTTTAATTTGGCCGCCAAGGACGGTCAAATCGGTCTGATAGCGCACGCTGTTATCCGCAAAGTTGGTACGTTCACGGTCCATATCGACCGTGTTACCGTCTGCCGACGGTTGATCAGGGATCCGGTACATCAAATCCATGTCGGCGGGCGAAACGTTTGACGCCGCGATGTGGCGGTCAGACGTCAGCGACAAAGACATGCCGCTTTCACTGGCGCGGCCCTGCTCCATCACTTTCTGCAACTGACTGGCGAAATCGATATCGCGCGCCTGATACCCCGGGGTATCGGCGTTGGCGATATTGGCTGAAAGTATTTCTTGCCGCTGGGCGCGCAGGTTGAGCGCTTCCTGTTGGAACTGTAGTGCGGCGTTCAATTTGTCGAGCATGCGCCCTCCGCAAAGTGAGATTTTGGAGTCGACAGCATAAATGCGGGTGTCAACAACCGATCGTCTGAATAAGCGCAAAATCGTCCGCTATTTGTCCCTTTAGGAATTGCAAACTGAGGGTAGACTTGTCCCCAGTAGACTTTTCGCCGACACATCGGGCACAAAGGTAAATCGCGTATGAACAGGCTGGAACTCCGACGTTTAAGCATCACGCTGGGCTGCATTCTTCTGGGTCTGACATCCGGCGGCACCAGCTTTGCACAAAATGCGCTGGCCAAAAGCGTGCCTGCGTCGGCCAATAGCGATACACTACTGACCTCGCAGCTCCAGCAGTTCTTCCGTCAGCAATATGCCGACAGCGGAATGCAGGTGAAAGTGGTGGTGATGACACCTGCCGCGCGTCAGCCGCAGTGTTTATCGCCACAATTTATGCTTTCGTCTAACAGCCGCACCTGGGGAAATGTCTCGGTGGCGGTGAACTGTAACGGCCAGAAAATTTATGTGCAGACCAAGGTTCAGGTGAGCGGAACTTACTGGGTTGCGGCGAAAAATGTGCCTGCGGGAGCGCATCTGGCGCAAACGGATCTGGAAGCCAGGAACGGGCGTCTGGATCTCCTGCCGCCGAAAGCGATTCTTGACAGTAATCAGGCGATTAACGGCGTTACGCTGCGCAATATCAACATCGGCCAGCCGTTAACGTTGTCGATGCTTCGCCGTCCGTGGATGGTGCATGCGGGTCAGGAAGTGCAGGTACAGGCGACAGGCAGTGGTTTTAACGTATCCAGCGCCGGTAAGGCAATGAACAACGCAGCAGCAAATGAATCCGTGCGGATAAGAATGCCGTCAGGCGTAATTGTGAACGGGACAGTGGGCTCAGATGGGTCTGTGACAGTGACAATTTAGGTTGAATTGCAACCGTATTTGTAGAAAAAGCTGCAATTAAGGCTAAAGTTATTTCGCCACATGTCGATAACAAACGTATCAGAGTCGTCCCACGACGGCATTTTTAGGGTTTGCGTCACATTAAAGGCCCTGAATACCCTTACCGGAGAATATTTATATGGCTATCGATCGTACTCAAGGTGTTTCACCTTTAACTTCGATCCAGCAGCGTGATCCTTCTGAAGCTTCTGTTCAGAATACGCGCAAAGAAGACACTGTTTCTGGTACCACCACCAGCGGTACGGCGGTGACCCTGAGCTCAGCGCAAACGTCTCTGACTCAGTCAAGTGCGCAGGACATCAATACGGCACGTGTCGACGAACTGAAACAAGCTATCCGTGATGGCAAACTGACCATGGATACCGGCAAAATTGCTGATGCTCTGTTGAAGGACACGCAGGATTATCTCAAAGGTTTTTAAGCCGCAGACCCGGCTCGGAGACGAAAAAGTTGGAAGGTAATAAGGCCCGATGAAGAATTTTATCAAGTCCATGACTACCTTGGTTGAAACGTTGCAAGCGCTGGATCAAGTGATTAATCACGAACAAACGATACTGTGCTCAGGCCGCGTGAACGGAGCGGCCCTGCAGCATATCACCGAGCAAAAGAGCTCATTGCTCGCTACGGTAGACTATCTTGATAAACAGCGTCGTCAGCATGACGAACGTCTGAAACAAAGTGCCCCCTACTCCCGTCAGCCGGAAATCGCCGCGATGTGGAAAGAGGTGGTGCAACTGACCACCAAGCTGAGTCAGATCAATCGTCACAACGGCATGTTGCTGGGCAAACAAATTGCTTACAACACCGAGGCTTTGGCTATTCTCAACGCCAGCCAGACACAAAAATTCTACGGACCGAACGGGCAGGAAACTGTATCCGGGCAAACCGTCAGGAAGATTTCCGTTTAGACCGGAACGGGCACGGTTTTTCACTCGCCGTGAGGGCGGGCAGATGATCGGGAAAGTTTCGGTTTTCAGTAACTGTGATCACATAACTCCTTGCGCCTAAACCGACAAAAGAGACCCAGGACGGGGCCTCTTTTGACTCTCCGCGTCTTTTTACTGCGCGGTGCCTTCATTTCGGTGTTCGGGCCTTTCGGTCTCGAAATACTCATTCAGCAAGCTTTCTGAAAGCGGCCGGAAGCTATGCAAATCTGCAATCCTTTGAAAACGTTCTCTTCCCCTTGCATGCACTTTTAATCAGTTCAGATTGGCGAACCTTTCTAACGTTGAAGGATCCTTTTCTACCCGTTTGATCAACAGTATGGCCTGTTTATTGGGTGAGTGATGAGCTGCAAACCTGCCGTATTTCCTTCACCAGCGCCTGTGCGGCGGGGGAAAGCAGGCTTCCTGCGCGGAAAGTCAGGCCGATGGCGCGATGCGTATCGGCCAGATCCAGCGGCAGTTTTATCAGCTCGCCGCTTTCCAGTTCGTGTTCCAGCTGGCGGGCGGAAACGGCGGCCAGCATATCTGAACCGAGCAGCAAGCCGCGCACAATGCCCAGATCGCCGCTTTCCACCACCGGATCGGGCGGCGGGATTTCCATCGCGGTAAAGCTGTTATCCAGTAACCGCCGCGCCGGGGTTTCTGCCCGCGGCAAGACCCAGCGCGCGGTACGCAGATGTTCCTGCGTTACCGGTTCGCTGAGCAGCGGATGCCCTTTTCGCGCCAGGATGACCATGCTTTCGGTGAACAGCGTTTCCGTCACCATATCCGCCGCATAATCGCTCGAACGCAGCGCGCCGAAGATAAAATCCACCTCGCCCGAACGCAGCTCGGACGCCAGCGCGCTGAACGCACTTTCATTGGTGATCACTTTGACGCCACCGTAACGCTGTGTCAGCCCGATGATCGCTTGTGGCAGCAAACGTGTGCGCCCGAGCGGCAGTGCGCCGACCTGCACCGTGCCTTCCAGCACGCCACGGCGGGCGGCGATATCGGCGGGAATATGCCGCAGTTCGTTGAGCGCACGGCGCAAATTCGGCACGATATCCTGCCCGGCCAGCGACGGCATCATGCCGTGCGGCGTGCGTTCCAGCAGCGCCTGACCTGCACCGTTTTCCAACACCTTCAACGCCGCGCTGACCGCAGGCTGGCTCAGCCCGAGCAGCGTGGCGACCGTCTGCATATGCCGCGTTTTACACAGTGAAATGAAAATTTGCAGGCGCCGGACATTAAACAAATACAGCGGTTCGGTTTCACTGCGCGTTTGCCCGGCTTTGCCGTGTAATTTCGCCAGCTGCGACGGGATCAGCCGCAATTCGGCAATCGCCCGGCGCGCACGCGGCAGCACGCATTTACCAAAATCGGTGAGCAGCATTCCGTTGGCATGACGTTCAAACAAAGGCACGTCGAGAGCCTGTTCCAGATCGCGGATCGCCCTCGTCACCGCCGACTGCGTGCGGTAAAGCTCATCGGCTGCACGCGATACACTTCCCTGATCGACCACCTGACAAAAAGCGCGTATTTGCATCAGGTTACTCAGCATCTCGTCTTGTGCCATCCCCTTCTCCCGTCAGGCTTTTTTTCGTGACATCCCTCAGCAATATAAATAAAACGCATACCCCCTGCAATCAAATGAATTACCCGCCGCAGGCACGGACTGACAGCATGGAACTCAGGCAATCAGCTCACCCTAAACCCAGGACATAGTCATGACTCAGCCAAAAAAAGATGAAAGCAAAAGTGCATTAGTCGTCAGCGCCCACTCCGCCGATTTCGTCTGGCGCGCAGGCGGTGCCATCGCGAAACATACACAGGCCGGTTACGCCGTTCACATCGTTTGCCTGTCTTTCGGCGAGCGAGGCGAATCCGCCAAACTGTGGCGCAAAGGCAATATGAACGAAGAGATTGTGAAAGCGTCGCGACGCGAAGAAGCGATGGCCGCGGCTGAGATCCTCGGCGCCACCGTCGAGTTTTTTGATATGGGTGATTACCCGCTGCGCGCTGACAAAGAATCGCTGTTCCGTCTGGCCGATGTTTACCGCCGCGTGCAGCCGCATTTCGTCCTGACCCATTCACTGAAAGACCCATACAACTACGATCATCCGATGGCGACACATCTGGCGCAGGAAGCCCGGATCATCGCGCAGGCCGAAGGTTATAAGCCCGGCGAAACCATCATCGGCGCACCGCCGGTTTACTGTTTCGAGCCGCATCAGCCGGAACAGTGTGAATGGAAACCTGACGTACTGCTCGATATCACCGACGTCTGGGACAAAAAATATCAGGCGATTCAGTGCATGGCCGGTCAGGAACACTTGTGGGAATACTACACCCGTGTCGCCCAGCAGCGCGGCGTGCAGGCCAAGCGCAACGTCGGCATCACCAGCACCAAAAACATCGTTTACGGCGAGGGTTATCAGAGCATCTTCCCGCGCGTGACGGAGGATTTAGCATGAGTCTGGTCGGTAAAAAAGGCGTCGTGGTTCGCCATATTCCACGGGCAAATAAAGCCGACGTTTCGGCACTTGCGGCTTTCGGTGTCGCAACCGTGCATGAAGCGCAGGGCCGCAAGGGGTTGCTGGATGCGGGCATCCACCCTATTCAGCAGGATTGTGCGATTTCCGGCAGCGCTGTCACCGTGCTCACCGCTCCGGGCGATAACTGGATGTTCCATGTGGCTGTCGAACAATGTCAGCCGGGCGACATTCTGGTGGTTGCGCCGACATCGCCCTGCTCTGACGGGTTCTTTGGCGATCTGCTGGCCACGTCGCTGAAAGCGCGTGGCGTGGTCGGGCTGGTGGCAGATCTCGGTGTGCGTGACACCAAAACGCTGCGTGATATGGGATTTCGCGTCTGGTCGCGGGCAGTTCATGCACAGGGCACCATCAAGGAAACGCTGGGTTCGGTGAACGTGCCAGTGGTCTGCGCCGGACAGCTGGTGTATCCGGGCGATGCTGTCGTCGCCGATGATGACGGCGTGGCAGTCGTCCGCCGTGAAGAAGTCGCCCATGTCGTGCAGGCCAGCCGGGAGCGCGAAGCGCTGGAAGAGAGTAAACGCGCAAGAATGGCCGACGGCGAACTCGGGCTGGATATCTACAATATGCGTCCGCGTCTGGCTGAAAAAGGGCTGAAATATTTCGATTCCACTGAAGAATTAGAACAAGCCGAAAAACGCTGAGGAGCCGATATGCCGCAGACCCGAATTCCCTGCCTGCTGATGCGCGGCGGAACCTCGAAAGGCGCGTTTTTTCTGGCGGATGATTTGCCGCAAAATGAAAAGCTGCGCGACCGCGTGCTGCTGGCGGTGATGGGTTCTCCCGATCCGCGCCAGATAGATGGTCTTGGCGGCGCCGATCCGCTGACCAGCAAAGTGGCTATTATCCGCCCCTCTGACCGCTCTGACGCCGATGTCGATTACCTGTTTGCGCAGGTTAACGTGGACAAAGCCGTGGTGGACTACGGCCAGAACTGCGGCAATATTCTGGCCGCCGTCGGCCCGTTCGCCCTCGAACGGAATCTGATTGCCGCCCGAAACGGCATCACGCCGGTGCGTATTTATATGGAAAACACCGGTCAGATTGCCACGGCACATGTCCCGGTAGAAGACGGTCAGGTTTGTTATCAGGGCGATTTGCACATCGACGGCGTACCGGGAACGGCGGCAAAAATCAGTGTGGAATTTGCCGATATCGCCGGTTCCAGCTGCGGCGCATTGCTGCCGACCGGCCACGCCCGCGACACATTCGACGGAATCGACGTCACCTGTATCGACAACGGCATGCCGGTGGTTCTGCTGCGTGCGGCAGATTTAGGCCGCAGCGGCTATGAAAGACGTGAACAGCTCGACGCCGATTCGGAGCTGAAAACGCGTCTCGAATCGATCCGTTTACAGGCCGGTTTCAAAATGAATCTCGGCGATGTGACGCAGCGTACAGTGCCTAAAATGACACTCATCGCGGAACCGCGAAACGGCGGCGCAATATCCAGCCGGACGTTCATTCCGCACCGCTGCCACGCCTCGATTGGCGTACTCGGCGCGGTCAGCGTCGCCAGCGCCTGCCTGATCCCAGGCAGCATCACCGAAGGACTGGCGCATACGCCTTCCGGCGACACGCCGTTAATCAGCGTCGAACATCCGACCGGCGAATTCAGCGTGGAATTACAGCTCGATCCGGCAAAAACCGGCGCTGAACGCCTCACAGGTTGTGGTCTGTTACGCACTGCCCGTCTGATTTTCGAAGGACGTGTTGCGATCCCCGCCAGCGTCTGGGACGGGCGTCAGGAGAATCATCATGAATAATGTTACGCGCATTACCTTAATTGGCCTCGGTGAGGTCGGTACCATCCTGGCGACAGATTTGAAAAAGCTTAATCCGTCGCTGGATATTGTGGCATTCGATAAGCAGACCGGTTCCGCAGTCATCCGGCAGCGCGCCCGCGCGGCAGGAGTGAGCTTTGCATCGTCAGCAGAAGATGCGGTTAAGGACAGTCAGATTATATTTTCCGCCGTCACCGCCGCCGAAGCGCTGAATGTGGCTGTAGCCGTCGCCGGTCATCTCGCCCCCGGCCCGTTTTTTCTCGATCTGAATTCCGTTTCACCGCACACCAAACACGAGGCGATGGCGTTAATTGAACAGGCTGGCGGCAATTATATCGACGTCGCGGTGATGGCACCTTATCCGCCTGCCCGATTGAAAACTCCGCTGCTGCTGGGCGGCACGCAGGCGTATGCCATCAGCGAATGGCTGAACGAAAACGGCTTTAACAGCAAAGTACACAGCACCACTGTCGGAGAAGCGTCCGCCATTAAAATGTGCCGAAGTGTGATGATCAAAGGCCTCGAAGCCCTGACCGCCGAATGCCTGAGCGCTGCGCGTCAGTACGGCGTCGAAAAAGAAGTGCTGGCCTCGCTGCACGCCAGTTTCCCGTCACTCGGCTGGAATGCACAGTTACCGCATTATCTGATCAGCCGGATTGCGGAACACGGCAAGCGCCGCGCCGAGGAAATGCGTGAAGTCGTGAAAACGCTCGCGGATGTGGGTGTCGCGCCCAATATGAGTGCCGGTACGGTGCTGGCCCAGCAAGAGCTGGTGGATTCGCTGGCCGAAAAGGGGATCCGGTATTCGGATCTGGAGCCGTTCGAGTGGGAGAGGACCGTGGATCTGTTGATGTCGGGTCGTACATCGTGACGACTTAACATCAAAATCAAGACTTTGGGTTGCCACCCAAACTGGCCCTAAGGTCAAGACCTTGGGTTGCCACCCAAACTGGCCTCAAGAGGCGCCTGTCGCCGCGCCTCTTAAGAATCTCCGGCTCTTTTACTGCGCGCTCTGCTCGCTGGCTATATTTCAGGTACCGCAGCGACAGGCTGGAAATCTTGCCGCTGCGCGGTTCCTTCTCCCGGTCCTGGAGCCTTTGGTCTCCAGGCCGCTCCGTTCAGCAAGATTTCTGAATCGCCCGCACGATCTTAAAGTCAAAAGCAGACTTTTTTTCATCTTTTAGAAAAGTGGATTGGCGTGATTAAAATTCAGCTGAACGGAGCGGCTTCGAGACCATAGGCTCGAAGACCGAGAGAAGGCAGTGCGAAGCACCTGGATTTGCGCCACCCGCTAATGCGCCGGAACATGTCCGTCGTGCCTGCGACAGCGCGCAGTAAAAGAGCCCGGGGGGTCTTGGGGGGTGGCGGCGACAGGCCGCCCCCCAAGTCGGTGTGGGCCGACGCCCACGACTTTGACCTTAAGGCCAGTGTGGGTGGCAACCCAAGGTCCTGACCTTGACCTGGAAATAATAAAAAAAGCGCCTTTATGCCCGCTCCGGCATAACCCGATGACATCTCGCCACCACACCCCCTGCCCCGCAGACAAGCTCCTGCGGCAGCTGGCAGCCGTCACCTGCCAGCGGACAGCGTTCGCGAAAATAGCATCCCATCGGCAGGTTCCGGTTGCTCGGTAATTCCCCTTTTTTATCGACGACGCCGTCATCTAATAGCCGTCCGGCACGGGGAACGGAATCAAGCAGCAAACGGGTGTAAGGATGCTGTGGTGCTGTCAGCACTTTTTCCGCCGCGCCCAGCTCTACGATTTGCCCGAGATACATCACCGCCACGCGGTCGCTCATGTGACGAACCACCGACACATTGTGAGAAATCAGCACATACGTCAGATTGCGCTGTCGTTGCAATTCCACCAGCAAATTGAGGATTTGCGCCTGCACGGAAATATCCAGCGCCGAGGTGGGTTCGTCGAGCACAATGATATCCGGCTCTGAGGACAACGCGCGGGCGATGGAAATACGCTGGCGCTGACCGCCGGAAAATTCATGCGGCAGACGGTCGAGGTATTCTTTGCGGATGCCGACCTGCTCCGCCAGTGTGGCGGCGAGTTCACGGCGTTCGCGGCTGCTGTTGTGTTTCTGCACAAACACCGGTTCGGTGATAATCCGCCAGACTGGCAGACGCGGATCCAGCGACGATTGCGGATCCTGAAACACCATTTGCATGCCGGAACCGAACCAGGAATTATCATGACGCGCACGGTGAATTTCTCCGCTGCTCGGCTTTTGCAGCCCCATCAGCAACTGAGCCAGCGTGCTTTTACCGCAACCGGACTCACCGACTATCCCCAGCGTTTCACCGCGGATGATATTCAGATCCAGTCCGTTGAGCGCATGGACGTAACCGGTCGGTTTACCGCGCCAGTTAAAACTGGCGGGGAAACGCACGCGGACATCCTGCAATTCGACTAACGCTTCAGTAATCATCAGGAAAGCTCCTCAGTGCGTTGGATGGGATTTTGCGGGTGCCAGCAGGCCACCGACTGACGCGGAAATTGCGGCAACGGCGCGAGCCCCGGCGTTTGGGTGCAGCGGTCATCGGCGTGATTACAGCGTCCTCGAAACGCACAGCCCTGCGGCAGTTTTGACAGGTTCGGCACCGTGCCGGGAATGGCTTTCAGCAGGCTGCGCGGTTCGCCATTTTCCGGCGCGGCCTGCAACAGGCCGATGGAATACGGGTGCGACGGCGAGTCGATCACGTCTGTCGTGTTGCCGCTTTCAATCACATGCCCGGCGTACATCACGTAAACGCGGTCGCAAAGTTGCGAAACGACCGCCATATCGTGAGTGATAAACAGGACGGCGGTACCGCTGGCACGGGCTTTGCGCTGCAAAAGGCGAAGAACCTGACGCTGCACGGTAACATCCAGTGCGGTGGTCGGTTCGTCGGCGATAATCAGTTCCGGTTCACAGGAAAACGCCATTGCGATCAGCACGCGCTGGCGCATACCGCCGGAAAGTTCGAACGGATAACGCGACATCACCTGCTCCGCGTCGGCAATTTGCATATCTTCCAGCAGGCCGGTGGCTTTTTTCCAGGCCTGCGCTTTGCTGATCTTCTGGTGCAGACAGATAACCTCACACATCTGTCGCCCGATTTTGCGCGTCGGGTTCAGCGCATTCATCGGTTCCTGAAAAATCATCGCCACCCGCGCACCGCGCAGCGTACGCATCTGTTCTTCGCTGGCGTGAACCACATCGGTGCCCAGCATGCGCAATTCGCCGCCCGTCACGGTAAAACCATCAGGGGGTAACAGGCGCATCGCCATCATCGCCGTGACCGATTTACCGGAACCGGATTCACCGACCACGCCGACAATTTCTCCGGCACTGACCGACAGCGATACCTGATTCAGCGCTTTCACTTCGCCGCCGTAAACCGGGAAAACCAGTTGCAGATTGTCGATTTCCAGAACCGGCGCGTTGTTTTGTTCAGCCATTTCAGCGCCCTCTGCTTTTCGGATCGAGCAGGTCGCGCAGACCGTCACCGAACAGGTTAAAACCGGTGGCGGTGATCAGGATCGCCACGCCGGGGAAGGCCGAATACCACCACTGGTCGAGAATATAATTACGGCCATTCGATACCATCGCCCCCCATTCTGCCGTCGGCTGTTGCGCGCCAAGGCCGATAAAGCCGAGCGTCGCCGCCATCAGAATCGAGGTGCCGATATCGAGTGATGCCTGCACCACCAGCGGCGGCATCACGTTTCGCAATACGTGCCAGGTGATCAGATGCCAGCGCGACGCGCCAAACGTTCGCGTGGCCTGCATGTACGCCTGATGGCGCAGCATCAGCGTCTGTCCGCGCGCCAGCCGGACGTAAAACGGAATGCGCACCACGGCAATCGCCAGCATCGCGTTGAACAGACTTGGGCCGAGCGCCGCCGCGAGCGCCATCGTTAAGACCAGCGACGGCACCGACAGCATGATGTCCATGCAGCGCATGATCAGCGCATCGACGACTCCGCCAACCACGCCGGAAAAACAGCCCAGCAGTGAGCCAATGGTGCCCGCAATGATCACCACTGCCAGCCCGGCGGCGACCGACTGCTGGCTGCCGATCAGCACGCGGCTGAACAGGTCGCGCCCGACTTCATCGGTGCCAAACCAGTGCGCAGCAGACGGTGCCTGCAAGCGGTCGGTCAGGCTGATGGCGTTCGGATCGTGCGGCACCAGCCATGGCGAAAAAATCATGATAAACAGGACAATGAGCATGATCGCCAGCCCGAGCATCGTCAGCGGGCTGCGGCTCAGCAGATGGAAAGTCCGCCGCCAGGTGGCGAAGCGCGGTTTGACGTCCGGCGGCACAATACCCGCACGGTGGTTATTCACGCCAGGTTCAATCACAGACATTCACTCACCCCTCCCGGCCAATGCGCGGGTCAATCCACACATACAGCAAATCCACGCACAAATTGACGATGACGTAAGCAAACGACACCACCACCGCAAAGCCCATCACCGCCGGGAAATCCAGCGCCTGAATCGAATTCACCACATAAGCGCCCATGCCCGGCCAGGCAAAAACCGTTTCGGTCAGCACTGCGCCGTAAAGCAGATCGCCCATCGCCAGCCCGAGTACGGTCACGGACGGGATCAGCGCATTCGGCAACGCGTGGCTGAGGATCACGCGCCAGCGCGACAGCCCGTTAGCGCGCGCCGTGCGGATGTAATCCTCACTCAGTTGCTCCAGCATCGCCGAGCGGATTTGCCGCGCCACAATGCCCATGTGGACGAACGCCAGCGTCAGCGCTGGCATCGCCAGATGTTGCAAACTGTTCCAGAAGGCGTCCCAGTTGCCGGTCAGCAGCGAATCGAGGACATAAAAGCCGGTGATATTTACGGGCGGATCCATCCAGTCATCCAGTCTTCCACCGCCCGGCAGCAGGTTCAGATGACCATAGAACAGGATGATGACACCCAGTCCCAGCCAGAACGCTGGCGTGGAAATTCCCAGTACGGAAAGCAGACGCACCAGGTGATCCGGGAATTTATTGCGATATACCGCTGACAACACGCCCAGCGGAATGCCGAGCACGATGGCCAGAAACAGTGCGCTGACGGCCAGTTCCAGCGTGGCGGGGAAGAAAGCCTTGAGATCGTCGAGCACCGGTCTGCCGGTGCGGATCGACGTCCCTAAATCACCGTGTAACAGGTCGCTCACGTAACGGAAAAACTGCACATACAAAGGCTGGTTCAGCCCGAGTTGCTCACGGATATGTTCGACCATTTCGTTGCTTGCGCGATCACCTGCCAGAAGACGCGCCGGATCGCCGGGGATCATGTGCGAGATGATAAAAGTGATGACGCAAACGCCCGCCATCACCAGTATCAAACCCCAGCATCGCTGACGGATCAGAGTCCAGAAAGTCATAATATCTCCGGTCAAATGCCCTAAATAATTCGAGCTGCAGGAAGGCGGCCAGCTCACAAGTCCCCGGGAACAGGGATGAACCCTGTGACCGGGGCGACTGAGCGCAGCCAACGCACCTGCGGTTCGAAGTATGACGGGGATTTATTGTTTGCTCATTTGCGCAACGTTAAACACCTGTTCAAGCATCGGGTTGAAAACGAAACCTTTGACGTCTTTGTTCATCGCGACCTGATAATTTTTCTGGAACAGATAGACATACGCCGCTTCGTCGATGACGATTTTCTGCGCCTGCTGGTAATAGTCCGTGCGCTGTTTCTGGTCAGTGACTGACACCGCTTTTTTCAGCAGCGCATCGACGTCAGGATTGGAATAAAACGAACGGTTGCCCGGCAGCCCTTTTTTGTCGGACTCGAACCAGTAGTTCATGAACATGTACGGGTCGGCGAAATCCGGGCTCCAGTTACCTATCGAAATATCGTAATCACCCTGCCCGATACGGTCGCGCATGGTGGCGTTCGCCAGTTTTTCCAGCTTCACGTTGATCCCGGCCTGACCGAGGCTGGCCTGTACGGCAAGCGCGATGGATTCCCAGTTCGGATCGTTATCGGAATAAAGGAAATCCAGCGTCTGAGGTTTGTCTTTCACTTTGCCCAGATCGGCTTTCGCCTGCGCCAGATCCAGAGTGTATTGTTTGGCCGTCGGGTCAAAACCCCACATGCCATCCGGGATTGGCCCGCGCATCTGTTTAGCATTACCGCCGAGAATGCCCTTCACCATGCCCTGATAATCCACCGCAGACGAAATCGCGCGGCGCAAATCCACCTGGTTAAGCGGCGTTTTGGCGTTATTGAGATACAGATACGTCACGCGCAGCGACGGGAATTCTTCCACCGCGACTTTGTCTTCTTTTTTCAGCGCCGCCAGCTGGTCCATCGGCAGGGAATCAGCAATGTCCAGATCGCCGCGCGACAGTTGCAGACGGCGTGTGGCGCTCTCACCAATAATCTTAACCGTGACGCGTTTAAAAGCCGGTTTTTCGCCGCTGAAATGCGGGTTCGGCACCAGCACCAGTTGCTGACCTTTCTGCCAGCGATCCAGTTTATACGGGCCGGAACCGGCAGTATGACCGGCCAGCCAGGCTTTGCCTTCATCAGCCGGATTGGCTTTAGCAATCGCCGGATTCACAATGCCCGCGCCGTCATTAGCCAGCGTATACAGGAACGGCGCGAACGGCGTTTTCAGCGTGAACGTGACGGTCAGGGGATCCACCACCGTCACCGCCATGTCTTTTGGAAAGGCTTCCGACGGCCCCTGCGCAATTTTCATCAGGCGCTCAAACGACCATTTCACCGCATCGGCATTGACGTCGGAACCATCATCAAATTTCGCGCCCGGTTTGAGTTTAAATGTCCAGACCAGCTGATCGGGTGAAGCCGTCCAGCTGGCTGCAAGATCGCCTTCTACCTGCGTTGAGCCTTTGCCGTTTTCGGTTTTATACTGCACCAGACGCTGATACGCCGGATACGTAACCGTCCAGTCGTTATTGTCGATGGTCACCGCCGGATCCAGCGTTTGCGGATCAGCCGCTTTACCAATCACCAGCATGTCTTTCGGAACGGCGGCCTGCGTGGCAAAACTCAAACCTGACAGGGCGAGAAAAATGGCACCGGCGACCTGCGTTTTCGTATTTTTGCGGAACGTGTTAATTGCTGTGTTGCTCATCATAGAACTCCTGGCTCTGTCAAAAAGTGAGAAGAGACGTGCAATGATTACGCGGCATTCACCGGCGGATAGCAGCCGAACCGCTCCTCCAACAACGGATACGTTTTGGCATCCGGTAATTCAAAGTGCCACCACTCGCTGGTGATACCCTTAAAGCCGCCCGCCGCCATCACGGCATTGAGCAACAAACGGTTACGCTGAATTTCTGGCGGTAAGTCGGGATAAAACGGATGCGAAACTTCGGTCATTTCATCAAAGCCCGCGCCCATATCCAGCACGTCTCCCCGCGCATCCAGCAAGGTCAGATCCACCGCCACGCCGCGGCTGTGGTGCGAACCAAGTTTGATATCCACGACGTAATCCGGATTCGGAAATGCCGCCCATAAACAGGCCTGCGCGGCCTGCGGCCGGTAGGCGTCGTAGATTTTCAACCGGAATCCCGCCAGCTTCGCGACCTCATTGCAGCGCACCAGCGCAGCCGCCGCATCGGGATGTAACAAACAGCGCGCTTCGCGATAAATCGGCTGACCGGTCAGGTTATCGGCGGTGGCATATTTCAGGTCGATCACCGCGTCAGGCAGGCTTTCCGCCAGGTCAATCAGGGCAACGTCGGGTATTTTTGTGTTCATCAATAAACTCTGTCCGCTGGTGGTAGAAAATTACGATTCAAATTGTCCGAGCTGTTTCTGCAAAATCCGGTTGTTGGCCAGCCGCTGTTCCACATCGTTCCCGCGCAGTTCCAGCACTGAAGAACACAGCAGGTTGAAGAGGCAGCTGAGCGGCGCCATCGAATCCCAGAACTGACCGGTATCCGTTTTCACCTGCAATAAATCAACCGGATAATCGCGCGCCCACGGACAGTAAATGTCGGTGATCAGCGCCACGTTCAGCCCGCGTTCGCAGGCCGCTTCACAATAGGTTTGCGCCATTTTCGAGTAAGCGCGGGTATCGGTCACCACCAGATAAGGCTGCGCGAATTCCGAATTGAGCGATTCCACGTAAGTGCCGGAAAGCCCGTCGGCGAAATAGACTTTCGGGCGAAGATATTCGAGATAGCTCGCAAAATTATTGGCGATACCGCGCACCGACTGAATGCCGAGAATAAACACCGCATCGGCCTCTGCCAGACGGCGGCTGACCTGGGCAAAACTGTCGGTCTGCGCCAGCTGATACACGTGATTAATGGCTTCGAGCTCGAGCGCCAGTGACTGTTGCAGCTTTTCCTGCTGCGGCTGTTTGCTGCGTTCGCGGTAAGCGCCAAGGCGATCGGTCACCACCCAGGGCTGATAAGACGAGCCGCTTTGCAGGCGCAGCGTTTGTTTGAAATCATCCAGGTTGCGATAGCCCAGACTGCGCAGATAACGCCCGACAGAAATGCCGCTGGTCGCCGCGCTGCGCGCAATGCTGTCGGCAGTTTCGAAAGGAATTTGCGCCAGATTCGCCAGCAGATACCCGGCAATGCGTTTTCCTGTCGGCGTTTGCGCGGAGAATGACGCTTCGATTTGTTCAATCACATCCTGCGCTGGCTGCATCGGTTAATCCCCTGTTGCTGTTTTTGTTGCTTCATTGTCAAAAAACTAGCCGCTGTTAGTAAAATAACAATGCACGGGGTGTGCCAACTCCCACAAATGTGTGAAATTTGTGGAGCAGATCGGAAAATATGACGTTTTAATGAACAGAAAGTGGCAAAGAACGTGCTAAGCAATTTGTAAAACGCTGCTTGCGCGCAACCACCGCACAACAATCAGGCAACTTGTGGTTGTTTTTAGTGCAAACGCTTTCCGGTAAGCTGAGAAAAGAAGTAAAAAAGGGAGAGGATTTAATCGCTTTGTCTTAAGAGTCAACAAGTTGGATATTAAGAGAGCACTCAGACAAGTTTTTGCGTTAACCCTTTGACATGCCCACAGCCAGTCGCTATTATTCGCCCCGTTCCAACGATTCCTCTGTAGTTCAGTCGGTAGAACGGCGGACTGTTAATCCGTATGTCACTGGTTCGAGTCCAGTCAGAGGAGCCAAATTAGAGACGCTTGCTTAAGGAAACTTAAGCGGGCGTTTTGCTTTCGCATTAAGACTGACTCTTATTTCTGTCGTGATACCAGACTTCCAAATCCCCTGCTCTCATCGGCCTGGCATAAACATATCCCTGCACTTCGTCACAGCCCAGTGCACGTAATATCTCTACCGTTTTGTCATCTTCCACACCTTCGGCCAGCACCACATAATCAAGTTGCTTAAGTAACCTGACAACGTTGCGCACAATGATGCGGCTGGATTTATCGCTGGCAATCTTACTGACAATCGAACGGTCAAGTTTAATGATGTCCATAGGGATCTGACGCAGATAATTGATATTGCTGTAGCCCGAACCAAAGTCATCCAGTGATATTTTGAATCCGCGTAACTTCAGCATTTCAAGCCCGTTGAGAGCCGCCGGGCTTTCCAGCATTTTCTCCGTTTCCAGACATTCCACACCGAGTAACGCGGGAGTGAGTCCGGCGTTTCGCATTTTATGGTCGAGTTCATCCGCAAAATCTGGCCGCGAAAAATCGCTGGCGGCCAGATTAATAGAAACAGGCAGAGAAATACCCTGACTGCGCCACTGGCCTAACTGGGCGATAGCATGATCAATCACCCACCCCGTGAGTTCCCGCATCAGGCTGGTCCGCTCCACCAGCGGGATAAACAACCCGGGCAAAACCTCACCGTGCGTCGCGTGTTTCCAGCGCAGAAGCGCTTCGACGCCCGTAATCTGACCGTTCAGCAAAGAAACTTTCGGCTGATAAACCAGATACAATCCCCGGTCTTCGTGGAGTGCCTCTCTCAGACCCGTGAGCAGGCTGAAATCATTTTTCTTCCGGTTATCCAGCACCTCATCGTAGGTCATATACCGGTGCCCGTGACTTATTGCTTCATGCAAAGCACTAACAGCGCGACGCAGAATTTCACCCGGCGTCATAGCGTTATCACAACACCCTGAATCGCCGATATGAATATCCAAATCCAGCGGAACCTCAGGGCTGATTTTGGCCTGTATCCCCCGTAAGCGCTTGGCGACATTTTCGAGGGCCGAATTCTCTTTATCATGGGTGAAATAGGCAAACCGCCCCACTGCCACGGCGTAAAGTTGTTCGGTCAGTTGCAGCCGGGCCTGAAGCTGCACCGCCATGTCGCGCAATAAATTTTCCACGACGGTCATGCCCAATGACCGCGCCATTTCGTACGCAAACGGCATGTCGATACAGTCAATGATGACGAGTTTAAACGTGCTCTCTTTTGACACAGAGATATCTTTAAGCATCCGCTGCCGGTTCGGCAAGAGTGTCACAATGTCGATATATCCGACGTTATGCCAGGACGCCAGAAAGCCCGACACTAACCCGGCCAGCTGTTCAAAAATATTGATCTGCTCGCCGGACAGAGTGCGCGGTTGAGTATCTAAAAGGCACAATGTCCCTACTGCGACCCCATCCTGCGTTTTGAGCGGGCAACCGGCATAAAAACGAACAAAAGGCGCCTCCGTAATGGCGTCGTAAGTTTTGAAATCTGGATGCCGGTGGGTATCCGGACAAATATACGTTTCGCCCTGTTCCAGCGTATTTGTGCAAAACGCTTCGCCGAGGTTCGTTTCCGTCACCGTCATATTCTGGGCTGATTTAATGTACTGTTTTTCATCATCCAGAACGGAAACAAAGCACATCGGCATATCGAATAGCTGACAGGCCAGAAGTGTATATTTTTTTAACGCCTCGTCCCGAACCTCATCGTGGCTCTTAAGCAGGTTTATCGCTGCGCGCTTTTTACTTTCATCGCTGCGGAGATCAGTCAACATAGCAATACTCCGGTATAATGAGTCTTTTCTATTCTCTTGCCTGTGGTCATACCTTCGTTAGCCTGACAAAGGTGACAACATTGGCGTCACATCACATCCTATCGCCACATCATAAAGTTTCCCAGTAAATGTCGGCGGCAACTATGTCAGGCTGCCCACACCGTATTGTGAACAGGTTTCCTAATAAAAAACCCCTGCCGGCGGTCTGTGCGGGAATATCCGTCACGTGTAACTCTTGAAAATATTATGATTGCTAATGTTTTTATCCGTTTTTTAAAAAGATATAACGCTTAAAATCAGTCAATTAGATTTGTTTCATCGATCAATAGATATTTATCAATAGGTTTTATCATAGGAAAAATCGATCAATATGTGTTTATTAATTCGCGAAAGTGATCAATGATCACCTCTGCAAAATGGCGGACTTTTAAGGAGGAAATGATGTTGCGTTTAAATTTTCAAGTCTCATGCAAATTCAGATGTGAGCCTATCTATAGTGTCGGAGGTTTACTACACGCAGTCGAATTATTAACGGGCTTCGAAGGTGGATACAGCGGCGGAAAAATCGAACCTCAAAAATTTATCAGTTCCCTGGATACAAAATCTAAACACGAATTATTGCTAGCACAGCTAAATGAAATTAACGCGCGCTCCCTGTTTTTCAAACGTAATAAATTGCTTTGTTCCCTTAATATCGACCAAAGCATGGCAATTATGATACTCGAAGATCATCATATAAAAGAAATCCTGGACAGTAATGATTTTATAAGACTGGAAATATCTGAACGTTTTCCCAAAATAGATAAATTAGAAGGCAATATACTGGTAGACACTCTGTCCGGAAAATATAAATTATGGCTCGACGACTACGGTACTGATTTCAGCAATATAAATACTCTGAAGAACACTCAATTTGAATCAGTCAAAATAGATAAAAAATTCTTTTGGGAAAATGGTGATTCCGTCATGTGGCCAACCATTATTGATAATATCAACCAGTATTGCAACTCAATCATTGTTGAAGGTGTTGAAACCGGAACCCAGCTAAGAAACCTGCGATATAGCGGCGTCTCCTGTGCACAAGGTTTTCTATTCCCTTCCGTTCCCCTGGAAGATATCGAAATTCTGATACCCGGGAAAGGTCAAACTCATTTATAAATACGTTAACTTATCCTGTGGACAATAACGATAAATGAATCATCTGCCGCGGCGCAAAAAGCAACAATGTCAGGCGGCGGATTCACTGAGTATCATGGTCTTATTTTTCCCGCTCGTTTTAGCTTTATATAGCGCGTTATCAGCGGTTGCTATGGTTTCAAGCACAGATTGTATGTCATTGTGTTCAGCCAGGCCTATTGAAACGGTGACATGTACTTCATGGCTGTCTAACTTTATGTTGCTATCCTGGATAAGGAGCCTGATGTCTTCTGCTATCCTGGCCGCATTTGCTAAGTCAGCGTTTATAAAAACAATGAACTCTTCCCCGCCGTATCTGCCAACGAAATCATTGTCTCTGACATTTTCCTTCACAAGATAAGCAATTCTTTTAATGACTTTATCTCCAAAAGGATGCCCGAAGGTATCATTCAAATATTTAAAGTTGTCAATATCCAGCATGAGCACACAGAATTTCTCACCATAGCATTCATTCAGCGATTCAATATAGGCGTCAATACTTCTTCGGTTGTTAATCCCTGTAAGTGGATCCGTTTTTGAAGCCATTTTGAAAAATAATTCTCTTTTAGATAAATTAATTAAGTTATTTAAAAAAACATAGACCAGCGAGATATAAAGCAAACTGAGGATGGTTTTGATAATTGCGAGAGCCCAATAACCATTTTCGTTGAGCGCACTGACGTGCGTGAGCAGATTAAAGGCTTGCGCAATGCAGTATGCATATATTACATAACGGATCCGCATCCGCCCCCTGAGATTAAAAACCAGCAACATCACAAAATAAACAAGAGAAAACGCATCATAAAATGTCGATATTCCAAATAAAAACACAGTACTTATAATCAGACTTGCAAAGAATGTTGGATATCCGAAAACAATAAGCCCAAAAGTGATTGGAGATATAACAACACTATAAATACTTGTATTATTTTGTTCCCCGATACTGAATAAATAAATGCTAGCCAAACCAAGGACTATTCCTAGCAATATTTTTAATGATACGTGTTCGCTCAGCGCAGATCTGTAGTTTATCAATGGAATGGAGATACAAGTATAGGTAATGCATATCCCCACGAGCGTGTTAATAAACGTTAACTCTATGAAGTCCATAACAAGGTAGCCACTGTAATTAAATCACACGGAAGATTGTATCTTTTCCACAAACAAGTAACAAGGAAGCCTGTCAGGCAGAAACTGGCGTTTTATCAGGAATATTTTCTTGTTTTTCCGAAGACAGACTTTCCGGTATACGTAGCGTACACGTTTTTTCCAGAATATTATTGTTTCAGCCTGGAAAAAGCAGGTTTTATAACTAAAAAATTTCACCCATGAATTCAAAAGATTTCAGGTTGATAAAAGATAATTCATTAATTTCTCTAAAGTGTTGACATCTTTGTAACTCGAAATAAGACCTTTGTTATGGGTTTTTATATTTCAAGCCCTCACAGACAGGCTACTCCGCAACATGTACCAGGATAACTTTATAAGAAAACAGACCACTTCATATTTATTCCGTTTAATTCAGGCCGCGCTCTGCCGTCCCTTACACAACTTGATCAGCTTTATCAGATTATATTTATTCCTCAATATTAACCCTGCCACACGATCCCGGATTTATAAATCAGACGGACAAAAATGGTGAGCTAATAAATTGGATTTTATTCTTTAGTTTTAAATTGATGAGGTGGTTTATGAGTAAGAACTATGACGATGATTTGCAGGAGCAACCGGCGAAAAACTCAAGCATCTGGACGCGTGCAGACGCTTTAAAAGTGAATGAAAATGACCCGACCGGATGGGGTCTATGGCTTTGTCAGCAACGAGATTTTTGGACCTTATGTTCCGCTGAACGGTTCAGCATTGGTGCTGGGGAATCGGCCATCCCAGCCCTTCCAGACCTACTCGCGCTACGTCATGCCGAGCTTTTAGCCACTCCCCGTTGACTAAAACGTCTCCCTGAATGCTCTGTGAGCGTCTGACACAATACTCCGAAATTCTGCTTGACCCTTTGGGGCTGTCTCCCTATAGTAGCGCCCCGTTGCAGCGCTTGCGGTGTAACAAATCCGGTGAGGTGTCTGAGTGGCTGAAGGAGCACGCCTGGAAAGTGTGTATACGAGTAATCGTATCGAGGGTTCGAACCCCTCCCTCACCGCCATATAAAAGAAAAAGGTCCTGATGAAAATCAGGGCCTTTTTCTTTAGCAGCAAACCGAAAGTCAGTATATAAACCAGCGCCGTTTAGAATTCAAAGGCCGCTTTTTCCAGCGCACAGCTAGCCATTCAAATTCCTGATAAGTCGTTGTGGATTTCACATCCTCTCTCAAGGCTTTTATCAGAGGTTCCGCAATATCCCAGGTGTCGATCACTGTCGAATACGAAGTCCGCTTAATCATCTCTTCATCATAAATACCGCTACGGATAGTGACCGCCACCCGCTCATAGAAGTTAAGTATGTATTGGAATTTGCTCCGTTCCCGTATTTCTTCATCTGTAACGGTCGATGATCCGACAGCAAAAACAAACGAACGGAAAGATTTTCCTGAGAGATGCGCTTTCTTCAGTACATGCAGGGAATGCACATAACGGGCGTCGCTACGGCTTTCAAACAGAAAAACAGCCGTCTGCGTTTTTCTGGCGATACTGACATTATAAATAATCGTGCTGATGGCTACGATCACGCCAATCAGCAAAATGATATTACTCAGCAACTGTAGCCTTAAAGCATCTAATCCCATGATTCTCATCCATGAAAAAGGCGGGCTTTACCCGCCTGTGTGAGGTCAACATCCTTTAGAACCAGTCGTATTCATCAAACATTGCTTCCATGACATCCTCCGGCAACTGTGGTCATTACGTTTTCATGTTATGAAAACAT
The DNA here is from genome assembly GCF_024808755.1 of Rahnella sp. BIGb0603. Lineage (NCBI taxonomy): Bacteria > Pseudomonadati > Pseudomonadota > Gammaproteobacteria > Enterobacterales > Yersiniaceae > Rahnella > Rahnella sp. BIGb0603. Next base: position 228,385 of record NZ_JANUEX010000006.1, on the reverse strand, counting down.
GTAATAAATTCAACATCCTGCTGAACTTCCTGAGCACAAAATACGCACAATAAAACCGGCTTGCAATACTGTATGAACAATTCAGGAATGCGTCTCGCAAAAATCTACATCTTCGCCAGCATCAGACCGGCTCTCAGCCCCAGCGCGACGTTCGGGTTTGGGAACAGCACCACTTCCTCCTCTTCTGCCACCCGATACGTTTTGCCGGTTTCTTTCGCGATGACCTCACCCTTTTTAAAAGGCGTAAAGTTCAGCGCATCGGCGGGAACAAACAGATGAAAATCTTCCTGCGAGCGGATCACATCCTGCACCACGCGAAAATGCAGCATGGGCTTGCCGGTTTCACGGGCAGGCAGAGGCTCGCCGCTGACCAGGGTTTCCAGCCCGTGGCGGATCCCCGTGAACTGTGAGTGATCGTTGCTGCCAAACGGCAGCGCTTTACCCAGTTCTAACGTACAGCTGTCGGCCTGAAACACCTCGCTGCTGAAATGGGTAAATGTGCCCCCCGGCGAACGGTGATGCACCAGCGCGTCCAGCCCGCACGCGCTGAGCCATGCCAGCATCGCCTCGCTTTTTGGTCTGGTCTGCAACGGCAACAACCCGAAGCGTACATGCAGGGAGCCGCGAATGGCGGTGTGTAAATCATAATGAAAACGATGTAAGGCACCCGCCGCCGTGGCGCTGCGGTAAAACAGCGCCATCGCCTGCTCGAGTTCCTGCGCGCGTCGCGTTTCATCATTCGGGGTATAACGTGCGTGACGCCCGCCAAACATGCGGTTCATATCGGCGTCAGCAAACCGCTTATTGAGTCGCATTGATGCCGGATTGCCCAGTAACACCAGCAACCGGACCCGCAGCGCTCTTGCGCCGGAAAGCAGCTCGCCGGTCAGCTGATTCAGCAATTCTATCGGCGCCGTCTCATTGCCATGAATACCCGCCGAAATCACAACGGCGGTGTCACAAGGCACACGCGGCGACAGTTCGAGAATGCCCTCGCCGCGCCACTGCCAGTCCAGCGTTTCGGTTTGTCCGGCCGGTTCGGTGACCGGCCCGCCCGCCATCGTCACCGCTAACAAATCAAACATAACTCACTCCTTTGAGGGTCAGCGCTGGAACGGGTAAACGGCACCCAGCCCGAGAATATTGGTCAGCTCATCCAGCGCAGTGCGCACTTCGGTCAGCAGTTGCGGATCCGCCAGGTCTTTGGCTTGCATCCGGTCACGGTAATGCGTATCCACCCACGTATTCAGACGCACAAACTGGCTGTCGCTCATGATCGACGCCACATTCACGGCGTTCAGCTCATTCCGGTTGAGCGCCACGCGCAGCCGCAGACAGGCCGGGCCGCCGCCGTTGCGCATACTTTCACGTAAATCAAACACTTCTATCTGATTAACCGGCCCGCCGCTTTCGACTAATTCGGACAAATAGGCCCAGACGCCGCTGTGCTGTCGTGATTCTTCCGGCACCACTAACAACATTTTGCCGTCAGATTTAGTCAGAAGCTGGCTGTTGAAAAGGTACGTTGCCACAGCGTCATCCAGAGAAACCTTCGCCTGCGGCACTTCAATCGGCTGGAAATCCAGTTCAAGCGCGGCCATTTTGCGGCGGATTTCGCTGAGCGCACTGGCCGTATTCACAAACGCCTGCTGATGATGGAACAGCACGTTACCGTTGCTGACCGAAATCACATCGTTATGGAAAACGCCGCTGTCGATTGCCTGCGGATTTTGCTGGATAAATACCGTTCTTTTTTCATCGAGCTGATGCAAACGCGCTACCGCGTCACTGGCAAGACGCGTCTGGCGTGCCGGATAACGTACCGGTTCGTTTTCGCCGGTCGTCAGCCCGTCTCGGCCATACACAAAAACCTGCACGCCGGGTTTGTCATACGCGCCACATAACCGGTTATGGTTGGCGGCACCTTCATCGCCTAACGCGGCCACCTGCGGCAGCGCTTCGTGATGCGCGAAATAACGATCCGCGTGGAACGTCGCCCGCAAAATGGCGGAGGTGGTTTCGGCTTCTATCGCACGGTGGAATTTATTATTCAGGTTAGCGACGGTGAAATGCACGCGCCCGTCTCCGCTGTCCGCCGAAGGGGAGACCGTCGCCGCATTTGCCACCCACATGGATGACGCCGAGCTCAGTGACGACAACAGGCGCGGTGAATACGCCTGCGCTTTTTCCAGCACTTCACGATCGCTGCCGCCGAATCCCATCTTACGTAACGTGCTGAGATGTGGCCGTTCGTGAGGCGGTAAAATCCCCTGCGCAAAGCCAAGATCGGCAAGCGCTTTCATTTTCAGCAAGCCCTGTTTCGCCGCCAGACGCGGATTGGCGACGGCGTTCTGATTTTTAGTCGAGGCTTCATTGCCGAAAGACAGCCCCGCGTAGTGGTGCGTTGGCCCGACGAGTCCGTCAAAATTAGCTTCACATCCAGACATTCCAGCGCTCCTCAGGTTGTGCGGAAATCAACACCCGGCGACAGCGTCGCAGGAAGTTCCAGCTTGTCTGTTTCCAGCGAGGCCATCGGCCACGCGCAGTAATCCGCCGCATAATAGGCGCTCGGGCGATGGTTACCGGAAGCGCCGATCCCACCGAATGGCGCGTTGCTTGACGCGCCGGTCAGCGGTTTGTTCCAGTTCACAATCCCCGCCCTTGCTTCCAATAATAGCTGCTCAAACTGAGCACGCTCTGTGGAAATCAACCCGGTCGCCAGTCCGAAACGCGTCTGATTAGCCAGCGCAATGGCATGATCAAAATCGCTGTAGCGGTAAATACTCAGCAAGGGCCCGAAATATTCTTCATCAGGAATACCCGCCACACCGGTCAGATCGATGATCCCCGGCGTCAGCACGGTATTGAGCGGATCCGGACGTGTCAGTAACAGCAAAGGCTTTCCGCCGAGCGCCAGTAATTCGTCCTGTGCTTTCAGCATATTGCGTGCTGCCGCATCAGAAATAACCCCGCCCATAAACGGCTGCGGATCGTCATTCCAGCCGCCGATGCGCAGTTGCATGGTCACGTCCAGCAAACGTGCGATAAACGCATCACCTGCCGCGCCTTCTTTTACCAGCAAACGGCGTGCGCAGGTACAACGCTGCCCGGCAGAAATAAACGCGGACTGAATCGTCAGGTTAACCGCAGCATCGATATCCTCAACCGGTTCGACGATCAGCGCGTTATTGCCACCCATTTCCAGCGCCAGAATTTTTTCCGGTTGCCCTGCCAGCTGGCGATGCAACTGATACCCCGTTCCCGCGCTGCCCGTAAACAGCAGCCCGTCGATATTCCCGCAGGCCGCCAGCGCTTCGCCAGTCGTGCGCCCGCCCTGCACCAGATTCAGCACGCCTTCCGGTAAACCGGCCTGCTGCCAGAGTTTCACGGTTTCTTCCGCAGTTTTCGGCGTCAGCTCGCTCGGCTTGAAAACGATCGTATTGCCCGCCAGCAGCGCCGGAACGATGTGGCCATTTGGCAGATGTCCGGGGAAGTTATACGGCCCGAATACCGCCAGAACGCCGTGCGGACGGTGGCGTAATACCGCTTCGCCGTCCGGCATCGCCGTATGTTTTTCACCGGTACGTTGCTGGCTGGCCTCCAGAGAAATGGCCACTTTGCCGATCATCGCCTGGATTTCTGTCAACGTTTCCCAACGCGGTTTGCTGGTTTCCTGACTGATGATTTCCGCCAGCCGGGTTTTATGTTCGTTCAGTAAATCCGCAAAACGTTTAATTACCTCGCCACGTTCGGCCACGGTTTTACGTGCCCAAGCCGGAAACGCCGTGCGTGCTGCCGTGCAGGCCATTTCGACGTCTTGCGCGTCAGCGCTCAGTGCCGACCATAGCAACGTGTTATCCGCCGGATTGGTTTTACTAAGCTGCGCGCCTTGCCCGCTGCGCCACTGGCCCTGAATAAAGAGTGCTGGTTGCATCATGCGAGACTTTCCTTTTTGTGAAATTGTGTCGGTTGGGTAGCGCTGCTGCCGGGAAAAAGTGCCACGGCGCGCAGGCTGTCGCCTTCACGAACGCCGAGCATGTCAGCTTCGCGGGCGTTTAACTGAACAGATTCCGGCGAATCGCCGCCAGGGATCAGCAAGGCGCGAAAATTCTGGTACTGCTCGTTGGCGACCAGGTATTGTGGCTCGTCACGATCAGCGCGATGTTCTGCCAGCCTGACCGGAAACAGGCGGCTTTCTCTGACGGCGCGCAGCGAATCAATTTCGCCTTCCAGCGTCGGGCCTGCGTCAAAAATATCGACATAACCTTCGTAGCGCAGCCCTTCGCCTTCCAGCACCGCGCGCGCCGGGGCGGTTTGCGGATGGACGGCACCAATCACTTCCCGCGCTTCGTGGCTGAGCAGTTCGGTGTACAGCGGATGCTTCGGCATCAGTTCGGCGATAAAAGATTTTTGCCCCATACCGGTCAGGCGGTCGGCTTCGGCGAATTCCATACCGAAGAAATGCCGCCCGACGCTGTCCCAGAAAGGAGAACGCCCGTTGTCGTCGGACATCCCGCGCATCTCCGCAATCACCTTACGGGAGAAATATTCGCGAAAAGCCGCCAGAAACAGGAAGCGAACTTTTGATAACAGCTGGCCATTTTTCCCGTGGCGATAATCCGGGTCGAGGAATAGCGTACAAAGTTCGGTGTAACCGGTGTGGTCGTTGCTGAGAAACAGCGTCGGCACCGGTTTGTAGATATTCAGGCTTTTTGAAGCGTGAACCAGCGTGCCGAGGCGGAAGTTATACCAGGGTTCGCTCAGCCCGACGGCTACTTCGATGGCGCTGACACCCACGACTTTTTCAAGTTCCGTGTCTTCGAGCACAAACAAATAACCCTGATCGGCCTTCTCAAGGCGACCTTCCCAGGTCGCCACCGAACGCTCAATGCGTCCGCGTAAATGCGCTTCATCCTTGGGCAAAGACGTTAAACCGATGCCGGTTTTGCCTGACAACAGCAGGATATCGGCGAGATCGCCGGGCCGCACAGGTCGAATCAACATCATGATGCTCTACCTCTTTCATCCCAAAGCTTATTTATGCCAGACCATCACACGCAAAGGCGCGCCACGGCGCGTTCCAGGCGGTTCAGCCCTTCTTCAATATCGGCACCCGGAATAATCAGTGACGGCGCAAAACGCAGCACGTTTGGCCCGGCAATCAGTGCAATCAGCCCTTCTTCGGCCGCCAGCGTGTTCAGCTGTTTAGCCTGATCTTTATAGCGTTCACTCATCACCGCGCCGAGCAACAGCCCCTGCCCGCGCACTTCGCTGAAGACGTGATAACGGTCGTTAATGCGTTTCAGACCGTCGACAAACCACTGGTGGCGTTTCTGCACGCCCGACAGGACTTCCGGCGTATTGATCATCTCAAAAACTTTACCCGCCACCGCCGTCGCAAGCGGGTTACCGCCGTAGGTAGTGCCGTGCGTGCCCGGCTGGAACAGCGCGGCGTAGCGGTCAGTCGTCAGCATCGCCCCAATCGGGAAACCGCCGCCGAGCGCTTTGGCGCTGGTTAAAATGTCCGGCACCACGCCGTAATGCTGGTAGGCATACAGCTCGCCGGTTCGACCCACGCCGGTCTGGACTTCATCGAAAATTAGCACTGCCTGATGTTTGTCACACAACTCGCGCAGCCCTTGCAGGAATTGTGCATCGGCAGGTACCACGCCGCCTTCGCCCTGAATCGGCTCAACAATCACAGCACAGGTACGTGAAGAAATCTGGCTGGCAACGGCGGCCAGATCGTTAAACGGCAGATGCGTAATGGCCGGTGGCAACGGCGCGAAATCTTCAGAATATTTCGGCTGACCGCCAGCGGTGACGGTGAACAACGTGCGGCCGTGGAAGGCGTTTTTAAAAGCGATAATTTCGTTTTTATCGCCACCCGCTTTATGCCCGTACAACCGCGCCAGTTTGAGTGCCGCTTCATTGGCTTCCGCGCCGGAATTACAGAAAAAAACTTTGTCGGCAAACGTCGCGTCGATCAGTTGTTTTGCCAGACGCAGCACCGGTTCGTTGGTATAGCCGTTGCCCAGATGCCAGACCTTATCGGCCTGCTCATGCAGCGTTTTACGAATTTCAGGGTGCGCATGTCCCAGCGCATTCACCGCAATACCGCCTGCAAAATCCACATAGTCTTTGTCCGCCTGATCCCACAGCCAGGATCCTTCGCCTCGCACCGGAATAAACGCGGCCGGGGCGTAAACCGGCACCATCCAGTCATCAAAGTTCTGGCGGCTGACATTTTGCGGCTGCTGTTGGTGTTCCATATAAACCTCTTTATTAAGTCTCTGTGACTGGCTGAATTCAGGGTGACCGTTACCGTCCCCCGGACTGGCAGGGAATGCAGTTATTATTTTGTTATTTAAAAGTTAATAAATAATCTCACTCAGTCACATCATAGATTGCAGTCTTCGTGCCAGCAAAGGGAAAAAGTGAATAAAAAAGACCACACCCAGAAAAAACAACCACTTAATATCGCCTGTTATTCACTTAAATTGCATAAAAAATGAATAAAAGAAAAAATCCCCTTCTGCAGCAACGAGGGGAAGGAATGAGTATGCAGGGAATTATTTTGATTTCTGATAGCAGATATTGTGCAGGATTGTGATCTGGCGCTGATGCGGTTATGCACCGCGACAACACATTGCCCGGTAGCGGTGCATGACCGCACCCGTTTGGGGCATTTCCGCCCCGTGACCGTGTTCACATTCTGCGCAAATAAAAACGTGTGAGGAAGTTTTAGGGCTCAAAAATCCATCAGCTTTGTTTTATTGATGCGTGGTTGTTGTTTAATTGTTATGTATTTGTAATTTTGTTATCGGTAACTTCAGTTCTCTCTACCACACCATGCCGGATATTCGAATTTATGAAACCTAAATTTAACCTTATTACTTATATAAATTAACAATTACGGGCTTTGATCACACTCCGTTCACGAGCACGCGAAAAGCGCTTTCCCGTTAAGTTAATCTCTGATTGCGGCATTTACCCCGACCGCCCCTACACAAACCCTCATAAGAAAGGTACAGACATGAAATTTAACCTCGCATTAGTCAGTGCATGTGTGGTTTCAGCATGCATGTTATTCACGACACCGACTTTCGCCGCCAATAAACCCTACGACATCGCCGTCGTGGCGAAGGTCACCGGCATTCCCTGGTTCACCCGCATGGAAGTTGGCGTAAAAGAAGCGGCGCAGAAACTGGACGTCAACGCCTATCAGGTGGGTGCTTCAACGCCAGACCCGGCTCAGCAGGTGAAAGTCATTGAAGATCTCATCGCTAAAAAGGTGGATGCGATTATCGTGGTGCCGAACGATGCCAAAGTGCTGGAACCTGTGCTGAAAAAAGCCCGCGATCAGGGCATCGTGGTATTAACCCACGAATCTCCGGATCAGCAGATCGGTCAGTGGGATATCGAAACTATCGACAGCCAGAAATATGCGCAAGCCAATATGGATGAGCTGGCAAAAGATATGGGCAGCAAAGGTGGTTATGCTATTTATGTCGGTTCCCTGACCGTGCCATTGCATAACGCCTGGGCTGACGCGGCAATTAAATATCAGAAAGAAAAATACCCGGATATGCACGAAGTCACCTCACGTTTGCCGGTGGCAGAAAATATCGACAAGTCCTACTCCACCACGCTGGATTTAATGAAAACCTATCCTGATCTGAAAGGGATTATCGGTTTCGGTTCACTCGGCCCGATCGGTGCCGGTCAGGCCGTACAGCAAAAACGTGCGAAAAATAAAATCGCCGTCGTCGGTATCGCAATGCCAGCGCAGGCCGCGCCTTACCTGATGCGCGGTGACATTAAGAAAGTCCTGCTGTGGGATCCGAAAGATGCCGGTTACGCGCTGGTTACCGTTGCCGACCAGCTGCTGCAGGGTAAAGAAGTGACGAAGGATCTGACCATCGACACCTTAGGGAAAGCCGATGTGGATACCGAAAAACACGTGATTCGCTTTAATAAAATCCTCGAAGTCACACCGGATAACGCGAAATCACTCGGCTTCTGATTTAACTCTTTAATTATTTTATTTACCGGAGATAAATTTATCTCCAGCGCCATACCAGGCAAATAGAAACAGATACGGCGATGTTTGCTGTGCCGTATCTGAATTTCTAATCAGACATTGAAAACTTATATCCTAAATAATTCGGGTTGCAGGAAGGCGGCAAATGAGTGGATCCCGGTGAGCTTACATAAGTAAGTGATTCGGGTAAGCGAGTGCAGCCAACGCATCCGCAGCGCGAAGTATGAAGGGTATGCTGTAAGGATCATGTGATGAATACTCTCAGCACGTCCCCTGCCCCTGCTGAGGCCTTTATCAGCCTCGAAAAAATCAGTAAGAAGTTCCCCGGCGTATTAGCGCTGGATAATGTCAGCCTGACGCTGAATAAAGGTGAAGTGCATTGTCTCGCCGGTCAGAATGGTTGCGGTAAAAGCACCATTATTAAAGTCATTTCCGGTGTCTATCAGCCGGAAAAAGGCGCAGCGATCACGCTCGATGGGAAACTCTTTCATACCCTGACGCCGCAACTTTCTTCTTATTACGGTATTCAGGTTATTTATCAGGACTTGTCATTATTCCCGAATTTATCGGTGGCCGAAAATATTGCCATTCACCGTTATTTACCAGGCGGTGATTTTTGGGTACATCGCGAGGCAATGCGCAAAAAAGCGCTCGCCGCAATGCAACGGGTGGGCGTTTCTCTCGATCCGGACCGTAAAGTTGAAAAGTTGTCGATCGCAGACCGTCAGTTAGTGGCAATATGCCGCGCAATCGCCGCTGACGCCAGCCTGGTGATCATGGATGAACCGACCGCGTCGCTGACCCGCACTGAAGTTAACGGGCTGCTGCGGGTGGTCAATGAACTGAAAGCGGCGGGCATTTGCGTGGTGTTCGTCAGCCATCGTTTGGATGAAGTGATGGAAGTCGCCGACCGGATAAGTGTCATGCGCGACGGCAAGCTGGTCGGCACCTATCCGGCGAGTTCGCTCGACAGCAACGAGCTGGCCTTCCTGATGACCGGGCAACGTTTTAGCTACAGCCATCTGCCGCACCGCGCGCCCGCAGAAGCCACGCCGTTGCTGGAAGTCAGCCATCTGAGCCGCAAAGGCCAGTATCAGGATATTTCGCTGTCGCTGCGTCAGGGCGAAATTACCTCGATTATCGGCCTGCTGGGGTCGGGGCGCACCGAACTGTGCCTGAGCCTGTTTGGCATGAGCCAGCCTGACAGCGGTGAAATCCGCGTGAACGGCAATGCGGTAAAATTTCACAGTAACCGCGACGCTATCCGCCACGGCATCGCGTATGTCTCGGAAGATCGCCTGACGCAAGGGCTGGTCATGGAGCAATCCATTTATGACAACACGCTGGTGTCCATTTTCGACAAGCTGCACACCGCCACCGGCCTGATGGATCACCGCAAAGCGGCCGCCGTGGTGAAAGATCTGATCCGCGACCTGAACATTAAAGTCTCGGACAGCGCGCTGCCGGTGAAAACGCTATCCGGCGGGAATGCCCAGCGTATCGCCATCGCCAGATGGGTGGCGACGCAGCCGCATATTCTGATCCTGGATTCGCCGACGGTTGGCGTGGATATCGCCAACAAAGAAGGCATTTACCGTATTGCGCGCGATCTGGCGGAGTCCGGCATGGCCGTTCTGATGATTTGCGATGAAATTCCCGAAGCTTATTACAACAGTCACCGCGTGCTGGTGATGCGCAAAGGCCAGCTGGTGGCGGAGTTTGCTCCGCACCAGAGCAGCGAAGCGCAGATTGCGGAGGCAATCAATGGATAACAAAAAGCTCTCCAAATTGTTTTCTCAGCACGAATTCTGGCTGGGATTACTGGTTCTGCTGCTGGTCATCGGCCTGAGCCTGCGCACCAATGAATTTATGACGCTCGGCAATCTCACCGACGTCGCCACCAGCTACGCCATTCTCGGCATTCTGGCCTGTGGCCTGTTCGTGGTGCTGATTGCCGGCGGCATTGATATCTCCTTCCCTGCCGTGACCTCAATCGGCCAGTACGTAATGGCGAATTACATTATTCACCACGGCGGCAGTTTTCCGCTGGCGTTTGCGATGTCGATGGGCACCGGTTTGCTGCTCGGGCTGGTGAACGGATTCCTGGTCTACTGGCTGCGCGTTCCGGCAATTATCATCACCATTGCCACGCTGAACCTGTTTTACGGTTTGCTGGTTTATCTGACCAACGGCACCTGGCTGTACGGTTTCCCGGACTGGTTTATGAACGGCATCAGCTGGTTCTCGTTCACTGCCGCCGACGGCTATGACTATGGCCTGACATTGCCGCTGCTCAGCCTGCTCGGCGTCATTATCGCCACCGGCGTACTGATGAACCGCACCCGCGTAGGCCGTCAGATTTACGCCATGGGCAGCAACCGTGACGCCGCCTCGCGCCTCGGCCTGAACATTCTGCGTCTGCACTTCTACGTTTACGGCTTTATGGGTTTGCTGGCGGGCATCGCAGCGGTCGTACAGGCGCAAATCACGCAGTCGGTCGCGCCCAACTCCCTGCTCGGTTATGAGCTGACGGTGCTGGCGGCGGTGGTGTTAGGCGGTACCAGCATGACCGGCGGGCGCGGTTCGCTGACCGGCACCATTCTCGGCGTAATGCTCCTGGCCTTCCTGCAAAACGGGCTGACATTACTGAGCATTTCGTCTTACTGGCATCAGGTTTTCAGCGGCGTGATCATTCTGGTCAGCATCAGCAGCACCGCGTGGAACGAAAAACGCAAACTGGCAAAGGGGATGTGACATGACGACCTTAACCCGAATTCTCCCCGGCGACCGCATCATCCGCCTGCAGTTGCTGATCATCGTAGCTGTCGCCGTGCTGTTTTCCTTCACGCTGGGCGGCAGTTTTTACAGCATCGGCAATTTCCAGTCGATTTCCTCGCAACTGCCGATTCTGGGCATGCTGGCGTTAGGCATGGGCATCACCATGCTGACCGGCGGTATTAACCTTTCCGTCATTGCCGGTGCCAACGCCTGTTCCCTGGCGATGGCTGCGATTCTGGTGGCGCATCCCGATCAGCCGGGTTATTTCGCGCTGGCCATGTTCGCCGGGGTGGCTGTCGCGGTGGTGATTGGTGTGCTGAACGGCGCGCTGATTGCGTACGTCGGCGTTTCCCCGATTCTGGCCACGCTCGGCACCATGACGCTGATTGCCGGGCTGAACATTTTACTCACCAACGGCGCAGTGATTTCAGGCTTCCCGGCGGCGATCCAGTATCTGAGCAACGGCAGCCTGCTGGGTATTCCGGTCGCCCTGCTGTTATTTCTGCTGGTCGCACTTTTGCTGTGGGTTTTGCTGGAACACACCACGCTCGGCCGCAGTTTGTATCTGATGGGTTCCAACGAACAGGCCACGCGCTTTAGCGGCGTCAACACACATAAAGTCACCATCGCGGTGTACGTACTTTCCGCCCTGCTTGGCTGGGGCGCGGCGCTGCTGATGATGTCAAAATTCAACTCGGCGAAAGCGGGCTACGGCGACTCGTATCTGCTGGTGACTATTCTTGCGTCCGTGCTTGGCGGGATCAACCCCGACGGCGGATTCGGGCGGGTCATCGGGTTGGTGCTGGCGCTGATCGTCCTGCAAATGCTGGAAAGCGGCCTGAACCTGATGGGCGTCAGCAGTTACCTGACGATGGCACTCTGGGGCGGCGTCCTGATCCTGTTTATCGCCTTACAAAACAGAAAATCTTAAGCGAATTGCTTTTACCGAAGGGAAAAAACATGGCGAGTTATTTTATTGGAGTTGACGTAGGAACCGGCAGCGCCCGTGCGGGCGTCTTCGACATGACCGGCCGCATGGTCGGTCAGGCCAGCCGTGAGATTACGCTGTACCGCCCGAAAGCTGATTTCGTCGAGCAATCTTCCGATGAGATCTGGCAGTCCGTTTGCAACGCCGTTAAAGACGCGGTGAATCAGGCCGACATCAACCCGATTCAGGTAAAAGGCATCGGCTTTGATGCCACCTGTTCGCTGGTGGTGCTCGATAAAGAAGGTAAACCGCTGACCGTCAGCCCGTCCGGCCGCAGCGAGCAGAACATTATCGTGTGGATGGATCACCGCGCCATCACGCAGGCCGAACGCATCAACGCCACCGGCCACCGCGTGCTGGAATTTGTCGGCGGGATTATTTCGCCGGAAATGCAGACGCCCAAACTCCTGTGGCTGAAACAACATATGCCGACGACGTGGAATAACGTCGGGCATCTGTTTGATTTGCCGGATTTCCTGACCTGGCGCGCCACGCAAAGCACCACACGTTCACTGTGTTCCACGGTGTGTAAATGGACCTATATCGGCCACGAAGACCGCTGGGATCCGAGCTATTTCCGCCAGATTGGACTTGAAGACCTGCTGGAAAACAATGCCGCTAAAATCGGCAGCGAAGTCAAAACCATGGGCGAACCGCTGGGCCACGGCCTGACCCAGCGCGCCGCCGCTGAAATGGGGCTGATGGCCGGAACCGCGGTCAGCGTCTCAATTATTGATGCACACGCGGGTAGCCTCGGCATTCTCGGTGCCAGCGGCGCATCCGGTGAGTCCGCCGATTTCGACAACCGCATTGCGCTGATTGGCGGCACTTCTACCGCGCATATGGCAATGTCCCGCAGCGCACGCTACATCGGCGGCATCTGGGGGCCGTACTATTCTGCGATTTTGCCGGATTACTGGCTGAACGAAGGCGGGCAATCCACGACCGGCGCGCTGATCGACCACGTGATTCAGTCGCATCCGTGCTATCAGGATTTACTGAAACAGGGCAAAGACAGCGGCAAAACCATTTATGAAATACTGAACGGTCTGCTGCGCAAAATGGCGGGAGAACCGGAAAACATCGCGTTCCTGACCAAAGACATTCATATGCTGCCCTACTTCCACGGCAACCGTTCGCCACGCGCCAACCCGACGCTCACCGGCACGCTGACCGGCCTGAAACTCTCGCGCACGCCGGAAGACATGGCGCTGCATTATCTCGCGACGATCCAGGCGCTGGCGCTCGGCACCCGTCATATCATTGAAACCATGAATCAGAGCGGCTACCGCATTGATACCATGATGGCGAGCGGCGGCGGCACCAAAAACCCGGTGTTTGTGCAGGAGCATTCCAACGCGACTGGCTGCGCGATGCTGTTGCCGGAAGAGAGCGAAGCGATGCTGCTCGGCAGCGCTATGATGGGCACCGTGGCCGCCGGCGCTTACGATTCACTGCCCGAAGCGATGGCCGCCATGAGCCGCATCGGCAAAACTGTCACGCCGCAAACCAACAAAATCAAAGAGTATTACGACCGCAAATACCGCGTATTCCACGAGATGTATCACGACAGCATGAAATACCGCCGCCTGATGCAGGGGGAAGAACAATGACCGCTGACGAGGAATTTCAGCTGGCGTGCCAGGGCTGGCGGACGTACAGCCAGGAACTGCTGGCGCTGCAAAAACATCTTGACGCCGATATCTGGCGTCAGTTACTGACGCTGGTGACCGGTTGCAAAGGCAAAATTGCCGTCACCGGCGTCGGCACATCCGGCATTGCAGCACGTAAAATTGCGCACATGCTGGCGTGTGTCGAACAGCCGTCGGTCTATCTCAGCGCCACCGACGCCGCGCACGGCGACCTGGGTTTTCTGCGCAGTGACGACCTGATGATCCTGATTTCCCGCGGCGGAAACTCCGAAGAGCTGACGCGTCTGTTACCGACGCTGAAAACCAAAGGCGTGGCCATCATCAGCGTGACGGAAAATCTGGATTCGGCCATTGCCCGCGCCGCTACGCTGGTCGTAAAAACGCATATTCAGCAGGAAATCGACCCGCTCAATATGCTGGCCACGACTTCTATCATGCTGGTACTGGCGGTGTTCGATGCGTTGTGCGGCAACATCATGCTGCGCAACGGTTTCGATCAGCAAAGGCTTCTGAAGGTGCATCCCGGCGGAAATGTCGGAAAGACATTAAGGGAGCAGGATTTGTGAATCTGGGCGGGAAACAATCATTTCGGCTAATGCGTTTGCGTATAACAAACCTCTGAAAGTGACTTAACGTGCGTTGGTTTTATTGTTCTGTTGTTTTTCGCGGCGTACCTTGTCTGCTCAATTTATCTCAGACTAGGGAAGATTATGAGCTGGAACCGGGATGCCGCAATATCACATATCAGGACTCATGCGGGCTCACACTCTCTTCATCGCTGTGCACGTTACACCCGGCAGGCGATAGAGGCTGGCGGCGTTCATCTGGACAATATACCTGATGCAAAAGACTACGGTGCTTCGCTTGAACGTGCCGGGTTCAGGGAGGTGCCCGCCGGTTCAACCTTAGTAGCGGGAGATGTGGCAATAATTCAACCCTACCAGGATGGTAATCCATCGGGCCATATGACGATGTACGACGGTACAACGTGGTTTTCAGATTTTCGCCAAACCAGCATGTATCCCGGCCCGGGATATCGGAACACCCGCCCGGCCTACAAAATTTACCGGAAGAACTAATGCGCATACTTATCCTATTAGCTCTGAGCTTATTAACAGCGTGTTCTTCCCATTCCAATGATAATCAGCTGGCGATTAAACAGGTCACCAATTTTTATGGATTTTATCTTGCGGCTTTTCTGAAAGATCCCCCTCCGACGTATGAGTCGCCTGAAATGCGTCGTTATGTGGCGGCTGACACCTTAAGCCGACTTGCCGCCGTGGATAAAATCCCGGAACAGGAGATCGTTAGCGCAGATTATTTTACGTACACGCAAGATTATGACGCAGCGTGGATCCCGGCTTTTAAGACCGGGACCCTACGCAGTGTTACGGGCGGAAAAGTCTTGGATATCTGGCTTGGGATTGACCACGGAAAGAGCCTTCACCTTGAGACGTATTTGAAACGTGAAAACATGACGTGGAAAATTTATCGGGTACGCAATATCTCTGATAATTATGAAGCCCCGATTTTCAGCGCTGGGAGGCTCCGGCGCGGCTGGTAATCCGTAAAACCACCGCCGTCTGAAAAGGCGGTGGAGGTTAAGCACTTCACGGTCACCCCCTAATTTCTTCCCCCACCAGCGCCGCCAGCACTGAAATGGCGCGGGCGGTGTGCGGTCCCCATTCGAATGACGTGTTGATGCGCAAACAATGTCGGAAACGTTCGTCGGCGGAAAACATCGTGCCCGGCGCGACGCTGACGCCTTTGGCCAGTGCGTGCTGATAGACCCGCGCGGCATCCACGTTATCGCCCAAATCGAGCCAGAGGAAATAGCCGCCCTGCGGTTGGGAAACCGAAACCTGCGCGGGGAATTCTTTGATGATGGCGTGATGCATCGCCATTTGCCGCTGTTCCAGCACACGGCGCAGGCGGCGTAAATGGGTGTCGTAACCGCCCTGCTGCCCGCCTTTTTGCAGGAAATCTGCCAGCGCCAGCTGCACCGGCACGCTGGCGGATAACGTACTCATCAGCTGCAACCGTTCAATACGCTCAACGTATTTCCCTGCCGCCACCCAGCCGACGCGAAAACCCGGTGCCAGACATTTAGAGAATGAAGAACAATGCAGAATTTCGCTGCGATACGCTGACGCCTTCAGCGGCACCGGGCGTTCACTGCCAAAATACAATTCGCTGTAAACGTCATCTTCGATTAACGCCACCTGATGCCGTTGAAGGATATCCACCAGCCGCGCCTTATTTTCGGACGGCATCGTACAACCGAGCGGGTTCTGAAAACTCGACATCAGCCAGCAGGCTTTGATCGGATAGGTTTCCAGCGCTTTTTCCAGCGCATCGGGATCCATACCAAAACGCACGTCGGTCGGAATAGCGATCGCTTTTAACTTGCGCCGCTCTATGGCCTGTAACGCACCATAAAATGCCGGAGACTCAATCGCCACCCAGTCGCCCGGCTCGGTCACGGCCTGCAAACTCAGCCCTAAAGACTCCATCGCGCCGGACGTAATGACGATTTCATCGGGCGCAACTTCTATACCATTTTGAGCATAACGGCGGGCAATGCTGCGGCGCAGCTCTTCGTTGCCCGGCGGCAAATTGGCGGTGGCGCTGTGCGGTGACATACGGCGGACGGCGCTGGCAAGCGATCGCGCCAGGCGCGGCTGCGGGAATAAGGTCGGATCGGGAAATGCCGAACCCAGCGGTACGACGGAAGGATCCTGCCCCGCTTTCAGGATATCGAAAATCGCATCATTGACGTCTACCTGCTCGGCAGCGTGCAGGCGTTCATCGGGCTGACGGCGAACCGGGCGCTGCAAACCTGCTGCGACGTAATAGCCGGACTGCGGGCGCGCAACAATCACGCCCTGACTTTCCAGCAGCTGGTACGCCTGTAACACCGTCATCAGGCTCAGCCCGGACAGTTTGCAGGACTCGCGTAAGGAAGGCAGGCGGTCGCCCGGCAGCCAGACCTGAGTGTCGATTTGTCTGCGCAAGGTGCGCGCAAGCGTTTCGTAGCGGGATTCAGTCATGAGCACTCTGCACTGTTATATAAAGTGTTAACGAAAGGGTAACTATTATGCCGGTTCTTGCCCACTTCCGGCGATGTAAACCCGGCATCAACAGCAAACAATCT
The DNA here is from genome assembly GCF_024808755.1 of Rahnella sp. BIGb0603. NCBI lineage: Bacteria > Pseudomonadati > Pseudomonadota > Gammaproteobacteria > Enterobacterales > Yersiniaceae > Rahnella > Rahnella sp. BIGb0603. The sequence continues at coordinate 211,769 of NZ_JANUEX010000006.1, read as the reverse complement.
TTACTTAAGAAGTCTGGCGGCCAAACATTCACCATGTTAATGTATGAACTCACCGCATTACTCAGATTTATCTGAACTTCCAGTCATGCCTGTTCTCGCAACCTTACGCTTTCTAAACATTTTCTCCACGATCGGTTGAAAAGTGACACTTCGGCTTTCACTCTTTTACATCTTGCTCGCATTACTATTCATTGGATTCAGTAGACTTGCTTTCGTCGAAACAAAACGGGCGATGTGCCTGAATCTCCAATGAGGAATTTAATTATGCGTAAACTTACCGCAATGATTGTGGCTTCAACTCTGGCTCTGAGCTCTGCTTCTTTCGCGTTTGCTGCTGAAACCACGGCCACTCCGGCAACTGACGCATCTGCTGCGACTCACGGCAAAATGATGCACCATAAAGGCCCGCATCATATGAACCCGTTTGCAGGTCTGAACCTGACTGAGCAGCAGAAAACTCAGATGAAAGAAATTATGAAAGACAGCGGCGCGCGCCCTGACCGCGCTGCAATGAAAGCGCAGATGGATCAGATGCACACCTTAGTTGCTTCAGACAGCTTCGATGAAGCGAAAGTGAAATCGCAGATTGATACCATCACCAAAGCACAGTCCGACCGCATGCTGGATCGCGCACGTGCTGAGAACAAAATGTATAACCTGCTGACGCCTGAGCAGAAAAAACAGTTCAAAGAAAACTACCAGAAACGCGCTGCCAAAATGGAACAGATGCGTGACCACAAACCGGGCCAGGAAAAACCTGCTTCCGCAGAATAATTTCTGACCTGACACAGATTAACCGGCCTCTCACAGGCCGGTTTTTTTTGGCTCGCGCCCTCAGGCATCTTCGCCATGACGGGTGATCATGACCCGCAGATAATCCAGCACCACGGCGGCGGGTTCCGAAAGCGCCAGCGTTTCGGATAACACCGCGCCCACATCCATATACGTCGTACTGTCCTCCACCGTGCGCCGCATGACACGCAATCCCTCCAGCGACCATGGCCGGTAAACCAGATCCGACAAAAGAGTCACGCCCCGACCTTTAGCCACCAGACTGCGCACCGTTTCGAATGACGTGGTAGTAAACGACACATTCGGCTGGCCGCCGTGTGTATGCCAGTGCCCGCGTATCACATCGGGATATTCGTCAGTATCGAGCAACAAAAAAGGCAAGCTGGCGATATCAGCCAGATGAATAACCGCCTTACTGAGCAACGGATGCCCCTGCGAAATCCACAGTCTTCGCGGCGAGCGAATAAACGTTTCGATTTTCAGGTCGGTTTCGCGGGCAATATTCGAGGTCAGCAGCAGGCAAAAGTCGGTTTCCCCCAGCCTTAACGAGGAGTTCACTGGGCGTGGTCTGGCTGGTCATGCAGGGAGATTTACTGCACATTGAGACACTTAAAAATCTGAACCGCGGCGATGTCTGGACCATGAGATCAGCCATCAGCTGGGCGTTGTATTGTGCCTTTCTGCGTATCAAACCAAAGAGCGTGGGTGGAAACGCATTCGTGGCCGTCAGCGCCGTTATCGGGGCGCTGGTCCTGTTGCCAGTACTGGCGTTCTCCTCTTTAACCCCTGTTCATCACGCACTGAGTTCCTACACAAGCGCCGGGTTCCTGTGCGGATTGGCCTGTCTGGTGGTTTTCCCTTCCTGGCTTTCCTATCTGCTGTGGAACAAAGGGATCCAGGCGATTGGCGCGACACGTGGCGAAATTTACTCACATCTGATCCCGCTGAGCGGCGGGATGCTGAGTATCCTGTTCCTGAATATTCCTTTGCACAATTTCCATCTGATCAGCGCCCTGCTGATTGCATCCGGCATCGCGCTTTGTTCGGGTAAAGCGAAAGAAAAAATCAGCCACCCGCGCCGTTTCACTCAGGCAGAGTGATGAAGCCTCACAACTTTGATGTCATCCGACCAGCATTCCCCTTCCAAAGCGTCAGCCACATCACATTTTCATCCTTAACTCCACACTCCTCCGTTTAAAAACACTATTTTTAAACGGAATTTTCACAATGTCGCAACCTGAATCGGGTCTGCGCGTCTTACCTCTACATCACACTCTCTACATAAAAAGTGGCCTGCCTGAGCAGGACCCCTGACAAGGAGTTGTACATCATGAAAAGCGTCAAGTCCGGGATAACCTGGCTGGTGGTGGCGTTAATCGGCGCCTTCGCCTTCGGGATGCTGGCTTTAAGCCGCGGAGAACACGTCAACGCCCTGTGGCTGGTGGTGGCCGCCATTGCCTGCTACAGCATTGCCTATCGTTTTTACAGCCTGTTCATCGCTGAAAAAGTGTTCGAAATCGATGATAACCGCATGACCCCCGCCGAACGCCACAACGACGGGCTGGATTATGTGCCGACCAACAAATGGGTGTTATTCGGTCACCATTTCGCAGCCATCGCCGGAGCCGGTCCGCTGGTTGGCCCGATCCTTGCCGCACAAATGGGCTTCCTGCCTGGCACCATCTGGATTTTAGTCGGTGTGATGCTTGCCGGTGCCGTACAAGACTTCCTGATCCTGTTCATTTCGACACGCCGTGACGGCCGCTCTCTGGGTGAAATGGCGAAGCAGGAGCTGGGCAGTTTTGCCGGCGTCGTGACCATGCTCGGCGCGCTCGGCGTCATGATCATTATTCTGTCTGCGCTGGCATTAGTGGTAGTGAAAGCGCTGGCCGACAGTCCGTGGGGTCTGTTCACCATCGCAGCCACGATTCCCATTGCTCTGTTTATGGGCATTTACATGCGTTTTCTGCGTCCGGGAAAAATCGCCGAAGTATCGGTGATGGGTTTCGTGCTCATGATGCTGGCGATTGTGTACGGTGGAAATGTCGCAGCGGATCCGGTCTGGGGCCCGTTCTTTACGCTGCACGGCACCACGCTGACCTGGGTTCTGGTGATTTACGGCTTTATCGCCTCAGTTCTGCCGGTCTGGCTGTTGCTGGCGCCGCGTGATTATCTCTCAACGTTTCTGAAAATCGGCGTAATCATTGGTCTGGCGGTGGGTATCGTCTTCGCCATGCCGGAGATGAAAATGCCCGCCGTCTCACGCTTTATTGACGGCAGCGGGCCGGTGTTCTCCGGCAGCCTGTTCCCGTTCCTGTTTATCACCATTGCCTGCGGATCGATTTCCGGTTTCCATGCGCTGGTCTCCAGCGGCACCACGCCGAAGCTGATTGAACGCGAAAGCCATATCCGCTTTATCGGTTACGGCGCGATGCTGATGGAGTCGTTCGTGGCGATCATGGCGCTGATTTGTGCGTCAGTTATCGATCCCGGCGTCTATTTTGCGATGAACTCACCGGCGGCGCTTATTGGGACCACGGTGGAAAGCGCTTCGCAGGTGATTAACGGCTGGGGCTTTGTCATCACGCCAGACGTTCTGACCCAAATCGCCAAAGACGTGGGCGAGCAGTCGATTCTTTCCCGCGCGGGGGGCGCACCGACCTTTGCGGTCGGCATGGCGCACATTATTACCGACGTTTTCAACAGCCGCACCATGATGGCGTTCTGGTATCACTTCGCCATTCTGTTTGAAGCATTATTTATTCTGACCGCCGTGGATGCCGGTACCCGTGCCTGCCGCTTTATGGTGCAGGATCTGGTGGGCGTGGCGGTTCCTTCACTGGCGAATAACCGGTCGTGGGTGGGGACGATTGCAGGGACAACAGTCGCCGTAGCGGGCTGGGGTTTCTTCGTTTATCAGGGCGTGGTCGATCCCTTAGGCGGCATCAATACTCTGTGGCCATTATTCGGCATCGGTAACCAGATGCTGGCTTCCATGGCGCTGATTCTGGGTACTGTGGTGCTGTTCAAAATGAAAAAACAGCGCTATGCGTGGGTGACAATTTTGCCGACTGTCTGGTTGTTTATTACCTCCATGACCGCGGGCTGGCAGAAGATTTTCCACGAAAAACCGTCAATCGGATTCCTGGCGCAGGCGAAAAAATTCAATGCGGGGATCGAAAGCGGGGAAATTATCAAACCGGCTAAAACGCTGGCGGATATGCATACCATCGTGCTGAACAATCAGATTAACGCCATTCTGTGCGGGTTCTTCATGCTGGTGGCGGTCACTATGCTGATTTCAGCGTTCTTCGTTGTCCGCCGTGCGCTAAATTCTGCCACACCAACGGTACACGAAACGGCTGTTGTGCAACGTCGTGAGGCGCGCCATGTCTGAGTCACGTTCGTTATTTAAAACGCCCCGGCTTACCGCGTTCCATATCATCCGCTGCCGTCCGCTGTTCATCGTCGAGCCGAAACCGCACAACATCGCCGGGTGGCTGAGACTGGCCGTTAAGCGTACGGCGCAAAGTTTCAGGCTGATGGTGGGGGTTCAGGATTATGGGAACTACGTGGCACATATGCAGGTGAGGCACCCGGAAATCGCCCCCATGACTGAGCGGGAGTTTCACCGCCGGTGTCTGGAGGCGCGGTTCCCGGGTGAAGGCGGGAAGATGGGCAAGTGCCCGTGTTAAATGCTGAAAAATACCTCCCCTTGTAAAAGGGGAGGACGTCTTTACAACGCAGTCAGCTCGCCGCGAGCAATGGCTCTGCTTCTGTCGTGGTCTGTTCAAAGACCAGCGACAGCAAGATTTTCTTCACCGCCGCCGCTTCCTGCGACAGGGCCAGCGTTTCTGAAACACACAATGAAAGCGGAACCTGAATCGCCGGGCTGCTGATGCACGACATCCACGCTTTGGCCGGGCCCGTCATGGCGCGGGCGGCGGATTCCGGCAAAATAGTGGCACCCAGCCCGCTGGCAACGGCAGCCGTCAGCGTGGCGGAGGACTCGATTTCACCGATAATATTGGCCGTCAGGCGGCGAACCGCCATGGCATCGTCAACCAGACGGCGCATCACGTTGTATGAACGCGGCATGAACAGGTTGAGTTTCGCGACATCACACAGCTCGACATATTTTCCCGGATTGGGCACGGCATACGTGCCAACCAGATACAAATCTTCTTTCATCAGCGGCTGACTGCTCAGCCCGACGTCGTTATTTGTGCCGTACAACACCGCCATATCCATACGGCCGTTGAGCACTAAATCCCCGAGCGCCGTGCCGAAATTTTCGTTGAGATACAACAAAATGCCCGGATGTTGTTTACGCACGGCCTGCAATAACGGCAGCGCCAGCTGGGAAGCCGCAGTGCCCGGCGCAAGCCCGACGGACACCTGCCCGCTCAGCGACTGACCCGCGCTGTTCACCGCACCGTGGATCTGATCACACTGACGCAAAATCGCCTGAGCATGTGAATAAAGAATGTTCCCGGCTTCAGTGGGCGTCACGCCGCGCTTGGTGCGAATCAGCAATTGTTGCTGCAATTCCCCTTCCAGCGTCGCCAGTTGCTGGCTCAGTGCCGGTTGTGCGATATGCAGAACATCAGCGGCCTGCGTCAGGCTGCCGATATCGACGATTTTCACGAAGTACTTCAGACGTCTGAGATTCATCTCTGTCTCCATTTGGCCCGGAAAGGGAACACCGTTCGGTAATGATTAGCGTGACTGATAAAAGCAAGATCTGCGCCAATCTCCGTGGGGCAGATGAAATAGCGGCTTACAGCGCGCTAATGCCACGGAACATAAGAAAAAACGATTGCTGAGACGTTGAAAAAACCGGCGGGGTTAAAAAACTTAAATGAAATAAAACCGAACTCTCCATCGTGGTGCACCAACATAATGCATTCTTATGAACAAGGTTGCAGGATTAGTCAGGTTAATACCGGCAAAAGCCCCCCGCAAAACCTCGGGGCCTTTGCCGTAAAAAAATCACACCGACGGGATCATTCCGCCGTCAACGCGGATAACAGAACCGGTCACATAAGAAGCCTGCTGGCTGGCGAGAAATGCCGCCACCGCGCCGTATTCTTCCGGTTTGCCGTAGCGTTTCGCCGGAATGCCAGCCGCGCTTTTCGCCGCGACGTCTTCAACGGTAACGCCTTCACGCCCGGCTCGCGCTGCATCCAGCTGCCCCAGACGCCGCGTGGAAATCCGCCCCGGCACCATTACGTTCACCGTAATACCGTCAGCCGCCACTTCAGATGCCAGCGTTTTTGACCAGCCAACCAGCGCCATGCGCAGCGTGTTGGATATTCCGAGATTCGCGATCGGCGCCACAACGCCGGACGAAGTGCTGGTGATAATCCGCCCCCAGCCTGCGTTATGCATATCCGGCAGCACTTTGTCGGTGAGAAGAATCAGCGGGCTGACCAGCGTCGCAAACTGGCTTTGCCACAGTTCCGGCGCAACCCCTGCGGCTTTGGTCGGTGGCGGCCCGCCGGAGTTGTTGACCAGAATACCGACCGGCCCGTACGTGCGGCGGATTTGCATCAGCACATCGTCAAAACTTTCCGGTGCCGTGAGATCCAGCACCCACGCCTGCGCCGTTCCGCCCTGCTCTTCAATAAGGCTGACTGTTTCCTGCAATGCGGCAAGCGTTCGCCCGCACACCGCGACCTGAGCGCCTTCCGCTGCCAGCGCAATCGCCATGGCCCGGCCCAGACCGCCGCCCGCGCCGCTGACCAGCGCCACGCGGCCCTGAATCCCAAAATCCATCACTTTTTCCTCTGGTTAACGTATGAAAAATTAAATTTCAATCAAAGGATTACCCAACTTTGCTGACCTTGTTGAGCACCATCTGATAAGCCGATTGCAGGTGGATGCGCATCATTTCTGCCGCCTCCTCCATCCGCCCTTCCAGCACGGCGTCGATGATGGCGACGTGTTCGCCGCACCATTCGCGCACACGCTGTTTATTGGTGTAACTGCCGAACTCAAGCAGGCGTCGCAGCCGGTTTTGCTGCTGGATCGCCTGTAAAACAAAAATATTGCCGCTGAATTCCGCCAGCATTTCGTGGAACGTGGCGTCCGTTTCGAAAATCTGACGGCCATCAACGGCAAGAATATCGGGGTGAGTAATCAGATAGATATGCTGCATCCGCAGCCGCCGGAGTGCGCTTTTGTCGGCGTGGAATCCCGCACCCAACATCGCGCCCGGTTCAATCATCAGGCGGAATCCGTAGCCGTTGCTCAGCGCCACGTCGGTGTTGAGCGTCGGTAAAAATGACCAGCCATGTCCCTTGTTACGGGCGATCAGGCCGTCCTCAGATAACCGGAGCAAGGTGCGCGCCAGCACGCCGCGGTCGGCTTCATAGCGCTGGGCGATTTCCGTTTGTGTCAGGGAATCCGGCAATTTTCCGGCGATACGGTCTTTGACCAGCTGCTCGTACAGGTCCTGATCGCTGGTGGCCGGAATATCGATACTGATGCGCTGAAGTTCATCGAAGGCTTTCAGCAGGAAAAAACCCTGATTGCGGCGCGCTTCGATAATTCCCAATTCACACAGCAATTTCAACGCAGTACGCACCGGTGTGCGGGAAACGCCGAGCATATCGGCTAATTGTTGCTCCCGCAGATGGTGACCTGGCTCAAATTTTGCTTCACGTATCAGGTCAAGGATTTGGTTTGCCAGACGCCTTCCGCTGGCTGTCGTAGTTTGGGTCATGGAATAGCAACACCTGAAAGTATTTGTTGTTTAGGTTTGTACAATATCACAAGCCTTGAGGATGGTGAAGTCTGGTTAAAAAGCCCCCAAATCGTGCAACAAATGCACCAAAAAAGAGCCTTGACTCGCAAATTTAATTGTATTTAATGAGACACAAAGAGCAATCCTGCTCATGGGAAACTGGAGTCTGTCATGTCAAAAAAAGCTTTTTTGCGCCGATATGCCGCCGTCTCTCTGGCCGCAATTTGCCTGAGTGCCCCGCTGTTCAGCCAGGCCGCCGCGCCTGCTCTGGTCAGCAAAGGTCAGCTGACGTACGGCACCGCCGCCACGTTCATGCCGTTTGAATTTACGAAAGACGGCAAGCTGACCGGCTTCGATATCGACCTCATCACCGCGTTGTCGAAAAAGCTGGCGCTGACCCCGGAACCGATGTCGATGGAATTCAAAGGACTGATCCCGGCGTTGCAGGGCAAACGTCTGGATATCATCAACTCCGCGATGTACATCAACCCGACCCGCTCTGAGCAGGTTGATTTCGTGCCTTACCTGAAAATCGGCAGCCGGGTGATTGTGGTGAAAGGCAATCCGGAAAAAATCACTGGCCGCGATTTATCGCTGTGCGGCAAAAACATCGCCGTCACCCTGGGCGGCATTGAAGAAAGTCAGGCGCGGGCGGATAACCAGAAATGTCTGGATGCCAAAAAACCGGCGCTCACCGTGCTGACCTTCCCGGCAGCGACCGATTCTGCGGTCGCTGTGGCGCAGAAACGCGCTGACGCCGAATTCCTCTCCACGCCGGGCGCGGTCGCGCTGCTGAGCGAAAAAGGCGACACCTTCGAAGCCGTCGGCGCGGAGTTTGAAACCGATACGCACATTGGTTTTGCGGTGCGTAAAGGCGATGCCGAAATGAAATCCCTGCTGGAAAAAGGCTTACAGGACGTGGTGAAAGACGGCACGTACCAGAAACTCATCACCAAATGGCAGTTCCCGGCTTCAGTGTCCATTTTCTGATGTTGTGAAGTCCGGCCTTAAAGCTTTGCCCTGACGTTGAGGAAAGTTCATGTCGCTTGATCTTGTTTGGCAATACCTGTTCTCACCGGCGTTCTTTCAGGGCGCATTAATGACCTTGTTGTTAACGGTGTGCTCGTTGTTCTTCGGCATTATTGCAGGGCTGATTCTGGCCCTGCTCCAGGAATCCCGCTTCCGGGCGGGTTCCGTTCTGGCGTTCTTTTATCTTTGGCTGTTTCGCGGCACGCCGGTTCTGTTCCAGATTATTTTTGTCTACAACGTACTGCCGACTTTCGGCCTGCGTTTCTCGGCGTTCACCTGTGCGGTGATGGCGCTCTCCTTAAATGAAGGCGCGTACATGGCTGAAATTCTGCGCTCCGGTTTACAGGCCGTGCGCAGCGGTCAGCGCACCGCGGGGATGGCGCTGGGCATGACCCAAAGTCAGATCATGCGCAAGATTGTGTTGCCGCAGGCCGCGCGCATCGTGCTGCCGCCAATGGGCAACCAGATGATCAGCATGCTCAAATCCAGCGCACTGGTCTCGGTGATAGCCGTTCAGGAATTACTGCTTATCGCCAACCAGACTGCCAGCGCCAGCTTCCGTTATTTCGAAGCGCTGTGCGCCGCCGGGATTTATTACCTGGTGCTGACGTCCATTTTCATGATCGGACAGGCCTGGCTGGAACGCTCGCTGGATCCGAAAAAGCGCAAGAAACCTGCGCTGTCTTTGACCGAACGCCTGCTGCGCAGCAGCACGCCAAACTGAGGAGAAGCCCGTGAGTAAATCCAAACCGGTTCTGGAAATCATCGGCGTCGATAAACATTTTGGCCCCCAGCACGTTCTGAAAAACTGCTCCCTGAATGTGGCACAAGGGGAAACCGTGGTGCTGATCGGCCCGTCGGGTTCGGGGAAATCCACCCTTCTGCGCTGCATTAATTTGCTGGAGCCGGTTCAGGGTGGTTCGATTTTCTTTCGCAATAAAGACATCACGCATGCCAGCGTTGAGCCGCACAAACTGAGGCAGGACATCGGCATGGTATTCCAGAACTATGAACTGTTCTCACACCTGACGGCGGCGGAAAACATCATGCTCGCGCCGATGACCGTGCTCGGCGTCAGCCGCAGCGAGGCCGAAGCGCAGGCGCTGGAGCTGCTGGGCAAAGTGCGCATTCCTGATAAAGCCGATTCGTTCCCGGATGAACTTTCCGGCGGTCAGCAGCAGCGCGTCGCGATTGCGCGGGCGTTAGCCATGAAGCCCAAACTGATGCTGTTTGATGAGCCGACATCGGCGCTGGATCCGGAAATGATCCGCGAAGTGCTGGATGTGATGGCAGATCTCAGTGCGGAAGGCATGACCAGCATTGTGGTTACGCATGAAATGGGCTTTGCGAAACGCGCAGCCAATCAAATCGTCTTTATGGAAAACGGCGAGATTATCGAAAACGCGACCGGCGAAAAATTCTTCGGCGGCGACGTCAGCCTGCGGGCACAGCGCTTCCTGGATCAGATTTTACATTGATCCTTTTACCCAGAACCACCCCCGTATTGCGCCCTCACCAGGGGCCAGTTTTGCCACAAAAAAGATATTTCAGGAGACACCGATGAGCCTTTCATCGCCCGATATCAGCAGAATGAAACGCGATCTGGCCGCACTGGTCGCGATTAATACCGAAAACCCGCCGGGGCGCGAACGTGAAGCGGCCGAACTCATCAGCCAGATGCTGAGTGAAATCGGCTTCGACATGACGCTCAGCGAATACGCGCCGGGGCGCACCAATGTCATTGGCCGCCTGGAAAACGGTGACGGCCCGTGTTTTGCCTTTAATACGCATATTGATGTGGTGCCCGCCGGAGAAGGCTGGGCACAGGATCCGTTCACACTGACCGAGCGCGACGGCAAGTTATTTGGCCGCGGAGCCTGCGACGCCAAAGGCCCGCTGATCGCCATGATCGAAGCCATGCGCTGGCTGGCCGCCAACCGTAACGACTGGAGCGGCACGCTGATGGCGATTTTTGTCGCTGATGAAGAAGTCGCCAGCGAGGGCGCGAAATTTTATGTCCGCGAAGCGCCTGCTCACATTGATTACGTGGTGATTGGCGAACCGACCTCCAACACCACTTATTCCGCGCACAAAGGCAGTTTGCGGCCGCTGGTTCGCGTTCACGGCGTGACCGCGCATTCCGGCACGCCGGAGCTGGGCGAAAACGCCATTTTCCGCGCCGCGCAGTTACTCGGCCTGGTCGAAGAAAGCCACGAACACAGCGTGCGCTGCCGGTGCCATCCGCTGGTCGGCAACGCCAGCCTGACCGTTACCCGCATCAGCGGCGGACACGCCGATAACGTGCTGCCGGGTGCCTGCGAATTACTGCTCGACCGCCGTATGGTGCCGGGCGAAGACGAAGATGCGGTAAAACAGGAAATTCAGGATTTACTGCAACTGGCTCACGACAAATTCGGCGTCCGCAGCGAAATCATCACCTTTAAACCGACCACCGGTGGCGCGACCGAAACCGATTCCGAAGACCCGATTGTGCTGGCGGGCGTTGAAGCCTGCGCCGCACAGGGCAATCCGGAACCCGGACCGTTCGGTTTTCAGGGCGGTTGCGATCTGGTGCATTTCCGCAGTCTCGGCACCAAAGGCATCATTATCGGCCCGGGTTCGCTGGCGGTGGCGCATAAGCCTGATGAATTTATCCCGATCGCCGAATTCATTGCGGGCAGCAAAATCTACTGCGACGTCGCGCTGAAAATGCTCAAACGCTGAGGAGCCGCCGGTGAAAGCCACTTTGTATCGCGCCGATTTACGCTACCCGCACCTGCAACTGCACACCGCGTCATCCGGCACCATTTCCGGGCTGGATACGTTATATCTGTTGCTGGAGGAGAAGAATTTTAACGGCATCGGTGAAGTACGGATCAACATTGCTTACCTCAACGGCTACAGCGCCGAACTGGTATTAAGTGATGTGATCCGCGCCCTGCGCCAGCTGGATCTCAGCCAGCCTGCCAGTACGTTATTGCTGAATCTTCCGGCGCTTTTAGCCGATTTTCTCGCGCCGACGCGAATGCTGATAGACATCGCGCTGCATGACCTGATTGCACGCCAGAACGGGCTCAGCGTGGCAGAACTGGCGGGCGCAGAAAATGCCGAAACGGTGAGTTATCACACCAACCAGACGCTGTTCTGGACGCCCATGGATGAAATGCTCGAACAGGCCACGGCCTATGTCGAACGGGGTTTTACGCAGCTGAAACTGCGCGTCGGCGTCGCATCCTTTACCGAAGACGAAGCGCGGCTCAGCGCCCTGCGGCGGCGTTTCGGCCATGAAATCAGCTTATCGGCGGACGCTAACGGCCAGTGGCAGCCGGAAGAAGCGCGCAGTCATCTGCTGGCGCTGGCGAAATTCGAGATGAGCTACCTCGAACAGCCGGTTTCCGATGCCAATGCGCACTTTTATCCGGCACTGGCCGCCGCCAGCCCGGTGCCGCTGATGCTCGATGAAAGCATGAGCAGTGAGGCTGATTTAGAACGCATTTTGCAGCTCGAAGGCAAAATTATGGCGCATCTGAAACTGGTCAAAATGGGCGGCATTGCCCCCACGCTGGCGGCTGCCAAACGGCTGACCGCCGCCGGTGTGCCATTCATGATTGGTCAGATGAATGAGGGAGGCGCCGCGACCGCTGCGGCCCTGCACGTCGCCCGCGCCACCCAGCCGCGTTATGCCGAACTTTACGGTGCTGACGGGCTGGGCAACGACCCGGTTCACGGCCTTTCCTATCATCAGGGGATGCTCAGCAGCCCGTCCGGCGCAGGGCTGGGCATCAGCTTCACCCCTTCTCAGGCAGAATTTATTCAGGAGTTTGCACAATGAAAGCACAGTCAGTTTCCCTGCCAGACCTTGGCAGCGTCGTTCCCGGCGCGGAATCCGCGTTTCGCGAAGAAGAGTATCAGCAGCGTATCGCGCGGGCGCGTCAGTTACTGGTGAATGCCGGTCTGGACGTCATGGTCATCACCGGCCCGGAAAACATCTTTTATCTGACCGGCCAGCAGACGCCGGGCTATTACACATTCCAGACGCTGGTGTTGCCGGTGGAAGGCGATCCGGTGTTTGTTATCCGCCAGCTGGAATATTTCAACTTCATCTCCAACACCTTTATCCGCGACGCGGCGATTTACACCGACGGCGATAATCCGGTGAATTTCCTGCTCGACGTGCTGAAAGCGCGTGGCTGGATGAAGAGCCGGATTGGCATCGACAAACGCGGCTGGTTCTTGCCCATTGCGGTTTATGAAGCCTTGCAGGCTGAGATCGGCACAATCCACGACGCCGCGGGCGTTATCGAACAGTTGCGTGCAGTGAAATCGGCCGCCGAGCTGGAAAAAATGGCGCATGCGGCCCGTTACGTTGACGCAGGAATGCTCGCCGGACGCGCCGCCATTGCCGCCGGAGCCACTGAAAACGATCTGGTTTCTGCCATGATGGGCGCGGCCATTGCCGCCGGTTCAGAATACATGGGCATGGAACCGCTGGTGTCCACCGGCCCGCGCACCGGCGTGCCGCACGGAACCTGGCGTCGCCGTAAAATCCTCGACAACGACCCGATTTTCCTCGAAATGGCCGCTACGCATGACCGCTATCACGCGGCTCTGATGCGTTCCGCCTGGCTCGGCAAACCGCCCGCGGTTGCACTGGAAATGGAAAAAGTGTGTCAGGAAGCATTGCAGGCCGCACTCGACGCGATCCGTCCGGGTGCTACCTGCGAAGCGCCGCATCTGGCCTGTCAGGCCGTGATTGACCGCGCCGGTTACACCGATAATTTCAAGAAACGCACCGGTTATTCCATCGGCATTTCGTTCGCACCTGACTGGGGCGAAGGCGCCATCCTCAGCCTCTATAGCGGCATCACCACCGAATTACAGCCGGGTATGACTTTCCACATTCCACCCGCACTGCGTATTTACGGCGAATTTACCGTGGGCGTCAGCGAAACAATTGTCGTGACCGAAACCGGTTATCGCGCGCTGGGTACAGTTGACCGCCCGTTGTATTTACTCTGATTTTGCCAACCGCTTCGTTTTACAGGAATTGAATAAATGAAAGACATCAGTGAAAGTCAGGCCCGCCTGAAAGGTATTTTTAACATTACCGTGACGCCGTTTTCCGCCAGCGGTGAGTTCGATTTTGCCGGATTATCGCGCAATATCGAACGCGTTATCGGGCTGGGTTATGACGGTATTTTGATCGGGGGCACCTACGGCGAATTCCCGGCGATGACCGCTGACGAACGCGCCACGTTGTTCCGCCACGTGATGGAAGTGGTCGGCGACCGCGTGCCGGTCATGCTGTGCAGCGCCGGTTCCGACGCCCGCGTGGTGCGCGATTTAACACAACTGGCGGGCGACCTTGGCGGCCTGCCGATGGTGACACCACCGTTTGTTTCTGAAGTCACCGATGCACAAATCATCCGCTTCTTCAGAGAGATGGCGCCGTTATCGCGCACTGGCATTCTGGTGTACAACGCGCCGGGCATTGGCATCACGTTGCCGCCAGTCGTTCTGGAACAACTGGCTGATATCGAAGGCGTTGTTGGCATCAAACAGGGCGATCTGAACCCGACGGCGATCGACCAGATTGCCAACCGGCTGGGCGGACGTCTGCGTCTGTTCTGCGCCTCAGACCTGGCGTTCTTAGGCCCGATGATGTGCGGTTTCGACGGCATCAGCACCACCAACAGCGGCGCATTGCCGGAAATTATTCTGGCGACTTATCGCGCGCTGGAAAGCGGCGATGCAAACACCGCCCGCGAACTTCACCGCCTGTGGTATCCGTACCGCGCCCTCGCCCGCCGTTACGGCCAGCCGCAGCTGGTGAAAGCGGCCATGAACCTGCGCGGATTCGACGGCCACCACGTTCGCGCGCCGCTGATTGATCTGGAACCCGGGATCATCAGTCTGGTTGAGCAGGAATTGCAGCGTCTGGCGGCAGACCCGCGTTCCGGCGTCACGCTGAAGTAACCCCCGTTTTCCAGGGTTCCCCGTAAATATTGCGGGGATTTTCTTTTGTTGCAGCCTTTTCCCCGAGCCATCGCGCAAAATCCAACATCCGCTGATTTCTTTCGTTGTCTTTCACATTCCGCGTATATACCTTTGCACTATATTTTTCAGGCGCGTAAACTTTAGCCAGAATTTGTCGGGCTATTTGTCGGGCTAAGGTCACGTAACTGGAGAAAGCACCATGTCAAAAGGGTCAGTATTTTTAAATAACCGGACGCAAAGCGTTCGTATTCCGGCAGAGTGCCGTTTTCCTGATGAGGTAAAGACTGTGACGATAAGAAAGGTAGGGAACTCGCTGGTACTCACACCGGCTGAAAGCACATGGGATAATTTCTTCCACAGCGACCTCAGCGTTTCCGCTGATTTTATGGAAGAACGCGGCTCTCAACACCAGACGGATCGGGATACGTTTTAATGCTGACTTACCTGCTGGATACCAATATTGTCATTTATATCCTGAAGCGGCGTCCGATGAGCGTGCTGGCGAAATTCAATCAGCACGCCGATCACATGGCGATCTCCATGGTGACCTATGCAGAGTTACTGCACGGCGTAGAGAAAAGCGCCAGCCCGCAAAAAAACAGGCAGGTCATCGAAGATTTCGTCTCCCATTTGCGCATTGTCGATTACGACCAGAAAGCCGCCGCGCATTACGGGCATATCCGCGCCATGCTTGAAAAAAGCGGCAGCCCGGTCGGCGTAAACGACATGCATATTGCCGCACAGGCCCGCAGCGCAGGCATGGTCATGGTGACCAACAACCTGAGAGAATTTTCACGCATCGACGGCCTGCTCATGGAGAACTGGGCCGGTCCGGTGTTAACTGCGCTTTAACGCCGCCGCTTTCAAAAACGCTGTCAGCAACGGGTGCGGTTTTATGCGCAGTGACGACAGCTCAGGATGCCCCTGAACGCCCAGATAAAAAGGGTGTCGCGGGAATTCAATGCCGTCAGCAATCTGCCCGGTAAGATCGGTCCCGCTGATGCGCAGCCCGTACGCTTCCAGCCCGGCTTTCAGCGCCGGCTCAAGATGGAAACGGTGGTTATAGCGCACGGTAAACATCTCGCCCAG
The DNA here is from genome assembly GCF_024808755.1 of Rahnella sp. BIGb0603. NCBI lineage: Bacteria > Pseudomonadati > Pseudomonadota > Gammaproteobacteria > Enterobacterales > Yersiniaceae > Rahnella > Rahnella sp. BIGb0603. The sequence goes on along the minus strand of NZ_JANUEX010000006.1, from coordinate 196,114 downwards.
GATCTCGTGCAATTTGCTGCCGGGCTGCGTCAGCATCGTATGGTTGCCCAGCCGGTGAACCGGAAACGCCGGCGTATTGCTCAGCGGAACAAAGGTTTTGATCTCCGCGTCCGGATCGGCTTCGGCAAGATTAGCCTGCAAAGAGCCGATCATCTTCTGCACGATGGCCGTGGTCATGGTTTGCATTCCGAGACATAACCCGAGGATCGGAATATTGCGGTTCAGGGCGTAATGCGCGGCACTGATTTGCCCGCTGACGTTACACATCGCCGCCCCGCCCGGCAACAAAATGCCGTCCACGTTTTCCATCATTTCATGGAGATGATCTTCCAGCGCCATGGGCGCGGCGTAAACGATATCCAGCGAAAGCGCGAGCGCATCTGCCGCATCACCCAGCGCCGCCAGCGTGGCCGGATAAACGCTGCACTGGTCAGACTGGGCGCCGACCAGGGCAATTCGTATTGTCGTGCGGGTTTGCGGCGGCGTATTTTTGCTTATCCAGCGCCCGTAGTTATCACGCCACCAGCAACCGAGAGATTCATCTTCCATACCGTGGCGGCTGAAGGCATAGCCCTGATTCGAACGCTCCACGTTGATCAGCTCATAATCGAACGCGCTTTCACGCACCTGCCGGGCAATCTGCGTGAACTGAATGAGCTGCATAGGCCCGAGCGGGATAATGACATCCTGCGTGCCATAGGTTTCAAGTAATTCGCCCAGCTCCATCACTTTACCGGCGCTCTGCGGATTGAGCCTCTCGGTCCATAACAACCCGCTGGTCATCAGTTGCCCTTCCCCGATGACGTGCTGGCAGGCATCGGGATACAACGCGACGTCCCAGCTCACCGGCAGATGCGCCAGCGGTAAATGTTTTTGTGCAGCCAGTATTGCCGCCATCGCCCCGTACAAAGAAGGCTCCGGTGTGTCATGCGCAACAAAAATAAAAGCCATAAGAGAACCTTGAAAATAGAAGGAAAGTTCAGGCAACCCGCTGACCCCAGAGTCAGTATAGGGATTGCCGTACCATTTCCGCCGGCAAAAAAGCTGCTCTATACGAATAAATTATGAGCAAAGCAAAAAGAAGAATGATAAGTTTAAATTGGTTTTAATGATTCACATAATACAATTTTGTTATTGTTCAAACAGGGGAAACAATGTCTGCTGACTTTCTAGCACCACGTTTACGTCGCGTGCGCCCTTCGCCGACGGCGGCGATTTCCGACCAGGTCCGCTCGCTGAGTGCGGCGGGCATGGATGTCATAAACCTCGGCGAAGGCGAGCTTGATTTCGATACGCCTGCACATATCAGGCAGGCAGGCATCGACGCGATTGTACAAGGTGACACAAAATACACGGCTGTCGCCGGTACTGCCGCGCTCAAACAGGCCATTACTACTAAGTTTAATCGCGAAAATCAGATAGGCTACCGCGCGGATGAAGTGATTGCGGGCAGTGGTGCCAAGCAGTTGATCTTCAATGCTCTTTTAGCCACAGTTTCTTCGGGCGATGAAGTCATCATTCCTGCGCCATACTGGGTGTCTTACCCGGATATGGTCGCGCTGGCAGAAGGCGAACCGGTCATTGTGCCCTGCCACGAGAAGCATGGCTGGAAATTGCAGCCGGAAGATCTGGCGGCCGCCATCACGCCGAAAACCCGTTGGGTGATCCTCAATTCCCCGAACAACCCGACCGGTGCGGTGTATTGCGCCGCAGAATTACACGCGTTGGCCGCCGTTTTGCTCGATCACCCGCACGTACTGGTGATGGCCGACGATATCTATGAGCAAATTTGTTTTGTGCCGGACATTTTTGCCACCCTGGCAGACGTTGAACCGCGCCTGAAAGGCCGAGTTCTGACCGTTAACGGCGTCTCCAAAGGTTACTCGATGACCGGCTGGCGTCTTGGATACGCAGGTGGCCCCGCGTGGCTGATCTCGGCGATGCAAATTCTGCAATCTCAAAGCACCTCCAACCCGAGTTCAATTTCTCAGGCCGCGACGGTCGCCGCGCTGGAACAGGGCAGCGATTTCATCACCGGTTGGATAGAAATCCTGCAACGCCGCCGTACGATGATTATGAATTGCGTTAATGCCATCAGCGGGCTCAGCGCGGATACACCGCCGGGCGCTTTTTATGTTTTCGCGAACTGTCAGGGAATGCTGGGTAAAACAACGGCTTCGGGCGATATTCTCAGGACGGACGAAGATTTTGCGGCTTATCTCCTGAAATCCGCTCATGTTGCCACACTTCAGGGCTCCGCTTTTGGTACGCCAGGCTATTTGCGCATCGCTTACGCTATTGACGATAGCCGCCTGCAGGAAGCCTGCGAACGGATCACCCGCGCCTGCGCGGAACTGCGTTAACCTTTAAAAGGCCTGTTTGCATGCAAAAACGGGCCTTTTTGACTCTATTCTCAACAACTTGCCTAAAGTATCATCAAACGCACGCATTTATGCAGTTTCCCCTTTGACATGCCCACGGCCAGTCGTTATTATTCGCCCCGTTCCAACGATTCCTCTGTAGTTCAGTCGGTAGAACGGCGGACTGTTAATCCGTATGTCACTGGTTCGAGTCCAGTCAGAGGAGCCAAATTAAAGACGCCCGCTTAAGGAAACTTAAGCGGGCGTCTTGCTTTTGTGTTTTCCCCGTTTTTCGGGCGGATCCGCACGCTCAGCATCATCGCTTATTGCCCTCCGCCGCCGGATAATTATCTGCGCATCCGCATTCCCTGAGTTAAATCTCCCTTTCAAACCTGCTGTTTTTGCAAAAGCGTTTTAACCTGACGGCTGTCCCTGTAGTCTCAACAGCGGCTGATTTTTGCTGTGCACGACGTATTACCTTTTTGCCTATTTTAATAACTAAAAATTTTAGAAATTTAAGGAACGGTCAGAACAACTATGGACTCCACGCTCATTACTCCCCGCCCCGATAAGGAGATACCTTCACTTAACCGCGCACGCCGCGCTGCCTGGGGCAGTTTTGCCGGGGCCGTGGTCGACTGGTTCGATTTTTTACTCTACGGCATTACCGCGGCACTGGTGTTTAACAGCGAATTCTTTCCGCAGGTCGACCCGACGACGGGCACGCTTGCGGCGTTTGCAACCTTTGGCGTGGGCTTTTTATTCCGCCCCCTCGGCGGCATTGTTTTCGGTCATTTCGGCGACCGCTTAGGCCGTAAACGCATGCTGATGATGACCGTCTGGATCATGGGCATCGCCACTGCGTGTATTGGTATTCTTCCGTCGTATTCTGCAATTGGCTGGTGGGCACCTGCTTTACTGGTCACGCTGCGCGCCATTCAGGGGTTTGCCGTGGGCGGTGAATGGGGCGGCGCAGCGCTGCTGGCCGTTGAAAGTGCGCCCTCCGGCAAGAAAGCTTTTTACAGCAGCGGGATCCAGATGGGATATGGCGTAGGCCTGTTGCTGTCTACCGGGCTGGTCTCACTTATCAGCAGCCTGACCACCAACGAGCAGTTCCTCAGCTGGGGCTGGCGTTTGCCTTTCCTGTTCAGCATTGTGCTGGTTCTGGGCGCGCTGTGGGTGCGAAACGGTATGGAAGAGTCCGTCGAGTTCGAACGTGCTCTGGCAGAACAGCCCAAGCAGGCCAAAAAGCGTCTGCCGGTGTTCGAAGCCCTAATCAGCCACCCCGGCGCGTTTTTGAAAATCATTCTCCTGCGCCTGTGCGAACTGCTGACGATGTACATCGTCACCGCGTTTGCGCTTAACTATTCGACGCATAATCTGGGGATGTCACGCGAACTGTTTCTGAATATCGGGCTGCTGATCGGCGGTGTGAGCTGCCTGACCATCCCGATGTTCGCCTGGCTGGCCGATCGGTTCGGGCGACGCCGTATCTACATTACCGGCGCAATCGTCGGTGCGCTGAGCGCTTTCCCGTTCTTTATGGCACTGGAAGCGCGCTCAATTGTGGGCGTGGTGATCTTCTCGCTGCTGCTGGCGAATATCGCCCACGACATGGTGGTTTGCGTGCAACAGCCGATGTTTACGGAAATGTTTGGCGCCGGTTATCGCTACAGCGGTGCGGGCGTGGGGTATCAGGTTGCCAGCGTGGTGGGTGGCGGTTTTACGCCGTTTATTGCTGCCGCATTGCTGACGTTCTCCGGTGGTGAATGGCATTCTGTGGCTATTTATCTGATGGCAGGCTGCCTGCTTTCGGCACTGACGGCGATACTGATGAAGTCGCCAAAGCCGCACTGAATTTGAGATCGCATCTGAAAACGCCCGCTTAGAAAACCTGAGCGGGCGTTTTGCTTTGCATCGGTTCAGCCGGGTCGTCAGCGGGCTGAAAATTGGTTATCATCCGCTCCCACTTTACCTTCGGTTAGCCTGATGTCCGCGATTATCGATACTTTTGTTGCCCCGCCGTGTCATGACGAAATAGAAATCCTCTTTCAGGACGAGCATCTGGCGCTGATCAATAAACCTGCCGGGTTGCTGAGTCTGTCGGGCAAAAACCCGCAAAACCTCGATTCCGTACATCACCGGCTGGTCAGGATTTTCCCCGGCTGCACGCTGGTGCATCGTCTTGATTTCGGGACTTCCGGGCTGATGGTGATTGCGCGGAATAAGGCGATTAATGCCGCCCTTTGCCAGCAGTTCAGCCAGCGTACGGTCACGAAAGTCTACGTCGCGCTGCTCTGCGGATATGTGGCGGAAAATGAAGGGGTGATTGATGCAGCGATTGCTAAAGATCCGGCGCTGTTCCCGCTGATGTCAATTTGCGAAATCAGCGGAAAGCCCGCCCGCTCGCACTATCGGGTGCTTAAGCGCTTTGAGCAAAAACGGGAAGACGGAACGTTACTGCCGCTGACGCGGGTGCAGCTGACCCCGGAAACCGGGCGAACCCATCAGCTGCGCATCCACTGCCAGCAACTGGGCCACCCTATTTTAGGCTGCGACCTGTATGGCGGCCTTCTGCTGCCCGGCACCGAAAAGACACCGCGCTTAATGCTGCACGCCAGTGAACTGAATTTTGTTCACCCGGTCAGCGGAAAACCGGTCAGCGCGCGGTGTAACAGCCCGTTCTGAAGCTGATTACCACATCAGATCATCAGGCACTTTGAAATCAGCGTACGGATCTTCTTCGTCCTGCTCTTCCTGGCTCAGCGCGCTGTTTAAGACGATGCTGCTGGCGTCACGCTGTGCAATTTTATCCGCGACGCTGGCGGGGATAATCGCGTACTGGCTCTCACCATTGCTCTCCGTGACCAGACGCGCAATCGCCAGACGGCCGCTGATCAGCTGAGCCTGCGTTGTCTTATCGACAAAAACCTTTTTAATCAGATTATTATCGGTGAAGTTAAAGCCGATATCGCCTTTAGAAATGTCGATACGGTTCATCTCAATCAGCTGTTTCACCTGCGCTTTATGTTCTTTCGACAAAGCCGCTTGTTTTTGCTGTTCGTTAAGCTGCTTGTCACGCTCAAGCTGGGCTTTTTTGTTTTCTTCCACAGCCGCTCTGGCCTCACGCGACTGAACGCGTGACTTTTTGGCCGTTCTCTGGACTTTATCCATTTTCTTGGAGGTTACCAGTCCCGCTTTCAGCAGCTGCTCTTGTAAGGTGAGTTTTGTCATCTTCGTTTCTAAATCCGTTGAATAATTTCCTGGATTATACCTGCAAATTTAGCCGCAATCAGTTCGAATGACTGCGTTTAAACTGGCTGGCATCGATCTCGTATTGCTTCATTTTCCGCCATAACGTGGTTCGCCCGATGTTTAAAAGCTGAGACATTTCCCGGACACGGCCGCTGGTGACGCGGGCGGCGTGGATAATGGCCTCTTTCTCGATGGAAGAAAACGTGAGGCTGGCTGGCATCAGCGTGGACGGATTCTCGCCCGCCGGACGTTCAGAAAACAAGTATTCCGGCAGATGACTCAGGCGGATACGGCCATTTTCACTGCTGATGGCGATATTTTCGATAACGCTGTTAAGCTCAAAATCATTGCCCGGCCAGGAGTACGCCACCAGCTGTGCCAGCGCGTCGTCATCAACTTTCAGTTTCGACGTAAAGCGTTTTTCAAGGCTGTGCAGCCGGTTATGTACCAGCGACGGAATGCTGCTGCGCCTCGCCCGCAGCGGCGGGATGACAATCTCAAAAGAATGCAGCGCGTAATAAAGCTGACGGCTGAAGCGGTTTTGTTCGACCAGCGCGGAAAGATCCACCGTCGTCGTGGCAATCACTTTGACGTTCACCGGGATCAGCCGCCGCGCGTCCAGCCGCGTCAGGACACCCTGCTTGATCACCTGCAACAAACCCGACTGTAACTCCGGCGCCAGATACTCAATTTTTTCCAGAAATAACGTGCCGCCGTTGGCCAGTTCCAGACGGCTGAGCCGCCCTTTAGCATCATCGGTGGGCGCATTGCCCATGAAATCCTGCCCCAGCGCGCTGTCGGCATAAAGCTGACAGTTCACCGCAATATACGGGCCGCCGGCGCATTCGCTTTCATTGTGAATGGCCTGACTGAGCAGCTCTTTGCCCACGCCCTCTTCCCCGCATAACAGCACCGGAAAACTGCCCCGCGCTGCCTGCCGCCCGAAATGAATTAACCGGCGCGATTCCTGATCGTCGGCGGACATCTGCTCAAACGTGTAGCTGACTTTGCCGAGCTGGCTGGTCATCAGCTGACGCATCTGTTCCACAGGATGCAGCAGCATAATAAAGCTAATGCCCTGCTCTTCAACGATCGGTTTAAGGGTAATCACGGCGTCGATAAACTGATGCTGGCTCTCGAACGTCACTTCGGTGTGGTTAAGCCCGCGTGCGTGTTTGATGGCGCGGCGCAACAACGCGGGCAGCGTCACCAGCTCGCTGAGATTTTTCCCCTGGCTGACCTGCGCATCCAGATGCAAAAGCGTCGCGGCCTGAACATTCAGAAACTGCAAAACGCCCTGCTCGTTCCACGCCATTACTCCATCGTCCATGCTTTCCAGCAGACCGTACATCTGATTAAGATGCCGGTTGGATTCCGCCAGCAGGCTGTCGGTGATAAGTGAATTGCCTACTTCGCGCGCGACCGCCAGCGTCAGGGACAAATCAGACGACGCCTGCTGCTCATTGAGGCAGCAAAGGGAAATCGAACCCGAAAGCCGCCCGTGGTTATCAAACACCGGCGTGGTACTGAACGACCACGGGTGAAGCGCCTGTTTAAAATGCTGAGCGCCATGGGTTCTGACCGGCTGCCCGAGCAGCGCCGCCAGCGATAACGCGCAGCTTCCGATAATACTTTCGGCACAATAACTGCCTGCCAGAAAGCCTAAACCGGCCAGCTGCGACAGCGTGTATGGGTCACCGCAGCAGCAGAGAATACAGGCCGATTCATCCAGAATCAGCAGCGCGCAGGGCCGGTTGTCCATGTATTCCCAGGCATCTTCCAGCGCTGCCTGGCCGATAGTCAGCAGCGTAGTTTTGCGACGGCAAATCGATTCAAACGTCAGCCCCTGCGCCTGATGCGGCGGCTGCCAGGTTTCGCGCTGCATAAACCGGTCGCAGCGTTGCCATGACCGCGCAATAAGCGAAGAGACTTCTTCTTTTTCCACATCCTGTTCCCGGCTTGTCATAACCTTTTCCGTTTTATGTGTCATAAAAAACCCCTCTGATGCGCATTTATCGCCGAGTCAGAGGGGAAACGTTATGCCGCAGATGAACGGTCAGATCAGTTATTCGCGGCGACTCAGCGCGCCAGCCACTGTTGCCCCAGTTTATCTGCGGTCACGATAGCGGCGTAAACGCTGTCCGGCGAAACCGGGAAAGGCATGTTGTGAATGGTTTCCCCTTCCGCACAGGTCGCCTGCGCCACCGCCATAATCTTCGCTTCCATCCCCTCTTTCACGCCCATTTCGCCCAGCGTCACCGGTAACCCGACCTTGTGGCAAAAACCGAGAACGGTTTCGATTTCGTCCATCGGGCTGTTTTGCAGCACCAGTTGCGACAATGTGCCAAACGCCACTTTTTCGCCGTGATAAAGATGATGGCACTCTTCAAGAATTGTGAATCCGTTATGGATTGCGTGCGCCGCTGCCAGCCCGCTGCTTTCAAAACCGATGCCACTAAGATAGGTATTGGCTTCAACAATACGTTCCAGCGCCTCAGTGACCACGCCGGCATCGCAGGCCAGCCGGGCTTTTTCGCCTTCCGCCAGCAGCGTATCGAAGCACAAACGCGCCAGGCTGAGCGCCGCCACCGTGGATTGGCCGCCCGCCATGCTGGTGGCGCGGGAGTCGTAACAGGCTTTGGCTTCAAACCAGGTCGACAGCGCATCGCCCATTCCGGCGACCAGCAAACGCACCGGCGCTTTCGCGATAATCGTGGTATCCATCACCACCATGTCGGGGTTTTTCGGGTAAACCAGATACTCTTCAAACTCACCCGCTTCGGTGTAAATCACGGACAGTGCGCTGGTCGGCGCATCCGTTGACGCAATCGTCGGCACAACAATCACCGGCAATTTCTGGTAATAGCCGATGGCTTTTGCCGTATCCAGCGTTTTGCCGCCGCCGATACCGACCACACCCTGACATCCCTTTTGTTTCAGGATGGCAATCAGGCGCTTAATTTCGGCGTGGCTGCATTCACCTTTAAAGCGTTCCGCGTGGCTGCTGACGCCGTAATCGTGCAGGCCGTTAATCACTTTGTCCCCGGCGAGCTTCATCACGAAGTCGTCAGCAATCACGAAATAGCTCTCCGCCAGATTTTTAGCGTATTGCCCGAATGACGCAGACGCGTCAGCGCCCTGAAGATATTTGGCCGGAGATTGAATGACTTTCAGCATTGTTTTCGCCCTCAGTTAGTCCATGTTTGCAGAATGTCGCCGGTTCACGTTCCGCTCTGCTTTCAATAACCTGCGGCGCGAAATGTTGTCCCGACGTGATGCAATCACTCTAGGGCTCGCGAAACACAAATAAATCTTTCGCGTTTATGTTCTGATTTGAAACCTTGTGAAAAACAATGCGTTTCATAATGAAACGTAAAGCCATAAAAACAGTGCGGATTGCGATCGCTGTCTGCCGTTTTCTTCAAAATCATTCACCACAGCAAAACAACGAAACAGCCTGTCGTGCTGAGAATCGCAGTGCAGGCGCAAAAAACTGTCTGTCGGGGTTCTATCTTTGCCGTGAATGGCCGTCAGAAAATAGCGCTGCGTCCCAGTTTCGGTTTTTTCCTTTCCAAAACGTTCCATTTAGAAACAAAAACCTCTGATTCATGTTCCGTATTGGAACTCATTTTTCCGAAATTCTTTTTGCCGCTAACTCATCCAGAATCACTCTACCGGCCAGGTGACAATGACCGGTAACCCTACGCACGATGACTGCCACCGCCTATAAGGGGCAGCTTCAGATAACCTCCGACGGAGTACGAATAATGAAAAAGCTCATTAACCGTGTAGAAGATGTGCTGAGTGAACAATTGAGCGGGCTGGCAAAGGCTCACCCGGAACTGACACTTCACCAGGATCCTGTTTATGTCACCCGCGCCGATGCGCCCGTGGCCGGAAAAGTGGCGTTGCTTTCCGGTGGCGGGAGCGGTCACGAACCGATGCACTGCGGTTTTATCGGCCACGGAATGTTGTCTGGCGTCTGCCCCGGTGAAATCTTCACCTCGCCGACGCCGGACAAAATGTTCGAATGCGCCATGCATATCGACGGCGGCGAAGGCGTTCTGCTGATCATCAAAAACTACACCGGCGACATTCTTAATTTCGAAACTGCCACTGAACTGCTGCACGAAAGCGGCGTAAAAGTCTCCACTGTGGTGGTGGATGATGATGTCGCGGTAAAAGACAGCCTGTACACCGCCGGACGCCGCGGCGTAGCCAATACCGTGCTTATCGAGAAACTGGTGGGTGCCGCTGCTGAACGCGGTGATTCGCTGGAGGCCTGCGCCGTACTGGGTCGAAAACTCAATAACCTCGGTCATTCCATTGGCATCGCACTCGGTGCCTGCACCGTGCCTGCCGCCGGACAACCCTCTTTCACGCTCAAAGATGACGAAATGGAATTCGGCGTCGGTATTCACGGCGAACCGGGCATCGACCGCCGCCGCTTCAGTTCGCTCGATCAGACCGTGGATGAAATGTTCGACACGCTGCTGGAAAACGGCACTTACAGCCGCACGCTGCGCCAGTGGGATACCGCGCAAGGCAGCTGGCAGGATGTCCAGCAAGGTAAACAGGCGCTGGGCAACGGAGACCGCGTGATTGCGCTGGTCAATAATCTGGGTGCGACCCCGCTGTCTGAACTTTATGGTGTTTATAACCGCCTCGAACAACGCTGCCAGCAAACCGGTATCACCATCGAACGCAACCTGGTTGGCGCGTACTGCACGTCTCTGGATATGGCAGGATTTTCCATCACGCTGCTGAAAGTCGATAACGACACGCTCGCATTATGGGATGCGCCGGTCCATACCCCCGGCCTGAACTGGGGAAAATAAGGAGCAACACATGTCACTGAACAGAACGCAAATCGTCAACTGGCTCTACCGCTGCGGGGATATTTTCACCAAGGAAAGTGACTTTCTGACCGGGCTGGATAAGGAAATAGGCGACGCCGATCACGGCCTGAACATGCACCGGGGGTTCAGCAAAGTGGTAGAAAAACTGCCGTCTATTGCCGACAAAGACATTGGTTTTATTCTCAAAAACACCGGCATGACGCTGCTGTCCAACGTCGGCGGTGCCAGCGGCCCGCTGCTCGGGACGTTCTTTATCCGCGCCGCGACGGTAACGCAGGCGCACCAAAGCCTGACGCTGGAAGAACTGTGCGAGATGATCCGCGAAGGTGCAGAAGGCGTCATCAGCCGCGGCAAGGCCGAGCCCGGCGATAAAACCATGTGCGACGTCTGGCTGCCGGTGGTCGATTCACTGCGTCAGTCAAGCGGGCAGCATTTGTCTGTCAGCGCCGCGCTGGATGCGGCCAGTGAACGGGCCGAAGCCGCCGCGCATGCCACCATCACCATGCAGGCGCGCAAAGGTCGCGCCAGCTATCTGGGCGAGCGCAGCATCGGCCATCAGGATCCGGGTGCCACCTCGGTGATGTTCATGATTCAGATGCTGGCAGCGGCAGCCAAAGAGTAAGGAAAACGCGATGGTAAACCTGGTGATCGTTTCTCATAGTGCCCAACTGGGCAATGGCGTTGGAGAACTGGCGCGGCAGATGTTATCGGGCGATGGCTGCAAACTGGCCATCGCTGCGGGCATTGACGATGTGGATAATCCGATTGGCACGGACCCGATCAAGGTGATGGAAGCCATTGAGTCCGTCGCCGATACCGATCATGTGCTGGTGATGATGGACATTGGCAGCGCGCTGCTCAGTGCAGAAACTGCACTGGATTTACTCGATCCGGCAATTGCCGCCAAAGTCCGGCTGTGCGCAGCACCGCTGGTCGAAGGAACCCTGGCCGCCACGGTCAGCGCGGCGGCCGGTGCTGGTATCGACAAAGTGATTAACGACGCGATGAACGCCCTGGAGGCAAAACGCGTACAACTGGGTTTACCGCCGCACACACCGCCATCGCCGGTGGTGGCCTCTTTTGCCGATGATCGTGACGTGCGGTCGGCGTCGGTGATGATCAGAAATCCTAACGGTTTGCATGTGCGCCCTGCCTCGCGTCTGGTTGCCGCGCTTTCCGGCTTTGATGCCGAACTGGTTCTGGAGAAAGACGGAAAACGGGCAACGCCGGACAACATCAACCAGATTGCCCTGTTGCAGGTGCGTTGCAATGACCCGCTGACTTTGCTGGCAAGCGGACCACAGGCAGACGCTGCGCTGGCCGCATTTACCGCGCTGGCAGCCGAAGATTTTGGCGAAAGCGCGGAGATCGCGAAAACAGAAAACCCTGCACCTGCACCTCTTCTTACCCGCGTGGAGGGCAGCGCTGTGTTGTGGGATTTACCACATCAGCTTCCCGGCCTGCAACCCTGCACGGACGTCTTGCAGGAACAGCGCAATTTAATGCGCGCCATCGAACTGACGCTGGATGACCTGAACGTGCTCACCGTCATGGCCGAAGAAAAATACTCCGCCGATATTGCCGCCATATTTTCCGGCCATCACATGCTGCTCGATGATGCAGATTTGTATGAAGAAGCGTGCCGGATCATCAGCGAGAAATATTGCAGCGCTTCGTGGGCGTGGGATTCGGTCATGACCGGCCTGAGTAAACAATACCGACAGCTCAACGACAGCTATTTACAGGCGCGTTATATCGATATCGAAGATTTGCGAAACCGCACGCTGGCGCATCTGGCAGGCAAATCCGTCGCGCAACCGGCCATCAGCTGGCCTGCGATTCTTATCGCCGACGACATTTTCCCCTCAACGGTTTTGCAGCTCGATGCGCAGCAGATAAAAGGCATTTGCCTTCGCGCGGGAAGCGATGTTTCCCACAGCGCGATTATTGCCCGCGAGGCCGGTATCGCGTTTCTCTGCCAGCAATATGACGCACTGAAAAATATTATTCCCGGCGACGGGCTGACGCTCGATATGGCGCAAAAACGCGTGATCCGCCCGCAGGCCGGGTAAACACCGTCGAAAACTTTGCATCTTGCCCGCCGGGAAACTGGCGGGCTTCTCCGGTTCAGATTCTGGCGTTTCCTTTCATGCTCACTTCATGCGCTCATAAAATCATCATCCGGCCGCCGCGCTCCAATAAAACATTGGCGGCTCCGGCCAGACAAGCCATATTTAGAAAGAATGATGATGAACGAAGCACAAAGGAAAAACGTATGGATAACAAATCCCTCACCTCCGCACAGGCGATTGATAAGCTCGAGGAGATGTACAACAACTCTGTTGCCGCCCTGCGGGATGCGATTAAAGATTTCATCGTTCAGGGTAAGCTGCCGGATGTTGCGGCCAGAGCTGCCGGGCTGTTTGTTTACCCGGAATTACGCGTCAGCTGGGACGGCGTCACGCCCGCGAAAAACCCGACCCGCGCCTATGGACGTTTTTCACATCCCGGGCGTTATGCCAATACCATCACCCATCCCGAACTGTTCCGCGATTACCTGCTGGAACAGCTTTCCCTGCTCGAAGAAGAATATGACGCGCTGATTGAAGTCGTGCCGTCACAACAGGAAATCCCCTATTCCTACGTGATCGACGGTTCAGATCTGATGCTGGATCGCTCAATGAGCGCCGGGCTGGCAAAACATTTCCCGACCACCGAACTTTCGCAGATTGGCGATGAAACCGCGGACGGCCTGCAGTATCCCGGCGATACTTTCCCGCTTTCGCATTTTAATGCGCTGCGCGCCGACTTCTCGCTGGCTCGTCTGCGCCATTACACGGGCACGCTGATCGAGCATTTCCAGCCTTATGTGTTGTTCACCAACTACACCCGTTATGTCGATGAGTTCGTGAGCTGGGCGTGCGCGCAAATCGCCGACCCTGAAAGCCCGTATGAAGCGCTGGCTTGCGCAGGCAGCGTATTTATCACCGCTGAGACGCAAAACCCGGAGCAGGCCGTTTCTGATCTGGCGTGGAAAAAACACCAGATGCCCGCCTATCACCTGATTGCCCGCGACGGTGCAGGCATTACGCTGGTCAATATTGGCGTTGGCCCGGCGAATGCCAAAACCATCTGCGACCACCTTGCCGTACTGCGTCCACACGTCTGGCTGATGATTGGTCACTGCGGCGGGCTGCGCGAAACGCAGTCTATCGGCGACTACGTGCTGGCACACGCTTATTTGCGTGACGACCATGTTCTCGACGCCGTGTTACCGCCGGACATTCCGATCCCAAGCATCGCCGAAGTGCAGCGCGCGCTGTATGACGCCACAAAAATGATGAGCGGCATGCCGGGCGAAGAAGTCAAACAACGTCTGCGTACCGGCACCGTGGTGACGACCGACGACCGGAACTGGGAACTGCGTTATGCGGCGTCTGCGCTGCGGTTTAACCTCAGCCGCGCCGTGGCCGTTGATATGGAAAGCGCCACCATTGCCGCGCAAGGCTACCGCTTCCGTGTGCCATACGGCACGTTGTTGTGCGTTTCTGATAAGCCTTTGCACGGCGAAATCAAGCTGCCGGGACAGGCTAATAAATTTTACGAAGGCGCTATCTCGGAACATCTGCAAATCGGCATCTGCGCCATCGACCTGCTGCGCGCCGAGGGCGATCATCTGCATTCACGCAAATTACGTACCTTTAACGAACCGCCTTTCCGTTAATTCTTTTTTAACAATTTAATTAGAGCTTTGGATGAAAAAGACTTTGCATAATGCGAAGTCTTTTACCATCATAAATTAAAACGCTGTTCTACTTTCTGCCACCCTGGAATTCTCTTGCAAAACGTCATCGTCTCTTTGCGCAAAGCCATCGAGCGCACGCCCTGGTATCCGAAACGGCGTTCATACCGTACGTTGTTCTGGCGTGAAATAACGCCCCTCGCAGTACCAATTTTCTTTGAGAATGCCTGCGTTCTGTTAATGGGCGTGTTGAGCACGTTCCTCGTCAGCTGGCTGGGTAAAGAAGCGATGGCTGGTGTCGGGCTGGCCGACAGTTTTAACATGGTGGTCATCTCTTTCTTCGCCGCGGTCGATCTGGGAACCACCGTTGTCGTTGCATTCAGCCTGGGCAAACTTGACCACGAACGCGCCCGCGCGGCCGCCCGCCAGTCACTGGCGATCATGACCGTTTTCGCCGTGCTTCTGGCGGTGCTGCTTCAGTTTTCCGGGCATGTCATTATCGACATGATTGCCGGTAACGCTGAACCTGAAGTGAAAGAAATGGCACTTTCTTATCTTCAGATGAGCAGCTGGAGTTATCCGGCCGCTGCCATTGCGCTGATCGGTTCCGGTGCCCTGCGCGGTGCCGGTAATACCAAGATCCCGATGCTGCTCAACGGCGGCATGAACATCCTCAATCTGGTCATCAGCAGCGTGCTCATTTACGGCTGCTTCGGCTGGCAGGGTTTCGGCTTTATCGGTGCCGGTCTGGGGCTGACGATTTCCCGTTATATCGGTGCCGTGGCGGTCATTTTTGTCCTGATGATCGGCTTTAACCCGTCGCTGAAAATCTCCCTCAAAAGTTACTTTCTGCCACTCAATACCAACATTCTGCGCGAAGTGCTGGGCATCGGTATTCCGGCCAGTATTGAATCCGTACTGTTCAACGGCGGCAAATTACTGACGCAGGTGTTTGTGGCGGGCATGGGCACCAACGTGATTGCCGGTAACTTCATCGCCTTCTCGATTGCCGCCCTGATTAACCTGCCGGGGAACGCCTTAGGGTCGGCCTCAACTATTATTGTCGGCACCCGTCTGGGCAAAGGGCAAATCGCCCAGTCCGAACGCCAGCTGCGGCATATTTTCTGGCTATCGACTTTCGGGCTTTGCGTGCTGGCCTTTATGTCTGTGCCGTTCGCCGGGCTTCTGGCGCGGTTCTACACCAATGAACAGGACGTTATCGACGTCGTAAAAATCCTGATCTGGCTGAACGCCGCCTTTATGCCATTCTGGGCCGCCTCCTGGGTGTTGCCTGCCGGGCTGAAAGGCGCGCGCGATGCCCGTTTCACCATGTACGTTTCCATGGTAGGCATGTGGGGCTGTCGCATCGTAGTGGGCTACTTCCTCGGTATCGTGCTTAATTTCGGCGTCGTGGGTATCTGGCTCGGGATGTTCCTCGACTGGATCGTACGCGGTATCTTTTTCTACTGGCGTATGGCGAGCGGCCGCTGGTTGTGGAAATACCCGAGAGAGAAAAAAACGCAATAAAGCCCTGCGTTACGCCCGCCGGTACATCCGGCGGGGATGCCCGATTTTTCCGTACAGCATCTCCACCCGCAAATCCCCTTTCTGAACGCAATGCTCAAGATACCGGCGGGCGGTGGTTTTGCTTAACTTCGTTTCACTGACCACTTCATCGACCGAATAACAGCGCCCGGCATCCTGTATAAAAATCGCTTCCACCAGATTCAGCGTGTTCTCTTCGATGCCTTTGTTTCCGGCCTTGGGCGTGAAGTCTTTGGCCTGTAGCTGATAGAGACTGTCGACGTTTTGCTGATCGACCACTTTCCACGCCCGCTGCGTCTGGCTGAACTGAATGAACCGTTCCAGCGATTGTTGCAGACGGTTCCAGGACACCGGTTTGAGGATGTAATCAAACGCGCCAGAACGAATCGCCTGACTGCACGTGTTCATGTCGCTGGCCGCCGTAATAAAAATCACCGAGCAATTCGTTTTCTTCAGCACATCATTTTCAAGCAGGGAAATCCCCTGTCCGTCCGGCAAATAGTTATCCAGCAGCAACAGCTGCGGCCGCTTTTCCTCAATCAGCCTCTTCGCTTCCCGCAGCGTGGAGGCCATCCCCACCAGCCGCAGCCAGCGGTGATTATCGATAAGCTCGGCGTAAAGCTGCGCCAGCTGGTTTTCATCTTCCACAATCATTACGTCAATCATTTCAGCTTGAATCATTTATGCTTTTCCCGTTGTTCCGGTTGAATGGACCGGCAGCCCGTCAGGTATGAAGACAGAGAAAACAGAACCTGTCGGGGAGTTATCAGAAACTTCAATGGTGCCACCCGCGTGGCTGACATAGCTGGCAACCAGATGCAGCCCCAGCCCGTGATCACCTTCCCGTTTGGACGTCACACCGAGCGAGAAAATCTGCTCGCGCCGCTCCGGTGCAATACCGACGCCCTGATCGGCGACTTCGATCACCAGATCCGCGCGGGTGGAAACGATATATACCTCAACCGGCCCGGCATTTTCGCCGCGCAGCAGGGTGGCTTCGATGGCGTTATCCAGCAGGTTACCGATAACCGACATCAGCTCTGTTTCACTCAGCATCGGAGGCAAATGCGTTAATTCACACGCCGGATCGAAGGCCAGTTCTACGCCCTTTTCACGCGCACGCGCATATTTCCCCAGCAGCAATCCGCACAGTCTGGGCGAACAAAACCGCGCCGAGACAAAATCCAGCAGTTCCTGCGCACTTTCCGATTGCGCTTCGATATACCGGATCGCCTCATCGTAACGACCCATGTGCAACAGTCCAGCCAGCGTTGCCGTCCAGTTCAGCTGCTCATGGCGCATCACCCGCAGGTTATCGGCGTAGCGCTGCACCTGACTGAGCTGAATGCTCAGGCGATCGATGTCGCTGCAATCCCGGAAGGTAATCACCCAGCCCTGAAGCTGGTCTTCCAGCATGATCCGCACACGGCTGGCGACCACTGTCAGGTTGTTGAACAGGCAGATTTCATCGTGAATATCTTTCTCCAGCATGACCTGACGATCAAAAAAGCTGACCGGCACAATCACCTCTTCCAGCGGTTTTCCGCGCAGTTCCCGCGAGGGTGTGTCCAGATTCAGCAGTTTTTTCGCCGCCTGATTAATCACGGCAATACGCGACTGCCCGTCAATGGCGATCACGCCTTCATAAATGGATTCCATCAGCGCTTTTTGCTGACGAACCAGCAGACCGATTTCTCGTGGCTCCAGCGAAAACATCTGCTTTTTAATCGAGCGCGAGAAAAACCACGAGAAGGTAAACAGCGCCAGCAGGAGCGTCGCGGCGGCCACCAGAATACGGATGGCTTTCTCGACGGTCAGCGTATTAATGTGGCTGGTCAGATATCCCACAGAGACGATGCCGATGACGTGGCCCTGCGCATTTAAAATCGGCGCTTTGCTGCGCAGCGACAGGCCGATACCGCCGAGGCGCACAGTGGTGCTGCTTTTACCCGCCAGCACATCGACGTTGTCGTCGCCGACCAGCGCCTTACCCACGCGATCGGCATAAATGGAATGGAAAAGATGCATCGCTTTTCCGTCACCAATCACCATATAACTCGCGTCACTGTGCGCGGATATATTCCTCATCAGTCTGTTAATTGCAGAAACATCCTTATTTTCCACTGCGGTAATTAACGACGGTATAAGTGCAATTTCTTCTGCCTGTACTTTTGCACGCACACCCATATCTTCATATAACTGACGTTCAATATCGTGATAGTAATAAACACCCACTATTGAAAACAGCGTGACGAATAAAACCACAAGATAAATAAAAAGCTTTATCTGGAAAGAGGGTCGAAACTGCATCGTGGCATCCGTTATAAAGAGCGCTGAGATAATTATTAACAGTGACGGCACTTTATCATCCGGGGCTATTTCTGTCAGATGGGAAAATCAAAGTTGCGAGGCACGCCGCAGAACAACCGCAGGCGCAGCAAGCTCCCTGCGGCTGATAGCAAAGTTCACAACAGTTATTTCACCATAAATTAACAGTAATATTATAATTACAAATAACACCATAAAAACCACAGAAAAACATATTAAGCAAAACCCTAAGAATTAATTAAAACCATAAAAACCTTTCACTCCTTTAAAATATCGGTGTTAACTTGCGGGACTTCACATAATACCGGTTATTATCTCTCTTACACTCCCTGCACAAATTGACACAGGGGATTCATCATGAGTACAACCGACGACACTTATTCTGTTCCCGCAGGTTCAGTGCCTGCAAAACAGCTCTCATTAAAAGATAAATGGTGGCACATTCTCGACACCTGGAAAATTGGCATTATTCCTTTACCACTGTTTGTGATGGCCGGTGTGCTGATTGCCATCGACTGTCTGGACGGCAAACTGCCGAGCGATATCGTGGTGATGGTGGCGACGTTAGCGTTCTTCGGGTTTGCCTGCGGCGAGTTCGGTAAACGTCTGCCGTTCATCGGCAAAATGGGCGCCGCGGCGATTTGCGCGACCTTCATTCCCTCCGCCCTGGTGTATTACGGCCTGCTGCCGGACGTCGTGGTCGAATCCACCACGAAATTCTACAAAAGCACCAACATCCTTTATCTCTACATCTGCTGCATTATTGTCGGCAGCATCATGAGCATGGATCGCAAAGTGCTCATTCAGGGCTTCATGCGTATTTTCTTCCCGATGTTGTGCGGTGAAGTGGTCGGCATGCTGGTCGGGATGGGCGTGGGTCTGGCACTGGGCATGGAACCTTTCCAGATCTTCTTCTTCCTGATCCTGCCGATTATGGCCGGGGGTGTAGGTGAAGGCGCGATCCCGCTGTCTATCGGCTACGCCACGTTGCTGCATATGGATCAGGGCGTGGCGCTGGGCCGCATTCTGCCTATCGTGATGCTCGGTGGCCTGACCGCCATTGTTATCTCGGGCTCACTCAATCAGCTCGGTAAACGTTATCCGCATCTTACCGGCGAAGGCCAGCTGATGCCTTCCGCCAAAAATGCCACCGCAGATAAAAGCGCGCTGTCGGCAACCAGCGGTAAAACCGATGTCACCACCATTGCCGCAGGCGCCCTGCTGGCGGTTCTGCTGTACATGGTCGGCATGCTGTTACACAAACTGATTGGCCTGCCTGCCCCGGTCGGCATGTTGTTTGCCGCGGTCGCGCTCAAGCTGGCGCACGGCGTCTCACCTCGCCTGCTTGAAGGTTCGCAGGTGGTGTACAAATTCTTCCAGACCTCCGTGACCTACCCGATTCTGTTTGCCGTGGGCGTGGCTATCACACCGTGGAACGAACTGGTCGCCGCGTTCACTATTTCAAATCTGCTGGTCATCGTCAGCACCGTCGCCGCGCTGGTTGCCACCGGCTTCTTCGTGGGCAAGAAAATCGGTATGCACCCGATTGATGTCGCCATCGTGTCCTGCTGCCAGAGCGGTCAGGGCGGCACCGGTGACGTCGCCATTCTGACGGCGGGCAACCGTATGCAACTGATGCCTTTCGCACAAATCGCGACCCGCATCGGCGGCGCGATCAACGTTTCGGTAGCACTGCTGATTCTGGGGAATTTCCTGGTCTGACAGCGTTATCCGGCAAGCACGATTGTGATTTTTGATTGATTCAATTCAGGACATATTTATGAAACTAGCAAGTTATCTCTATCAGGGGCGCAAGTCCTACGGCATCGCAACGCAGAGCGGCATGATCGACCTTGGCCGCTTTCTCGGCCAGCGTTATCCCGACCTCAAGGCTCTGCTGGCGGGCGACGCACTGTCACAGGCGCAGGAACTGGCCAGCCGACCGGCAGATCTGAGCTTTGACGACCTGACGTTTTTGCCGGTCATTCAGAATCCGGAAAAAATTCTCTGCGTCGGCATGAATTACGCTGAAAAACGCAAAGAGTTCGATCAGCACAATCCGGCACCGACGCTGTTTGTCCGCTTTGCTGACTCACAAACCGGCCACGCCTCCCCGATCATCAAACCCAGCCGTTCGGTTGAGTTTGATTACGAAGGCGAACTGGCCGTCATCATCGGGTCAGCGGGCGAAAATATTTCCCGCGAAGACGCCCTTTCCCACGTTGCCGGTTACAGCTGTTACATGGACGGTTCCGCCCGCGACTGGCAGCACACCTGGTTTACCGCCGGTAAAAACTGGCGGCAGACCGGTGCCTTTGGCCCGTGGATGACCACGGCGGATGAAATTCCTGATCCGCATGCGCTGGCAATCCGCACCTGGCTGAACGGCAATATGGTTCAGGACGACAACACCCGCAGCATGATCCACAAGGTTGCCGAGCTGATTGAGTACATCAGTACCTTTACCTCACTGAGCGCAGGCGACGTGATCATCACCGGTTCTCCGGGCGGCGTGGGCAAGAAACGCGTACCGCCGCTGTTTATGAAGCCCGGCGACCGCATTGAAGTGGAAATCGAAAAAATCGGTCATCTCAGCAACGTCATTGTTGCCGCGGACCGTCAGGTGAGCCATGCACCTGCCGCCCATTAACGTGTTAAACGCCGGGCTTCGTGCCCGGCATGCTCCGTTTTATTTGAACAATACCCGATATCAGGAATGCATTATGTTCAGCCGTGACGAACCCGACTTTCACGTCATCACCACCAGCCAGGCACCTCAGGGCTTGCTGGCCGATATCCGCGCCCTGCTGCATCAAAGCCAGCTGGGCATGGATGATGATATCGAGTATTTCGTGGTGGCCCTTTCCGGCAGACGGCTGATCGGATGTGCAGGTCTGGTCAGTAACACCATCAAGTGCGTGGCAGTGACGGCAGACTGGCGCGGCGAAAATCTCAGCGCCAGATTGCTCAGTGAAGTCGAAAACTTTGCGGTTCAGCGCGGCAAACTCCATCTGTTTCTCTACACCCGTCCAGGCAATCTGGAACGCTTTCGCGGTTGCGGATTTTATCCGCTGGTGCAGTGGGACAACGTCGCGGTGCTGATGGAAAACACGCCGGTCGGCATCAGCCAATATTGCCGCGCCCTGAAGCGCCATTATCACGAAGGCCAGCGCGTTGGCGCGGTAGTGATGAATGCCAATCCGTTTACGCTCGGCCATCGTTATCTGGCGGAACAGGCGGCGGCGACGTGCGACTGGCTGCACGTGTTTGTGGTCAGCGAAGACGTGTCGTATTTCCCGTTTCAGGAACGGCTGGAAATGGTGCGTCAGGGCGTCGCCGATTTACCGAATGTTACGGTTCACGCCGGTTCTGAATACATGATTTCACGCGCCACGTTTCCCGGTTATTTCCTTAAAGATGCCGGGCTGGTGAACCAGACCTGGAGCGTGATGGATCTGCTGATTTTCCGCCAGTACATTGCCCCGGCGCTGGGCATAACGCATCGTTTTGTCGGCAGCGAGCCCTTCTGCCCGGTCACGCATCAGTACAACTGCGACATGCACGACTGGCTGGAAACGCCCTCACGTTCGGCCTCAAAACCGCTGACCGTTATTGAACTGCCGCGTAAACGCCATGCCGGTGGCATCGCGATTTCAGCCTCTGAAGTCCGCGCATTGCTGAAAACCTGTCAGTTACCGCGCATCCGCGACATTGTTCCGCCCAGCACGTATACGCATCTTGAACACCATTATTGCGCTGAGGCGCCCGCCGAAACAGCGCGCAGCGATGAACTTATTATTTCTACCACTCTTTGTTAAAGCAGGAAAAAACGAATGAAAATTGTGAAGGAGGCGCTGGCAGGTACGGTTGAATCCAGCGATTTGCTGGTAAAAATCGCCCCGGCCAGCGAGCTGAGCGTGGTGATCAACAGCGAAGTAATCAAGCAGTTTGGCGACCAGATCCGCCGCGTTGTGAACGAAACGCTGGAAGCCCTTGGCGTGAAAGAAGGCTTACTGATTATTGAAGATAAAGGCGCGCTCGATTGCGTTATCCGCGCCCGCGTGCAAAGCGCGGTACTGCGTGCAGCACAGGAAGAAAATATTCACTGGGAGACGTTACGATGAAAAAACTCCGCCGCAGCATGCTGTTCCTGCCGGGGGCCAGTGCCGCCATGTTATCCACGGCATTTATCTATCGTCCTGATTCCATCATGTTTGATCTGGAAGACGCGGTTTCCCTGCGCGAAAAAGATACCGCCCGCATTCTGGTGTTCCACGCCCTGCAACACCCGATGTACAAGGATATCGAAACCGTCGTGCGCATTAATCAGCTCAGCACGCCGTTTGGTTTGAAGGACCTGGAAGCCGTGGTACGCGCCGGTGTGGACGTGGTTCGTCTGCCGAAAACCGATATGCCGGAAGATATTTTCGAGCTGGAAGCGCACATCGAACGCATCGAAAAAGACTGCGGGCGTGAAGTCGGTTCCACCAAAGTCATGGCCGCCATCGAATCGGCTATTGGCGTCATCAACGCCGTCGCCATTGCCCGCTGTTCGCCGCGTCTGATTGGCATCGCGCTGGCCGCTTTCGACTATGTGATGGACATGCAAACTGAGCGCGGTGACGGCACTGAGCTGTTCTACGCCCGTTGCGCCGTGCTGCACGCCGCGCGCGCCGCCGGTATCGACGCCTTTGATGTGGTGTATTCCGATATCAACGATGAAGCCGGTTTCCTGCGTGAAGTCGAGCTTATCCGCAAAATGGGTTTCAACGGCAAATCCCTGATTAACCCGCGCCAGATTGAGTTGCTGCACAACGCTTACGCGCCGACGCAGGAAGACGTGGATTACGCGCGTCGCGTTATCGCCGCCGCAGAAGAAGGCGAGCGCAAAGGCCTCGGCGTAATTTCGCTCAACGGCAAGATGATCGATGGCCCGATCATCAACCACGCACAAGTGGTGCTTGAACGCGCCAGCGCCTCCGGCGTGCGTCGCTAGCCCTCAATTTTGCACAGGAATATGAAGAGAATGAGCCATTTAACAGAAATGTTGCACAGCCAATATCCCGGCATGAAGCATCTGGTTGCTTTCGACGGTGCACACCGCACCACGCCGTATCTTTCTGATCCCGATGCCCGTCTGCATCGTAAATTATGTGATTCGCTGGAACAGGCGATCACCCGCAGCGGGCTGAAAGACGGCATGACTATCTCCTTCCACCACGCTTTTCGCGAAGGCGATCAGGTGATTAATAATGTCGTCGGCACGCTGGCGCGTCTGGGTTTCAAAAATCTGACGCTGGCGTCCAGTTCCCTGATGACCTGCAACGACGCGCTGATCGAACACATTCGCAACGGCGTGATCACCCGCATTTATACCTCGGGGATGCGCGGCAAACTGGCCGATGCCATTTCGCACGGCCTGATGGAGGAACCGGTCCAGATCCACTCTCACGGTGGCCGGGTCAAACTTTTGC
This sequence comes from Rahnella sp. BIGb0603, assembly GCF_024808755.1. Classification (NCBI taxonomy): domain Bacteria; kingdom Pseudomonadati; phylum Pseudomonadota; class Gammaproteobacteria; order Enterobacterales; family Yersiniaceae; genus Rahnella; species Rahnella sp. BIGb0603. Next base: position 172,551 of record NZ_JANUEX010000006.1, on the reverse strand, counting down.
AGGACGGCGAGCTGAATATTGACGTCGCCTTTTTAGGCGTTCCTTGCAGTGATGAATTCGGTAATGCCAACGGTACGCACGGCAAATCCTGCTGCGGTTCGCTGGGCTATGCGATGGTGGATGCGCAGTTCGCCAAAACCGTCGTGCTGCTGACCGAAGAACTGGTGCCCTTCCCTAACATGCCCGCCAGCCTGGTGCAGGATCAGGTGGATTACATCGTGAAAGTCGATCAGGTCGGCGACCCGGCGAAAATCAGCGTGGGCGCAGCTCGCGTCACCAGTAACCCGCGCGAGCTGATGATTGCCCGCACGGCAGCTGAAGTCATTGAATATTCTGGCTATTTCAAATCCGGCTTTTCAATGCAAACCGGTTCCGGCGCGGCGGCAACGGCCTGTACCCGTTTCATGGAAGAAAAGATGGAACGTAACCAGATCACCGCGCGTTTTGCCCTCGGCGGCATCACCGGCAGTCTGGTGGATTTGCACGAAAAAGGATTGATCGAAACGCTGCTGGATACGCAATGCTTCGACGGTCAGGCCGCGTCATCGCTGGGCCGCAATCCGCAGCACATTGAAATTTCCACCAATGTTTACGCCAATCCGGGTGCCAAAGCCGCAAGCTGCGATCAGCTGGATATCGTCATTCTGAGCGCACTGGAGATCGACACCGATTTTAATGTGAACGTGATTACCGGTTCCGACGGCGTGATGCGCGGCGCATCGGGCGGCCATTGCGACGTCGCCAGCGCCGCCAACCTGACGATTGTGGTCGCGCCACTTCTGCGCAGCCGCATTCCGACCGTCGTGCGCCGTGTCACAACCCGCGTCACACCGGGCGAAAGCATCGATGTGCTGGTCACTGACCATGGGATCGCCGTCAATCCGGCACGCCCTGAAATCCGCCAGCGGCTCGAAGAAGCCGGCATGAAAATCATGGATATCGAAACGTTGTATCAGCGTGCCATTTCCCTGACCGGCGAACCGAAGCCGATTGAGTTTACGCAGCGCGTCGTGGGCGTGATCCGTTACCGCGACGGCAGCGTGATTGACGTCGTTCATCAGGTCAAAGAGGACGCATGATGACGATTTTGACGCCTGCGAATGCAGGCGTCAGTCTGGAGGATTTGCTGGCGGCAAAGGAACAGCGTGCGCAGCGGCAAACCGACTGGCTGACACAATTCCCACACACCCTGATTTCTCTCACGCTGGTTACGCCCGGCGCGGTGAAAGATAGCGTGAGTTATCGCCAGGTTATGCGCGAAGCGCTGGGCGCGGCGGAAAAACTGCTGTCACAACGTGGCTGGGCGGTGCTGAAACACGCAGTATTCTGGTTGCCGACCGGCGCGGAAGCGTTCTGGAGCATTGAGCACCCGGCGCCGGAAGTGAAAGCGGCTACCGTCGCGCTTGAGCAATCACATGCGCTTGGGCGTTTATGGGATTTCGATGTGATCTGCCCCGAGGCTGGCGTTGTAGGCCGCCGGTCGCTGGATAATGCCAGCCGCCGGTGTCTTATCTGTGACGGCCCCGCCCACGCCTGCGCGCGTTCGCGTCGGCATCCGTTGCCCGACGTGATCGCCAAAGTGGAGGCGCTGATTGATGGCTGGCATCGCACTCATTGAGCCGCAGGTTTGTACCGACATCGCCACCCTGGCGGCCGACGCGCTCCGCCAGGAAGTCTGGCTGACGCCTAAACCCGGTCTGGTGGACAGCGCCAATAACGGTTCACACAGTGACATGGATTTGCCGATGTTTTTGCGCAGCATCGGTGCGATTACGCCGTGGTTGCATCAGTTTTACCGGCTCGGCCAGCAGGATACCGCGCAACCGGCCACGGCAATGCTGATGCGGATCCGCCCTGCCGGCCTGGCCTGTGAGCAGGCGATGTTCGGCGCAACAAACGGCATTAATACGCACAAAGGCGGCATTTTTTCTTTGGGAATTTTGTGTACGGCGGCAGGCCGGATCAGCGCCCGTCAGCAACTGCTGACCCGCACGGCGTTATGCGCCGAAGTGGCCGCGCTCACGCAAGGGCTGGTGGAACGGGAATTACAACATTGCCGCCAGCCGGTGACCGCAGGAGAACGGTTGTTTCAGGCGCACGGCATGACCGGCGCGCGCGGCGAAGTGCAGAGCGGATTCGTGACGTTGCGTCGCCATGTTTTGCCTTACTGGCAGACAGAAACCCAGCCTGAACGCCGTGGTCTGAACGCCCTGCTGCGTCTGATGGCGTTTAACCCGGATACGAATCTGGTATCCCGCGGCGGGCTGAGCGGGCTGCATTTTGTTCAGGATTATGCCCGCAAGTTGCTGAAAAGCGGCTGGCAAAAAGAGGATTTACAGGAGATGGATCAGGCGCTGATTTCCCGGCATCTCAGCCCCGGCGGCAGTGCCGATTTGCTGGCAATCGCGACCGTACTGATGGCTTTCCCGCAATGAATGAGAATTCAAACATCACGCGGATGCTGGTTCCCGGTTTACGCGACAGCGAAGCCGGACACTGGCAAAGCCGCTGGCATGATCAAAATCCGCAGTGGCTGCGGGTGAAACAGCGCAACTGGGCGCAGGTGGATCTCGAAGGTTGGATCACCGCTATCGACCGCGAGCAGAAGCTGGCGAAAAACCCGTTGCTGCTGATTGGCCACAGCTTTGGCGCGCTCGCCAGTCTGGTGTGGGCGAACCGCAATCCGCCGCTTTGCGCAGGTGTGATGCTGGTCGCCCCCGCAGAACCGATGCGTTTTGGTCTGGACGATGACATTTTACCTGAGCCGCTGGCGGTTCCCGGTCTGCTGGTCGCCAGCCATACGGATCCGTTATTGCCTTTTACCCGCGCACAGTTCTGGGCGCAGGCATGGGGCTGCGAGCTGGTGGATATCGGCGAGGCCGGGCATATCAATGTGGAATCGGGTTTCGGAGAATGGCCGTGGGGGCAGGCAAAACTGGAAGAGTTTGCCGCGCGACTGGCGGCAAACTCCCGTTGAAAACAGGCTTAACGGACGATGCGGTTATCTGCTTCCGGTGACGGTTTGGATTTCACGCAGCACAGGTAAATCATCACGAGCAGCGGGATCCAGCCGAGCACGATACCCAGCGTAATTTTCATCCAGACATAGGTTTCCGGTGACGCGTATTCCATCAGGATCATGTTGAGCAAACGCGACACAATACCTGCCAGATAAACACCGCCGAACCACCAGCCGGAGCGGTTGATGTCGTGCATACGGCGGATGCCGACCGCCAGGATCGGTAATGCCAGCGCCAGGGCGTAAATAGTGTAGGCCATACCGGCATAGAACACGCCGTAAGGGTTTCCCGCCAGCGCCATCACGGTCGCCACAGTCCCCGTCAGCAAAATCATCAGCAAGATATTGACCAGCGTGAACACCCAAAACTCTTTGCGGGTCGCACGCCCTTCAAACTTCACGTACCCTTTCCAGCCCCGAACAAAACACTGCCATACGGTCATTCCGTCATATCCTTTTGTTTATCGTTTGAAATTTTTCATATCTTAAACGCTATCAAAAGCATTCTGAAATCTTTATTTACATCTGCCGGACGTCACTGGCCGCGCAGCTGTCGGGCGAGTTTATCGAGCTGATCGGCGATCTGGTTAAGGTCTTTGTCCGGCTGTCCCGGCGCGCGCGTGGAATTTCGCACGACCAGTTGCGCAGGCAAAATACGCGACGTCGTATCAGGCTCCGCTGCCAGCAAAAGCCCGACGGCTTCTTTGCTTTGCAAATCGAGATCCAGAGAAACCGTGGTCAGCGCCGGATGGAAGAATGCGCTGTCGTAGGTGTCGTCGTAGCCGATAATAGAAACCTGTTGCGGGATCGCCACGTTGTGCTGATGCAGCGCGCTGATCACGCCCAGCGCCATCTGGTCATTCCCTACCAGCAGGGCCGTAAACTGCGGCGTCTCCCGCAAAATCTGCAACGCGCCGTAGTAACCGCTTTTGGCACTCCAGTCGCCGTGAACCACCGTCACCGGCTGTAATCCTTTTTCGGTCAGCGTTTTCTGCCAGCTTTCCAGACGCAGACGCGAAGACACCGACTCTTCCGGCCCGGCCAGCAAGGCAAATTCACGATGCCCCAAATCAAGCAGATATTCCACGCTGGCGCGCGAACCGTCGGCCGGATTAAAGCAAACGTTAAACACCGGGCTGGTCGGATCCACATCCAGAAACAGGCAAAGAATGTCGCGGTTGTTCTCGTAAATGCGTTCGGCTTCGGCACTTTCCAGCGGAATGTTGATGATCACGCGCTCAACCCGCTGTGATTTCAGCTCGTTAATGGAGTCCTGAATGCTCTGATTCACGTCCTCGTCAATCATTGAAATCAGTACCTGATACCCGGCCTGGTGGGCATATTTCTTCACCGAAGCGGCAATTTGCGACGGAGCGTGCAACGCCAGCGAGGTCGTCACCAGCCCTATCGTAAAACTCTGTTTTCCCACTAACTGCTGCGCCAGCCGGTTGGGTACATAACGCAGCACTTCAATCGCCTGCTCAACTTTCTGGCGCGTAGCGTCGGATACGTTGGCCGATTTGTTTAAAACACGCGAAACCGTCTGATAGGAAACACCGGCATAGCGGGCAACGTCTTCTAATGTCGAACTTTTCGATTTCATGCTTTTCCCGTTTTGCAGCCCGTGATTTTACGCAATCTCATGATAATCGAGCCAAAGTACGGGATCTCATTTAAAAGTTCAATCTGAGAACCGTTTGACTTAAAAGTTATACGTTAACATTCGTTAAATTCGTGATTTAAATCACCAGACGCTTATTTTAAACACACAACTTGTGGATCTAACTCACAATTCACACTGTGTTAAATTGATCATTATTGTTTCTGGGTATCTTATAGATTCCGTAAATGTGAACGTCATACATCAATAAGGAAAAATAATGAAACACAACTTACGTACTCTGGCTGTGGCGGTCTCTCTTGGGCTGGTGACAGGCCCCGCAGTGGCTAACGACATTGATTTTCATGGATATCTGCGTTCCGGATTGGGCGTTTCCGGCAGCGGCAGTCTGGAGCAGTTTCAGAAAAACAAAGTCGGTCGTCTGGGCAACGAAAATGACACTTACGGCGAAATCGAACTGGGCAGTGAAGTTTACAAAAAGGACGATGTGAGTTTTTACGTCGATTCCATGGTCAGCATGGTGTCAGACGGGTCCAACGATGACGAAAACACGCTCAATGATGATGCGCAATTTGGCCTGCGTCAGCTGAATCTGCAAATCAAAGGGCTGGTGCCGTGGGACAAAGATGCGGTGATCTGGGGCGGTAAACGTTATTACCAGCGCCATGATTTACATATCATCGATACCAAATACTGGAACATTTCCGGTGCAGGCGCCGGTGTGGAAAACCTGAAAATGGGCGAAGGCGCGCTGTCAGTGGCCTGGATCCGCGGCGATGCCAATGATGTGGATTACCGCGTAGACGGCGATAACGATGTCAATATTAACTACATCGACGTGCGTTATGCCGGTATCAAACCCTGGAGCGGCGCGTGGATGGAAGTCGGTGCCGACTACGCCATGCCGAACCTGACGCATGATCAGAAAGACTACGGCGGCCTGTATGACGCGGAAAATGGCGTGATGCTGACCGGAGAAATCAGCCAGGACATGTGGGGCGGCTACAACAAGCTGGTTTTACAGTACGCGAACAAAGGTCTGGCGCAGAACATGATTTCCCAGGGCGGCGGCTGGTATGACATGTGGAACTACACCAACGACGCCAGCGGTTATCGCGGCATCATCACCGGTCTTATCCCGATCACCAGCAAGTTCAGCCTCAACCATGTGCTGACTTACGGCCATGCGGAAAATATCACGGATTACACCGACACTACCGAGCTGGTTTCTCTGGTTGGCCGTGCGCAATATCAGTGGACGGATTACGTGCGCACCATCGGTGAAGTCGGTACGTTCTACCAGAAAGACGATTACAAGAATGGCACCAACTATAAGCAAGGCGGGCAGAAATATACGCTGGCGATGGGTCTGGCGGCCGGTCCTGAGTTTATGTCACGCCCGGAACTGCGCGTGTTCGCCTCTTACCTGAATGATTCAGAGCACGGCAATACGTTTGAAGATCACACCAAATCCGATACGTGGAACTTTGGTGTGCAGGTAGAAGCCTGGTGGTAAATTTCCTTCGTTCCTGAAGCTGCAACTGCGTTAGCTGCGTTTGCTCACCCGAATCACTGACATCAGTCAGCTCATCGGGATTCGCTCACTTGCCGCCTTGCTGCAACTCCAATAACTTTGGAAATAGTTATAGTCGTTAATTAAAACAGTAATCCTCATTGTAATAAACGCTCAGGGTTTAACGCATTTTCTCTTGTAGGGGATCGTGACGTTTTTGTACCCGCACAGCAGCATCATTATTTAAAATAAAGCAGTAAACAATTAAGGCAGCCTTGTGTCGGGCTGCCTTTATTTATTTCAATGTTCTTCTTTTATTTAATACGCCAAATTAAAACCAGACCCGATTACTGACTTTTTAAGCCAAATTTCTCGGTCATGAGTTTCTTCAGGCTGTCGGACTGCTTACCGAATATCGCATGGACTTCCTGCCCGATGATCACCACGCCAATCGCGCCGGTCTGCTGGATAGCACCGGAATTAACCCGCCGGAGTTCTTTCACCGTAACGCGCAGTCGTGTGATACACGCATCGACGTTAATAATATTCTCGCGTCCGCCTAACGCATCAATTAATAACGCCACGTCCGTTGACGGCGGAACGTCATCTTTAGGGTTTTTATTCTTTGCGGAAAAAACATGCATGAAATCTTTTATATTAACCATAATGAATACCCTCTTTCAGAAATGAAAAAACGTGCAGAAGGGAATATTCCCCGCTGCACGTTGGTGATTGAAAATTATCGGGAGACTTTACGCGTCAGTATCTGGCAACCGAATGCCGGTAACGTTAATTTGTGCGGCAATATTCCGCCGTGAACCATATCCTGATAATCGCCCGGCAAACTGACGGTCTGGCTGTCGCTGCAATAGTTTTGCAGGAAGATGAATTCACTTTTGCCGTCGGTACGGCGTGCGGCGGTGACACCTTCCGGCAGCGTCGTGCTGATGGCGCGCGGCAGGTTCATCTCTTTCGCCAGCGCGGTGAAAAAATCCGCCTGGAACTGTTGATCGTTGCGCGATGCCACATAATACGCCTGACCTTTGCCGTACAGATTCACGGTCACCGCAGGCGTTCCGGCGTAGAAATCATCGCCGTAAGTAGCCAGCGCTGCCGCCCCTTCGAGGTGGATCACTTCGCACAATTCGGAAACCTGATACGGCCCGTTCAGCCCCAGCGCGTTGCCTTCAATACCGCAAACGCTGTTGTGCTGTTCGTCTGTCAGGCTGTCGATTTCTTCCGCCCAGATGCCCAGCACCGGACGCAATGGACCCGGGAATCCGTTGAGGAAACACAAATCCGTTTCGTTGACGATGCCGCTCCAGTAAGTGGCGACGAAGCGCCCGCCCGCCTGCACAAAGGCGCTGATCCGCTCACCGACGCCTTCGCGCACCATGTACAACATCGGGGCGATGACTAAGTCGTAACCGTCCAGTGCGCAGTCGGCGTTGATCACGTCAACCGCAATGCCCTGCGCCCACAGTGCCTGATAATGCGCGGCCACGGTGTTTTCATAATGCAATCCGGCGTTGCGCGGCCCCATCGCATCGTCCATCGCCCAGCGGCTTTCCCAGTCAAATATGATCGCAACTTTAGCTTCCACGCGGCTGCCCGCGACCGGCGCTAAGGCCGAGAGAATAGTGCCGAGTTCCGCCACTTCGCGACCGACGCGGGTATTAATGTGCCCGACGTGATCCACCACAGCGCCGTGGAATTTCTCGGAAGAACCGCGGCTTTTGCGCCACTGGAAATACTGCACCGAATCCGCACCGTGCCCGACCGCCTGTAGCGAGGACAAAATGTGCATCCCCGGTTTTTTCAGTTTGCTGGTCGGCTGCCAGTTGGTGAAGCTCGGCGTCGATTCCATCAGCACGAACGGCTGGCCTTTTTTGAGCGTGCGCATCAGGTCGTGATACATCGCGGTGTACGCCGCCAGCCCGATATCGTCTTTGCGCGTGTGCCACATCGGGTAGCTGTCCCACGAAATGAAATCCAGCACGCTGGCGAGTTTCCAGTAATCGTAGTCGTAGAAATATTCCATGAAATTAGTGGTCGCCGGTAATGCCGGGTTTTCGGCTTTCAGCGGGTGGATCTCTTCGCTGTAAAAACGCGTGACCTGATCGGTATTAAAGCGACGCCAGTCGAGATTCAGACCATGCACCCCGCTTTCGCCCTGCGGTGACGGTGATTCGATCTGCGACCAGTCGGTGTACGTGTGGCTCCAGAAGGTGCTCCACCAGGCGGTATTCAGCGCGTCGAGGGTTTCATATCGGGCTTTTACCCAGCCACGGAACCGTTCCTGACACAAGTCACAATGGCATTCGCCGCCGTATTCGTTGGAAATATGCCAGCCGATCACCGCCGGATGATGCGCGTAACGTTTTGCCAGCGCCGTGTTCATCTGCTGCACTTTGTCGCGGTACACCGGCGAGGTCATGCAGTGGTTATGACGCCCGCCGTGCAGCGCTTTTACGCGGTCACGCCCGACGCGTAACACTTCCGGGTATTTTTGCGACATCCACGCCGGACGCGCGCCGCTTGGCGTGGCCAGAAACACCGAAATGCCGTTTTCATGCAATCTGTCCAGCACCTGATCCATCCAGTCAAAGGTATAACGTCCTTCTTCAGGTTCCAGCGCAGACCAGCTGAAAATCCCGACAGACATGACATTACAGCGCGCCTCTTTCATCATTTGGACATCGCGAATCAGTACTTCCGGGCTTTGCAGCCACTGTTCCGGGTTGTAATCCGCGCCGTGTAACAGGCCGGAAATCTTACTGCTCAGAAGAGGGTATTTCGTCATGTTAGGTCCTTACGAACTTTAAGAAATAAAACTCCCCGGCCAAATTAGCCGGGGAAAAGGAGATCAGTTGAAGACTTTAATGGAAGGAAGAACCTGACCGCCGCAGCCAAACAGCGCCTGATTTTCACGGGCATTGCCCTCTTTCCAGTGGTCGTTGATGTAGGTCATGCCCGCCGGTGTTGCCCAGCCTGCGCCGTTAACCGGGATCCACGTAGGTTCCCAGTAGAACAGGCCTTTGCCGCGATGCCCGGGCACGCTCACCAGGCTTTTGATCATGTCGCTGAGGAAATCGGCCTGCCCCTGTACGGTGCCCGGATAGCCGCCGTCTTTAGCTTCTTTGGCGGTGAAACTGTTCTCCGCGGCATCGCAGTTTTCAAGGGTGTAGCCGTAAGCCACTTCGACCACGATCACGTCTTTGTTGTAGCGTTTGCTGATGTCGTCCATGTTGGCCTGTAACGCAGAAATCGGGCCATTCCAGTAGGTATAAAACGACAGGCCGATAACGTCGTAAGGCACCTTGCGCTGGTTGATTTCATCGAACCACCAGCGGAAGGTGTCGTTCTTGGTGCCTTCGGCCAGATGCAGCATGATTTTGATGTCTGAAGGGTTTTTCTCGTCGGCCCTGACACCGGAGATCGCCGCATTCAGCAGCCCGGCCAGACGGTCAAATTCGCCGCCGCCCGCGCCCCAGCTTTTTCCTTCCGGCCACAAAATTCCGCCGTTCATTTCATTGCCGACCTGCACCATATCCGGCACAACGCCCTGCTGACGAAACTGCGCAATCACGTCACGGCTGTAATCATGAATGGCAGTTTTCAGCTGCGGATAATCCATTTTTTCCCAGGCTTTCGGCTTGAACTGTTTACCGGGATCGGTCCAGAAGTCGCTGTAGTGGAAATCGAGCAGGATTTTAAAACCCTGCGCTTTGGCGCGTTTCGCCAGTTCCAGCGTGGTCGCCAGGTCGTTGTTGCCGCCGCCGTACGGATGCCCCTGTGCATCCTTCGGATCCACCCACAGCCGCAGACGCACGTAGTTGAAACCGTTCTGTCTGAGGATCACCATCGCGTCGGTCTGTTTGTGGTTCTGGTCGTAGAACTTGCCGCCGTGTTTTTCCACGTCAATCAGCGTGGAAATATCCGCGCCCTTAATGAAATCCGCCGGGACATTGGCGACTTTTTTGATGACCACGTCCTGTGCCACACAGGAAAAAGACATCGCCAGCAGCACACAGGCCACGGCGCTTTTCGTGAAAATCTTCTGAGTAAAGAGAGTCATGTGATTATCCTTTGGTGCTGCCAGCGGTCAGGCCGGAGACGAAGTATTTTTGTAAGGCGAGATAGAAAATCGCCACCGGCACGGCAATCAGCACCGCGCCCGCTGCATACGTGGTGTAGCTCGCGCCCATTTTCTGTGCGACCAGGTTGTAGAGACCAATCGGCAGCGTGTATTTATCCGGCGTGCGCAAAATGGTGCTGGAGAGAATGAAATCGCCCAACGGCCCGGTGAAGGAAAACAGCGCAATCACCGCCAGAATCGGCTTCGACAGCGGCATAATGATCTCGATAAAAATGCGGAAATTCCCCGCGCCGTCCATGCGTGCCGATTCATCCAAATCTTTCGGGATTGCGTCCAGATACCCTTTCATCAGATAGGTGTTCATCGGGATCATGCCGCCGACGTAAATCAGCACAAGCGCCAGATGGCTGTTGATCAGGCCGAGCAGTTGTGCCAGTACGAAAATGGCGATCAGCGCCGAGAACTGCGGGATCATCTGCAATAACAGAAACAGCATCAGCCCGTCTTTGCGCCCTTTAAAGCGAAAGCGTGAGAAGGAATAGGCGGTGAAGCTGACGCAAATCAGCGTCAGCACCATGGTCAGAAAACTGATTTTCATCGAGTTCCAGTACCACGCCATGTAATTCACCTGACCGTTGAACAGGTCTTTGTAATGCTGGAAGGAGAGGTTCTCCGGAATAATCGACGTGCTGAGCAGACTGTTCCCGGCATTCAGCGACGCGCCGACGGTCCAGATCAGGGGATAAATAATAATGACCGCCACAATCAGTAACAGGAAATAACTCAGCGACAGGCGGATAAACCGGTTTCTTTTAATACTGCTGTTCTTATTCATCAGTTTGCTCCCGCTTACGCCATATCATCTTGTTTAAATGAATTGGTTGAACGGAATTGCCACAGCGCAATACCGACAACAAATATCGACAGCAAAATCGTAATGGTCGCGGCAATCGCATATTGCGAGGAAGACATGGTGAGTTTATAAATCCATGACACCAGAATATCCGTTCCGCCTGCATTCGATCCCGCTACGGCCGGGCCGCCGTTATTAAACAGATAGATAATATTGAAGTTATTAAAGTTGAAGGTGTATTGCGTGATAATAATTGGCGCAATGGAATACAATACCAGCGGCAGCGTAATGGTTTTTAATTTCTTCCAGGTACTGGCTCCGTCCATCGTGGCGGCTTCGTACAGGTCGTTAGGGATCGCCTGTAATACGCCGGTGGTCATGGCAAAGACAAACGGGAAACCGAGCCAGGTCTGCATCATGATCAGTGCCGTTTTGGTCCAGAACGGATCGGTCATCCACGCTTTAGGTTCAATGCCTAACGCCGCCAGTATCCCGTTGTTAATCACGCCAAACGAGTCGTTGAACATCCCGGCGAAGACCAGAATGGTAACGAAGCCCGGCACCGCCCACGGCAGGATAAGCACCGTGCGGATAAGCGCCTTGAAGCGCAGATCTTTCTGGTTCACCAGAATCGCCAGCATCACGCCGACGGTGCATTGCAGCGTGGTCGCCAGCACGGTCCAGACGACGGTCCACTGTAAAACGTCGAGTAACGTTGAACGCCAGATATTGAGCGTGAAGATATTAATAAAGTTTTTGAATCCCACCCAGTCAACTAATTTAGCCGGCGGCGTGTGATATAAATTGTAATTGGTAAAGGCAATGGAGAAGCCGAAGATAATCGGGAACACCACCACGAAGACCAGCAGAATAAAACCGGGCGTAATCATTAAATACGGGAAACCTTCGCGCAGGAGCAAATGATATTGCTTTCTGACGCTGGGTAATTCCCTGCCCGCATCGCGGCGTTTTCCGTTAATCCACGCATCACGCAGGCTCCAGTAATAAAAGCCTGCGCCAAACGCACCAATTAATACGCTGATAATTCCTTTCGCCAGCAGGAATATCGAGTTATCGCGAGGAACTTCTTCCCCCAGCGTATAAAGCCCCCACATTCCCTGTTGCAGGAAATCATAAAAAACACCAACGAAACAAAACAGAATGATAAAAAACAGAATTCCCTTGGCCCATTGCCGGTTATAGAACTGACCAAAACCGGGAATGAATGCCAAAGCCAGTGCCACCGGCGCGTGATGGCGGGCAGACAGTGGCTCCTGGTTTTCCTCATGAAGACGCATAGACACAAAGATATTCCTTTCACTGTGAGGGAGTGAAATCACTCCCTCTTTTCAGACGTACAGCCGTTTCAGATGCGGTTGCCGATGCTGTTACCCGCAGATCACTCGTTGCTGGCTTTCGCGGCTTCAATCTGCATCTGGATATTTTTCACGGCGTCATTGAGCGCTGCGTCCACCGGCTGTTTGCCGGTTACGCCCAGCTGGATCCCGTTGTTCGCCGGACCCCAGACTTCCTGCATTTCAGGTACGCCGGGCATCGCTGTGGCGCGGGTTGACTGCTCGGCTACCGCATTGGCTTTCTCGTCATTTTTGATCATCGGGTCATTCACCAGCGCCGTCAGTGCCGGAATTTCCTTGGTCACTTCGTAGCGCACCTTGGCGTATTTCGGCTGGTTGATGAAGGTGATGAATTTTTCGGCCAGCGGTTTTTGTTTGCTGTAGGTCGATACCGCATAACCTTTAACGCCCAGGAATGAGCTCATCGGTTTGCCGTTCGGCAACAGCGGCAGCGCTTTCACGCCGTAGTTGATGCCAGCGGCTTCATAAGGCTGGAACGCCCACGGGCCGGTGATCACGGCGGCGGCTTTCTTCTCAGTAAACAGCGAGTCGATGGCGTTCAGGCCGTTGTCGCCGGTGATCCCCGCCGGGAATAAACCGTCGGCATAGAATTTCTTCAGGTACGTGACGGCTTCAATGCTGCCCGGTTTGTTCAGGCCGATATCGTCGACGTTGATCTCCCCTTTGGCATCTTTACCGAAGATGTAGCCGCCCATGGAGGCCATCGCGCCGTAGGCGTAATAGACTTCGTCAAATTTGGCGAGCAGGCCGTATTTGCCCTTCGCCCTTTCCGCTTTCGAGAAGGTGTAATACTCGTCAAGCGTCGCCGGGGCTTCGGGCAGCAAATCTTTGTTGTATATCAGCACCAGCGTTTCAACGGCTTTCGGCACGCCATAGGTGTGGCCCTTGAGCTGGAACGCGTGAATAGCCGACGGCGTAAAGCTGTCGGTGAACCCTTTCTCGAGCGTCAGCGGTGCCAGCAACCCCTGTACCACGGCGGTGCCGAGCTGGTCGTTCGGGATCACAACCACGTCGGGGCCGATGCCCGCCGGGCCGTCGAGACGCAGTTTTTCAGTCTGTTGTGCATACGGCGTTTCCTGCACCACAACTTTGACGTTGTTCTCTTTTTCAAAGTCTTTTACAGCATCGGAAATACCGGAGGATTTCTTAATATCTTCCCAGACAAGTAGCTGTCCTTCGGCTGCCCGCACGGCCTGGCTGCTCAGACTTAATGACATCAGTACCAAGGCAGTAAGGTGTGTAATTTTCATTGTTGCTCCTGGATGTGAAGGTATAACATTTTTTGTGTGTATAACAACGACACCCAATCAACACCCAGCGATACAAACCTTATAAATGCTGAATACAAAGTGATTAATGTCGTCATAAATATCGTGTTATACGTTAGACTTATAACCCAAAAATCACTACCAAAAGATGTGTATTGTGTGATCGCAACTGCAAAATTCGAACCCGCTCGTGCAAACGTTTACACAAGGTGGTTATAGTCCGAAATATCAGCGGTATGAATTTATTACGAGGTCAAACATGTCCAGCATCAGGCTTAAAAATGTGGTTAAGCGTTTCGATAAAACGGTGACGTTACATGGCATCAATATTGATATAGAAGACGGCGAATTTACGGTGTTCGTCGGACCATCCGGCTGCGGAAAATCCACATTGCTGCGCATGATTGCCGGGCTGGAAGATATAACGGAAGGTGATGTGTATATCGGCGAGCAACGGGTGAATGACGTTGACCCGTCGCGCCGCGGCGTGGCGATGGTGTTTCAGTCTTACGCGCTCTATCCGCATATGACGATTGCCGAGAACATGGGTTACGGCCTGAAAGTGAACGGGGTGCCTAAAGACGAAATCCGCCATCAGGTGGAGATGGTCGCCAAAACGTTACAGCTTTCCCATCTGCTGGACAGAAAGCCGAAGCAGCTTTCCGGTGGCCAGCGCCAGCGCACCGCCATCGGCCGCGCGATTGTGCGTAATCCGCAGGTTTTTATGTTCGATGAGCCGCTTTCCAATCTGGATGCCGAACTGCGCGTGGATATGCGTCTGCACATTTCCAAACTGCATCAGGAACTGAAAACCACCATGGTTTATGTGACGCACGATCAGACCGAAGCCATGACGCTGGCCGATAAAATCGTGGTGATGAACTACGGCAAAGTCGAGCAAACGGGCGCACCGATGGATTTGTATTACAACCCGGTGAATCAGTTTGTGGCCGGTTTTATCGGGTCGCCGAAAATGAATTTCCTGCCTGCCGAAGTGCTGAGCTGGCAGCCCGACCGGCTCGAAGTGCGCCTGACGCCGGAGAAAACCCTGACGCTGGCGCTGAGTACCCGCGAGCTGGCGGCGGGTGACAAAGTGACGCTGGGCATTCGCCCGGAACATCTGCTTTCCCATGAAACCGAAAATCAGCTGGAATTTAACTGCGAGGTGGTTGAGCGTCTGGGCAACAGCACCTATCTGTTCGGCCAGTGTTATGGCATCGACGGGTTTAAAATGCTGCTGCCGGGCGATATGGCCTTTAATCCGTATCAGAGCCTGACAACCTGGTTCGACGCCCAACGCTGCATGGTATTTGGTGAAGACGGCCTGCGCATCAGTGCCGCCAGCCTTTCACATCTGCATTAATGCCATTATCAATAACCGCCCTTCGCCGGGCGGGTATTCCTGCTAAGACTCTGTTGCAAAAGAACCGGCCGCCCTGCTTCACCTCCGCGTAAATTCAGTGCTATACCTCTTTATCTCTTTTTTACAGATGAGGAAGTTCCATGCCCATGCAATGCCTGATCCTGGATGATTATCAAAACGTCGCACTGTCTCTGGCCGGCTGGCAGGCACTCGCGCCGCAGGTGGAATGCCGCGCGCTGACGGAGCATATCAGTGATGAAGACCACCTGGTCGCGCAGTTACAGGACGCAGAGATTGTGGTGATCATGCGCGAACGCACGCCATTCAGCGCAGCGCTATTTGCCCGTCTGCCAAAGCTACGACTGCTGGTCACCTCGGGAATGCGCAACGCGTCGGTCGATCTGGCCGCCGCCCGTGAAAATGGCGTGACGGTTTGCGGCACGGGCAGCGGTTCGACGGCGCCGGTTGAGCTGACCTGGGCGCTGATCCTCGGGCTGGCGCGGCATCTGGTGACGGAAAATAGCGCACTGCGCCACAACGGACCGTGGCAAAGCACGGTCGGCACCGGGCTAAGCGGCAAACGTCTCGGCCTGCTGGGATTGGGTAAAATCGGGCAGAAAGTAGCGCTGATTGCGCAGGCATTCGGGATGGAAGTCAGCGCCTGGAGCCAGAACCTGACCGCCGAACGCGCCGCTGAGCATGGCGTGGAACTGGCGGCATCGAAAGAAGCCTTGCTGAAAACCAGCGATGTGGTGTCAGTGCATCTGGTCCTGAGTGAGCGCACGCGCGGGCTGCTCGGCGCACCGGAACTGGCGCTGATGAAACCCGACGCATTGCTGATCAATACCTCGCGCGCCGCGATTGTCGATCAGCCTGCCCTGCTGCACGCCCTGCAAACCGGGCAGATTGCCGGTGCCGGGCTGGACGTTTTCGAAACAGAACCGCTGCCGCCTGGCGATCCTTTCAGAGTGCTGCCCAACGTGCTGGCAACGCCACATCTGGGCTATGTTTCCGACGGCAACTATCAGGCATATTTTCGTGAAGCCGTCGAAGACATTCAGGCATTTCTCGCCGGAAACCCGGTGCGGACGCTGAGCTAATCCGGATTTCAGGCAAAAAAAAACCGGGCATAAACCCGGTTTTTCTCTTTAAGCGGCA
Organism: Rahnella sp. BIGb0603; assembly: GCF_024808755.1. Classification (NCBI taxonomy): domain Bacteria; kingdom Pseudomonadati; phylum Pseudomonadota; class Gammaproteobacteria; order Enterobacterales; family Yersiniaceae; genus Rahnella; species Rahnella sp. BIGb0603. The sequence goes on along the minus strand of NZ_JANUEX010000006.1, from coordinate 156,281 downwards.
ACGAAATTATTTGGTTTCGTTGGCTTTGATTTCGCCCAGTGCTTTCAGCTTTTTGGACATTTCACGACGTTCTTTCGACAGGTCAGCATTTCGGATGATGTAGTCATCAACGCGATCTTCATAGTCGCCGCGCATGTTAGCAATGATCGCCTGAATTTCTTCGATGCTCATGCCTGGTTTGATGTAATCACTCAGGTTGTCGAGCAGCAGAACGCGTTTCTGGTTGTCACGGATTTTCTTTTCGTTATCAGCGATTTCGCGTTGTAATTTGTTTTTACGACGGAAAACACGCACAAACTCCAGAACGTCCTGGAAACTCGGCTTATTGATATTGTCCATTTTAACACCTTCGATTAAGTTACACAGATTCAGTGACTGATTTGCCGCAACCCGATTTGACGCTACAGGAATAGCTAGCGTAGCAAAAATCGGGCAGTACGCTCAGATAATCGTCCAATGGCCCCATCTTACCCGTTTTAGGCCACAGACAAAAATCCCTTCATGCTTTCGTTGTTTTACCGCTGATATTTTGAGCTTCTTCTTTTTGCATCACCATGGTGATCAGGTCGCCCATTGAGCGCAACTGCTCCGCCACCTGCGTGCTCAGCCAGACGTAACCGTAGACCTGTGCTTCCAGGTGATTCGCGGCATTCATCTCGGTAAGCAGCGCTTTCAGCTCTTCAGCAGATTCATTCAGTTCATGGCTGATTGCCACTTCATCACCCCGCGTGCCGTTGAGCAACATCAGGCTGAGTTTCTCCAGCGTGCTGAGCATCAGCAATTGCGCGCTGCGCAGCGTGCGGGCATTGAGCATCAGATAATGGCTTTCGCGCGAACTCCAATAAGCATCGGCCAGCAGTTCCAGCGTACACAACAGGTTACGGCTGAGCGTCTGGATGGCGTCAAACGCCTCGCGCGGCACATGAGATTCTTTGCTGGCGGGCGCAAACAGCGAACGCATTTTCACCATCTGGCTCATGGTACTTTTCATTTTGCCGTGCAGATGCGGACGTTCCAGCATGTTCGGCGACAGCCACGCGCTGTAGAGTTTATTGAGCGACATCAGATAATCGGCCATCTGCATGCGCCAGTGAATAAACGCGCGCTGCGGATAAATGCTGGCAAACAGCAGAGCCAGCAGGGAACCGAAAATCACGTCTCCGGAACGCCACAGCGCCATCTCCATGTCGCCCGGTCCTGCGCCGCACACCACCGCCAGCGTGATGCCGATCAGCAGCGCCATGTAGGGCCGTTTGCCGAGCGTCAGATATCCGCTGACAAACATGACAACGCCGCACCAGACCAGCATCACCGGCAGCGAATACAGCTCAAGCCACAGCGCGATAAGGCCGGAAACGGAGCCAAGTACTGTACCGGTAATGCGTTCCAGCACGCGCTGAACTACATTTCCCCAGAACGAAATCGGCCCCATGACCACCACCAGCGTGATCAGCGGCCAGGTGCCTTCGGGGATTTCAGTCAAACGGACGATCAGGAATGTCAGAATAAACGCCACCGCGATGCGCAGCGCATGAGTAATACGGTAGTTACGGTAAATGACGTTATCCAGCGGAGAAATTTTCTTGTCGAGACGCACGTTTAGCCTGCCGTAAGGCGAAAATTCAAAGAAGGCGTTAAGTCTAGCTGAGTTACCTGAGGTGATCACCCTGCTTTAGTCAGGGTTTTGGCGGATTGATGCTGAATTTTACGACGTTTTGGACGTTATCCCGCAGCACCACGGATTTTGACATGACTTCACTGCGCCGGATGGTATCCTAGTCAACGTTTCGCCCCTATTTCCGCACTGATAAGGTTATCTTCGTAATGTCAGACAAGCCGCAAAAAACCTTCTACTTTCACGATTACGAGACATTCGGTAAAAATCCGGCGCTGGACCGCCCGGCGCAGTTTGCCGGGGTGAGAACTGACGAAGATTTCAATATCATTGAAGAACCGTTAGTGATTTATTGCCGCCCTTCTGATGATTATCTGCCAGAACCGGAAGCGGTGATGATCACCGGAATTACTCCGCAAATTGCGCTGGAACGTGGCGTGATCGAAGCCGAGTTTACCGCGCAAATCCACAAAGCGTTTAGCGTGCCGGGCACCTGCATTGTGGGTTACAACAACATCCGTTTCGACGACGAAGTCAGCCGTAATATCCTTTATCGCAACTTTTATGACCCGTACGCCTACAGCTGGCAGAACGGTAATTCCCGCTGGGATTTGCTGGATGTGATGCGCGCCTGTTACGCGCTGCGCCCGGAAGGCATCAACTGGCCGGAAAACGACGACGGTTTCCCGAGTTTTCGTCTTGAACATCTGACCAAAGCCAACGGCATTGAACATGAAAATGCCCACGACGCAATGGCCGATGTTTACGCCACGATTGCGATGGCAAAACTGGTTAAACAGGCGCAACCGCGTCTGTTCAGCTTCCTGCTTGAGCACCGCAGCAAGCACAAACTCAATACGCTGATTGATATTCCGGCGATGGCGCCGCTGGTGCATGTCTCCGGCATGTTTGGTGCTGCGCGCGGTAATACCGCGTGGGTCGCGCCGCTGGCCTGGCATCCAGAAAACAAAAACGCCGTGATCATGTGCGATCTGGCAGGCGATATGTCCACGCTGTTGGATCTCGACCCCGACCAGATGCGCGAGCGCTTGTACAGCCGCCGCGACAGTTTGCAGGCCGGGCAATCTCCGCTGCCGATCAAACTGGTTCACATCAATAAATGTCCGGTGCTGGCTCCGGCCAAAACGCTGTTACCGGAAAACGCCGAACGTCTGGGCATTGATCGTCAGCGTTGTCTTGAGAATTTACAGTTACTTCGCCAGAACCCGCAGGTGCGTGAAAAAGTGGTGACGATGTTTGCCGAAGCCGAGCCCTTTACGCCCTCAGAAGATGTGGATGCCCGTTTGTACGATGGCTTCTTCAGCGATGCGGATCGCGCCGCAATGCGAATTATCCTGGAGACACGCCCGGAAAACCTTCCGGCGCTGGATCTGACGTTTAATGATTCGCGCATCGAACCGCTGTTGTTCCGTTTCCGCGCACGCAATTACCCCGCAACGCTGACAGACGCCGAGCAAAAGCGCTGGCTCTTGCATCGTCAGACGAAGCTCACTGACGAGCGTTTCCAGAATTATGCGTTAGAGCTTGAGGCGCTCTATAACTTGCATGAGGGGGATTCGGAGAAGATAGCGCTTCTCAAGGCGCTGTTTGAATATGGGAAACGGTTAGCTTCGTAGAGTACAGAAGCCGCTGCAATGGCGGCTTTTTAAATTTGAACGAAAATATTTCGGTTTCTCAAAATCTGCGATTGCCTGACTTTTCGCGCCGAAACCGAGCAAAGGGGGAAGTGCTTTCCCCCTTTGCATTCCCCCCGCTTTTTCAAACACACACTATCGCTGGGCCGATGGACGTGTTCTGCGAGTTCCGCGTGTGGCGCAAAACCCTGCCGCTGCGCGGTGCCCTCACTCGGTCTTCGAGCCTTTGGTCTCGAAGCCGCTCCGTTCGGCAGGATTTTTTGATCGCGCCATCTCAGCATTTTTGAAAACAAATGTAGATTGAGCACAGTATTAGGTTTTTGAAATGATCCGAGCGGGTGAAGTTGTGACCCAGGAGCCTGTGGCCGCGTTCAAAAATCACGCCGGAGGGAGAGGTGGAAAACCGCGCGGCTTTTTGCGCGGGTTGTAACCCGACCGGAGGGCACCGCGCAGCGGCGGGATTTTGCGGCAATAGCAGAAGCCGCTGAAACATAGCCGGGATGCATGGCACGTGTTTGAAAAAGCGAGGAGAGTGCAGAGAGGAAAAGCATTTTCCTCTCTGCCCGGTTTCGGCGCACCGCGTTAAGTGATCACTGCAATTAAGAAACCGAAACAATCTCGATCAAATTTAAAAAGCCGCCATTACAGCGGCCTCCTGCAAAAGAAAGTTTCCTGCCCTTTTCAAAGGGCTATAAATCACGCCTCCGGCGCTATCTCCCCGCTCATCTGCGGTGGCTGTTTCCTGAACGCATTGGTGATGAACGCCAGATATCCCAGGCCAATCGCGCCCCAGACTAAGCCCAGCGTCATTGAACTTGCTTCCAGATTCAGCCACAACGCACCCACAGTCAGCGCCCCAATTACCGGCAGGATCAGGTAGTTGACGTGGTCTTTCAGCGTGCGGTTACGTTTCTCACGGATATAGAACTGGGAAATCACCGACAGGTTCACGAAGGTGAAGGCCACCAGCGCACCGAAGTTAATCAGCGCCGTGGCGGTCACCAGATCAAAGGTCACGGCAGACATCGCCACAACACCGACCAGCAGAACGTTGAACGTCGGGGTACGCCATTTCGGATGCACGTAACCGAACACTTTCTCCGGGAATACGCCGTCACGGCCCATCACGTACAGCAGACGGGAAACGCCCGCGTGCGCGGCCATGCCAGATGCCAGAACGGTGACGCAGCTAAAGCACAGGATGACGGACTGGAAGAATTTACCCGCCACGTACAACATGATTTCAGGTTGTGACGCGTCGGGATCTTTAAAGCGCGAGATGTCTGGGAAGTAAAGCTGCAGGAAGTAAGACACCACAACGAAGATGATGCCGCCAATCAGCGCAGTCAGGAAAATCGCTTTCGGGATGACTTTACCCGCGTTCGGTGTTTCTTCAGACAACGAACTGATGCCGTCGAAGCCCAGGAACGAGAAGCACAGAATTGTCGCACCGGTGATCATCGGCACCACGTGCGCATTCTCACTGAAGAATGGCTTGGTAGTCGCCAGCGTACCCATGCCCTCGCCCATGTAAACGCCACGGACCAGCAGCCCCAGGAACACCACCATGATTGCCACCTGTACCACAACGATGATGCTGTTGAGGTTAGCCACCACTTTGATTCCACGCAGGTTGAACGCGGTCATCATCGCGACCAGTGCAGTCACGAAAATCCACGACGGCACGCCCGGGAAGATGGCTTCCAGGTAAATTTTCGCCAGCAGGATGTTGATCATCGGCATGAACAGGTAGTCCAGCAATGATGACCAGCCGACCATAAAGCCGACGTGCGGGCTGATGGCTTTTTGCGCGTAAGTGTAAGCAGAACCGGCAGACGGGAAACGCTGCACCAGTTTGCCGTAGCTCACGGCGGTAAACAGCACGGCGATCAGCGCAAAGATGTACGCCGTCGCGACGTGACCATCGGTCAGGCCGGACACAATGCCGAACGTATCGAAAATGGTCATCGGTTGCAGATAGGCCAGACCCATCATCACAACCTGAACCAGCGTCAGGGTTTTACGCAGTTGTACGCGCTGAGTCGCCGGAGCGGCAGAAGTATTAGCAGACATGGCTCAGTCCTCCCTGAATTGCAGACACCGGGCGTTTAAACGCCTCTGAAAGCAACGTACAGGGAAAACTTCGTGAGTTATTACCAGTAAACGGGGGGTAGATCTTCACATCGCTGATGACGGAGGTGAAGGCTGTGCGAATGTGGCCGCAGCTGAAAGAAGCACCGGCGGGCACCGGTACAGGTTTGAAGTATTGCCCCATGTTACATTTCCTCATAGTGGCGACCGTTGTTAATTTGGGGTCGCACACGAACCTTGTTATCTATCCGGATCTGGGTCCGGCCTCTGTTGAATTAGTTTGGGTACTGCACATACAAAAAAAATAACCGGCGCCTTTAAGCGTCGGTTATCTGCAGTGCTGCGTATTTTGCACAAATCACGCATAAATGACAACATTCAGAGGCGGTGAGTTACAAAATCTTTTCCGATTTTAAACATCTTGCCCGGCCAGCGCTGGTGCAACGCCAGAGATGATGAGGATCAGGCGTTTTTAAGCATCCAGTCGATCTCTGTTTCTGTCACGCGCCGTTCGAACTGCAACAGTTCGTCAGATTTACAGGCGTGATAGACCTGCGAGAAACGTTCGCCGAGGATTTTCTTCAGCGCTGGCTGATCATCAAAATCATACAACGCGTCGCTCTGGCGGATTGGCAGCGGTATCCCTTCCTGCTCCAGACCGTTTCCCGTTACCGGTTCAGGCAGCGGCAAATCGTTATCCAGCCCGTAAAGCATCCCGGCCAGCACGGTGGCGACCACCAAATACGGGTTAGCATCGGCACCGGCCACGCGGTATTCCACACGGTGATCGGCGGTTCCGCTGCACGGCACGCGCAGTGCGACGGTGCGGTTATTGTGCCCCCACGACGCCTGCGTCGGAACATACATGCCCGGCTGGAAGCGGCGGAAGGCATTCACGTTGGGCGCTAAAACGGCCATCGACGCGGGCATCAGGGCAATCATCCCGGCGAGCGAACGTTGCATCAGCGCGGAATCTTTACCGTTCGCGTCGGCGAACAGATTTTTGCCGTTGTCATCGAGCATGCTGAGATGGATGTGCATCCCGCTTCCCGCATATTCGTCATACGGCTTCGCCATAAAAGTGGCGTCCATTTCATGATTTTCCGCCACCAGCCGCACCAGACGTTTAAGCATCAGGGCATGGTCACAGGCGCGCAGAATATTTTCGCTGTGGTGCAGATTGATTTCGAATTGTCCCGGAGAGGACTCCGCCACCGCGCCATCCGCCGGTAAACCCTGGATGTGCGCCAGACGGTCAATATCACTGAGCACACCGGCAAAGTGATCAAGATTATCGACGGAATAAACCTGCGTATGCAGGCTACGTTCCTGCGTGCCGGGCGTACACGGCGGCTGAATATAGCCTTCCGCGTCCCGCTGCCTGTCGAGCAGATAGAACTCCAGCTCTACCGCTACCACCGGGAATAAGCCCCGCTGGCGCAATGTTTGCCAGATATGGTTCAGCACATTGCGTGGTTCAACGTTAAAGGGAGTGCCATCTTCGTCAAGCATGGTGAGAAGCAGCTGGCCGATGTGTTCGGGGTCAGAAGCCGAAGGCGTTAACGTGCCGGGAACGGGAATACAGGTGCGGTCGGGTTCGCCCAGTTCCTGGCCTAAACCGGCGTCTTCCACAACATTACCGAGAATGTCCATGGCGAAGACCGATGCCGGGAAATAACAGCCTTTTTCGAGTTTGCGCAGGGCGGAGACAGGAATGCGTTTGCCGCGGAAGGAACCATTGAGATCGGTGAGCAGGACGTCGACGTGCAGGGTAAGCGGGTGACGCTCCAGGTATTGAGATACTTCATCCTGGAACGCGCTACTTCGCTCTTCCACCGGCTTAGCAAGGGGCTCATTCTCGCTAATCTCTTTCTTAATATCGTTCATCAGTTCAGTCGTTTGCATAGGTTTTCCGCCATTTGCTGGTTTCCGGCGTCAATGGCACCACCATGATGCCTGCCGGTTATGCGTTACCGTTTCATTGTGCTGTTCAACGCAGTCTTCTCATTAGTCAGGATCCTCACGGGGTGCTCAAAATATAGGCCATATGATTAACCCTAGCTGTAACATTAATTATTTGCAACACCTACAATCACGCAACATATCAGTTTGAAAAGCCATCAGTGCGCTGCTAAATTGTTCAACAGGAGTTCATTATTATTGACAGACTATGACCCTTTGCGTGCGGGGAGGCACGCGCTGGCGACACATTCATCAACTCAAAGAGGCGGTATTATGGGCAATATATTTTCCACGGCATCCGCAGGAAAACAGACAAGCTACAGACCGGTCATTGGGGTTGTGATGTGCGAAAACACGGTGGATGAAAACCCGGCGCTCACCGTCCACGAGAAGTATCTGGACGCTATTTTTAACGCCGACGCCCTGCCCGTTTGCCTGCCACACGAACTGGCGGCACACGACGGGGCGATAGACCAGATACTGCGCGGTCTGGACGGCATTTTCCTCACCGGCAGCCCGAGCAATATTGAGCCGCATCAGTACGGTGAAGAAGGTGTTGAAGCGCTGGCCGATCCGGGCCGCGACCGTCTGAGTTTGCAGCTAATTCGCGCCACGCTGGATAAAAAAATTCCGCTGTTTGCCGCGTGCCGTGGTTTGCAGGAGCTGGTGGTCGCGACCGGCGGCAGTTTGTACCGCAAGGTGCAGGAAGAACCCGGCTTTATGGATCACCGCGAAGACACGTCATTGCCGCATGACGCGCAGTACGATCCCGCGCATCCGGTATTTATCGAACCGGGCGGCTTACTTTCAGAATTATTACCCGACTATCAGCAATTTCAGGTGAATTCCCTGCACGGTCAGGGAGCGAAACGTCTGGGCGCAGAACTGGCTGTCGAAGCCCGTGCGCCGGACAATCTGGTGGAAGCCGTGAGTGTCCGCGGTCACCCGTTTGCGTTGGGTGTGCAGTGGCATCCGGAATGGCACAGCCTGACGGATCCCGTTTCCCGTCAGCTGTTTAACGCTTTTATCGCGGCGTGTCGCAAAGGCCATCAGGCCCGGAGCGCACAAGAGGAATAAAGGGATGAGCGAAGTCAGTCTGGCGCCTGGTCGCCGGCTTTCTGAAATTCGTCAGCAACTGGGCATGTCACAACGTAAAGCCGCCGAGTTGTCTGGCCTGACGCACAGCGCCATCAGTACCATCGAACAGGACAAAGTCAGCCCCGCCGTCAGTACGTTGCAAAAGTTATTGCGGGTTTACGGGCTGTCGTTATCGGAGTTTTTCGCCGAAGAACGCAAAAGTGACGAACCGAGAATCGTCATTAATGCGGCAGATTTGATTGAGATCGGCAGCCGGGGTGTTTCCATGCGAATGGTGCATAACGGCACGCCAAACCACGCGGTCGCCATGCTGCTTGAAACCTATCAACCCGGCAGCACAACGGGCGACAAAATTAAACATCAGGGAGAGGAAGTCGGCACCCTGCTCGAAGGAGAAATCATCTTAACCATCAACGGTCAGAGCTACCCGCTGCGCGCGGGCCAAAGCTATGCCATTAACACCGCGAACCCACACAGTTTCAGTAATAATTCGACGCGGATTTGCAGGATAGTCAGCGCACATACCCCTAATACCTTCTAGTTGTCAGCGTTCTGGGCCTGACGACGGGAACCCAAAGAAGGATGTCATCATGAGTGCTCAAACAGGAAGTCCCCGCGCTGCCGGTGCGCCTCACACCGACAGCTATTACGCCAGTTCTGTCAACGCTCACGCGCCGTGGCCTGAGTTTAATGACAATATTGAGTGCGACGTTTGTATTGTCGGTGCCGGTTATACCGGCATCTCTTCAGCGTTATATCTGTGCGAAGCCGGTTACGACGTGGTGGTGCTGGAAGCCGCGCGCGTCGGCTGGGGCGCCAGCGGGCGCAACGGCGGTCAGGTGGTCAATTCTTACAGCCGCGATATCGATGTGATTGAAGACCGCTATGGCCGCCAGACCGCCGACATGCTCGGCAGCATGATGTTTGAAGGCGCAAATATCATCCGCCAGCGCATTGATCAGTACGCGATTGACTGCGATTACCGCCCCGGCTGTATTTTTGCGGCGCTGAGCACAAGACAGCTCAATAAATTGCGTGACCAGCAAAAACTCTGGAACCGCTACGGCCATACCGAGCTGACGCTGCTCGATGAGAGCGCGGTTCGCCGCGAAATCGCCACCGACCGTTATGTCGGCGGCCTGCTGGACAAAAATGGCGGGCATATTCATCCGCTCAATCTGGTGCTGGGCGAGGCCGAAGCGATACGCCGTCACGGCGGACGCATTTTTGAAGGCTCGGCGGTCACGCGCATCGAGCACGGCGAACCGGCCATCGCGCATACGGCGAAAGGCACGGTCAAAGCGAAATATGTGATTCTGGCGGGCAATGCGTATCTGAGCCAGCAACTTGCACCGCGCCTGACGCGCCTGAGCATGCCGTGCGGTTCGCAGATTGTTGCCACTGAGCCGTTGTCCGATGATATGGCGCTGTCGCTGCTGCCGAATAATTATTGCGTGGAAGACTGTAACTATCTGCTCGACTATTTCCGTCTTACTGCCGATAACCGCATGCTGTACGGCGGTGGCGTGACCTACGGCGGGAAGAATCCGCCGAACATTGATTCGGTGATCCTGCCAAAGCTCAACCGCACGTTCCCGCAGCTTAAAGGTGTGAAGATTGATTACCGCTGGGGCGGCAATTTCCTGCTCACACTCTCCCGCCTGCCCCAGTTCGGGCGGCTGGAAAAGAATATCTACTATATGCAGGGCGACAGCGGCCACGGCGTGACGCTCACGCATCTGGCCGGAAAGCTGATTACCGAAGTGCTGCGCGGCGATGCGGAACGTTTCGACGCATTTGCCCGCCTGCCGCACATGCCGTTCTTCGGTGGCCGCAACCTCCAGGTGCCGTTTACCATGCTCGGCGCTGCTTATTATTCACTGCGCGACCGGCTTGGGGTTTAACCGGCTACAGCCCCTTCCCCGCAGGTGCCCTGCGGGGGCTTACCCTTTTCCGGCGACCGGAAATTCGTTGTCCGTACTGACTTCGGGCAACTCATTCAGATCGGGCAGGATCCCTTGCGAAATGTAATCTTTTGCTGCGATCGCCTGTTCAGTACCGCCAGCATCGCGGATAACCACATGTTTTATCGCACCGTCTTTCAGCACCTCACGGCGTACACCGGTATATTCACTCATGTTTAGTTCCTTTTGTGTTCACTACTCATGGACATTGCTCATCTTTAAGCATAGTTTTTTATTCTTAAGTGCAACTAATAAAAATCCTAAATGACCTCAGCAAGACGCTCATTTTCCTGATAAATTAGACCTGTTGTCATTAATGACTCAACCGCACTTCCCCCGCGCCCTTAAAGCTTTACAAGGAGATCTCTCTTGGACGCCAGCACGATTAATACCCTTTTCTTTATTGGCGCCCTGTTAGTTGCAGCGAGCATTTTGCTCAGTTCGTTCTCTTCGAAGCTCGGTATCCCTATTTTGGTCATTTTCCTGGCGATCGGCATGCTGGCCGGCGTCGACGGGATCGGTGGCATTGCCTTTGATAATTATCCGGCCGCGTATCTGGTCAGTAACCTGGCGCTGGCGGTGATTTTGCTCGATGGCGGAATGCGCACCCGCGCCTCCTCCTTTCGAGTCGCCCTCTGGCCCGCGCTATCGCTGGCAACAGTCGGTGTGCTGATTACCGCCGGGCTGACCGGGCTGGCGGCCGCCTGGCTGTTCCACATCAATCTGATGCAGGGTTTACTGATTGGCGCGATTATCGGCTCCACCGATGCGGCGGCGGTGTTTTCGCTGATCGGCGGAAAAGGCCTGAACGAACGCGTCAGCGCCACCTTAGAAATTGAATCCGGCAGCAATGACCCGATGGCTGTCTTCCTGACCATCACACTTATCGACATGATTTCCAAAGGTGAACACGGGCTGAGCCTGATGTTTGTCGTGGACGTCGTGCGCCAGTTTGGCCTCGGCATTGTGTTTGGCGTTGGCGGCGGCTGGCTGCTGCATAAACTCATCAACAAGATTACGCTGGCGGCCGGGCTCTATCCGTTGCTGGCGTTCAGCGGCGGCTTGCTGGTTTATGCGGCCACCATGGCGCTGGAAGGCAGCGGCATTCTGGCGGTCTATCTGTGCGGCCTGATGCTGGGCAATATGCCGGTCCGCAACCGTCACGGCATTTTGCAGACCTTCGACGGGCTGGCGTGGCTGAGCCAGATCGGGATGTTCCTGGTACTTGGCCTGTTGCTGACGCCGAGCGACTTGCTGCCTATTGCCCTCGCAGCGCTGGCGCTTTCCCTGTGGATGATCCTGCTGGCCCGCCCGCTGTCGGTGTTTGTCAGCCTGATCCCGTTCAAAAACTTCACCCTGCGCGAGCGTTTCTTTATCTCCTGGGTCGGCCTGCGCGGCGCGGTGCCGATCATTCTGGCGGTTTTCCCGATGATGGCTGGCCTGCCGAACGCCACGCTGTATTTCAATGTCGCGTTCTTTATCGTGCTGGTATCGCTGTTGCTTCAGGGCACATCTCTGGGCTTTGCGGCCAAAAAAGCCAAAGTGCTGGTGCCACCGCAGCCGACGCCGATTTCCCGCGTCGGGCTGGATATCGACGTTTATAACGACTGGGAACAGTTTGTGTATCAGCTCGGCTCCGACAAATGGTGCGTCGGCGCGGCTCTGCGTGACCTGCAAATGCCGCAGGCGACGCGGATTGCGGCGCTGTTCCGCGGAAAGGAAATGTTGCATCCGACCGGCAGCACGCGGCTCAAGGAAGGCGATATTCTGTGCGTCATCGGTCAGGAAAAGGATTTGCCGGAACTGGGTAAATTGTTCAGCGACAGCAATAAAGTCGTGCTCGACGATCGTTTCTTCGGGGATTTCATTTTGCAGGCCGATGCGCCGCTGGATGCGATTTCCCAACTGTATGGCCTGAACCTGGAAGATTCCGTTGACCAGTCACAAACGCTGGGACACTTTGTTATCCGCCTGCTGGGTGGCGAACCGGTCATCGGTGACCATATCGAATGGGACGGGCTGACGTGGACGATTGCAGAAATGGACGGGAATCAGGTGAGTAAAGTCGGTGTGAGGATTGTGACAGAGAAAGCCTGAGAATGAGGCTTCTCCCCCTTAGCCGGAGGAGAAGCCAGACCGTATTACTGACCCGCCTGCGGATCTTTGTCGTAGTCTGAACAAGACTGATAGCCTTTATTCATGACATGACCGGTATCGTTGAAGCTGACGAAGTAAGTCTGCGCTTTACCATCACGCGGGGCGACAGCGTAAGTCTGACAAGTCCCTTTCGCGTGCACCAACGTCGCTTCCGTTGACGGTGGCCCTGCAATAGCACGAACCTGAGATTTGGTCATGCCGACTTTAACGTCGCTGACGACAGGTTCTTTCACGTAACTCGCTGCACGATCGTAAGTCTGACACCCTGCCAGTACAGAAACTGCTGTAGCAACCATAATTAACATTTTCTTATTCATAACATCTCCTCCTGAGGTCTTTTTTGTATTGTTAAGACTAGAAGAGATGGCCGATATAGCCAGCCAATATGACTTATATTTGTTGATTGCTACAGTTTTTAAGTTTTTTCTGATAACTGTAGGGGCGAATTTAACCGTTTTCCGGCGGGCAAAAAAATGGCGCGGAAAAAGAGGCCAGCCCGCCATTTATGATCTATACATGAATGATGTAAGTCTTTGATTGCGCGACAAGGAGCTATTCCTGATGCATTTGGACCGACGCCGGTTTGTGACTTTGCTGGGTTTGATGGCCCTGTTGCCGATCCCCCGTTTAGGCTTTGCGGATCCCAGAGAGGTTGCGATGGACACATTGCTGATTGATAAACCCGATGGCGGCGTACCCAATAATTCCTTACCGGTGCTGATTTATCATCGCGTGATCCCACCCGATGCCGTCGATAACGCCGATTATCTTGAACACCTTTTCCGCTCCAACGGCTGGCCGCCGCAGTGGCGTTATCCGGTTTATACATTCACGCATTTCCACTCAAATACGCATGAAGCGCTGGGCGTTTTTTCCGGCACGGCCAAGCTGCAACTCGGCGGCGAACACGGCAAGATTATTGACGTGAAAGTCGGCGACGTCCTGTTACTTCCCGCCGGTATCGGCCATAAACAGATTTCCGCCGACGAGGATTTTATGCTGGTCGGCGCTTATCCACCGGACATTAAAGCCGATTTATGTCATGACGAACTGCCGCTGCTGGCCGCACGCACTAAGGCGGTCAAAGCCGTGCCGCTGCCGGCGACCGATCCGGTCACCGGGCACAGCGAAGGCAGCATGCTAGTCTGGCATAAAAGCTAATCTTTACTTACGCCGCTGCCAGCCCGAAACGCGCCACCGCCCTTTCCAGCCGCTGTGACTGGTCGAGTAATTGCTGGGAAGATGCCGCCGCGTGATCGGCCAGTTTGCCGTTTTGCAGCGTCACATGGTTGAGCGCGGTGATCCGTTCGGAGACATCGTGAACACTTTGCCCCTGATACAACGTCGCTTCTGAAATTTCATTCACCAGCGCGCTCAGACCGTTGAAGATGTTGATAATCTCCTCCAGGCTCTGGCTCAGAACGCTGACAGACGCCGATCCGCGTCCGATTTGCTCTACGGAATCGTCAATCAGCTGATGAATGCCGCGTGTGGAATGGCTGCTTTTTTGCGCCAGCAGGCCGATTTCTTTTGCCACCACCGCAAAGCCGCGCCCGTGCTGCCCGGCATGCGCTGCTTCGATGGCCGCATTCAGCGCAAGAATGTTGGTCTGGAACGCCACGCTGTCGATCATCGACACGATGCTACTCATTTCCGTCGACTGGCTGACAATCTCTTTCATCGCCGTGTCCACCTGCCCCATGACTTCGCCGCCGCGCGTCGCCACGCCTTTTGCCTGTTCGGCGCGTTTACTGGCCTGCTGCGCGTGCAGGGCATTTTCTTTGACCCGCTCATTCAGATGGGTGATGTGTTCGGTCGCCGCTTTCAGTTCTTCGCTCTGAATGGCCGCCTGCGCGGAAAGTTCTTCATTACCTTTCGCCATCTGGTTGATGTTAAGCATGATGTGCGAGGACGCATCGCGCACTTCACTGACCAGCTTTTGCAGGCCGCGCTGCATGTTGCGCAGGCTTACGCCCAGTTCGCGCATTTCAATCACACGCGAATGATCGTCTTCGACGTCGCGGGATAAATCCCCGGCGGCCAGCACGCTGATATGCCCGATCATCCGTTGCAGCGGGCGTATTATCCAGGCCGTGACGCCGCGCCAGACCAGAACGGCGATCACCGCCAGAATGACCAGCGCGCCCATAAATAAGGTTTTTGCCTGTGTCAGCGAGCTGAGCAAACGGTCGCTGAGCGACACCGCCGTGTGTTCATTGACCTCCAGATAGGCGTAATACTTCTGGCTGAAATCATCCTGAAATGCCTGAATCGGCACTTCAAAGAAGGAATCAATGGTGTTGTTTTTTTGCAGACCGTCCGACTGTTCGCGCAGCCCGTCAAAGAACATCTGGTAGCTGGCTTTAAGCTCGGCGGTGGCTTTGTCGGCGTTCTTCGTCATGCCGTCGAAACGGGCAAACGCTTTTTGCGAGGCGGTCAGGGAATCCAGCGACTCCTGCATCAGGCTGTGCCAGCTGCCGTCAGAACCGGTTTCTTTATCCTGCATGTAATAAATGCCTGCGCGGTTGAGTTTGTCACTGGCCATCAGCAATTCCATGCGGGCTTTATCCATCACCGCCTGTTGCTGACGCAGGTTTTCCGTCGCAATAACGTTATTGCGCGCGTCCTGAAGAATGTTGGTGAGCACAACGGTGGAGAAAATCTGTAAAGCAGAAAACAGGGCGATAACGCAAATTACCCCGAAAAGTATTCCCCGCGGACGCTTTGTGAAAACAGATCGAAATAATCTGTTGAAAGGCATTTTACCAATACGTGAATGTGACGTTAATATCATGATTATTCTGCATTATTTGGATAAGAAGCAGAATTTTACGCGCAGGAAATGACAGAATTATTTCAGGAAACCGCAGGACGCGGTTCCCCTGAATGGAAGAGCATGAATAGCTTCAGCGGAGCGAACGCTGCATCACGGTGACCTGTTCATTATCGACTTCGCGGTTTTCCACTTCCTGCCAGCCAAGACGCCCGTACAGCCCCTGCTGATCCGGCGTGTACAGCCAGAGCGTTTCCAGCCCGGCATCGCGCGAGCGGCTGATACAGGCTTTAACCAGCGCCGTACCAATGCCTTTTCCGCGCAGATGACGCGGCGTAAACACTTCGCCCAGCCAGTATTTGCGTTCCGCGACATCGCTGAGTTCGTAACGCATCACGCCCGCCGTGCCCACAACCTGGTCATTTTCATCAAGCGCAATCAGCACACACTGGCGTCCGCGACTGTTCATCCGCTGTATAAGCCGCTGGCGGATATACTCTTTCTGGGCCCAGTGAGGAAAGTCAGACCATTCACCGTGAAGGTATTCGGTCACGACGTCCAGATACTGAGGAACGTCGGCCAGGCTGACAATTTTTAAGGTGCTGTTAGCGGTGGAAGATGAAATCTGAGTCATGGAAAAACCGTTTTAAACAAACAAGGGGAACCAATCTGTCGATTCCCCTTGTTTGTGTCAAGCGCCCTGAGTGCTTCCCTGTTGTTTAGGGAAGATCCACACATGTTGCTCCGGCAAAGACAGATGACAATGCTGCGGATCGCGTACATCAGCGCCGTACGCACGGATCACAAAATCATCGCCGGACGTGCGGAACAGATACTCCCAGCGGTC
Organism: Rahnella sp. BIGb0603; assembly: GCF_024808755.1. Lineage (NCBI taxonomy): Bacteria > Pseudomonadati > Pseudomonadota > Gammaproteobacteria > Enterobacterales > Yersiniaceae > Rahnella > Rahnella sp. BIGb0603. Next base: position 140,119 of record NZ_JANUEX010000006.1, on the reverse strand, counting down.
GCCGAGATACATGCTGGTGAGCAGCGGTAATTCCAGCTGATTATCGCCCGGCCCCTCCGCCAGCATCACGCGCTCAACGCGGATCACCGCCGTGCCTTCCTGACCGGCTTGCACGCCGTCGCCCGCCTGCCCCCACAGCGTCCAGCCGCTGCCTTCGATCCGCGCTTTGCCGTCGCGGACTTCAGTGATTTTCCCGTGCAGGCGGTTATTGCTGCCCATAAATTCCGCGGTAAACAAGGTTTTTGGCGAACCGTACATTTCCTGCGGCGTGCCCTGTTGCTCAATTTTGCCGTTATTGAGCAGCAGAATGCGGTCGGAAATCGCCATCGCTTCGTTCTGATCGTGCGTGACCATCAGCGCCGACAGCCCAAGCTTGATGATCAGCTCACGCAGGAACACGCGGGCTTCTTCGCGAAGTTTGGCATCCAGGTTGGAGAGCGGCTCATCGAGCAAAATCACCGGCGGGTTGTAGACCAGCGCCCGGCCAATCGCCACGCGTTGCTGCTGTCCGCCGGAAAGCTGATGCGGATGGCGTTTGCCCAGATGCCCCAGCCCGAGCTGATTCAGCACATCCTGCACGCGCTGAGTGATTTCACCCGCTGCGATTTTGCGCAGTTTCAGCGGATACGCCACGTTCTCGAACACGGTTTTATGCGGCCACAGCGCATAAGACTGGAAGACCAGCCCGAGGTTGCGCTCTTCCGCAGGAATTTCGCTGCGCGGCGTGCCGTCGTAGACTTTGTTTTTGCCGATGATAATGGTGCCCTGCGTCGGCTTTTCCAGCCCGGCGACGGCGCGCAATAACGTGGTTTTGCCACTGCCGGAAGGCCCGAGCAACGACACCACTTCCCCGCGCTTGAGATCCATCGACACGCCTTTGAGCACCGGGTTGTCGCCGTAGGTTAAGTGCAGATTCTCGACCGATAATTCAATCATGTAATTTGACTCCAAAACGAAGGGCAATACCCAGACCTAACACCACCAGCAGGATGTTAATAAAGGACAGCGCGGCAACGATGTCTATCGCGCCCGCCGCCCACAGGGAAACCAGCATTGAGCCGATGGTTTCTGTACCCGGCGATAAGAGGTACACACCGGTGGAATATTCGCGCTCGAAAATCAGGAACATCAGCAACCACGAGCCAATCAGGCCGTAGCGCGACAACGGGATGGTGACGTGGCGGGTAATCTGCCCGCGCGTTGCGCCGGTGCTGCGCGCCGCTTCTTCCAGTTCAGGGCCGACCTGCAACAGCGTGGAGGAGATCAGCCGCAGACCGTACGCCATCCACACCACGGTGTAGGCCAGCCAGACGCTGAAAATGGTACTGCGCAGGGAACGCAGCCAGACCACCAGGTTGTCGCGCAGCCATTGCGACCACGGCATCCCGGAAAGCCAGCCGGATTTGAGCGCGTTATCCAGCCACATCGGCAGGAACAGAAATACCCACAAAAAAGCCAGACCGGCCAGCAAGCCCGGCACCGCACGCGGTACCAGTACGCTGTAATCGAGGAAACGCGTGACGCCGTCCGGTTTGCGGTGCATCGCAATGCCGATAAACAGATAACAGGCCACCGCCAGCGCACCACCGATGACACCAATTGCCATCGAGTTGACGATTGCACGCAGCAGGTTCGGCTGTTCCCAGATCGTGCGGAAGGTGTTGAACGACAGCTCATCCCACAGGGAAACACCCACGCCCCAGTTAGAAATAAACGCGCGAAGCATCACGCCGAGCAGCGGCACACCAATCGTGACGGTCAGCCAGAACGCCACCACCGCACCGGCCACCCAGCGCCATTTCCCGAGCGGCAACGCCCGCGCCTGAGAGGCTTTGCCTTTGACGGTCACGAAGCGGTTCGCCGTTCGCATCAGGCGGCGCTGCAACATCACCAGCGGAATGGTGATACAAATCAGCACCACCGCGACGGCGGCCATCAGATGATAAGACGGCGTCCCGAGTTTGTTGGTCAGCTGATACAGGTAAGTTGCCAGCACCATGTTGCCTTCCGGGTCGCCGAGAACCAGCATCAGCCCGAAGACTTCCAGCCCGAGGAAAAACAGCAATACGGTGGCGTATAAAATGGAAGGACGCACCATCGGCAGACTGACGGCGGTCATGACCTGAAGCGGCGAGGCACCGGCGGTTCGCGCGGCTTCTTCCACATCCGAACCCACGCTGCGCAGCGCCGAGGAGATGTACAGATAAGCGTGCGGAACGTGCGTCAGCCCGGCAATCACCACGATGCTCGACATGTCGTAGATGTTCCACGGCACAAACCCGATCAGCGACTGCGCCCACAGCGAGAAGAACCCGACCGGCCCGGCGGCGACGACGTAACCGAAACCTAATACCATCGGCGAGACGAAAATCGGCACCAGGATCAGCGGTTCAATCACGCGGCGGCCCGGCAAATCGGTGCGCACCATCAGGAACGCCAGAATACCGCCCAGCGGAATGGCGATCACCACCAGCCCGAAGGCCAGAATAAAGCCGCTTCTCAGCGCCTTATAAAAATCCGGATCGGTGAAAATGAATCCGAAAGACTCGAGGCTCCACTCTTTTGACGGGGAAAAGAACGGAGCGGAGAGAAAACTTTGTATCACGATGAACGACAACGGAATGTAGATAACCAGCGCGGTTATCAGCACCACAATGCCACGCGGCAAGCTTTGCCACTTTCTGCGCAATGCATTCATGTTACTTCCCTTCGGTTAGGAACCCTGAACAGCGAAATCAGGTAAGAGAACAGGAGGCGCGGACGCCTCCGTGAGTCTTATTTTTGTGCTGCGGCGCGCCACTCTTTGATGTAGTCCAGACGCTTTTTCTGTTGCAGGTATTCGAGCAGGGTTTCATCGACCGGGATTGGCTTGAGCGCATTGCCTAGCAGTTTGGTCAGGCCGTCGATGTCGTTTTTACCTTCGATATCGTTGCGGATTGACGGAATGTCGGCCTGATTTGCCAGAATGGTTTGCCCTTTTTCAGATAACACGTAGTCCAGCCACAGTTTGGCGGCGTTGTCATTTTTGGCCTGCTGGCTGATGAAGGAAACGCGCGAAAGCACCAGGGTGTAATCCTTCGGATAGGAAATGCCGAGCGACGGATCGGTTTTGGCGCGGGCTTCGGCGTAGGAACCGAGAATGTTAAAACCAATCAGGTTTTCACCCGAAGACACCCTTTCCATCATGGTGCCGGTGGAAGACTGCACTGCTAAACCGCCTTTGGCGACGTCAGCCAGCGTTTTGAAATAGTTCGGATCGGCTTTGAAATCCTGCACGGAAAGCATGAAGCCAAGACCGGATTTCTCGATATCGTAAGTGGTGACCTTTTTGTTGAATTTCTCGGTCTGGCTGGCGATGAGTTTTGCCAGTGCGGCATGGGAATCCGGCACATCACCGGCCGGGATCAGGCGTTTGTTATAAATAAACACCACCGGTTCATAGGTCGTGCCGTAGGCTTTGTCTTTCCACACCGCCCATTTCGGCAACTGGCCTTGTTCAGGCGATTTGTATTCCTGCGCGTAATCAGTCGCCAGCTTCAGCGCGGTGTCCATGGAAGAGCTCCAGACCACGTCGCCGCTGGTGCCGCCCGCCGCCTGTTCGCTGATATAACGGTTGTACAGCTCGGTGCTGTTCATGTCGTTATATTCCACTTTAATGCCCGGATAAGTGGCCTCAAAACCCTGGATCAGCGGGCCGGCAGCTTTGGTGTCGGTGGTGGAATACACCACCACTTTGCCTTCTTTGGTCGCGGCATCGACGACTTTTTGGTAATCCGCAGGATAGCCCTGCGGCAGGGCAGACATTGCGGAGGAAGACATCAGTACAGAAGCAGCAATCAGAGACAGACGTAATTTTTTAGACATTATTGTTAACCTCTAGTTACATTTGAGAAACTAAAAATCAACATAACGCATAACGTCAGACAGGCAATGAGGGATTGTTTTTATCTTCCCGATTTGTGAGTCGGGGCGTTTTTTAGGCAATTAACACCATTAAAACCACGGCGAGACGTTAGAATCAGGCTGCAAACGCAGCCTGATTTGCGTGAGGAATTAATCAAAGTATCCGGCGGTATCGATATCCTTCAGTAAGCCCTGATGCTCGGGTTTCCAGCCTAAAACCCTGCGGGTCAGTTCGCTGGACGTCGGATTACTCAGCCCCGCGAAGTGGGTAAACCAGCCAAAATGCGCCGCGGCGGCTTCTGCCGTTTTGCTTTCCACCGGAATATTCAGGTGTCTGCCGATCATTTCTGCAATCTCGCGGAACGGCACGCCTTCCTCGGCATTCGCATGATAAACCGCATTATGCGCGCCCTTTTCCAGCGCCAGCCGGAACACTTTCGCCGCGTCCAGCCGGTGAACCGCAGGCCAGACATTTTTGCCTTCGTCAATGTACACCGACACGCCTTTTTCCCGCGCCATCGCAATGATCATCGGCACGAAACCGTGGTCACCCGCGCCATGCACGGACGGCGGCAGGCGCACCAGCGAAACCCGCACGCCCTGTTCTGCCAGCGCGGCGACGGCCAGATCGGACGCCACGCGCGGATTTCCGCCCTGCGGATCCGGCAAATCCTTTTCCGTCACCCGCTGGCCGTTATTCACCAGCGCCGTGCCGGACGTCACGATCAGCGGTTTTTCCGTTCCCGCCAGCGCCTCTCCCAGCGCGCCTATTGCCAGCCGGTCTTTTTCGCAGTTCTCAATAAATTTAGAAAAATCATGAATGAACGCAGTGTGGATCACGCCGTCGGACTGCGCCGCGCCTGCTTTCAGGCTTTGCAGATCTTCAATACTGCCGCGAATCACACCGGCTCCGGCCCCTTTCAGCGCCTGCGCTGACGCGTCCGAACGGGCCAGCCCGATCACCTGATGGCCCGCGCGCAGCAATTCCTCCACGACCACAGAACCGACAAAACCTGTTGCTCCTGTTACAAATACACGCATGGCAATTTCCTCTGTGTTCTCTGAAAAAATGAAAGACTACGCCATGAAATATAGGGGCTGGAGAAAAGACGATCTATGCGCTAATGTCCGTAATATCTTTGTAATCGTCCGGAGTCGTTGATGGATCCACTTTCTGATGTGTTGTCGCTGCTCAAACCACGCAGCTATATGTCCAAAGGTTTTGAAGCCGGTGGAGACTGGTCCGTGCAATTTCCTTCTCATTATCAGTCAATTAAATGCAATGCGATTATTACCGGCGAATGCTGGCTGGCCGTCGAATCGGTGCCTGAACCGGTCCATCTTAAAGCCGGAGACTGTTTCGTGTTGCCCAGCGGCCGCCCTTTCCGGCTTGCCAGCGATCTGAGTATTTCACCGGTCGATGCAGGGCCGATTTTTGAACAGGCGCGCGGCGGCGGCACGGTGTCGTGTAATGGCGGCAAAGATTTCTTCCTGACCGGCAGCCGTTTTGCCGTCAGCGGAGCCAACGCCCCGACCCTGCTGGCGATGCTGCCGCCGGTTGTGCATATCTCAAAAGAATCCGACAAAGACAGTTTGCGCTGGGCGGTGGAACAGATGATGCAGGAACTGCGCGACGAACGCCCCGGCGGTTTGCTTATCGCGCAGCATATGGCGCACATGATGCTGGTGCAGGCGCTGCGGATGCACGTCGATAACGCGCCAGAACGCAGGGCCAGCGGATGGTTTGCCGCACTGGCGGATAAGCAATTAGCAAAAGCACTGAACGCGATGCATGAAAATCCCGCGCACCGGTGGACGGTTCAGACGCTGGCAGAACGCGCAGGCATGTCGCGCTCGGTCTTCTCACTGAAATTTAAACAGGCCGTCGGCAGCGCGCCGCTGGAATATCTGACGCGCTGGCGCATGTTGCTGGCCGGAGACCGGCTGGCAAACGGCAACGAGCCGGTTTCCAGTGTGGCATTGTCATTGGGTTATGAATCAGAAAGTGCATTCAGCACGGCGTTTAAACGGACGCTCGGCTGTTCGCCACGGCAATACGGGCAGATAGAAGCGGGCGAAGAAAATACAGCCATTGCGGAGTGAGACGAATTTCAGACACAAAAAAAGCCGCTAATTGCTTAGCAGCTTCAATGTGTTGTTTATGGCGGAGGAGGAGAGATTCGAACTCTCGAATGGTTTCCCATCGCCGGTTTTCAAGACCGGTGCCTTCAGCCGCTCGGCCACCCCTCCGTAAACAACAAGCACTTCGCGACGTCAGTCGTTCAGTACGGGGCGTAGTATACAAGACAGGAAAAAAGATGCAAACATTATTTTCAGTCTACTTTGTTGATTTAATGAGCATTTAAATCAGCTTCACAAATTTCAGAGACAAAAAAAGCCGCTAATTTCTTAGCAGCTTTCTTGTGTTGTATATGGCGGAGGAGAAGAGATTCGAACTCTTGAATGGTTTCCCATCGCCGGTTTTCAAGACCGGTGCCTTCAGCCGCTCGGCCACCCCTCCGCAACGAAGCGAACTATAAACATAGCCGATCGGGTTGTAAAGCCTGATTACATTCAATTGCCTGAAAAACAGGCATTCGGTTCTTAAGCGGCGATTTAAGCATCATTACGGCGATTTTGGCATCAGGAAACCCCGCCTGGCGGCGCTTAGAGAGGTAAAGAAGGGTAAAACGTCTTTAATGACGTCACGCAACTACTTACACTCCAGTCTGACTGTATTTTCACCGACTCCAACGTTTTGTTAAAAGTGAGAATTTTATTATGGATCGTTACGCTGCCTCTACGTCATCACGCGCAGGCTCGTTGTTAAGCACACACCGGGTGTTGCGTAATACTTATTTCCTGTTAGCACTGACGCTCGGCGTTTCGGCGATCACTGCGACGGCGAGTACAGTTCTCCGCTTACCTGCACCAGGCTTCCTGCTGACTATCGTCGGTTTCTATGGCCTGATGTTCCTGACTTACCGCACGGCGAACAGCCCGGCGGGTATTTTATCAGCCTTCGCGCTGACCGGTTTCATGGGCTACACGCTCGGACCGTTGCTGAGTTCCCTGCTTTCCGTGGGTGCCGGTGACATTATTATGCTGGCGCTTGGCGGTACGGCTCTGGTCTTCTTCTGTTGTTCGGCTTACGTGCTGACAACGCGAAAAGACATGTCGTTCCTGTCGGGCATGATGATGGCGGGCTTTGTTGTGCTGCTGGTGGCGGTGATCGCGAACCTGTTCCTGCAAATTCCGGCGCTGTCATTAGCGATCAGTTGCCTGTTTATTCTGTTCTCAGCGGGCGCAATCCTGTGGGAGACCAGTAATATTATTCACGGTGGCGAAACCAACTATATTCGCGCCACGGTCAGCCTGTATGTCTCGCTCTACAACGTGTTTGTCAGCCTGCTGAGCATTCTCGGGATGTCATCACGTAACTGATTACACACGTAATTCGCTCCAGCCCCGCCACCGTGCGGGGCTTTTTATTTTGTCAGACGGGGCTTTTTGCTAAACTGTCGGCTGCATTTTTACAGGTCAGAGGTTGTATGCTGGAATTCGACGGTCAGGTAATAGAAACCGACGCTCAGGGTTACCTGAAAAACAGTAATGACTGGCAGGAAGGCATGGCACCGCTGCTGGCAGAAGAAGAAGGCATTCAGCTTACCGATGCGCACTGGGAAGTAGTGCGTTTTGTGCGCGGGTTTTATCTCGAATTCAATACATCACCGGCCGTGCGCATGCTGGTGAAAGCGATGGCACAGAAATACGGTGAAGAGAAAGGCAACAGCCGCTATCTGTTCAGGCTGTTCCCGAAAGGCCCGGCCAAACAGGCGACCAAAATCGCAGGCCTGCCAAAACCGGTAAAATGCCTGTAATGCTTCAGTATTTGATTTTGAAATCGGTGTAATGACCGGGAGCGGCGGGCTCACTCAGCACGCGATCAACCTGCGCATGTTTCGGGCCGCCCTGTTTCAGCCAGGCTAGCAGCTGATCCACTTTCTCCTGTTCGCCGCACGCCACCACCTCGACGCTGCCGTCCTCAAGATTTTTTGCATAACCGGTCAGCCCTAACCCGGTAGCCTGATGTTGTGTCGCAAAACGAAAACCGACCCCCTGCACCCTGCCGTAGACATAGGCGGCTATACTGACTTTTGCCATAATATTTCTCTCCGTTAGCGGTATGGTTCGTTGCAATTTCACCTGCATGACCGGACAATGTCGCTCTTTTTTGTCTCCGAACCGACAGAACCTAATTTTATGACTGCACGTTTAATTCTGGCCAAAGGCCGCGAAAAATCACTTTTACGCCGCCACCCGTGGGTGTTTTCCGGCGCTGTTCAGCGCGTCGAGGGTAAAGCCAATTCCGGCGACACTATTGATATTGTAGACAGCCAGGGGAAATGGCTGGCGCGCGGTGCTTATTCGCCGTCATCCCAGATCCGTGCCCGTGTCTGGACTTTTAAACAAGATGAAGACATCGATATTGATTTCTTCATCCGCCGTTTACAGCAGGCGCAAAGCTGGCGTGATTATATCGCCAAACGTGACGGGCTGGACGGCTACCGTCTGATTGCCGGTGAATCCGACTGTCTGCCGGGCATCACCATTGACCGTTTCCAGAATTTCCTGGTGCTGCAATTGCTATCTGCTGGTGCAGAATACCAGCGCGCACCTCTGATTGCCGCGCTGCAACACTGCTATCCGGAATGCGCCATCTGGGATCGTTCCGACGTTGCGGTGCGTAAAAAAGAAGGCCTGGAGCTGGTTCAGGGTCACGTCGTCGGTGAAGAACCCCCTGCCCTGCTGCCGATTCAGGAACACGGTATGAGCCTGCTGGTTGATATCAAAGAAGGCCATAAAACCGGCTTCTATCTTGATCAGCGCGACAGCCGCTTTGCTGCACGCAGCTACGCAGCTGGCCGCAATGTGCTGAACTGTTTCTCCTACACCGGCGCGTTCGCCGTGTCTGCGCTGATGGGCGGCTGCACCAAAGTCACTAACGTAGATACCTCTCAGGCCGCGCTTGACGTTGCGCGTCAGAACGTTGAGCTGAACAAACTGGATCTATCGAAAGCCGAATTCGTCCGCGAAGACGTTTTCCAGCTGCTGCGTAAATACCGCACGGAAGGCCAGCAGTTCGACATGATTGTGATGGATCCGCCGAAATTTGTTGAGAACAAAAACCAGCTGGCAAGCGCCTGTCGTGGTTATAAAGATATTAATATGCTGGCGATTCAGTTGCTGCGTCCGGGCGGAATTCTGCTGAGCTTCTCCTGTTCCGGTCTGCTGCCAACCGATTTGTTCCAGAAAATCCTCGCTGACGCCGCACTGGATGCCGGCCGGGAAATTCAGTTCGTGGAGCAGTTCCGTCAGGCTGCCGATCACCCGGTGACCGGCGCGTATCCTGAAGGTTTGTACCTGAAGGGCTTCGCCTGTCTGGTGATGAATTAATCCGATGATCACGACGTGCTGTTCCGGCAGCGCGTCGCAGAATTTTTAGCAGATTAAGCGGTCAAAACTTGAAATAGCACATTTTATCTCCATATAGAGATTAATGATGATTTTGGGAGATGACTATGATTGCCAGCAAATACGGTATCGGCCAGCAGGTTCGCCACAGACTGTTAGGCTATTTAGGCGTGGTAATTGATGTCGACGCTGAATATTCACTCGAAAAACCCGGCGTCGATGACGTCGCCGCTGACGATTCAATGCGTGCCGCGCCCTGGTATCACGTGGTAATGGAAGATGAAGAAGGCCAGCCGGTACACACGTATCTGGCAGAAATTCAGATTGACCATGAAGCTGCCCGCTCGCACCCGGAACAAACGTCTCTGGATGACCTGGCCGCTTCTATCCGCAGTCAGTTACAGGCACCGCGTCTGCGCAACTGATTATCCCGCGCCCGCATAATGAAAAACCGGCTATTTTTGGCCGGTTTTTTCGTCTAATTACTGCCTGCGGCAGTTACTTTTCCATACCCAGCCGCGGGATTTCAATTTTCGGACAGCGATCCATCACCACTTTCAGCCCGCCATCTTTTGCCAGCACAGCGGCCTGTTCGTTGATCACGCCCAGTTGCAGCCACAGCACTTTTGCTTTAATTGCGATGGCTTCCTGCGCTACACCGTAAGCGGCTTCCGCGTTACGGAAAACATCGACCATATCCACCGGTTCTGCGATTTCAGCCAGCGATCCCACCGCTTTTTGCCCCAGCAGTTCCTGCCCTGCCAGTTTCGGACTGACCGGAATAACCTTATATCCCTGAGAAAGCAGATAAGCCATGACGCCATAACTCGGGCGGCCAGGATTGTCGCTGGCACCCACCAGAGCGATCGTTTTTACGTCCTCAAGAATTTTGCGAATATCATTGTCTTGCACGGGGTTATCTCCTTTTGACCTGTATCCGCTAAGTGTAACGCAGCCTGACAGTTTCGACAGGGCCCGGCGCAAAAAGGATCGGTGTGCAGAATTGCCTCATGTGAAATTAAAACATTTTGTAAAACTTTGACACACAATCACCATTACTGAATAATGGAGGATGAGCAATGGTGTGTCTGAGGAGAGAAGAATGAAAGTCTGTCGTGCGCTGGTCGCATTAGCGAGCTTCAGCCTGATGGCGTCAGCTTCTGCGACCTCACTCAAACTGTCTGCGGATGTGGATGTGCTGGTGATCGACGGCAAACAGATGTCTGGCGCTATTCTGAAAGGCGCGGACAGCCTTGAGCTGGATGGCGGGCAGCATCAGATTTTGTTTCAGGTCAGCAAGAATCTGCACCCTGCTGCTGCGCAAAACGCGCAGATTTATCACTCTCCGGCATTGATCGTCACATTCAATGCCAAAGGAAGTCGCTCGGTTTCTTTCATCCTGCCTTCGCTGAGCAATGAAAAAGACACCGCCCAGTTCAGTCAGCAAATGAATTATCAGCTGGTGGATGATCAGGGAAAAACTCTGGTAACCCAACGCGATGTCCTGAGCCTGTTTACCCCGGGTAATACGGCTGCCGCTGAAAAGCTCATGATGACGTATAACTTATCCGGTGCACGCGCTGCCGTACCTTCTTTTGCCCGAGGTAATACCGACAGAAAATCAGCGCTGGCAAGTGATGTTCCTTCGCAAATTTCCATCGCTTATCTTCATCCGCTCTGGACGCGTCTGGCCGCCAATGCCGGTATCGAACAATTTTTACTCTGGTTTAAACTGCCGGAAAAACAAGAACGCGCGTCGTAACTTAATCTGCATCACGCATTCTCTTTCTTAACGTCGATTTGTTGCCCCCACGCTATGCAGTAAAACGGAGTTTCAGTATTCTGTGAGCCACTCTTACTTACGCGTTGAAGGGAATTAGATGGAATACACGACCCGTACGATCGCCAAACAAAAACACATTGCCCTGGTCGCGCATGACCACTGCAAAAATACCCTGATGAAATGGGTGGATAAAAACGTCGCTGAACTGTCGCAACACGTTCTCTATGCCACCGGCACCACCGGAAATATGGTTCAGCGTAGCACCGGGATTACGGTAAAAAGCATGCTGAGTGGCCCGATGGGGGGTGACCAGCAGGTTGGCGCACTGATTGCGGAAGGGAAAATTGATCTGCTGATTTTCCTCTGGGATCCGCTCAATGCCGTTCCTCACGACCCGGATGTTAAGGCCCTGCTGCGCCTGGCAACTGTATGGAATATTCCGGTCGCCACCAATGTGGCGACGGCGGATTTCCTGATTGCGTCGCCGCTTTTCCAGTCAGAAGTGGATATTACTATCCCTGATTATCAGCGTTACTTGTGGGCACGTTTGAAAGAATGATGCGCACAACTGCGTATTCGTCACACCTTCATCAACACAACGCCCGGCATTTGCCGGGCGTTGTGTTGTCAGGGTTTTCGTTGCACCGGAACGCCGATATCTTCCAGCTGCTCCACAAAAACGGAAGGACGTGCTTTATCCTGCATTAACCAGACCTGATGCTTCGCACGGGTCATCGCCACATACAGTAACCGCCGTTCCTCGGCATCCATGAAGTTTTCCGGTTCCGGCAATAAGACCTGTTCCAGCACCGATTCACGCGCCGGTGCCGGGAAGCCGTCGTTGCCTTCGTGCAGGCCGACAATAATGACGTATTCCGCCTGCTGACCTTTACTGGCGTGGATCGTCATAAATTCAAGATTCAGCTTAGGCCAGCGGGTAGCGGCCTTTTCCAGAATCTGCGGCCGTAAATGGTGATAACGCGCCAGCACCAGAATTTTTTCATCGGCAGTGACATAGCCACTGAGCTTATCCAGCAGTTTTTCCAGCTGTTCGTCCGGCAAGATCACCACGTTTTTCTTGTTGCCCTTCGTCAGGCTGTTCAGCGGTTTTTTCAGCTGATAAGGGTTCTGCTGAACAAATTTATTGGCGATTTCACCGATGCGGTCGTTGAAACGGTAAGTGGTATCCAGCGCGCACTGAGCCCCTTCGCCAAAGTGTGTTGAGAAAGCGGTGGTCAGGGAAAGCTCTGCACCGCTGAAACGGTAAATCGCCTGCCAGTCATCGCCCACCGCAAACAGGCTGGTGCGCTTATTCAGCTTGCGCAATGCCGACAACAACAGCGCGCGCTGCGGGGAAATGTCCTGAAATTCATCGACGAGAATGTGTTTCCACGGGCTGACAAAGCGACCTTTCTCCAGAATGTTCACAGCCTGATGAATCAGCCCGGAGAAATCCACCGCGCCCTCTTCTTTCAGCGCCGTTTTCCAGGCTTTCAGTAACGGAGCCATCAGGCGGATGCGCTTAGAAAACAGGTCTTTCACGTCTTCGTGTGCGCTCTCAATCATTTCGGCCTGGCTCCCGCCGTGCGTACGCATCAGACTCAGCCAGCGCTCAAGACGGCTGCCCAGACGTTCGGCCAGCGGTTTATTCTTCCAGTAATCCCCTTCCGGCACATCCCATTCAAGCTCATCGGTCATCCACTGCCGCCAGCCGCTGGCCTGCACTTTCTTGCCAGCGCATTGTTCCTGCCAGGTTTTGATAAGCAGGCTGCGGCGCGCTTTCGCATCAGTTTCCAGTTTGCTGATTTTTGGCGCTTTCTTGCTGCCTTCCTGAATAATCTGCAAAGCCAGCGCGTGGAACGTTTTGGCTTTGATCCCGTCGGTATGCAGACGTTCTTTTATACGCGTGTTCATTTCATCCGCGGCCTGACGTCCAAACGCCAGCAACAGAATTTGCTCCGGTACCGCTTCCTGACGGTGCAGCAACCAGCCTGCGCGCGCCACCAGCACCGAGGTTTTGCCGCTGCCAGCACCTGCCAGCACCAGAACCGCGTCTTCGCCATTCACTACCGCGCGACACTGACTTTCATTTAGCGGAGAAACTTCGACGGTATCAAAGAAGTCCTGATTTTCCGCAATCACCCGGTCAGTCCAGGCCAGATTGCGTTTATCGACGCTGCGTTTTCCCTGCTCAAGCCAGCGTAAGCAGGTGTGATAATCTTCGCGGCAATTATCGAAATCATTGAGACGCCCGACGGGGACAGGAATGGCGGAAAATGCCCCGGTGATGTCTTTCTGGACGTCAGCCAGATCGGCGCTTTTAAACCACTTATCCTGTTCTTCAATGTGCGTGATTTTTTCAATTTGCCCGTGCAGAACGCCCGCGCTGACGCCACTCATCTCCTCACTCCAGGCCTGCCAGATTTTGAGAAGGTGCTGATAAAAACGCTGCGTTTCCTGCCACTCAGTGCCGTGCAGGCGGACAACTTTTGCCTCGGGCAATTCAAATTCAAGCTCGCCCCAGACAATGCCACGCTTACAGCGGATCTGGATAAGCTGATTAAAAGGGATCAGGTAGTGATGTTTGTCGCCGCTGACTTCTACGCCCGCGTTAAGCAGACGCACCCGGTTATAGGGATGCTGCGCCAGATGTTTCCCGAAAGAGGTCGATTTCAATTCCATATCATCACACCGTTTTTTCTCTTTAATTCCTGACGGAAAAGTAATATTTCTTATTTTACATGCAAGTCGTTTTAAGAGTTTACCTTTGATTTGCAGAGGCGATCCACATTCCAAAACAGGGTAGAATAAGACGGTGTTTCTTTTTAGTTAACCTGAAATTTTTCAACTTATTAATATCTTCGGGAAGAGTCGATATGCGCACTGTACTCAATATTCTTAACTTCGTTTTAGGCGGTTTTTTTACCACCCTCGCCTGGCTATTCGCCACGCTGGTGAGCATTGTGCTGATATTTACCCTGCCGCTGACCCGCTCTTGCTGGGAGATCACCCGTCTTTCACTGATGCCTTTTGGCAATGAAGCGGTGCATGTTGACGAATTATACCCGGAAAAACGCAGCGCGCTGATGTCCGGTGGCGGAACCCTGTTGAATATCTTCTGGTTTATTTTTTTCGGCTGGTGGTTATGCTTGTCACACATTTTGGCCGGCATCACTCAATGTATCAGCATTATCGGTATTCCGGTGGGCATCGCGAACTTTAAAATCGCAGCCATCGCGCTCTGGCCGGTAGGGCGAAGAGTGGTCTCCGTCGAACTTGCAAAACAAGTTCGTGAAGCCAATGCCAGCCGTCAGCTAAAAAACGGACGCATTCGCTGATTTTTCATTTTTGATGTTAACCGTGGGGTTTTTCCGTGCTTTCTATTGCACCGGGTTTGAGGCGCTATGCCTATAACAGCAATGTGCTTTACCACATCAGGATTTTCATTGCGCTGGCGGGTGCCGCCGCAATGCCCTGGTGGCTGGGTCAGATAACGCTGACCATCCCTCTGACGCTCGGCGTGGTAGCGGCTGCGCTGGCCGATCTGGACGATCGTCTGGCAGGTCGCTTACGCAATTTGCTGATCACTCTGGTCTGCTTTTTTATCGCTTCAGCGTCTATCGAACTGCTGTTTCCCTATCCCTGGTTATTCGCACCCGGGCTGATGATTTCAACCTGCGGTTTTATCCTGCTGGGCGCACTTGGACAACGGTATGCCACGATTGCGTTCGGTGCGTTGCTCATCGCGATTTATACAATGCTCGGCACCAGTATGTATCACATCTGGTATCAGCAGCCTCTGATCCTGCTCGCCGGCGCCATCTGGTATAACCTGCTGACGCTGGCCGGGCATATTATTTTCCCTATCCGGCCGCTTCAGGATCAGATTTCCCGCTGTTTCACGCAGCTGGCGGCTTATCTGGAAGCTAAAGCGACGCTTTTTGACCCCGATCAGGAAGATAATAATCAGCAACTGGTGGAACTGGCCATGGCTAACGGCCAGCTGGTTTCTACGCTGAATCAGACCAAAAATACGCTGCAAACCCGCCTGAAAGGCGACCGCGGACAGAAAGGTACGCGCCGGACCCTGCACTATTATTTTGTGGTACAGGATATTCATGAGCGCGCAAGCTCATCGCATGTGAAATACCTCAAACTCAGCGAGCAGTTTCATCACAGCGATATTCTTTTCCGTTTTCAGCGTCTGATGAGTATGCAGGCCCGCGCCTGTTTGCAGCTTTCCCAGTGCATCCTGTATCGCCAGAAATATACGCACAACAGCCAGTTCGAGCGGGCGTTTTCCCGTCTTGAAGAAGCGCTGAAACGACTGGAATATCAGGGCGAACACCGGGAAATGCTCCAGGCTCTTCGCCATCTTCTGAGGAATTTGCACGCGATTGACGCGCAGCTGGCGAATATCGAATCAGAGCAATCATTACCGGAAAACCAGACAGGCAAAAGTCCGTTCGTCGACGATAAGCTCACCGGGCTGGATGATATCTGGCTGCGCATTTCCCGGCATTTCACACCGCAGTCTGTTCTGTTTCGTCATGCAGTGCGCATGTCGGTGGTGCTGTTTATCGGCTACGTATTCATACAGGTCAGCGGCCTGAGCCACGGTTACTGGATTTTGCTGACCAGCCTGTTTGTCTGTCAGCCGAACTACAGCGCGACCCGCCGCAGGCTGGCGTTGAGAATCATCGGGACACTGGCCGGGATTGCTCTGGGCATTCCGATTTTATACTTCGTGCCTTCGGTTGAAGGGCAAATGATCCTGATTGTGATCAGCGGATTATTGTTCTTTGCCTTCCGCACCGTGCAATACGCGCAGGCGACGATGTTCATCACCCTGCTGGTGTTGCTGTGCTTCAACTTGCTGGGAGAGGGTTTTGAGATTGCGATACCCCGAATCATCGATACGCTGATTGGCTGTGCGATTGCATGGGCCGCCGTGACGTTCATCTGGCCGGACTGGAAATTCAGGCAGATAGATAAAGTCGTCAGCAAAACGTTCGACGCAAACTGCCGGTATCTGGATGCGATATTAGTGCAATACCATCAGGGCAAAGATAACAGTCTGGATTACCGTCTGGCTCGGCGTGACGCGCATAACTGCGATGCTGAGCTGGCATCGGTGGTTTCGAATATGAGTTCGGAGAAAAACAACGACCCTGCCACGCTTGAAGCGGCGTTTCGCTTGCTGTGTCTTAATCACACCATGCTGAGTTTCATTTCAGCGCTGGGGGCGCATCGTGAAAAACTCGGTGATACCGAAACCCTGAGACTGCTTGATGACGCGGTCTGCTGTGTTGATGGCGCACTGCACCATTTGCCTTCTGAATCCGGGCGGATAGAAAAAGCCCTGGAGCAACTGACGGCAAGGATCCAGATGCGGACGACCGATTCAGACAGCAAAGAACAGCTTGTCTTGCAACAAATCGGATTGCTGGTGGCCCATCTTCCAGAGCTCACCAGTCTTAACAGTAAAATTCTGCCCGTTCAGAGCCATGACTGACAGCTCGTCAGGATCCGGTGAAACTTAGTGCATCGTGTCGAATGGCTGCTCTTGCTGGTGGTTAAACCATTGAGTCAGTATTTCTCTGGAAGCCATCGGCAAAGCGGCCTCGTGATATCCCAAAATGGCGCCCTCCAGCGCCATTAACAAGTTAATACCCAGATTCTTCTTTTTCATTGCGCAGAGTTTCAGGTAGGTCTTGCACGCGCCTTGTGTGCGCAGATCGCCCGAATTTGCTATCCCCACCTGCCAGAGCAACCGCTCCAGAGCCAGAGAAAGATTCGGTAAATCTTTTAGCCGCCCGGCTTCGTTATTTTTGCGCAATTCGATTTCACGCAGCATTCCTTTAAGTGAGTATTTACCCAGTTTCCGCACAGCCTCGGTATCGTCCCACTGCGCCGGATTAACTTTGAAATAACGTAACTTCACATCCATTCCCCGCTTGCGATAAATCAATCTCTCCATCTTCTTCCGGCAAAAATGTGCCTCAGTTTCAGCACTGGCGCGCAGATATAATTCTCCGTCTGAGACCAATGCAAACATGGCTCCATCAGCAGATAAACTGAAGCCGCCAAACTGGGTACGGGCACGTACTTCCCCCAGAGAAGCAAAAATTTCCAGACACTCCAGCACTCTTTTTTTTGATTGATTTATCATCGCGTTATCCTTTTCATGTTCATTCCATATATCCCATGTAAGTTACCTGTACTGCTAAAAGCAAAATACGCAATGTAGAGATGGGCAACAAACATAAAATGCAGCCAGAGGATATTCCCTTCAAAATTTGCGAGATGTCTTGGAAAAATTGGGTTGATCTTTGCTCATCGCCAGAGTACTGTACATTCATACAGTAACCTACTGGGGTATATCACTATGCGCACTCAACATCTTACAAATCATCATTTTAGTCAGTCTGCTTTGCCCGTCGCCCACACACAGGTAAATTCGTCTGCGTCCTTGAATAATGGTCTGATCACGGAGTTCGTTTATAGTGCGAGCCAGCCAGCATTTGCGCAGTTACTTCTGCCACTGCTTCAGCATTTGGGTATGCAATCCCGCTGGTTGTTATGGCTCACGCCTCAGCAGAAACTGAGCCGTCACTGGTTATCTCAATCTGGTTTGCCGGTCGATAAAATGGTGCAGGTAAATCAAATCACAGCGATGTCTACAGTTGATGCAATGGAAAAAGCGTTGCTCACAGGGAATTACAGTGTTGTGCTTGGGTGGTTACCCGATTTGAATGATTCAGAAAGAGAAAGACTGCAAATTGCAGCACGTCATGGAGGGTCATATGGGTTCATTATGAAGCCAACAAATGAACAGAATTCAGCTAGTGGACATCACTCCACAGTAAAAATTCACTCTTCTGTATACCATTAGTTCAAAATAGGAATGTTCCTACGAAAATAGTATGGAACTTAGTGATTTGTGCTGAAACCGGCTTCAAACCCAGTAAAAATGGGTATTCCGACCTCAGATTATCTCCAGTTTTTGTCAACAATTAGTCAAAGCCGTTAAGAAATGTGTACGTTTTTCCCTTTTTTTCCACGGTGTTAACACTTCAAGCTTGTAAGTTTCGCGCCACGTTGTAGACTTTACAACGCCAAGGTTGCTCTATAATGCCAACGTAAAGTGGCAAGTTCTTAATTGAAGCAAGAATCTTGGCGTAAGGATTTTAACCAAGGGCTTAAAGCTTAAAGCTCAATTGCCTATTTGGATGATAACGAGGCGCAAAATGAAAAAGACAGCTATCGCATTAGCAGTGGCACTGGCAGGTTTCGCTACCGTAGCGCAAGCCGCCCCTAAAGATAACACCTGGTATACCGGTGGTAAATTGGGCTGGTCCCAATACCATGACACTGGTTTCGCAAATGCTTACGAAGGTATCGGCAACGGCCCTACCCACGATAGCCAACTGGGTGCAGGTGCGTTCTTGGGTTACCAAGCGAACCAATACCTGGGCTTTGAAATGGGATATGACTGGCTTGGCCGCATGCCTTACAAAGGCAGCGTAAACAACGGCGCGTTCAAAGCACAAGGCGTTCAGCTGGCTGCTAAACTGAGCTACCCGCTGACTGACGATCTGGACCTGTATACCCGTCTGGGTGGTATGGTTTGGCGTGCAGACTCCAAAGGTAACTTCGGTGGTACTGGTGAGCGCGTAAGCGATCACGACACCGGTGTTTCTCCACTGGCAGCTGTTGGTGTTGAATACGCAGTGACCAAAAACTGGGCTACCCGTCTGGATTACCAGTGGGTTAACAACATCGGCGACGCGCAGACTGTTGGCGCACGTCCAGACAACGGCATGCTGTCTGTAGGTGTTTCTTACCGTTTCGGTCAGGATGATGTTGCAGCACCAGTTGTTGCACCAGCTCCAGCACCAGCTCCAGTTGTGGAAACTAAGAAATTCACTCTGAAGTCTGACGTTCTGTTCAACTTCAACAAAGCGACTCTGAAACCAGAAGGCCAACAGGCTCTGGATCAGCTGTACAGCCAGTTGAGTTCAATCGATCCTAAAGACGGTTCAGTTATCGTTCTGGGTTACACCGACCGTATCGGTTCAGAACAATACAACCAGAAACTGTCTGAGCAACGTGCACAGAGCGTAGTGGATTACCTGGTATCTAAAGGTATCCCTGCGAACAAAATCTCTGCACAAGGCCAAGGTAAATCTAACCCAGTTACTGGTTCTACCTGTGACTCCGTTAAAGGCCGTGCTGCTCTGATCGACTGCCTGGCACCAGACCGTCGTGTAGAAATCGAAGTTAAAGGCTACAAAGATACTGTTACTCAGCCACAGGCTTAATAACACTCTTTAGCTTTAACGATAGATACTAAAAACCCCGCCTCGGCGGGGTTTTTTTATGCTTTAAATTCAGCGATTCGAATACAACAGGAGAAACCTTTCAACCAGAGATACAAAAAGGCTCAGAGGTCTTGTTTACCGAGGATTTGCTGTAAGTCTTCTTTGAGTGAAGACATCTGGTTGGCGTATTTCTCTTTTCGTTCTGCGTCTTCAAGCAATTGAATGATGGTGTCCGATAACGTTGCACCACGACGCTGTGCAAGGCCTGCCAGCCGCTGCCAGACGAGGAATTCTAAATCGATGGATTTCTTACGGGTATGCTGATGTTCAGCATTAAAATGACGTTTTCTGCGTGCACGAATAGTTTGTTTAAGCCGGTTTTCCAGCGCCGGATTCATGTTATTCACAATCCAGTCCGTGACCTTCACTGGCTCATTTTCCAGACTGAGAAGTTGGTTCACGGATTCCTGTGCGGCACTGTTTTCCAGATGACGGGTGATCCGCTCACCTTCCCGGTGTTTCTTCACCAGGTACTTCCATTTCCAACCGCTTTCAAGATTTTCCAGTTGCTGATATTTCATCGTGAACTCTTCGGTGACCCCGTAACTTTACTAAGCATAACAGCTTTATTTCAATTTTCACCCCAAATAAACCTGCATATATTGTCCGTTTTTTGCGCACCTGGTCAGCAATGTGCACTAAGCCATGTTCAGTCGCGACTCTCATTGTATGCAGCCGGATTTATTCTTGTATAATCGCTCTTTCCCTTTTTATAGAAAACAGCTAACACATTGACCAATAACCGACTTGACTGGCAGCTTTTACTGCCTGACTCCGCGCCTTATGAGGCAATATTTGCAACGGCAGCCCAGTTAGCCCCTGTCGATTTCGCTGGAACACAGCCCCGGCTGGAAAATGGTTTAACGCTGTTTTGTCATCCCCGCTCGCGCCCTCGCTTTATGACGCTTAAGGCGCAGGAAAACCGTGAGTATCTGTCACGCATTGCTCAGGCGGTAAACGATCTGTTGCCTGAACCCACTGAAGTGACTGGCAACCGCTATCATATTGAAGGCAGTAAGGTCACCCTGCTCGCGGCAAAATCAGCGGAAGATGCTTTTGCTGCGAAGTTCACCTGCCAGTATCGCGAGTGGCTTGAGCCGGAGCAGCTGTTTGGCTGTGTTCGTGTGCATAAAGATCTCATCCAGCTCGAACCTGGTCTGGTTCATCAGGTTAATGGCGGTGTTCTGGTGCTGTCTATCCGCACACTCATCGCTCAACCGCTGATGTGGCTTCGCCTGAAACAGATGATCACCGAAGGCATGTATCACTGGGTTTCCCCTGATGAAACCAAACCTTTACCGGTTACCATTCCCCCTATGCCACTGGATCTCCGTCTGATTCTGGTTGGCGACCGTCTCTCTTTGGGCGATCTGAGTGACATGGAACCGGAGCTGATGGATTCTGCCATTTATGGCGAATATGAAGCTGACCTGCCGCTGACAGAAGAAAGCGACATGGAAACCTGGTGTGGATATGTCAACACGCTGGCCGATGAGCTGGAAATTCCCCGCCTTGCTGCCGATGCATGGCCTGAATTCTTTAAGCTGGCAATCCGCCAGAGCACCGATCAGGGCAGTCTGACGCTCGATCCGGTCTGGCTGAACGCGCAACTCAGTGAAGCTGCCCTTTATAATGAAGATGAGCTGCTGAGCGCCAAGGCGCTGGAAGCCGCGTCCAGCGCACGTGCATGGCGCGAAAGTTACCTGCAGGAACGTATGCAGGATGAAATTGAGCTTGGGCAAATCCGCATAGAAACTGAAGGAGAAGTGGTCGGGCAGATCAACGGCCTCTCTGTTCTGGAATATCCGGGTCATCCGCGTGCTTTAGGTGAACCTTCGCGCATTAGTTGTGTCGTACACACCGGCGACGGCGAATTTACCGACGTTGAGCGCAAGGCAGAATTAGGTGGCAATCTTCATGCGAAAGGCATGATGATTATGCAGGCATTCCTGATCTCCGAGTTAGAACTCGACCAGCCTCTGCCCTTCTCCGCTTCGATTGTGTTTGAGCAGTCTTACGGTGAAGTGGACGGCGACAGCGCTTCCCTTGCTGAACTCTGCGCGCTGATTAGTGCGCTGTCGATGCAGCCGATTAACCAGCAAATTGCGGTGACCGGTTCTGTCGATCAGTTTGGGAATGTGCAACCTATTGGTGGCGTGAACGAAAAAATCGAAGGTTTCTTCGAGGTTTGTCAGCGTCGCGGTTTGACCGGTAAACAAGGGGTCATTCTGCCAACCAGCAACGTGCGTAATTTGTGCCTGCATCCGCAGGTGATTGACGCCGTTCGCGACGGCCAGTTTCACTTATGGGCAGTCGATAGCGCAGACGAAGCGCTGCCTATCCTGACCGGACTGATTTACTCCAACGAAGGAGAAGCTGAAGAAGAGCGTGCAAGTTTGCTGGGATTAATTCAGCAGCGTATTGCACTTGTCACGTCTCAGGGCAGCCCCCGCTATCCGTGGCCTCTTCGCTGGTTGAACTGGTTCAACCACAGCTGATCGGAGTTGTTCAGCTTACAGCTGTAAGCTAAGCTCCGCCCTTCATTAAAATAAGGCTTACATAGAACATGGTAGATAAACGCGATTCCTATACGAAAGAAGACCTCGTAGCTTCTGGCCGCAGTGAACTGTTCGGTGCAGGCGGCCCTCCATTACCATCAGGCAACATGCTGATGATGGACCGCATCGTGAAGATGCAGGAAGATGGCGGCACCCATGGCAAAGGCTATGTTGAAGCTGAATTAGATATCAATCCTGACCTGTGGTTCTTTGGTTGCCACTTCATCGGCGATCCGGTCATGCCGGGTTGTCTGGGTCTGGATGCAATGTGGCAGCTGGTAGGTTTCTATCTGGGCTGGCTCGGTGGCGAAGGCAAAGGCCGCGCACTGGGTGTGGGTGAAGTGAAATTCACCGGTCAGGTATTACCGACGGCTAAACTTGTCACTTACCGCCTGAACTTCAAACGCGTGATCAACCGTAAACTGATCATGGGCGTTGCAGATGGCGAAGTTCTGGTTGATGGCGTAGTTATCTATACTGCAACGGATCTGAAAGTCGGCCTGTTCAAAGACGCGGCGGCGTTCTAAGAGCCCTTTCAGTTCATGCCAGACAAACGGTGAGCCCTGTGCTCGCCGTTTTTTTATGATCTTTTAAAGTTCAGCTGAGAGAGCCAAAAACAAAAACCTCCGCGCGCAGCGGAGGTCGTTCCTTATTCTGACAGGGGAGCCGCTTAAGCGGTAACGGCCCTGTCCTCCATGGCTTGTCGCCAACCCCCGAGCCAGTGTGATCGGGCATCTAATGATTGGTACGGACAAATCTCCTTAGAGCGTCCGCCAATACCTGCTTGATATCCACGTGATTGTGCCCGTTCCAGGCGATCGCGTTTTTGTCTCTTCATGCCTTGTATCCCTCATTATTCAGGTCAGGTGGAAAGAAAACAGTGGAGCGCTTCTGCGTCCACACCTAACAAATAGCCGCAATCGCAGGAGAGGTCAATGCGCAAAATTCACGCCAATGTCACATTCGTGAGCTATATTATTCGATTGCGCGCAAACTAATCGCGCCAGCGTAATGCTCATCTGGCTGATCGTCATAAAAAAATCCCGGTGTCTGAAAAGTCAGAAACCGGGATTTTTTGTCTTTAACTTAAAAAATATTAAGCTTAAAAAATTGTCATCTTATCTGTGATGCAATCTGGCCTGCTTCTTGCTGCCAGCCTGTCGCCAGCGTTCTGACCAGTGCATCATAACCGTCTTCGTTTTGTTTCAGGTTCAGCGCGAAATCACGCTGAACTGTCTGCCCAGCGTGCGTCAGCGTCCAGCTGCCGCTGACCACCACGATACCATCGTAGCGGCCATGGAAGCCGGTGACATTCACGTTCAGCACATCCTGATCGTCAGAACCGCCCGCCTGCGAAGAAACCAGGAAGCCCGGCAAATCTCGGCGCAGATAGGTCACCAGGGATTGCTGAAGCTGCTGATCCAGCGGGCTGGCCCAGAGATTATTCTGAGTCAGTGTATATTGCACATCATTGGTCTGATAAACCAACCCGGTTCCTGCCAGATAATCAGCCACACTCACCCGTTCTACCCACAAATGACGCTGCGCGGTTGAACCGGATGCCATCGTGCTGCCCGCCACTGGCGTGCTGCTAAGTACCGGCAACTGGTAATACGTTTTCTCGTTACTGCTGCTGCATGCAGACAGGAATAATACTAAGACGACAGGTATCCATTTCATCATTATTTGGCCTTCTTCGGCTGAGGATCATCTTGCCCTGGGGCGGCGAAAATCAGTGCATTACTTTTCTGATTCAGCGTTTTCAATACCGGCTGAAGCTCACGCAGCGTTTTATCCAGACTCTGCATATCGCCTACCAGATTGCCGTAGGCCGGTGAGCCAGGCTGGAAGCCTTTCAGGCTACGGTTAAGCTGAATGAGCGTCTGCTGCATATCCGCAGGCAGATTTTTCATCTCTTTGCTCGAGACAATCGCGTTCAGAGACTCAATGGTTTTCTGCGTAGATTTCATCGTTCTCTGGCTTTCAGCCAGCGTGCTGGTCGCTTCACGCATCATCGGCTCAATCGGCAGATTGTTGATTTTATCCAGCGTCGTCATCAGTTTCTGCTGGATTTGCGCAAACCCGCCGCTCACGGTCGGCAGCAGTTTATGTCCGGCAATTTCCAGCGGCCCTTTCCACGGTTTCTCGTTCGGATAGAAATCCAGATCGATATACATCGCCCCGGTCAGCAGGTTGGCTGATTTCATGGAGGCGCGCAGACCATGTGCGATGCCGTCACGGATATGATCGTCAATATTGAAATTGCTGCCCAACAACTGAGCGAAGCGGTCTGGTTCGATACGGATCAGGATCGGAATGCGGTAATCATCTGACATTTGCTGATTAAGCACATTCATCGGGAACGGCACTTCGGCCACAGTACCGAGACGAATACCGCGGAATTCTACTGGCGCGCCTTTTTGCAGCCCACGGATGGAATCCGAGAAGAACATCACGTAGTCCATATGACGCGTATACAGTGATTCCTGAATACTTTTCTGATCGTCAAACAGCTGATAGTTATCGCCATTTTTCGCTTCAGCGCCCTGCGTCCAGCCGTTCGGAATATCGAAGCTTACGCCTCCGCTAAACAGCGTCGTCAGTGACCCCATCTCCACACGCATACCAGCGGCGGACATGTCGAAATTCACTCCGCTGTCTTTCCAGAAACGCACATTGTCGGTCACCAGCGTGTCGTATGGCGCACGGACAAAGAGCTGATATTTGATGTTACGGGCTTTAGGATCAAAGTGGCTGGTTTCAACCGTACCGACCTGATAACCACGAAACAGCACCGGATCGCCCGGATTCAGTTGCCCTGAGCGTTCGCTTTCCAGAATAACACGGACGCCTTTCGCATCCGGTGACGCCAGCGGTGGTGAATCATCCAGCTTATATTCTTCTTTCTCGCCACCTTTACTACCGGGCTGTAGCTGAATATATGCGCCGGACAACAACGTACCGAGGCCGGAAACACCCTCGCGCCCGATTTGCGGTTTGACCACCCAAAATACGGAATCGCCACGCAGCATTTTTTCCATACCGGTATTCAGACGGGCTTTGATGATGACCTGCTGGAGGTCGTCGCTGAGCGTGACCGTCTCCACTTTGCCCACGTCCACGTTGCGACTTTTGATGGTGGTTTTGCCGCCTTCAATGCCTTCCGCGGTAGTAGTAATGAGCGTGACTACCGGGCCCTGATGGCTGTAGTGATAAAACAGGATCCAGGCCCCGATCAGTGCCGTGACAATCGGCACAATCCACACCGGAGACCAGCGTTTAATTTTTTCGACTTTGGCAGTTCCGTCGTGTTCTGCCATGTTATTTCCTGCCATCTTGTGGCTCCTTTGCAGACTTCATTCCAGCGCGATCCCAAATGAGCCTTGGGTCAAACGTCATGGCGGCGAACATCGTAAGAATGACAACGCCTGCAAACAGCAGCGCGCCGATATCCGGATATATACTCATCAGTTGCCCCATTCTTACCAGGGCTGACAGCACCGCAATAACAAACACGTCAATCATTGACCAGCGGCCAACAAACTCAACAACTTCATAAATGACATGCAACCTTTCCCTGTCGATTTGCTTATTACTGTTGGCATCCCAGCACAGCCAGGCAATGGCGATCATTTTTAATGTCGGCACCATAATACTGGCGATGAAAATCACCATTGCCACAGGGTAAGAGCCGTCACTCCACAGCAGCACAACACCGGCCATGATCGTTGAAGGCATCGGATTCCCGAGAACCTGCGTGATCATAATCGGCAGCATATTGGCCGGGAGATATAACAAAATAGACGTCACCAGCAGGGCCATCGTCCATTGCAAACTATTTTTACGTCGCGCGTGGCCTTTGCTTTTACAGCGCCCGCACACTTCCTGCTCCGCAGGCAGAATCGCCATGCAGCAATGGCAGGAGCGCAGCCCCTGGCGCAAACCGCTCTCGCCTACCCGTAACGGCTGAACAAGTTCAGGTGCGGGTTCGATGTGTTCCCACATCCAGAAGCGATCGGTGCACTGAAAAGCGCGCAGTTGCAGCAGGCAAAACAAAACGTAGGGGATAAAGCTGGTGCCAATCCCCACATCACCGTACGCCATCAGTTTGACGAAACTCACCAACACACCGGCGAGAAAAATCTCCACCATGCACCAGCTTTTCAGCCGAAACAGCGTGCGCGCGATGCTCACTTTCCAGTGAACCGGAATTTTGTTGCCGTAGCAAAGGAGGATAATCGAGAGCATGCAAACCGCCGGAAGCAGTTGCACCACGATCATAAACAGAGACGCCATACTGGCGTAATCTTCAGAAACCAAAACCTGCGGGATCTGCACCAGTGTCACTTCACTGCTCAGCCCGGCAACGTTCATATTGACGAAAGGAAAAAGGTTGGCCAGCAACAGCATGAATAATGCGCTGATTGCATAACCGACAGGACGCCTGCGTGGCTCATTCCAGCGGGTTGTCAGCGTCGTATGGCAACGGGGACAAACGGCCTTTTGCCCTATTTTCAGACCAGGTATGGCCACCAGAATGTCGCATTGGGGACACAGGATGTGCGGGTCATTGTCATGGGCGTCAGAACACACTATCGACTCCTCAACAGCGCAAAGGCAAAGGATAGTGGCAACCGGATTTCCATTACGCCGGTTGCCAATCGTAATGCAGTGTTAGCCGTTTTTCTGCGCTTCCAGCGCTTCCCAACGTTCAAACGCCTGCTCTAATTCCAGCTCTGCGGCAGCAAAAGCAGTGAGCACTTTCTGTGTTTCTTCATGAGGAAGTGTGAAGAAATCAGCATCACTCATCTTCTGTTGCAGGGCTTCAATTTTTTCTTCCAGTGCGCTGATTTGCAGAGGCAATTGTTCCAGTTCACGCTGTTGATTATAGCTGAGCTTATTTGCCGTGCGTTTGGCCGGTTCTGCTTTTGGTTGCGCCGCCGGTTTATTTTCCGTGACAACAGCCTGACGAATTGGCTTCTGGTTACGACGCTGATGCTGTGCGTCAAAATAACCGCCCACATAGCTGTTAATCACGCCGTTGCCTTCATAAATCCAGCATTCGGTGGCCGAGTTATCAACAAATTCACGGTCATGGCTCACCAGCATCACGGTACCCTGATAGCTGTCGATCATCTCTTCCAGCAGTTCCAGCGTTTCCACATCCAGGTCGTTGGTCGGTTCATCGAGGATCAACAGGTTGCTTGGACGCAGGAACAGTTTTGCCAGCAGCAGACGGTTACGTTCGCCGCCGGACAGCGCTTTTACCGGCGTCATTGCACGTTTCGGATGGAACAGGAAGTCTTGCAGATAGCCCAGCACGTGGCGTGCACGGCCATTCACCATCACTTCCTGCTTACCTTCGGCGAGGTTGTCCATCACTGTACGTTCCGGATCAAGCTCGGCGCGGTGCTGGTCGAAGTACGCCACTTCCAGCTTGGTGCCGCAGTGAACGCGACCGCTGTCGGCCTTAATCTGACTTAACATCAGTTTAAGCAAGGTGGTTTTACCACAGCCGTTCGGGCCAACCAGCGCAATTTTATCGCCACGCATCACCTGCGCGGAGAAGTGGCTCACCAGTTGCTTACCGGCAATCGCGTAGCTGACATCTTCCATTTCGAAGACAATCTTGCCCGAAGTCGAAGCTTCAACGACCTGCATCTTAGCGGTGCCCATGACTTCGCGACGTTCAGAACGCTCCTGGCGTAAGGCTTTCAATGCGCGAACGCGGCCTTCGTTACGGGTACGACGTGCCTTGATGCCCTGGCGGATCCACACTTCTTCCTGTGCCAGTTTTTTGTCGAACTCTGCGTTCTGCAATTCTTCAACGCGCAGGGCTTCTTCTTTCGCCAGCAGATATTCTTCGTAGTTACCCGGATAAGACACCAGTTTGCCGCGATCGAGATCGACAATACGGGTCGCCATGTTACGGATGAAAGAACGGTCATGGGAAATGAAGATAATGCTGCCCTGGAACTCTTTCAGGAAATCTTCCAGCCAGGCGATACTTTCGATATCAAGATGGTTGGTTGGTTCGTCGAGCAGTAAAATGTGCGGCGCGCTGACCAGCGCACGGCCCAGCGCAGCTTTACGCAACCACCCGCCGGACAGAGATTTAAGCTCTGTATCCGCGTCCAGACCCAGTTTCAGCAGCACTTCATTGATGCGGCTGTCGAGTTGCCACAGGCCCTGGTGATCGAGGATCTCCATCACCTGCGCCAGTTTGTTCATGTTCTTTTCGCTCGGGTCTGTTTCAACCAGATGCGAAATGGCGTGATACGCCTTCAGATGTTCAGCCTGCTCGAACACGCCTTCAGAAACGAAATCAAAGACCGTGCCTTCAACGTTACGCGGCGGATCCTGCTGCAAACGCGCAACAATCAGGTCCTGCTCATACACGATACGGCCGTCATCCAGCGGCACTTCTCGGTTAAGGATTTTCATCAGCGTCGATTTACCGGCGCCGTTACGGCCAACCAGACAGACGCGTTCGTTCGGCTCGATGTGTAATTCGGTGTTATCCAACAGCGGCGAGTCACTGAATGACAGCCAGGCACCTGACATACTAATTAACGACATAAACTTTATTTTTCCTCGCCGGCGTGGGACAGCAGCCAGCAGTTATGAATTTGACGGTTACGGGCGAAATCCTGTGACAGGGTTTGGCTGGTGATTTCTTTGGCGGTCAGCCCCAGTTTGCTCAGTCCGTCGAGATCCATCTGGAAGCCGCGCTTGTTGTTCGAGAACATAATGGTGCCGTTGCGACGTAAAATGCGTTTCAGATCTTTCATTAATGCCAGATGATCGCGCTGAACGTCAAAACTGTCGGCCATACGTTTCGAGTTGGAGAACGTCGGTGGATCGATAAAGATCACATCGAATTGTTCATCACACATGCCCAGATAAGACAGGCAATCTGCCTGAATCAGGCGGTGCTGACGGCCGGTCAGGCCATTGGCACGCAGGTTTTTCTCTGCCCATTCCAGATAGGTACGGGACATATCTACCGTGGTTGTGCTCCGCGCACCGCCCAAACCGGCGTGAACGCTGGCCGTGCCGGTGTATGCGAACAGGTTCAGGAAGTCTTTTCCTTTACTCATTTCGCCGAGCATTTTGCGGGCAATACGGTGATCCAGGAACAAACCGGTGTCGAGATAATCCGTCAGGTTAACCCACAGTTTAGCGTCGAATTCCTCAACCAACAGGAACTCGCCCTTCTGTGCCAGTTTCTCGTACTGGCTGGTGCCTTTCTGACGTTCACGGGTTTTCAGGATCAGCTGGCTGGAAGAAATATCCAACACGGACATCGTGGCGTTAATCACGTCGAACAAACGCTGACGGGCTTTCTGCGCATCAACCGTTTTCGGCGGCGCATATTCCTGAACCACAACTTTGCTGCCGTAGCGGTCAACCGCCACGTTGTAGTCCGGCAAATCGGCGTCATACAGACGATAGCATTCGATGCCCTGCTGTTTGGCCCATTTCTCCAGTTTCTTAACATTTTTCCGGAGGCGGTTGGCGTAATCTTCTGCCATTTGCGCACCTGCCGCGCCGGTCGGGTTTTCCGCCAGCTGGTAGTTTTTCTGCACACATTCCAGCGGGCCGTTTTTCGCTTTGAACTGGCGCTCAGCGCGCAGCTGGAGACAACTTAACAACTCAGGTGACGCACTGAATAAGGAGAGCTGCCAGCCGCCAAACTGTGTCTTCATAATGCGGCCAAGCATGTTGTGCAACGCAATCAGAGCCGGTTCGCTTTCCAGACGCTCGCCGTATGGCGGATTGCTGATCACCGTCCCGGTCGGGCCTTCCGGCAGCGGATTCACCAGTTTGCCGACTTCGGCAGCGTCAAAGCTGATCAATTCTGCCACACCCGCGCGACGGGCGTTGGCACGTGCCATCTCGATAACACGACGGTCGATATCAGAGCCGAAGAAGCGTGATGATGTTTCCTGAACGCCACGGCGGGTACGAACCTGCGCTTCGGCAGTCAGTTCACGCCACAGTTCAGCGTCAAATTTGCTCCAGCCGGTAAAGCCCCAGTGCTGGCGATGCAGGCCCGGCGCGCGATCGGCGGCAATCATGGCTGCTTCAATCAGCAACGTACCGGAACCACACATCGGGTCGACCATTGGCGTACCCGCCTGCCAGCCTGAACGCATCACGATAGCCGCGGCCAGGTTTTCTTTCAGCGGAGCCTGACCGGTCAGGTCACGGTAGCCGCGCTGATGCAGGCCTTCGCCGCTGAGATCCAGCGCGACGCTGGCAGTATCACGTTGCAGAAACACGTTAACGCGGATGTCCGGTTGCTGTTTTGCCACATTCGGACGTTCGTCCATTTTGCGGGTAAAACTGTCAACGATGGCGTCTTTCACTTTCAACGCCCCGTACTGGCTGTTACGGATTTCGTCGTTCAGGCCGCTGAAATGCACGGCAAACGTTTTTTCCACGCCAAACACGGACGGCCAGTCAATCGCCATCACGCCGAGGTAAAGATCCAGATCGCTGTGAACTTTGAATTCGTTCAGCGGTAACAGGATGCGCGAAGCCAGACGGCTCCACAGTAAGCTCCGATACATCAGGCGATCGTCACCTTCAAAATGCACCCCTCCCTGCACAACTTTGCAGGCTTGCGCACCCAGCGTTTCCAGTTCGCTTTTTAACAGTTCTTCCAGTCCACGCGCCGTGCTGGCAAACAAAGAGTTCATATCGACATATCACCAAAAATAAAATTGTTGCGCATTATAGCTAATCCCCACCGCTTGTCATAAAGTCTCTGGTTCTCTTTAAGACTTTATATACAGAGAGGCGACGTTCAGTGCCCATTCTTTCACGTTTATTCGTACACCCGGTCAAATCCATGCGTGGTCTGCAAGTCTCCCACGCACTGGTTACAGCAACAGGACTGACGTTCGACCGCCAGTTCATGATTACCGATACGCAAGGCACTTTTATTACCGCCCGCCAGTATCCCAACCTTGTCCTGTTCACTCCGGTGATCCTGCCCGATGGCCTGATGATCTCTGCGCCAGAAGGTGACAGCATCAGCGTAAAATTCCGTGAATTCGCCGGTGAAAACTCTCCGACAGAAGTCTGGGGCAATCAGTTTACCTCACTCATCGCGCCGGAACCGGTAAATCGCTGGTTAAGTGCTTATTTAAAGCGTGACGTCCAGCTTCGCTGGGTTGGCGAAGAGCCGACGCGCCGTGTGAAAAAACATCCGGAAGTCCCGCTGTCGTTTGCCGACGGCTTCCCGTATCTGCTGATCAATGAAGCGTCGATGCAGGATTTACAGCGCCGCTGTCCGGGGGGGGTACGCGTTGAGCAATTCCGGCCCAACATTGTGGTCAGTGGCACCGAAGCTTATGCCGAAGATACCTGGCAGACGATCCGCATCGGCGAAGTCATTTTCGATCTGGTCAAACCGTGCAGCCGCTGTATTTTCACCACGGTCAGCATTGAGCGCGGACGTAAACATCCGCGGGGCGAACCGCTGAAGACCTTGCAGGGCTACCGTACTGCCAGCGATGGCGACGTGGATTTCGGCCAGAATATGATTGCGCGAAATACCGGTGTGATCCGCGCGGGCGACAGCGTTGAGGTGCTGGCCACCAAACCACCGCGGCCTTACGGCGCAGGTGAAGTGGTTGAAAACGTCGACGCACCGAAAAGCACTGCGCAGGACGTGACCATCAATTATCAGGGCACGCAGTTTACCGGGAATAATCAACAGATTTTGCTCGAACAACTGGAATTGCAGGGATTACGGATCCCATATTCGTGTCGTGCTGGAATATGTGGTGCCTGCAAAATGACATTACGAGAGGGAAAAGTTTCGCCGCTGAAAGAAAGCGCAGTGGGCAAAGACGGAATGATATTGTCGTGCAGCTGTATTCCGGCCTCAGATATTATCATCGGCTAGAAAACGCAGTTAATGCTGAGTCAGGCAGTTTAAACCGGAATTAAAGAACTTAAACTGCCTGATCGTAGACATCGCTGTCTACCCGGAATGCCGCTGGCATCAGCCGGTCATGCATCACTTTGATCGCATCACCTAACACCATCCCGCGCCCTGCCACTGTCAGACGTTCCTGCGCCAGCAGGCACAGACTGGCGTTATCGCCGGACTCAACCACCAGTAATGTCGCCTGCTCACCACTTTCCATTACCTGCACCTGCGCAAGCTGACCGTTTGCTGGCTGGAAAGGACGATGTTGCTGACTGAAATGCCAGCTCTTAGGCATCAGCGGTTTTAAAAAGCGAAAGGCGACTAATGCATTTAATACTAATTCGGCGCGCTGCTCGGCGGCCAGGCGAATATGTTTGCACTGTTCTTCGAAATCAAAATACAGCGCCGCATCATCGACACAAAATGACATATCGCCGAACGCATCCGGCGTTAACATTTTAGCGGGGAATCGGGAACGGAAAATCATGCCATTAGCGAGATCCAACATAAGCCGGTCATGTTCAGTATCAAAATACCAACGCCAATTATCATCTGGTTTGATTTTCATTTCGTCATCCTGTTTGCGCGATGCCCTCTGCCTGTTTGTTCGTGATGTTCTATTGTTACCTGATCCGATAAGAATAGAATTTTTTATTACGAACGGGTATCAGACAAATCCTGAGCCTGAATAATGGTCAGTGGACAAAATATAGACGAGCCGGGTTAATAAATAAACCCCTGACTCGCCTTAAGGATGAAAAATATCAGAGGTGGGTAACAATATCTTTGATCAAACCTGGTCCGCGGAAGATAAATCCGGAATAGATTTGAATTAATGATGCACCGGCTGCCATTTTTTCACGCGCTGCCGTCAGAGAATCAATGCCACCGACGCCAATAACAGGCAGACGACCTTGTAATTCATTTGACAGCATACGGATAATTTCTGTGCTGCGCAGTTGCAGCGGGCGACCGCTTAGTCCGCCTACCTGATCACAATTATTAAGGCCCTGGATCAGTTTACGATCGAGCGTCGTGTTAGTCGCAATCACACCATCCATATTATGACGCACCAGACTGTCGGCTATTTGGATCAATTCTTCCTCAGAAAGATCCGGCGCGATCTTCACAGCAACCGGCACATATTTCTGATGACGTTGCTGAAGTTCAAGCTGCTTATTTTTAATCGCCGCCAGTAAATCATCCAGCGCTTCGCCGTATTGCAGTGAACGTAATCCCGGCGTGTTTGGTGAAGAAATATTCACCGCAATATAACCCGCGTACGGATATACCTTTTCCATACAGGTCAGATAATCATCTTTACCCTGCTCGACCGGCGTATCTTTATTCTTGCCGATATTAATCCCCAGGATGCCGTCAAAATGGGATTTTTTGACGTTATTCACCAGATTATCCACGCCGTGGTTATTGAAACCCATGCGGTTAATCAGGCCTTCTGCCTCAACGATGCGGAATAAACGTGGCTTATCATTACCCGCCTGCGCGCGCGGCGTCACGGTTCCCACTTCCACAAAACCAAATCCCATTGCGCCGAGTGCATCAATACATTCGCCGTCTTTATCCAGGCCAGCAGCCAGCCCCAGCGGGTTCTTAAAAGTTAATCCCATGCAGGTCACCGGTTTGGCCGGAACGGACTGACGAATTAAAAACTCAAGTGGGGTGCCGGAGATGCGGCTTAACTGGCGGAAGGTTAACTCGTGGGCGCGTTCTGGATCGAGCTGAAACAGTGCTTTCCTGACAAAAGGATAATACATGGAGACTCCTGGATTCCCGGTGGCTAGACGGGGCGGTATTATCGACTAAGCGTCAGGCAATTGGAAACGATAACCAGCGGATTGGCACAATAATTGTTTCCGTACGCAAACGATTACTTTTTATTTACCTTAATTTTACTTTTATTCCCCCCGCGCCCGCTTCATCCCTGCTTTATCCGTTTTCAAACTATTCATAGCCAAAATTGAGATTTCCGGTGCGCAGCGTCCCCCTGTTACGTTTACTCCACTTTGTTAAAGAAAATAATGGTTCTATTACTTTTTGTTATAAGGAAGAGAGATGCGCGTTATAACAATCGCAGGCAGCCCGCGACAACCTTCACGTTCTTCCTCCCTGCTGGCGCTCAGCCATCAGTGGCTGGCAAGCCGCGGCGTCGAGGTTTTCACCTATACGATTCAGGATTTTTCTGCTGACGACCTGCTTTTCGCAAATTTCGCCAGCCCGCAGCTCAAACAGCTGACTGCTGAACTGGCAAGCGCCGATGGATTGATCGTGGCAACGCCGGTCTATAAAGCCTCGTTTTCCGGTGCACTGAAAACATTGCTGGATTTGCTGCCGGAACGCGCGCTCGACCATAAAGTTGTACTGCCGCTGGCCACCGCCGGTTCGATCGGCCACATGCTCGCCGTGGATTACGCGCTCAAACCGGTACTGGCGTCGCTCAAGGCCCAGGAAGTTTTGCAGGGCGTTTTCGCCGATGACAGCCTGATCACCGATTACCAGAGTTACCCGGCGAAGCTTGATCCCGCACTTGAAGAGCGTCTGACCGAATCGCTGGAGAACTTCTATCTGGCACTCAGCCGCCGCCGCCCGCTGGCGCCGTCAGTCGCGTCCCTTTCTGCTCAGGCATTACGCGTTTAACTTTAAAAGGAATTAACCATGCCAGCATCCTTCTCTTTATTACGCCGCCTGCCAGTTATTGCCGGGCTGCTGACCAGCCTGACGCTAAGCGGTGCGGCGCTTGCGCAGGAAAAAGATCCCGCACAGTTACGCATCGCCTACCAGAAAGGATCCGTCGGCCTGGTGCTGGCGAAATCTCATCAGTTACTGGAAAAGCGTTTCCCGGACACCAAAATCAGCTGGGTGGAATTTCCTGCAGGGCCGCAGATCCTGGAAGCACTGAACGTTGGCAGCATTGATTTGGGCGGAACCGGTGATTTGCCACCGCTGTTCGCGCAGGCCGCGGGCGCGGATTTGCTGTATATCGGTTCTGAACCGCCGAAGCCGAAAGCTGAAGTTATTCTGGTCGACAGCAACAGCCCGATTAAAACTGTCGCGGACCTGAAAGGACATAAAGTGGCTTTCCAAAAAGGCTCCAGTTCGCACAATTTACTGCTTCGTGCGCTGCAACAGGCCGGGCTGA
The DNA here is from genome assembly GCF_024808755.1 of Rahnella sp. BIGb0603. Taxonomy (NCBI): domain Bacteria; kingdom Pseudomonadati; phylum Pseudomonadota; class Gammaproteobacteria; order Enterobacterales; family Yersiniaceae; genus Rahnella; species Rahnella sp. BIGb0603. The sequence continues at coordinate 104,913 of NZ_JANUEX010000006.1, read as the reverse complement.
AATTCACCGATATCCAGCCGGTTTATCTGACGCCTGCTGACGCCCGCGCGGCTTTCCAGCAGCATGACGTCGATGCCTGGGCTATCTGGGATCCGTACTACTCCGCCGCTGAAGTTCAGGGCGATGTCCGCGTCCTGACCGACGGTTCCACGCTGCACCAGACCGGTTCTTTCTATCTGGCACCGAAAAAATATACCGAAGCGAATCCGCAATTTATCAGCGCCGTTCTGGACGTGTTAACGCAGGCGAATGCGCTGACGAAAACCGACCGTGCGCAAAGCATCACGCTGCTTTCCCAGTCGATGGGGCTTCCGGATAAAGTCGTGGCGTCTTATCTCGATCATCTGCCGGATATGCCAATCACACCGGTCAGTGCTGAAACGGAAAAACGCCAACAGCAAACTGCCGATTTGTTCTATGAAAACCATATTTTGCCAAAACCTGTTGAGATTAAAGATCGCATCTGGAAGCCCGCTGTACAGGCTAATTGATCACTCATTGAGCCGCCCGCTGAGCGGCACCCGTGACGAATTGAGAGGAAAAACAACATGAGTCTGAACGTATTTTGGTTCTTACCTACCCACGGCGATGGCCGTTATTTAGGCACTGAAGAAGGCGCGCGAGTAGTCGATCACGGCTATCTTCAGCAGATCGCACAGGCCGCCGACCGCCTGGGTTTTGGCGGTGTATTGCTGCCAACGGGCCGTTCATGTGAAGACTCATGGCTGGTGGCCGCCTCACTGATTTCGGTGACTCAGCGTCTGAAATTTCTGGTCGCGCTGCGTCCGGGGATTATTTCTCCGACGCTGGCTGCCCGTCAGGCCGCCACGCTGGACCGGCTTTCCGGCGGTCGTGCGCTGTTTAATCTGGTGACAGGCGGTGATCCCACCGAACTGGCTGCCGAAGGTTTGCACCTCAATCACAAGGAACGCTACGAAGCGTCCGCCGAATTTACCCGTATCTGGCGTCGTGTGCTGGAAGGGGAAACCGTGGATTACGAAGGCAAACACATTCAGGTGAAAGGGGCGAGCCTGATGCACCCGCCGGTTCAGTACCCCCGTCCGCCGCTGTATTTTGGCGGTTCTTCTGACGAAGCGCAGGATCTGGCCGCTGAGCAGGTTGAACTTTATCTCACCTGGGGTGAACCGCCGGCACTGGTGAAAGAAAAAATCGAGCAGGTCCGTGCGAAAGCCGCAGCGAAAGGCCGTACGGTGCGTTTCGGTATTCGTCTGCACGTGATTGTCCGCGAAACAAACGAAGAGGCCTGGCGCGCCGCCGACAAGCTGATTGCCAACGTGGATGACGAAACTATTCAGCGCGCGCAGGCCGCATTTGCGAAAACTGATTCCGTCGGTCAGCACCGCATGGCCGCCCTGCACGGCGGCGATCGCAACAAACTGGAAATCTACCCGAACCTGTGGGCAGGCATTGGTCTGGTGCGCACCGGAGCCGGCACGGCGCTGGTCGGAGACGGCCCGACCGTTGCGGCCCGCATGCAGGAATATGCCGATCTGGGCATCGATACCTTTATTTTCTCCGGTTATCCGCATCTGGAAGAAGCGTACCGCGTCAGTGAGCTGCTGTTCCCGCATCTGGATCTGGCAAAACACGAAGACGATCAAACCGTGAAAAAAGCCATTTTGCCGCGCGGTGAACTTGTGGCGCACGATTTTGCGAATAAACGTGCCGCCAGCCAGCATTATGGAGAATAAAGATGACGAGATCACAACGCTGGCTGAACCGCGCCGCGCCCTGGGTCGTTCCGGTTGTCCTGATCGGCGGCTGGCAGCTGGCGGTTGAAGCTGGCTGGTTGTCTAACCGCATACTTCCGGCGCCGAGCGCGGTGGTGGAAGCCTTCTGGACACTGGCCAAAAGCGGCGATCTCTGGCAGAACCTGAAGATCAGCACCTTCCGCGCGCTGACCGGTTTTGCCATCGGCGGCAGTCTGGGTTTACTGCTCGGCTTTATCACCGGGCTTTCACGCTGGGGCGAACGTCTGCTCGACAGCTCGCTCCAGATGCTGCGTAACATTCCGCATCTGGCCCTGATCCCGCTGGTGATTTTGTGGTTCGGCATCGATGAATCCGCCAAGATTTTCCTGGTGGCGCTGGGCACGCTGTTCCCGATTTATCTCAATACTTATCACGGCATCCGCAACATTGACCGCGGTTTGCTGGAAATGTCGCGCAGCTACGGTTTATCCGGTTTCCCGCTGTTTATTCAGGTGGTTTTACCGGGCGCGCTGCCGTCGATTATGGTCGGCGTTCGTTTTGCGCTGGGCTTTATGTGGCTGACGCTGATCGTCGCGGAAACCATTTCGGCTAATTCAGGCATCGGGTATCTGGCGATGAACGCCCGCGAGTTTTTACAAACTGACGTCGTGGTTGTGGCCATTGTGTTGTACGCCATCCTCGGCAAACTGGCCGATGTGCTGGCCCGCCAGCTGGAAAGTGTCTGGCTACGCTGGCACCCGGCCTATCAGAAAAAACAAGGAGACGCCGCATGAGCGCACCTGCACGTATCGGGCAAGGCACGCCGGTCACCTTATCCGGCATCACGAAAAAATACGGCAACCGCGCCGTACTGAATGACATCAATTTGCGTATTCCACCCGGCCAGTTTGTGGCCGTTGTTGGCCGCAGCGGTTGCGGGAAAAGTACCCTGCTGCGCCTGCTCGCAGGGCTGGAAAAAACCACGCAAGGCGAGCTGCTCAGCGCCAGTGCGCCGTTGAGTGAAGTTCGGGAAGATACACGGTTGATGTTTCAGGATGACCGCCTGCTGCCGTGGAAAAAGGTGATTGATAACGTCGGGCTGGGTTTGAAAGGTCAATGGCGTGAAGCCGCGCGGGCAGCGCTGGAAGAAGTCGGGCTGGCCGACCGCGCCGACGAATGGCCTTCGGCGTTATCCGGCGGACAAAAGCAACGCGTGGCGCTGGCACGGGCGCTGATCCACCGCCCCCGTTTGCTTTTGCTGGACGAACCGCTGGGTGCGCTCGATGCGCTGACGCGTATTGAAATGCAAAGCCTGATAGAACGTTTATGGCAGCAGCATGATTTCACCGTTTTACTGGTGACACATGATGTCAGCGAAGCAGTCACGGTCGCGGATCGCGTGATCCTTATCGACCAGGGGCAAATTGGCATGGATTTAACCATTGATTTGCCACGCCCGCGCCGCAAAGGATCTGCCCGTCTGGCTGAGCTGGAAGCGGAAGTGCTGGAACGCGTGCTGACGCCACAGCCTGCGCAGAACGTTCCGCAGGAAGCGAAACGCGCGCAGAGTTGACGGAAAGTCCCGTCATCTCAACATGTAAAAAGGGCGATGTTTCCATCGCCCTTTTGCCTTACTGCGTTTCTGCGGTTAGTTACGCATCTAACGCTTTGGTGATTTTCTCGAACAAATCACCGGACAGATTTTCCAGCCCTTTCAGCTGTTCCAGTGCCTTACGCATCTGCGACTGACGGCCAGCATCATAACGTTTCAGACGGATCAGCGGCTCAATCATACGTGCGGCAACCTGCGGGTTACGCGTGTTCAGATCGGTCAGCATTTCGGTCAGGAACTGATAACCGCTGCCATCTGCGGCGTGGAATGCAGAAGGGTTAGCCGACGCGAACGCACCAATCAGTGAACGGACGCGGTTCGGGTTGCCCATGCTGAATGAACGGTGGTTGAGCAGTGAACGTACTTTCTGCAACACATCGGCCGCCGGGCTGGTCGCCTGCTGGATAAACCATTTATCCATAACCAGGCCATCGTGATGCCAGCGCTCGTCGTAAGCGGCTAACAGCGTTTCGCGACAAGGCAATTGCGCGGACACGGCGGCGGCCATTGCGGCCAGTGAGTCGGTCATGTTATCGGCCTGCTCAAACTGGGTTTTAACCTGCTGATCAGCCAGAGTAACATCCGCAAAAGCCAGATAATGCAGGCAGGTATTACGCAGTGAACGTTTACCGATATCTTCATGCACAACACGATACGCAGGCAGACGATTGGCGTTATAAACCGCCAGGAATTCATCGGCCATTTCCGTTGCCAGGCAGCGGGTAATGGCATCGTGAACGGCGCTGATGGCTTCCGGATCGATGATCTCAAACAGTTCTGCAATTTCGTTTTCAGACGGAAGGGTCAGGATCTGCGCCGCCAGTGCCGGATCGATATTTTCATCCAGCAGTACCGCACGGAACGCATCCGCCACATGCAGCGGCAGAGACAGAGGCTGTTTCTGCTGATGACGTGCCACGTTCAGTTTGATGTATATCGCCAGCAGGCTTTGCGCCGCATCCCAGCGGGCGAAATCGTTACGCGCGTACTTCATCAGGAAAGTCAGCTGATGATCGCCCCACTTGTAATCGAGTTTCACCGGCGCGGAGAATTCACGTAATAAAGAAGGCACCGGCGGGTATTCCACATCGTCAAAGATGAAGGTCTGCGCGGCTTGGGTCACATTCAGCACGTTGCTGACCGTCTGACCGTTTTGTTTCAGCGCAATCACGTTGCCCTGCGGATCGTAGAGTTCGATATCCAGCGGAATATGCAGTGGCAGCTTTTCAGTCTGATCAGGCGTTGGCGGGGTTTTCTGGCTGACGGTCAGGGTGTATTGCTGTTTTTCCACGTCGTAGTCGTCGCGCACGGTCAGCACCGGCGTGCCGGACTGACTGTACCAGCGGCGGAATAGCGACAGGTCAACATTCGAGGCATCTTCCATCGCCTGCACGAAATCGTCGCAAGTCGCAGCGCTGCCGTCGTGGCGCTCGAAATAAAGCTGCATACCGGCCTGGAATTTCTCTTCGCCCAGCAGGGTGTGCAGCATGCGGATAACTTCAGAACCCTTCTCATACACAGTCAGCGTATAGAAGTTATTCATTTCGATAACTTTTTCTGGACGAATAGGATGCGCCATCGGGCTGGCATCTTCAGAGAACTGCGCGCCACGCATCACACGGACGTTATCGATGCGGTTGACGGAACGGGAGCCCAGATCAGAGCTAAATTCCTGATCGCGGAAAACAGTCAGGCCTTCTTTCAGGCTCAGCTGGAACCAGTCGCGGCAGGTCACGCGGTTACCGGTCCAGTTGTGGAAGTATTCGTGGCCGATCACCGCTTCGATACCGAGGTAATCTTTGTCGGTCGCGGTTTCGGCTTTTGCCAGCACGTATTTGGAGTTAAAGACGTTCAGGCCTTTGTTTTCCATTGCGCCCATGTTGAAGAAATCAACGGCAACAATCATGAAGATGTCGAGATCGTATTCGAGATTGAAGCGGGTCTCGTCCCATTTCATCGACTGTTTCAGGGATTCCATTGCCCAACCCGCGCGATCCAGATTGCCGCGGTCAACGAACAGCTCCAGCGCCACATCGCGGCCTGAACGGGTTTTGAAAGAATCACGCAGAACGTCGAAATCACCAGCAACCAGCGCAAACAGGTAGCAAGGTTTCGGGAACGGATCTTCCCATTTTATCCAGTGTTTGCCACCTTCCAGCTCCCCCTGATCAATCCGGTTACCATTGGACAGCAGATAAGGATAGCGGGCTTTGTCAGCTACAATTCGGGTGGTGAAGCGCGCCAGAACGTCCGGGCGATCCAGATAATAGGTAATGTGGCGGAAACCTTCGGCTTCACACTGAGTACACAGCGCTTCCCCGGAAAGATACAGCCCTTCCAGCGCGGTGTTTTTCGCCGGGTGAATTTCGTTAACAATCGCCAGTTCGAACGCTTCAGGCAGGCCAGTGATTTCCAGCGCGCCTTCTTTTAACTGATATTGAGGCCAGTCCTGACCGTTAATTTTCAGGCTGATAAGCGTCAGATCTTCCCCGTTGAGCACCAGCGGAGCGCCTTCTGCACCCTGTCGTTTAATCTGGCTGACGGCGGTCACAAGGGTCTTCTGTGCATCAAGCTCGAAATTCAGGTCGATATCCGTGATGGTGTAGTCCGGCGCACGATAGTCGTGGCGAAACTTGGCTTGTGGCAGTTGAGTCATAAAAAACCTTTTGGCGTTTTCATTGTTTAGGGTGATGACGATTCATGGCATTGAAGCGGGCGCTTTTTGTCAGCAAATCGCTGCGCAGAGCCCTGCCGGCCTTCATACTTTTCTCTCTAAACTCTAACACAGGCACCAGAAAATCCCAGATTGTTGCCAGTTTGTGAGTGCGTATGCGCACCTTTCAACCAAAACACAGAAATTTGTCTTAAAAGGCCTTTCTCGGGCTTAAAAATGGAAGTCCGATCGCCGTCACATTCTGCACTGATAAAACTGTACTTTTCAAAACGCACTTTTGCGCAGTTTTTTATGCTCTATTTTCTTATTCGTTACATAAATTCAATATTTAAATCCGATCGGGAGTCATTAGCATGATCATGAATACGATGAATCACTGAGGCTAATAATAAAATGAGTGACACCTGCGCCCCCGACCAGGGGATAACAAATCAAAAAACATTAAATAACAAGACATTATCAGCCAGAATTGACTCGCTTCCCGCTTCCGCCGGGCTATGGCGTTTTATTATTTTGCTCTCGCTGGGTGGATTCTTCGAACTCTACGACCTTTTCCAGACGGGATACATTAGTTCGGGTTTGATCGCAGAAAACATATTTCATGTTGGCAGCGCCGGTGTACTCGGTATTTCCGATCAGGCCGCCTTCGCATCTTCCACATTTTTGGGCCTTTTTCTCGGCGCGAGCATGCTGGCACCTAACGCTGACCGGTTTGGCCGCCGCATGACATTTATGTTTGCGCTGGCGTGGTATGGCTGTTTTTCATTACTGATGGCGTTCCAGAACAGCGCGGAGGGGATCATTCTATGCCGCTTTCTGGTCGGGATTGGCCTGGGACTGGAGCTGGTAACGATTGATACCTATCTGACCGAATGGGTTCCCAGTCATCTGCGAAGCCGCGCCTTTGCGTTTGCTTTCTTTATACAGTTCCTCTCGGTTCCGGCCGTCGCCCTGATGTCCTGGTGGCTGGTTCCGCAGACTTTCTTCGGCCTCACGGGCTGGCGTTACGTAGTAATCGCCGGGGCGCTGTGTTCACTGATTATCTGGTTTGTGCGTAAAAACCTGCCTGAATCCGCCCGGTGGCTGGCACAGCAGGGAAGAAACGAAGAGGCGCACAATGTCGTATCGGCGATGGAAAAACGCTGCGGCGTGGCCGAAAGCCCGGCATATGTCGCGCCTGAACAGGCCAGCGGATTACCGCGAAAAGGCACGTTCAGGGAAATTTGGTCATTTCAATACCGCAAACGCACGCTGATGCTGACGGTAATGAACTTCTTCCAGGCCATCGGTTTCTTTGGTTTTGGCAACTGGCTGCCCGCCCTGCTTTCCGGCAAAGGCACTACAGTGACCCACAGTTTGCTTTACGCCTTCTTTATTACACTGGCGTATCCGCTGGGTTCTCTGATTTGCAGCCGTTATGCCGACAAGATCGAAAACAAATGGCAAATCGTCCTTTCTTCCCTGATGACGGTAATTTTCGGCACCCTCTTCGCGTTTCAGACTCATCCGGTCATGCTGGTCATTTGTGGTTTCCTGATCACCTATTCCAACGCATGGCTGACATTCAGTTATCACGCGTATCAGACCGAGGTATTTCCGACACACATCCGCGCCCGTGCGGTGGGTTTCTGTTATTCCTTCAGCCGTTTGTCGACCGTCTTTAGCAGTATTTTGATCGGCCTGATCCTGCAATATGCCGGAACGCAGGGCGTGATTGCGTTCATCGTCCTCAGTATGATTATCGTGATGCTGGTGATCGGGATTTTTGGCCCTAAGACGCGGGGGATTAATCTGGAAAACATCTGATCGTTTACTATCGTGAACAAACGAAGCGGAATGAACACACAAAAATCGGGGTAAAATCGCCCCGATTTTTCTTTTCTGAATGTCAGGTTGATTAAATTTATGTAATCAATTTGTGCTTTTTTTAATCCGGAAGATCGCCTGTTTGCCCATATTCCCTATGTTTGAGCACAATTAAGCCTCGACCATTTGCAGACAATTATGATGTGATGAGGGTTCTTTAACAGGATAATACGGTATACTTCACAGACTTTGCTGTTTTATCCAGAACGTTTTTTTTACGGAACGGTTGTTTGTGTTCAAACACTCAGTTTCTGACGAGGATGCTGTAAGCGCGCTATGATTCCATACGCCTCCCCGATTTTGACTTCGCTGTTAGATACCGATGCCTACAAGCTTCATATGCAGCAAGCGGTTTACCATCGCTATCGCAATATTAACGTCGTGGCTGAGTTCCGTTGCCGCGGTGATGAACTTCTGGGCGAATACGCCGGCGAAATTCGTCTGCAGATCCAGAAAATGAGCCAACTGGCGCTGACCGACGACGAATTCACCTATCTTTCCGGGTTGCCCTTCTTCACCCGGGATTATCTCAACTGGCTGAAAACGTTCCACTACAATCCTGAACATGTCACCGTTTCCGATCACAACGGGCATTTGCACGTGCGCATTGAAGGGCCGTGGCGTGAAGTGATTATGTGGGAAGTGCCGCTGCTGGCCGTCATCAGTGAAGTTGTGCACCGTCAGCGCTCGCCGGAAATTACCGCGCAAATGGCGGTCGATCAGCTGCGTAAAAATCTCGCCAGTTTCAAAGAACAGGCCGCTGACATCGATCTTTCCGCTTTTCGGCTGATGGATTTCGGCACGCGTCGCCGTTTCTCCGGTGAAGTTCAGGAAGCGATTGTCACCACGCTGAAAAACGAATTCCCTTATCTGGTCGGCACCAGCAACTACGATTTAGCCCATAAATTGCAGCTGACGCCGGTTGGAACACAGGCGCACGAATGGTTCCAGGCACATCAGCAAATCAGCCCGGTTCTGGCGAACAGCCAGCGCGCGGCCTTACAAGCCTGGCTTGACGAATATCCCGATCAACTGGGCATTGCCCTCACGGACTGCATCACCATGGATGCTTTCCTGCGTGATTTCGGAACAAAATTCGCCAACGCTTATCAGGGACTGCGTCATGACTCCGGGGATCCGGTTGAATGGGGTGAAAAAGCGATTGCACATTACCAGGCGCTCGGAATCGACCCGATGACCAAAACGCTGGTGTTTTCCGACAATCTGGACCTGGATAAAGCGCTGCATTTGTACCGGCATTTCCATCAGCGGGTGAATCTGGTCTTTGGTATCGGCACACGCCTGACCTGTAATATCCCGCACGTCAAACCGCTGAACATCGTGATCAAACTGGTTCAGTGCAATGGCAAACCGGTAGCAAAACTTTCTGACAGCCCGGGAAAAACCATCTGCCAGGATAAAGCATTTGTAAAAGCGTTGCGTAAGGCATTCGATCTGCCGCTGGTTAAGAAAGCATCCTAAGACAAAAATACTGTGCCGGAAAATGAACGCCGGCACAGTGATGTATTTTTCCCCGTAATAATGCCTCGCATTCTCTTCCTTTATATAGCTACGATTTAATTCGTTCGGCTTTCATTCGTTCGGTTAATAATTTCAGCCAATCCACCCTTCTGCCTGTGAATTCTTGGCTGACGATGACGATTTCTGCTTGTGTCCTGAGAAAGGCTAAGTAACATAGCAAAATCCCTTTTTACAGGGTGTCCAATATTTCTTAGTCAACATATATAAAGAAAGAGAGAAATCTATGAGCGTTGTGCCTGTAGTCGACGTACTGCAAGGCCGTGCTGCGGTTGACAGTGAAGTCACCGTACGCGGTTGGGTACGTACCCGGAGAGATTCTAAAGCTGGTATCTCATTCGTCGCCGTTTATGACGGCTCCTGCTTTAATCCATTACAGGCCGTCGTCAATAATTCTCTGCCCAATTATCAGGAAGATGTTCTGCGCCTGACGACCGGTTGCTCAGTAGAAGTGACGGGTACCGTTGTGGCTTCACCTGGCGAAGGCCAGAGTTTCGAGCTGCAGGCAACTGCCGTTAAGGTCGTGGGTTGGGTGGATGATCCTGATACTTATCCGATGGCGGCAAAACGCCACAGCATCGAATATTTACGCGAAGTAGCTCACCTGCGTCCGCGCACAAACCTGATTGGTGCGGTTGCACGCGTGCGCAACACCCTGTCTCAGGCGATTCACCGTTTCTATCACGAAAACGGCTACTTCTGGGTATCCACCCCGCTGATCACTGCTTCTGATACTGAAGGCGCAGGCGAGATGTTCCGCGTTTCCACGCTGGATCTGCAAAACCTGCCGCGTACCGACAAAGGCGAAGTGGATTTCAGCGAAGACTTCTTCGGTAAAGAATCTTTCCTGACCGTGTCCGGCCAGCTGAACGGTGAAGCCTATGCCTGCGCGCTGTCCAAGGTTTACACCTTCGGCCCGACATTCCGTGCAGAAAACTCCAACACCAGCCGCCACCTGGCTGAGTTCTGGATGGTTGAACCTGAAATTGCTTTTGCAACGCTGAACGATATCGCGTTACTGGCTGAAAACATGCTGAAGTATGTTTTCCAGGCCGTTCTGAACGAACGTTCAGACGATATGGCCTTTTTCGCAGAACGCGTAGACAAAGATGCTGTTGCACGCCTGGAGCGTTTTGTAACCTCCGATTTCGCGCAGGTGGATTACACCGATGCAGTAGAAATCCTAATGAATTGCGGTCAGAAATTCGAAAACCCGGTTTCCTGGGGTGTGGATCTTTCATCAGAACACGAACGCTATCTTGCTGAGCAGCATTTTAAAGCGCCGGTCGTTGTGAAAAATTATCCTAAAGATATCAAATCTTTCTATATGCGCCTGAACGACGACGGCAAGACAGTTGCCGCGATGGATGTTCTGGCACCGGGCATTGGTGAGATTATCGGGGGTTCACAGCGTGAGGAACGTCTGGATGTTCTGGACGCCCGTATGGCTGAGATGGGTCTGAAACAGGAAGATTATTGGTGGTATCGCGATCTTCGTCGTTACGGCACCGTGCCACACTCTGGCTTCGGGTTAGGTTTTGAGCGTTTAGTTGCTTATGTGACCGGCGTCCAAAACGTGCGTGATGTGATCCCGTTCCCTCGCACACCACGTAATGCAACCTTCTAATTAAGTAACGTATTTTAATTTTACAAAATTGCCACAATTCAGAGGTCAGCTTAGCTGGCCTTTGTCATTTTTAAAGATAGATCCCTGTCACAAAGTTCCGTAAAATACACATTTTGAAATACATTTTTTCTAACTGAAACATATTTAGTAATTTAGTAGCATTTTCGCTATGGATTAAGCGAACCTCGGATGGAATAGTGCGTTCAGACACAGGAGACACCAAACTTTCATGAATAGTTCCGTAAAGAATTATTCACGGCAGTGGCAGGTGTCCGAATAAAACCAATGAGGGTAATAATAATGATGAAGCGCAACATTCTTGCAGTGGTAATCCCAGCTCTGTTAGTTGCTGGTGCAGCTAATGCAGCAGAGATCTATAACAAAGACGGCAACAAACTGGACCTGTACGGTAAAGTTGATGCACGTCACACCTTCTCTGACAACGCTGGCGATGACGGCGACCAGACTTATGTTCGTTTCGGCTTTAAAGGCGAAACTCAAATTACTGACCAACTGACCGGTTACGGCCAGTGGGAATACAACGTTCAGGCTAACCACGCAGAAAGCGCTGGCGACGAAGGCAACAAAACTCGTCTGGGCTTCGCAGGTCTGAAATTCGGTGATGCTGGTTCATTCGACTACGGTCGTAACTACGGCGTGATCTACGACGTAATGTCCTACACCGACCAATTGCCAATCTATGGCGATGACACCATGTACCAGAACAACGACAACTTCATGGTTGGTCGTGCAAATGGTCTGGCTACTTACCGTAACAGCAACTTCTTCGGTCTGGTTGATGGCCTGAGCTTCGCTGTACAGTACCAGGGTAAAAACGACGAAGGTCGTGACAGCCGTGGTGCAGTTGATTCCAATGGCGACGGCTGGGGTACTTCTGCAGCTTACGCAATCGGCAACTCTGGTGTTAGCATCACTGGTGCTTACTTCTCTTCTAACCGTACTACTCTGCAGAAAGAAGATGGTACTGGTGACAAAGCTGACGCATACGCATTCGGCGCTAAATACGATGCTAACAACCTGTACCTGGCAACCTTCTACGGTGAATCACGCAACACCACCGATTACGGTAACCCAGACGCGATTGCTAACAAAACTCAGAACTTCGAAGTTGTAGCTCAATACCAGTTCGATTTCGGTCTGCGCCCATCTATCGCATACCTGCAGTCTAAAGGTAAGAACCTGAATGGTTTCACCAACAACGGTTCTACCTACGCTGGCGGCGATGCTGACCTGGTTAAATACGTAGAAGTTGGTACTTACTACTACTTCAACAAAAACATGTCTACCTACGTTGACTACAAAATCAACCTGCTGGATGACAACAGCTACACCAAAGCAGCCGGTCGCAGCACAGACGACATCGTTGGTGTTGGTCTGCAATACCAGTTCTAATATCGCTTAACGATGCGCTTTCGGGCGCATCAAAGTGGATATCAAGGCAGGGCTTCGGCTCTGCCTTTTGCTTTTTTAGCATTTGCCTGAAATGAGCTTTGCCACCCTATCTCATAAATTATTTTAATCTCATACGCGTTCTCACAACTCTGCTTTCTTTTTGCCGCAAACGGTTGGCAAATAAGGTCTCCGGCGTTACCCTGATGCCCTCTTTCGCAATATCAGGCTATGGAAGTTTCCAACATGTTTGAAAAAATCACTGCAGCACCTGCCGACCCGATTCTGGGTCTTTCCGATCTTTTCCGCGCGGACGACCGCTCAAATAAAATCAATCTGGGGATTGGTGTTTATAAAGATGAAACCGGTAAAACACCGGTTCTGGCCAGTGTGAAGAAAGCTGAACAATTCCTGTTGGAAAATGAAACGACAAAAACCTATCTGAGCATTGACGGGTTACCTGATTTTGCACGCTGTACGCAGGAATTGCTGTTTGGCAAAAACAACGCTGTGATTGCCGACAAACGTGCCCGCACCGCACAAACTCCGGGCGGAACCGGCGCATTACGTATTGCAGCCGATTTTATCGCCACCCAGACCAGCGCAAGACGCGTTTGGGTCAGCAATCCAAGCTGGCCAAACCATAAAGGCGTTTTCTCTGCTTCCGGTCTGGAAGTAGCAGAATACAATTATTACGACGCCGCGAATCACAGCCTCGATTTTGACGGCATGCTGAAAAGCCTGAGCAACGCACAAGCTGGCGACGTGGTGTTATTCCATGGTTGCTGCCACAACCCGACAGGCATTGATCCGACGGCTGAACAGTGGGCCCAACTGGCAGAATTGTCTGTCGCCAATGGCTGGTTGCCGCTGTTTGATTTCGCTTATCAGGGCTTTGCCAAAGGTCTGGAAGAAGACGCTGCCGGCTTGCGCCTGTTTGTGGCTAATCATAAAGAATTGCTGGTTGCGAGCTCTTACTCGAAAAACTTCGGGCTATACAATGAGCGCGTGGGTGCCTGTACGCTGGTGGCGGCTGATGCTGAAACCGCAGACCGCGCATTCAGCCAGGTGAAATCCGTGATCCGTGCAAACTACTCTAACCCACCCGCTCACGGCGCCGCTGTTGTTGCCACTATTCTGGGTAACGAGGCACTCCGCACGCTGTGGGAGCAGGAACTGAGCGATATGCGTCAGCGTATTCACCGCATGCGTCAGCTGTTTGTCAGCACGTTGCAGGAAAAAGGCGCGCAGCAGGATTTCAGCTTCATTATCAATCAGAACGGGATGTTCTCATTCAGCGGCCTGACCAAAGATCAGGTGCTGCGTCTGCGTGATGAATTCGGCGTTTACGCAGTGAACTCTGGCCGTATCAACGTAGCCGGTATTACGCTCGAAAACATGGCACCGTTGTGTGAAGCCATTGTCGCCGTGCTGTAAGGATTCGGCGTTCTGAATTCCATTAAAAAGCCCGTCTGGAAACTGACGGGCTTTTTGTATTGGTATTCTGTTAGCCAAAACGTTTACCAGACCGGCATTTCATCCTGCAGGAAGGGGTTGGTTTTACGTTCATAGCCAAAATCGGACATTGGTCCATGACCCGGAATAAAGACGATATCATCACCCAACGGCAATAATTTTGTTTTGATTGAGTGAATCAGCGCCTGATGATCTCCACGCGGGAAGTCACTGCGCCCTACTCCGCCTTTAAAAATCACATCACCTGAAACTGCCAGGCGCGTTTTATCATTGATAAAAACAATGTGTCCCGGCGTATGTCCCGGGCAATGGAGCACAGAGAGTATTTCCTCGCCCACGCTCACGGTATCCCCTTCTTCCAGCCAGGTATCTGGCGTCAGCGGGTCACAATGATCAAGGCCGAACATCTGGCTTTGCGTTGGCAACGCATCGAGCAGGAACTGATCTTCCTTTTGTGGCCCGATGATCGGCACCTGATAATGGGCAGCCAGTTCAGCTGCGGCACCGACGTGGTCAAGATGGCCGTGTGTCAGCAAAATTTGCGTAACCAGCACACCTTTATCGGATACTTCGCGGATAATTTTTGCTGCTTCTCCGCCCGGATCGACAAGCGCGGCCTGATTCGTTTTTGTACACCAAATCAGTGAGCAATTCTGGCTGAACGCCGTGACAGTAATAAGATGGAATTTCATAGGGCTCCACAAAATGGCCTGTCCGTTTGGGCAGGCCATTAATTACGCACACTACCAGGTTCGTGCTGGTCCGGTATCAATGTGCACAAAGTTACTTCGTGGATAATATCCTACACCACCCATCCGCATTTTTAATGCTGCTTTGCGGATATTGCTCAGTTCGATGCCCTGAATATGGAAATCCATGGCCTGCCCGAGCGTGTGGTAACTGTGTTTTGCTACGCCGCTCCCCGGTTCACGCATACTGTTATTGGTCGCCAGAGAACGGTAGCCGGAAATTAACTGAACCGGTTTATTCGTTCCGCCGAGCATAACCTGCAAACGATAGAGGTGATCGAAAAGCGCGGGATCGATGCTTTTTATTTTTTCCGCACGATAGTCCCTGAACAGATGATTCAACCGGGCCAACTCATCCTTGTTATAACGCTTTCCATCGAAGAACTCAGTTTTGAGGGTTTCGCCGGTATTCAGATTGTTAACCACTAAAATACGCGGACGAGGTGTGGAAAGAGTGGCGAATGCACGACCCGGAAGCAATGCAATCCCCATAGCGGCACTGCCTAATGCCAGCCATTTACGGCGATGTTTGTCGATTTCATTCATGAACAGTTTACTATCCGGTAAGAGAGTCAAAAATAAGCCCCATTCGGAACCGTTTTGAACCTTAACCGCCAAATTTCTGCGAGTCAAGGGACCCTGCAAAGCAAAACGAGCGTGCCAGTGGCTCACGCTCGTTGTCAGGCCAAGTATTCAGACCTTTATCAGATTAGTTTTACTGCATTTATTGGAGCAATATTTCCGCCTGAGGCAAAATTTGTGCACCTGATCTCACAGTTGCATCGTAATTGTAAATATCTGTACGGAATTGCGGCTTACCGTCGTCAGCCACCCAGGCCGTCAGATAGAACAGTTTTACCGGTATGTGATGACGGATCGCTACATACGTCGTATTACCGCCCTGAAGCGCTGAAGAAATTCGGGTATCGTTCCAGCCCGCATCTTGCAACAACATATTGGCCAGTTCCGACGCTTTGTTTACACGCACGCACCCTGAACTCAGTGCACGAATGTCTTTGCTGAACAGGTTGTGGTTAGGCGTATCATGCAGATAAATAGCATCTGAACTCGGCATATTGAATTTATACCGGCCAAGGGAATTGCTCGCGCCTGGTGCCTGACGGATGCGATACGGGAAATGACTTGGCGAAACCATCGCCCAGTCAATCATCGACGGATCAATCACTTCCGCATCATTGCTCCAGCCGGACAACACCTGATAACCGTGCTGCTGGAAGTACGATGGGTTGTTCATGGCCTTAGGCACAATGTCTTCACGCACTAAGGTCGTCGGCACGTTCCATGGCGGGTTGACCACGACATTATTCAGCGCGCTGCTCATTAAAGGCGTTTTGCGGCTCGGACGCCCGACAATGACCCGCGAGGATAAAACTTCGCTGCCGTTGAGATAATATGTGAGCTGGTAGTTGGGAATATTCACCATAATGCCCGTATTCACATTGCCCGGAAGAATACGTAAACGTTGAATGTTTAGAGCCAGCAATGTGGCGCGCAATTGCGGAGATGCATTCAGCCATTGGCGCGTGCGTCCGCCAATAATACCGTCAGCTTCTAACCCCTGCCATTTCTGGAAGCGCTTAACGGCTTCGACCAGATCCGGTGTGTACTGATTATTCGACACAGCAACCGGCGCGGCCGGAGCCGGTGTATCACCGGCCTGAACCGTCGGCAACACATCCTGAACCGAAGTCGCAGAAGGACTGACCGCCGGTGTCGCTGGCTGAGATTTATCGGCGGTCTCATCGACAGACAAATCGTCATTCGACGCACTTCCCGGTACATTAGGCGCAATAGTTTCATCGGTCGGTTTCGGCGATTTAGCCTCTTCCGGTGACGCCACCATCATGCCCGTCCGGGTCAGTATTTCACGCAGAGCAGGCACGTCATCGCTGATTTGGTCGGGACGTAAACTCGCAGCGCCAGTCATCACCGGCCACGGACGATTGTCTGTTAGCATCAGCTTCAGGGCATCGTGCATTTTAGCGTAATAAGGATGCTGTGGCGTCAGCGTTGACAGATACCGCGCCGTGTCACTTTGACGTACAGCCAGTTGCCACTGGTTAATCACCGTCAGCGGCGGCGTAGTCATTTTATATGGCACGTTGCTGTAAAGCCATTTGTCGCCATTGGCTTCGACGCTGCTGGTAAATTGCAAATACCCCAGCATTGCATCGGACAACACAACATCGCGCGCCATTCCCTTAACCTCAGGATCCGTCAGCCATTTAACCCACTGAGTAAACTGCGGCTGAATGCCTGAAATCGCCAGCTCAGCTAATTGCTGCTGGAAAATCTGGATGGATCCTCTGTCATTCCACATCGGCTGCATATGATTGGCAGCGTAAAGTGAGGACAAAGACGATAAATACAACGGACGAATGCCACGCGGCGCCAGTTCTGCCTGCAACTGACTCATGCTCTGAACGCTGGATAGCGTAGTTTTTCCTACCGGCATAGTGGGTACTGCGGCCCAGGTAGAAAACCATGGCGACAGACCGCTTGCCAGCAGACAGCTGGCGACTAAAAACCTGAGAGACCTTTGATTCATTAACATTTTCCCTTGCCTCCCGATAAATTGCCCAATTTGATCCCCAAAATTAAGCCAGCAGCTCTTAGATTAAGTATATAAAGAGAATTCTTTTTTTGCGTAGGAACTCAATGCAATAGAGTCCGTATCTCACGTAAAGACTCTAAGCCAGCCGTCAGCCGAAATAAAGACTTCATTGTGCACTTTCCATTCTGCGGCAAAGCATTAGCTCACTATTCAGCCAGGTATTTGAAAATGTCTTAATAGTTATTTATGGATAAGACATATTCTTAAGAAAGTATCAGAGAAATGAATAAGTAATATTCTGAGGATAAATCAATATTTAAGGAAAACAGTATGAAGAAAATAAGGAGCCGCAAACAATAAAAAACGCCCCGGCAAAATACCAGGGCGTCAGGACTTCAGAAACGGATCAGGAAACGTCGGCCTCTGTCGTTGCTAGTGCAGGAAGCTCCGGAGCAAATCCACGTAAACCAACTACATGCACGTGTTCGTTATTGCCGAACACTTTACGCACCAGTTTGTAAGTCGTACCTTTTTCCGGGCTGATATTTTCCGGCGCCGCGATAATAAGCTGCATTTCTAACCTGTCGCAAAGCTCAAACAGAGTCGCGATAGATTTAGCATCCAGACGGGCCGCTTCGTCGAGGAACAGAAGGCGACAAGGCGAAATATCTTTACCACGCATGCGACTCGATTCATCTTCCCAGCTCTGAACCACCATCACCAGAATCGACATACCCGTACCGATCGCTTCACCGGTAGACAACGCGCCACTCTCTGCACGCAGCCAGCCATCAGAACCACGGTTAACTTCCACCTCCATTTCGAGGTAGTTACGGTAATCCAGCAGTTCTTCACCGATCGTTTGCGGCGTGCGTTGCCCCATATCGATCTGTGGATTCAGGCGCTGATACAGTTTTGCCAGCGCTTCGGAGAAAGTCAGACGGTTGCTGCTGAACAAGTCCTGATGCTGTTCCTGTTGTTCAGAAAGCACATCCAGCAAACCGGCGTGGGCTTCACGTACATTGACGTTCAGACGCACACTTTTAACCTGACCAAAGGCCACGGCCTGCAGACCCTGGTTGAGCTGGCGGATACGGTTTTGTTCACGCTGAATCGTTTTGCGAATAATATTCGCCACACTCTTCGAGCTGATGGCCAGCTGTTGTTCACGCGCCGTCAGTTCTTCCGTCAGGCGTCCCAGCTCGATTTCCATCTGTTCGATGGCTTCCACCGGATCGTCGGTGCGGATAATATCCTGACGGATACGCTCGCGCAGATGCTGATAGACCGCAATGTAGAACTGAATTTTGCGCTCCGGACGTTTTGGATCCTCGGAAAGACGCAGCACATCGCGCAGATGTTCGTTGTCAGACACTGCCAGCCGCAGCGCCCCGAGGGATTTATCCGACATAGAACGTAGTTCGTCGCCGTCCATATAGGCCAGCTCGCGGCGGTGAAGACGGCGCTCAACGCCATTATCTTTCACCAGACGCATCACGGCGCACCAGCCGGCTTTCGACGTCACCACCTGCTCACGGCTCTGATGGTAATCGCGCTCCAGCTTGCGCAATTTCTTCTGCAAATTGTCCATCTCGGCTTCACAGAAAGTAATCTGTTTTTCGAGCTGGTTACAGCGCGCACGGTTCGTACTGAGGGCGGAGTGCAATTCATCGCGGCGCGTTTTGGCGCGCGCTTCGGCGTTCGGATCGGCCTGAACGCCAATATCCTGCAATTCCTGGCTCAGTTCTTTGAGCATGTCGCGTTTGGCATCAAACGAACTTTTCAGGGATGCCAGAACCTGGCTGTATTGCGTCAGCTGGGTCTGATGCTGACGCATCTGCTCACGGGCGCGGGTACGTTCCGCTTCCGCATGCTCCAGGCGTTGGCGCAGTTTGTCATTCAGGTCACTGTTTTCATTGAGCATACCGGCAGAATCGGTATAGCCGAAGTGAGCGCGACGCTGAACGACTTCGGTCAGGGCAAACGCCTGCTGTTTCGCCAGACGCTGTGAATGCTGAGCCTGCGCATAATCTTCTTTCAGCTGCTCGTGCTGTTCCGGGTCACTTTGTAACACCGAGACCAGCGGTTCGAGTTTGACAAGAGAATTGCCATGCTGCTGGATGAAACGGGCAGAATCCTGCGCTTCATCCATTTCTTCACGGATTTCTTCGACACGGTCGATCAGCGTTTCGTCGCATAATAAACCAACACGCGGCTGCAATTTGTTCAGCATCGCGACAGCTTCTTTAGCCTGTTCGTATTGCTGACGTTGCTGCTGATTCTGGCTTTCGTGCGCATTCAGAGCGCGCTCGAGCTCACCACGACGTCCGCTTAGCGTGCGGATTTCTGCTTCAGGATCGGCATCAAAAGCAACGGCCAAATGGCTGCCGATGAAGCGGCTGAACGCCTGATGTGCGCGCTGGATTTTCTGGACGTCAAACGACAGTGTCGCGTAACGCTCGGATAAATTTTCGCGTTCTTTATGCAGGGTTTCCAGACGATTTTCACGCGCGGCACGGCCAAACAGCGGCACCTGCGGGAAGTGGGAATAACGCCACTGACGGTCGCCGGTTTTGACCAGCACCGCACCCTGCATTTCTTCCACTTCAAAGACGTTATCGTCAAATGACTGCGGATCCCCTTCGATCAGATAGAGGTCTTCCGGACAATCATCCAGCCCGTCGAGCTGATCGCGGATCAACGACAGATCAGGCACGACGATCGCGTGACGTGACGGGCCATACAACGCGGAGAAATACGGGGCGTCGTCGATGGTCACGTCGTCATAAATCTCGGAGAGCAGTACGCCACCGAAACGTTCGGCCAGCGCAATCATGCGGGAATCTTCCGCACCGCTTGGCTGGCTCAGACGGGTAATCTGGCCTTCGATGCGGCGCTTACGTGCAGCGACTTCATCGCGTTCAACCGTCGTTTCCCGTTCGGTTTCCAGCAACTGCTGCATGTATTCAGTCACCTGCTGGCTGTTTTCCAGCGGTTCCTTACTTTGCTCACTCAGCTGGCTCAGTGCTTCCTGAGCGGCCAGCCAGACCGGCGCACGGGCAGTCAGTTCACGGATGCGCGACTGAACCTGTTCGAGTTCCTGACGCATTTCCATGCGGCGTTCACCGGCCTGTGAAACTACGCCCTGCAACTCTTCAATCTGGACTTCCAGCTCGCGCTGCATTTCGTCCAGATCTTCCGGCTGCACATCCTGCCCGGTGCGTTTGCAGAATTCCTGCAACTGACGCTCAGCGTCCTGCTGCTCACGAAGACGGCCTTCAAGCTCGGACAAACGCATGCGCAACGGTTCGACGCGCTCTGCCTGATGCTGCTGAGAAGACCAGTCGCGTAATAATTCACGCGCGGTTTGCCAGGCCTGACTGCGGCTGACTTCACCGGCGATTTTCACCACAAGCTGATACGCAGTTTCAAACTGATTGTGCGCCGCTGATGCCACGCTCATTTTTTGTTCCAGCTGGAGCAGGATTTCTGTGGCTTCCTGTTCTTTGCTCTGGAATGTTTCCAGCCATTCTTCGCTGTTCTGTGTGCTCAGATCCGGGATCTGGCACAGGTCGCGCGCACGTTCAATGGCCTGCAACGCTTGCTGGTATTGAATCGCACGGGTTTGCTGAACGTCCAGCGCCTGCTGGTAATCGGCAAGCTGGCTTTTCAGCTCATCGACTTCAAGCTCGGCGGCCTCAGCTCGCGCTTCATGTTCAGCATGCAGTTCGCTGGCTTCCGCCACGACTTCATTCTGTTCTTCCAGACGATACGTCAGCTCTTCAAGATCACCTTCATAACGCTCGATTTTTTCCTGCTGACGCATCGCGGTCTGCACCAGACTGAGATGATCGCTGGCTGCCTGATAATCGGTTTCCAGATCACTTTGTGAACCGCTCTGCTCGGCCAGTTCACGCGCCATTTCGACATGACGGTATTGCTCGCCGGACAGCTGTTTCCGGCTGGTAAGCAAATCGTTACGCAATACCAGCGCGCCATCGAGGTGAATACGACGTTCATTGGCGTGGCGCATATAGTCGGCCGCCACGTAAGATGTCGCTTCAGAAATCAGATGTTTGAACAGGTCACGGTCGGATTGCGTTACGCGAATAGCTTCCAGCGTCATGCGGTTTTCACGCAGCGCGGCTTCCATATCCTGGAATGCCTTACGCACACCGCTGTTTTCCGGCAACAGGTAGTCACGCAGGGAACGTGTGATGGCGCTGGAAATCCCGCCGTACAGCGAGGCTTCTATCAGACGATAGAACTTGCTGCGGTCAGACGCCGAACGTAAACGACGCGGAATGACACCCAAATCGAACATCAGCGCATGGTAATCAGTGATCGAGTTGAACTGCTTAAATTGGACACCTTCCATGGCTTCGACGCGATCTTTCAGCTCCTGCAAAGACAGCACGCGAGCCTGACGCTCACCCACCGTTTCCGTCAGCATTTCCGTCGGATTAACCGCAACCGGCAAGCCCT
The DNA here is from genome assembly GCF_024808755.1 of Rahnella sp. BIGb0603. Taxonomy (NCBI): domain Bacteria; kingdom Pseudomonadati; phylum Pseudomonadota; class Gammaproteobacteria; order Enterobacterales; family Yersiniaceae; genus Rahnella; species Rahnella sp. BIGb0603. Next base: position 83,188 of record NZ_JANUEX010000006.1, on the reverse strand, counting down.
GGATGGTGAACGGTTTGATGTCAACTTTGCGGTCACGGCCTGCAACCTGTTGCAAACGTACGCCAACCACAATGCGCTGGTGGCGTGAGTTCACCACATCCAGCACCGAGTAACACACGCCCGCACGCAATTTACCGTGCAGGCCTTTATCGCGGGAACCGGAGGTTGCACCAGCTTCGGTGGTATTACGGAAGTGCAGCAGTGTCAGGTCAGGGATCAGCGCCGTAACAAACGCAGCCATGGTGGTGGATTTACCCGCACCGTTACCGCCGGAAAGTGTGGTGACCAGTGAATCGAGGTCAAAAGTCCGGGCAAAGAACCCGTTCCAGTTAACCAGCGTCAGTGAGCGAAATTTACCGCGTTCAATCATTCCTGTTCATCCTCTGCGCTATCAGGTCCCTGATGCCCTGCCTGCAACTCGCCGTCTTCACTTTCATCGTTCAGTGACAACGCACTGTCGACGGGCATCGCTTCGCCGTCGCGGATCATCCGTAACTGTGCTTCACGGGCATCATCGCCGCTGCGAACATCCGCACCAAAACGGAATACCGCTTCGGTGATACGGAATTTGCTGCTGTCGACACCCATGAAATACACCATGCCCAGACGGCGCAGACGGTTCAAAGACGTACGGACTTTATCCTGTAATTTCTGGCGATCTAAATCCGAACCGGTCGAGCGCTGATTGACATATTTCAGCAGCTTGTTTTCATCGGCCAGACTTAGCAGCTCGTCATACAGTTCCTGCTGGGTAAAAATCCCTTCGTGCGCAAGGCGTTCCGGGCTGAGATACAGATAGCAGAGAATTTTCCCCACCATCATATCCAGCTCGGAAAGCACCGAACGGGGGATCAGCGTCGTCGAGCGCGGGCGCAAATAGAAGAAACCTTCCGGTGCCCGGATCAGCTCTACGCTGTAGCGGCTATAAAACAACTCCATTTCTTCCTGATAATCCATCAGGAAAGCGTGGTTATCGAGTTCATCAATGCCAATATGGCGGCCAGAACGGAGCTGGCTATCGAGAGCAGGAAACACTGAATTTGCCAGCGCCTGCGCCAGCTTAGCTGGCATTATGTGTTCAATATTTGTCGATGACATGGGCCTGCACCTTGGCTCCGTAATCATTGATTGCCTGCCATTCGGCATGCAACCCTGAAAAATCTGCTTCAGCCACACCAAGGCGAACTGCCTGGTCGACCACAATTCGCGCGACATCAAAGTGTCGGGCCCGCGGATACTGTTTGAGATATTCGCGCATTACCATGCCCAGATTGAGCGGCGTTTTCTGTTGTTGATAGACCTGTAATGCCTGTTCAATCAATGCCGCAAGCTGTTCGCGGATTTCGTTAAATTCTTCAAATTCCAGATCCGGCGGTAACTCACCGGTGACTTCCTCACTGCGCAATGCCAGTTCTTCATCACGCATATCCAGCAAGCGATCCGCATTGGCGAATGTCAGCGTCCAGGGCTGGTCAAAATAGTTTTGAACCGACTGTCGCAGACGCTGCGCAAATACGCGGTTTTTATCCATGTCGATAGCCGTACGGATAAATTTATGCACGTGGCGGTCGTAGCCAATCCACAGGTCAATCGCCTGCTGGCCCCAGCTGGTGATGCGGTCGAGTTTATTCTGTAAATCGAAAACCAGTTTGTCGACGAAGCTCAGGTCCATTTCCACCATCGTGGCATCCTGAATACGCAACAGGTGCGCCTGCAACAGGTCGCCCGCAGCTTCCAGCGTATCCTGCAATTCACGCAGCGTGCCCGAGGTTTCTGACAAAAGGATTTCACAGCTGGAAATGGCCGCACGCCAGTCTTTGTTGAGCAGCCCGGCGATATCATCTTTAACGCCCTGTTGCTGCTCATCCATGATCCGCTGGGTCATGTCGATACTGTCAAAAATTTCAGCGACGGAATATTTCAGCGGCGCATAAACGTTGCGGTGCCAGTGGAAATCATCGCCACCCTCTTCGGCGGCATCGGCCGCACGCTTAAGTTCCTGTGCAACAATCGACAATTGCATAGACAACCGCAGGGTAGAAAATTCACGCTGACGGATATAATAATCTGAAATACCGATTGCCAGCGGCGTCAGGCGATAAATGGCATTGCCATCCGCCAGTTCGCTGACAAACCGGTTGAGCAGGCGCTGACGCACCATATCATTGATGGCGTTATTGGCACGAACGGTGACCGTTTCGTTTGTCTGCTCGAAACCTTTACTGACGTGGCGAAACGCGTCGACCAGCTCACCTTCACTCATTTCCCCATCAAGGCGCTCGCTGTTTAACGTGGCAATTGCCAGAAGAAAAGCCAGCCGCTCCGTTGGCAGCGAAATTGAGAAATCATTTTTCCGTGCCCAGGCGACCAGTTCGGGTACAGTCTGGGAAAATTCACTCATAATTCGTCCTTCAGAATGGGTTTATGCGCCATCACATGGATGTAACGTCCCAAACTAACAAAAGGTTCCTGACGGCAATAACGCTGTTCCAGCGCCAGAAGCTCGTCAAAATCCTGCTTATGTTGTTGTCTGTTTCGCAAATAATCGTGGAATACTCTAACACCGGTTTTGCCGCTTATCTGCATCCCAAGCTCTTCCAGCCACTGATAGACCTGCGCAGGTTCCAGCGGATGATCGGGCAACAGGGAGCTCTTTTTGATTTTTGGCACGCCGGCTTCAACATGACCGAAATTTCCCAGGATCATGTGCCGCATGACCAGACCGTGGATATTGTAAAACATCAGCGAGATTGCGCCACCCGGCACCAGGCAATCGGTCAGTGCAGCCAGCGCCTGTTGGGGTTCCGCAAGCCATTCAATGACCGCGTGAAACAATATCAGATCAACCGGCGCTTCCAAATGTTCTGCGATGTGCTGAGCGGGACAATGTACAAATTGCATGTTGTCGCTCACACCTTTTTCAATCGCCGCAGCCTGCGCGCGACGGATCATCTCACCGGAGAGATCGCACAACAAGACCTGATGTCCTAAAGCGGCCAGTTCGCAGGCCATTTGCCCTTCGCCACCGCCTGCATCAAGAATACGCAACGGCCGCTTCGGCAAAGTCTTCATCAACTCCTGCAGATCCTGACCCAGCACGGCCTGACGGATACGTCCTTTCGTTGTGCCGTAGATATTGCGCGAAAACTTTTCGGCCATATCGTCAAAATTACGATCCTGCATGAATTGAACCTTGTTCCTGAAAACGTTTTGCCGGGTTATCTCTGTGCGGCATCGCCGCGTGAGGTGCTATTTTGGCACAGGCTGGCATAGAATAAATCATCCTGACGCTGATTCACGCCCGGATGTCGTTTTTTCACCCAAAAGGACCGGTTTCTGATGCTATTTATCCTAAAAAAAACTGTCGGCGGCCTGTTAATGCCACTGCCTTTTATCCTGCTGATGATGGCGATCGCGCTGGTGTTGTTATGGATGACCCGCTGGCAAAAAACCGGAAAAGTGTTTTTTTCACTGAGTTGGCTGCTGTTGCTCCTGCTGAGCCTCCAGCCGGTGGCTGACAATTTACTTCGCCCGGTGGAATCTGGCTATCCGACGTATCAGCCTCAGGCGCATCCGCCGGTAAAATACGTTGTCGTTCTCGGTGGCGGCTATACCTATAACCCGGACTGGGCACCCAGCTCCAACCTGATCAGCAACAGCCTGCCCCGCGTCGCAGAGGGGATCCGAATTTATCGTGCAAATCCGGGATCGAAAATCGTGTTTACCGGCGCGCAGGCCATGACAAATCCGGTGAGCAGTGCGGCCGTTGCAGGGAAAGTGGCGGAGAGTTTAGGTGTGCCGGAGAGTGATATCATTTTGCTCGATAAGCCACGGGATACGCATCAGGAAGCGCAGCAGGTAAAAATTCTGGCCGATGATCAGCCTTTCGTGCTGGTAACCTCCGCCAATCATCTGCCCCGCGCACTGGTTTTCTTCAGGCAGGCAGGACTGAGCCCAATCCCGGCTCCGGCTAATCAGCTGGCAATTGATTCCCCGCTTAACCCGTGGGAAAGAGCCCTTCCGCAGGCACTTTTCTTATCTCACAGTGAACGGGCGTGGTACGAAACGCTGGGGAGTATCTGGCAATGGATGACGCTGCCGTCATCCGAAACGAAGCCCGTCAGTTAAGCCACGGCAACAGTTGCTGTCGCGCATAGTCAAACTGGCGGCGATCGAGCTTACCGGTATGGATAAGGTGCGCGACAGATTCCCACAGTAAATAGAACCAACGGCGCTCAAGGAAGGTGTCTGAGACGGGCGCTTTTTGCAAATAGCTGAACAGCAGTTGCTCGCTCATGCCCTTTTCCCAAAGACGGAACAAATCAAATTCACGCGGCGCCCATAAAACGGTACCCGGATTAATCATCGCCAGAAGCTGATCGCTGCGCGGGTCTTTCAGCATACTGCGCAGGGAAAGATTGCCGTGAACCAGAACCGGCGTGTCATCGGATTCCCTGAACAAGGTCGCAATGCTGGATCGGGAACGGAAAAGCACCGTGCGATCTTCCGGCGTGAGTTCCGGCGCCTGTAAATTTGATAAGGTTGACCACAGCACTTCAACACGTTGCGGATACCAGTTTTCCCAGCGGTTTTCCTGGGTGCTGTCGACTGAACCGACGCAACCGTGGCTGTCAATACGGTGCCAGGCCAGCATCGCCTCAACGATTTGCTCCTGCAATATTTTCCAGCGTTCCGGCGTGCGGGTGGGTGCTTCTGCTGAGACGCCGCGCAGACGTTCAATCAGCAAAATTTCCCGATAGGGTTTTTGATGCGTCGTGACCATGCCGTAAACCGTCGGCACGCGCACTACGCCTTCTCTGGCCAGCATCGAGAGTTTGTAGGCTTCCTGCCCCGCGATGCCTTCGCAGACAAAACTTTTCGCCATCAGCGGCATTGCATAGCCCTGCTCATCATAAAGAGAAAAAAGATGGGCATAAGGTTGTTCACTGACGCATTCAAGGCGGGATAAACGCTCGCCCAAAACAATACTTAACTCGGCTTTTAGCTGTTCCATAACGTATTCGCAGTGACGAAAAGATTAACGTTTATGATGAAAGCTTCGACAGATGAATACCCCGTTTCAGATCAAACAAAAACCGGATAATTGCTTCAGGAGAGAGAGGATAACTCGGAAACTGGAAGGAACGTCAGATAAGAATGGACGGAATGTGACGCATTCCGTCCGCTAACCGTGGCTCAGGAATGCGAGTGGCCCAGGATCTTACGTACGCGTTCCAGATCTTCCGGAGTATCAACCCCTACTGAAGGAATGGCTTTCGCGACATCAACGTGGATTTTTTCACCATACCACAGCACCCTGAGTTGTTCGAGCAACTCAATGTGCTCCAGTTTGCTCGGTTCCCACTGAACGTACTGACGGATAAAACCGGCGCGATAGGCATAAATACCGATATGGCGCAGGAAGACGTCGCCAATCGTATCTTTAGAAACAGCGAAACGCTCACGTTCCCACGGGATGGCCGCGCGGGAGAAATACATGGCGTAACCGTTAGCATCGCGAACCACTTTTACTGCATTCGGGTTGAAGGCTTCTTCGGCAGATTCAATCGGTACTGCCAGCGTTGCCATACCCGCAACGCTGTTAGCCAGATTTTCAGCGACCTGACGGACAATCACCGGCGGGATCAGCGGCTCATCGCCCTGCACATTAACGATGATTTCATCATCTGCAAACTGACAAATTTGGATAACTTCTGCCAGACGTTCGGTACCAGACTGATGATCAGGGCTGGTCAGGCAGACTTCACCACCTGCAGCTTTCACTGCGGCCACAACTTCCGGATGGTCGGTCGCTACAATCACGCGTTTCGCACCGGATTCCAGCGCACGTTCCATGACGTGCACAACCATCGGTTTACCGTTAATATCGGCCAAAGGCTTACCGGGCAGGCGGCTGGACCCAAAACGGGCCGGGATAATTGCAATAAAACTCATGGATGTGTCTCATCAACAGAAAGCGGGCGGGCTTCGTTTTCTAATAATACTGGGATGCCGTCCCGAACCGGATAAGCCAGACTGTCGGCTTTACACACTAATTCCTGTGCTTCTTTATTGAAGTACAGTTTCCCGTTACACACAGGGCACGCAACGATTTCAAGTAAACGATGGTCCATTAATTCCTCCCGGAGGCGAATACACCGCTTTTCAGCAGGGTGTCACGCAAAAATGCATTGGAAAACACAATACAACGGCTCCAGAGAATAGCATAACGCCCCCTCTGCGTTAATCCTCACGTCACCTTCTGCTACGCCTCCAGAAAGTTAAATTAATGTGATTAAAAAATATCACTCATGAAGGATTGCGTTGCAGATTACGTGGGAGTACAATTTTTTTTGTGATGCACATCACACTATAAACTTCAGATATGAGCACAAAATGAAAACCATTAACAAAATCATCGCAATGTTCGCTAACTTCAGCAACTAATACTGAGTAACACCTGCAATCATCGTGAATAAACGGCTGCCTGATGCAGCCGTTTTACTTTCTGGATCAGACCCGCCAACCCGTATTCCATAACACTGTTAACGCTTCCGGCCCTTTCGAAAACAATACGTCTTCTGCTCCCTGCCATGCAGCAAAGCGCGTAATCGCGCCGTGAATATCCTGCGCACGCCGGGATGTCATCGTGACTTCAGGCTCGAGGTGAAGACTTTTCACCTCCAGAACCTTTTCCTTGCGGTGCATTTTGGCATCTATGCGCCCGACTAACTCGCCGCGCTGAAGGATCGGTAACGTGAAATACCCGTACTGACGCTTTGCCTCCGGCGTATAGCATTCAATCCGGTAATCAAAATTAAAAAGAGTCGAGGCGCGCTTGCGATCCCACACAACCGGATCGAACGGTGAAAGCAGTGTCGTCACCGTTGAGCTGATTCGTGACTCACGCGCTTTTTGCAACAGAGGAAATTGTTGCTGGTGGACATAATATTTTCCCTCCAGCCCGCTGACTTCAACAGGCGTGACTTCTCCATTTTCCAGGAGTGTTTCAATCACTTTCCGGGTATCAACACGTTTAAGGCGATAATAATCTGCCAGCCATTCCGCTTTGAATATCCCCAGATACTGCGCCGAACGACACATCATTTGATATTCCGCCGCTTCCTGGCTAAGTGCCTGCGCCGCATCATCCCAGCCGGGCATGACGCGCTCTGCAAGATCGTACACGCGGTGAAAATTACGTCGCTCGGACACCATCAGCTTTCCGGAAGTAAACAGCGTTTCCAGATGTTTTTTATGCGGTTTCCAGTCCCACCAGCCGCTGTTTGATTTTTTCTCCGCACTGAAATCCGCAGAACGCACCGGACCTTTTTCTGCAATATGGCTCAGAAGAGCTTGAATATCAGCCTGATGTTCATCAAACCAGTCTTGAGAAAATTTCCATCCCATGCCCTGCGGGTTCAGCATCTTGTGCCGCAATAACCCGTAATCCTCGCGAGGGATAAAACAGGCTTCGTGCGCCCAGTATTCAAAAATTTTCCCCTCAGATAACGCATCTTCCAGCCATTGTGGGGAATAATTTCCGAGGCGGCTAAACAATACGAGGTAAGGGCTTCTGGCAACCACGCTGATCGTATCGATTTGCAGCAATCCCATATTCTGAATGGAATCGACAACATCACCGGCAGACGGTTTTCGGGTCAGAGGTTTAAGAAGATTTTGTGCAGATAAATGCAGGGTGCGGGCCGAACTGAGAGATATAACCGGGTGAGACATATCGGTATCCGTGGCAGCGATAAACTGTGGATACCGATAACATATTTTTGCCGGAGCGTAAAATTCAGCTCAACGGCGCATTACAAAAACCAGACTTAGAACGCAATAACATCAGCCGCTGAAGGGCCATGTGCTACGCTGCGGTAAGTGGTGAACTCTACACGCTGACCGGCACTCAGTGATTTATTACCGGTATTGGCAATGGAGGTACGCTGAACATAAATCTCAGAAGAACCATCCAGAGGGCAAATAAAACCGTAGCCTTTAGCCTGGTTGTACCATTTAACTAAACCCATTTTTAACATCATAATTTCTATCCTTTCTTTTGGGCATCCATGAACACACTTTTTTATTATTGTTCGGATGCGTTTGCCCATATCTAAGTTATTTTTTTATAAAAAACCTCTAATGAGCGAATTTGTTTAACGATTATTTTTACTGCGAACTTCTTTAAAGCTCATTTCTTTTCGGGCACTAAAAACCCGCCGTTGGGCGGGTTTTACTCTGCTGATATGAAAGACAATTCGAGTTGTTTCATATCATCACATTATTCTCTGATTACAGAGCGATAACGTTAGCAGCAGCCGGACCACGCGGGCTGTCCTGAATGGTGTATTCTACACGCTGGCCTTCAGCCAGAGTTTTGAAACCATCCGTTGCGATTGCGGAGAAATGTACAAAGACATCTTTGCCGCCATCAGCTTGCTCAATAAAACCAAAACCTTTGCTTTCATTGAACCACTTAACCTGACCCATTTTCTTAGACATATTTAAAACCCTTTAACTTTTACTCAATAAGATCCTGCCATTCGGCAATGTTGGCCAATAGTTCAGACAATTACTTATGGGAGGGACTTAGAAGGTTCGTCTTGGAAGCGGAATCATCGGGAAAGAGATAACGTCTGGGAGGAACTGCTTTACTCTACACTCATACATAAATAGCGCTGTAACACAGGCTGCACGCATTTACTCATAACCTGCAAACAATAGCAAGTCACGATACGCAATAATTTTAAGGGTCATTAATATTTACGCAAATAAGTCATTAAAATCAGTCGCATTGAAATTATAAATTTACGTAAATTTCGAATATCTGAAGTGGATTTCGAAGATACAACCCGCTTAAAGATGGGTTTTCAAAATAAGATCAGCTATTTTTTGCAATAATTTCTCTGCCTGTAAACCCTGAATTTTTGCTTCGACGGGCAAATACCACCAGTCCGGCTGAGCAAAAGAGCGGCATTTTACGGCATCTTTTTCCGTCATCAGAAGCTGCTGACCGGGTTGTACCGTAGCGGAAATCTGTTCAGGGGAGTACGCCTGATGATCGGCGAAAGCGATTTCCTTTTGCAAATCTACCCCCAGCTGTTTGAGTGTCGCAAAAAAGCGTGGTGGATGACCAATACCGGCCATCGCCACCACATTCTTCAGCATCGCTGCATCGCGCTGTTCACCCGTCACCAGATTCACGGCTTTGCCCGGCTGTAAAACCATAGACAGCTCACCGGCAAGCGCGGTGCCACCGTTGGTAATCACCGCATCAACAGAACGCAGACGCGCCTGACGTTCGCGCATCGGTCCGGCAGGCAACCAGTGGCCGTTGCCAAAGCGCCGGACGCCGTCAACCACCACAACTTCAACATCACGCTGAAGCGCGTAATGTTGAAGGCCATCATCCGTGATAATGACGTCCAGCTCATGCGCGGCCAGCAGTGCTTTAACGGCATCAGAACGAACCGGGGACACCGCAACAGGCGCTCCGGTTCTCTGGAAGATCAATACGGGCTCATCACCCGCCTGAGCAGCCTTTGTATCTGCTGCTAATACCAGCGGATAGCTTTCAGCCTTACCGCCGTAACCGCGTGAAACTACGCCCACGCGGAATCCATGCTGCTGTAGCGTTTCAACCAGCCAGATAACCACCGGCGTTTTACCATTGCCCCCGGCAGTGAGGTTCCCCACTACCACGACGGGCACAGGCGCCCGCCAGCTTTTTTTAAGCCCTGATTTATAGCTGTAACGGATTAAATTCGAGATTAACCCGTACAGCCAGGACAAAGGCAACAGCAACAGATAGAGCGGTGATTTACCTGACCAGATACGCTCAATCATTGGCCAAACTGCATCCGGTAGAGCTGCGAATAAACACCGCGTTCTTCCAGCAATGCGGTGTGTGAGCCACGTTCCACAATACAACCATCTTCAATCACCAGAATCTCATCGGCTTTTTCGATGGTCGATAGGCGGTGCGCAATCACCAAAGAGGTACGGTTTTTTTGCAGTTCATCCAGTGCGGCCTGAATTGCACGTTCTGACTCGGTATCCAGCGCAGAAGTCGCTTCATCAAGGATCAGAATCGGCGAGTCGCGCAGCAACGCACGCGCAATCGCGATGCGCTGGCGTTGGCCACCAGAAAGCAGGACGCCATTCTCGCCAATAACCGTGTCCAGACCTTTATCCATCTTACCGATGAAATCCATCGCATAAGCCATTGTTGCGGCTTTTTCGATTTCTTCACGGGAATAAAGATCAGTACGGGCATACGCAATGTTGTTGGCAATCGTATCGTTGAATAAATGAACGTTCTGCGATACAAGTGCAACCTGATCGCGCAGTGATGACAAGGTATATTCACGCAGGTCATGACCGTCCATCAGGATTTTACCTTCCTGGATGTCATAGAAACGTGTCAGCAGGTTGGCAATAGTCGATTTACCGGACCCGGAACGCCCCACCAGCGCAACAGTTTTCCCTTCCGGAAGAGCGAAAGAAATATCGCGCAGCGCAGGAGCATCGCGACCAGGATAGGTGAAGGTGACATTCTTGAATTCAACTTCCCCTTTAACGCGTTTAACTTCCAGCTTGCCTTCGTCTTTTTCCTGCTCCATGTCCAGAATAGAGAACAGCGTCTGGCAAGCTGCCATACCGCGCTGGAATTGGGAGTTGACGTTCGTCAGGGACTTCAGCGGGCGCATCAGCGCAATCATCGAGGAGAAGACCACGGTGATCGTGCCGGCACTGAGTGTTTCCATCACAGACGGGAAGCTTGCCGCATACAGCACGAAAGCCAGTGCCAGAGAGGCGATCAGCTGAATAATCGGGTCAGAAATCGATGAAGCAGAAACCATACGCATACCTTGCTGACGCATACGGTTACTGACTTTATCAAAACGCTCAGTTTCAACTTTCTGGCCACCAAAGATCAGAACTTCTTTGTGCCCTTTCAGCATCTGCTCTGCGCTGGTCGTCACTTGTCCCATCGTGTTTTGCATCGATTTACTGATGTTACGGAAACGTTTAGACACCACGCGGATAACAACCGAAACGATCGGTGCTATGACCAGCAAGATCACTGAAAGCTGCCAGCTGTAGTAAAACATCATGATAAACAGGCCAATGATTGAAGCCCCTTCACGCACGACGGTGACAAGAGCGCTGGAAGACGATGAAGCCACCTGCTCAGAGTCATAGGTAATACGGGAAAGCAAGGTACCGGTGGATTGCTGGTCAAAGAATGCGACCGGCATTCTCATCATGTGACCAAACAGGCGGCGGCGCATATGCATAACCACTTTGCCCGATACCCAGGAGATGCAGTAGCTCGAAATGTACCCGCTCACGCCACGAACAATCATCAGACCAATTACGACAAGTGGCATCCAGAGTAAAATTGAGCGGTCTGCTTTTCCGAATCCGTCATCTAAAAGCGGTTTCAGCAAAGACAGCATGAAGGTATCACTGGCGGCGTTGGCGACCAGCGCAATAGCCGCAGCAACCAGCCCGGCTTTAAAAGGTGTGATCATCGGCCATAGGCGACGGAATGTCTGCCACGTGGAGAGATCTTTATCGTTCATCATGCAATATCAACCAGCATCGAAAGAAATAGCGGCCTATTCTACTCATTATCTACTGATACTCCAAACCGGCGGTGGTACCAACGTGGGTTTAATTGCTCCCGTAAGCCTTTAATTGCCCAATAATCACCATAAATGAACAGGCTTAGTTGACCGGAATCCGAAGTGGAGTGCCAGTCATAGCGGGCTTTGTTGTATCTGCTAACAACTTTATGCGCGGGAAGATGCCATTTGTTGAAACGTGCTGCCGATGTCAGCGCCGATTCCGGCGAAACAGCCCGCAAAAAAGGCGGTGAAGACGACGTATTACTCCCGTGATGAGGAACCTGAAGCACTGTAGAGTGCAATTTCTGCCTCGATTTCCTGATCAAGGCCCTTTCTGAACCGGCTTCAATATCCCCTGTCAGCAAAAGGCTGAATGAACCATCATCAATGCGGATGACGCAACTGTCATCATTTCGGGCATCAGCAACTTTTGCCTCCGGCCATAAAACGTTAAAATTCAGCCCCTGCCATTGCCAGTGTTCTCCGGCCACACACGCCAGATGCCCCTCTGACATGGAACTCTCCCGCAAACTTGCCTGAGGATATCGCGATTGCAAAAATGGCAGGCCACCACGATGATCCATATCGTTGTGACTGATAATTATCTGTTCTAACTCGATATTATGCCAATTCAAAAACGGTAAAATATTCTGTTCAGCCGCTGACCCACCTTCCCACTTATTCCCCGTATCATAGAGAATACCTTTCCCATTCCGGCTGATGAGTACCGACAAACCATGCCCGACGTCCAGCATATCAACACGCCAGCGTTCAGCAGGGATCCGTCCGTACCAGACTACGGATACCGCGCAAAACGACACCAGTATTGAAACCCATTGTTTCACGTGCCCGATACGGCAAAAAATTATAGCAACCCATCCCAACAAACTGACAAACAGAAAGTTTTCTCCCAGCGCAAACCAATTACCGATGAATGGTCTTACGCCCCACATTGCCAGATTCAGTGTGTAATCAGCACCCTGCCAGAGTAAGGTTTGGATCCCCGTCAGCAACCCGGCCGGGAAGATGTTCAGAAAAAGGACGACCAGAACACAGGGAACTGTGAGTAGTGATACAACTGGTACAGCCCACATATTTGCCAGAAATGAGGCAACATTGATCCCATGGAAAATGCAAGTTTGCAGGGGCAATAAAAGCAGGGTCACTCCGGCCTGCAAATGTCCCCAACGAATGACACACCAGTACCAGTGCTGCTGAAACTTCGCCGGTAAAGGCACCCATTGAAACCAGAAAACGAGAGAAGCAACGGCAAAACACGACAACCAAAAACTATCTGACAATAAATTCATCGGATCAGTTATTAGTAAAAGCGCTACGCCCCATAACCAGACCTGCCAGGGATGACAACGAACCCGAAAGTAACGCAGCAGGATCCATAATGAGAATGCCATCGCTGTCCGCATAGCAGGCGCATTACAACCGGCAAGCCACGTGTAAACCAGCAGGAAAATCTCACTGACTACCAGCGGAAAGCGATAATCGATTAATCTGACAGGCATAAACCACTGACACATCCGCGCCAAACACCCACCAAACAATGCGGCAATCCCAATGTGCAGACCGGAAATGGCGACCAGATGCGCAATCCCGGTACGCTGTAAGACCAACATTTCTGGTTTTTGAATCAACCCTTTCTCACCAAATGCCAATGCAATAAGCACTGGCGCATTCATAAGTTCTGGCATCTTCTGCATGACGCGTTGGATAAATTGCTGACGCCAGTCCGCCTCAGTGTCCAGAGGCTCCCCGCTGTAGATAGTGCCGGTCAGCGGCGCATGCTGCGACAACGCCCAGCGCTGTGCATCAAAGCCACCTTCATTGAGCAGGCTATGTGCCGGACGCAGGCTGACAAGTATTTTCCATCGTTGCCCTGCCAACAGAGGCGTAGTATCCCCTTCCCATTTAGCCCGGAATAACACGGGAGGAAAAACGCGTTTACCCTCCTCTCTTTCTATCCTGAAGAAGCGGGAAGACCCTTCCGTTCCCAAACTCACCGTTTTCACCTCGGCAATCACTTCACGTTTAACGCCCTGAAGGGATGAAATCTGTTGCAGCTGGATTTGCCCCTGATAAGCAGCCCAACAGAAGCTCAGTAATGTGATGGCAATCAGTCTGAATAGTTTTCGTTCAGGAACGAACAGCAGACAAGTCATCATAAATAAGGCAACAAGCTGAACTGTCGTGGGAATTGTGGCGAGAAAAATCAGCGGCACCATGCCGGTGATAATGGCAATTGCGACCTCATCCATTGAGATTTTGATGTTTTTACCCTCAGCGTTAAACGGCCTGTAATTCAGGTCAACGTCAGGACTGGAGTATGGTTTTTGAGCGAAAAAGGGACAAGTATCAGAAGGAATCGATGCGAGGCATTACGCAAATAATAAGCAGAATAGAGAAAACGGAAACAGTCTTCAGGTCGAAAATGACAAAAAAAACGGCACCTTAAAGGCACCGTTTTGCATTCGCTATAGGCAGTCATTTATGTTTCAGGAATAAACCTTAGCCATAAATGTTCGCGCGATCACGCAACTCTTTACCTGGCTTAAAGTGAGGAACGTACTTACCGTCCAGCTCAACTTTATCGCCCGTTTTAGGGTTACGTCCCACACGCGGAGCACGGTAGTGAAGAGAAAAACTGCCAAACCCACGGATTTCGATGCGTTCACCATCAGCCAAGGTTGCAGCCATATGCTCAAGCATCTCTTTCACTGCATCCTCAACAGCTTTCGCCGGGATATGAGAGTGCTGGCCAGCAAGTCTTTCAATAAGTTCAGACTTGGTCATAGTACCTCCAAGCTTTGCAGCTAAACTACCGTTTCGGGGCGACAGAGTCGCCCCCCGTCATTACTCGCCTTTTGCCGCTTTGAATGCTTCAGCCATAGCGTTAGAGAAGTTGCTTTCTTCTGCTGGTTTGTTGTTAACAACAGCGATTGCATCTTTCTCGTCTGCTTCGTCCTTAGCACGGACGGACAGGCTTACTACACGGTTCTTACGGTCAACACCGGTGAATTTAGCTTCAACTTCATCACCAACGCTCAGAACCAGAGTTGCATCTTCAATACGGTCGCGAGAAGCTTCTGAAGCGCGCAGGTAACCTTCTACGCCACCAGCTAATTCAACTGTAGCACCTTTAGCGTCAACTGCTGTGACTTTACCAGTAACAATAGTACCTTTCTTGTTAACAGACAGGTAGTTATTGAATGGATCTTCAGCCAGTTGTTTCACGCCCAGGGAGATACGCTCACGTTCTGCGTCAACTTGCAGGACCACAGCTGCGATTTCGTCGCCTTTCTTGTATTCACGTACTGCTTCTTCGCCTGCAACGTTCCAGGAGATGTCAGACAGGTGAACCAGGCCGTCGATGCCGCCGTCCAGACCAATGAAGATACCGAAGTCAGTGATTGACTTGATTTTACCTTCAACACGGTCGTTCTTGTTGTGGGTTTCTGCGAATTGCTGCCATGGGTTGTTTTTGCATTGTTTCAGGCCCAGGGAGATACGACGACGTTCTTCGTCGATATCCAGAACCATAACTTCAACAACATCGCCCACGTTAACAACTTTAGATGGGTGGATGTTTTTGTTAGTCCAGTCCATTTCAGAAACGTGAACCAGACCTTCAACGCCTTCTTCGATTTCTACGAAGCAGCCGTAATCAGTCAGGTTAGTAACGCGACCCGTCAGTTTAGTACCTTCTGGGTAACGTTTAGCGATAGCGACCCAAGGATCTTCGCCCAGTTGTTTCAGACCCAGTGACACACGGGTACGCTCGCGGTCGAATTTAAGGACTTTAACAGTGATTTCATCGCCGACATTAACGATTTCGCTTGGGTGCTTAACGCGTTTCCAAGCCATGTCAGTGATGTGCAGCAGGCCGTCAACGCCGCCCAGATCAACGAATGCACCGTAGTCAGTGAGGTTCTTAACGATACCTTTAACTTCCATGCCTTCCTGCAGGTTTTCCAGCAGTTGATCGCGCTCTGCGCTGTTCTCAGACTCAATTACTGCACGACGGGAAACAACAACGTTGTTGCGTTTCTGGTCCAGTTTGATGACTTTGAACTCAAGATCTTTGCCTTCGAGATGCAGCGTGTCGCGAACAGGACGAACGTCTACCAGTGAACCTGGCAGGAACGCACGGATACCGTTCAGCTCAACAGTGAAACCGCCTTTAACTTTACCGTTGATAACACCGGTAACAGTTGCAGATTCTTCGTAAGCTTTTTCCAGCGTGATCCAAGCTTCATGACGTTTAGCTTTTTCACGGGACAGCAGAGTTTCACCGAAGCCGTCTTCAACAGCGTCCAGCGCAACATCAACTTCGTCGCCAACCTGGATTTCCAGTTCGCCCTGTGCGTTTTTGAATTGTTCTGCCGGGATTGCAGACTCGGATTTCAGACCGGCGTCAACCAGTACGATATCTTTGTCGATAGACACAACAACACCACGAACGATGGAACCAGGACGGGTTTCGATTGTTTTTAAGGATTCTTCAAAGAGTTGAGCAAAAGATTCAGTCATGTTGATAATCTTTAGGTTCTTAAGTTTAACGTCCATCTGGCTTCCTGCTGGATGGGGTTGTTTCAAATGCCCCGCTACAGATCCTTGCGGCGAGGTTAAAAAAAACTATAGCCAAAACTGGCACTGAATGTTCTTCAGCACCAGATTATGGCTCGATTACCGGGTTTGTTTTTGCGGCAATCCTAGAATTTCTGTGGCATAAGCCAGCGCTTTTTCGATGACTTCGTCGATGGACATACTGGTTGAATCCAGCAATAACGCATCAGGAGCAGCCACTAAAGGCGCAATAGATCTGTTACGATCACGATCATCGCGTTCTTTGATCTCGGCTAAAAGCCGTTCAAAGTTAACACTAAAGCCTTTTTCCTGCAACTGTAGCATTCTTCTGTTTGCACGTTCCTCTGAACTCGCGTCCAGGAAGATCTTCACAGGCGCGTCAGGGAAAACCACGGTGCCCATATCACGACCGTCAGCAATCAGGCCCGGCGTTTCACGGAACGCACGCTGACGACGCAACAATGCTTCACGAACACGGGGGAAAGCCGCAGCCTGTGAGGCCGTATTCCCGACCGTCTCGGTGCGGATTTCGTTGGTGACATCCTCACCTTCTAAAATCACTTGTAACTGCCCATCCTGAGCGACAAAACGAACGTCGAGATGTGCGGCCAGCGGAACTAACGCCTCTTCTGAGACAATATCAACCTGGTGATGTAAAGCCGCCAGCGCTAAAACGCGGTAAATGGCACCGGAATCCAGTAAGTGCCAGTTAAAGGCTTCGGCCAAAGCTTTACACAAAGTACCTTTACCTGCACCACTTGGCCCATCAACGGTGATTACCGGGGCTAAAGCCGTCATTTTTGTCTCCTTTCGGTGGGGAATACCCGCTTCATTAGCCTAAGACGACTAATTCAGGAGCGGCATTATACGCTGCCTTTGTGGCAACTGTTACCCCGCATTTTTTAGTTGCCTAAAAAGCGGACGTTTCTGACACCTTAAAGCAAAAAGCGGACATCAAAGATGTCCGCCGTCTTCACACATACCGGAAGAGTTTAAGCCAGAGTGCTGATCGCAGCCAGTTGATCAAAATAGTCCGGGAAGGTTTTCGCCGTGCATTTCGGGTCAAGGATAGTGACCGGGGTGTCCGATAACGCCACCAGGGAGAAACACATCGCCATGCGGTGATCATTATAGGTTCCGATCTCAGCAAATTTCAGGGCCTTCGGCGGTTCAACGCGAATATAATCTTCACCCTCTTCCACCGTTGCGCCCACTTTGCGCAATTCTGTCGCCATCGCCGCCAGACGATCGGTTTCTTTGACACGCCAGTTATAAATATTACGCAGCGTCGTCGGACCTTCGGCAAATAATGCAGTGGTAGCGATTGTCATCGCCGCATCAGGGATATGGTTCATGTCCATGTCGATGCCTTTCAGCTCGCCACGTGTGCATTCAATATAGTCATCAGCCCAGTGAATAGTTGCACCCATTTTTTCCAGCACATCAGCAAAACGAATATCGCCCTGCATGCTGTTTTTACCGATGCCGGTCACACGCACAGTGCCGCCTTTGATGGCTGCTGCCGCGAGGAAATAGGAAGCAGATGACGCATCACCTTCCACCAGATAAGCGCCCGGTGAAACGTATTGCTGTTTCCCTTTGATATGGAACTGTTGATATTGGTTATTCTCAACTTCAATACCAAAAGTTTTCATCAGGTTCAGGGTGATGTCGATATAAGGTTTGGAAACCAGATCGCCTTTAATCTGAATCGTCGTGTCGTTGTCTGCCAGCGGAGCTGTCATTAACAGCGCCGTCAGAAACTGGCTGGAAACGCTGCCATCCACGCTGACGTCACCGCCACTAAAACCACCGCGAAGACGCAGCGGCGGATAATTTTCCTGCTCCAGATAATCAATCTGTGCGCCGCCCTGGCGAAGTGCATCCACCAGGTGGCCGATCGGACGCTCTTTCATACGCGGTTCGCCAGTCAGCACGACATCCTGCTCACCCAGGCATAATGCAGCCGCCAGCGGACGCATCGCAGTGCCCGCATTCCCCAGAAACAGTTCCAGACCTTTAGCATCAGAAAAAGCGTTGCCCAGACCATCAATCTCACATTCGGTACGATCTGCTGATAAACGGTGCGTAACGCCCAGTTGTGTCAGTGCATTCAACATATGACGCACGTCATCGCTGTCGAGCAGGTTAGTCAGGCGGGTAGTGCCCTGTGCAAAAGCAGCCAGTAAAAGCGCACGGTTAGAAACACTTTTTGAGCCGGGTAAATTGATGCTGCCGTTAACCAGCGCAACAGGTTGTAATGTCAGGGATTCCACTCTTTCTCCAATTCTTCATTTCATAAAATGACCCCGGACAGCGAGCCGGGGTCATTTTTAAGGCTTCTAACAAAAGCATTGTACTGGCCCGAAAGCCAGCGCGCTTAACCATGGCGTTTTTCAAATTCCGCCATAAAGTCAGTCAGCGCTTTGACACCTTCAATCGGCATTGCATTATAAATGGATGCGCGCATCCCACCGGCTACACGGTGGCCTTTCAGCGCATGCAGACCGGCGTCCTGCGCCTGATCCAGGAACAGTTTATCCAGTGACGCGTCGGCCATCTGGAACGGAACGTTCATCCACGAACGGTTCGCTGCGGCAACCGGGTTACGATAGAAACCTGTGCGATCGATGGAACCGTACAGTAGTTCAGCTTTGGCCTGATTGCGTTTTTCCATTTCACGCAGACCGCCCTGTTCTTTCAGCCATTTGAAGACCATACCTGACAGGTACCAGGCGAACGTTGGCGGGGTATTGAACATGGAATCGTTCTCGGCCAGTACGGTGTAATCAAGGATAGATGGCAGCTCAGTGCGTGCTTTACCTAATAAATCTTCGCGTACAATAACCAGCGTCAGGCCAGCCGGACCGATATTTTTCTGCGCGCCGGCATAAATTACGCCAAAGCGGCTGACATCAATCGGGCGCGAAAGGATACAGGATGAGTAGTCGGCCACAACGATTTTATTCCCGAAATCAGGCATTTCATCGATAGCAATACCGTCAATGGTTTCGTTCGGGCAGTAATGAACGTAAGCAGAATCTGCACTCAGCTTCCACTCGTTCATTGGAAGGATGCCACGTTTGCCGTCAATCGTGGTGGTGACATCAATGACATTCGGCGAGCAATATTTTTGTGCTTCTTTAACGGCGCTGTGAGCCCAGTAACCGCCATCGATATAATCAGCAGACGCTTTATCGCCCAGCAGGTTCATTGGAACTGCGGCGAATTGCGCACGTGCGCCACCGTGGCAGAACAGTACTTTATAGTTCCGGGGAATATTGAGCAGATCACGGATATCCTTTTCGGATTCTTCAGCAACCTGGATAAATTCCTTACTGCGGTGACTGATTTCCATCACCGAGGTACCCAGTCCGTGCCAGTTACAAAGTTCCTGTTCCGCACGACGCAACACTTCAGCCGGGATCATTGCCGGACCTGCACTAAAATTATAAACCTGAGTCATTTCCCCTCACCACTTCTCTGAGACAGCCACATAGTTACCATTAATTTACCGGTTTTATCATTCGAAACAAGCCATCTGTAACGGTTATTCCTCATGACCTGATAAAGCGCGTTGAGATCTGCGTCACAAGGTTCATTCCTCCTTTTAACGCTGATTTTGCGGAATAATGTGTGTATGAACAGACAAATGGGAGGTGCTATTACAGCGCGTTCAAACTCAACCCTTTGACTTCACACAGCGATTACATTCTTAACACGAATACATGGAGCTAATACGCAAAACCCCGTATCATTGCGCGTTTTTAGCACGCTCAAAAGTGAACTCAATGACGCAAACTTTTATTCCTGGTAAAGACGCGGCGCTGGAAGACTCCATTTCCCGCTTCCAACAAAAACTCACCGATCTCGGCTTTAATATCGAAGAAGCTTCCTGGCTGAATCCGGTTCCCCACGTCTGGTCAGTGCACATTCGCGACCGCGACTGCCCGCTGTGCTTCACCAACGGTAAAGGCGCCAGCAAAAAAGCCGCTCTGGCTTCTGCTTTGGGTGAGTATTTTGAGCGTCTGTCGACCAACTATTTCTTCGCCGATTTCTATCTGGGCAAAGAAATTGCCAACAGCGACTTCGTGCATTATCCAAACGAGAAATGGTTCCCGCTACCGGAAGATAACCTTCTGCCTGAAGGTATTCTGGATGAGCGTCTGCACGCATTTTACGATGCAGATAAAGAACTGGTCGCCAGCGATCTGATTGATCTGCAATCCGGCAACCCGGATCGCGGGATTTGCGCATTGCCGTTCACCCGTCAGTCTGACCTGGAAACCGTATATATTCCGATGAACATCATCGGTAACCTGTATGTGTCAAACGGCATGTCTGCCGGGAATACCGCGAATGAAGCCCGCGTTCAGGGTCTGTCTGAAGTCTTCGAGCGTTATGTCAAAAACCGTATCATCGCGGAATCTATCAGCCTGCCAGAGATCCCTGCTGACGTGCTAGCGCGCTATCCGGGTGTGGTTGAAGCCATCGCCAAACTCGAAGAAGAAGGTTTCCCAACCCTGTCTTACGATGCCTCTTTGGGCGGCGACTATCCGGTCATTTGCGTAGTGCTGTTCAACCCGTCCAACGGGACTTGTTTCGCTTCCTTCGGCGCACACCCGGACTTCGGTGTTGCACTGGAGCGTACGGTCACTGAATTACTACAGGGCCGCAGCCTGAAAGATCTGGACGTCTTCGCCGCCCCAACCTTCGATGACGAAGAAGTGGCTGAACATGCCAATCTGGAAACTCACTTCATCGATTCCAGCGGTCTGATTTCCTGGGATATGTTTAAACAGGATGCCGACTATCCGTTTGCAGACTGGAACTTCAGCGGCAAGACAGAAGAAGAGTTCGCCACGCTGATGGCAATCTTTGATAAAGAGGACGCTGAAGTTTATATCGCGGATTACGAGCATCTTGACGTGTACGCTTGCCGCATTATCGTTCCGGGCATGTCTGACATTTATCCGGCTGAAGATTTGCTGCTGGCGAATAACAGCATGGGCGCGCATCTGCGTGATCAACTGCTGGCATTGCCGGACAGTGACCTGCCAAAAGAAGCTTATTTGGAAATGATCACACAGCTTGATGATGAAGGTCTTGATGACTTTACCCGCGTTCGCGAGCTTCTGGGCATCGCCAGCGGCAAAGACAACGGCTGGTACACCCTGCGCGTAGGCGAGCTGAAATCTATGCTGGCACTGGCAGGCGGCGATTTGGATCAGGCGCTGACGTGGGCTGAATGGGCGCATGAATTCAATGCATCGGTTTACAGCGATGAGCGCAATAACTATTACCGTTGTCTGCAAACACTTCTTCAGCTATCCCTGGAAGAAGATCGTGATCCGGCTCAGTACTACACGGCATTCGTGAAAATGTACGGTCAGAAAGCGGTTGATGATGCTTCAGCAGCCATCAGCGGCGAAGAGCGTTTCCACGGTCTGTTTGCAGTAGATGCCGACCTCAAAGCATTGCCTGCTCATCAGGCTCTGCTGGGCGCTTACGAAAAACTCCAGGTAGCAAAACGCCGTTACTGGTCAAAAGCCTGACCTTCCGACGTTTGAAAAATCTACGAACCGGCGGAATTTTCTGCCGGTTTTTTATTTCCCTTCGTAATGGCTTTGGGGGGGTTATTTACCGCCAAATGTTTGACTCAGCCGAAAAAATGACGTGTAATTCGCCGCGAAATAAAGGCCGGTTGTCATTTTTCTGACTTAAGCCCCACGGACTTTTTAATAAGTTGCTCATCTGTAAAAAACACAAAGTAAAATTGACGAGAGCCATTAACAATGGCTTATTATAATTTACGTATAAATAAAAATAATTTGAACGTCCATCAACTTTATTTGTAAAAATTAAAATGTTTTTATTCTTTTATTTTCATTGAGTTAAGCAAAAAACCACCCCTTCAGTAGTACATCAAAAAGCACCAAAAACCGCCTCGTATGATCCACGTCAATCTTTACGTTATACTGCTTTGCTAGTATCTCGTTGCGCAGTGCATAGCCCTGAATAAGAGAGTTAATGTGAAAGCTGACAACCCCTTCGATCTAATATTACCCGCCGCTACAGCGAAAGTTGCTGAAGATGCCGGCGTTTATAAAGCCACCAAACAGCCGTTAAAAACATTCTTTTTAGCCATTACTGCTGGCGTCTTTATTTCTATCGCCTTTGCTTTTTATATCACTGCCACCACAGGCACCGGCACCGTCCCTTACGGCCTCGCAAAACTCGTTGGGGGCATCTGCTTCTCACTGGGTTTAATGCTGGTCGTTGTCTGCGGCGCTGACCTGTTTACTTCCACTGTGCTTATCGTGATTGCGAAAGCCAGCGGGCGTATCACCTGGGGGCAATTGGCACGTAACTGGGTCAATGTCTATATTGGTAACCTTATCGGATGCCTGTTCTTTGTCGCACTGATTTGGTTCTCAGGTGAGTATATGGTCGATAATGGTTTGTGGGGACTGAACGTTCTGCAAACTGCTGACCATAAAATGCATCACACGTTTATTGAAGCCGTTTGTCTGGGGATTCTGGCTAACCTGATGGTTTGCCTGGCGGTATGGATGAGTTACTCCGGCCGCAGTCTGATGGACAAAATGTTCGCAATGATCCTCCCCGTCGGCATGTTCGTCGCCAGCGGTTTCGAGCACAGCATTGCCAACATGTTCATGATCCCTTTAGGCATCGTGGTGAAGAACTTTGCGACACCAGAATTCTGGCAGGCTGTCGGCGCAACTCCGGCACAATTCGCAGAACTGAACATCACTAACTTTATCATCGACAATCTCATTCCTGTGACCATCGGTAACATCATTGGGGGCGGTTTGCTGGTAGGGTTAACGTATTGGGTCATATATCTTCGCGATGAGAAGCACCACTGATACAACGTGGCACTCTTGTTACGACAGTTTTACACGCGATTTTTAAGAAATCCAAATTAGAAGGTAGGTGCAAAATGTCCAAGCTCAATGAAAAATTGACCAACGCATGGGAAGGTTTTAGTGCTGGTGAATGGCAGAATGGCGTAAACGTCCGCGACTTCATTCAGAAAAACTACACACCGTATGAAGGTGATGAATCCTTCCTGGCTGGCGCGACTCAAGCGACAACCACCCTGTGGGATAAAGTAATGGAAGGTATCAAACTGGAGAACCGCACTAAGGCTCCTGTTGATTTTGATACTGACGTTGCGGCTACCATCACTTCTCATGACGCTGGCTACATCAATAAATCTCTGGAAACTATCGTTGGTCTGCAAACTGACGCGCCATTAAAACGTGCTCTGATCCCATTCGGCGGCATTAAAATGGTTGAAGGTTCATGTAAAGTTTATGGCCGTGAACTGGATCCAGCGCTGAAAAAAGTTTTCACCGACTACCGTAAAACCCATAACCAGGGTGTTTTCGACGTTTACACCAAAGACATTCTGAACTGCCGTAAATCTGGCGTTCTGACCGGTCTGCCAGATGCTTATGGCCGTGGCCGTATCATCGGTGACTACCGTCGCGTTGCGCTGTATGGTATTGATTTCCTGATGGCTGATAAATACGCACAATTCCAGTCTCTCCAAAATGATCTGGAAAACGGCGTGAATCTGGAAATGACCATCCAGCTGCGTGAAGAAATCTCTGAACAACACCGTGCTCTGGGTCAGATTAAAGAAATGGCTGCCAAATACGGTTGCGACATTTCTGGTCCTGCTACCAACGCACAAGAAGCGGTTCAATGGACTTACTTCGGCTACCTCGCTGCGGTGAAATCTCAGAACGGTGCTGCAATGTCCTTCGGCCGCGTATCTACCTTCCTTGACGTATTCATCGAACGTGATATCAAAGCAGGCAAACTGAACGAAGAACAAGCTCAGGAACTGATTGACCACCTGGTTATGAAACTGCGTATGGTTCGTTTCCTGCGTACGCCTGAGTATGATGAACTGTTCTCTGGTGACCCAATCTGGGCGACTGAATCCCTGGCAGGTATGGGGGTTGATGGTCGTACTCTGGTAACCAAAAACAGCTTCCGCTTCCTGAATACTCTGTACACCATGGGGCCTTCACCAGAGCCGAACATGACCATCCTGTGGTCTGAAAAGCTGCCAATGAACTTCAAAAAGTACGCAGCGAAAGTGTCTATCGATACCTCATCTGTACAGTATGAGAACGATGACCTGATGCGTCCTGATTTCAACAACGATGACTACGCTATCGCTTGTTGTGTGAGCCCAATGGTTGTGGGTAAACAAATGCAGTTCTTCGGTGCTCGTGCAAACCTGGCGAAAACCATGCTGTATGCAATCAACGGCGGCGTTGATGAAAAAATGAAAATCCAGGTTGGCCCTAAAGAAGCGCCAATGATGGATGAAGTGCTGGACTATGACAAAGTTATGGACCGCATGGATCACTTCATGGACTGGCTGGCTAAACAGTACGTCACAGCACTGAACATCATTCACTACATGCACGACAAATACAGCTACGAAGCTGCGTTGATGGCGCTGCATGACCGTGATGTTTATCGCACAATGGCATGTGGTATCGCAGGTCTGTCAGTTGCTGCTGACTCCCTGTCTGCTATCAAATATGCAAAAGTTAGCACCATCCGTGACGAAGACGGCCTGGCTGTAGACTTCAAAATTGAAGGCGAATATCCACAGTTCGGTAACAACGATTCTCGCGTAGATGACATCGCTTGTGACCTGGTAGAACGTTTCATGAAGAAAATTCAGAAACTGCGTACCTACCGTGGCGCTGTAGCAACTCAGTCTGTTCTGACCATCACCTCTAACGTGGTTTATGGTAAGAAAACTGGTAACACCCCAGACGGTCGTCGTGCGGGTGCTCCATTTGGCCCAGGCGCTAACCCAATGCACGGTCGTGACCAGAAAGGTGCTGTTGCCTCTCTGACTTCTGTTGCTAAACTGCCGTTTGCTTACGCAAAAGATGGTATTTCTTATACCTTCTCTATCGTTCCAAATGCGCTGGGTAAAGATGATGATGTTCGTAAAGCGAACCTCGCGGGCCTGATGGATGGTTACTTCCACCACGAAGCGTCCATCGAAGGTGGTCAACACCTGAACGTGAACGTCATGAACCGCGAAATGCTGTTAGATGCGATGGAACATCCTGAAAACTATCCTCAGCTGACCATCCGTGTATCTGGTTATGCAGTACGCTTCAACTCACTGACTAAAGAACAGCAACAAGACGTTATTACCCGTACTTTCACCAAGTCCCTGTAATAATCTGCTGATGATTTAGCGTGATATATAAAGGCTCCACAACGTGGAGCCTTTGTTTCATCCTCACTACCCGCACTGTCTTCGCGACAGTCTGTTTTGCCAGAGCGCTATACGCCGTGGACCTCTGGCAAAGCAGTACCGCCATTGCTGACAATCAACCTTATTGATTGTCTGGTATCATAAACCTGTAGTTTCCAGTTTATCTCTGCCAGACCAGCACCCGCACATGTAGACTGCTATTCATTGGTCAATATGGAGAATAACCCGCAATGTCAGTTCAAGGTCGCATCCACTCATATGAATCCTGTGGCACCGTTGACGGCCCAGGTATCCGTTTCATTGTATTTTTCCAGGGTTGCCTGATGCGTTGCATGTATTGCCACAATCGCGATACCTGGGATACACATGGCGGGAAAGAGATCAATGTCGATGACTTAATGAAAGAAGTGGTGACTTATCGCCATTTTATGAATGCTTCTGGCGGCGGCGTAACGGCTTCTGGCGGCGAAGCAATCCTTCAGGCTGAATTCGTGCGTGACTGGTTCCGCGCGTGTCAGAAAGAAGGCATTAACACCTGCCTGGACACAAACGGCTTTGTCCGACGTTATGATCCGGTGATCGACGAATTACTGGACGTCTCAGATCTGGTAATGCTCGATCTGAAACAGATGAACGATGATATTCACCAGAATTTGGTCGGCGTCTCTAACCACCGAACCCTGGATTTTGCCCGCTATCTGGCTAAACGTAATCAGCGTACCTGGATCCGTTATGTGGTTGTGCCGGGCTGGTCAGATGATGATGATTCCGCGCACAAACTCGGTGAGTTCACCAAAGATATGACGAACATCGAGAAGATTGAACTGTTGCCATATCACGAGTTGGGCAAACACAAATGGACTGCGATGGGTGAGAAATATGGTCTGGATGGCGTGAACCCACCGACCAAAGAAATTATGGAACGCGTAAAAAATATTCTTGCCAGCTACGGACACAAAGTCATTTACTAATGAACTGATTGTTTCTTGTCAAATTGTTGCCCATAAAAAAGACGCCTCATGGCGTCTTTTTGCATTTAAGGCTTTCGTACTGAATAGCTCAGATCAGGCCGTTGCCACGGGATTATGATGATGGTCGGCTTTGCGCATCAGCATCACCAGATAAACCAGTGAAACCACAGCAATCATCACAAACAACAACCGGTCAGAATAGCTCTGCATCAGTATCGCAGTCATTGTCGGGCCTGCCAGGCTGCCGATGGTGTAACTCATCAGTAATGCCTGATTCATCGCGACCAGCTCTTCAGAATTCACTTTTTCGCAAGCCCATGACATGGCAACCGGATACAACGTGAAGCCCGCGCATCCGAGAATGAACAACGTCGGCGCCATCGCATAACCGCTCAGCATGGCGATACTGCCGAGGATCACGGCGAAAATCTGGATACGCAGCACCATCAGACGTCCGTAACGATCGGCCAGTCGCCCTACCGGCCACTGTCCGATAATTCCTGCGCTGACCAGCAATGCCATCCAGTAACCCACATTCGCATCACTCATTCCCTGATGGGTCAGGAAAAGCGGCATCAGACCATAGAGTGACCCAAGGACAATTCCGGAAATAATACAGCCATTTATCCCCAGACGTGCGTTACGACGTCTGAACATCGGCAGCACAGCGTGGCGGGGTTGTTCGCTGTCCTGATTTTCGATATGCGTTAACAGCAGTGGCAACATCGCTATCACAATCAACGCGGTCACCCAAGGCAACACGCTGAAGATTGCTGTTGGTACGGTGCCGACCAGCAGTTGCCCGACCACTGTACCGATGTAATACATAATCATATAGGCCGCCAGCAGCTGACCACGGTTCTTCACTGTACCGCTGCGCAGCAAGGCACTTTCCACCACAACCCAGATCAGCGCACAGCCTACACCGGCGACAAAGCGTGCGGTGATCCAGCTCCAGAAGTCCATGGAAAGCGCCAGACCCGCGGTTGCGACAGCAAACATGATGCAGGAAAGATAATAGCTGCGGTTAAAACCAATACGTTTGATCAGGCTGCCGGCAATCAGCGTACCCAGCAAATTGCCAGTGAAATACGATGAACTGACAAGCCCGACCTGCCAGGTTGGCAGTTGTTCGTGACTGAGCCACAACGGCACCAGCGTGTTTAAAGCGGCGATAGAAATCGTCAGCAGGAGAAGTCCGCACAACAGCAGAGCGACGGGACGGGAATAGGCGGACATAGGTTGTTGACGACCAAAAATCGGGGAAATTGCGCGCATGATGCCACCGGCCAAAAAAATGTCAATCTGGCAAAAAGAGGCCTGCGCACAAACTGCGGGGTGATGATTGAAATCGTTAATCAAGCAAAGAGATCAGGAATCATGACGCTTCAATGACAATTGAATATCACCATGATAACAAACAAGTTTGCATTTACCGCAGCCGTCACACTTCTGGTTATCTACGGAAGGTTGATTCTGTTGATTAAAAAATATTGCCGAGCGCGGACACGCAATTTCGCACATCCTGCATAAATCATCCATACGACCTAAACAGGGCGGCAGAATTACCGGACGCAGGCCCGTATCCGGCGAAATGCTCAGGTCGAGCGCACCGCGTTCACAGGCCTGAGTACAGGCACCACAAAAATCACATTCCGCGTAATCGATAATGAGTATGGCCTTACCGGACTCAACACTGAGTAAACCTACCGGACAAGCATCCGCGCAATGCCCGCACCCGTTGCATTGCTTAAGGAAAAGCGGTTCTGCCAGCGCCTGCGGTGGACGCGGCACGGCCTGCTGGCGCAAATCTCCGGCGACCGTATTTTCTTCTGCAGACGGCCTTGCGGATGACAATAATCCACGGAATAACCCCCGGCGGCTGACAACCCGGCTGCTCATCCAGGCGTGATAGTAACGGCTATCCCGTGGATCACTCATCAGAAATACAGTTCCTTCGCCGGAATAGCTTCCAGCACCAGTGCCTCTCGCCATCCGCTAAGCGTTGATTCCGCCAGAACGGCCACGCCCTCATACCACGGATGTTCAGCTTTCATTCCCAGCAATTCGAAATAACGCCCTGCCCATGGCATCAAATGTACAGTCAGAAATTCACCCAGCAGTTGCGGCGAATTTTCGGCAAGCCAGGCGGACAACATCAGCATCAGCCCGATGTGATCTTCCGGTTCAGCCTGCTTAAGATGCGGTTCGATATGGTTTAAACGCATCCACTGGCGTAATGCCAGTGTGGAATCGCCAAAAATGACGGATTCTTTATCGAGATAGACTGAGCCCCACGGCGGGGCCGGTAAGGCATAAGGCCCGACAAACAGGCGCTGCCATGCGTCATTTAACTCTTCCGCTGAAACATTGGCCTCAGCGAACAACTCTGCGGCACAGGCTTTCGCCTCCGGCGTTGCGCATGGCCACATCGGCACCCAGTCATTGCTTTTGAGCAAGGCAATCAGAGGCTGAACTTGTTCTGAATCCGGGGGATAAAACAGCATCGCGCCCAGTACCTTCGCGGATAAACTTATTGATTCTGCTGACATAGTTAACTCTTTCTTTTGGGTGCACATCACTACCGACGGCGCGTTCCCTGATAAACTGAAATCAGCCGCTGACGGCCATACCCACGGTCATATGCAAACCATAGAAAATTGCACGTCCAATCAGCTCCCCGGCAAAGACCAGCACGAAAGCTAAAACCATTGAAGCGATCGCAGGGCGCTTGCGCAGTATCAGCGGGCAAATCCAGCAACCCAGCCCCAAAGCAATCAGCACCAGCCGTGAAACTGACAACATGCCGTATTGCGGGATCAGCGCAGAAGCCGCCTGAACGGCGCTGTTGATCGAGGCAAGGCTGGCACTTTGCATTACCACCACACACATACTGACGACCAGCGCCGTGACACTGATAACCGGCAGCAGGCGAAGCGCGCAGCCATTAATATCAGCGCCGCGCAGCAGCAGATACCCCAGAACCGGGCCACCAATCAGCACCGTCAGCCCGAAGTGGAACGCGGTGTAAGCATTATCCCAGGTCGGCACCGTATTGATTTCGTAAACACGGCTCATGGCATAAACGAAACCCACACCGGCCACCATGGTCACGATCAGCCAGCCTTTTCCCAATGCGCGGGGCATTTTGTTGAGGACAGCCAGCAACCAGTAAATCCCGCCTAAGGCAAAGAAGAGTGATCCACTGCCGATTTCATTACTCAGTGGAGAAGCGCCCAGACGATTGAGAGAATTGAAAGCGCGCAGCGGTGAGCCCAGGTGCAGAACCGAGGCGATAAAAGCTACCGCCATCAGCACCCAGAGGAAAAACATCGACAGGTGGATCCGGCGATATTCTTCTTCGCTACGCCGGGTCAGCAATGCAATCGCCAGCACGATAAATGCGCCAACCACGCATTGCCCGAGAACCGTAAAGACCATTAAAGGCCATTCATGCCATCCGTTTCCCATCTCAAACCTCCTTCGGGTTAGCCAGATAACCCGTGGTATCGCCTACCGGACGGCAATTCGCATTGGGTTTGATGACGATATTTGGGTGAGTAAAATGTGCTGCGGGCAAAGGCGCGACTTCAGCCAGTTCGCCGTATTTCGCACGCAGTTCTTCGATCGGTGCCATATCCAGCGCACGTAGCGGGCAGGATTCAACACAAATGGGCTTCTTGCCTTCTGCGATCCGCTCATAACAGCCGTCGCATTTCGTCATATGACCTTTGGCTTCGTTGTACTGCGGCGCACCGTACGGACACGCCATATGGCAGTAACGGCAACCGATGCATACGTCTTCGTTGACCACTACGAAACCATCTTCCCGTTTATGCATGGCGCCGCTCGGGCAAACTTTGGTACAGGCCGGATCTACGCAATGGTTACAGGAAATCGACAGGTAATAGGCGAAGACGTTCTGATGCCAGCCATCGCCGTCCTGCTGCCAGTCGCCACCGGCATATTCGTATACCCGTCGGAAACTGACGTCAGGCGTCAGATTTTTGAAATCCTTACAGGCCAGTTCGCAGGTTTTGCAGCCTGTGCAGCGGCTTGAATCAATATAAAATCCATATTGAGTTGTCATGTTTTGCTCCATTAAACCTTAGCCACTTGCACAAGGTTGGTGTGAGAGGGGTTACCTTTCGCCAGCGGTGAAGGCCTTTGAGACGTCAGTACGTTGATGCTGCCCGCGCGGTCGATTTTTTTGCTGTCGGGGGAATACCAGGCACCTTCACTGAGCGCGACAACACCCGGCATCATGCGAGGAGTCACTTTGGCGGCAATGCGCACTTCGCCGCGATCGTTGTAAATGCGGATCATGTCGCCGTTCGCGATACCCCGCTGTGAAGCATCCATCGGGTTGATCCACATTTCCTGACGACAGGCAGCTTTGAGTACGTCGACGTTGCCGTAGGTTGAATGGGTGCGCGCTTTGTAATGGAAGCCGGTCAGTTGCAGGGGATATTTGCTGGCCAGCGGGTCGTCATAGTTCTCGAAACCGGCGGCATAAACCGGCAGCGGATCAATCACATCGTCTTTGGCGAGTTCCCATTCAGCGGCAATATTTGCCAGCTCAGCCGAGTAGATTTCGATTTTGCCGGAAGGGGTATCCAGCGGATTGGCGGCAGGATCTTCACGAAACGCTTTATACGCCACGTGATGCTGTTCAGGATCGCGTTTCTTGAACATGCCCTGTTTACGAAATGTGTCGAAATCCGGCAGTTCCGGCAGTGCTTCTCGGGATTGCTGATACAGATGACGCATCCACTCTTCCTGCGTGCGCCCTTCCGTAAACGTCTGTTCAACGCCCATACGACGCGCCAGTTCAGAGGTCATTTCATAAATATTTTTGCACTGAAAACGTGGCTTGATTGCCTGGTCAGCAAAAATGATGTAGTCCATGTTGCCGCAGGAAGCATCCAGGCAAAAATCCATCTGCTCTGAGGCCGTACAGTCCGGCAAAATAATGTCTGCATATTTCGCTGACGACGTCATGTGGTTATCAATCACCACGATCATTTCGCATTGCGTATCGTCCTGCAGAATTTCATGCGTACGGTTGATATCAGAGTGCTGATTGACCAGACAGTTACCGGCATAGTTCCAGATAAACTTGATGGGCACATCCAGTTTAGTCTTTCCGCGAACACCGTCTTTGGTGGCCGTCATTTCCGGCCCCCTGACGATAGCGTCGGTCCAGAGGAACATGGAAATGCTGGTCTGAATTGGATTTTCAAACGTCGGCATACGTACAAACGGGATTTCGTACGAACCTTCTCGCGCACCGGAATTCCCGCCGTGAACGCCAACGTTGCCGCTCAGAATCGCCAGCATCGCAATGGCACGGGTTGCAATTTCACCGTTTGCATGGCGCTGCGGCCCCCAGCCCTGAGTAATAAAGGCCGGTTTTGCCTGACCAATTTCACGCCCCAGCTTCACGATTTTATCGACAGAAATGCCGGTAATTTTTGCCGCCCACGCTGGCGTTTTCGCAATACCATCCGGACCATCGCCGAGAATATAGGCTTTATAATGCGCATTCTGCGGGACACCGGTCGGTAAAGTTTTCGCATCGTAACCGACGCAATATTTGTCGAGGAACGGCTGATCGACCAGATTTTCGGTAATCATCACGTGAGCCAGCGCAGCCGCCAGTGCCCCGTCGGTCCCCGGGCGGATCGGCACCCATTCATCTTCACGACCCGCACCGGTATCGGTGTAACGTGGATCGACAATGATCATGCGGGCGTTGGACTTCTGGCGGGCCTGCTCGAGGTAATACGTCACGCCACCGCCGCTCATGCGGGTTTCGCCCGGATTATTCCCGAACAGAACCACCAGCTTACTATTTTCAATATCTGAAGGGCTGTTGCCGTCCGCCCAGCCTCCGTAGGTATAATTCAGACCGGCGGCAATCTGTGCGGAGCTGTAATCGCCGTAATGATTGAGATAGCCGCCGCAGCAGTTCATCAGGCGTGCAATCAGGGTTTTACCCGGCGGCCACGAACGCGTCATGGTACCGCCCAGCGTACCGGTGCCGTAGTTGAGATAAATTGCTTCATTGCCAAAACGCTGAATAATATCTTTCAGGCTGCCGGCCAGCGTGTCGAACGCTTCATCCCAGCTGATTGGCTTAAATTTTCCTTCACCGCGTTTGCCGACACGCTTCATCGGATATTTCAGACGGTCGGGATTGTAAACACGGCGGCGCATTGAACGCCCGCGCAAACAGGCCCGCACCTGATGCAGCGCCTCATAATCATCGTCGCCGGTATTGTCGGTTTCGACGTAACGAATTTCGTCGTCCACAACGTGCATTCTGAGCGGACAACGGCTGCCACAGTTGACAGTGCACGCACTCCAGACGATTTTCTCATCGCCCATTTTTGCCGTCGCCGGGTCTGAATCTGCTCGCACAGATTTGAACGGCAGCGAAATGCCTCCAACTGCGGCGGCCATCCCGGCCAGCGTAGTTCCTTTAACCAGGTCACGGCGGCTGATCCCGATCCCTGAACCGGATTTAGTTCTGTTTTGATCCGACATTACATACTCCACATACGCCCCGGTTTAAGGAGCGAAAATTTAACAACCGTGTCACTGAGCCTGGCTCTTTGTCCGTCGCTTCTTTAGACTTTTTCTATTTGAATCAGATTGGTATGTTGAGGATTCCCCTTCGCGAGAGGCGAAGGCCGCTGAGTCGTCAGCGTGTTCATGCACGCACCATGGTCAATACGATCACCACTCATATTGGCCTGATGCCATGCGCCCTGCCCCATAGCAACAACGCCGGGCATGATCCGGGGCGTGACTTTTGCGGCCACACGGATTTCGCCACGGTCGTTGAAGACTTTCACTTTGTCGCCGTTTTGAATGCCACGGGTTTGCGCATCAATCGGGTTAATCCAGACTTCCTGACGGCACGCGGCCTGCAAAACGTCGATGTTGCCGTACGTTGAATGAGTACGCGCCTTGTAATGGAAACCGAACATTTGTAGCGGAAACTGGCTGCGTTTCGGGTCATCCCAGCCCTCGAAAGTGGCGGCATAAATAGGTAACGGGCTGATGGTTTCGTCTTTTTGCAGTTCCCATTCGCTGGCGATTTCTGCCAGCGCGGAAGAGTAAATTTCGATTTTTCCGGAAGGCGTTTTCAACGGGTTAGCAACAGGATCCTGCCGGAATTTTTTGTAGGCCACGAAATGACCGGCTGGGTCTTTACGCTTATAAATACCCATCTCGCGCAGTTCTTCATACGCAGGTAACGCCGGGTCTTTCGCCAGCATTTTGGCGTACAAATACTGCAGCCATTCCCGCTGAGTACGGCCTTCGGTGAATTTGTCGTAAACATCCGGGCCAAGACGACGCGCTACTTCACTCATCATCTCGTAAATGCCTTTGCGCTCGAATTTGGCAGAAGTCGCGGGTTGGATGAAAATCAGATATCCCATGTTGCCGGCGTATTCGTTAGGAATAATGTCTTCCTGTTCGACAGTCATAAGATCCGGCAACAGGATATCGGCGTATTTAGCCGAAGAGGTCATGAAGTTTTCCAGCACCACGATCAACTCGCACTGCGAGTCGTCCTGCAGAATATCGTGAGTTTTATTGATATCGGAATGCTGGTTGGTGATGGTATTACCGGCATAATTCCAGATGAACTTAATCGGTACATCCAGCTTGTCTTTGCCACGAACACCATCTGCCTTAGCCGTCATTTCAGGGCCACGCGCAATCGCATCTGTCCAACTGAAACAGGAAATCTGCGTCTGAACCGGATTGTCCAGCACCGGCATACGTTCAATGGTGATGGTATACGTAGATTCCCGCGCCCCGCTGTTACCGCCGTTAATCCCGACGTTACCGGTCAAAATCGGCAGCATGGCGATCGCGCGTGACGTCAGTTCACCGTTGGCCTGGCGTTGTGGCCCCCAGCCCTGAGAAATATAGGCCGGTTTAGCCTGACCAATTTCCCGCGCCAGTTTCACGATTTTTTCTGCCGGAATACCAGTGATGCGTGAAGCCCATTCAGGCGTTTTAGCCGTGCCATCCGCCCCCTGGCCGAGAATATAAGCTTTGTAATGGCTGTTAGCTGGCGCATCTGCCGGTAAGGTTTTTTCGTCGTAACCTACGCAATAAGAATCAAGGAAAGCCTGATCGACCATATTTTCGGTGATCAGCACATGCGCCAGGCCTGCAACCAGCGCGGCATCCGTTCCCGGACGGATCGGAACCCATTCATCTTCACGTCCGGCGGCTGTGTCTGTGTAACGGGGGTCGATCACGATCATGCGGGCATTGGAACGCTGGCGCGCCTCTTCCAGATAGTAGGTGATCCCCCCTCCGCTCATCCGCGTTTCGGCCGGATTGTTACCGAAAAATACAACCAGCTTGCTGTTTTCAATATCAGATGTGCTGTTACCGTCGTTGCTGCCATAGGTGTATGGCATCGCGCAGGAGATTTGCGCGGTACTGTAGCTACCGTAGTGGCTAAGGAAACCGCCGTAACAGTTCATCAGGCGGGTCACCAGCGAAGCGTAAGGAGAGGAGCGCGTTATATTTCCGCCTATAACGCCGGAAGTGTAATTGATATAAACGGCCTCATTGCCGTATTTACCGACGATACGCTTCAGGTTGTTGGCTATTTCATCAAAAGCTTCTTCCCAACTGATCCGTTTGAATTTACCTTCGCCGCGTTTGCCGACGCGTTTCATCGGGTAATTCAAACGCTCAGGATGGTTCATCCGCCGGCGGATTGAGCGACCGCGCAGACAAGCGCGAACCTGGTGATCTCCGTAGATATCGCTGCCGGTGTTATCTGTTTCAACCCAGTAAACTTCGTCATCACGTACATGCAAACGCAGTGCGCAGCGGCTGCCGCAGTTAACCGAGCAAGCTCCCCAGACCACCTTATCTTCGGGTGCTGAAATTTTCGCCTCATCCACGGCTTGCGCCAGTGCTTTACGGCTAAAAGGAAGAGATAAACCGCCTGCGGCAAGGGCAAGCCCTGCCAACGTTGATGTTTTCATCAGCATCCTTCGGCTGATGCCATTTTTTGCTGTGGGGACTTCTGGTTTAATTTCCGACATTTTCCCGCTCCGGTGCTGGAGTGGTTACCCACTCAGAATGCAGGGATACTACTAATTAAGAGGTAGGAAACTTTGTCTGCTATCAATAAAGGCGGGGTTGAAGCGAGGGAAACGGCGAATTCTTAACGCAGCGCACGATTTTATGCATAAAAAAAGCGCCATTAGGCGCTTTTTCGCTATATTAGTGCATACATAACGGGGTTAACCGATATATTCTAAACCGCCCATGTAAGGACGTAATACTTCCGGTACTTCAATGCGGCCATCGGCTTGCTGATAGTTTTCCAGCACAGCCACCAGCGTACGACCGACTGCCAGACCCGAGCCGTTCAGGGTATGAACGAGACGTGGTTTTTTGTCGGTTTTATTGCGGAAGCGAGCCTGCATACGACGCGCCTGAAAATCCCACATGTTTGAACATGAGGAGATTTCGCGGTAAGTGTCTTGCGCAGGCAGCCACACTTCCAGATCGTAAGTTTTGCTTGAACCGAAGCCCATGTCGCCGGTACACAACAACATTTTACGGTATGGCAGATTAAGTAACTGAAGCACTTTTTCCGCATGACCGGTCAGTTCTTCCAGCGCGTCCATTGAATCTTCCGGACGAACAATCTGAACCATTTCGACTTTATCAAACTGGTGCATACGAATCAGGCCACGGGTATCACGACCATACGAACCGGCTTCTGAACGGAAGCAAGGTGTATGGGCGGTCATTTTCAGTGGGAGAGATTCTTCTTCGAGAATTTCGTCACGAACCAGGTTTGTCAGCGGCACTTCTGCGGTTGGGATCAGCGCATAGTTGCTGCTGCCGGCCTCTTCATCCAAAGGCTTGGTGTGGAACAGGTCTTCGCCAAATTTCGGCAACTGGCCTGTACCGTACAGCGTCTCGTGGTTAACGAGATACGGCACGTAGGCTTCCAGATAACCGTGTTGCTCGGTGTGCAGGTCCAGCATGAACTGGGACAGCGCGCGGTGCATGCGTGCGATTTGCCCTTTCATAACCACAAAACGAGCGCCGGTCAGTTTCACTGCGGCAGCGAAATCAAGACCGCCTGCCATTTCACCCAGCGATACGTGATCGCGGACGGCGAAATCATACTGACGCGGTGTGCCCCAGCGGCTGACTTCCTGGTTATCGTTCTCGTCTTTACCGGCAGGTACCGAATCATCTGGCAGGTTTGGAATAGCGGAAGCGATATCACGGATATTGTTCTGCAATGCATCCAGCTCAGCTTTCGCAGCGTCAAGCTTCTCACCCAGCGTATTCACTTCCAGACGCAGGGGTTCGATGTCTTCGCCACGGGCTTTTGCCTGACCGATAGATTTCGATCGTGCGTTACGTTCAGCCTGGAGAGTTTCCGTTTCTACCTGCAAGACTTTGCGGCGTTCTTCCTGAGAACGCAGCTTTTCCACATCGAGTTTAAAACCTCTGCGAGCGAGTTTTTCTGCAACTGCGTCTAGCTCATTACGCAGCAGATTGGGATCCAGCATGCTAATCCTGTACGTGTCGTTATTGAATGTTAATTTGACGGTGCACGCTGCCTGAAATAGCAGCGTGTCAAAGAGTTATCACCGGTAACCTTACCGCAAGGATAAAATTAGCGGTAGCGTTTTGTCGGGCTATTTTGATCTTGTTCAGCGAGCCATGCCAGCTTTTCACCGATCTTGCCTTCGAGCCCCCGTGAAGTCGGGTAATAATACTGCGTTCGGGCCATTTCTGGCGGGAAATAATCTTCACCGGCCGCGTAGGCATTAGGCTCATCATGTGCATAACGATACTCCGCGCCCAAGCCCATTTCCTTCATCAGTTTGGTTGGTGCATTACGCAGGTGTTCCGGTACATCGTAATCAGCCATTTCACGCGCATCGCGCATTGCCGATTTGAAAGCGGTATAGACCGCGTTACTTTTCGGCGCACACGCCAGATAAACAATAGCCTGCGCAATGGCGCGTTCGCCCTCTGCCGGGCCGACGCGCGTAAAGCAGTCCCAGGCCGAAATAGCCACCTGCATACCACGCGGATCGGCATTACCGACGTCTTCAGACGCAATCGCCAGTAAACGCCGTGCGACATACAACGGATCGCCACCGGCGGTAATAATGCGTGCGTACCAGTACAGCGCCGCATCCGGCGAGGAACCGCGCACGGATTTATGTAACGCAGAAATCAGATCGTAAAAACGGTCACCCTTGTTATCGAAGCGCGCGCTGCGTTCTCCGGCAATCTCGGTAAGCAGTTCCGGCGTCAGCGTGCGGTAGCCTTTGGCATCAATCTCAGCCATATCAGCCATCATTTCGATGCTGTTCAGCGCACGACGGGCATCACCGTTAACCAACTCAGAGAGCATGCGACGCGTTTCAGGCGGGACACGAATTTTTTCGTTGGCATAGCCACGCTCAGCGTTCGTCAGCGCCTGATCGATGACTTTTTCGATATCTTCAGCCGTCAGCGATTTAAGGAGATAAACACGGGCACGGGATAACAAGGCAGAATTGAGTTCGAATGACGGGTTTTCTGTCGTGGCACCAATAAACGTAATAGTACCGTCTTCGATATGCGGCAGAAAAGCATCCTGCTGACTTTTGTTGAAACGGTGGACTTCGTCAACAAACAAAATGGTACGACGCCCGGCATCACGATTTTGCCGGGCGCGCTCGATAGCCTCACGGATATCTTTCACCCCTGAGGTCACCGCTGAAATACGCTCAACATCGGCATTTGCATAACGGCCAATGAGTTCTGCCAACGTGGTTTTCCCGGTTCCTGGCGGCCCCCACAAAATCATCGAGTGCAACTGACCCGCCTCGATGGCACGCGGCAAAGGTTTGCCCGGAGCGAGGAGATGCTGCTGACCAATGTATTCTGCAAGTGTTACCGGCCGCATTCTCGCGGCCAGTGGCTGGAATTCATTCTGGGAAAAATCGAGTGACAGATTACTCAAGCTTACCTCACTGACGCTGGTCGTCCACCGTCACACCTTTTGGCGGAGTAAATTTAAACTTCGCATCATCAACAGACGCGTTTTGCTCACCCTTCAGGGTATAAGCGCTCTTTTGGCCATCCTGCTCAACCGCAGTAAAGCTTTTGATGGTGCCTGATGGCGTAACCGTAATTGCAAATTGCTTCAAATTTCCTGTGGACGCTTTCGGCGTCAGCTGGAAATCATCACCCTGCTGTTTCACGTTATATTTTGACCAGTCGCTGCTGTCGTTGCGGGTAATCAGCATGAACGGTGTGTTTCCTGTAGCATTTTTCAGCCAGGTTGCAGTGACCTGCTCAACAAACGGGTTGTAGAACCAGAGTGTTTTGCCATCAGAAACCAGAATGCTTTCGTCCGGCGTCGTCATATGCCAGTTAAACAGGTTTGGACGTTTGACCCACAGTTCGCCTTCACCTTGCTGAACGGCAGAACCGTCATCGCTGGTCACAGTCTGAGTAAAGCTGGCGTGGAAAGTATTCAGTTTACCCAGGCGGGATTTGAGATCACTGCTGGCATCAGCCAAAACGGAAGCGGAGGTAAATGCAGTCAGTAAACACCCTACCAATAACAATTTTTTCATTCTTATAATTACCTCAAAAATTCTTAAACTTCAGACGATGCCTTTCACGAAGACAAAAGACGTAGGGTGCGAACTCTATCCGAGGCAACGCCCTGGTGGTAGCTCAATCATCTGAAAAGCAGTCATTTTACGCATCTTTGCACAAGGGCCGCATTCGCGACCCCTCTTAACAAAACCCGGCAAAACCCAATGATTTATTCGTGTGATGGCGGAGCCAGCACTTCGCGGTTACCGTTATGGCCCGGTGCACTGACAATGCCCTGCGCTTCCATCTGTTCCACAATTCGCGCCGCACGGTTATATCCGATACGGAACTGACGCTGAACCCCTGAGATGGACGCACGACGCTTGTCGACGACGAACGCAACGGCCTGATCAAACAGGGCATCGAGTTCTTCATCACCGTCCAGACCCAGACCGCCGCCTTCGCCATCGTCGCCACCGGAAACGATGCTTTCGATGTACTTAGGACGACCGCGGGCTTTCCAGTCCTGAACCACCGCATGCACTTCCTGATCACGAACAAATGCGCCGTGAACACGAACCGGAATCGACGAGTTTGGCGCCATATATAGCATGTCACCCATACCCAGTAGCGATTCTGCGCCGCCCTGATCGAGGATGGTGCGGGAATCGATTTTACTCGACACTGTAAAGGCAATACGGGTCGGGATGTTCGCCTTGATCAGACCGGTAATGACATCGACGGAAGGACGCTGTGTTGCCAAAACCAGGTGGATACCGGCCGCACGGGCTTTCTGTGCCAGACGTGCAATCAGCTCTTCCACTTTTTTACCGACGGTCATCATCAGGTCAGCAAATTCGTCGACCATCACCACAATAAACGGTTCTTTTTGCAGATATGGCGGTTCTGCAGCCATACCGTCGCCAGGCTTCCAGATTGGATCGGGAATCGGTCTGCCCATCGCTTCCGCCTCAAGAATGCGTTCGTTGTAACCCGCCAGATTTCGCACACCCAGCGCGGACATCAGTTTATAGCGACGCTCCATTTCACCGACACACCAGCGCAGCGCATTCGCTGCATCTTTCATGTCGGTAACCACTTCGGTCAGCAGATGCGGGATCCCTTCATACACGGACAACTCGAGCATTTTCGGGTCAATCATGATGAAGCGCACATCTTCTGGTTTGGATTTATACAACATGCTGAGGATCATGGCGTTCACACCCACAGACTTACCGGAACCGGTTGTACCGGCCACCAGCAAGTGCGGCATTTTCGCCAGATCGGCAATAACGGGCTCGCCTGAAATGTCTTTACCCAACACGATCGTCAGCGGAGAGGTACTTTCTTTGAATTTCGCGCAGTCCAGCACTTCACGCAGATACACTGTCTGGCGCTTTTTATTCGGCAACTCCAGACCAACGTACGGCTTGCCGGGGATCACTTCCACGACGCGCACGGCGACGGCGGATAATGAACGGGCAAGGTCACGCGACAGGTTAGAAATTCGTGCGGCTTTCACGCCCGGCGCAAGATCCAGCTCAAAACGTGTGATGACCGGACCTGGCAATTTTCCGACGACATCCGCTTTAATGCGGTAATCGTTCAGGCGCGCTTCAATCAGATTGCCCATCTGCTCGAGGGCGAACTCGTCAACAGGTTCTGCTTCCGCCGGTGGCGAGGTCAGCAAATCCAGGGACGGCAGCGGCGTTGTCGGCTTGACCAGCGGCTGCTCATTACGCATCAGGAACGGGTGGATCAGGCTGTCCATATCAGGCTGTGCAGACGGCGATGACTGACGTGGCGCTTCATATTCCTGCGCATGCTGCACAGGCTCTGAAGCGGCCTGACGCTGATAAGGCGGCTGTTGTGCAAACGCAGCAAGTTGCGGCTCTTCTTCTGCCTGAGCTGGCAACGTGAATAACGGTTCTGACGGCGTATCATCAACCAGATCGGCCATTGGCGAGAAGCTAAACGCATCGTGCTGGCTCAGTTTCATCGCAGCGGCAGCGAAATCATCCGCAACGGTATTTGTCGCCTCTGGCGGCAGACTCTGCGAGTGATGATGCTGAACAAGACCACTTTGCGGTTCGACGTCCTGCTGATAACGGGCGTTTTCCCGCGCTGCAAACGCGTTACGTAATTCCGCTTCCTGCAACGCTGCTTCTTCATCAGGCTCATCTTCGGTGACAGATTCACCGTAGCGTTCCTGTTGCTGAGCCGCAAAAGCTTCCTGCAACGCCGCTTCCTGTCGGGCTTCCTCATCAGCCTGCGCCAGAGGATCGTTATGCCAGTCAGCGTGTTCTGCCTCTTTTTGCGCGGCAGCTTGTGCATTTTCCTGCTGTTCGGCGATGCGCTGCGACGGCAATTTAATCCCGTAGGAAGCCAGTTCACGACGCGTTGGAATACGCACCGGATTTGGACGCGGCAATTCCGGCCCGAAGCCTTTCTTCACCTGAGGATTTTCATCACTCACGGCGCTGAACGCTGGCATAAACGTATTGCCGGCAGACGTTGCCGCCGACTGCCCTGCCTGCGCAAGGCCGGTTGCCAGTGCTGCGGTGGCCGCGACGCTCGCAATTTGCGCCGCATCAGGTGCCGCAGAGCTGAAATCGAACGGAGAACGTGAATGCTCAACCGCCGTCTGCCAGTTACCCATACTCGGACCATCGTCATCGCTGCGCTGAACCGGTGCCGGAGAAGGTGATTGTTGTACCGGCTGCGGATGACGTGGCACAGGTGTCTCTTCCGGAATTTCGAAGTTATATAACGGCGGAGCCGCAGGCTGCGGTGCTTGCGGAGACGGAGCTATTTCTGCCACCGGCGGTTCAGCCGCATACGGATTCACTGTTTCTGCCGCCATAGCCGGAGCTGGTTCGGCCGCAATAACCGGCGTAACCGGAGGCGTTTGTACTGCCGGATTAGTCACGGAAGGCGCAGAGAAAAGAACGTCGTCTTCGTCAGCTTCTGAAGCCGCGACAGCCTCTGGCACAGCCGCCGCAGTAGCAGCAACCGCGGCAGGAGCCACTTTCGCTACCTGTTTTTCGTCATCGTCTTCCAGTAACGGATCGTCCTGCTCGTCGTATTCGTAATCTTCATCCCGGCGCGAACGGTTGGTCACGATATTAGTGACACCAAGCACTGCACCGCCGATTTTTTCAGCGATCGTCAGCCATGACCAGCCGGTGAACAGCGTAAGCCCGGCCGCCCAGACGCACAGCAGAACCAGCGTTGCCCCGACGTTGTTGAAGTACGGCGTCATCGCTGTGCTCAGCAAACTGCCGATCACACCGCCCGACGCGAAGTAGTAAAGGTCATCGACGTTGACGGATGCCAGACCGCAGGACGTGACAATAAGCGCCAGCGTCCCGATAAGGCGCAGCGACAGAGCAAAATAATCGACAAAATCCTGATTATCCCGCTGACGGAAAGCCGCCCAGCACAGACACAGGATAATAGGGGGAATAGCGTAACCAAATACGCCAAAAATGAAGAACAGCGTGTCGGCCATCCAGGCACCCACACCACCGCCCCAGTTATGAATAGGCCCATGCCATGCGGTCTGAGACCAGCTTGGATCAGAGGGGTTAAAACTCACCAATGCCGCCATTAAATAAGCAGCAAAAATCGCTACCACCACCAGCAAAGCCTCCAGGAGACGGCGACCATTGCTCAGCTTTTTAAGGGTAACTTCTTTATCTTCTGTATATTCCTGGCTCAAGAAAGGCTCTCCAGGTTCCTGTGAACTGAGAAAAAGCAACAGCGCCGAGAGTAGACCCCGGCGCCATAGCTGTATAGATACACAGGAGTGTAGCTAAAAATGCAAGGTTTTGCACCTGACAATTACCGTGTCTTAATGACCAGGCGATTCGTCTGTTTCACTTCTTCCATTACCACATAGGTACGGGTGTCGTTAACGCCCGGCAGACGAAGCAAAGTCTCACCTAACAACTTACGGTAAGCCGACATATCAGGTACGCGGGTTTTCAACAGATAGTCGAAATCCCCAGAAACCAAATGACACTCCTGAATATCTTCGAGTTTTTGTACTGCCGCATTGAACTGCTCAAACACATCTGGCGCGCCGCGGTTGAGAGTGATCTCAACAAATACCAGCAACGAAGCATCCAGATAATGCGGGTTGAGCAATGCGGTATAGCCATTGATGAAGCCCTGACGTTCCAGACGACGAACGCGCTCCAGACATGGAGTCGGAGATAATCCCACACGTTTGGAAAGCTCGACGTTTGAAATCCGGCCATCCTTTTGCAATTCGTTGAGGATGTTACGGTCAATACGGTCGAGATCTTTTCCCGGACGTTTTTTGTTGTCTACCATTATTATTGTCTCTCTGCTGTCCTTCCCTGCACCTGCCATACCCCAGCCAACTTCAATGTCTAAGGGTTGTCCCAAGCGAAGACCCGATTATTAAGGTTTACGCATCCAAAAGTCGTGTTGATCCCCTGTCAAAAGGAACACGGCCGTATAAGCGGATACTCAAAAGAAATAACCGTGCGAAATTAATAGGTTGTAAACAGCCAACCTGATTCACTAAACCCTGCTGTAACTAAAAAGTCAAAAAGCAAGACCAGAACGGGTCTGGTAGCAGCCAATTGCATAAATTCAAGTCACAGACAGGCAGTTAATTTCTTCTTCCCCTGATGTTTTCGCAAATGCACAGCGGATTGTCAAAGTAAAAGAAGCAAAATCAGAAGAACGTGCCAGATTGAAAAGCCAGCGCGCCTTTTTAGCTATCTTTAATCTTTGAACAATAACAATTCCGTTCACGCCTTATTTCAGTCAAATCCACACAAACTGCCGTGATTTGTCATCAAAAGTCCGCGTACGGGCAAACAACCTGCCAGCGCATTCATGTCTTTACGCTGTTTTTTTACTCTAACCATCAAACAGTTACCTGCAGCGAAATCCTTTCTACGCGGGTTCGGCAGTAAAAACTATCAGACAAATCGTTAACAACATCTGAGTTTGCTTTTTTTAACGCGCTATTTTCCCTACAATCGGTCTATCGCTAGTCGCCATCGCGGAGATGAATTACGCATGAGTACGGTTAAACACAGTAAGTTATTGATTCTGGGCTCTGGCCCGGCGGGTTATACCGCGGCAGTTTATGCTGCACGCGCTAACCTCAACCCGGTTTTAATCACCGGTGTCGAAAAAGGCGGTCAGCTGACCACCACCACGGAAGTGGAAAACTGGCC
Organism: Rahnella sp. BIGb0603; assembly: GCF_024808755.1. Classification (NCBI taxonomy): domain Bacteria; kingdom Pseudomonadati; phylum Pseudomonadota; class Gammaproteobacteria; order Enterobacterales; family Yersiniaceae; genus Rahnella; species Rahnella sp. BIGb0603. The sequence continues at coordinate 38,859 of NZ_JANUEX010000006.1, read as the reverse complement.
GGGCGATCCGGAAGGTCTGACCGGTCCGGGCTTAATGGAACGCATGCACGAGCACGCGACCAAATTTAATACCGAAATCATTTTCGACCATATCAACAAAGTTGATTTGCAGAACCGTCCTTTCCGCCTGACCGGTGACAGCGGCGAATATACCTGTGACGCGCTGATTATCGCCACCGGTGCTTCGGCACGTTATATCGGTCTGCCTTCAGAAGAAGCATTTAAAGGCCGCGGTGTGTCTGCCTGTGCAACCTGTGACGGTTTCTTCTACCGCAATCAGAAAGTTGCGGTAGTCGGCGGCGGCAACACGGCTGTAGAAGAAGCGCTTTATCTTGCGAACATCGCCTCCGAGGTTCACCTCATTCATCGTCGGGACAGTTTCCGTGCGGAAAAAATTCTGGTTGACCGTCTGAACGATAAAGTCGCCAGCGGCAACATCGTTCTGCACACGCACAAAACGCTGAACGAAGTGGTCGGCGATCAGATGGGCGTCACCGGCGCGAGCCTGCTTGATGTCCGTACTGACGAAAAATCGCAGGTTGACGTGGCTGGCGTGTTCATCGCTATCGGTCACAGCCCGAACACCGGCATTTTCGAAGGTCAGCTGGAACTGAAAGATGGCTACATCAAAGTGCAGTCCGGCTCGCATGGCAACGCAACACAGACCAGCATTCCGGGCGTTTTCGCTGCCGGCGATGTCATGGATCATATCTATCGTCAGGCAATTACCTCTGCGGGAACCGGATGTATGGCCGCGCTGGATGCCGAACGCTATCTGGACGGTTTATCGCAAGCCCCGGATTTATAATTACTCCTTCGGGTAGTTATTGGACATAGAGTCCATACAAAGAGTAACGAATAAGGCGGCGTAATTGCCGCCTTATTATTTTCAGTTTGTGGTCTGAGCATGTAACATGAGCGCCCTCCCATCCGGATTGCTGCGCAGACTGATGCCTGATGAATAAAACACGACAACAAGAACTTATCCGCTGGTTAAAACAACAAAGCTCCCGCGCTAAAGGCTGGATCCGACTGTCTATGATGCTGGGTCTGCTTTCTGGTTTGCTGATCCTCGCACAGGCCTGGCTGATGGCCGGATTACTGCACAGTCTGATCATTGAACATGCGCCGCGTGAAACGCTCTTACAAAGCTTCCTGCTGATGGCCCTGACGTTTATTCTGCGCGCCGTCGTGACCTGGTTACGTGAACAGGTTGGCTTTATCTGCGGGCGGGTTATTCGTCAGGAAATGCGTAAACTGGTTCTGGACCGCCTCGAAAAACTGGGACCCGCGTGGATTCAGGGTAAACCGGCCGGTAGCTGGGCCAGCATCATTCTTGAACAAATCGAAGATATGCAGGATTACTATGCCCGCTACCTTCCGCAAATTGCATTGGCCGGGATTATTCCCCTGCTGATTCTGGTCAGCGTGTTCCCGATTAACTGGGCTGCCGGATTAATTCTGCTCGTCACTGCCCCGCTGATCCCGCTGTTTATGGCGCTGGTTGGCATGGGCGCGGCGGATGCAAATCGTCGTAACTTTGTCGCCCTCGCGCGTCTGAGCGGTAATTTCCTCGACAGCCTGCGGGGTCTGGACACCTTACGCCTCTTCAACCGCGGCTCTGCCGAAGTGGAGAAAATCAAACGCTCCACTGAGAACTTCCGTGCGCGCACCATGGACGTTTTACGTCTGGCATTTTTGTCCTCTGCGGTTCTGGAGTTTTTCGCTTCGATTTCCATCGCCGTCGTCGCCGTTTACTTCGGTTTTTCCTACCTTGGCGAGCTCAATTTTGGCAGCTACGGTACGCCGGTCACGCTCTTTGCGGGCTTCCTGGTGCTCATCCTCGCACCAGAATTCTTCCAGCCCCTGCGTGATTTAGGCGCGTTTTATCACGCTAAAGCGCAGGCGGTCGGCGCGGCTGAAAGCCTGCTGACCTTCCTGAGCGCCGAAGAAGCCGAAATGGGTGACGGTAATAAAAGCTGGCCGCAGGGTTATGACGTTTCACTTGAGGCGCGAGACCTGCTGGTTAAGTCGCCGCAGGGAAAAACGCTGGCAGGGCCGCTAACCTTTACTGTTCCGGCAGGACAGCGCATTGCGATTGTCGGGCTGAGCGGTGCGGGCAAAAGCTCCCTGCTCAGTGCTCTCCTTGGTTTTCTGCCATATCAGGGTTCCCTGAGCGCCAGCGGCATTGAGGTGAAATCGTTGCGCAATGATGAATGGCGTAAACAACTTAGCTGGGTCGGCCAGAACCCACATTTGCCGGAGCAGACGCTGCGTTCGAATATTCTTTTGAATCAGCCAGATATTAGCGAAACACAACTCCAAAGTGCAATTAACCGTGCGTATGTGAATGAATTCCTGCCGCTGCTGCCTGAGGGACTGGAAACTGAACTGGGCGACAGCGCGGCGCGACTGTCGGTGGGTCAGGCGCAGCGTGTCGCTGTCGCGCGCGCCCTGCTTTCTCCCTGCCGGTTATTGCTGCTAGATGAACCGACGGCCAGCCTTGACGCACACAGCGAAAAACGCGTGATGAGTGCCTTAAACGAGGCGTCCCGATCGCAGACTACGCTGCTGGTTACCCATCAGCTGGAAGATACACGCGACTACGACGAAATCTGGGTCATGGATAAAGGGCAAATCGCAGAGCGCGGCACATTCACGCAACTGGTTGCTCAGGGTGGATTGTTCGCCAGTCTGTTATCTCAGCGCAGTAAGGAGCTGTAATCATGAGAATTCTTCTGCCTTATCTCGCGTTATATCGCCGTCACTGGTTCCGCCTGTCGCTGGGCGTCATTCTGGCCATCGTCACGCTGATGGCCAGCATCGGGCTGCTCACGCTTTCCGGCTGGTTCCTGGCGGCCTCTGCCGTTGCCGGGCTGGCGGGGCTCTATACGTTTAACTACATGTTGCCTGCGGCAGGCGTGCGCGGTGGGGCTATTACCCGGACCGCAGGACGTTACGCCGAGCGGCTGGTCAGCCATGATGCGACTTTCCGCGTACTGGCTCACCTTCGCGTGTTCACATTCACCAAAATCATGCCACTGACACCGGGCGGTATTGCGCGTTTTCGTCAGGCTGATTTGCTCAACCGCCTCGTCGCCGATGTCGATACGCTGGATCACCTTTATCTGCGCGTAATATCGCCGCTTATCAGTGCGATGGTGGTGATTATTCTGGTGACCTTCGGCCTGAGTTTTATCGATGTCACGCTGGCCCTGACGCTGGGTGCCATCATGCTGGCGATGATGGTGGTTCTGCCGGTGATGTTCTACCGCGCAGGAAAACCTGCGGGCCGCGAACTCACGGCGCTGCGCAGCGATTACCGTACGCAGCTAACTGCATGGTTGCAGGGGCAAGGCGAGCTGGTGGTTTTTGGCGCTCAGCCGCAATTTCGTCAGCAACTGGATGATATTGAACGCCGCTGGATGTTGCGCCAGCAACAGCAGGCAAAGCTGACTGGTTTGTCACAGGCGATGGTCATTGCCGCAGCCGGTCTGACCGTGACGCTGATGCTGTGGCTGGCAGCGGGTGGTCTGAGTGCCTTACCGCAACCCGGCGCGCTGATTGCGTTGTTTGTCTTCACGCCGTTAGCGGCGTTTGAAGCGCTCGGGCCGGTTGCTGCGGCCTTCCAGCATCTCGGGCAGGTTATCGCTTCGGCTCAGCGCGTCAGCCAGATTATCGATCAGCCTGCCGACGTGAATTTCCCTGCACAAGGTCCGCTTGCGGCTGAGCAGGTTAGCCTTTCGCTAAAAGACGTTAATTTCACCTATCCGGGCCAGCCGTTGCCGGTGCTGAAAAATATCACGCTGGATGTCTGCGCGGGTGAGCATATCGCGCTGCTCGGCCAGACCGGTTGTGGTAAATCTACGCTGTTGCAGTTGCTGACGCGCGGCTGGAATCTCAGCAGTGGTTCGCTGATGCTTAACGGACATGACATCACGGAATACGATGAAGCGACGCTGCGCCAAACGATCACCGTCGTCAGCCAGCGCGTACACGTTTTCAACACCACGTTGCGTGAAAACCTGCGGATGGCTTCGCCAAAATGTTCCGATGAACAGATTACCGACGTTCTGAAACAAGTTGATTTGCACATCCTTCTGGAAAACGAAGGGCTGAACGCGTGGCTGGGCGAAGGTGGCCGTCAGCTTTCCGGCGGCGAACAGCGTCGTTTAGGCCTTGCCCGCGCCCTTTTGCACGATGCCCCGCTGTGGTTGCTCGATGAACCAACTGAAGGGCTGGACGCCGAAACGGAACAACATATTTTGGCACTGCTGCACAAGCATTGTCAGAATAAGACGCTACTCTTAGTGACGCACCGCCTCCACGGTCTGGAAACTTTCGACAGAATTTGTGTCATGGAAGAGGGTCAGATTGTGGAACAAGGTGATCACCAGACACTGGCCGCCGCACAGGGGCGTTACGCACGCTTTCTGTCACGAGGTTGATGTTGTTCCAGTTTTTTAGCGGCGGCCTTCAGGTCGCCGGATAAGGAGATCTATGCGGTTAGTTAAGCTTGAGGCCAATTCAGTTCATTTTCCGGATCCGGACACTGCATTACTGGAGCCGAATGGCCTGCTGGCTATCGGCGGGGATCTTACCGCGCCGCGCCTGCTTTCAGCTTATCAGAACGGGATTTTTCCCTGGTTTGAACCCGGCGAGATGATCCTCTGGTGGACGCCCGATCCGCGCGCCATTCTGGTCCCCGAAGAACGTCACGCCAGCCGCAGCCTGCAACGTTTCATGCGTAAAAAACCTTACCGTTACACAATCAACCAGCGTTTTGAGCAGGTCATCCGCGCATGTGCTATGCAGCGTGAAGACGGTACGTGGATTGGCCCTCTGGTGCAGCGCGGCTATCAGGAATTGCATGAAGCTGGCCGCGCGCATTCCGTTGAGGTTTGGGAAAATGATGAGCTGGTCGGTGGTTTATACGGCGTATCCGTCGGCGGATTATTTTGCGGTGAGTCGATGTTCAGCCGCCGGGAAAATGCCTCCAAGTGTGCACTGATGGTATTTTGCCAACATTTTTCCCGCAATGGAGGAGAACTGATTGACTGTCAGGTGCTCAACCCTCACACTGCGTCGCTGGGTGCGAGAGAGATCCCCCGCCGCCAATTTTTGCAGCAGTTATCCGAACTTTCGCAACGCGCGCTAGCACCGGATTGCTGGTTGCCACAAGACTTATCCCCACATGACGAAGACCTGCCGGTGTTCCCGAAGGATAGGGAATAGGTGCGGTCATGGACCATACTTCTTTACATAATGTGGGTTTTTCGGCATTATCTTGCCGGTTAAAAACTATGGTAGTTAGACCTAGAGGATTCGATGGCCAAAGAAGACAACATTGAAATGCAAGGCACCGTACTTGATACGCTGCCAAACACTATGTTCCGCGTAGAATTAGAAAACGGACACGTAGTTACCGCTCACATCTCCGGTAAAATGCGTAAGAACTACATCCGCATCCTGACGGGCGACAAAGTCACTGTAGAGCTGACCCCGTACGACCTGAGCAAAGGCCGCATTGTCTTCCGTAGCCGTTAATAAGCGGCTCACTCATCGCTGATTTTCCGGCGATCCCTGAGGATACCCTCTTCGCCCTTCCTGCTTTTGCAAGGGCGTTTTGTGGTATCCGCAATTCGGCATTTGTTTCATTATCCTTTCTGAAATCCCTCACTAATTCCTGTAATTAAATAAAGAATCTCAGAAAGAAAAAAGGCGATGTTTTCACATCGCCTTTTGTTTTTTCGTCACGGATAAAAAATCAGTGCACCGCGCCTTCCGGTTTTTTCTTCTGCGCACTCATGAAGTGATAAGTCAGCTTGTCGGCCTCTTTATCCAGTGCCACAGAGACAGAACCGCCATCCACCAGAGAACCAAACAACAGCTCGTTGGCGAGTGGTTTTTTCAGGTTTTCCTGAACGGTACGGGTCATCGGACGCGCGCCCATAGCACGGTCATAGCCTTTCACCGTCAGCCAGTCGCGGGCTTCATCACTGACTTCCAGTGAAACGCCTTTGGCATCCAGCTGCGCCTGCAACTCAACGATAAACTTATCAACAACCTGCTGGATAACATCCGTAGACAGATGGTTGAACCAGATTACGTTGTCCAGACGGTTACGGAATTCCGGCGTAAAGGTACGTTTGATCTCTTCCATTGCATCCGGGCTGTTATCCTGATGAACCAGACCAATCGACTTACGTTCCGTTTCACGCACACCGGCGTTGGTGGTCATCACCAGAATGACATTACGGAAGTCCGCTTTACGGCCGTTGTTGTCGGTCAGCGTCCCGTTATCCATAACCTGCAACAGCAGGTTGAAGACGTCAGGATGGGCTTTCTCGATTTCATCGAGCAGCACCACGGCGTGAGGATGTTTAATAACCGCATCCGTCAGCAAACCGCCCTGATCAAACCCGACATATCCCGGAGGCGCACCAATCAACCGGCTGACCGTGTGACGCTCCATATATTCCGACATATCAAAGCGCAGCAATTCGATATCCAGCGCTTTGGCCAGCTGAACCGTGACCTCTGTTTTACCAACTCCCGTAGGCCCGGCGAACAGGAATGAACCGACAGGTTTATGATCCTGACCCAAACCGGCGCGGCTCATTTTGATCGCTTCAGTCAGTGCTTCGATGGCAGGATCCTGCCCGAAGACCAGCATTTTCAGACGATCGCCCAGGTTTTTCAGCACATCGCGGTCAGTGGCCGAAACGGTTTTTTCTGGTATACGGGCAATACGCGCAACCACGCTTTCAATGTCGCTGACGTTAACGGTTTTCTTGCGTTTACTGACCGGCATCAACCGGCTGCGGGCGCCCGCTTCGTCAATGACGTCGATAGCTTTGTCCGGCAGGTGACGGTCATTGATGTACTTAACCGACAACTCAACCGCCGCACGCACCGCTTTCGCGGTATAACGCACGTCGTGATGCGCTTCGTATTTAGTTTTCAGGCCATTGATAATCTGAACGGTCTCTTCAACGCTTGGCTCAGTAATATCAATTTTCTGGAAGCGACGTGCCAGAGCACGGTCTTTCTCAAAGATATTGCTGAATTCCTGATACGTCGTTGAGCCGATCACTCTGATTTTACCGCTCGACAGCAACGGTTTAATCAGGTTAGCCGCATCCACCTGACCACCCGACGCCGCACCGGCACCGATGATGGTGTGGATTTCATCAATAAACAGAATGCTGTTCTTATCCTGCTCAAGCTGTTTCAGCAGAGATTTGAAACGTTTTTCGAAATCACCGCGGTATTTAGTGCCCGCCAGCAAGGAACCGATATCCAGCGAATAGAGCGTGCAGTCGGCCATCACTTCCGGCACATCGCCCTGCTCGATTCTCCATGCCAGACCTTCGGCAATGGCAGTTTTACCAACACCGGACTCGCCCACCAGCAGCGGGTTGTTTTTACGGCGACGGCAGAGCACCTGAATCGCGCGCTCAAGTTCTTTATCACGTCCAATCAGCGGATCGATGCCACCTACGCGCGCCAACTGGTTAAGATTAGTGGTGAAGTTCTCCATACGATCTTCCCCCGCCGACTGCTCTTCGTTAACTGGGTTTTCCGCATTGTTTTGCGCCTGGCCGCCCGTTTCATCTTTACGGGTACCGTGCGAAATAAAGTTCACCACATCAAGGCGGCTGACATCATGTTTGCGCAGAAGGTAGGCGGCCTGTGATTCCTGCTCGCTGAAAATCGCGACCAGAACATTGGCGCCAGACACTTCGCTGCGACCGGAAGATTGGACGTGGAAAACCGCACGTTGCAGAACGCGCTGGAAACTCAGCGTTGGCTGGGTATCACGTTCCTCTTCACTGGCAGGTAAGGTGGGTGTGGTTTGCTCGATGAAGGCTTCCAGCTCCTGGCGCAAGGCCACGAGATCTACTGTACAAGCTTCAAGCGCTTCACGGGCAGCAGGGTTGCTGAGCAACGCCAGCAACAGGTGCTCCACGGTCATAAACTCATGCCGGTGCTCACGGGCTCTTGCGAAAGCCATGTTGAGACTGAGTTCAAGTTCTTGATTGAGCATAGGCACCTCCCAAATAGATTGCCTTAATCAGGCTTTTTCCAGCGTACACAGCAACGGATGCTCATTCTCCTTGGCGTACTCATTCACATGTGCGACTTTGGTTTCCGCGACTTCGGCGGTATATACACCGCAGACCGCTTTGCCTCTATAGTGCACCTGGAGCATCAGTTGCGTTGCACGTTCAATATCATAAGAAAAGAACTTTTGCAGAACGTCAATCACAAATTCCATTGGAGTGTAATCGTCGTTGTTTAATATAACTTTATACATAGATGGCGGTTTTACCTCATCCTTTTGTTTATTCGCCGTCAAATGTTCAAAGTTTAGCCAGTCTTGATTATTGCCCATTGCCTGTTCATCACCTGTGAAGATCGTATTGGAAGCCAAATACACCGACATAAAGACTTTCTGCGGAGTCTCATGTTGTAATTACGGTATTTTACCATTTCTGGCTTCACCTTGCCGCTGCACAAAATGTCTTCCCTGCACCCGACTCCGCTACCGAAATTTTAACAAAATATGTCAATAGCGTTACCTGCTTCAAAGTTTGGTTATCTGCTCCCTTGGGACAAATGCCGTTTCCTTGACGTCCAACTCTATTCCACTAGAGTGTAAATTCGTGAGCTGAACGGATAGTAAACAGGCCTGAACAGGTGTTTATCTGCTGCGTTCTGGCCTTCGTGCTCACTCAACTGGCTTTATCTATTTACTACCAGACTAGTCATGAGAGGGATGTAGCAGCATGCAGACGGGTACTGTTAAATGGTTCAATAATGCTAAAGGCTTTGGCTTCATTTGCCCGCAAAATGGCGGTGAAGACATCTTCGCTCACTACTCCACAATCCAGATGGAGGGTTACCGGACACTCAAGGCCGGACAGCAGGTCAATTTTGACGTTCATGAAGGCCCAAAGGGGAATCATGCCAGCCTCATTGTTCCGGTGGAAAGCGAAGCGGTCGCCTGACCAGTTCAGCACACAGACTCGAATCACGCTCAGCGTGTGTTCATTAACAAATCAAATGCCGGTCACTCTCTGACTGGCATTTTTATTTATGGGGGAGAATGCTTCTGGCTTCAAGCCCTGCACGCAAAAAAAAGGTCATTTTTTAAACACCGATTGCTAAGACAGGACATAAAACAAATTAAGTCTAAACACAATCTCAACAAATCACGTTCAATTTCTCCATAATTTGCCCCGTTGCGCACCTGTTTATTCGCTCCCTGTTGAAATAACCGTTACCGATATCCGGTTCACTTTGACAGGTAATCCCATGACCACTTTCAGCTACCCTTCCGCAGAAAAGGCTCCGCTTTCCGGCCTTCAGTTGATGACGGCGTTACTCTTCTGCCGCACGGTGCCGGGTCCGTCATGGAAATTGCCGCGTTACCGGTTCAAATTCCTGTACCGTGCGCTGCTGCATCCGCGCCGGACATTCGCAATGCTCGATTATCTCGCGCATCATCCGCAGCGCGATGAAATTCTGGCGGCGATGCCTAGCCTGCCGTGCAAATTGCACCGTATTTATCAGACCGCCAATATCACGCCGGAACAGGCGATGAAGCGCATTACCGATCACTACGACATGATCGGCCACTGCCTGCCGGATGCGATTAATCACGGTTATCTCAGCAAAAAAGAGATGGCGATCGCCACGCTGACCGGCAAAGAAGAGCAGCGTTATGCCATCACCTTCAACGCTATCGCGCGCCTGGATAAAGAAGGCGAAGCCACGCTGACATTCCATAATGCCGAAGGCGTTTCCATTGCCATCGTGACGTTCTCATTTATTGAATATCAGGGGAAACCGACGCTGTTTATTGGCGCATTGCAGGGACCGAAGGCGAATGTGGACCATCAGGAAATTCAGCGCGCGACCAAAGCCTGCCACGGGTTATTTCCAAAGCGTCTGGTGATTGAAGCACTGACGACGCTCGCGGATGTCACCGGCATGACGCAGATTGTGGCGGTCGGCAACCGCACGCACATTTATGAAAATCCGCGCTATAAAAAACGCAAAGGCATGGTATTTGCCGATTACGACAGCTTCTGGGAAACGATGGAGGCAAAACCGGGCGAAGACGGATATTTCCATCTGCCGCGCCAGATTGCCCACCGGCCGCTGGAAGAAATCGCCAGTAAACGTCGCTCCGAATACCGCCGCCGCTATCAGTTGCTCGATGATCTTGAAAGCCAGATCCGCCAGACCTTCACCCGCGGACACGGTAATCCGGTCGGGAAACAGGAAGCACGGGCGGCTTAATCTGCCCTGCCGCGCGCCAGCCAGGCCACGCGGGAAAACATTTGCCGCAGCAGCGGAGGTATCGACGCGGTTCCCCGCAAAGACGCCGCCATCGCCACATCAATGGCCAGATCCGGCTTCGAGCTGCGGTGAATCGCTTTATCGATAATTCGTCGCGGCGCCATCGGCACATTCGCCGCTATCGCCGAATTCTTGCGATACACATCTTCAAACCCCTCGCGATACAGAAAATACTCGATGTCCTGCGCCGGTAACGCCGTCAGGCGGTAACGCAGCGTATCGTCGTGATTTTCCACGTTAGCAATGACCGTTGCCGCGTATTTGCGTCCGGCTTCGTCGCCGTCGACCAGCGCATGCCACTCGATGCCCATCTGCCGGGCGAAACGCAGCAAAGGCTTCAGGCCGCACTGCGCAAACTCAATCACCTTGATGCCTTCAGATTCGAAATGGTAACCGCACTGACGCGCCAGCTGATTGAGCAGCCACACTTCCGTTTCGCCTTCCACCAGCAGCCAGCAGCGCGCAAACAAAGACGAAGGCCGGTTGAAGCGGATATGGAAAGCAATCCGGCGGCTGTCTTCCATGCTCAGCCCTTCCGGCCCGATACCGTAAGCCGCGACGCGCCCGGATTCACGCACCAGTCTGCAAATCTGCTCAACCGGCACCAGGGAAAGCAAATCGCCCGAATTGGTTGTCGTGATCCGTTGCAACGGCAGCTGATCCAGCAATCCCCACGCCACCGACAACATGATCGGATGCAGACGGGTTTCGGGGTCTTCAATCAGCAATAAAGGCCGTGCGTCCGGATGCAACACCACGGAACCCTTCGCCTGCAATAACGTGGAAAACATCCCCAGCAGCATCACGCGCATGCTGCGGCTGTTCGGCTCTGCAATCATGCGGTTGATGTTATCCAGCGAGCGCCACGCCCGGCGGCTCTCGGCGCGTCCATGCCGTTTTTGCTGCCACGGCATGCTGTTTGATGTGCCCTGCTCGGCAAAATAGTGCTCCAGTAACTGCTGCATCGCCGACAGCCCGCTGCGCAGTTCGCTGTTGGTCAGCGTTTGCGGGTTATGCACCAGTCCGCGCGTCAGTTCATCGAGCTGTTTCGCCAGTTCTTCATTATTCACCGCCAATCGAGGTGCCAGCGTTTCGCTGCGCAGACGGCGGATAAACCGCGCATCGCGTAAACGCAGTACCGGATTGAGACGGATCAGCGCCTGCGCCAGCGGGTCGATCGTTGTCAGATTTAACGGCTGACCGTTTGACGACAGAAAACTGCGCAAGGTCATCACGCTGCCGTCATCGTCCAGCTCGCCTTCCAGCCGGTAATAAATCCGGTTCAGCTTGTCGGCACATTTCACCCATAAAGGGGATAACGGATTAAATCGCGGTGACGTATGGTGCCCTGCCTGGTTTTCACAAAACGTAAACACGACGTGCAGATACTGTGATTTGGATTCCTGTTCCCCGGCGGGAAAGTAGAAATCTTCCTCTTTGAAGCAGTAAAGTTTGGGTTCCGGTGAAAGCAGCAGTGTGAGGGCGTCGAGCAGGCTGGATTTACCCCAGGCGTTTTCACCAATCAGAACCGTATTGGTCAGGAAGGATTCTGCCTGTCCCTGACTGGCAGAACCGGTAATTGAAGCGCCGCGTTGCACGGGCTGAGTCAGTGTCAAAGACAGCCGGTTAATACCCCGAAAACCGACAATATCAATATGTTCCAGATACATCAGACGCCTCCTGTGCGCTCAGTGCTTCCCTGAGCATGGCGTTAAAAAAGGGTTCAGGTCAAGCCCGCAGAACGCGCACTGCGTGCGGAAGCCGCTTTACAGTCTGGTTACTTTTCGTTAGCGTGTCGGGCGGCATTTTCTGTGTCGCGCTCCGTTCATGGAACCTCACTTTTCAGGGATTTTTGCATTATGTATTCCGGGCTGTTAATTATTCTTTTGCCGCTGATTGTCGGTTATCTCATTCCGCTCAAAAACCGGTCCCTGCTGCATCTGGTTAACCAATTGCTGAGCTGGATGGTGTACGTCATTCTTTTTATTATGGGCATCAGTCTGGCTTTCCTCGACAATCTCAGCGCGAATTTATTACTGATTTTCAAATATGCCGCCGTCTGCTTCCTGTGCATTTTCGTGATGAACTACGCGGCGCTATGGTTGCTCGAACGCCGCCGTCCGTGGAAAACCCAGCACAAGCAGGAAAAGCTGCCTTCACGCGTCCACATGGCGCTGGAATCCCTGAAACTTTGCGGCGTCGTCATCGTCGGTTTTGCACTCGGCCTGACGCAATGGCACTGGCTGACCTTCGCTTCGCAGGCCAGTGAAATCGCCCTGTTATTCCTGCTGGCGCTGGTGGGGTTGCAACTGCGCAACAGCAGCATGACGCTGCGCCAGATTATCCTCAATCGCCGTGGCATGATGGTCGCGCTCGTGGTGGCAGTCAGTGCGTTAATCGGCGGTGCAATTGCCGCCCTGCTGCTCGGTTTGCCGCTGAAAACAGGTCTGGCGCTGGCCTCAGGTTACGGCTGGTATTCCCTTTCCGGTATCGTTCTGACGGATTCGTTCGGGCCGGTGATTGGCAGCGCCGCATTCTTCAACGATCTGGCGCGTGAGCTTTGCGCCATCATGCTGATCCCGACGCTGGTTCGCAGCAGCCGTTCGACCGCGCTGGGCCTGTGCGGCGCAACGTCGATGGATTTCACCCTGCCGGTTTTACAACGCAGCGGCGGGCTGGATATGGTGCCGCCCGCTGTGGTTCACGGTTTTGTGTTAAGCCTGATCGCACCGGTGCTGATGGCCTTTTTCTCCGCCTGATGTCTGCCCTTCCCGCTGTTTTCTGACAGCGGGAAATACCCCTGCAAAAATTGCTTTAAATCAACTTCCCCCCACTTTGTCTTAAAAACTCCTTCATTTCTTTTACCGCCGGTCTTAGGCTTGCATTAAAACAAGCATTTAAAATGCAACTTTATAAAAGGACCTCATGATGTTTTGTGTGCAATGTGAACAAACAGTCCGTACCCCGGCGGGCAATGGCTGCGCTTATGCGCAGGGTATGTGTGGTAAAACCGCTGAAACTTCCGATTTGCAGGACTTGCTGGTCGCCGTTTTACAGGGCTTATCGGCCTGGGCGCTGGCGGCGCGCGGTTACGGCATTGTCGATGAAGACATTGACAGCTTCGCGCCACGGGCCTTTTTCTCCACGCTGACCAACGTCAACTTCGATTCTGACCGTATCGTCGGCTACGCGCGTGAAGCGATTATTCACCGTGAAGCGCTGGCGGTTCGCTGTCGTCTGATGGATCCGGAAATCACCGTGGATCACCCGCTGGCGGTACTGGAACTGGTCAGCGATAACCTGAATGATCTGCAACAACAGGCTCAGCAATTTGCGCTTAACGGCGACAAAGCGCAGATCGGCGATGACATTCACGGGCTGCGCATGCTGTGCCTGTACGGCCTGAAAGGTGCGGCGGCTTACATGGAACACGCGCACGTTCTCGGCCAGTCGGATACCGCGATTTATGCCGAATATCACCGTCTGATGGCGTGGCTCGGTACGCAACCTTCCGACATGGGCGTGCTGCTCGAAAACGCGATGGCGATCGGCAAAATGAACTTCTGCGTGATGGCGATACTTGATGAAGGCGAAACGGACGCTTACGGCCATCCGCGCCCGACGTCCGTCAATGTGCGCCCGCTGGCAGGGAAAGCGATTCTGATTTCAGGCCATGACCTGAAAGATTTGCAGATGCTGCTCGAACAGACCGCCGGCACCGGCATCAATATTTATACCCACGGCGAAATGTTGCCTGCGCACGGTTATCCGGAACTGAAAAAATTCCCGCATCTGGCCGGTAACTACGGCAGCGGCTGGCAGAATCAGCAGGTTGAGTTTGCCAAATTCCCCGGCCCGGTGGTGATGACCTCCAACTGTATTATTGACCCTAACGTCGGCAACTACGGCGACCGTATCTGGACCCGCAGCATCGTCGGCTGGCCGGGCGTACAGCATCTGGAAGGCGAAGATTTCGCGCCGGTGATCAGCCAGGCGTTGCAACTGACCGGTTTCCCTTACAGCGAAATCGAACAGGAAATTACCGTCGGCTTTGGCCGCCAGACGCTGCTCAGTGCGGCCGATACCGTGATTGATTTAGTTGCCGCCAAAAAATTGCGCCATATCTTCCTGATCGGCGGTTGTGACGGCAGCCGCGGCGAACGCAGTTACTTCACCGATCTGGCGCGCAGCGTGCCGCAAGACTGCGCGATCATGACGCTGGCCTGCGGGAAATACCGCTTCAACAAACTGGACTTCGGCACAATTGAAGGCCTGCCGCGTCTGCTGGACGTCGGTCAGTGTAACGACGCTTACTCCGCGATTATTCTGGCGGTCAATCTGGCCGAAAAACTCGGTTGTGGCGTGAATGATTTGCCGCTGAGTCTGGTGCTTTCATGGTTCGAGCAGAAAGCGATTGTGATCCTGCTGACGTTGTTGTCACTGGGCGTGAAAAACATCGCCACCGGACCGACGGCTCCGGCCTTCCTGACCGACAATCTGCTGGCGGTGCTCAACGAACAGTTCGGCCTGCGTTCGATTACGTCGGTTGAGCAGGATCTGAAAAACATGCTGGCGGAGTAAATCTGAGATGAACTTTCCTTTATATCCTGACCAGCCGACGGCGCTGTGCCAGAACCGCATGCAGGTGTATTCCGTTACGCAGGAAACGCCCGATGTCTGGACGTTGTCGCTGATTAGTCACGACGTTTATCCGTATCAGCCGGGTCAGTTTGCTCTGGTGAATATCGGCCAGAGCGGTGACATACAGCGCGCGTATACGCTCTCTTCCACGCCGGGCCTGAGCCGGTTTATCCAGCTGACGGTGCGCCGGATTGACGGCGGTGAAGGCTCCGGGTGGCTGACGCAACAGGTTAAACCGGGCGATTACCTGTGGCTTTCGGACGCTCAGGGCGAATTCACCTGTGAAACACCGCAGCCTTTATTACTGCTGGCCGCCGGTTGCGGCGTAACGCCGGTGATGTCCATCGCACGCCGTGTTCTGGCGCATTCTCCGGCACAAAGCGTGCAGGTGTTTTACAGCGTCCGCAGCCCGCAGGACGTCATTTTTGCGCAAGAATGGCAGCGTATGGCGGCGCAATATCCGCAACTTCGTCTGACCATTCTGGCTGAAAATGACGCGGCACCGGGCCAGATTGCAGGGCGTCTCAGTCAGGACTTACTGCAAAGCCAGGTGGTAGATATCGCTGCGCGCCGGGTGATGATTTGCGGGCCCGCGCCTTATATGGAACTGGCCGGGAAATGGGCAGCCGAACTGGGTGTTCCGCGACAAAACATCGTTAAGGAACAGTTCCAGGCCACAGAAGTGGTTGTTTCCGCAGACCAGCAACTGACGCTGACCCGCCTGACGCCGCTTGCAAACTTCCGCGTGCCGGTCGGTTCAACGCTGCTGGCCGCCATGGAACAGCATAAACTGCCGGTCATGGCGGCCTGCCGCGCGGGCGTTTGCGGGAGTTGCAAAACCCGCGTGCTGTCAGGTGACTACACGACCACCAGCCGCATGACGCTCACCGACGAGGAAGTCGCGCAGGGCTACGTTCTGGCGTGCAGCTGTCAGCTTCAGGGCGACGTCACGCTCGCCTGACCCCCGCGCCTCCTACTGCCCGCTCATGACTTTTTACAGTCTGCGCGGGCAGATTTACAAAACTTCACCTTCCCTCCCCGCGTAATTTTGTATGGTTTAAGGCTGTGCATTCATGGATGTAATCAGTGGACTATGCTTAATCCACTTATTTAAAACCCGCCCGAAGACTTCGTGCATAACGAAAGATCACGGGCACACCGGAGGGAATCAGTTGATGAAACAAAGCGTAGCGTCATATCTGGCGAAAACTCTTGAAGCAGCAGGCGTAAAACGAATCTGGGGCGTAACCGGCGATTCGCTTAACGGGCTGAGCGACAGCCTGAACCGCATGGGCACCATCGAATGGCTCGGCACGCGTCATGAAGAAGTCGCCGCCTTTGCCGCCGGTGCCGAAGCACAAATCACCGGTGAACTGGCGGTTTGCGCCGGTTCCTGCGGCCCCGGCAACTTACATCTGATCAACGGCCTGTTCGACTGCCATCGCAACCACGTCCCGGTGCTCGCCATCGCGGCGCATATTCCCTCCAGCGAAATCGGCAGCGGCTATTTTCAGGAAACCCATCCGACCGAATTATTCCGCGAATGCAGCCACTATTGTGAATTAGTCACCAATCCGGAACAGCTCCCGCAGGTGCTGGCGATCGCCATGCGCAAGGCGATCCTGAACCGCGGCGTTTCCGTGATTGTTTTGCCCGGCGACGTTGCGCTGAAACCGGCACCGGAAGACGCCAAAGTCAGCTGGTATCCGCCGCAGTTGCCGAAAGTACAGCCTCAGCAGACCGAACTGGATAAGCTGGCCGAACTGCTCAATGGCGCGACCAACATCACCCTGATGTGCGGCAGCGGTTGTGCCGGTGCGCACGACGAAGTGATCAAGCTGGCGGAAACCCTGAAAGCGCCGGTAGTCCATGCCCTGCGCGGCAAAGAACACATCGAATGGGATAATCCGTACAGCGTCGGGATGACCGGGCTGATCGGTTTTTCCTCCGGTTTCCACGCCATGATGAATGCAGACACGCTGATCCTGCTCGGCACGCAATTCCCGTACCGCGCGTTTTATCCGACGGACGCAAAAATCATTCAGATAGATATCAATCCGGGCAGTATCGGCGCGCACTGCCACGTTGATATGGCGCTGGTCGGTGATATCAAATCCACCCTGACCGCCGTTCTGCCGCAATTGCAGGTGAAAACCGGGCGTAAGTTCCTCGACAAAGCCCTGAAGCATTATGAAGAAGCACGCAAAGATCTCGATGCGCTGGCAACGCCGAACGACAAACAGGCGATCCATCCGCAATATCTGGCACAGCAAATCAGCCGTTTCGCCGATGCCAACGCCATCTTTACCTGCGACGTCGGCACGCCTACCGTCTGGGCATGCCGTTATCTGCAAATGAACGGCCAGCGCCGTCTGCTCGGTTCGTTTAACCACGGCTCGATGGCCAACGCCATGCCGCAGGCCATCGGGGCGCAGGCGATTGACCGCACGCGTCAGGTGGTGGCGCTGTGCGGAGACGGCGGTTTTGCCATGCTGATGGGCGATTTCCTGACGCTGGCGCAGCAAAAACTGCCGGTGAAAATTGTCATATTCAACAACAGCGTGCTGGGGTTTGTGGCGATGGAAATGAAAGCCGGCGGTTATCTGACCGACGGCACCGAGCTGAAGAACCCGGATTTTGCGGCCATTGCCGAAGCGGCAGGGATCAAAGGGATCCGCGTGGAAAAAGCTTCCGACGTGGACGCGGCATTGCAGGACGCGTTTGCTTATCAGGGGCCGGTGCTGGTGGATGTCATCACCGCCACCGAAGAACTGGCGATGCCGCCGCAGATTAAATTTGAGCAGGCAAAAGGCTTCAGCCTCTACATGCTGCGGGCGGTGATTAGCGGCCGGGGTGACGAAGTCATCGAACTGGCAAAAACCAACTGGCTGCGGTAACCCCGACAGGGATATAGTTGAGAGTCAGGCGGGCACAGGTTGCCCGCTTTTTCCTCCACTTAACATTCACCTGGTAGAAGGATTATTACGTTGATCGATTTACGCAGTGATACTGTAACCCGCCCCAGCGAAGCTATGCGTCAGGCGATGGCGAGCGCTGAAGTCGGCGATGATGTCTACGGCGATGACCCAACGGTAAATGCTTTGCAGGACCTGGCCGCGAAACTGTGTGGCAAAGAAGCCGCGCTGTTTTTACCGACCGGCACACAGGCCAATCTGGTTGCCCTGCTGACGCACTGTCAGCGCGGAGAAGAATATATTGTCGGCCAGAAAGCCCACAACTATATGTATGAAGCCGGCGGTGCCGCCGTTCTCGGCAGCATTCAGCCGCAGCCGCTAGATATGGCCGCCGACGGTTCCATTCCGCTGGATAAAGTCGCCGCTGCCATCAAACCCGATGACATTCACTTTGCCCGCACCCGTCTTCTGAGCCTGGAAAATACGCACAGCGGCAAAGTGCTTCCGCTCGATTATCTGCAAAAAGCTTACGCGTTTACCCGCGATAAAGGGCTGGCGCTGCACATTGATGGCGCGCGCATCATGAATGCCGCAGTAGCGCTGAACGTTGAGCTGAGCGAAATCACCCAATATTGCGACACCCTGACCATTTGCCTGTCAAAAGGTCTGGGCGCACCCATTGGTTCCCTGCTGGTCGGCAGCAAAGAGTACATCCATCGTGCGAACCGCTGGCGCAAGATGACCGGCGGCGGGATGCGCCAGTCCGGTATTCTGGCCGCAGCGGCCATTTATGCGCTGGAAAACAACGTGGCGCGTCTGAAAGATGACCATGACAACGCACAATGGCTGGCTGAACAGCTGAGCAATATCGGCGTAGAAATCGCTGAGCCCGGCCCGCAGACCAACGTTCTGTACATCAAACAGAGCGCAGAACTGGCCGAAAAAATGGGCCCGTGGATGCGTGAGCGCGGTGTCATCATCAGCGCCGGAGCGCTGACCCGCGTGCTGACTCACATCAACATCAGCCGTGATGACCTGCAAAAAGTCGTCGCCCTGTGGCAGGAATTCCTGCACCAGCACGCCTGACAGTCAACCTGTCTGCGGCGGCAAGCCCTCCGGCTGCCGCCGTATTTTCATGATTTCCCCTACACTCAGAGCAAACGGATTATGCCAAGAATTGTCGTCCTCGGCGCCAGCGGATATATCGGACAACATCTGACTGCCCACCTGAGCCAGCACGGTTTTCAGGTCACTGCGGCTGCGCGGCGCATCGAATGGCTGCAACAACAAAAATGGCCTCACGTCCGTTGCTGTTTTGCGGATGTCTACCAGAGTAAAACGCTGGCCCGCGCCTTCGAAGATGCCGACGTGCTGGTGTATCTGGTTCACGCGATGTCAGAAGATGACGACCTGCTGGAAAAAGAGCGCCAGGCCGCGCAGCACACCTTGCTGGCGCTGCGCGACTCCTCCATCAGACACATTGTTTATCTCGGTTCCATGCAGCCGGAAGGCAACCATTCCCCCCATTTGCAGGCGCGTAAACTGACCGGTGATTTGCTGCGGATGAGCAATATTCCGGTCACCGAACTGCGTACCGGTATTGTGATCGGCGCAGGTTCAGCGGCGTTCGAAGTCATGCGCGACATGGTGTACAACCTGCCCGTTCTCACCCCGCCGAAGTGGGTTCGCTCGAAATCCTCGCCGGTGGCGCTGGAAAATCTGCTGAATTATTTGCAGGGTCTGGTGACTTTACCTGCCAGCGGCAACCGTATTTTTGACGCCGCCGGGCCGGAGTACATTAGCTATCAGACGCTGTTCGAGCGCTTTATTGCCCTGAGCGGGAAACGTCGCTGGCTGATCCCCGTTCCGCTGCCGACCTCTTTTGTTTCGGTGTATTTCCTCAGCCTCATTACCTCAGTGCCCACATCGCTCGCTAAAGCGCTGATTCAGGGGCTGAACCACGATCTGCCCGCCGACAGTGATGCGCTTCAGGCGCTGATCCCGCAGGAGCTGATTTCGATTGATGAGGCGATTCGCCGTACGCTGAAAAAGGAACAACAGCAGGTCATGGATTCTCCCGACTGGGGCTATGACCCGGACGCACGTGCGCGCTGGCGGCCAGGCTACGGTTACTACCCGAAACAGGCAGGCTTTACGCTGGAAACGTCGGCATCAAAAGCATCTCTGTGGAAAGTGGTGCAGAAACTCGGTGGCGCGGAAGGGTATTTTTACGCTAACGGATTATGGAAGACGCGGGCACGCATCGACGATCTGCTCGGCGGTGGCGTGCAGTATGGACGCCCTGACCGGGATGCGCTGAAAATCGGCGATAAAATTGACGGATGGAAAGTGATCAGCCTGAAACCCCAGCGCGAACTGGCGCTGTTATTCGGGATGAAAGCGCCGGGGCTCGGGCGGCTGACGTTCACGATCACCGATCACGGCGAAAGCCGCAGTCTGGACGTTCGCGCGTGGTGGCATCCGGCCGGGTTCAGCGGTTTGCTCTACTGGTTCAGTATGATGCCCGCTCATCAGTTTATTTTTCGAGGCATGGCGAAACGCATCGCCAGTCTGGCCCGTCAGAAAGACCGCTGCGGAAGCTGAAAGGGTTTATTTAAAGCGCAATCGCACAGTTTCAGACATTGCTGCCCCCCTTTCCCATTGCAACCCGCACAATTTCACGAAAGAATGGCGCGCTTATTGCTGAGAGGCGCCCCAGCCTCAGTAATTTCACTCATTGGGATGTACTCAAAATCATTCGGGTTGCAGCAAGGCAGCAAACGAATGAATCCCGATGAGCTGACTGGAGTCAGTGATTCGGGTGAATGAGAGCAGCGAACACCGCTGCAACGTGAAGGATGAAGAGTAGTTATGAGAGTTTTGGTTACCGGCGCTAGCAGCGGTTTAGGGCGCAATGCGGTCGAGTTTTTGCGAAATAAAGGGATTAAAGTCCGGGCGACGGGTCGCAATGCCGCCATGGGTTCACTTTTGCAAAAAATGGGCGCGGAATTCATTCATGCCGATCTCACCACGCTGGTATCGGCACAGGCCAAAGCCTTGCTCGCCGATGTCGATACCGTATGGCACTGTTCCGGGCTGATGTCGCCGTGGGGCAGCGAACAGGAATTTGAACTGGCGAACGTCCGCGCGACGCGTCGTTTGGGTGAATGGTCTACCGCGTACGGCGTGGAAAATTTCGTGCATATTTCGTCACCGGCGATTTATTTCGATTTCCATCATCACCGCGACATTCCGGAAGACTTCCGCCCTCACCGTTTCGCCAACTCCTTCGCCCGAAGCAAAGCCGCCGGTGAACAGGTGATCCACACGCTGGCGATGTCCAACCCGCAAACGCATTTCACCATTTTACGCCCGCAGGGTTTGTTCGGGCCGCACGATAACGTGTTGCTGCCCCGTCTGCTGCAAATGCTGAAATACGGCGGCACGCTGATGTTGCCGCGCGGTGGCGAAGCGCTGGTTGATATGACCTACGTGGAAAACGCGGTTCACGCGATGTGGCTGGCGACGCAGTCCGAATCTACAGAATCCGGGCGCGCGTTTAACATCACCAATCAGCAACCACGCCCGCTGCGCACCATGGTGAAACAGCTGATGGAAAGTCTGGACATCAAATACCGCATCCGCTCCGTGCCTTATCCGCTGCTGGATATGATGGCGCGCGGCATGGAACGCATCAGCAAAAGCTCACACAAAGAACCGGTGCTAACACATTACAGCGTCGCGAAACTGAATTTCGATCTCACGCTCGACACACAGCGCGCACAGAAAGAGCTGGGATATGTGCCGGTGATTTCGCTGGATCAGGGAATTATCCGCACCGCCACCTGGCTGCGCGACCACGGTAAACTTCAGGGCCTGCACGGCATCGGCCCGAAACGCGACTGACCGCCGGGTCAGCCGCTTACTCAGTTATTCGAATCCGGGAATTGCTGCAACAGCGCCAGAACAATCGCTTCTGACTGCGCATCCGCATTCCCGCGATAATCACTCTGCCTGAAATGCATCTGGAACGCCGAAATCACACGGCGCGCCTGTTCAGGCGTCATGTTTTCCGTCACGGTATAACCGTACTGTTTCAGCAAATTCAGAAGATGCGCCTGATCTACCGGCTGCTGCGGATTTCTGCCCGCCAGAAAATGGCTGACCCGCGCCGCATCCGGCCAGGCACCAATCCCCCGCTCCGCCATCTGTTGCCACGGGAATAAAGGCCCCGGATCGTCTTTACGCTGCGGTGCGATATCGCTGTGAGCGACCACATTACGCGGCTCAATCTGATAACGCGCGACAATGCCTTTGCTCAGTTCAGCCAGCAAATCGATCTGCGCGGGCGGGAACGGATAGAATTTTTTTTCCAGCAGCGTCGTGCTGTAGCCTTTGTTTTCCAGCTCAATACCGATGGACGTATCGTTGAGATTGGTGCGTCCGCGCCAGCCGCTGGCTCCCGCATGCCAGGCACGCATGTTTTCCGGCACCAGTTGCCACGCGACCGGTTTGCCGTTTTCAAGCGGCGGTTGCGCCGGGATCAGGTAATGCGCACTGACGTGTTCATCGGTAAGCGTATTTAATGCGTTGTGGAAATCTTCAGCCGTGTAGTGGATGACCAGAAAGCGCACCCGCTGATCCATGCCCTGCGCCTGCCGCGTGGTTTCCAGCCGGTAAGGTAAATTTTTCGCCTGATCACTGCTCTGACAGCCCGTCAGGGCCAGAAAAAGCGCAGCAATGACGCCGCTTCTGATGCCCGAACGCGTCATTTGCGATGCACAATAACAGCCGTACCGGAGACGCTCACCATCAGCATGCTGCTGTCTTTGCCCACGGTTTCATAATCGATATCAATGCCGACCACGGCGTTAGCACCGCGTTCTTTCGCCTGTTCTTCCAGCTCGCGAAAGGCAATCTCACGCGCTTTACGCAGTTCTTTTTCATACGCGCCGGAACGGCCACCGACGATATCGCGTACGCCTGCGAAGAAATCACGAAAAATGTTCGCACCTAAAATCGCTTCGCCTGTGACCACACCGCAATATTCCGCGATGGTAAAACCTTCCAGGGTCGGAGTCGTTGAAATTTGCATGAGTATTCCTTATCAGTTGTCGTCCACATGTCGGAGAAAAGCACCCGGATAGCATAAACGATGTATCCCGCCTGAACGTATCATTTCTCTGCGCCATGCATTAAGCCAAATCGGTTTTATACTGTAGGATTAAGAAAGTCATGGTGAAAACGTTCAATCTTTCAGTAAGGAATACGATGAAAAAGAAAATTCTTGTCGCCGCCATCCCTCTGGTATTGATGTTAAATGCCTGTACCACGGTCGACCCTGCCTATAAGGATATTGGTAGCCGCAGCGCGCCATGTATCGACGGTGGCCCCGACAGCGTCGCCCAACAATTCTATGATTTTCGTATCAAACAGGGCGGCAGCGGGATCCCGAACTCCGGCCAGCTCGCCGCTTACCGGCCTTATCTGAGCACCGCTCTTTACGCGGCGCTGCTTAAAGCGCAGTCGCAGCCAAAAGTCGATATCGCGGCCTCGCCAAATGAGAAAGCCGGTGCAGGTTCAGGCGATGGCGACATTTTCTCCAGCCTGTTTGATGGCCCGACGTCAGCCTCCGTGGACAGCGCATCGACCATTCCAAACACCGACGCCCGCAATATTCCTCTGCGCGTAACCTTCACGCATGAGAAAGACAAAGGCGCATCCACGAGCTGGAAAGATGAAGTGTTAATGGTGCGCGAAGGCAAATGCTGGACAGTCGATGATGTCCGCTACATGGCGAATCTTGATTTTGCTTCCAGCGGCACATTACGCCAGGTTTTGGAACACCAGTAACGCGCCCGGCTTTCTAAAAAAACCACGCAAAAACGGTTGGTCAGTGATGAATAACGTCATTGACCAACACCCCCGTCACAGATAGTTAACAATATGTTGTGCTAGACTTTAGCCTTCCTGCGGCAACACATAATTTTTAAGCCGTGATCGTTGCATAACTATGCTGTGGAAGTTACCATCTGCGGCATCAATGGCTATTCACTATTTGCGCATGAGTATTCAACTTAATAGCATCAACTGCTTCTATGGCGTGCATCAGGCGCTTTTTGACATTCAGCTCGACTGCCCTGCCGGTGAAACCCTCGTTTTACTGGGTCCAAGTGGTGCAGGTAAAAGCTCTCTGTTACGTGTTCTGAACCTGCTGGAAATGCCCCGTTCAGGCACTCTGCAAATCGCCGGTAACACCTTCGATTTCACCCGCAAACCGGATGAAAAAGCGATCCGCGAACTGCGTCAGAACGTCGGCATGGTTTTCCAGCAATACAATCTGTGGCCGCACCGCACCGTGCTCGACAACTTACTGGAAGCCCCGATGCGTGTTCTGGGTCTGACAAAAGATGTCGCGATGCAACGCGCCCAGAAATTGCTGACCCGTCTGCGCCTGACCGATTACGCCGATCGTTTTCCGCTGCACCTTTCCGGTGGCCAGCAGCAGCGTGTGGCGATTGCCCGTGCGCTGATGATGGAGCCTCAGGTTTTGTTGTTTGACGAACCGACCGCCGCGCTTGACCCGGAAATTACCGCCCAGATCGTCAGTATTATTCGCGAACTGGCAGGCACCGGGATTACTCAGGTGATTGTGACCCACGAAGTGGAAGTGGCACGTAAAACCGCCAGCCGCGTGGTGTACATGGAGAATGGCCGCATCGTGGAACAAGGTGACGCGTCGATTTTCGCTCAGCCGAAAACCAAAGAGTTTGCGAGCTATCTTTCCCACTAAAACTGTTTCCTATCAACATATTGATTGATGTTTTCTACGGAGTAAGCGATGAAAAAATTAGTAATTGCCGCGGTTCTGGCGACCGTCAGTTTGTCTGCCAGCGCTGCTGATACCATCCGTTTCGCGATGGAAGCGTCTTATCCTCCGTTTGAGTTTGTAGACTCCAGCAATCAGATTCAGGGCTTCGATGTCGATCTGGCCAACGCCATGTGTAAAGAGATGCAGGCTACCTGCACATTCACAAACCAGGCCTTCGACAGTCTGATCCCAAGCCTGAAATTCCGTCGTTTTGATGCGGTTATTTCCGGTATGGACATCACGCCAGAACGTGAAAAACAAGTGTCTTTCACCAACGCTTACTATGATAACTCCGCTATTTTCATCGCTCACGCTGGCCAGTTCGCTGACGTTGCGGCGCTGAAGGGGAAACGCGTCGGGATGCAAAACGGCACCACTCACCAGAAATTCCTGATGGATAAACATCCGGAAATTACTGCCGTGCCTTACGACAGCTATCAGAATGCCGTGCTGGATCTGAAAAATGGTCGTCTGGACGCTGTGTTCGGTGATACCGCCGTAGTCAACGAATGGCTGAAGCAGAACAAAAATCTGGCCGCTGTAGGAGACAAAATCACTGATCCAACTTACTTCGGTACCGGTCTGGGTGTTGCTGTTCGTCAGAACAACACCGAACTGCTGACTAAACTCAATGATGCTCTGGCAAAAGTGAAAGCAGACGGCACTTACAAGACACTGTATTCAAAATGGTTCCAGCAATAAGTTTGCCTATCAATGACTGAATTCCAACCTTTAGCAAGCGCCGCCGGGATGACCGTCGGCCTTGCCGTTTGTGCGCTGGTCCTCGGCCTGATTCTGGCGATGATCTTCGCAGTTTGGGAATCTGCGCCGTGGAAGCCACTTAGCTGGCTCGGTACGGCGTGGGTCACTGTGCTGCGCGGTCTGCCGGAAATTCTGGTGGTGCTGTTCATCTACTTCGGGTCGTCACAATTGCTGATGGTGCTCGCGGATGGCTTTAGCCTTAACCTCGGCCTGTTCTCAGTGCCGATAAAGCTGCCCATCGAAAACTTTGAAGTCAGCCCGTTTGTCTGTGGTGTCATCGCCCTTTCGCTGCTGTATTCCGCTTATGCTTCGCAGACACTGCGAGGAGCGCTGAAAGCCGTCCCTCAAGGCCAGTGGGAATCCGGTCAGGTGCTGGGCATGAAAAAATCGGCGATTTTCTTCCGCCTGATCATGCCGCAAATGTGGCGTCACGCACTGCCGGGCCTGAGCAATCAGTGGCTGGTTCTGCTCAAAGACACCGCGCTGGTGTCGCTGATCAGCGTGAATGATTTGATGCTGCAAACCAAAAGCATCGCCACGCGGACACAAGAACCTTTTACCTGGTACGTGATTGCGGCCTGCATTTATCTGATTGTCACCCTGTTCAGCCAGTTCGTAATTAAGCGCATCGAACTGCGTACCACCCGCTTTGAACGGAGTGCTTCCTGATGTGGGAATATCTACCTGAAGTCCTGAAAGGATTGCACACCAGCCTGACACTGACCGTGGCGGCGCTGATTGTTGCGCTGCTGCTGGCGATGATTTTCACCGTGATTCTGACGCTGAAAGTGCCGGTCGCCAGCCAGATTGTGAAAGGCTATATCACGCTGTTTACCGGTACGCCGCTGCTGGTGCAAATCTTCCTGATTTACTACGGGCCGGGCCAGTTTCCGTCTATTCGTGAAATCCCGTGGTTGTGGGAATTGCTGTCACAGCCATGGCTTTGCGCGATGTTTGCGCTTGCGCTCAACAGTGCCGCGTATACCACGCAGCTTTTTACCGGTGCGGTGCGCGCTATTCCTTCCGGCCAGTGGCAGTCCTGCGAAGCACTGGGCATGTCCAAACCGCAGACCCTGCGCATTCTGCTGCCGTACGCGTTTAAGCGCGCACTGTCGTCGTATTCCAACGAAGTGGTGCTGGTCTTTAAAAGTACCTCGCTGGCCTACACCATTACGCTGATGGATGTGATGGGCCACAGCCAGCTGATGTATGGCCGGACTTATGACGTGATGGTCTTCGGCGCAGCCGGTCTGGTTTATCTGTGCGTCAACGGATTGCTGACCCTGATGATGCGTCTGATTGAACGCCGTGCGCTGGCATTTGAACGCCGCAACTGATTAAGCAGAAAATATCTGAAGGGACGAGAAATCGTCCCTTTTTTTGTGCCTGTAAAACCGTTCCTGCGCTGATTTATAATTTTTTAATCAAATTAATTGCATATAAATTCATTTAATGGCAATTTAATTACCGGTCTCACTTCCTGCCAGTTACCCGATTACATTAATAAAATCAGTAAACTGTACCGTGAAGGGAATGTCATTTTTTAAACAGGAATGTATTGCATGAAAAAGCTGATCCTCGCTGCCCTTTTGTCTGCCACTGCTTTTGCTGCCACCGCTGCGGATACCCTTCGTTTCGGGACTTCCGCTACGTATCCGCCGTTTGAATCGATCGGTGCTGATAACCAGATTATCGGTTTTGATATCGATCTGGCTAATGCGCTGTGTAAGCAGATGCAGGAAACCTGCACCTTTACCAATCAGCCGTTCGACGGTCTGATCCCGGCGCTTAAATTCCGTCGTTTCGATGTGATTATTTCCGGCATGGACATCACCGAAGAGCGCAGCAAGCAGGTCACGTTTACCCAACCTTACTACGCCAATACCGCGATGATCATCGGGCCGAAAGGAAAATACTCTTCCATCGCCGATCTGAAAGGCAAACGTGTCGGTCTTGAAAACGGCACTACCCACCAGAAATATCTGATGGAAAAACATCCTGAGATCACCACCGTCGGGTATGACAGCTATCAGAATGCGATTCTGGATCTGAAAAGTGGTCGTCTGGACGGGCTGTTGGGCGATACCGCCGTGCTGAATGGCTGGCTGAAATCCAACCCGAATCTCGGTGAAGTCGGCGAACTGATTAAAGATCCGCAATACTTTGGTACCGGCGTGGGTATGGCAGTGCGTCCTGATAATAAGGAACTGCTGGCGAAACTGAATACGGCGCTGGAAGGTATTAAAGCCAACGGCGAATTCCAGAAGATCAATGACAAGTGGTTCCCTTCCCACTGATTCCCCGTCATCCTTCGAGCTGACTCTGCCTTGTCCACGTTACCCGCCCCATCAATGGGTCTCGCTCCTGAAGGAGCCGCAGCAAGCAGCGTTCCAGTCTGCTCCCGGCAGATGGGTCACTCACCCCGGCCACATACTGATGTATGCTCCCGGGGTTCACTCAGTTGCCACCTGGATTCAACCCGGATGATGTTGGGGAAAGGAATAAAAAGGCGACTGTTCTGCGTAACATCTCTCAAAAATGTAATGACTAAGAACTTATTACATCAAAAAAGTGACATTCATCACACTACATTCATGGAATGACTTTTACACTGTTCAACCGTAATCACTGTCGAGATCGAATGTTTATGCACGCACGTTTTCATACCGCCTTTGCGGCACTCACTGAAAATTTATCCTCCGCGCTTGAGCCATTTCTGCGACATGACGACTTTCCGGCAATGTTCTCTGCGGCGGATGTTGCACAGATAAAACAAGAGACAGGATTGAATGACGACGCGCTGGCATTCGCCCTGTTACCGCTGGCAGCAGCCTGTTCCGTCACGCCGATTTCGCATTTCAACGTGGGCGCAATTGCCCGCGGAATCTCCGGTAATCTGTATTTCGGGGCCAACATGGAATTTGCCGGTGCGCCGATGCAGCAAACTGTTCATGCTGAACAATCTGCGGTCACACACGCCTGGCTGCGTGGCGAAACGCGTCTGGCCTCAATCACCGTCAATTACACGCCTTGCGGCCATTGCCGTCAGTTTATGAATGAACTGACCAGCGGCACGGCGCTGGATATCCATCTGCCGGATCGCGATGTCGCCACGCTCGGCGACTATCTGCCGCATTCGTTCGGGCCGAAGGATCTGGATATCACCACGCTGCTGATGGATAAAGTCGATCACGGTTACACGCTGAAAACCCACGATGCGCTGGCTGCGCATGCGCTGGATGCCTGCAACCAGAGCCATGCACCGTACAGCAAATCGCACAGCGGCGTGGCACTGGAAACGCTTAACGGCAAACAGTTTGCCGGGCGTTACGCGGAAAACGCCGCTTTCAACCCAAGCCTGCCTCCGCTACAGGCGGCATTAATCCTGCTGAACCTGTCCGGCGAAGACTGCCTGAAAGTCCGTCGCGCCGTGCTGGTCGAACAGGAAGGCGCATTGATCACCCAAAATGACGCCACCCGCGCCACGCTGAAAGCCATCGGCTGCGAAGACGTCACCACACTGAACTGCTGAAACTACCGGGTTTCGTGATCTACCTAACACTAATGACTACGTTCCTGTAGTCATTAGTTACATAACATTGTCTGATTTGAATTCCCCGTTTCCTCTCTGTTACCCTTTCGTCTCTAAACTATAAAAATTAACATTCTGAGCACCGGAAGAGTAAAACGATGGAACTTGAATACGAAAGCAAACGTCCCCTGTACATCCCTCACGCTGGCCCAATCCTGTTAGAATTCCCGTTACTGAATAAAGGCAGCGCTTTTACCGAAGAAGAGCGCAGCAATTTCAACCTTCACGGCCTGTTGCCTGAAGCCGTTGAAACGATTGAAGAACAGGCCGATCGCGCCTACCGCCAGTTCCAGAATTTCAAAACTGACATCGATAAACATATCTATCTGCGTAATATTCAGGACACTAACGAGACGCTGTTTTACCGCCTTCTCGACAGCCATCTCAGCGAAATGATGCCGGTGATTTATACTCCGACCGTCGGCGAAGCCTGCGAGCATTTCTCTGATATCTACCGCCGCGCCCGTGGCCTGTTTATCTCTTATCCGAACCGCGCGCACATCGACGACATGCTGCAAAACGCCACCAAACAACACGTCAAAGTGGTCGTGGTGACTGACGGCGAACGTATTCTGGGCCTGGGCGATCAGGGTATCGGCGGTATGGGCATTCCTATCGGTAAATTGTCTTTGTATACCGCGTGCGGCGGCATCAGCCCGGCATATACCCTGCCAGTTGTGCTGGATGCAGGCACCAACAACCCGCAACTGCTCAACGATCCGCTGTACATGGGCTGGCGTCACCCGCGCATCACCGGCGAAGAGTACGAAGCCTTTGTCGACCAGTTCATTCAGGCGGTAAAAATCCGCTGGCCGAACGTGCTGTTGCAGTTCGAAGATTTCGCGCAGAAGAACGCCATGCCGATCCTCGAACGTTACCGCGACGAACTTTGCTGCTTTAACGATGATATTCAGGGCACAGCGTCCGTGGCACTGGGCAGCCTGATTGCTGCCAGCAAAGCCGCCGGCGGTAAGCTGAGTGACCAGACCGTTGCCTTCCTCGGTGCAGGTTCTGCCGGGTGTGGTATCGCAGAGCAAATTGTTGCACAGATGAAATCCGAAGGCCTGAGTGAAGAAGAAGCCCGTGCGAAAGTCTTCATGGTTGACCGCTTCGGCCTGCTAACCGACAAACTGCCTAACCTGCTGGATTTCCAGAGCAAACTGGTGCAGAAAAGCAGCGCACTGGCAAACTGGGGCATGGCGAACGACAGCATTTCATTGCTGGACGTGGTGCGTCATGCCAAGCCGACGGTGCTTATCGGGGTTTCCGGCCAGCCGGGTCTGTTCACCGAAGAAATCATCCGTGAAATGCACAAACACTGTGCGCGTCCGGTGGTGATGCCGCTGAGTAACCCGACATCACGCGTAGAAGCGACACCCGCCGATATCCTCAACTGGACGGACGGTGCGGCGCTGGTCGCCACCGGCAGCCCGTTTGCGCCGGTAAGCCATAAAGGCACGCTTTACCCTATCGCCCAGTGCAACAACTCCTTTATCTTCCCGGGCATCGGTCTGGGTGTCATTGCCTCAGGCGCAACGCGCGTGACTGACGGTATGCTGATGGCCGCTAGCCGGACGCTGGCCGAATGTTCACCGCTGGCAACCGAAGGTAAAGGCTCGCTGCTGCCGGACGTCGATGATATTCAGGGCGTGTCCAAATGCATCGCGCTGGAAGTGGGTAAAGCCGCGCAGTTGCAGGGTGTGGCGATGGTGACATCGGAAGATACGCTGTCGAAAGCGATTGAACACAACTTCTGGGCACCGCAATATCGCAGTTATAAACGCACTTCATTCTGATAGCGTTTAGGTCATAAGCTGACTGACCATGATCCAGACCAATGCCTTGTGCATTGGTCTTATTTTTCGTCTAAATTGCAGCCCGTTACGCAGATTCGAAAGTAATTGCCTGAAAAGTGCTGAAAAAACCCGCGATGCCGGTGGTTACAGAGTGCGACGTATTGCGTCCCCTAAACAGGTAAAGTAGCCTTGGATCCGTTTTCAATCCGATCATAAACAGGGATACCTATGATTAAGCGACTTATAGCTGGCGTTACCGGCATCGTTATTCTGATGCTGGCGGTCGCTATCGGGCTTGATCAGTGGATAAGCCTGCGCACCCAGCCTTACATTTATGACGAAGTGCAGACCCTGCCTCACCGCCAGGTTGGCGTCGTTCTGGGCACTTCCAAGTATTACCGTACCGGCGTCATCAATCAGTATTACCTTTACCGCATTCAGGGCGCGATCAACGCCTACAACAGCGGCAAAGTGAAATACCTGCTGCTGAGCGGCGACAATGCACAGCAAAGCTACAACGAACCGAGCACCATGCGCCGGGATCTGATCGCCGCCGGCATTCCAGCCAGTGACATCGTGCTCGACTATGCCGGGTTCCGGACGCTCGACTCCATCGTGCGCACCCGTAAAGTTTTCGACACCAACGATTTCATCATCATTACCCAGCGTTTCCATTGTGAACGAGCGTTGTTTATCGCACTGCACATGGGTATTCAGGCGCAGTGTTTTGCCGTGCCTTCACCGAAAAATATGCTCAGCGTGCGCAGCCGCGAGATCTTCGCCCGCCTCGGCGCGCTGACGGATTTGTATCTGCTTAAACGCGAACCCCGCTTCCTCGGGCCGCTGATCCCCATTCCCGCGGTGCACAATATTCCCGACGATGCACAGGGTTATCCGGCAGTGACACCTGAACAAGTGCTGGCCCTGCAACAGCAGCTGGAAGCCGAGAAGAAAGCCGCCATCGCCAAAGCCGCAGCCGACAAGGCAGCAGCAGATAAAGCGGCTGCGGACAAAGCCGCCGCAGAGGAAGCCGCAAAACTGAAAGCTGAGCAGGAAGCCAATGAAGCCGCTCAGGCCGAAACTGAGGATGCCGCACCGGCATCCCGGCCTGAACCGCCGAAACCGGTGGGCAGAAATCCGTTCAGGCAGTAAGAACCGAATTTACGACAGCAAAAAGGCCGCATAAGCGGCCTTCTCTTTTATAACCCGATCATTTATTTCTTCTTGGCGTATTTCAAAGAGTCCAGCGCCACCGCGAAGATGATGATGCTGCCTTTGATAATGTACTGCCAGTAAGGGTTAACGCCGATATAGGTCAGACCGTAGTTGATGACGGTGAATATCAGCACACCAGTTACGACCCCGGCCACAGAACCCACACCACCGGCAAATGACACGCCGCCGACCACGCAGGCGGCGATAGCATCAAGTTCATACATAAAGCCGAGGTTGTTGGTTGCACTGCCGATACGCCCTGCTTCCAGCAACCCCCCGAAGGCATAGAACACACCTGACAGCGCATAAATCATGATCAGGTTTAACGGTACGTTAACGCCTGAAACTTTCGCCGCTTCCGGGTTGCCGCCGATGGCGAAGATGTTCTTACCAAAACGTGTTTTGTTCCACAGCACCCAGACGAAGGCGATAGCAATGACTGCGTAGAAGGTGATGTAGGAAAGCTTCAGGCCGCCCAGATGGATAAAGCCCTGTGCGAACTTCGAAAAGCCCGGATCAAAACCGGCAATCGGTGAGGAGCCTACATAGTCGTAATACAGGGAGTTAATCCCGTAAACGATAATCATGGTACCCAACGTGGTGATAAACGGCGTTACGTTCAGGTAAGCAATGATAATGCCGTTAAGCAAACCGATCAGCGCACCAACAATACACACGGTCAGGATAACCAGCGGGATCGGCACCACTTCCAGATGCGGGAAGACTTTGTTGACGTTATCCATCGCCTGCAACATGGTTGCCGCGACAACCGCCGCTAAACCGACCTGACGACCGGCTGACAAGTCAGTACCCTGCGTGACAATCAGCCCCGCCACGCCGAGCGCAATAATCACGCGCACAGAAGATTGCGTAAGAATGTTACTCAGGTTAACCAGACTGAGGAAGCTTGGATCCTGAATGATAATAATGGCCAGCAAGACCAGCAATACCACATAAATCCCGCCCTCTTTTAAATAAGTGAGCACGCTTTTCTTATTTAATGCTTTCATAATAAGAACCCTTAAAAATTAGAGATGCAAGGAGGCCAGGCGTAATATTTCGTTCTGCGAAGTCGTTTTTGTTTCAACAATACCCGCAACCTGTCCATTACTCATAACCAATATTCTGTCAGTAATACCCAGCAACTCAGGCATTTCAGAGGAGATAATAATGATCCCCTTCTCTTTTTTAGCCAACTCGGTGATTAACTGGTAAATTTCAAATTTAGCGCCAACGTCAATCCCGCGAGTTGGTTCATCCAGCATTAATATTTCAGGATTGGTTAATAGCCAGCGCCCGATAATGACTTTTTGCTGGTTCCCGCCAGACAAAGAGCCAATACTGGTTTTATGCCCTGGCGTTTTCACCCGCATGGAATCGATAACCCACTGGGTATCACTTTTCATGCGAGTGGTATCGAGCAATCCGGCTTTATTTTTATATTGACGGATGTTCGAAATCAGCGAGTTAAAACCGATATCCAGATAGGCATAAATACCGGTGGAACGACGCTCTTCAGTCACCAGCGCAAACCCGTGATTAATGGCTTCATTGGCGCTGTGATTATTAATTTTTTTGCCGTGCAGTTTAATGGTTCCGGAAACTTTCTCACGGATGCCAAATAATGTCTCGACGATATCTGTACGTTTCGCACCAACCAGACCGGCAATCCCGAGAATTTCTCCTTTATGTAAATCAAAGGAAATATCACGGATCGAAGGCTGACGTAGTGAAGTCAGATTACGCACTTCAAGGATCACTTCACCCGGCACGTTCTGGCGATCCGGGAAGCGCTGACTCAGTGAGCGGCCTACCATCATGGAAATGATTCTGTCCATGTCGAGGCCTTCCAGCGGCTGAGTCGCAATCCACTGGCCGTCACGCAGGATGGTGATTTCATCACACAGCTGGAAAATTTCTTCCATCTTATGAGAGATATACACAATGCCGCAGCCGCGATCTTTCAGCTTACGGATAATCGTGAACAGGTGGTTCACTTCTTTTTCCGTCAGGGAAGATGTCGGTTCATCCATAATGACGATTTTGGCATTGTAGGAAAACGCCTTGGCGATTTCGATCATCTGCATCTGGGAAACAGACAATTTACCGACCTTGTCACGCGGGTCGATATCAATATCCAGCTCATCAAAAATCGCTTTAGTGTCTTTGTACATTTTGTCCTGATCGACAAAAATACCTTTAGTCGGATAACGTCCCAGCCACATGTTGTCCATGACCGTACGCTGTAACACCAGGTTTAATTCCTGATGCACCATCGACACACCTTGTTCAAGCGCTTCTTTGGAGCTTTTAAAATTGACTTCCTGTCCCTGAAATAGAATCGTACCGGAGTCTTTACTGTAAATTCCGAAAAGGCATTTTAATAATGTGGATTTACCCGCGCCATTTTCCCCCATTAAGGCATGGATGGAATGCGGACGCACTTTTAAATTCACATTATCTAACGCCTTAACGCCCGGGAATGATTTATTAATGCCGCTCATTTCCAGCAGAAATTCACCTGGCTTTTCTGTTTTTGTGTCAGATAACGAAATATCGGCCATAGTTGTACCTGGCTAAAGATAAAAATAAACGGATGTATTAATACCTGATGTCAGTAATGCAGCCGGTAAGCGAACCTGCCGGCTGCATTATGACATGACGTCCTGTCAGACAAGCATTAACGTCTTATAACACTTACTGTTTTTTTACGGCTTAACCGCAATATTAATTGCCACTGCTTAGCTTTGTTTTTCTTTATTGCTGTCTGTCAGTCTTAATACTTACTGCGTAAAGCTAAAAAGTCCGTCTTATTTGGTGAAAGTAGACAGGTTATCTTTATCTACAGCCACGTAAGGA
Source organism: Rahnella sp. BIGb0603 (assembly GCF_024808755.1). NCBI lineage: Bacteria > Pseudomonadati > Pseudomonadota > Gammaproteobacteria > Enterobacterales > Yersiniaceae > Rahnella > Rahnella sp. BIGb0603. The sequence goes on along the minus strand of NZ_JANUEX010000006.1, from coordinate 3,837 downwards.
ATACGAACGACTTTATTTTCAACTTTCCAGTTGGTGCCATCGGCTGCTGATTTACCTTCAGCCAGATTTTTAGCCAGCTCAAATGTTGCTTTAGCCTGGTTGCTTGCATCGTTGAGCACAGTACCGGCCATCGCACCAGATTTAACCAGTGCCAGCGCTTCTGGTAACGCATCCACACCGAAGACCGGAATGCTGGATTTGTTATGCGATTTCAGTGCTTCTACAGCGCCCATTGCCATTGCATCGTTGTTGGCGATAACCACTTCGATTTTGTTAGCGTTAGGACCGGACAGCCAGGCGTCCATTTTGTCTTTCGCCTGAGCGGTGTCCCACATTGCTGTATCAAGTTGCAGCTGATCAGTTTTCAGGCCTTCTTTACCATTCAAAGTGCTGATGACGTATTTGGTACGCGCTTCAGCATCCGGATGGCCAGGTTCGCCTTTGATAAGCACATACTGGATCACGCCGTCTTTGTTCAAATCCCAGGCCGGGTTCGCTTTCCAGTGTTTAGCGATCAGCTCACCCTGAATAACGCCAGACTCTTTAGAGTCAGTCCCGACGTAATACGCTTTGTCGTAGCTGTCTAAATCTTTACGGGAAGGTTCTTTGTTATAGAAAACGACAGGAATTCCAGCACCGCGGGCTTTCTCAATAATGACCGGGGCAGCAGCCGGGTCAACCAGGTTAATGGCCAGGGCTTTAACCCCTTTCGCCAGCATAACGTCAACCTGGTCGTTCTGGGTGGACTGGCTGTTTTGCGAGTCATTCATCAGCAGTTGCACATCTGGAGAAGCTTTTGCATCTTTCTCGATGGCTTTGCGCACTTCAGACATGAAGTTGTCATCGTATTTATAGATGGTGACACCGATTTTAGTATCAGCAGCGTGTGCGGCAAAACCAAACATCATGCTCGCAGCCAGAGTAGCCAGTGTGAAAACCTTTTTATTCATTTGTATCTCCGGTTATGTAGGGTGTTACAGAATTTGGCACCGGAAATCCCTGCGGGAGCAGTACAGCTCCACGTCATGATTGTGGGTGCCTGCCATCCTTGACTTATAACGTCCTGACTCGCTGTGAAACCAGTCCGGTAACGCCGGACACAAAGTGAATCATGTTGAAAACGAATGCATCATAAAGGCCGCGATGTTAATAAACTGTGAAAGTTCTCACAGATTGAAAACGGTTACATCGCGTTATTTGATCAATAAGTGACGGGTGCCACATTTTGCCACGGCGCCACTGAATGGCGTCTGACCAGTGTCGGCATAAAACAATGCGAAACGCCCGTAGCTAACTGTTCTGCCGCACCTTTTAATGCCAGTTCGGTGGCGAGCGTCGCCATTGAGACAATCGGGTAACGCACCGTTGTCATTTTCGGGCTGGTGTACCGGGCAATCGGAATATCGTCGAAACCTACCAGTGAGAAATCGTCAGGAATGTTAATTCCGTTTTCTTTCAACACTGCCATCGCCCCCGCCGCCATCGAATCGTTATACGTGAAGACTGCGCTCAGATGCAGATTGCGTCCGAGGAGTTCAACCATCGCTGCCTCTCCGCCCTGCAAATCCGGCGAACTTTGCGCGCGCCAGGCCGCGGGAGGAGCAACGGCTGAATGATGCGCCTGCGTCATGGCCTGTAAATAACCCTGATAGCGCTGCAAATCATCTTCAATGCCGTGGCTTGAGCCGATATAGCCGATGCGCTGATGTCCCTGAGACAGCAACAGACGCGTGGCCATTTCTGCCCCGCTGACGTTATTGAGCCACACGCAGCGATGCTCGTAGCCCGGAATAACGCGGTTAATCAGCACCATGCCGGAAACCTGATCCATAAAGCGAGAAAGCTCATCATCACCAAGCGCCTTGGAATGCACGATGAGCGCGTTACAGCGCTGGCGGATCAAAACTTCAATGGCATGCCTTTCTTTTTCGGCAATGTGATAGCTGTTACCTATCAGAACGTATTTCTGATGCTGCTGCGCGACGGTATCAACCGCTTTCACCAGCGCGCCAAAAAAGGGATCTGATACGTCCATCACGACCACGCCGATGGTGTCGCTGGTTTGCGTTGCCAGCGCCTGTGCGTTGGCGTTAGGCCGGTATCCCAGCGTGGCGACGGCCTGCAAAACCTGCTCGCGGGCTTCTTTACTGGCGATAGACGGATTGTTCAGAACACGGGAAACAGTGGCGACAGACACGCCCGCCAGACGGGCGACATCACGAATGGTGACCATTTGTCGCTCCGTCATCAGCCAGAGAGTGGTACGGAGGAATACGGAAATGGTTAACCCAGGAGGTAAAAAATGCAGACAAAGAGAAGCGAGGTGAAGTGCTCATGGCGTTTCCTTTTTTAGTGTAGTGGTCGTCAGACTGGCACGACCGCTATCCTAAACATTTTGCGATAACGCCTGCGTGAATCACGTCACAGGAAAGAAAACGTTTACATACAATTCTGCAACGTCCATCTCAAATCTATAATTTAGGGTGATATATCAGCACACACCTCAAGCCGCTTTCATCTCAACGCCCGAGGCTTTAATGGTCAGTTTTCGCCATAGCCATTCCAGAGGCCCCTGACGGAAATAACGTAGCCACAGCAGCGTTACCAGCAGGTTGCACGCCCAGACCAGCGGCACCATCGCCAGCAGTTGCAGCCGGTCGAAGTGCAGGAAGAAGCCGAAGAAATTGAAGAACGTGGTGCATATCAGCGTCTGTAACAGGTAATTGGTCAGCGCCATGCGGCCAACCTGAGAAATCCAGTGAACCAGCCGCCAGCGCGAAATCACCGACCAGAAGCCATAACACAGCGCCAGATAGCTGACGGCCTGCATCAGCGAGCCAATTTCACGTGGAACCTGCAACAAAAAGCCGCTCCAGCGGTAATCCCAGCCGCTCTTCCATTGCAGGTAAATCGCCGGAATTTGTATCATCAATGAAAGCGGTAACAGCGCCGCCGCCACTTTGCGGTAATGCCGCTCGCTGAATTCGCCTTTCAGCCATCCACTGCGCATCAGCCCGGAGCCGATTAACATTGCGCCCGCCAGTTCCCAGCCGTATTGCGCACCAATCGCCAGCAAACTTGAAGATAAGAGATCCAGCCGGTTGTGAATAGCTTCCCAGCCGCCTTTCAGCCGCCAGTATTGCTCATACTGAATTTCAGCCGGTCCCGGCAGCCAAAAACTTCCCGCTTTGGGCGAAGAAATCACGCCCAAAATCGCCAGTACCGCGACGCCGATGAGATACAAAATAATCCCGGTCGAAACCAGCGACTGGCTGCTGCGCCCTTCCCTTACCATACGCCAGCACACCAGACCAATCAGTCCGTAGGACAGCAGAATGTCGCCATCCCACAACAATGTGGCGTGGATCAGGCCGCACAATAATAAAATCGAAAGACGCGACTGGATCCAGTGTTTGCCACGCGGCATCAGCAAATACAAACCGCCGCCAAACAGCATGGCAAACATCATCAGGAATTTACCCTGCGCGACGGCGTCGAGCACCGCCCAGGTCCAGACGTCAGAAGCTGAAGGAAGACCGGCATAGGCCGGATTCAGATAGGCGGCCTTCGGTAAGCCGAACGCGCTGATGTTGAGCAGAAGAATGCCAAAAATGGCCAGGCCACGGGCAAAATCGAGTGTGGCAATACGTGAGCGCACCCGGAGATTCCTTTTGAGGATTATTTAGATTTTAAGAATAAGTGAAGAGAATCATCGGAGCTACTCTTCAGGTAAATGAAGTTACAGCAAGACAGCAAGTAAGGAGAGCCCGATGAGCTGACACAAGTCAGTGATTCGGGTCTCCGAACGCGGCGAACGCAGCTGCAGCTTTATTTACG
>NZ_JANUEX010000005.1:0-592703 GCF_024808755.1 Rahnella sp. BIGb0603 | reverse complement strand
GGATTTGACCCGTCCGCCACGTTGGTGATTTTCGTCCCGCCGGTGTGCGTGGTGCTGTTGTACGTCGTGCCACCCAGCGTCATGCTGTTGTAGTTGACCGTGCCGTCGCCGTTCTTGTCGTACTGCACGGACTCGTCAGCAAGAGATTTCAGTTGTGAGACGTTGACCGCATCAGTCAGCGCAGCACCGGCCGCCAGATTGGTAATCCGGCGCTCGCTTCCGGCGGAACCAATCGAGACTTCCCCGGAGGCATTACCTTTCATATCAGCCGCGTTAGCGCCTTTAGGCACATAGGCAGCCTGCCCGAGATTCGCGGTCGTTGTCGTAGCGAACCCGAGGGCAACGCTGTTATCAGCGCTGGCGATCGCAGAAGTACCCAGAGCGATGGAAGTCGCGCCGGTAGCTGAAGCCCTGGTGCCTATTGCCATTGCACCACTGCCAGAAACAATGGTGGCCGCACCAAGAGCAATAGATGAATCACCAGTAGCGCCAGAGGCTGCGCCAATCGCGATACCCGACTTGCCCGTGGTATAAGCAGAATCACCAATCACGATCTGCCTGGCATTGGCTGCGATTCCCGTATAGCTTGCCGAAGATTTGTTGCCGATCACGACGCTGTTACCTGCGGCTGTTGCCGATGCGCCATTACCCATAGCAATCGCGTTGGCCGAATTGGCATCCGCAACCGCGTTTACCCCCACAGCAATTGCATCTGCGCCGAGCGCTTTAGAATCCGCACCTGTTGAGTTGGCGTGGAAGTACTTAGTGCCGGTGTTAAAAATATTATTAATATTGTTATTGGTCGTGGTCAGCTGCGAGAAGTTCACCGCGTCGCTCGGATTTGACCCGTCCGCCACGTTGGTGATTTTCGTCCCGCCGGTGTGCGTGGTGCTGTTGTACGTCGTGCCACCCAGCGTCATGCTGTTGTAGTTGACCGTGCCGTCGCCGTTCTTGTCGTATTGCACGGACTCGTCAGCAAGAGATTTCAGTTGTGAGACGTTGACCGCATCAGTCAGCGCAGCACCGGCCGCCAGATTGGTAATCCGGCGCTCGCTTCCGGCGGAACCAATCGAGACTTCCCCGGAGGCATTACCTTTCATATCAGCCGCGTTAGCGCCTTTAGGCACATAGGCAGCCTGCCCGAGATTCGCGGTCGTTGTCGTAGCGAACCCGAGGGCAACGCTGTTATCAGCGCTGGCGATCGCAGAAGTACCCAGAGCGATGGAAGTCGCGCCGGTAGCTGAAGCCCTGGTGCCTATTGCCATTGCACCACTGCCAGAAACAGTGGTGGCCGCACCAAGAGCAATAGATGAATCACCAGTAGCGCCAGAGGCTGCGCCAATCGCGATACCCGACTTGCCCGTGGTATAAGCAGAATCACCAATCACGATCTGCCTGGCATTGGCTGCGATTCCTGTATAGCTTGCCGAAGATTTATTGCCGATCACGACGCTGTTACCTGCGGCTGTTGCCGATGCGCCATTACCCATAGCAATCGCGTTGGCCGAATTGGCATCCGCAACCGCGTTCACACCTACTGCAATCGCATCTGCACCGAGTGCTTTAGAATCCGTCCCGGTCGAGTTGGCGTGGAAGTATTTCGTGCCGGTGGCATAGATGTTGTTGATGTTGTTATTGGTCGTGGTCAGCTGCGAGAAGTTCACCGCGTCGCTTGGGTCAGACCCGTCCGCCACGTTGGTGATTTTCGTCCCGCCGGTATGCGTGGTGCTGTTGTACGTCGTGCCACCCAGGGTGACGTTGTTGTAGTTAACCGTGCCGTCCGGGTTGGTGTCGTAATGCACGCTGCCGTCAGAAACAGATTGAAGCTGACGCACGTTGACGGCATCCGTCGCTTGCGTACCACCGGCAACGTTAGTGATCTGGCGTTCTGAGCCCGCATTACCCACGGAAACCGCACCCTGAGTTGAAGCCACCGCCGTATTGCTGAACTTCTCTTTTGCACCGCTCATCCCGACACGGCTGGCAACCGCGGACTGACCCAGCGCCACGCTCCCCGCTACCGAGGCAACGGCGTTATTGCCGACAGCCATTGCATTTGCAGCAGAAGCGGCAGAAGACGCACCGACGGCAAAAGCAGCCGCACCGCTGGCGTTAGCGTTATACCCTACTGCGGTAGACGTCCCGCCGGTCGCCGAGCTGCCGTTACCTAAAGCCGTATCGTTGGTGATCGTTGCAGAACCACTCACCCCGGCGACAGCGTTGCCGCCCATTGCCAGAGATCCGCTGTTGTACGCCTGCACGTTATTACCGATAGCGACGCCGGACTGGCCCTGCGCAGAAGCAGACTGACCAATCGCGGTAGACTGATTCCCGGCGGCATTGACGCCAGCGGAGTAGGCATGCCCCCCGATAGCAATCGCATCTGTACCTGTTGCAGACGCGCTGTCACCAATCGCAGTCTGGGAACCCGCGCCGGTCGCCACGGCTTTTGTGCCGATCGCAATCGGAGAGCTACCCGCTGCTGACGTTGAGGTCGCCGTGGCACGCTGGCCGATAGCAATACCCTGAGTTATCCCGCCTGCGGCGTTATTCGCCGTGGCATAAGCGCCGATAGCCACCGGCGCATTAGAACCATTCGCCCCCGGAGTTACAGAGCCCACGGCGGTCGCGTTACCGCCAATAGCGACAGCACCTTCCGCTCCCAGTGCAGGGTTTACCGGATTTGAGTTAGCCACCGCACCATAACCCATTGCCACATCACGCCCGTTCACGGCCTGAGAAGTGGCCCCGAAGCTCAGGGAGTAATTCCCTGCGGAGCTGGCACTGTTACCTAAAGCAAGGGAGCCGGTACCCACTGAAGAGGCCAGATTGCCCATTGCCAGTGAGGAGTCACCCGTTGCCGTGGTATTCGACCCCATCGCCAGTGAGTTGGCGCCTGCGGAGTTGGCATACCAGCCAATTGCTGTACCGGTGGCACCGGTCACGGTAGAACCGCCACCAATCGCCGTGGTATGGTCCGGAACGGCTTTCGCCATATCGCCAATCGCCACTGAACTGTAGCCATTTACCACCGCGCTACGACCAATAGCCGTGGCGTTGGTATTCGTCGCCGTCGCATTAGAACCAAAGGCGATCGCGCCATCATCAGACGCCGCAGATAACGAGCCGATAGCCATCGCACCGTTGCCCCCGCTGGCTTTTGCCCCCTGACCAATTGCGATGCCATTCACAATCGTGGCACTGGCCGAATGGCCAAGTGCCACGCTGTCTGCTCCGGTTGCCGTGGCTGACTGACCAATCGCCGTGGCTGAAGAACCGGTGGCTGACGCGGTAGGTCCGATTGCCGTTGCGTTGCCTGACGCCGTGGCAGCGCCACCGTTGATTGAGGTGTTACTTGCAATGTTGTTATCTAATGCGGCACTGCTGGTGCCCGCGCCTGCCACCCAGGCGTCAGCCGGGAAGGCGATAAGTGCTGCGGCCACAAAGCCAGACAACCCACCCACGCGTTTTGCGATACGCAGGGAGCTGCTGCCTTTTCCTCTTGCTCCCGCAAATTCACCCGCAACAACCCAGGCTTTATGTGTAGAGCTCCATACTAAACGGTATATCTTGTTCATCTATATTCTCCTCCTGGCTCCATGCCAGGATTAAGTTAAAGCTTGTGGTTTGTGGCCAGCAGGGTTGCTGTGGCCTTATCGATCAAAGGTTTTTCCAGTGAGGTGCGGTTCAAAGCGTTCTTTTCGCGCTCGTATAATTTCTGAGCGGCGTTATTGTTGTGTGCGACGTACTGCAAATATCCGCCGGTGAAGAAAGTGGCTTCGGTGACTGCGTCCCCTTTTGCAAGCGGGCTGGTTTCAGGCATCGATTTCACGGCAGAGAAAATGGCGTCCGGACTGCCTTTACCGGCATACAATCTGGCAATCGCCTGATAGCGTGGATAAGTGAAGTGGTATTTCGCCGTGTCTTTGGTCAGCTGCTTTTGTAATGCGGCAGAAGACCCTGTCCAGGTGCGGGCGGTCAGCCATAACTGCCACAGGCTGGCGTATTGGGCTTCCTGCGTATTCTTGCCGTCGGCGAGATGGCGAAATGCCGTTTTTGATTCGTCGAACCGGTTAAGAACGGCCAGATTGATGGCTGAAGGCGTCGCAACCTGACCGGCGAATTCAGTACCCAGCAGCAGGTCATAGCCCTGACGGGCTGCCTGCGGATTGCCATTCAGATCATTGGCTACCGCGTCATTAAAAACAGTTGAATAAGCCAAATGGCGGGCCGCAGGATCCCCGGCGACCTCTGTCTGCTCATGCACGCCGGTTTTCACCTGCGTATCGGCAGCGGCAACCTGGCTGAACGTCAATAACGAACTCAGCATCAGCAAAGGCAATAATGCTGAGGTGGAAATAGCGCGGGCCGCAGATATAAGCGGATTACGCAAATAAATTCCGTATGTCATATTTTTCATAAAAAACTCACAGTAGATGAATGGGTAATTCAACTTTTATTTAAAAATCATTAAGCAGGTAACCGCGGCTTGCAAAAAAAGCGCCGATACTAATATTCAAACGTAGAGCAGCCCTCAGCCGTTATATAAAATATAAGGCATTTATCTAAGATGTTATTAATGCTGCCAATATGTTACACAAGCAAAGATGAATACTCCTCTGCTCTGATGATTCATGTATATTAATTTCGTAGAAAATTAATTTAAATATTCACCAAATGAATGAAAAGTTGCACTAAAACTATTTAACATGCTCACAATAGAGCGGCGTTATTTCAGGATAATTAATTGTGTAACCCGCTCCTTTGGCACTCTGGATGAAATCTTCAGGAAGCCCCACCATCGCGAGTTTCTTGTTAAGCTTATTAAGTACCTGCCACAGACGTTGCGTCGATGGGCTCAGATTATTTTCTTCCCAAATTTTGCTCAGGAGTTCATCTTTGGTTACTTTTTGCGACCGGCCATGGCTCAGCAGATAAAGGAAAAGTTGCATCATGGTGTCGTTAAAAAAGACCGAACCAAACATCAGGTTTCGCTCTGTACAGTCAACAGAAAAGCGATAAAGCCTTTTGCTGCCTATATCAAAGTGAATGTCTTTACCAATTAAAAAACCGTACAGTTTATAATCCATTTACTTTACCCGTTAGTCGAAACAACCAACCAAGGCTGTCATCCATGTATTTAGCAAAAATATATTACCCATAGAATTAATGTGGCTGATTATATGTTTCCACTACGATCTTACAATACACTTCAGGGTATCTCTGATGAGTCACCCGGCCTGACATGCTCTTGCTGATTATTCCGTTTAAAATGAATTAGCCAGAGTTATTCACTATGAATGGAGAATTCAGTGGCGTTAAAAATCAACAACCCACCATCCCGAAAAACTCACTTTAAAAAACCAAAAAAATGCTCACATGAAGAGTTTTATGCTACTTTCCTGCCTAAGGTAATGTTTCCTTTGTGGTATATATTAGGATTTCTCGCACTACTTTTCTAAACCCTCCACTTTCTACTCCTCATATCTGCGCTTACTCCCAAATGGGCAATGGCCGTTCAGCGGCAAATTTTTATGATCATCCGTACAAGCCACGCAGGGGAACATACTTTCACCGTGGCGCTGAGACACAAACTAAGGTCGAACGTGCCGGGAGGAAAGTGAAGTCTTTTGAATTATGCTTAATAAGAAGAGGGAAAAAAGAGAAAGAATGCAACGTTGCGAAGAAAGATACATAAAGAAAAACAATTTCAATGCACTGATTTTGAAACATATAACTCTTAATAAGATTTTTTCTGACCAGGGTTCCTGTTACCCCGGCGCAGATCCTCAGGTGGTATACACTTTAAGAAATCCTCAAGGGGAACAGATACCAATATGCCCCTCAAATACCTTATCAGCGATCAGGTGATCTTTGATTCTGACGCCCATCACTTGATCTCACTGACATCGGACACCGTTAAAGTCACGCTGCATACCCCGGCAAGCCAGTGTTTGTTACTGCTGCTGCAAAACCAGGGCGAAGTACTCACTCAGAAATTTCTTTTTGAAAATATCTGGGGCAAAAACGGAGCATTTGTCAGTGCCAATACGCTCTATCAGAATATTGCCATTGTCCGTAAAGGCCTGAAATCAGCTGGCATCGGGGACGATATTGTTCAAACCATACCCAAAACGGGAATTAAATTTACCGGTCATGCGACGCTTTATTTCGCGAAAGAAACAGACCCACAGGAAATGCGTGAAGCGTCTCCCCCTGTTCAGTCCCTTCCGGGTGAGGTTTATTCACCACAGAATGACGATGTTGAAAACTCCGCTACAGAACAAAATTTACCCGCCTCTGATCGGCAACCCGAAACCCTCTCTGCGCCCGACTCCGCATTGCCGCAAAAAACCGGCCATCAGAGAATTTCCCCTCTTTATTTTTATCTGACAGCATTCGTATTTTGTGGACTGAGTCTGATGACCTATCTGCAGCTCAAGCCTGAAGGCTCCTTTTTTACTGATTACCATCTGATTGGCAAAGTAAATGGCTGCATGCTTACCTCCTCTTACTATGATAAAGACGTCGCTATAAAGGAATTTTCAGCGCTTTTTCAACACGGAGGGATCACCTGTACAGACAAAACGTATGCTTACATCACCCTCAACCGGCTCCCTGAAGGAACAGCTTTATTAATGTGCGATAAGCCTGCAGAGAAAATTAACGCACAGTGCCTGAGCTATATATATCTGGAAAAAACTGATGATAAATAATAAGCATGCGTGGATTTACCTTCTGCTCGCTATTTTTGCTCTTTCCCCTCTGTTCGTTTTGGGGTATCTGAATCACCAGAAGAATAATTTTTCTTGTCAGTCAGAAATCGTGATATCGAAGGGCAACTCTGTTTACTCGGCACTGATGTACTACCATTTTGATAACGGGAACGGCATCGTTGAAACATCCGGTTATTTTAAAAAAGAGGGTGCCGCAATTACCAAAATTAATAAAAGGATCGCCTTCCGGTATTGGGTCAATGATGACACGCTGACAATGGTTTCTTCCTATCTGCATAATGATAATGTCACGGACGCATCACTCAACGCGCTGACGCCCGATTTTTTCCTTTATAGCGATCGGGGAGTGACATATCAGTTAGCCAAAGAAAACAAATCTACCTACCTTTTTATCCAGAGTGATACCCCGCTATTTTCCTGTGTTATCAACCCTGTTAAACACCCCGGATAATTTTGCCGCTGTATGAAGACGTCGGTTACCCGCGTTTCGGCGCGAGAACCCCTTTTCCTTCACGCAAAAAACACCTCTTGTCTGCACATGGCATGATGAAATTCTTCTCCCCTCGCAATTTCTGAAAACTGGACAAATAACACTTCAATTCAGAACGTTTATGAGTAAACTCGCACAATGATAATTTGACTTAAGTCAGGGAAGGACCTCGGTTTCAAAGGGGCAAGACATCGTGCAATGGATAATGACACCGCGATGACCTGAAGCAGACACAGTCTGTATTCAGGTTATGCGTTTGGATAAAGGGAATTAAGCAATGAGCATTCAGGATTACATTCTTGCAGGCAGCAAATTACCGATCCACAACCATTACCAGTTAAGACTTAAACGCCTGGAATCTCAGCTGCCGGGCGTCGATATTTCGGTGCTCAAGTTCAGCGGCACCGAGGCCATCAGCGATATCCTGCGCTATGAGATTGAGTTCACCAGCGCGGTGAAAGACATCCCCGCCCAGCACATCATCAACTATTCCGCGCTGTTCCTGATGTATCCCGACGGTAAACCGTGGGAGTCCGTTAAACCGCGTATTATTCCCGGCGTTATTACACAGTTTCGTCAGTGCAGCACCTCCGCCGATGAGACCCGCTACGTCGCCACACTGGAACACCGCGTCACCCGGTTAAATCAGGGCAGCAATAACGCGATTTACCAGAACGACAGCGTCATCAGCATGACCGAAAACACCTTCCTGCGTTACAACATGGACCGCCTGGATTTTCGGTTTGCGCTCAATGATCAGTACCCGCTGAAAAAATTCATGATGCAGTTTGGTGAAAGTGAATATGCGCACATTGCGCGACGCCTGGCCGACAGCGGCATCTCGTACTTCTTTGAATACGATGAAGAGAACAACTGCGACGTCATGGTGCTGGCAGACCATTCTTACGCCTGGCCGGAGCCGGTCGCTATCCCGTTCCGCAACCCGGCGGGCATGTTCGACGGCGGGCTGGAATCGGTCTGGGAGATGTCGGTCAGCCGCAAGGCCATTCCGAAGGCAGTAACGGTCAACGACGACTATTACCCTGCTGCGCAAAGCGATATGACTGGCACGACGGAGACCAGTCCGGATTACCCTGCGCTGGTTGCCGAAGATTACCGCTGGGGTGAGTACTATCCTGAGCCGGGCAAGGAATACAGCACCGAGCCCGGACAGGGGATGTGGTACGCCAGACGCCGTCAGGAGCGCTACCTCAGCGAACAAGTCACGTTCGAGGGCAAATCTAACTGCATGACGCTGCGTCCGGGGATGGTCATCACCACGCCCGGTAAAGACTGGCCGGAAGCGCCGGACGGCCTGCTGATTGTCTCCACTGAGTCTAAAAACGTCGCCCGCGATACGGCGTATTTTGTCACCTTCACCGCCGTTCCGCGTAATACCCAACATCCGTATCGTCCTGCCTTGCTGCCGTGGCCGACCGTCACCGGCACGCTGCCAGCACGTATTTCCAGCGCGCATCCGGACGAACCTTACGCCCACATCAACGCCGACGGTTTGTACCGCGCGCAGTTCGGCTTCGACCGCACCGAATGGCAGAAAGGCTTTGAGAGCTGCTGGCTGCGTCTGGCGAAACCCTATTCCGGTGATACCTACGGCTTCCATATGCCGCTGCTGGATTCTACCGGCGTGGCGATTGCGTTCGAGAACGGCGACGTTGACCGGCCTTATATCGCCTGTGCGCTGCATGATTCAACGCACCCGGATCATGTGGCGTTACCGAACTACAAGCGGAACGTCATACGCACTCCGGCAAATAACAAGCTTCGCCTGGACGATACGCGCGGGAAAGAGCACATCAAGCTTTCGACACCGGCCAGCGGTAAAAGCCAGCTGAACCTCGGTGCGCTGGTCGATGACAAGCGCAAAGACCGTGGCCACGGTGCCGAGCTGCGTACCCACGACTGGGTGGCCGTTCGCGGTGGTAAGGGGGTGTTTATTTCCGCCGATGTGCAGGCTTCCGCCGCAGGTCAGCAACTGGACATGCAACAGGCCAAAGCACTTCTTTCCAGTGCGATGGTGGAAATGCAGAGCCTGTCGGCCAGCGCGCAACAGGCGCAGGCATTAGCCGCTGATATTGACCGTCAACAAACCTTGCTTCAGCAGAAACTCGACAAACTTCAGCAAGCCGTTTTACTTTTAAGCGCCCCAAAAGGCGTCGGTATTGTCAGCGGGGACAGCATGCAACTGTACGCGCAAGACAGCCTGACGCTGACCGCCGGTAAACAGGTGGATATCGGCGCGACGAAGAAATTCACGGTGGCAGCCGGAGAACAAATCAGCCTCTACAGCCGTCAGGGAACCAAAATGTTTGCCGCCAAAGGTGACATCGACGTTCAGGCGCAGGGCGGGAAATTCACCACCTGGTCAACGGACGATACGCATATTGCCAGCGGAAAAAAGATGACGGTGACAGCACAGGACGAGCTGGTTCTGATCTGCGGCGGCGCCTACATCAAGCTGAAAGGCGGGAACGTTGAGATTGGCGGGCCGGGGAAACTCTTGGTGAAAAATGGCGGCATCGTCAAACAAGGCGTGGCGAGCATGCAGAGTGCGATGAAATCATTTGAGCCGGAGCAGTTTAATGAGGGGTTTGTGGTTACTCATCCGCTCAACGGCAAGCCACTGGCTTCTCAGAAATATAAAATCACACTGGATGATGGGCAGGTCATTGAAGGACTGACCGATGAAAAAGGCATGACCTCTCTCACTAAATCACAAGCCGCGCAGGATATGGTCATTTCGTTACTGGATGGCGAATAACTACAAGGACAGAATATGAAAAAGCTAACTTTACTCGCAGCTACATTAATATTTTCACTGACCAGCCTTAATGGCTGTGCCGTGACACCCCCTCCGGTGCAAACATCCACGCAGCCAGAAAAGCTGGCAGTACAACCCATCCATAACCCACCACAGGTGATTTATCGTATCGATAAAAATCGCTATCTCACTCTGGAGGATTATTCGAACTGCGATGATGGTTCGATTTATTATCATAACGATAACAAGAAGATAAAAACTAAACTCTGGTTCCTTTCTAAGGGAACCATGAACTATAAGGGCAAGTTTATCTGGGCAGCGAAAAACGACGATATGCTGGCGATTCCATTGGTGAGCGGTGATAACGATGCTTGCGGTGATCCCCTCAGAGGCTGTGCCTATAGTATATTGTCAGCCAGTAATGATGGTGGGAAAACATTTAGGGATATTAAATTTGGTGCTAGTGATCGCTCAGCATCTAAAGATTACACAATCGTTATTTCTGATGATGCCATATACATTAAGAGCATCAATTACAACGCTAATAAATACACAAATAATACCGATGGCACTTTTATACAACCAAGAGAAATATTAATTAATGAAATTTTCTATAAAAAACTACTGGCAATGGGAATACCTGATGATGCTTTAGATAAAAGTAATCTTTTGGATGTAAATGGAAGTTTATTATCATCCAAGTATTCATATACGAATGAAAAAATTTCTGAGTTGGGCAATAAGGTAAGTACTTTATATTATAATATAAGAGATAATATTCCCCAAGATACAATTCCAAAATTGATGCTATCCCCTCACAGCACAACTCAATTTACCTGCAACTCCACACGACTCCCTACTCAGCTTAAAAATCAAGGATGACCTATGTCTGAAGCCTATCAACACGATCAGCCTACTCGTTTACTGAATAGCGAAACCACTGCTAATGGTATTCAACAAGCCAGAAGTACGATGAGCCCCCAAAGTGTTGGTGTTCGAGGGGAGATAAGAAAAGGTACCCAACTTCCAGGCCTGGTTATTTTTGTTCATGGCGTTAACTCAGAAGGCGAATGGTACAAAACAGCAGAAGAAAATCTTTGTGCAGGTCTTAATCAACGTCTTGGTCTGAAAGATCCTCAATTTACTTTAACACCTAATACATACAATGAAGATAATACATTTCCAGTAAAAATAACTCAGAAGGGCAGATCTCCTGTCATCCGTTTTTACTGGGGATACAGAGCACAATCCGGCAAAGAAAATGATTTCGTCATCCCTCTGAGAACTGCAAAAGGCGATAGCTATACCGACCTCAGTGATGAACAGATTAAGAAAAGTAATAACCGATTTTTCTGGGGCGGAGGCCCTTTCCAGAACGGCTGCACTTCACTGTATTCGTTGTGGAGCAAATACGGCTTCAGTAAATGGGTCAAAAAAATTCCAATCCCATTTAGTACGCAGTTTATCAATGAAGAAACAGATCGCCTTTTGGCAAATGCACCACCGCGTGAATATTACTCGCATGCGGCCGAGCGACTGGCTAATTTGGTGAGAAAGATCCGCGAACTCAGCCCGACGGATACCGTCACCGTTATATCTCACAGCCAGGGCACCATGATCGCCACCGCAGCGGCCGCAATGGAGGGCGCCGCGCCCGATGCGCTTTTTGTGATGAATTCCCCGCTCTGCCTGGAAAGTAAGGGGATGGATTATCTCTCCTACCCATTAGCCGAATGTATTTCTGACGCTGCGAGACGCGTCACCTTTGCTGATATAGTCGGAAAGGTGGCTGAAAATAAGGACCGGCTTAAGAACGCCAACCCGAAAAAACTCGTTTGCGGTCTTGATGGTGCGGGTGAAAACTGGCAACCGGATGGGAAAACCTCCAATCCGGATGTTCCTGAGCGGGACAATCACGGACGCACATATATTTATTGCAGCCCACATGACCGGGTAATGGGGTCGTCACCCTTATTGAGTATTGGCTGGCAAGGGCTTCCCAATACGAAAGCCAGCAACTATACCCAGCCGCACCCTGTTTTTGCGATGGTGCCGAAAAACTCACTTTTTGTGCGCATGCTCGCCCGTAATATGGCTTGTGGCGAAGCACCGAATCTGCAAACGCCGTTCGGTACGTTGCCAGATATGAGCAGGGACTGGAAACCGAATGGCGGTAAAAAATTCTGGGACAGCAATGATACTTTGTTTAGCCGCCAGGCATGGCCTAATCCGGACCCAAACCAAAAGCTATACATCAATGCCGAACAGGTCCCCCAGCCCATTACTGCGGAGCAGTTGGCTGATTTTGATAAAGACCGTAAACATATTGAAGAATTACCCGCCGATAAAGCAGCGCATAAAATCTACCTGGGTGATAAAAACTACGACAGTTATGGTTATAGCTGGAGCACCAATGATCCGGAAACAGGGAAGCCCAACGACAATACCTACAAATATTACATCAAGCTCTATGGCTTCAATGAGCGTAAAACCTTCCCCGTCCCGCCAGGCTCTGGCTCTCCCTATGATAAACGTAATGTTGACAGGGAAAGCGTTGAGCAAATGCGCTCGCGTATAGGTCAATATATTTCCCGGCCTGCCGACCACAGTGATTTACCCCAGAACCCGCTGTTCCTTCAGCAAGTAATGGCCTACGACTTACCGATCGGATTCTGTAATATCGGGCAAAATGAAACCCAGATGCAGATGTTACGCGATATGGCTGACTGGACACATATTGGCTCAGATAATTACTACCAAACAGGCACTTTCACGCCACCTCCGTTGCCACCCATTATCCGTAAAGACGTGGACGCTGATGCACAGCTACGTTATGACGCGGCGGTGAAAAAAGCCGAGGCTGACAATATCGCGTTAGTCCGGGCACAGAAAACGCAGGGAGAACTCGCATGAAAAATGTCGTAGTTCTTGGAGATAAAACATCCCACGGCGGCGCTGTGATTTCTGCTTCATCGACGTTTGAAATCGAAGGTAAAAATGCGGCGTTGCTACACGACAGCGTGAGTTGCCCTGAACACGGCCCGAACCGCATTATCGAATGTGAGCCGGGTTATGAAGAACAAGGGAAAGGCATTGTAGTACAGGGCTGTAAAACCGAATGCGGATCCGTGGTGTATGCCCGCTTCCCTGATGCAGGGTTCGAATAATGGGCTGGTCAGTTCCTCAGGCTGAATCTCAGCAAAAGCCTCCTGCGTGGTCACCGTGGGTATGCGTGTTTATCTTCATGACGGCTTTTGCACTGGCTTTAGTCTGGGTCGTGCTTGACACGCCATCAACCGGGTTGTATCCGTTGTCTTCAGGTCATTATCTGCCGCTGACTGGCTTCACATTGGTTGGGATCCTGTCGTGCCTGTCGCTTTATCTCCTGATATGGGAGGCCGGAGCGCTGATGTATTACAGCTGGACGCACTGGCAGGCAAACACCAACGCTGCGTGGCAAAACTGGACACATCAGCATCTGCATATTGTTGATAGCGTGAACTTCACCACCCGTCAGCATTTATATCCGCAGGTTGCTGGCCTCTCCCGTCCAGAAGGCGATAACGAGGAGCCTGCCGTGTTTCTGTTTCCTGAGGACGATGCGCCGCCGGGTATTTATCGTTTTGAAATCATCTGCCGCCATATCCTGACGTCGTTTGAAGACGCCATTAAAGCGCTGAATCTGCCAAAACAGGTAACATTCAAATTCTATGTGCAGACGCAAACGGAGGTGACGGAAACACACGTTCTCTACCTCGAAGAGCTCTGGCAAACGCTTTATCCCGGATACTCGTTACAGGTAAACCCTGTTCGCCCGCAGGCGTCTCTGGAAACTGTGGGAACCTGCTTAGACGCACACGCGCCCTGTCTCGTTATTGCGATGCAGTATTACGACGGTGTGGATGAAAAGCCTCTCAGCGAAATAGCGACTGGCCTGCTGCTCTCCCCCGCCGACTTGCTTAGACCAGATACCCTGCAAAATGCCCCGCAGCTCTTCAGAGCCATGCCGTTAAATCTTAAAAAACTGCCCGAAGATTTGCTGGAACTGCGAGACATGACTCAGCAGCCGGCAGAGTCTCTTCGCCTGCTGTGGTTCTCCGGGCTGACCGACATCCTGCGTCAGAAGCTCAATGCCGTTGTTCATGACGTGAAATTACCGCTGCGCAAAGAAGCCCCTATGGGCGGGCAGCTGGATTTCGACAAAGGCTGCGGGATGCATGGGTCACTTTCAGGCTGGCTGATGATCGGCGCCGCCGCTGATATGATTAAGCGCGGTCAGGGCAGCCAGTGGGTATTGACCACCACAGAAGAGTCAGCCTGGGCAGTCGTTGTCGGGGATCAAGCGCCGGTTCAGACTGACTATCTCAGCCAGTTACCCCGCGATGTCTACCCTGCCGGATGCCTGGTCGCTTCACTACTGTTCAATCTGGTGTTGTTCTGGTCCCTCGGCAATGCCTTCCCGGACTGGCTGTTTTCTTTCTGGGGCGCGATCACGCTGATCCTGACACTGGTTGTCACAATGACTGGCAGCGCCGTGGGCCTGCGGATCGTATTAAATCGCCTGCTTGAGCCGCACTTTATCCGTTCTGCGCAGCAAGGAAGCTGATTGTGAAGAAATTCATTAAGCCACTGGGAATACTGTTCCTGCTGCTGGCCGTTGTAGTCGCGATTATCAGTGTGTTCCGGCAATACGGCGTGTTTTCTTCGTCCTCAAAGGACTCCGGCATTTTAATGGCCGTTCTGGTCATCACGCTGATTGTCACGCTTATTGCCCTGTCATTTACCCTCGTCACCACATCGGCCAGCTGGAGGGTTCCTGTGCGTCCTAAAGTCGCCCCGGCGGGTTTAGAATTAGAGCGACCCGTTCAAGCGTCCATTGATGTTGGCCGGTTAAAATCTGTCCTCCGGCATCGCTATGGTCTGCGCTGGAAGCGCAAACTCCCCTGGCTGCTGGTGATGGGTGAAGTGAATGATGTCGAATCAATTGCTCCGGGGCTGACAGAATCTGGCTGGATGACCGTTGGCAAGACCCTGCTGTTGTGGGGTGGGTCACTTGCGACAGGCGGCAACCCGGCAGACCTTCAGGTGTTACGCCGTCTGCGCTCCAATGCTCCTGCCGATGCGCTGATTTGGGTCAGCCATGAGGCGCAATATACCCAGGCGGCGCAGGCTGATTCCGTGCTTCGTGGTTATGAAATCGTCCGCCACCGGCTGCGCTGGGAGCTGCCGGTGTATCTGCTGGACCGGCGCGAAATGACCTGGCCGCAACCCGAACGGCCGGTGCAGCTGGTAGGGGTGTTCGGGAACAAAAGGCTGACGCCGGAGTCTTTATCGTCTTCTGTCGATTCACTGCTCCCCGAACTTCGCGCACAGGGCATGGCACAAATCAGCGGAAACCTGAGCCATGCGTTTTTGCTGCAACTGGCCAGTGATTTAAAAGCCCGCCTGACCGGCTGGACAGAGGCATTCAAACCGCTTCTTCACAGCTATCGTCCGCTGCCTTTGTACGGCGTGGCGTTTTCACCGGCGCTGACGCTACGGGCGTACAGCCCGCATGAACGCGCGGACTCTCCGGTCTGGCGGGAGTTGTCTGCGGGAATTCATCGCCGCGCTGGTCGTCCGGTTGGGGTAACGGCGCGAACAGTGGCGAACTGGAGCGCCGCGACCGCGATAATGGTATTGGCCATCGGTACAATCGTATCCGGCATCAGCAATTACCGGCTGGTGACCGGCAGTGCGGAGCAGGTTCAGCAGGCAAAAATATCCCCCTCGCCTGCCGTCTTGTCTTCGCTGCGAGAGAGGGTGCAAACCTTACTGGCTCAGCAGGAACAGGGCACGCCGATGTACCGCCGTTTTGGTCTGGACGTCACGGATCCGCTGCTTCCCGCGCTCTGGCCGCAATACTCGGCGCTGGCCCATCGGCTTATCGTTCAACCGGCGCAGCGGCAGCTGATTGCGGAACTGATATCACCCACGCCGTCCTACGATGTCCTGAAAACCTACCTGATGCTGGCCCAGCCCGACAAAACTACCGGCGCAGAGGCGCAGCGCTATTTAGCGCAGCAGCTGACGCCGTTGCTGAAAAACGTCGCGCCGCAGGATATCGCTTTTCTGGCCGCGCAGTTTGCCCGGCACCCTGACTGGAAAATCCAGCCTGACAGCGCGGCGGTCACGCAGGCGCGGTCGGCCCTGCTGAACGCCATGAGCGGCGCGGACGCAGAGCACAAGCTCTATGCCGCCCTGATTTACCGCACCTCACGTAACTTCGCGGATTTGTCGCTGACGCAGCTGCTCGGCGGTCAGGAGACCGGCGGGATGTTTACCCTCGACGCAGTCGTGCCGGGCAGCTTTACCCGCCAGGCGTATGAAGGTGCAATCGCGCCGGAAATTACCGCACTGGTCACGCAGCGGCAGGAACAGGTCGGCTGGGTTCTGGCAGAGCCGGGGCATCAGGTGGAAGCGTCACTCTCCCCCGCCGCACTGGGTGAACGGTTAACGGCGCGCTATTTTGCCGAATACGGCACCGCGTGGCAGAAAACGCTTAACCAGCTGAAGGCACATCCGGCGGCTAATCCGGCAGAGCAGCTGGCACTGGCTTCTGACGTCAGCCGGTCGCCACAGATAGCGCTGATGAAACAGCTGGCCTGGCAGGGACTGGCCGGCAGTCCGAACGCACGACGCAGTGAACTGAGTCCTGCCCTGCAGCCGGTGTTTGGCGGCATCGTCTCGATGGCGAACGGAACCGGTAAAGGGAACGGTATTACGCTGTCTGCCTGGCGGTCACAAACAGCGGCACTGCGCGACAAGATGCGCAACCTGTCCGCGGCCACCGGCGGCACGGCGGCACTCTCGCAGTCGGTATTTCGCGGTACGCAAATCGATAACCAGGTATCTGAATTACCCGCCCGTCTGCGTATTCAACTGGGCAGCGGCTGGCAACCGATGGCACAGGCGCTGTTTTTGGCACCGCTCAGCCAGACATGGAAAGGTGTGATGACGACCGGCGTCAAAGGGATGGATGCGCAGTGGCAGCAGGAAATTGTCACAGCATGGCATAAAGAATTCGATAACACCTTCCCGTTCAGCGACAGTCCGAAAGACGCGTCACTGGCGGCGCTGAACGATTTTATCAACCCGCAGACCGGCCTGATTGCCGGTTTCATCCGCGAACATCTGAATGGTGTGCTGGAGTATAAAGACAACCGCTGGCAGAAGGCCGGCAAACTGCCGCCGGGGCTGACGGTGAACGCCGCTTTTCTCAGTAAGCTGAACCAGCTCGACCGCTTAGGTCACGCGCTTAACGATACGGGCTGGGGATTTCGTTTCAAACTGCAGGCGGGCACGGCCAGAGACGTGGTGCAGACCGAACTGAGCATCGATGGCCAGAAGCTGTTGTACTTCAACCAGATGCCGTTATGGCAGGACATTCAGTGGCCGGGCGACACGTACTATCCCGATGCATCGCTGGTGTGGACCAGCGTCCGTGCCGGTGCGCGGCTCTATTTTGATACGCCTGGCGCCTGGGCATTTTACCGGCTGCTGAAGAAGGCCAAAATTACGCCGGTGGACAACACACATTATCAGGTGGTCTGGACCGCCGGTGACGGCCTGCCGCTCAATTACCGCCTGGCCTTTATCGCCGGTAACGATCCGGTCAGCCTGCTGAGACTTGATGGTTTCAGTTTACCCACCACGATTTTCCGATAACGCAGGCACCGACATGGAAGACGATTTCTTAAAATATTTTGACGGCGAAATGCGCTACCTGAAGGAAGCCGGGCTGGAGTTTGCGAAAGAGTTCCCGGAACTGGGGTGCGCACTGGGATTAGATGGCAGTCCGGTGCCGCGCGATGACTCGGTCGAACGGCTGTTTCAGGGCTTTTCGCTGATGATGGCGAAGCTGCGGCAGAAGATTGACGATGACATCCCCGAACTGACCGAGCCGCTGCTCTCGCACCTGGTGCCGGTGATCAACCGCACCCTGCCTTCCACGGCCATCGTCGAACTGACACCGACCGCGCCGGAGCTGCACGTTCGCGAAGAGGTGTTGCCCGCTGAGAGCGATCTGTTAACCCAGCCACTGGGCAATGATCGTCAGCGCTACGTCTACCGCACGACCCGCGACCTGAAGGTGCATCCTTTTGCGCTCGAAACGGTATCGTTGTTTACCCTTCCGGAAGGCCAGCAGGCGCTGAAACTGCGCTTTACCCTGCCCGCCCTCACTGAAATCCGCCACGCCGACTGGCAAAACATCAGCCTGTATCTCAACGGCGACCGCGTGTTGCAGTCTGCGCTGTATCTGGCTCTCAGCCGTCAGGTAAAGCGGGTGAACGTGCGGTTCTGGCAGACGTCGACAGAGCTGACGCCGGTGGACGTGCAGTTTTTGCCGCGCTGGCAGGCAGAAAACGACGCCTCGCTTTGGCCGGAGAGCGACAGCCCGGCGCTGTGCGGCGAAGTGCGCCCGTGGCTGGAATATTTCTCTTCGCCCGAGCGCTATTTCTATATGCAGCTGCGCGGGCTGGAGACCCTGACCTTCCCGTCTGACACCACCTCCTTTGATATCGAGGTGACGCTCAGCGAACGCTGGCCGAACGATCTGGCCGTACCGCCGGACGCCATCCGCATGCACTGCGTGCCGGTGATTAACCTGTTCCGCCTGCTGGCTCAGCCGCTGTCCGTGACCACCGCGGTCAGCGATTACCGCCTTCGGCCGCACCGGCTCAGCGACGGCCATACCGAAATCTACGCGGTCAATGACGTCGCGGAAGTGACTGAGGACAACACTGAGTTCAGCTACGTACCCTACAGCCAGTTCCGGCAGAAAGGTGGGATGCTGAAATACGCCAGGAACTGGCCCGACCGCTATTACCATACCCGCATGTACCGCGGAGCGTCCGGACTCAACGAGACTATTTTAATGCTCGGGGGACGTACCCACGAGGAGCAAAACGGCCTGAAGATGCGCCTGAACATGACCTGCACAAACGGTGCCTGGCCGCGCATGACGTTACAGGAAAGTGTTTTCGACGGCGAGACGGCCCTGGGTAATCTTGAGCTGAAGTGTGCGACCCGCACGCGTCCCTCCATGCCGCATTACCCGCCGACCGCTGAACTCTATCAGTGGCAGGTGCTGTCGCTGCTGCATCCGCAGGCCATCGCCGGTCTGATGGAAATCGATACGCTGCGTCACGCGCTCAGCCTGCTTGACTGGACAAACGACGCGGACAACGCCCGTCGCATTGCGGGCATCACGCATGTTGAATACACGCCGTCGCACTACCCCGCCGAAGGCTGGCACGGCGTAGAGATCCGCGTGACACTGGATGAACATCAGTTCTGTGGTCAGGGTGATGCTTTGCTGTTTTGTGAAGTTCTCGAACAGTTTTACACCCAGTACGCCGATATCCGCCGCTTCACGCAACTGACTGTGACGCTCAGTCAGTCCGGGACTCAATGGGCATGGCCGGAAAGGCGCTTGAAACGGATTTTATTCTGATGACGACGGATGATAACGAAAAGCGGCTGAGCGAATTCTGGCGGGACAAGGACGGCAACGACCGGGCGCACGCCTTTAACTTCTACCGTTTCTGCCAGCTGCTGGAGAAACAGCTCTCAGATAACAAGCCGATCGGCAGCACCTTCTCGCCGAAAGAAGACCCCGTGCGTTTTCGCCCGCACCCCGGAATGGGATTCCCGGTCAGCGAACTTAAAGCCGTCGAAACGAGCGAAGAACGCCCGGACGCGCCGCCGACGGTGCGCACCACGTTTATGGGATTGTACGGCGTGGACTCGCCGCTGCCGACCCGCTACATCGATGACATTGCCCAAAAGCGCGAAGGCCATGAAGCGCTGGAAGCCTTCTCAGACATCTTCAACCACCGGATGATGACGCAGTTTTACCGTATCTGGCGAAAATACAGCTATCCCGCCACCTTTGAGGACGGAGGTACCGACAAAACGTCGCGCAGCCTGATGGCCCTGACCGGTATCACCGACAGTGGCGACGTGCCCGCCTCGCGCTTGCTGGCGTTACTGCAACCGCTGGTCAGAACCACCCGCACGGCGGAAGGTATTGTCAGCGTGATAAAAACGCAGGCACCCCACACGCAGGTCACCGTGAAACCGCACAAGGTCACGCGGATGCCGGCCGGTAAGCAGGCGATGTTTTTTTTCTCAGCTCAGCAACGCCTTGGCGATCATCTGGTACTGGACAGTGAAACCTCGGACGCCAACTACTGCATCGGCGTAGAAATGTTTACCGATGACGCGGCAGAGGCTAAAGGCTGGCTGCCCGGTGGTCAGTTGCGGGAGGACGTGTTTACCCTGCTGCGCGTTTATCTGGGCTGCGACTACGATGCCAGCCTGACGCTGACTATCCCGATGAAGCTCGCACCGCTGCCACGCCTGGGTGACCCTATGCTAATGGCGGGCTATAACGTGGTGATGGGGTTGAGGGAAGATAATCTGGATGAGATGCCCAAAGAGGTGACGATGAAACTGGGGCGGATCAGGGATAAAAAACCGGTACGGCCGCTGTCCCGTATGTAATACAGCGGCCTCCTTTCAGGTGAACTTACCCCTCTCTACAGCATCACTTTCGCCGCCATTTCGCGGCTGTAATCGCGGCTGGCGTCTACCAAAACGCGGGTATAGTCGTCGTGAATGTCGCCGCGCAGCAGGGCATCGGTTTCCAGCGTTTCGAGGATTTTGCCGTATTGCATCACCGCTACGCGCTGGCAGAGATGCGCGATAACGCCCAAATCATGCGTCACCATCAGGTACGTCAGCCCTTCCTCTTTTTGAAGATCGAACAGCAAATTGAGGATTTCCGCCTGAACTGACACATCCAGCGCGGAGGTCGGTTCGTCGAGCAACAGCACACGCGGTTTGAGGATAAGCGCCCGCGCAATCGCCACGCGCTGGCGCTGTCCGCCGGAAAGCTGATGCGGATAACGGCTGCGGAACGCCCGGTTAAGGCCGACTTTTTCCAGAATGGTATTAATGCGCTGATCCCGCTGGTCGATACGGTGGATTTGCAGCGGCTCTTCCAGAATATCGCCGACAGTATGGCGCGGATGCAGCGACCCGTACGGATCCTGAAACACCATTTGCACCAGACGGCAGCGGCCACGCCCGATGCGGTGTTCGAGCTGCTGGCCGTCGATTGCCAGTTCGCCCTTCCAGTGGGTAAACAACCCCGCCAGACATTTCAGTACCGTGGTTTTACCGGAACCGGATTCGCCCACCAGCCCGAAAATCTCGCCTTCGCGCACGGCGATATTCACATCCGTCAGCACCTGCGTGGTTTTCGCACCTTCGCCAAACGTGAGGTTCAGGTTGCGCACATCAATCATGGTTTTAGCTGTCATGTCGGCTCCTTAATCGGTCAGCCAGCTGGCCTGGCGCTGCATCACCGGCAGCGGGTAACGGCGGTTATCCATGTCCGGCAGCGCGTTGAGCAGGCCGCGCGTGTACGGATGCTGTGCGTTATCCAGATCGGTGGCAGCGATGGATTCCACAATGCGTCCGGCGTACATCACCAGCACACGGTCGCAGAAACTGCGCACCAGATTGATGTCGTGACTGATAAAAATCAGCCCCAGACCGCGCGTTTTCACCAGGTCATCGAGCAGCGCCAGCACCTGTAAACGCACGGACACATCCAGCGCCGAGGTCGGTTCATCGGCAATCACCATTTCGGGGTCGGTGATCAGCATCATCGCAATCATGATGCGCTGGCCCTGCCCGCCGGAAATCTCGTGCGGATACAGGCCGTACACCCGTTCCGGGTCGCGGATACGCACCACATCCAGCATGTTCAGCACTTTGCTTTTAGCATCGTTGTACGAACATTTGTGGTGCGACCGCCACGCTTCGGCAATCTGGTCACCGACGCACAGCACCGGATTCAGCGAGTATTTCGGATCCTGCATAATCATCGAAATACGCTTGCCGCGAACCTGCCGCATTTGTTTCGGGCTGGCGTGCAGCAAATCCACATCGGCGAACTGCATTTTGCTGGCGGTGATCTGCGCTTTGGACGGATGAAGGTGCAGCAACGCGCGTCCGACGGTGGATTTACCCGAGCCGGATTCACCGACGATCGCCAGCTTTTCGCGTCCGAGCTGGAAGGACACGCCACGCACCGCGTGCGTTACCTGACGGCCATTCACAAAGCTGACGTTAAGGTCACGCACGTCGAGTAACGCCGGAGCGTCAGTCATTTCGGGGATCGAGAATGTCACGAAGGCCATCTCCTAAAAAATTGAACGCCAGGCTGTTAATCAGGATTGCCAGACCGGGGATCGTCGCCACCCACCAGCACTCCATCATGTAAGTACGGCCACTGGAAATCATCGCGCCCCATTCCGGATCCGGCGGCTGTGCGCCCAGGCCGAGAAAGCCCAGACCGGCGGCGGTCAGGATAATCCCCGCCATATTCATGGTGATGCGGATGATCACCGACGGCAGACACAGCGGCACGATGTGACGCCACAACACCCGCAGCGGACTCGCCCCCTGCAAACGCACCGCCGAAATAAAATCGGCTTGCCGCAGAGAAAGGGTTTCGGCACGTGCCAGACGCGCAATCGGCGGCCAGGCGGTAAGCGTAATCGCGATCACTACATGCTCCAGACCGGGACCCAGTGCGGCGACAAACGCCAGCGCCAGTACCAGACTCGGGAAGGAGATGAAAATATCGGTGACGCGCATCAGCACCATGTCGGTTTTGCCACCGAAATAACCGGCAGTCACGCCGAGTAATAACCCGAGCGGTCCGACGGTGACGGACACCAGCAACACGATGTAGAGCGTGATGCGCGAACCGTAAACCAGACGGCTGAAGATATCGCGGCCAAACTCGTCGGTGCCAAACCAGTGCGCCGCCGACGGCGGGCTGAGCGCGTTATTTAAGTCCTGCACCAGCGGATGGAACGGCGCAATCCACGGCGCGAACAGCGCCACAATCATTAACACCAGAACAATCGCACCACCGATGGCGGTCAGCGGATTACACGCCATCTGCCACACAAAATGCGCGATACGACCGAACGCCCTTTTCACGCGCTGACGTGTTTCGTCGCCTGCGCTGAGCGTCACAGAATCGAGGGAAATCGTCATACTTTTGTCCTCGGGTCAAAGACCTGATACAGCAGGTCAGAGAGCAAATTCAGCACCACGAAAATCATGCCGACCACCAGCACGCAACCCATCACCGCGTTCATGTCACCTAACATCAGGCTGCTGGTGAGATACGAACCGAAACCCGGCCACGAGAACACGGTTTCAATCAGCACCGCGCCTTCCAGCAGCGAGCCGTAGGCCAGCGCGACCACGGTCAGCAGCTGAACCAGAATGTTGCGAAATGCATGGTTCCACAGCACATGCCATTCGCTCAGCCCTTTAACGCGGGCGGTGATGATGAATTCCTGCGAAAGCTGCGCCAGCATGAAACTGCGGGTCATGCGGCTGATGTACGCCAGCGAGTGAAAACCGAGCAGAGACGCGGGCAGGATCAGGTGGTTCAGCGCGTTGCGAAACACCTCCCAATTTCCGGCGATCAGCGCATCAATCAGCATAAAACCGCTGTGCCGCGTAACCTGCCCGTCGAGGCTGAAATCCACCCGTCCGGCACCGCCAACCCAGCCGAGCCAGGCGTAAAACACCAGCAATCCCATCATGCCGACCCAGAATATCGGCGTGGAATAACCCGCCAGGCTGATGATGCGCACCCCGTAATCGGCAATGCTGTTGCGTTTTGCCGCCGCCAGCACGCCAAGCGGAATGCCAGCACCTGCGCCGAGAATGATCGCCAGCGTTGCCAGTTCCATAGTGGCCGGGAACACGCGCAGAATGTCCTGCGTCACCGGTTTACCGGTCAGCAGCGCATTGCCTAAATCGCCGTGCGCCAGCCCGGAAAGGTAAATGCCAAACTGCGTCCACAGCGGTTTATCAAAGCCAAGCTGATGATAAACCTGCTGATATGTGCTGTGGTCGGCGTCCGGCCCGACAATCGCCAGCACCGGATCCACCGGCATCACGCGGCCAATGAAAAACGTCAGCAGTAAAAGGCCGAACAGCGTGACGGCTACCTGCACCAGCCGTTTGCCGATGCGTCCGGCGGGGAACGACATCCGCGCCGCTGGCTTTGAAGCAGGAGCGGGAATTTGCATAGTCATAACCCTTTTCCTCCGGTTGGCAGAACGTCAGCAGCCTCGTCTTTCCAGACGTCGCGCAGGAACGTCGTCGCTGAAGGATGCGGCAGATAGTTTTTGACGTCCCTGCGCACCACGATGGAATCGACCATTTGCGAAACCGGGACCAGCGCCGGGATCAGCGCGTCGTATCGTTCCTGAATCGCGAAGTAATCCTGCTTTTGTTTCTCCGGGTCACGTTCGAGCAGCGCCTGATCGATATCCGCATTCAGCTGCTTATCGTAAAAACCGGTGCGCCAGCCCTGGAAATTGGTCAGGCGGGCGGCGTCGCTGTTATCAGGGTTATAAACCAGCGCGCGCAGGCTGGAATGCGGATGCGGTTCCACGCCGCTGCCGCCGCGACCGACCAGCATGTCGAACTTACGCTCGCGCATCGCGCCGTAAATCTGGTTGCCGGTGCCGGTAACGATTTTGGCGCGAATGCCGGCCTGCATCAGCGTGGACTGCACGGCAATAGCAATATTGAGGAACGGCTGATCGGCCAGCACCCGCAAGGTGGTATCAAAACCGTCGGCATAACCGGCTTCTGCCAGCAGGGTTTTGGCGCGCGCGATGTCGAGGGTATAACCCGGATCCGGCAGCGTGGCGGGCATGCCGACCTGAATCGGACGCTGATGCACAATGCCGTAACCGTTCATCAGCGCCTTGCCAATGCCCTGATAATCAATCAGATAGCGCACCGCCTCGCGTACTTTAGGATTGGCGAAATGCGGCTCTTTCATGCTCATCGCCACGTAATAAATAGTGCCCTTTTTCACCTGATCGACCTGCATCGCCGGGTCGTGGCTGAGCGCGGTCACATCCGATACCGCCATATTACTGGCGATATCCAGATCGCCTTTTTCAATCATCAGACGTAAGGTCTGGGATTCCTGAAAATGACGGAAGACTACGCGAGAAAGCTTAGGTTCGCCGCGCCAGTACTGCGTGTTCCGGCTCATATTAAGCACGTCTTTCGCCTGCCAGTTGTCGAGGCGGAACGGTCCCGAACCGGCTTCGTTGGTGGTCAGCCAGCGGTTACCCCAGTCGCCATTCACTTCATGCGCCTGCACGGTTTTGCGGTCTAACGCCACCACGCTGCCGAGCGCCGCCAGTGAGTAAATCACCAGTTTCGGATCGTTGGGTTTGGGTAACTGTATTTCGACGATACCCGGAGAGGGCGAACGCACCATTTCATCAACATTCTTTTTGGTGAATCCGTAGGACTTCCACACCGAGGCTTGTGCCAGATTGAGGTGCAAAATGCGGCGCATCGACCACACCACATCGTCCGCAGTGACCGGATTGCCCGAGTGGAATTTCACGCCGTCGCGCAGATGAAACGTGATCAGATTACGGGCGTCATTAACCTCCCACGAGGTCGCCAGCGCCGGTCGCACATTGGTGAGTTGTTGCGGATCGAGCTCAATCAGCGGGTCATAAAGATTGACCACGATGCCGACAATGTCATTGCCGGTCATTGCTGCGGGGTCGAGCGTTAACAGGTTATTCATGTTCATGCCGATGATCAGCTGGTCGGGCGGCGTTTTTGCCTGCGCCGTCCAGCCACCGGTCATCAGCAGGAGCGCGAAAATCCACGCGCCCCACGTTTTGCCAGAGTTCATGATGTACCTTCCGGGTAGAGTCAGAGGTTTATTATTTTTTCTGCCCGCAGGTCAGTCGCGGCTGACGGTATGGGTTTCTATGTAATCAAAATTGATGTCCTCACCCAGACCCGGGCGGTCAGAAAGATGCACAAAGCCTTGTTCATCCATCGGATCAACAATGCTGTTCAGATACGCAGCCGGTTCATCGTATTCAAGGAACGGATGCAGCAGGCCGCGTTCGTACCAGCGGCAGTTGCGGATAGCGCCGACCACCGCCAGGCTGGCAGCGCCGTTACCGTGAACTTCACAGTCCATGCCGAACGCTTCAGCCAGACTGGCGACTTTCATGCACGGCGAGATACCGCCAACGCCGTTGGCACCGGCGCGTAGAATGTCGCAGGCTCCGGCTTTCACCCAGTCCGCACGGCTGTGATGTTTACCGCCCAGACTTTCCGGCCCGATCACGTCGATGGACAGGTTTTCCGCCAGCCACGCGTAGGACGCCATGCTCTCTTCTTCCATCGGTTCTTCGAACCATGCAAAGTTGAGTTTTTCCAGCGCCTTACCAATAGTCAGCGCCTGACTGCGGCTGTACCAGTGATAACCGTCGAGCATCAGTTCGATATCCGGCCCGACCGCTTCACGCACGGCGGCGCAGGCTTTGATGTCCATTTTCGGATCGGGCGCGAAGGCCACCGGCGGCATCCAGGTGTGCAGCTTGATGGCCTGATAACCGCGCGCGACCAGTTTTTCGGCAAACTGACCGAATTCGTCCGGTGTCGACAATCCGCCTTTCAGCTCATCGCCGCACATGGTGCTGCCGTACGCCGGGACTTTTTCGCGAAACCCGCCCAGCAGTTTGTGTACCGGCATGTTCAGCTTGCGGCCAATCAGATCCCACAACGCCTGTTCGACAAACGACAGCGCCCTTTCGGTCAGCTGATGCGCACTGCCGCGCTGCCAGTGCACCAGATCCTGCCAGAGACGTTCGCGGTCAAACGGATTCTGGCCGATCAGTACCTTTCTGAAAAAGGCGTTCACGACGTGCGGACGCACCACTTCCGGCGGAGCGAACGAATAACCGCAATCACCTTCGTCGGTAGTGATGGTGAGCATTGCCATTTTTGCCAGACTTTCTTCACCCGGATGCGAATGACCCGCGCTGTCAGAAACGCGACGGGTCGGATAAGTAAAAACAGAGACTTCAACAGAACTTATTTTCACAGCGATACCTGCCATTACTGAGAGAGTTAACGCTCATCAGAGCGCCCCCGGACTGCGTTCTCACCCGCTTTGTGAGCGCACTCACATTGTGTTAAAACCGCAATCCAACATAAATAAAATAGCGTTTCATTATTGAAGTTAGCCAGTTTATTCACGCATTGCCACGGCTAAAAGCCGAAAATATCCGCGTAAGTTTGGGCATCTGCACGGATGAATGTGAGCATTTTCACGAAAGCGTGGGGAAGTGTGATCTGTACAGGAAATAGACGGAGTGAATGTGGGGAAATATTCAGCCTTTGTTTGTGATGAAAAAAGTTGTGATCACAAAAGTGGGCACACGAACGCCATTCCGTTAGGCTAACGTAAACAGAAAGTGTTCGGTGACCAGCTGGAGTAAGAAATGTTGCGTGTTATTGATACGGAAACCTGCGGATTGCAGGGTGGCGTGGTGGAAGTGGCATCCGTCGATATTGAGAACGGGAAAATCGTTAACCCGATGAGTGATCTGGTGCGCCCTGACCGGCCTATCAGCCATCAGGCGATGGCCATCCACAAAATCACCGAAGCGATGGTGGCCGACAAACCGTGGATTGAAGACGTCATTCCCCGCTACCACGGCAGCCCATATTACGTCGCCCATAACGCCAGTTTTGACCAGCGCATGCTGCCTGAAATGCCCGGCCAGTGGATTTGTACCGCTAAGCTGGCGCGCCGTTTATGGCCGGGGATCAAGTACAGCAATATGGCACTCTACAAGTCCCTCAAGCTGCAAGTCGCCACGCCTGCGGATTTGCACCATCACCGCGCGCTTTTTGACTGCTATATCACCGCCGCGTTACTCATCCGTATCATGGATGAATCCGACTGGACGCCGGAAGAAATGGTCACTATCACCGGCCGGCCTGCGCTGATCAACACCATGATGTTCGGCAAATATCGCGGCAAAAAGATTGCAGAAATAGCCGAAGACGACCCCGCTTATCTGCGCTGGATGCTGAAAAACATCAAAGAATTAACGCCCGACCTGCGGATGACGCTTAAGCATTATCTGGATGCGCAATAGGGTTTATTGCGGCACTTTTTCTCGGCAAATGCCCAGCACAAGCTGACGCAGCCAGCGGTGCGCCGGATCGACTTCCGAACGCGGGTGCCACATTTGTGAAATCGTGATCTCGCGGGTTTTCACCGGCAGTTCAAACGCGTGAAGCCCGACGGGATCAGAAATCAGGAATGACGCGGGAATCAGTGCCACCAGATCGGAGTTTTGGGCAATCGCCAGCGCGGCGGAAAACCCCGGCACCACAGCGGCGATTCTGCGTTTCAGCCCCGCTTCGGCCAGCGCGTTATCCACCGGGCCGTGCGTGCCGTTGCGGCGGGCTACAACAATGTGCCCGAACGAAACATATTCCTGCGCGGTAAGCCCCTTCTTTCGCGCCAGCGGATGGCCTTTGCGCACCACGCCGATAAATCTGTCGCGGAACAATGTCTGCAAACGGATTTCCGGCCCCATGTCGCCGACGACGCCGATCTCGAGATCAACCCGCCCTTCGCGCAATGCGCTAGACGTTTTTTCCGGTTTTGGCGTGAACCGCAAACACACGGAAGGTGCGGCCTGCGCGGCAGCGGCAATCAGCGCGGCGCCAAACGCCACCACAAAACCATCGTTGGAGCGGATCAGGAAAGTGCGCTCAAGCCGGGCTAAATTGAGTTCTGCCGAAGACGGGCGAAGCAGCGCACGC
Source organism: Rahnella sp. BIGb0603 (assembly GCF_024808755.1). NCBI lineage: Bacteria > Pseudomonadati > Pseudomonadota > Gammaproteobacteria > Enterobacterales > Yersiniaceae > Rahnella > Rahnella sp. BIGb0603. The sequence goes on along the minus strand of NZ_JANUEX010000005.1, from coordinate 563,932 downwards.
GCTTCAAAACTGGCGTTCTGTGCACGTTCGCGGATCGCTTCGGCATACGGCGTCAGCACCATCTGGCGTCCGGCGCGCACCAGCAAAGGATCGCCGGTGGTCGAGCGCAGGCGGCTGAGCGTCCGGCTCATCGCGGAAGCACTTAATCCCAGACGGCGCGCAGCACCCGCTACACTTCTTTCAGCGAGAAGCACATCCAGCGCAATGAGTAAGTTCAGATCAGGTTCAGTCATGCGCGCAGTGTAACGCGCCATGAAACCGGAGAGAAGGCGTTTGGTGCAGGTATTCAATGCAAATGCTGCGTCTTCCGCTATATCCGGCGTCCCGCTATATTCCCTGCATCCCCTGTGAGAGAGAACGGTTTTAATTATGGAATTATTTTCAGACAGACCCGGCGATGAAGGATTACCGGGCCGCGAGCGCGGTTTTGCGATGGCGGCCGTCATGACGATGGCAACGATGTCGGTTTTTGACGGTTCGATGGTGAATATCGCGTTGCCGCAAATCGCGCGGGCGCTGGATATTTCGGCGGGCGCGGCGGTGTGGGTTTCCAACGGTTATCTGCTTTCAGCGTCGATGGCGCTGGCGATTTTTGCCGCGATGGCCAGCCATATCGGCTTTCGTTCGATTTTCGTCGCCGGACTGGCCCTCTTCACTCTTTCATCTCTGGGCTGCGCGCTCTCTTCCTCCCTCGACGTGCTGGTGTTCATGCGCGTGCTGCAGGGAATTGGCGCGGCGGCCACGCTGAGTATTGGCCCGGCGATTTTACGATCCGTATTTCCGACCCGTCTGCTGGGACGAATTCTTGGCCTGAATGCCCTGATTATCGCCACCAGCACGGCCATCGCGCCGGTTCTGGGCGGCACCATTTTATCGGCGCTCAGCTGGCAATGGCTCTTTGCGATTAATATCCCGCTGGGCATTATTGCGATGATCCTCGCGCTGCGCGTCATTCCGGCGAATCCGGCAGCCACACGCCAGCCGTTTGATTTTGCGGGTGCGGTATTATCCGCCGCGATGCTCGGTGCGCTGATCATGGCCGCAGACGCGTTTTCACGCCCCGGTGCAGATGATTTAACGATGGCTGTCAGCTACGGGCTGATCGCTATTCTGACCGGCGTCGCGTTTGTCTGGCGTCAGCGCCGCGCAACAAAACCTCTTTTGCCGCTCGGCATTTTCGCCTCCCCGCGCTTTTCTCTGGCGGCGCTGACCTCGCTGGCCTCATTTGTCAGCCAGGGAATTACCTTCGTGGCGCTGCCGTTTCTGTTCCAGAGCGTTTACGGTTACAGCGCGTTTGTCTCCGCCCTGCTTTTCACGCCGTGGCCGCTGGGGATTATTCTCGCTGCGCCCCACGCCGGACGTCTCGCAGATCGCTATCCGGCCGCCATCATTTCCACAATCGGTCTGGCGGTCTTCGGGGTGGGATTATTGCTGCTCGCGCAACTGCCTGAACATCCGCAATTCTGGGATATCGGCCTGAGAAGTTTCGTTTGTGGCCTGGGTTTCGGCTGTTTCCAGAGCCCGAATAATCGCGAAATGCTGTCGAACGCCTCGCGCGAACACAGCGGCTACGCCTCCGGCGTACTGGCGATTATGCGTACCTTCGGGCAGTGCCTTGGCGCGGCAGTCGTCGGCGTGATCCTGTCCGTTTACGCCGCCAGCAACGTGATCCGTGAAGCCCACGCCGTAAAACTGAGCCTGTGGGTCGCCGTGATTGCGACCATTCTGGCGGTTGTAATCAGCGTGAGCCGGTTGCGCGGGCAGCGACATGATTTGCAGGCAGAGAAATGACGGGCGTTCTACTGGCTAAGCCTTTTCCCAAGCCGCTGTTTCAGGTTATGTTGACGACGATACACGTCGGTGAAAATTGAAGCGTGCTCATGAAGTAAACCCACAGAGGATAAATTTCTATGCTGGAACTGAGACCCAACTGCGAGTGTTGTAATACCGATTTGCTGCCGACGTCGGCTGACGCGAAAATTTGTTCGTTTGAGTGCACCTTCTGCGTCACGTGCGCCGACACAAAACTGGGCGGAATTTGCCCGAATTGTGGCGGAGAATTGGTTGCGCGTCCCCGCAGGCCGGAAAATAAACTCGCCAATAATCCGGCGTCGGCAACACGGGTATTGAATCCTGCGGGCTGTGCTTCTTCCTGATGATTAACCGGTACAAGGCAACGCCAGCGTTTCAGCTGCTGGCGTGCCCTGATGGAAAATCAGCTGCCAGCCGGTTCCTTCCCCCTCTGACCTTCAGCATCAACTCCATAAATCATCGTAATGTGAGCTCTGTCGCATTCCTGCCGTACGACTGATCATGAACATCGTTCATGTTCGGTGAAATTAAATCACTTTTCCTCATTCAATGACTCAGGCATAAATTGTGCATACAAGAATTTTACATAATTGTTATCTGTAAACAGGTTGAAGGCTACAGGATGTAGCAAGTCAGAAACGAAAAAGGTTTATTCCTGTAAGGCAAGCAACATATCAGTTTATATTTCATACATCAGGGCGCCGGAATACAATGAATAAAAAGTTTGCATTTACTGTTAAGAGCATTCGTTTCGACGAGGATTATAACCCTTCGGAAAGTACGCGTATCACCACCAACTTTGCGAATCTGGCCAGAGGTGAGAAACGCCAGGAGAATTTGCGCAATGCCTTAGTGATGATTGACAATCGTTTCAATTCTCTTGCGCATTGGGATAACCCTAAAGGCGATCGTTATTGCGTCGAACTTGAAATTGTTTCCGTTGAGCTGAAGATTGACGCTCAAGACAATAGCGATACTTTCCCGGTCATTGAAATATTAAAAACGAATATCGTTGATAAAAAAACGAATGAACGCATTGACGGTATTGTCGGGAATAATTTTTCCTCCTACGTACGTGATTATGATTTTAGCGTGCTGCTTTCTGCGCACAATAAGGGAAAAAACCAGTTTACCCTTCCCGATAATTTCGGCGAATTACACGGAAACATCTTCAAGCACTTCGTCAATTCAGACAGTTACAAAAGCAATTTCACCAAAACGCCGGTAATTTGTCTCAGTGTCTCAAGTAAAAACATCTATAACCGTACGGGTAATGTGCATCCTGTTTTAGGCATTGAATATCAGCAGGATGAATCTTCATTAACCGATCACTATTTCAGCAAAATGGGATTACAGGTTCGTTATTTCATGCCTGCAAATAGCGTTGCGCCTTTGGCTTTCTATTTCTCTGGCGACTTACTCAGCGATTACACCAATCTCGAGCTTATCAGCACCATCAGCACGATGGAGACGTTCCAGAAGATTTACCGTCCTGAGATTTATAACGCGAATTCAGCGGCAGGAATATGCTATCAGCCAAGCCTGAATCAACAAGATTATTCATTAACACGAATTGTTTATGATCGGGAAGAACGTAGCCATTTAGCCATTGAGCAGGGAAAGTTTACTGAAGATAATTTCATTAAACCCTACCAGACAATTCTTGAGCAGTGGACTGCTAATTCCGTTCTTTGATTAACCAAAATACAGGGTCATTTATTATGAAAAAGTTATTACCCACTTCAACGGCGGGCAGTTTACCTAAACCTTCCTGGCTGGCACAACCTGAGGTCCTTTGGTCACCCTGGAAATTGCAAGATCAGGAATTAATCGACGGTAAACAAGATGCCCTGCGTCTTTGTCTGGAAGATCAGCAGCAGGCAGGGATTGATATTGTCAGTGATGGCGAGCAAACGCGTCAGCATTTTGTCACCACGTTTATTGAGCATCTTAACGGCGTTGATTTCGAGAAACGTGAGATCGTTAAAATTCGTGATCGCTATGATGCGAGCGTGCCGACCGTCGTGGGCCCGGTGAGCCGCCAGAAATCGGTGTTTGTTGAAGATGCCAAGTTTTTGCGTCAGCAAACCGACAAGCCGATCAAATGGGCCCTGCCAGGGCCTATGACGATGATCGACACGCTTTATGACAACCACTATAAAAGCCGCGAAAAACTGGCCTGGGAATTCGCTAAAATTCTCAATGAAGAAGCGAAAGAATTAGAGGCCGTTGGCGTCGATATTATCCAGTTCGATGAACCCGCTTTTAATGTGTTCTTTGATGAAGTGAATGACTGGGGCATTGCCACGTTAGAAAGAGCCATTGAAGGGCTGAAATGTGAGACGGCGGTGCATATTTGCTACGGCTACGGCATCAAAGCCAATACGGATTGGAAAAAAACGCTGGGAACAGACTGGCGACAATACGAAAAGATTTTCCCGAAACTGCAGAAATCAAATATCGATATTATTTCACTGGAATGCCATAACTCGCATGTTCCCATCGAACTTTTGGAACTCATTCGCGGTAAAAAGGTGATGGTTGGTGCGATTGATGTCGCAACCAATAGCATTGAAACACCTGAGGAAGTCGCCGCGACGCTGCGCAAAGCATTGCAGTTCGTCGACGCCGATAAGCTCTACCCTTGCACCAACTGCGGCATGATCCCGTTACCGCGTGGCGTTGCACGAGGCAAGCTCGATGCGTTAAGCGCAGGCGCAGAAATCGTCCGTAAAGAACTGCTGGCTAAATAACCCCGCCTGAAAAGAACGCCGTCCGGGTTGAGCAAGCAAATTGCTTGACCCGGAGTCTCTGCCTGAATGCATCATAACCTTTCCATAAGCATGGATATTAAGGCCATTACTTGTTATAAAACCCCGAAGTCAACCGAAGAGATTAGAAGGAATGAGCAATACAAACTGGAATTGGGAAGCACATTTCAATATAGAAAGCTCAGTCCTTATGAAAATATTGGTTGTTCTTCTTCTTATCTATTGGGGCTATGCTGAGCTACAGAAAAGAAGGAAAAAAAGAGAAAACCCCGATGTTTCAATCGCTAAAGCCAACGCCAGAGAACGCAACCAATGGCGCTATGTTAGGCGCTTATTCCGGGTATTGCAGATCGCATTCGCTTTATATCTTGTAGGATCGACGATTAAATTCCTGTTCACATAGAAGCAGACCGAGCCTTTTTATATCACGGCTGCCGGGGCCTGAACCGGATTTTACCGATAACGAAAAGGTTCTTTACTACCAGTGCATGGAAGGAAAGGGATTCACGTTTAAGCATGATTTTCATATTTGTGATGTGAACAAAAACACGCCCGCCTGCGTGGCTAAACAGCAGGGTTACCCGGTGAGCCAGAAGCAACTCGAAGCGCTGCCTTTTGTTGCTGATGGGTTTCTACTCCATCAAACCGGATTCGGGCGCAGATGAATCCCAGTTCATTCGGTGGCGTAAAGCCGGGGCTTCGCTGCATTTTTCCCATGCTGTTGAGAACGATAAGCTCGCGTCAGACACGATGTATGAGTGTGGCTATCCGAAACCGCTGGGCTCAGTGTCTTTTCTTCCGATGGTCTGAAGGCCGCACAGATTCAGCAATGTATGCTGGATAAAGGCTTCGAACCTGAAAATAAACTCATCCTGGTTTGCCGAAACTACCCGCAGGTGACAGGGTGCCGGACATAGCGAAAACTTTGTCCGGCAATGCCTTAATTCATGCAATCATTTTTATTGTATGAATATGATTTTTCAGTCAACCCTTGCGTATACACGTACTCAACCTGCAGACCGTATTTCTTCACCATATTGCCCGCACAATACGCGCCCGTGAAATTAGTCCGGCTCTGAGTTTCAAGTTGGGCATCGGTGATATCGGCAAGGCGGGTGTTTTCGATGGTGTAGGTATAAATGAGGGTTTTGTCATTGAGCTCGGCGTTTTGCAGAACGGTGTAATAATCCAATCTGACCGGGAAGCTGCCTTTCGCCTTGGCTGTATCGAGTTGCTGATGGAATTCATGCCAGGCTTTCTGCGGGGAATCGGTCATCAGGTATTTCACGCCAGCCACGAATCCTATGCAAACGGCAGCACACAGCGCCGTCAGGAGCAGCACTTTTGTGCTGCTGACATCCTGCGAACGTGCTTTTGAGTGATACCAGAAAGTGCCCACAACCCCGCCGGAAAAAAACATCATAAACATGACGAAGAATACGATATTACCGCTGCTGTATGTAACGGGCGCATAGACTTTGTCCAGCACAAACAGCAAGAGCATCAGCACCGCACAAACCCGGCTGCGCCGGTAAATACCGTATGCCAGACCACAGGTTACAAACACATAAATAAGGTTGAAATAAACGAGCAGGTTTCTGACGCCGCTTGTCCAGAAATAGACATCCAGCGCAACGGTAATCAGTGCCGAAGCCACTGCGCCCGTCCAGCCATTCTTGATCAGGCGATTGATCGCCTTAGGCACCGTATTTTCTTCTACAATTTTTACATCCATGTCTGTCATTTCACATTTTCCCTGAAGTTTATGAGTTCAGTGATATTCGTTTCTTACAAAACGAACTCCGCAATAAAGTATAAATTATTGTCTGTTTCAAAAGACTAAAAAGACATCGGCATTTTGCCTGAAATATTGAGTGGAATTATTATGTTAATTTAAAGGAGCACCGGATGCCCTACACATCTCACACCGCACAGATCAAAAATGTAATTACCGGCAACGACGTCGTGATCATCGAACCGGCCAACGTCTATGGCTGCACGCTGGGTGATGCGGTTTTTATCGGCCCTTTTGTCGAAATCCAGGCGAACACCGTGATAGGACGTGGTACTAAAATCCAGTCACACAGTTTTGTCTGCGAGTACGTAACCGTCGGCGAAGAATGTTTTATCGGCCACGGCGTGATGTTTGCTAACGATATGTTCCGTGATGGGAAACCCGGTCCGGATCGTGATTCATGGGCCAGAATTGTAGTCGGCAACCACGTTTCGATCGGCAGCGGCGCGACCATTCTGGCGGTGACCCTTTGTGACGGCGCGGTCATCGGTGCGGGCAGCGTGGTGACGAAAGATATCACAGAGAAAGGCGTGTATGCGGGGAATCCGGCGAAACTGCTGCGTTTGCTATAGCCATAAAAAAGGCCGCTTTCGCGGCCTTTCCATTATCTTCACACTTTCTTCAAACGCGGATTACTTCTCGTCTGGCAGTGCGTAAGCGATGATGTAATCGCCCAGTTTGGTGCCGAATGAACCGTGACCACCGGCGGCGATAACAACGTACTGTTTGCCATTCACAGAGTAAGTCATAGGAGTTGCCTGGCCGCCTGCTGGCAGACGGGCTTCCCACAGTTTGTCACCGTTGCTCATATCGAACGCACGCAGGTAGTTATCTGCGGTCGCGGCGATGAAGAACACGTTACCGGCGGTAGAAATCGGCGCGCCAAGCATTGGCATACCCATTTTGAACGGCAGCGGTAATGGTGAGCTGTCGCGCACGGTACCGATACGTTTTTTCCACACGATATCATTGGTCTTCAGGTCAACACCGGAGATGTAACCCCATGAAGGCTGTTTACAAGGGAAGCCCAGCGGAGACAGGAACGGGTTCAGCGTGACGCCGAATGGCACGCCGTACTGTGGCTGAATGCCCGTCTCAGTACCGGAACCGCCTTTATCGTTCTCATCTGGCTCCATAGGATTGCCAGGACCACGTGGGATCAGTTTAGACACGAACGGCAGAGCAATCGGGTTAGCGATAGCCACCTGACGGTCGGTATCCACAGAAATCCCACCCCACTCGAACATTCCGAGGTTACCCGGGAACACCAGAGTGCCCTGCTCGGATGGCGGTGTGAAGGTGCCTTCATAACGCAGTTTGTGGAAGATCACACGACACATCAGCTGGTCGTAGATCGTGGCGCCCCACATGTCTTTACCGGTCAGTTTCGCTTCCGGACGGAAAGTCAGTTCTGAGAACGGCTGAGTCGGAGACACATGGTCGCCTTTCGCCGCGCCCTGCGGAACAGGTTTTTCAGGTGCATCTACAATCAGCTTACCGTCACGGCGATCCAGCACGAAGATGTTACCGGTTTTGGTCGGAACATAAATCGCAGGCACTTTGTTGCCGTTCTTGTCGGTGATGTCAGCCAGCGTCGGCTGCGCCGGAACGTCCATATCCCACAGGTCATGGTGAACAGTCTGGTAGAACCATGCCAGTTTACCGGTGGTTGCATTCAGCGCCAGCAGGCCGCTCGCGTAACGTTCCATTTCAGGAGTACGGTTGCCGCCCCAGATGTCTGGTGTCGCCACGCCGATTGGCAGGTAAACCAGATCCAGTTTGTCGTCATAAGACGCTGGCGCCCATGAGTTCGGGGAGTTCGGCGTGAAGTGCTGACCGTCCGCAGGGATTTTGTTCGGATCAGCAGCGCCCGGATCGAATGCCCAGAGCAGTTTACCTGTTTCAACGTCGAAACCACGGATAACGCCGGAAGGCTCACGGGTTGAGTAGTTATCGGTAACCGCACCGGCCACGATAATCACAGATTTCGTGATGATTGGCGGTGAAGTTGGCTCGTAGTGGCCCGGCGTTGCGTAAGGCATGTTGCCTTGCAGGTTCAGCTCACCGTTGTTACCGAATGCCGGGCAACGTGCGCCGGTTTCAGCGTCCAGCGCAAACAGACGGCCATCGTTGACTGGCAGAATGATACGACGTGAACAAACAGCAGGCGCTGCACCGTTCGTTTCGGTGCCTTGCGCAGCTGGCGTAGTCTCGTGATAAGACACCCCGCGACAGGTCACGTGCTGGAAGGTTGGGTTTGGTTTCAGCTCAGGATCGAACTTCCACTTTTCTTTACCGGTTGCAGCATCCAGAGCAAACAGCTTCTGGTGCGGCGTACACAGGTAAAGCATGTCGCCGATTTTGATTGGCGTGACTTCGTCGGTGATTTCGCCCGGATCATTCGGGGTCTTCAGGTCTCCGGTACGGAAGGTCCATGCCACGTCGAGTTTGCTGACGTTTTTATCGTTGATCTGGCTCAGCGGCGAGTAACGGGTACCGCCCTGAGTACGGCCATAGGCCGGCCAGTCACTGGCTGGAACGCCGGAATCGGTCGCGGCAGGTGCCGCATCGGCAGCTTTGAGGGTGCCGTTGATCTCCTGCGGGTCGTTAAAGACGGAATACGCCAGCACGAGCACTGTGAACACCAGAGACAGCGCCAGAGCGCCGCGTGCAAAGGCATTTTTCGCCAGCATCTGATTATAAACAACAGGCAGTAAGATCCACAGGCCCAGGAAGAAGGTGACGTCTAAACGCGGCGTCAGTGCCCAGAAGTCTGTGCCCACTTCCCAGACAGCCCACACCGTGGTGCCGAACAGGAAGATTGCATACAGCAATAATGCAGAAGAGCGACGGCGATACAGCAACCACGCGGTAACCAGCGAAATAACACCGGCAATAATGTAATAAAGAGAACCACCTAATTTCGCCAGCCAGATACCGCCGACTAAAAGATAAATCCCGCTTAACGCGGCGAACAAAGCGGTAATTATTACGACGATGCGTGATAACGAGGCTTTCGTTTCCATAGTTGATGACCTTACAGATTTTTATAATCGTCGATTCAGGTGCGCTGAATCTTCAAGAACACCCGGTTTACCCGGGCGTCATGCCTTGCGAATGCTGCCAGCGTTAACACGTACAGGCGTCTGGCAGCTTCGCGGGGTACTTTTTTACAAAATTAAAACGGACTTCTCTGACTGATTGAAAACATAAAACTTATTCGAAGCTATAAGAGAGCGTAGCTCCGCCACCGTAGTTCCTGCCAGGTGCCGGCTCGAAATAGCGGCCATTGCCTTCATTGACGATCACGGAACCGACGTAATTTTTGTCGAACAGATTATCGACGCGGGTGAACAGGTCGAGCGTCACTTTGTCCCAGTTGAAGCGGTAACCCGCACTCACACTGGCCACGGTATAGGCCGGTGCCTGTTCGCTGTTTTCATCATTGACTTCGATATCGCTCATGTAGCGGACATCCGCGCCGGCGTGCCAGCCGTCAACCGGTGCCCATTCCAGCGAGGCGTAGCCCATGTTGCGTGCGATCCCCGGCAGACGGTTACCCGCTGGCGTACAGTCGCCCGCGCCGCAGGTCTCATTGCGGAATGTCGCATCGAGCAACGTCCAGGCCATTTTCAGACGCCAGTTCTCTTCGAACTGCTGATCCAGCGACAGCTCCAGCCCGCGACGACGTGTTTTCCCGGCGTTCATATAGCTCGAACGGCCCCCGACACTTTCGGCCACCACCAGCTCGTCATCGGTATCGGTTTGGAACACGGCGGCGGTCACTAAACCGTTACCGACGCGCCATTTGCTGCCGACTTCAACCGTTGTGCTGGTCGCCGGTTGCAGATCCAGGTTCAGGCCGGACTTGCCGTCAGTGCGGTAAGAAAGCTCGTTAATGGTCGGCGTTTCAAAACCACGGCCCGCAGAGACATAAGTATTCAGCGTTGGCGTCACCGCGAAGTTCAGGGACGCCATTGGCAACAGTTTGTGATAACGGCGCGAACCGCTGTCATCCGGGTTGCTGCCAGTGATGTAGTAATCCGTCGAATCGAAATTAACGGTGCTGTAGCGCGCGCCGACATCCAGCGTCCAGCGCGGCGTCAGGTTCCACGTGGTTTGCAGATACGGATCAAGGTTCCACATCACGTTCTTTTCGTTACGGCGTTCATTGCCCTTCACGCCAAGATCGCCATCCGCATCGAAGTTCTCATAACCGAAACGGCGCTCGGTCATGGTTTCATAATCCAGGCCACCGGTGACGGAGAACGGCACGGAACCCATCTGATCGTCATGTTTCCAGCGGGTATCCACACCGGAATATTTACGCTCCAGCACAATCACACCGCCTGCGTTCAGCGGGTTTTTCTGCGACGCGGCAGGAATGGTTTGGTATTGCGTTGTGTGGCGTTCGCCGTGATACGTCATCAGGCTGAACTCGTCGTTCTCGCCCATCTGACGCTGATAGCGCAGGCCGACCTGCGTCTGATCCAGCGATTTACGCGCATTATACTGATCGGCGCGGGTCGCCTGTTTCGGGTTATCGTGCCATTCGGACCCGGTCAGACCGCCCGGATCATTCGCATCAACGGACACGCTGTTAAACATCAGCGTCAGGGTGCTGGCGTCATCGATACGCACCCCCAGCTTGCCGTTACCAAGATTTTTCTGCGTACCGCTGTGGTCACGGTAACCGTCGGTGGTGAATCGCGAACCGGAAATCAGGTAATTCACGTCGCCCGCATGCGTACCGTCGCCGGTTGCGCCGCTGGCTTTTACGCTGTTACGGAAAGAACCGTAACTGCCGAAATAGGTGCCGGCTTCAAGCCTGGCGGGCTGGGAACCGGTTTGGGTATCCACATTGACAACGCCGCCGGAGGAGTTGCCGTAAAGCGCTGAATACGGGCCGCGCAGCACTTCCACGCGATCGACCGAGTTCAGGTCGATATTGGAAGTTTGCCCCTGCCCGTCTGGCATGGTGGCCGGAATGCCATCAACATAAATGCGCACACCACGCACGCCATACATGGAACGGCTGCCGAATCCGCGAACGGAAAGCTGTAAATCCTGCGCATAGTTCTGGCGGTTCTGAACCTGTAAACCCGGAACGCTGCCGAGGCTTTCAGACAGGTTGACCTGCGCTTTGCTGTTTCTGAAATCGTCGCCATCAATCACGCTGACCGCCGCAGGGGTATCCAGTTCGGATAATCCACCGGTGCTTTCACGCTTGATGACCATCAGCGAGGAAGAATCTGACGAATCGTCGGAATCTTTCGCGGAAGTGCCCGGCGCTGACTGTGCGTAACTGACTGAAACTGGGTTCAAAACTGATAAAAACGTGATGATAAAAGCAGAGGTTTTGGCGTTCACTTTATGAGTTCTTTTGTTTTAAGTTAAAAGGCTGAGTCAAAAAAGACGACGCACATCTCAATTTTAGACATTAGAAGTAGACACAAATCGACCAATCTGATTGAGAGCGGTGAAGGGCGTCACTATAGTTTTTTTCTTCCTGTTAGTACATACGCAACTTTACAAATATAACTTTTTAACAAAATATCGCACGCAGAGTACATCTGAGGGCCATTCTCATTTTAAATCTCCGCCTCAAACCTGCGTGTATATACAACTTGTGGCGTTTTTTCTCCCATATGAAATAAACGGTTTGTTTCACATGAAAATTAACCCGATAACCACAAGGGTATTAATAATTTTGCATGGTAACGGTTACAGTAAATTCAACCCATTGATTAGCAATTAATTTATAAAAAACCTGCATTACCAGATATCCCCATAAATTACGTTCAGAAAGCGCCCCATAATTCGGAATATCCTGTTTCATTTCCCTCAGAAAGTTCTGCTTACTGAATGAATATAGACCACGATTTGCACAAGCGGGAATAAGTCGCGGCATTTTCGTACACACAATGTTCCGATATATGGCCCCGCCCTGCCTTTACAAAACAAATAGAACCGGATGCCCTGTGACGTGAGGATTTACTGAGGGAAAGCGTTTTCACAAATGACGTTTTTGTCATGAAGCCGTCACCCGCCTGTCAGAGCCGCGGGCTCAGAGTGAAATCACACATCCGATGTTCATTCTGATTTAAAGCAAAGAGGTCATGCCATGCGTTTACGTTTAGCTTCTACATTACTGGTTGCCGCCGCAGCCGCGTTCGGTTCTCAGGCTGCACTGGCCGCACCGGTCAAAAATATCGTGCTGGTTCATGGCGCATTTGTCGGCGGTTCGGGCTGGCGTCCGGTGTACGACATCCTGACGCATGACGGCTATAAAGTGACGCTGGTGCAGGAACCGCTGACGTCGTTCCCGGAAGACGTCGCTGCCACCAAACGTATTTTAGACAGGCAAGATGGCCCGGCGATCCTGGTGGGTCACAGCTACGGCGGCGCGATTATTACGGAAGCGGGTAACGATCCGCACGTCGCCGGGCTGGTTTATATCGCGGCGCATGCCCTGGATAACGGCGAAACTGAAGCGATAAACGGCAGGAAATTCCCGAACTCCGCGCACCCGTTTGCCAAAACGCCGGACGGTTTCCTTTACATCAATCCGGCGAATTTCCCGGCAGACTTCGCCGCTGATTTACCGCTTAAACAAGCCGAATTCGAAGCGCAGGCGCAGATGCTGACGTCCGCCAGCGTGTTCACGGCCAACATCCCGGATCCTGCATGGAAAGTAAAACCAAGCTGGTACATGGTGGCGAAGTCCGACAAGATCATTAACCCGGATTTAGAACGGATGTACGCCAAACGCGCACACAGCCACACGGTTGAAATCGCGGGCGCCAGCCATTCAGTTTACGAGTCACATCCAAAAGAAGTGGCCGCACTGATCGAACAGGCGGCAAAAGGCGCAGTGAAATAGAGATTCAGGATTGGGGATGCAGGGATGCGTCTCAAAACTTGTTACCTTTAGGCAACACGTTGCGTAACGGCCTCTCCTTTAGCCAACCGAAATACTTAACCCATACTTATGTATTTACTAATTTTATGCCTGTCAGGTCAGATTAAAAACGTAAAAAAGGCTGTTCCCATCACAAAAAAATCTCACTTATGGTCTAAACAGGTTCTTCTTTGTTTTTGGCATATTTAAATCATTGCCATTATCGATATCTCAGAAAAATATTTTTATTAATATATTTCAATCAATTACAATGGTGATTTTTGCGTCACTTTGTCCTTACGAACATATGCATGCGGCATCAAAGCGGCAGAACACACTGAGATATCATCGTGTTGCCACACCGACTGGTGCACAAACTCCTTTTTCCCGCATCAAGATAATTCTTAATCTTTTTTTATGTGTCGTTTGATCTTCTTTGCAATGTTGCTATTGTTGATTATGTCGTTCATGACAGTCTCTAAATATAAGAAACACACTCCATTACGGAACGCATTCTTACATGAAAATTTGAATTTACTTAAAAAACGGCTTTCCTGTTGTTCAGGAAAAGTCGTGTTAAATAATGACTTCACTTTGCAACTTTTGAAATATTAAAGTTCGCCGGATATTGCCTGACGGGTAATCTGGTGCACTCACACCCCACCAGGCTAAAATAATTCGATTGCTATTCATTAGTGCATTTAATTTTTAAATAATTATTGCATAACTCGCAATGGCAGAAGTTCGTTACTGCCATTTTCATAGCCTTGTGTCTGAAGTTTATTGGGTGCTGAATTTATGACTACACAAAATTATACAGCCGATGAAAAGAGCGTTGTAAAAAATGTCATCAACAACTATGGCAATAAAGGCGTTTTTATTATTGATCCGGGAAATACTCTGCTGGTCAATTTTTATGACATTCAGTTAAAGCTTTCCGGTTTAGCCTACGCGAATTCCCGTCAATTCTCCCAATGTTGGGAAAACGCAAAAAAACTTAAAGGCAGCACCGGCCAGTTAAGTCAGGCAGCAAATGACTCTGTCACTCCGGTATACAGTATTGTCCGGGTTGACTCTACCGATGGAAAAAATTATCGCGCGGATGCCGTGGGTTCTCTTCCTGTTTCCGCCAACAATGTGACGCAAACGCTGGGATTATTTGACGGTGATGCCACCAATGTCGGCCCGGTAAAATATACACAGAATTATGTGAATGCCGCGGATTGTGTTATCGGCGCTGAAGGGGTATATCCGGACAGTGATAAAAAAGCTGATTTCCCGGTCACGGTGATTTATACCTTTGCGCAAACCATCAATAACATGACGGTCTACGGCGCTGAAATCATTACCACGCAGAACTACCCTCAGGAAATTTATAATGAATCTCCACAGACTATTCATAATCCAAACGAAATAAAAATTTGCTTAACGCGCGTGGAGGCCGACTGTGACTACAGCCAGCCCTATGAGGGCGGGGGCATCGTCAGTGTCCCGGTCAAAGGTTATATCACCTACGGCGGGAATATTGATGTCAGTGGTGGCAAACCCGTTAACGGGATAAGCAGTATCTATCTGATACGCACCCGCGCGGGGGGTAACCCGATTACGCCTTATCCGGGATTTGATTTTTTCGACCCAAAAAATTCAACCATCGCCGGCAATAACATCAAATGGGACCTTAACTGGTTAAAATTTAATAAGGTCGATTTTGATTCCGGCGAAATGGTTTATTATGTTTTTAAACTCATTCTTTCCGTCTCAGGAAAAAGCATTGCAGCCTTTATCACTAATGCCCCTAAAGATATAGTCCCCGGTCAGCAACTTTTAAATACGGTCACAATAAAACCGATGAAAATTGTTTACGGGTGCCTGCATGAAAACACCCAAATAACGATGACTGACGGCAGTGAAAAAATAATTTCAGCGATGAGGATGGGAGACCGGGTGAAAACCGTAAATAATGGTGAGCTTACCGTTGAAAACGTCACCACCGGGCAGGAACAGCATTGTATAAAAATAATCGCACAGGCTGCGGACAATAAAATACTCAGCGTGGTCGCCAGCCCCGGACATCCTTTTATAACCTCGTCTGGCGTAATACTTGCGCGGGAGCTTAAATCTGGCGACAAACTTTTAACACTGACGGGTGAAAGTATTGTTATCGATATTCAACCGCAGCCGGATGAAGCTACGGTATTTAACCTGCAACTGTCTGGCGAAAAACGCGATGAAAATGTGCTGTACGCTAATAACATTTTGGTTGGCGATATCCAGATGCAAAGATTTTATGAAGATGAATATTACCGGAGACCTGAAAACATTCTGAGCCAGTTACCAGAAGAATGGCATGAAGATTACCAAAATCATCTCAACGTAATGGGTGAATAATATCATGTACGAAGGATATCCGGACTTTCAGAACATTATAACAACAGCTACGCAACGTTTTATCGGGACGTATCAGCAAAAAGCAGCCTATTTTCTGTACCCGGAATCCCTCGGTATTCAGGCGGCGGAGCCGTTACCGTTTTCTCTGGATATTGTCCGTAGTACGAGTGCAGACAGCATTTATGGTTGGCTGAGTTTCACGACTGAGCTTGAGTATGCCAGCGGGCAAAGCCTGGAAGATTTCAAAAAACTGTATCCGGGTAAAGCGGTGAACATTTTGCCTCTGGTCTCGGGGAGCCTGGGATTTGACGTGCCGGTTGAGTATCACAGCGATCTGCGGGCGCAGAGCTTTGATGCCACGTGGTATTCGGCGCAGTACATCCAGTTCATTATTCTGCTTAATTCAGCAAGCACTCAGCTGATTGAGGATACGATCCTCGACAAAATCATCGGGTTTAATGCCCGGCTGGACGGTTTTGTAGAAGGGGTATCACCTCGCCTGCCCTATTCCATCGAATTTGATCCCCGTGCGCTGATGCAGGTGTTAACCGATAACGTTCCGGGAACCGTTACCGCTGACGGCACCCGGGTGGCGTTTGGCTATGAGCTGTTAACGCAATATCTGTACCAAAATATCCGTCAACTGCCTCTGACGATCGCCCCGGCGCTGCCGGTGAACGATCTCGCCGCGATTCGAATGTTCTGTCAGGCCTTCCTTGACCGGCTCTGTAACCTGGCGGGTTCACCCTGTGCGGGCCCGGCGAACAGCAATGTCGCCATGATCTGCCTGGCGTCGCAACCACAAAGCGGCCGGGTAATTTTCATACTTGATACCGTCGTGCTGAGCCTGCGCCCTTTGAGCTTTTTACTCGATCCCTTCAGCGCTGCGCAGCAAATTGCCAAAAAGTCGCCCGACACGATAATTCACCGGGTCACTCCGCCCCCTATGCCAGAAGACAAACGGGCGATCGACGTTTTTTACACGCCACCGCCAGGGCTGGGCGCGGGCGTTTCTATCGATATTCAGCTGACGCTGCCGGCCGGTAATATTTATCCGCAAAAACAAACACAAACGCAGGCTCTGACGCCGGATAAAAGTCGCGTCACCTTCACGTTTTTTAACAGCTCACTTGGCGTAAGCCCCTTCTTCTATCAGGTCCGCGTGAATTATTTTCACGGGGGAAGCTGGCAAACAATCTCCGGTGATCCGTTGCAGTGCGCGGACCGCTTTCTGGTGCTGGATCCCACGTCGTTACCCTGTAAGTTCCTGACCCTCAGCCTGGATGAAGGTTTTGCCCGCCAGAGCATAATCAGCGGGACTTATCATTCTGGCGGCGTGGATCAGAACCTTAAATTAACCTCTGACGCGCCCGATTTCAGTTACCCGATCCTCTGCGGCAATACGTATGCCGACGTGGAAGCCCGTCAGATATCCGGGGAAGGCGTGGTTCCGCTGCCCGGGCCAGTCACTCTGTCCACCACACTGGGCGCATACAGTTTTCCGCAGTTTGGGGCGCAACTGGCGCGCATCACGGTGAATCTTCCGGACGGCGTCACTGCGGCAGAATTCGAGTTTGAGCCGCAAAGCCTGATGCCTGCCACAAAATATAACTTCACTCATCTGCATAACACATTCGACTACAAATGGACGGTCACCTCTATTTATGCCAGCGGTTTTCGCTACAGATCTGCTGGTGGCCCGTGGTCAGCCTATGTAACCGGTAATCAAACAATTGATTTTAAAGGTGAAAGATGAACACTGAATATTTAAACCCTGAGCAGACGCTACAAAACTTCTTTCTGCTTGGCCGGGACTTTGCTTTCCATGATCAGACGCTGCCACCGGAGGCCTACACCTATGGCAGCTTTGCCCCTCAGGTCGTGCTGGATACTCCCGGAGGTCAGATCAGCGCGTTGCATTTACTGACCAGCCCCGGCGGGGGAATGGCGACCTTCGTCGCTCCTGCACAGCCCGCAGATACCCCGGCGTTAAAAGCGTATATCCGGGAACATTTCATCCCGTCGCCGGGCGAGATCAGTCTGATCCAGGGCGATGTCCGCCAGTCCCTGTTCCTGCGTTTTGTCCATCAGCCCGAAGCGGACAGTTATGACGTTGAGTTTGAGCAATCCCGCATGGCGCTGACGCATAGCGAAAGCGGGGTTCTGGACGACGCTATCAGAGGCGATAAAAACAAGGTTTACCTGCGGATCCGCAGCCAGTTCAGCGTCCGCAGCCGCGCGGCGGCACGGATGGAAACGGACTGGGTTGCATTTCTGACGCTGGCGTTCAATGAAGATGCCCGTCAGCCGCAGACCATCGCCCTCCTGCTCAACCAGCAGATCGATGCCGGTGTGATTACCCTGGACGAACAGTTTGATAATGCACCTTCAGAACAGACCCGCGAACGGGTCAGGAATTCTCTGGTAGAAACGGCGTCGCTGCTGGTCAGTAATACGCTGCGAAATATCCATTCTGTGGATGAGATCCCGACCAAAATCAGCTACGACGTCAGCTACAGCAACAGTGTGCCGCAACAGTATTTGCTGACACAGCAACAGGATATCGCCGTGCTGCTGGGCACGTTGCCCGCAGAAAGCATTATCACGTTTACCCCGACGCCGCTGCCTGAACCCACCCGCCCTGACAAGCCGGTCATCACGCGTGAATGCCGGGTTAGTCTGGGTTTCAACCCGGCCGGTTTCAACATCATGTCGGTTGATCTGGTGTACGCAGATGAGCAGACACCGATGCCGTGGCCCAATTTCACACCGGTCACGCTGAAAACCGAATCGGACATCAGCACGATCACGCTCCGGGTCAAATTTGCGGATTACAGCGACTACGAAACGCAACTTCGCTGGCAAGACGACATTGCCCTTACGCCGCAGGAACTGGGTTTTTACAGCGTCCTGTTTGATGCCGAAGACCTGAAATCCAGCTTTAAGTCGGTCAAAGGCAGCGCGACCTACCTGCCCGCGGGCCCGGCAAAAAAACAATCTTTTAGCTTCTCATTTTCCACAGAACCCACGTGGCAGGCCAGCTGGTGGGTCAACGCCCATTTTGCCGGTCTCAACGGCCAGATTGAATACAGCTGGAGTGGAAACCTGAAATCGCTGTTCCCGAAAACCTACGACTCTGGCCGCCTGAAGGCCAGTGTCAGCCCCGTCAAACTGCAATACACCAAGTGATATAAACAAGAGGAATGCCCTATGTTAACCACCGCTTTGCAGCAGTCGATCAAAATCCCAACGGATAAGTATCTGGGCGAAACTGAATATATCTGTACCTGTTACGGCGACAGCCTGGACAAGAATACGTATTACGTCGTGCCCGAAATCCCGGTATTTGTTGCCCGCGACGCTAACAGCCCCAGTTTCATGTTCTATAAATATCGCGGCGAAGACATGCAAGGCGGTTATGCCCAGTTCACCGTGATGCTGCCGTTGCCTCCCGATGATCTGCAAGCCAAAATCCGCGCTGAACTGTTTGGCAATATTCAGGGCCAGCTGACGGCGAAATCCACCCTGATTGTCACCTATGTTAAAGCCGAACAGGCTTCGGCAGCGGATCCGGAAAACCAGACTAAAAAAGCGGCGATGGACGCTGCGCTGAAAAATACCGGCCTTGACACCGATCAGGCCAGCAAATTTGTGTCGCTGTATGACAGCAGCAAAGGCAATGACCAGTTTCTTCCTGAGCTGATGCCGGAAGAAGCACAGAAAATTAAGCTGTTGCAGCCTAACTACACCTCGGCGCAGGCCACATTAATTCTTGATGACAATGAAAAATTCTACCGTCAGATCCCGACGCCTTTATCGCCATCAGGTTTAGGCGATAACAGAACCGTTTTCGGGCTGACACTGACCGGCGAAGGCGCCACCCTGTTTGAAAATGTGCTGGCGGGCACCGATAAAAACTCAAGCGTCGGCGTTCGTTTTAACTTCAATCTGGACGCTTCCCTGCCTGCGGCCAAAGTAACGGTGAGCTACGACAGCGAAATCACCAAGTCGGTCACGCAAACCATCTCTTACCATACGTGGTCGGCAGATGAGAAAAAGATTGAACGCGAATACATTGAGAAAGGGGCCATTAAAATTGATGTTCAGGTCGGGCTGACCGCAGCAGAAATGGGGATGACGGCCGATCAGTACATCAAGTGGAAAGAGGGCCTGACGGCGTGGGGGCAGAAACAGGTTGAGCAAATCTTAAGCAGTCAGACCGGCCTGGACATGAGTCTCGATATGCTAAATGACGCGGGTAACTTTGGTAAATTCCAGGAAAGCCTCAAACAGACCAAAAGTTTTACCCGGGTTTATGACGAAAACTCTGTCGTTTCCTTTGCCATCGCACCGCAAACCCAGCTGCCGTCTATCCAGTCCATCGTGGGCGAAGCGAACCTGAAGGATTATTTCAAAGAGTACGACCTGAACGATCCGTTCTATCAATTTATTCAGCCTGAGTTCTATGTCACTCAGGATCTGGCGACCTATAACATCGCCAATATTGTCGTGACGGCCATCTACGACAAAGACAATCAGAGTACCTTGCAATTTAACCCTAAAGATATGGATCCGAAAAAAACCGGCAAATGGTTTATCAAGCCGGAGCTGGGCCGCGCGTTTAAATATTCCTACACCGTTAACTTCAGCGGTACACAGGCCAAACCCTATCATTCCGGCGATATTCAGAGCGACAGGGATCTGATCATCTCCATTAACACCGCCCAGTGTGGCGTCGTTTACGCCGATATTTCTACGCTGCTCGACCCGCTGGGATGGAAAGTCTTCAGCCAGGTGGTGGTTAAAACGCGCTATTCCGATCCCGACAAGGGGGTTGATCTTAAAACCACCAGCCAGGTCATCAGCGAATCCGCACCGCCTAAACCGTTCATTTATCCCATCGGCACGACCGTGGATAAACCGATTTATTATTCTGCCGATTACTACGCCATCAATGGCGACAGCCTGACCTACATTCCCAATGGCGTTGAGACCAGCCCGCAATTGCCGGGTTATGGCCTGACGCAGGGCAATCAGATCCTGATCCCTAACGCCCTGCCTAAAGCGCAGAAGTACACGGTTATCTTCCAGCCAACGCAGAAAGACGTCACGCTGATCACCTATGAAATGACGGTGAAATACCCGAAATGGGACTTCAGTGAATCGCAAAGTATTGCCATCACCGAATTCGACAGTAAGTCGATGACCCAATATCTGACCTTCAATCTCATGCAGGCAGAAGCGGGCAATGAGCCGGAAATAAGCTATGTCTCGACCGTGTATTTCGGGGACAAAGGCGAAGAGAAAACGAAAACAGATAAGGTATCGAACACCACGACAATTGTGGTGGTGAAGTTCTGATGCTCTGAAATAACACAGGGCAATCTACGTTGCCCTGTTTTTACTTCCGTCACGCAGGATTGCCGCGATGAATAATCAGATCATAGTGCAAAACATTTGTTTTATCCGTGCCGACCCGGACAGACCTGTTTATTTTTACTGCGCCGCAGCGCCGGGCATTATGGTCACCCGCGACGATCAGCCCGCGGTCCAGCTACAGATTTTCAGAAACAGCAGCGAACCGGCCACCGTTTATTATGCCAGCTTGTCACTGCAAACTTTATTAGCCAGCAGCCCCGAAGCCGCGCGCGCAGCGGCAGATGCCAGCACGGATATCCCGCGCGATGCGGTGCTTTTGCCCTTGCAGGCTATTTCCTGCAGCGCAACGCTGAATATTCCCGGTTTCATTACCGGACTAACCAGTAAGACGGCGTTGAACGACCAGCAAAATTGCTATCTGCTGGCCAGGCTCGGCCCGCAAGACAATATCGCCCTGCTGACCAGCCTGATGGCGAAGCCGGAAACGGCACCTGTCACGGTCAGCTATAAAATTGATTATCTGCAACAGCTGCCGCCCGCAACCTTTGAACTTGAGGCCAGCTGGGACAAAGTTTATGAGTTCCTGCAAGAATCGATGGGCTTCAACCTGCTGTTTTTTTCGGTCGATATCGAAAATACCTCGTCACGGCTGATCACCGATAAAATCGTGACCATCAAAGTCCGCGACACAGACCCCGACAAACATATCGCGCAGGCCGGTGCCGAACTGACGCAGATCCTGCTCAGCGAATTCTTTACCCCGGTGTTTGCCGATGTCCCTGCGCAACCCCGGCCACAGGCCGGTTTTTATCTGCAGCGGGTTTCTGTTAAAGACATTGAGCAGCGCCGTTTGAGCGGAAAACTGAGCGAAACGACGGTGGTAAAACGCTCGGTTTATCCGCAGGCTTTATTCAGTGAACTGGTCAAAGGCACGGACTATCAGGCCGGCCGCGTGATCACGGAAACGGATCTGCAGGATGATTTTTTTGCCTCCCGAAACGTGCAGATAAACTTACTGACGCCCGAGCTGGACAGCAATATTCAGCTGGTGATGGCGCGCCTGCGTTATGGCGACAACGTCCAGCAATATGCCTTCCGTAAAGGCGACGTTCTGCCCAAGCATTTCAAAGCACCGAGCATTACCGACCCGAACACGGGGAAAATGCTGTGGCCCGTCGGGTACGATTTTATCGTCTATTTTAATAAGCCTTTTGGGAGCGTGACGTCCGTCAGTTCCGGCGATCTGCAAACTGAGCTGGACGACATTTATCTGGATCTCGATTCCGTTTATGCCCGCTATGATTTTCTTATCCGCGCAGCAAGCCAGTTTAACTGGAACTGGTATCAGTCGGTTCTGGTTACCGTGCGCTGCCGCCACAGGCTCTTGCCGGGCCCCATCGTGTCAAAAATTTTTCAGATCACCTCCACGTCCCGGGAAGAAGATTATCCGGTCACGCTGCCGGACCCCGATTTGTATCTCTTTGACGTCAGCAAGGAGTACAGCAGTGAGGTCAATTCGCCGCATTTATCCGCCGTGCTTGATGAGCCGACCAGCCAGGATATCTCGCTGTTCTCCTCGTTGTATCACCAGCGGGTAATAACACTTTCCGCCAACATGGACTGGCAGGAGGTCGAAAAAGTGATCGTGTCGGTCAGCTACCCTTATTCTCCCACTGACGAGAATGCCTGCCTGCAACAGGTTTTTCAATTTACCGAAAACGACGCCGCCATTCAGCGTTTCAGCGCTGATCAGCCAGACCCTGCGCGGCTCACCGTCAACCTTGATATCTGGTTCACCTACCAGAATGGCAAAGGCGGTGATCACCCCGAGTACGTCCAAACCGCAACCGTTCAAGACAGTATCAATATCGCCAACCTCATTTAAGGAAACGCCATGTTATTACTTAGAGAAAGAACACAAACCATCAACAACATCACCTTCTTTGCTGATGACTCCGATGACAAGCAGTTCTGGTATTTACCCGGTGATATCCATATCGCGGAAAATGACAAAAAGCCGGTATTTTCATTGATTAAATACACCGGCGACGGCAGCGGTCAGCAAGGGGGCTACATCAACTTCGAGGTGAACACGTCCATTGATGAAGATGTACTCAACAACGCATTTCAGGAGTACCTGAGCAAACTCAAGGTGGATCCGAAAACGGCGCGCAAAACGCAGGTGATGTTTGACAAAGGCACGGTGAATTTCTTTGTTCTGGGTGCGGAAGGGACGAACGGCGAATTAATCAGCGCCCAAAGCCCCAGCCTTTTTGGCAAAAACAGCGCGATCTTCAGCGCGAAATTAACGCCGGAACAAGCGGTGATCCTGGAAGCCGCGTTTAATCAGGCGCAGGCACCGGCCGCCGTGGCGTACAACCTCAGTTTTACGGGCATCACGCCAGCCTTAAAAGTGGAAGTCGAAGCCAAGCTTGAAAGCCTTTATAAAGAGTTTGATCTTAAATTTGGGGCCAATATTCCGATCCCGGTCGAAACGCCCGCCAGCTTCTGGCTGGGTTTTGACAGCGTCATTAAGAAGCTACAGCAGGACCAGAAACTGATCATCAAGGTCACTGAAAGTATGCCAGGCGATCAGGCGGAAAAAGAAAAGGAATGGGCGTTGCAGTTTGTCAAAGAAGAGATTTTGAAAAGCTTCTTTACCGCTTCGCTGAGCCCCAACGACGACAGCAATACTCAGGCGAAATCGGCCAGTTCCTCCATTCTGGATTCCCTGATCGCCAGCGACAAAAAAGAGGACGAAGAAGGCGGAAAAGGCGGGCTCTTCCCCAGCGCATCACTGGAGATAAAAATGGTGCGCATCGAAGAGACGAAAGCGCTGAACTTCAACTACATCTCGTCGCAGGCGATCACCCAGGCCGCGGTGCCGCAAAACTTTATCGGCAGCGATATCCTGCGGGCGAAGAAGGTTCCTCCCTACTTCATTGAAGTCAACGTTAACGATCCGTTCTTCCAGAAAATTGACTTCACCGTGCTCGGGCCGGACGGATTTGATGAATACGGCATTAAAGCCGCGAGCTTCAAAATCGGGTACAACAATCAGGTGTATACCGCCCCGCCGTTCACCGCCGACGACGGGACATGGGGCAAGAATATCTCCCGGAGTAAAAACACCAATGAACTGTTCGATATCCAGAGCGAGTTTATTTTTAAATCCGCCGCCGCGTCCGGCTGGGAAGGCAGCAGCAGCTACCAGCCAAAATCACAATCGGCCTCAACCTTGCTGAATCTCGATCCCGGCTCAGTGCTGACATTCAATGAAATCTCCATTTTTCTGGACAAGAAATTTTCGTGGGAGAATTGCAACCAGCTGATCGTCGAGCTGGCTTATACGGACGATAAGCAGAGCAAAAAAAGCAAAAAGTACACCTTCAGCGAAGATAAAAGCGAAGCCCAGACCTTTAAATACCGCTGTCTGACCGAGAAACCGTGGAACGTTAACTACAAAATCACGTATTTCTTAGTCGGCGGTAAGACAACGACGCTTGATGGCAGCGAAAACCCGCCCGCTATCGTTATTCCGGCAGTAGCGTAGGCGACAGACAATGGTCGAACTTAACACCGTAATCCCAGTGGCATGGAACGCCCTGGTCAACGCACTTTGCCGGGAAGCGCCTTATCTGCGGGCAACGCTGACCGCGGAAATTGCCCGTTTCACGCAGGCACGTCTGGCATCCGGCGGTTTAGCGACGGCTTTTAATACCAGCCTGCTGGCCTACAACGGCTGTCCGCTTGAATTTACTGTTTCGACGTCAAAACCGCAGGCGCTTGCCTGCACTCTGGATCCCTTTTTACCTTATTACGCAGAAGATCGCCGGATAGAAGCGTTTGCCCGCCATTACCGGCAGATAGTTGCGCCGGTTTCGCAGAATGACGCTGACATTCGTTTTGATGCGGCGGCCATAATGCAAAACCAAAGCGCGCAACCGCTGCGGTTTGGCTCCTGGCTGGGGCGAAAATATACGCCTGAAGGGATGAAAACGAAGATCTATTCCGAGGTGCAGTCCGGTGGTTTTGACGAAACGAACTGGCCCGGCGCGATGGAGAATCTCTCCCTCGCCGCCTGCCGGGAAGCCGGATTGTCATTGCTGATGACCGGCGAATATCCGCAGCAATCCGCCTCGCCGCGTGAGTATTACTTTCAATGGCATAGCGCGCACATCACGCACGCTGACATTGCGGCGGTCATGCGTTTTTTTGACTGTGAATCGCTTTGGCCTGCGCTGAAGCCCTTGCTGGAGCAGGCCGTACAACAAACCCTAAACGGGCAGGTTTTTCCGGCGACAACCTACGGTTTTAGTCTGGTTTATGGTCAGGATGCAGAGCCTGCAAGCTTCACGCTGTTTGTGATGGCGGCAAGTTTCTTTGGTGATAATCAGCGGGTTTTCCCCGCAGTTCAGAACCTGCTGACGCAAAATGACCACCAGCTGCCTTTACTGCAACGGGTGGTTACTGAGCAAATTCCCATACAGTTCAACGTGGTGGGCTTTTCGGTGGACAGGCAGGAAAGCCGTGCCATCAGCTGCACTTTCAGCCCGCAGAATAGTCATTTTGAGACATTGCCGGTCAGACCATCGCCGCCGTCAGTACACACGCCCCGGCTCAGCCTGAAATCCTTACTGGCGCAACAGTCTGCCAGCGGTGCTTTTGTGTCGTATGTCAGAACACCCGACGGGCGCTGGCATCAGGATGAAAATGCGTTTGTGACCGCGCAGGTCTTACGCACGCTGGAGAACACCGCGCAGACGGCTCCGTACATTGAAAAGGCGCTCGGTTTCCTGACAACCTGTGAAACCCGTCCGCACCATTTCAGTTTCTGGCCAGCCGCCGCCCATCCTCAGTGGATGGCGAACCTGAAAATCTGTGCCGATATTGATGACACGGCCATCATTACCGAACTGCTTTATAAATCTGGCCGACTGTCGCTCGCGCAGGCCCGGCAGACGCTTTCTCATATGAACAATTATCAGGTGCGGAAAGTGGATCCCCGCCTGAAAGCCACGCAAAACCAGTGGGCTGAGTGTCAGAGCTTTTATACCTGGATGCAGGATGAGAACCAACTCTCTCAGCTCGATTGCTGCGTCAACACCAATGCCCTGATTTTGCTGCACAGGCTGACGGATGAAGGCAGTCCTCTGCCGCCCGCTTATCCGCGCATTACTCAGATGCTGAATCAGGCAGTGCAATGGAGCGGCAGTGACTTCGACCGGCTCAGTACATTAACCCCGTATTACGCCCACCCTGGGGAATGGCTGGCCACACTGATTTACGCCCGACAAGCGGGGATCCCGCAACTCACGCCGTTGATTAATGCACTTTCCTGCTGGCAATTGCCCGCAGGACAACGGGAAAGCCCGCTTTATCGCCGGCATGACGGGCGCTATCTCTGGACGTCTCCCTGCCTGAATCAGTTCAGATCTCTGGCTCAAACTGAATATGCTGAGGAAAACCATGAATATATTTCTTAATAACCTGGTGGCGCTGAACCAAATTATTCTGCAAAACGCTCGCGAACAGTTCCCGGTTGCAGAGGGGAAACACCTGCGCTACCGGGCTGCGCAGGCGGTGCTGGCCGATGCGCTGACCGCCAAAGTGTGTACCGAAATCATCTCAGGAGAAACCCGCTACGAAATTGCGACCAGCACCGACGGCACAAGCTGGAAGATGATGCTGAACTTCGCGCTGAGCCAGCCGGTTCCGCAAACGCCTTATGTTGTGCTGAGCTTCAGCACCTTCGGCAATGCCGAAGAACTGGTCTTTGACAAAGTGATGGAGACTGAAACGGAAAATGTTTATCAGGCAGAGCTTGAGCTGAACGAGCTGGCACAGCGTGATGCGTTGCTGCGCGCCTTGTCTGATTTTGATGCGCAAACCACGCTGGTCGTTACACTCAAAACCGATCACAGCATTACCAATACGATCACCGATCCTAAAGTTTTCTACTTCGCGGAAAACTACTATCCGTATATTTATCAGGGCATTCTGCCGCCACCCGCCCGACTGCAACTGAAACTTCTGCCGCTGGTTTTTCAGAATGTGACCTACAACTATTATCAGGACTATGTTCTCCAGAATTACCTGTATTACCTGCCTGATACCTTTGAGGTTGGTCTTGGCACAGACCTTAAACCGATGCTCTCATTTTCATTTTCTGCCCCTGATAACGCCACGAAACTGGATCAGGTCAACGTCACGATGGACTACTTTTTACTGCCTAAGGTGAACCAGGCGCGGATTGCCAACGCCAGAGACCAGTTCACCCCGAAACATCCTGACGGAAAACTGATCCCGTTTGCCAATGCCGATACGCTGGCATTACAGCTGGAATTGCCCGCGGGTAAAACAGAGGAAAAGAATGCGCTGATTAACCTGCAAAGCGGCGTCGCAGATTCGTTCACCCTGCCGGTCAGTCAGTTTGTGACAATCTGGGATGCGCTGTTTTCAAAATCACCGCAAAGCCTGTTACTCAAAGGGGAGCTGGAGGTTCAGTTCAAGGGATTCAATCCCGATAAACTGCCGGTAAGAATTGCGCTGGATGACAAATATAAGGATAAACCGCTCGATTTTATTACACAGTCCACGCCCGTGGACATTTCCAATACCCTTACATTCAAAAGTGATCCCCAGGCCTACAGTTCGTCCGGGCCACGTCCGATCGAGCGTATGTTAGTCAATATCGGGAATGAAACTTTCGAATTGAATAAAACGAATCCGGATCACGACGCCATCGTAAAAGTATCGGTCATTGATCTCATCCTGCATCCGGATAAAAAACCCGTATATACCTATGACCTGCAAATTCGTTACGTCGACGGAGGAAAAGTGGAGCGTAATAACCAGACCACCACGTTTGAGATTATTTATGTGCCGTAATGTAATACCCGGAAAGGGCTGAATGCCGTCAGTTTAAATATCACAATCAGGAGATGCCTATGCCCGAAATCTGATATGAGAATAAAGATTCTGTACAAATTATTTAGCGTTAGATTCCCGAAGCAGATGATCTGTTTTGCGATCTGTCCTCGGCCATTTTTTGTGAAGTGACCTGTGCAGATTTCCTGCATATGTCTTTAAATCAATCTGTTAGCGAGGTTCAAATGAAACAACATTATATGCTCGTTATTGCTGCTGGTTTGCTGGTTTCCGCGTCATCTTTTGCAAAAGTTAACGACGTGCCTAAAGGGGCATTAGTAGTCCGTTACGGTGCGGCTAATACGGATGCGAATTACGCCAGCCAGGATGGATATCCGGGCACCTTACAAAACGTCTCGGCCTTATGCTCTAAAGCGAATTCCGGCGTTGATCAGGCTAAAGTCGAAGCGTTAATTAAAACGGATACCGGCAGATCTAAAGATTTAAAACAGGCAGGAGGCACCAATGCATCCACGCTGGTTAATAAAAATGCCACGGTGTCCACGGATCCGCAGCCGGGTAACCCCAACCATTGCATAATCAGTAATATTGAGTTGAAAAATATCAAAGGTGCATGGCAAATGTTTGCACTTAAATAAGCAGACTAAATCAGGCCCGGTAATATTTTATGCCTGTTTTGCAGGAAATATTTTTCCGGGCCAGATCCCTGCTGAGTTGTGGCAGCCATTTCCGGCGCTGCGTATAAAAAGTTATGCTTTTCGGGTGTACGCGATCATGTGGGATAGCGCGTACACCACGCAGCCGAGGAAGGCGGCGGGGGCGAGGCTGTCATAGAGATGTCCCGGCTGGGCGCCGGTATACAATATGACCGCCGAAACGGCGATCCCCATCATCGCGCCGGGAATATGGATCCAGCGGGTTAAACGCTGTTTTTGTGCTTGGTAGGCGGCGAATTCCTGATTCGTGCGATCCAGCGCCTGGCTCAGGCGTTCGCAATCTTCTTCGTTATCGCGAACGCGCTCTGCCAGACGGGTATTTTCTTCCTGAATTTCAGCGAGCTGCTTTTTCAGTTTCGCTTTTTCACTCTTCGCGTTCTGCCCTTCGTACTCTTCCAGTTTCAGACTGGCACGCAGTTGCGTGACTTTACGGTTAGCCTCAGCCGTCAGTTCTTTCTGCTGACCGAGCAAGGCGTAATTCCCGTCTGCACGACGGTTAGCCGCGTGGCGTTTGTCTTCTTCCCCGGTCACCTGCTCCTGAAGCCTGTCGCGGGCAGCGGCCATCGCCGCCATCTGACTGCCCATATATGCGACAAGATTTCTGGACTCTTCCAGCTCGGCGGAAACTGAATTCCCGGCAGTTTGCTGACGTGCGCGCATCAGCGCCAGTTCGTCAGCGTGCTGTTTTTTCTGTATTTCAGCCTGGCGCAGCAGTTCGCTGACCCGCGTATTCAGACGGTATAATTCTCCTTCCAGTCGCTGAACGTCTTCTTTATTCCCGCTGCTGGTTTGGTTGCGTGCAACGGCCAGTTCATGGGTCAGACTGCGCACCTGCTTTTCCAGTGATGCCAGTTTTTCGAGCGTGACGGCGGTGTCTTTAAAAACGGTTTTGACTTTGGCTTTATCGCCTTCAGCGCGGCTGAAACTGACGCCTCTGAGTGCGCTTTCCACTTCGCGGGCGATGGACGTTTTATCCATTGCCTTCATCCGGTTGCACGCGCTGGCCAGAAAAGTGGCCGCTTCATTGCTGTTACCGGTGCCAAAGGCTTGTTTGATAAGGCTCTGTATCACGCTCATTTTGTCGTGCTCGCTCGCAGGATATATTCAGGACACGCATGATGCAGACCTTAGGTGCATCAGATTCTAATTACTCATTGTATCAGATAGGATTTGTTTTATTTATCGAAGTTATTTTAAGCGGATGTTTTGAAGGATTAATGGCCGTAGTCTTGAGATACAAAAAGCCGGAACCCGGTTTCCCCCGCTCCGGCTGTTTTCATGCAGAAATTAATGGAATTGCAGATATGCGACGTGGGTTTGCAGATATTCCTGCAAGCCGTGTTTGCCGTCTGCGCCGCCGACGCCGGATTTACGCCAGCCCGCATGGAACCCCTGCATCGCTTCAAAGTTTTCGCGGTTGATATAGGTTTCCCCGAACTTCAGCTGTTTCAGCGCTTTCATCGCGGTGTTGATATTGGAGGTATAGATAGAAGACGTCAGACCATACTCGCTGTCGTTGGCCATCGCGATGGCTTCTTCCAGCGTTTTGAATGTCGCGACCGGCAGCACAGGGCCGAACACTTCTTCATGCATGATCGGCATATCCTGTTTTACATCCACCAGCACCGTCGGCTGATAGAAGAAGCCTTTGTCGCCGTGACGTTTGCCGCCCAGCAGCACTTTCGCCCCCTGCGAGACGGCTTTCGCCACTTTGTCCTCGACGCGTTTTAACGCCGCACCGCTGATGAGCGGCCCCATATCCAGCTCTTTTTGTTCAGCGGTATTGCCAAAGGTCACTTTTTTCATCGCCACGCTGATCCGCGAAATGAATTCGTCGTACACACCTTCCTGCACGTAAACACGTTCCGCACAGTTACACACCTGCCCGGTGTTGATCACGCGTGAGCTGACGATGGCTTTGACCGCAAGATCCAAATCCGCGTCATTCATCACAATGGCCGGGGCTTTCCCGCCCAGTTCCAGCGAGACTTTGGTAACGTTCTGCGCCGCAGCGGTCATGGTAGCGATACCCGCCGCCACGCTGCCGGTCAGGCTGACCATCCCGACTTTCGGGTTGGCGGCCAGTTCCTGCCCGACAACCGGCCCGTAGCCGGTGACGATATTCAGCACGCCTTTTGGCAGGCCGATTTTGTGGATGATTTCTGCGAAAATAATGGCGTTGTTTGGCGTGATTTCACTCGGTTTGATCACGATGGTGTTGCCGGTGATCAGTGCCGGTGCGGCTTTACGGGCAATCAGAAAGAACGGGAAGTTCCACGGCAAAATACCGGTCGTCACGCCGATGGCTTTGCGAAACACAAAGATATTTTCGTTTGGACGGTCACTCTGAATGATTTCGCCTTCGTAACGGCGCGCCCATTCGGCCATGTAATCGAGATAATCGGCGGTAAACAGCACTTCGGTTTGCGCAAGACCGTAGGTTTTTCCGCCTTCCGCAATAATGGTTTCTGTCAGTTCGGCTTCACGTTCGCGGATCCCGGCGGCGATTTTGTGCAGCCACACGCCCCGTTCCACTGCGGGCAACGCTTCCCACCCCGCTTGCGCCGCTTCGGCAGCATCAATGGCTTTTTTCGCGTCTTCGGCAGAGCCTTCAGGGATCTGCGAAATCAGCTGTTCTGTGGCCGGATTGACCACGTCAATCCACTTACCGCCGGTGTTTTCAACGAATTCACCGTTGATGTACATACGTTTTTGAACTGTGCCCATGTCAGAAATCTCCAAAGAACGGATAGAGGGATGATGAACGAGTTGTTAAAAAATAAGCTCTTTTTTGTAAAGTTCTAACAGCCTGTTCTATCCGTGACGTTTTTACCTTTCCGTGATTGCCAGTTGGTTTTGAGAAATGGCAAAAATGTCATGATCGGTCTGCACGACATAACATTTTTGAAAATTGAGCATTTGTGAAAGGAATATGCCGGGTAGTTACTGACGGACGTGGCGGGGCGCATACCCAAATTCGCGCTTAAAGAGAGTAGAGAAATAATTGCTGTCGCAGAAACCGCATTGATGCGCGATGTCCGTGATCGAGCTGTCGCTGAAACGCAGCATGTTGCGCGCATTGAGCAGCCGCAGGCGGTTAAGATAATTGAGCGGCGTGCAGCCGGTTTGCTGTTTCATCTGGCGGTGTAATGTGCGAAGCGACATCGAGAATTGTTCCGCCAGCACCGGCCAGTTGATCTCTTCGTCATAATGCTCGTTCATCCAGTCCAGCAGATTATTCAGGTCGCCACCCTGCCCGCGATACCCGACGTCACGGCTGCCCTGACGCAGCAACAATAAAAGCTGCATGAAATACAGTTCCTGCTGAGCCTGGGATTCCGGCGTCTGGCTGACCGTTTTACGCGCCAGCAGGTCGATGAGCGTTTTAGCCTGCGTCACCTGGTTCGGGCTGATGCGCCAGTGCGCCGGATAAATGCCATCGACTTCCTTCGGCAGTAAATCACTGACCCCGTTGAGGAATCGAAACGCATTCGGGCCACGGTACAGAACGTTGGTCAGATGCAGATTGTCGGTATCTTCGTAAAGATGGTGGTCGCAGTGGCGCACAAAGCAGACGCTGCCTGCACTGAGGATCAGCGGATGGTCATTAAAAACGTGTGTCCCGGTGCCCTGTTCGACCAGCACAATCTCGTTGAAATCCTGGTGATGATGTTCAGGAAAAGTTTCCTGCGGGTAACGGGGTTCAATGGCGACCGGAAAATCTCCTGAAGGGAAATATTCACTACTGCGTAACACGGTCATTTCCGACTCCTTATTAACATTATCGTAATATCTTAGTCGTCACTGACGCCGTCATCGGGCTGAAATTGTGATCTGCCAGCCGCTTTTGAACAAAACCTTTCTTTCCCGGCACAATCTTGCGCAATCCGGCGTATGACGCAGGTTTACGCCCTCTTTCAGTGCGGTTTTTCCCTGCCCGAAATCGGTTTTTTTCGGGGCATTTCCATGGGTCGAAACAAGATTGTTATCAATTTGTGAGGTTGTTCTCTTAAACCTTTGCAGCTTTGCCATAGTTAGCGCAGAACTGGCACTCGCGGAAAGGTCAGATCCTCAGCAACCTCCTAGAGTCGTGATCATGCGCCTGGCGCGTCGGCAATTTTTGGTCGTTAAACTTTATGCAGACTTATGCGGAGTACAAACAATGAAATTAAAACACGTACTGAGCCTCACCCTGATCGCGAGCAGCATCCTGCTGGCAGGCGCGGCATCGGCAGAAGTGAAGATTGCGCTGGTGGCAAAGTCACTGGGCAACGGTTTCTTTGAAGCGGCAAACGTTGGCGCGCAGCAGGCAGCGAAAGAGCTGGGTGATGTGAAAGTAATTTACACCGGCCCGACCACTACCACCGCCGAAGCGCAGATTGAAGTGCTGAACGGCCTGATTGCACAGGGTGTTGATGCGATTGCGGTTTCCGCCAATGACCCGGACGCGCTGGTGCCTGTGCTGAAAAAAGCCATGCAGCGCGGCATTAAAGTGGTGTCCTGGGATTCCGGCGTCGCCAAAGAGGGCCGTCAGATCCACCTGAATCCGTCCAACAATGCGCTGATTGGCGAAACCAACGTCAAACTGGCCGCCGATGCACTGAAAGCGCTGAATGTCGAAAAAGGGGATGTCGCGATCCTCAGCGCCACACCTACCTCGACCAACCAAAATCTGTGGATTGCCGAGATGAAAAAGGTGCTGCCAAAGTATCCTTCCGTCAATCTGGTGACTGTGGCGTATGGCGATGATTTGTCGGATAAAAGTTATCGCGAAACTATCGGCTTATTGAAATCTTATCCGGATCTGAAAGTGATTATTTCTCCGTCTTCCGTCGGCATCGTGGCGGCCGCGCAGGCGGTGAAAGATCAGGGCAAAATCGGCAAAGTTTACGTCACCGGCCTCGGTCTGCCGTCTGAAATGGCGGGTGCGGTGAAATCCGGCGCGACCAAAAGTTTTGCCATCTGGAACCCGATTGATCTTGGTTACGCGGCAACCTATCTGGCCGACGATCTGGTCAAAGGCACCGCCACCAAAACCGAAGCCAGCATGGGGCGTTTAGGTAAAGTGAAACTGGACGCGGACGGCAGCGGCGCGATGGCTGAACCGTTTGTTTACGACGCCAGCAACATCGACAAATTCTCGAAAATATTCTGATCCTGACGGCGGCTCATCGTTTTTCGGTGAGCCGTTTTGTTGTACTTAGCCAGACAGGGGAAACGAAATGACAGATTCCACGACTCCGCTGTTGTCATTACAGGGCATCAGCAAGGTCTTTCCGGGCGTCAGGGCGCTGAATAACGTGCATGTGGATTTGTATCCGGGAAAAGTAACGGCCCTGATTGGCGAAAACGGCGCGGGTAAATCCACGCTGGTGAAAGTCATGACCGGCATTTATCAGCCGGAAGAAGGCGAGCTGCGCTATAAAGCGATTCCGATAAAACTGCCCAATCCGGAATCCGCGCACAAAGTCGGTATTACGGCCATCCATCAGGAAACCGTGCTGTTTGATGAACTTTCAGTGACCGAAAATATCTTCGTCGGCCACTATGTTTACGGCGGGATTTTCAAGCGGCTGAACTGGCCGGCGATGCATCAGCAGGCGCGCGATATTCTGACGCGTCTGGAAGTGAACATCGATCCGCATGCCATTTTGAAAGAACTGAGCATCGCGCAACGCCATATGGTGGCGATTGCCCGCGCGCTGTCGTTTGATGCACAGGTGGTAATCCTCGACGAACCGACGGCGGCGTTGTCGCAGCATGAAATCGTGGAGTTTTATCAGATTGTCGAACGCCTGAAACATGAAGGAAAAGCCATCCTGTTTATCTCGCACAAGTTCGACGAGATTTTCGCGATTTCCGATTACTACACGGTGCTGCGCGACGGCAGTTATGTCGGCTCCGGCAAAATCAGTGATATCAGCGAGCAGCAGATGGTCACGATGATGGTCGGGCGCGAAGTCAGCCAGGCGTATCCGAAAGTGAACTGCGAACCGGGTGAAACGGTGTTGCAGGTACAGAATCTCAGCCATCCGACCGAATTTGCAGGCATCAGTTTCTCACTGCGCAAGGGCGAAATTCTCGGATTCTACGGGCTGGTCGGTGCGGGACGAACCGAGCTGATGCAGGCGCTGTTTGGCGTGACGCAACCGGGCAGCGGCAAGATTCTGATCCACGGCAAGGAACATCATTTCACCCGCCCTTCTCAGGCCATCCGCGCGGGAATCGTTTACGTGCCGGAAGAGCGCCAGAAACAGGGCGCGATCATCGATTTGCCGATCAGCCAGAACATCAGTTTGCCGCAGCTTAGTCAGCTCAACCCGCGCGGCGTGCTCAATGATAAAAAAGAGTGGGCGCTGGCCGACGATTATGCGCGCCGGTTGCAGGTGAAAGCTTCAAGCTGGAAACAACCGGTGGGCACGCTCTCTGGCGGTAATCAGCAAAAAGTGGTGATCGCAAAATGGCTGGCGACGCAGCCGGACATCATCATTCTCGATGAACCCACCAAAGGGATTGATATCGGTTCAAAAGCGGCGGTACATCAGTTTATGTCCGAGCTGGTCGGACGCGGGCTGGCGGTGATTATGGTGTCTTCCGAATTGCCGGAAGTCATGGGCATGGCGGACAGAATTATTGTGATGCACGAAGGGCTGATGGTGGCGGAATTCAACGCGGGTGACGCGACCGCCGAAATGATTGTCAGTGCCGCCAGCGGCGCGGGCGAGGAGGCGGCATGATCAAGAATTTACTCAAGTACCGTGAGCTGTTGCTGGCGGTGGTGATTGTCCTGATGGTGCTCGGCGTCGGCGCACGCTCACCGGAGTTTATCGGCGCCGGAAACCTGCTTGAGATGTTCAACGACACCTCGATTCTGATCATCCTGGCGCTCGGCCAGATGATGGTGCTGCTGACCAAGGGCATTGATTTGTCGATGGCCGCCAATCTGGCGCTCACCGGCATGATTGTTGCGCTGATCAACTTCCATCACCCTGACATTCCGGTGTGGTCGCTGGTCGTGCTGGCGACGGTTCTCGGCCTGATCATGGGCGCGGTTAATGGCCTGCTGGTCTGGAAAGTAGGGATCCCGCCGATTGTGGTGACGCTGGGCACCATGAGTATTTATCGCGGGATTATTTTCCTGCTCTCGAACGGCGGCTGGATTAACGCACACCAGATGAGCCCGGATTTCCTCAGCCTGCCGCGCGCGCCGTTTCTTGGCCTGCCGCTGCTCGGCTGGTGCGCGATTGTCGCGCTGATTCTGGTGGCGTATTTCCTGCACTACAGCCGCACAGGCCGCGCGTTATATACCGCGGGCGGCAATGCCACGGCGGCATATTACACCGGCATCAACGCGGGCAAAATGCAGTTCATCAGCTTCTGCCTGTCCGGCGCGCTGGCGGGTTTCTGCGGATACCTGTGGATTTCTCGTTTTGCCGTCGCCTACGTGGACGTCGCCAACGGCTTTGAATTGCAGATTGTCGCCGCCTGCGTCATCGGCGGGATCAGCACCATGGGCGGCATCGGTTCAGTGGTGGGCTGCCTGCTCGGCGCGCTGTTCCTCGGCGTCATCAATAACGCCCTGCCGGTGATTGAAGTGTCGCCGTTCTGGCAGATGGCCATTTCGGGCGCGGTGATTGTTATCGCGGTGATCCTCAACGAACGCGGCAATAAACGTAAAGGAAGACTGATTTTACGCCATTCTCCTTCCGTCCACGCATCAGGACCTGAATCAGAGGCCAGATCATGAATAAGACCTTAACTTCGCGCACGCCTGCACGGGAAAGTGTGCCGATGGCCGTGACGCCCTTCTTCCGCCGCCTGATGTGCTGGGAAGGATTTTTGCTGGTGGTGACGCTGCTGGTGTTCGTGGTGAACGCCCTCGCCTCGCCGTATTTCCTCAATATCTGGAATCTGTCCGACGCGACGTTCAATTTCACGGAAAAGGCCATCATTGTTCTGCCGATGGCGATGCTGATTATCGCCCGTGAAATCGATTTATCCGTCGCCTCCACGATGGCGCTGAGTTCCACCATAATGGGATTCTGCGCGCAGGCCGGTCTGCCGACACCGGCGCTGGTGGGCGTCGGGCTGAGCGTGGGATTATTGTGCGGGCTGATTAACGGGCTGCTGGTGACGCGCCTGAATCTCTCATCGATCGTGATCACCATCGGGACCATGAGCCTGTTCCGTGGCATCACGTATGTGCTGCTCGGCGATCAGTCACTGAATAAATATCCGGCCAGCTTTGCGTGGTTCGGGCAGGGTTATGTCTGGGGGCCGCTGTCGTTTGAGTTCGCGTTATTTCTGGTTTTGGGCGCTGTCTTTTACTTCCTGTTGCACAAAACCAACTTTGGCCGCCGTACCTACGCCATCGGCAATAATCCGGTGGCGGCCTGGTATTCCGGCATTAACGTGAAGCGCCACAACCTGACGCTGTTTGTGCTGGTCGGCGTGATGTCCGGGCTGGCGGCGGTTCTGCTGACGTCACGGCTCGGCAGTACGCGCCCGACGCTGGCGCTTGGCTGGGAGCTGAGCGTGATTACGATGGCGGTGCTCGGCGGCGTCAGCGTGCTGGGCGGTTCAGGCAGCATGACCGGCGTCATTATTGCCGCCTTCCTGATGGGTCTGCTGACCTTCGGCCTCAGCCTGCTGAACGTGCCGGGGATTGTGATGTCAGTCATCGTCGGCGCGATGCTGATTGTGGTGATTTCGCTGCCGGTGCTCTACCGGAGGCTGATGACAGCGCGGGGGAAATAGCGTCTGGCCTGCACTCCCCGCCTACGGGCGGGGAGTGCAGGTCGTCGAATAAATGACACTGAAGAATATCAGGTGAAAAAAATCATCAAAAACTCTTCTTTTCTGTTTGTTACTCAACCCTTTATTACCACCTTGTTACTCAATCCTTTATTACCCCCTCTTGATTAAAAGGCACACTGTCCCGTAGTTTAAACCCACAGCTTGGTTTCTGAATGTCTTGAAACAATGGGGAAAACATATGCGGATTTTAGTGGTAGGCGCGGGTGCGACGGGCGGATATTTCGGTGCGCGGCTGGCTCAGGCCGGGCAGGATGTGACGTTTTTACTGCGCGAGAAGCGCGCGCTGGCGGTGCAG
This sequence comes from Rahnella sp. BIGb0603, assembly GCF_024808755.1. Classification (NCBI taxonomy): domain Bacteria; kingdom Pseudomonadati; phylum Pseudomonadota; class Gammaproteobacteria; order Enterobacterales; family Yersiniaceae; genus Rahnella; species Rahnella sp. BIGb0603. The sequence goes on along the minus strand of NZ_JANUEX010000005.1, from coordinate 526,167 downwards.
AAAGACGGATTGACGGTTCACAGCCCGCACGGTGATTTTCACCTGCAACCCGCCGTGGTACAGGCTTCTCAGCTGACCGGCCCTTATGATCTGATTTTGCTGACGGTGAAAAGTTTTGGGCTGGAAGCGGCCATTAAGGATATCGCACCGGTCGTTGGCGAAAATACGCTGGTCATGCCGGTACTTAATGGCATGAAGCACATGGAAACGCTCAGCCAGCGGTTTGGTGAGCACGCGCTGATTGGCGGACTGTGCAAAATCAACGCCACGCTGGATGCCGACGGCCATATCCACCAGATGACGCCGCTGCATCAGATTATCTATGGCGAACTCTCCGGCGAGAAAACCGAGCGCATCCTTAGCGTTGATCAGGCATTTCAGAGCGCCGGTATCGATGCCCTACTTTCGGAAACCATCATCAGCGATTTGTGGGAGAAGTGGCTGCTGCTGTCAAGCTTCGGCGCCATCACCTGCACCATGCGCGGCAACATCGGTCAGGTCGCCTCTGCGCCTGGCGGAACGGAGTTCGCACAGGCCATCGTGAGCGAAGCATTAACCACCATGAAAGCCTTTGGCTACGCGGAACGCGCGGCGGCGGTGGCGAAAGTCAGGGAAGCCGTGACCGACAAAAATTCGCCGCAGACGTCATCTATGTATCGCGATATGACGCAGGGATATCCTATCGAAGCGGAGCAGATTATTGGTGACCTGGTAGAACGCGCAACGCGTGTGGGGATCAGCATTCCACTTTTACAGGCAGCGTATACGCATTTGTGTGTGTATCAGAAGAACCGCGAATAATACCTGATTTTGCCAAATTTGAAGGCCAGAGGATCTTCAAACGATAAAAACAAAAAACCCGCCAAAAGGCGGGATTTTTGTGGTGCTTCGATTAGCGGTCTGACAATAAACAGACGACCTGCGGGGAGGTGATTAACTCAAATTCACGCACCCGGCTACAAATCGCGCGAACTCATTGTTCTGGCATATCTTTCATGGGTTTAATTTGAGTTAAGTTGAGCCATAAATTCAGTCGCTTGCAAAAATCAAACAGGTTATTTCAATAAAACCGCCTGGCGTGATATCCAATACTAAATCCACCGCGGGAAATTTTATTCTTCCGGATTACCTTTTTTAATGTCTGCTAATTCTTCCCCGGCAACATGCGTATCAACGTATTATCGCGGCGGCGGTAATGGTGCCAGAGCGCAGCGAAAGCGTGTAATCCGATCAGATAATATCCGGCATTCGCCAGCCATTCATGCAGGGTTTTTAACTGTTTTTGTAATGTCAGATCGGCCAGGTAGCTTTTGGGCATTCTGATGTTAAACATCGTCCAGTCATGGCCGCCAAAATATTGCGACAAAATGCCCAGCACCGGTAAACCCATAAACATCAGATAAACAGAACCATGCGTGAGGACCGACAAACAATGTTGCCAGCGCGGTGGAACAGGTTTAATGGCAGGCGTGACGTACATCGCGCGGATAAAAAGGCGTACGCACATCAGAAATAATACGCAGAAACCCAGGCTGTAATGCGTAAGAGTTAATAGTTCTCGTACAAAGGAACCTTTGGCGAACGCGTCTTTTATATCCATCGTCGTATAGGTCAGAACGACCAAAACAAACACCAGCCAGTGAAGCACAATTTGCGGATAAGAATATCGGGTACGCATAGAAGTTCCGGTAAACAAAGTTACCGTTATCTTACTTGTTGAGACTTAAGCTTACATTAAGACGGCGGTAAACGCGCCGGGGAGAAGATTGTGTGGAAAGAAAAATTAACCGCTTTGGCGGTGAATGAATAAGGGCTTTAAAAGCTGAGAAGTTGGATAACGCTACCTGCCCGTTTCACAAGCTGACAGGTAACGCCCCAACACATCACGATTTAATTAACGCGCGATCAGGAAGCTTTCCAGCGCAGCGCCTTTATCCAGAGCGGCTTTGATGGCTGAAGGAGTACGACCCTGACCGGTCCAGGTTTTTTTGGAACCGTCGGTGTCGGTGTACTCATACAGCGCAGGGCGCGGCTTGCGCTTCGCTTTGGTGGTTTCTTTTGCCGCCTGATGCCCCAGCAGGTCATCAATTGCGATGCCGTCATTTGCCAGCATTTCACGATATTTCAGTAATTTCTCATCACGTTCTTGTTGTTGCGCGCTGCGTGCTTTCACGTTCTCGCGGGATTCTTCAACAATAGCGGTCAGTTTTTCCAGAATTTCTTCCAGAGTGCTTAATGGCGTTTCACGAGCCTGAGCCCGAAGTGTACGGATATTATTCAAAACGTTTAACGCGTTGTCCATGATGTGCTCACTTTAGGGGGTATCATTAAATTAGTGACACTGATTCTACACAAACAAATAATGATATCAATTGCGCCAGGATAATATTACAAGCGATTACACAATTCCTTTGCCTGCCGTTTAGTTTCATTGAATGTTAATATGCTATTTTTATAAGGGCTTGCCGCATGAGAATAAATAAAGTTATCCACTTTCCGCTTTACCCCCTTGAAATAGGTTGCGAATTATTAACCTAAATTTAGGCATCTTCTTAATAGTATCGCAGCGTGAATAACCGATGTTGCTATTATGCACGACTGACACAAGTTCTTTTCTTTTCGTGCGAACCGCTGCGGGGAAAATAGCGTTTTGATAGAATCATCCGATTTTTCTACGCCTCAACGCATTTTCTGCACAAGAAATAGGGCGTAATTTAACAATTCTCGCCTTAGACTGTGACTTCGGTCACAAACAGGATTTCCCTCATATTATGTTCAAAACCATTATTTTCGTGTGCTCCGCCTGCGTGTTACTCAAACTGGCGCTCGACTGGCAGGTTATTTTACAGACGGTTGAGGGCTGACCGCAGCGACTTTTGCCATCCTGATGAATTCCGACAGATTGCGCGTCAGCGTTCCCCGGCGCCAGATTAGCCAGGTCGTCAGAAAGCGGTAGTTATCCGCCAGCGGCCAGACGCTGACCGTCGTGCTGCCCGGCATACTTTCCAGCATGCTGCGCGGCATCAGCGCCAGCCCGCCGCCTGCAATCACACACGCCAGCATCCCGTGATATGACTCCATCTCGTAGATTTTGCCCGGCGCGGCACCGTCATCGGCAAACCAGCTTTCGAAATGACGGCGATACGAACAGTTCGAACGAAACGCATAGATAATTTCGCCGTTAACCTCTTTCCCCCGCGTCACCGCCGCGTGACTGAGCGGTGCCACAATCACCATTTCTTCCTGATAAACCGGGATCCCGTCGAGTACCGGATGCAAAACCGGCCCGTCGACAAACGTCGCTTCCAGTTCACCTTCCACCAGTTTATCCAGCAGTTCGCCGGAAGGGCCAGTGCTCAGCGCCAGTTCGACTTTGCCAAACTGCTGATGATAGCGCGTCAGTAATGCCGGAATGCGCACTGCCGCCGTGCTTTCCAGCGCGCCGAGCGAGAAAATTCCCTGCGGTTCTGTGCCGGACACCGACAAGCGCGCTTCTTCGACTAAATCCAGTATGCGGTTGTTATAGCTGAGAAAATTCCGGCCCGCAGGAGAAAGCCGCAAACGCTGGTTTTCGCGGATAAACAGCTCCACACCCAGCTCGGCTTCAAGCTGTTTAATGCGTGTCGTCAGGTTCGACGGCACGCGGTGTACGCGCTGCGCGGCGGCGCTGATACTGCCGGTTTCGGCCACGGCACGGAACATCTCAAGCTGGGACAGGTTCATAGTGATTCTCAAAAAGTGAACGGTTTGCTTATTTTTATTCATTTTTATTAAATCGCGCAAGCCTCTATTCTTAATGAACTGGCTTAACGAGGACACCGAAATGACGACAGCAACTTCGAACACACATGCAATCTCAGTCAATCCGTTTAACGGCGAACATATCGCAGATTATGCGTACGACACCGATCTGGCACTTGAAGCCGCCGTTGCGCAGGGCTTTTCTGCCTTCAAACAGTGGCGCAAAACAGACGTCAGCGAACGCGCTGCCCTTTTGTTCCGCCTGGCAGCCGCACTGCGCGAAACCAGTGAAGACATCGCCCGCAGCATTTCTCTTGAGATGGGCAAACCGGTGAAACAGGCGCGCGCCGAAGTGGAGAAATCCGCCGGTTTGTGCGAATGGTATGCCGAAAATGGCCCGGCGATGCTGGCACCGGAACCGGCTCGGGTCGATAACGGCGAAGCGCACATTCATTACCGCCCTTCCGGCATGATTCTGGCGATTATGCCGTGGAACTTCCCGGTCTGGCAGATCCTGCGCGGCGCGGTTCCGGCCTTGCTGGCGGGGAATACGTTCCTGCTCAAACCTGCGCCGAGCGTCATGGGCACCACATATCTGGTGAAGCAGGCCGTGCTGAAAGCCGGTTTCCCGGCGGGTGCATTTGGCGTGATCAATGTCGGTACTCCGGCCGTTGCCACGCTGATTGCCGATCCGCGCGTGGTGGCGGTGACGGTCACCGGCAGCGTGCGTGCCGGTGCGGCGATTGCGGAACTGGCGGGCAAACAGGTTAAAAAATGCGTGCTGGAACTCGGCGGGTCTGATCCGTTTATCGTTCTGAACGACGCAAGTCTTGACGAAGCGGTGAAAGCCGCCGTCGCCGGGCGTTATCAGAATACCGGGCAGGTTTGCGCCGCTGCAAAACGTCTGATCATTGAAGAAGGCGTGCTCGACGCATTTACGACGAAATTTGTGGCGGCCACCCAGGCGCTGGTCGTAGGAAATCCGCTGGATGACGCCACTTATATCGGCCCGATGGCCCGTTTCGATTTACGCGATGAGCTGGATAAACAAGTTCAGGACAGCTTGTCCGAAGGCGCGACGTTGCTGCTGGGCGGTGAGAAAATGGCCGGAAACGGTAACTTCTATGCACCGACTATTCTCGGCAACGTTACACCGGAAATGACGGCATTTCGTCAGGAACTGTTCGGGCCGGTCGCCGCGATTACGGTTGCCCGCGATGCAGATCACGCGGTCGAACTGGCCAATGACAGCGATTTTGGCCTGAGCGCCACGATTTTCACCGCTGATGCAGAACGTGCAAAACAGATGACCGCAGAGCTGGAAACCGGCGGCGTGTTCATTAACGGATACAGCGCATCGGATCCGCGTGTGGCGTTTGGTGGCGTGAAGAAAAGTGGCTATGGCCGCGAGTTGTCGCATTTCGGCCTGCGTGAATTCTGCAACGTGCAGACGGTCTGGACTGACCGCACGTAATCACAGAAACGTGTGGTCAAAACAAGAATCACAGGATTCCATCATCCTGTGATTCTTTGCATTTAATTCCCCTGCGACGTCTCGGCGTAAATTGTGGTGACCGCCTGCTGATTGGCGCTCAGCGTTTCATCCAGCGTTTTCTTCCCTTCCAGCAAATCCGAAATATTCCGCCCGACCGCATCACCCATCTGATCAAAGCCCGGAATACTCACGTACTGCACGCCCTGATACGGCACCGGATATAATGTCGGCTGTTCCGGCGTCGCGGTTTCCACCGCCTGTTTTACGCCGTCTGCGTAAGGCGCGAGTTTCTGGTATTTCACCTGCGCGTAAGAAGAATAGCGGCTGCCCGGCGGGATAGCGCCCCAGCCCACGGTTTTCGCGACGTCCTGAATATATGCCTGCGATGTGGCCCAGGTGATGAATTGCTGAGCTTCGTCTTTATGGCTGGCGCGTTGCGGAACAGCCAGCGCCCACGCCCAAAGCCAGTGCGAACCGTTACTCGAAAGCGCCGTCGGCGCGGGCGCGAAACCGGCGCTGTCGGCGACAGGCGAAATCTGCGGATTAATTACCATTCCGGCGGCGACGGTGCTGTCGATCCACATCGCGCATTTGCCCTGCGCAAACAGTTTCAGGTTCTGACCAAAGCTGTTGGATGTCCCATCCGGCGGGCCGTAATCATGCATCATCTGTACGTAATCAGTGAGCACTGCACGCCACTCGTCGCTGTCGAGGCGCGGATGCCAGTTTTCATCAAACCATTCCGCGCCATAGGCGTTGGCCATCGTGGTGATAAACGCTACGTTGTCGCCCCACCCCGCCAGGCCGCGCAGGCACAGGCCGTAAACGCCTTGTGATTTATCGGTCAGCTGCGCCGCGAAAGCTTTCACTTCATCCCAGCTCGGATTTTTCGGCATGGTCAGATTTTTTTTCGCGAACAGATCTTTGCGGTAATACGTCATGCTGCTTTCGCCGTAAAACGGCAACGCGTACAGCGTGCCCTGCCAGGAAAGCGCGCTGCGGATGGGTTTGAGCAGATCATCGACATTGTAATCAGCGGGCAAATTGTTGAGCGGTTGCAGCCAGCCTTTTTTGCCCCACAACGGCGCTTCATACGTGCCGACCGTGATCACATCGAAATTCGCCTGCCCGCTGTTCATGTCGCTGAGCACCTGTTTGCGCAGCTCGCCGTCGTCCATGACGTGCCATTCGAGTCTGATGTCCGGATGTGATTTCTCAAACTCACCGGACATCTGCTGCATGATCGTCATGTCACCGTTGGCGATGGTGGCAATTTTGACCACGGTTTGCGCCTGCGCGCTGGCGCAAAAGGCCAGCGGCAGCAAAATACTGAAGACTCGTCGCTGAAAAAGACCTGGCATGAGACCTGACATATTCGTGCTCCTTTTCGGCTCAGGCATTCGCCAGACGCGGTTGACGGGGCGCTGTTTCCGGCGAATTCAGCGCAGGCAGCGGTTCCAGCACGCCTTCCACGGCACCCGGCGCAAACTGTGCTGACGGACGCAGATGGAAGAACGACATTTTCTCAACCAGCCGCGCCGCGTGTTCGTTCACGGTATGGCTGGCCGCGCTGGCCTCTTCCACCAGCGCCGCATTTTGCTGCGTCGCGCTGTCCATCTGTACGATGGCGACGTTAACCTGATCGATACCGCTGGACTGCTGACGGCTGGCGACGGCGATGTCAGCCACGTATTCCACCATTTTCGCCATGCCGCCGTTGATTTCCTGAAGCGTTTCGCCGGAGCGAAGCACCAGTTTGCTGCCCGCATCGACTTTGCTGACGCTGGTCTGGATCAGGGTTTTGATTTCCTGCGCCGCCGTGGCAGAACGTTGTGCCAGCTGACGCACTTCTGAGGCGACCACCGCAAAACCGCGTCCCTGTTCGCCTGCCCGCGCGGCTTCCACCGCCGCATTCAGCGCCAGCAGATTGGTCTGGAAGGCAATTTCGTCGATCACCCGGTTAATATCGGCAATTTTATTACTGGATTCTTCGATGTCACGCATTGCGGTCACCGCATCGTCCAGAATTCCGCTGCTTTGCTGCGCCTGTTTGCGGACGGTCTGCGCCAGTACGCTGGCCTGCGCGGCATTATCGGCGTTGAATTTCACCGTGGCGGTCATTTGTTCCATGCTGGCCGCTGTCTGTTCGAGCGAGCTGGCCTGCGCGTGCGTGCGCGAGGACAAATCATTGTTGCCGTCGGCCATTTGCCCGGCTGCGCTTCTCAGCGCCAGCGCGCTTTCCCCGACTTCGCGCACAATGCCGCTCAGACGGGCGTCCATTTTCGCCAGCGCCTGCATCAGTTCGCCCATTTCATCTTTCGGGATTGCGCCCAGACGGTGATTCAGGCCGCCTTCGGAAATGGATTCAGCCAGACGACGTGCGCGACGCACTGCGCCGGTAATCGAACGCACCAGCAACCAGCCCGCTATCCCGGCGACCAGTAAACCGACGGCCAGGATCGCCGCCATACTGTTGCGCATCGTGGCGTACGCCGCTGAGCTGGTGGCGTAATTGTTTTCGGCGTGGCTTCGCATCAGGTTATCCAGCCCGTCGATATCCTGCTGCAATGCCTGACTGCCATTTTTCAGGCGGGTTTCGATAATGACCAGCGCACCGGACGGATTGCCTCCGGCGACCAGTTTTGCAGCATGGCTGATGGCGGCCTGATAACTGTTCAGGTCATCGAGAAAAGTGGTGCGGAGTTTTTCGCTGCCGGGCACCGCATACGTGGCTTCATACGCCTTGCGCTCGGTGGCAATTTGCCCGCCGTAAGCATCAATCTGCGCAACACGCTGATCGACTTCTGCCGGATCGGTCCAGTAGCGCAGCGATTCAAACAGCGTCGCCGATTGCATTTGTGCCAGACGGTATAATTTCGCTGAATGCTGTAACGGTAATAACTCGGTGCGGTAGGTCGAAATCGCCCGCTGATCGGCGGCGCGCAACCCTAAAATGGCCCAGACGGCGGCGACAGTCAGCAAGACGCACAACAATCCTACGATGCCAATCAACCGGCTCTTGATGGTAAATCCCATATCAATTCCTCTGATAACAGCGGTAATCCAACAGGAAGGCGTCAGCACCAGATGGCAAATGGGTGATCGCCCTTTGCACGGTTTATCGGCAGGCCTTGAAGAATGTTTAGTCAGTTATTTCAGTCGCCTGTGCCTGCGTCGCAATGACGACTTTGGCGATTTTAGCTGGCAGTGGTTTACGTTTAATCAGGGATTTATGCTGCCGGTCAGACGCAAACATATTTTGTTACTTTACGATGGCAAAAGATTTTGGGACGGATAAAACACAAATGATTACTATTCACATTCTCATTGCGTGCTCTTCTTAAAATTTGCGATTCGGGCTGATGACTGCGGTCAGAAGATCCTGTTTAAAGACAATGAAAAGAAGCGGCGGCGCTTTCTATTAATGTGGTTTTTACGGGATACATTATGTCTTTCAGTGGCAGGGATTACGGCGCGGAAACGTCTGCGCCGGAGAACAAAAGTAAGCTTTCAACCTCATTGTCGGCACTGGCGATCCTGGTCATGACGGCTTCCTCCGCGGCTCACGCCGCAGCCGCCACCGGCACAGCGACAGCCGCCGCGCCCGCCGCCGATGAGAATATGGTTGTGGAAGGAACAACGGGCGGAACCGCCGATGAGTCACAGGATTACAACGTCAAAACCACGCGCGCGGGCACGAAAATGTTGCTGACGCCGCGTGACGTACCGCAGTCCGTCAGCGTGATCACTCAACAGCGCATGCAGGATCAGAACCTGCAATCGGTCGGCGACGTGATGGATAACACCACCGGCATCTCGACGGAAGTGATCGACAGCGAACGCGTTTCCTATTTCTCACGCGGCTTTTACATCAATAATTACACCTACGACGGCATTCCTTCTTCCGTCAGCGATACCTGGAACTTTGGCGATGCCGCCGAAGACACCGCCATTTATGACCGCATCGAAGTGGTCCGCGGCGCAACCGGGCTGATGACCGGTGCCGGTAACCCGGCAGCGTCCGTCAATATGGTGCGCAAACAGGCGGACAGCAAAGAGTTCACCGGCAATATCAGCGCCAGTTACGGCAGCTGGAATAAGCAGCGTTATGTGCTCGACGTTTCCGGCCCGCTCAACGAAGAAGGCTCGGTGCGCGGCCGCGTCGTGGCCGGTTATCAGGCTCAGGACAGCTGGCTCGACCGTTACCATAAAACCAAGAAATTCATTTATGGCGTGGTCGATGCCGACGTGACAGATAACACCACGGTGTCGCTCGGCTACGATTATCAGGAAAACAATACCGGCAATCCGACGTGGGGCGGGCTGCCGACCTGGTACAGCAACGGCGCACGCACGCATTTCGACCGCAGCACCAACACTTCCGCGGACTGGACGCACTACAACACACAATCGCGCAAAGTCTTCGCCAATGTGAAACATGATTTCGATAACGGCTGGACATTCCGCATCAACGGTACGCACGGCGAACAGAAATTCGACGACAAGCTGCTGTATATCGAAGACTTCCCGGACGCGACGACGGGCGAAGGGATTTCCGGGTTCGGCAGTAAAGACCGCGGAACGCGTAAACTGGACTCGGTGGATACCTACGCCAGCGGACCTTTCCAGCTCTTTGGCCGCCAGCATGAAATGGTCGCGGGCGTCAGTTACAGCCGCCAGCACAACTCGACATACAGCGCCAACGGCCCGATCGACAGCGACACCATGGGCAGTTTCAACAACTGGAACGGCGATGTTGCGGAACCGGAATGGGACGACTGGTATCTGAACGCCGACGACGTGGTACGCCAGAAAGCGGGCTACCTGGCGACCCGGTTCTCGCTGGCCGACCCGCTCTCACTGATTATCGGCGCGCGTTATACGCAGTGGAGCACCGTTGGCAGCAGCGGCAACATGAGTAAAAATAACCTCACGCCTTATGGCGGGCTGGTTTACGACATTGACGATACGTGGTCGGCTTACGCCAGTTATACCTCCATCTTCCAGCCGCAAACCTACCGCACCCGCGACGGCCATTATCTGGCACCGGCCACCGGGAAAAACTACGAAACCGGCCTGAAATCCAGCTGGATGAACGACCGCCTGACCGCCACGTTCGCCGTTTTCCGCATCGAACAGGATAATGTCGCAGAAGCTGACGGCGACAACTTCGTCAATGACACCAGTGAACAGGCCTACTACGCCGCGCAGGGCACGGTCAGCAAAGGGGCAGAATTCGAGATTAACGGCGCAGTGACCGACAACCTGCAAATGACTTTCGGCGCCACACGCTACGTTGCGCGCGATAACACCGGCGGGCGTCTCAACAGCAATATGCCGCAGACGCAGCTCAAACTGTTCAGCCGCTATCAGTTGCCGTGGATGCCGGATCTCACCGTCGGCGGAGGCGTGAACTGGCAAAACCGTACCTTCCAGGATGCCACCGGGCCAGACGGCAACACAGTGCGCGTGTATCAGGGCAGCGTTCCGCTGGTTAATTTGTTCACCCGTTATCAGGTCACCCGTCAGCTCGCGGTGCAGGCGAATATCGATAACCTCTTTGACCGCAGCTATTACTCATGGCTGAGCGATTACGCCGTTTACGGCCAGCCGCGCAGTTATTCCGTCAGCCTTTCTTACGCGTTCTGATTTGACCCGATGAACGTTTTGCCGCAGGCGTTGTGCCTGCGGCTTTCTGTTCTCCAGAAAGCATTCATGAACTGAATTATTGAGTCAGGTCATCTGCGGAAAAAACTTGAACAGGTCTAATAGATACACCTTAATTTTCAGGTTACGTCTATGACCGGTAAACGCATCGCCCCTGAAAAACGCACTCTCCGCAAAATGATCCACAAATACCGGCCAAAGAAATAATGAGATTTCAGTACTAAGACTGCTTTCACCTTTCGAACGCCATCGCGTAATTAACCCCCTTTTGATGCGGTAATTGCGCGATTGGCTTTCGGAACATTCCGATAACATCCCTGAAATAAACCAACAAAAACGACGCCTCACGTCTGATTATCTCAGGGAATAACCATGACTCGCCTTCATCGCGCAACAGGCGGCTGTGCCCGTTTTGTCTGCACTTTTCTTCTGTTGTCTTTAGTTTCGGTATCATCGGCCTTCGCACAATCCGCAGGCTGTACCGCACTGAATAACGCAACGTTTACCTCCGCGACATTCGCTGCACAGGCTTATCAGGCCAGCCAGTTTGACGCCGGTGATACGTTGACCCTGACGTTTACCGACTCCGGTGCTGGCGTGAACAGTGACAACACGAATACCGACAGTTTCGGCCTGACGAACTACGGGATGAGCACGTTCACAACCTATTACCCCACAGCAGGCTCCGGCGGTATGGCGGGAACACATACTTATACCGTCACGGGCTCGCAACTGGTGAGTGCCGGACTCCGGTTTCGCATGACGACCAGCCACGGCTACCTCAGCCCGCTCACGGTTTCCTGTACCTCTGCGGCCAGCGTATCAACAGACGCCAGCCTTTCGGCGCTTTCGGCCTCTCAGGGTTCACTGTCTCCGGCGTTTTCCTCCGGCACCTCGTCTTACAACGTGGTTGTGGCCAACAGCGTCACCCGCATTTCTCTGACGCCAACCACCAGCAATAACACGGCAACCGTCACCGTGAACGGCGTTTCCGTCACATCGGGCAGCGCATCCGGTGCGGTTGCGTTAAGCGAAGGTAATAACACATTAAGCGTGGTCGTTACGGCGGGAGACGGGACAACCACTTCCGCCTATACCGTAGTGGTGCAACGCAGCGGGCTGCCACCGGTCGCAGGTTCGAACAACGCCAGCGTGGCATTTAACAGCAGCAATAACGCCATCACGCTGCCCCTTTCCGGCGGAACAGCCACATCGGTGGCGGTAACGTCTCCGCCCGCACACGGCTCCGTTGCCATCACGGGAACCACCGCCACTTACACACCTGCAAGCAACTATTCTGGCGCGGACAGTTTCAGTTATACCGCCAGCAATTCGTGGGGAACGTCCACTCCGGCGTCCATCAGCCTGACAATTTCTGCGCCCACGATAACCCTTTCCCCCGCGACGCTCGCAGCAGCGATTTCCGGCACCGCTTACGCCCAGACATTCACGGCAAGCGGCGGTTCGGGCAATTACAGTTTCTCGATATCAGGCACATTACCGTCAGGTTTAACGTTCACACCGGCTGGCGAACTTTCGGGAATACCGGCAGCGGCGGGAAGTTATCATTTTGCGATTATTGCGCAGGATACGGCGAACGCCGCGTCGGGGACGCAAAACTACACAATAACGGTTTCCGGGCAGGCGCCGGTTGCCAATGCGGTCAGCACGACCGTCACCGGGAACAGCAGCAATAATGCCATTGTGCCCTCACTTTCCGGCGGAGCGGCGGCGTCGGTCACCGTTGCCACCGCCCCCCTTCATGGTACGGCGGTCGCTTCCGGCACATCCCTGAGTTATACGCCCGTTGCCGGATATTCAGGCACGGATACCTTCACCTATACCGCCAGCAATAACTGGGGAACCTCTGCGCCAGCCACCGTCAGCCTCCATGTGACCAACGTGACGCTGAGCTTCACACCGGCCAGCGGCACATTGTCTTCTGCCACGGCGGGCACGCCGTGGTCACAGACCATCACGGCCAGCAGCGGCACTTCGCCTTACACCTACAGCGCGTCCGGCCTACCCGCCGGCCTGACAATCAGCGCCAGCACCGGCGAAATTTCCGGAACGCCGACGGTATCTGGTCGCTATACAATTCAGGTCAGCGCTGCGGATAACTCCGGGATCACCGGCACGGTCAGTTATCAGCTTATCGTTGCCGGTCAGGCACCGGTCGTCAGCGCGGTGTCATCATCCGTGGTCGCCAATACCCGTGAGAATCTGATTGAACCGGTGTTATCCGGCGGCGCAGTAACGTCGCTTGCCATTGTGCAACAACCCGCACACGGCACTGCGCGGATCCAAAGCCTGAAAATCCGCTATACGCCTGTCGCGGGATATTCCGGCAGCGACAGTTTCATCTACAGCGCGTCCAACAATTTTGGCGCGGCACAGGCGACGGTCACACTTAACGTTACCGCCACGACGCTGGCATTTACGCCCGCCAGCGGGGCGTTGCCGGAGGGTCGTGCAGGCACAAGTTACCGTCAGACGTTCAGCGCTTCCGGCGGCACAGCGCCTTATCAGTACCGCATTTCTGGGGTTTTACCGGCCGGATTAGCGCTGGCTGGCGATACCCTGAGCGGGACGCCAGCCGCCGCAGGCAACAGCAATTTCACGCTGACGGCAACGGATGCCAGCGGCGTAACCGGTCAGGTCACGTATACACTCAATATCATCACTGCGGAGCCGGTGGGTGCGAGCCATGCCGCTTCCGTACTGGCCGGTAAATCAGTGCGCGTTAACCTGACCGAAAGCGCCACAGGCGGCCCGTTCACCGGCGCGCGCCTTGTTGATTTACCCCCAAAAACATTAGGTAACGCCACGCTCGGACAGAGTGAAAACAGCGTCTATCTGGATTTTGATGCTGCAAGTCAGGCTTCCGGCACCGTGGCTCTGCGTTATGTGCTGCTGAGGCAAGATTCACAATCTGCGCCTGCGACAGTGACATTCACCATCGCAGGACGCCCTGATCCGTCAAAAGATCCAGATGTTCTCGGTCTGGTCAGTGCCCAGATTCAGTCGGCGCAGAATTTTGCGCGCGCTCAGATCCGTAACTTCAGCGATCGTCTGGAAACCCTGCACAATCCGGCCAGTGTTCACAGCGGGATGAACGGTATCCGCTTCAACATGCCGTCGTCTAAAAAAGAACGCGGACTTGACGATACGCTGTGGAATTCTGCCTGGGAAAATAACCGTCAGACCCCCGAATTGCCCCAGCTGACAGATAAAACCTCCGCACAGCATCCGCTCAACCGCAATAATTCACGCATCAATTACTGGACCGGTGGCTTTGTCGACTTTGGTCATTCCGGCAAAGACGGCGTGAGTTTCAGCCATACGCTGGTGGGGATCAGCACCGGCGCAGACTATCAGTTCACCCCTGCATTTACCGCAGGTATGGGGATGGGTTTTGGCCGGGACGTCAGCGACATTGGGGACAGCGGCTCCCGCAGCAACGGGCGCTCCGTCAGTTCAGCGTTTTATGGCAGTTATCATCCGGACAACTACTTTATCGATGGCCTGCTCGGCTATAGCCGTCTGGACTATGACAGCCGCCGCTACGTAACAGAAATGGATCACTACGCACGCGGCGACCGTGGTGGTTATCAGGTATTTGGCGCAGTCACCACAGGTTACGATTACCGCCTGCCAGACCTGCTTATTTCCCCTTACGGACGTCTGCAATTATCGCGCACCCGTCTGAACAGCTACACCGAATCGAACGCCGACGCCTATGATTTAGCCTTTGCCTCACAAGTGCTGAATGACGTCACCGGCGCCGTTGGGATCCGGACGCAGTACGCGTTGCCGCTGACCTGGTCGATGTTGCGCTGGCAAAGTCGTGTCGAATACACGCACGCCTTCAGCGATCAGGGACGCGCCCGTCTCGGGTATGCGGACAGCGGCAATGACAGCTGGAGCGCAGATGTTTTCGGCGACAGTCAGGAAAATATCGTGCTGGGCATGGGGCTGGATTTCCTGCTGCCACATAACATTACGCCGGGCATCGCGTATCAGGGAACGCTGGGGCTGGATGATGCGCGCAGCCGTTCGCAGATGATCATGGTAAGGGTGAATATCGGATTCTGAGGCGTTTAAGAAAAGAGTTACAGGGCGCGAAAGCGCCCTTTTTTTATGCGGGATTGGGTGCGTGGTTTAGGCCGGGAACTAGCGACTTGCATCGACATCCGGGTTTTCAAGCAGGGCGAGATAACGCTGCGTTACTGCAGGAAGATTCTCTTCCAGCCATTTCGCCATTTGCTCTTCCTGAACTTTGATCGTCCTAAACGTCTGTGCGCCTTGCAGGTCACCCACGGCTTCGGCGGCAACAATCAGGGCGCTGTAACAGGCAATCTCGAAATGCTCGAACACATAGCCGCTGATCCCGCCCTTCACCACTTCATCGCTGACAAACATTCCGCTCAACGACTGTCCCATCGCCGTGGCTTTCGCGGCAACATCTTTAATCACCGAATGGGAAGTATCGAGGCGATCCAGCACATCCTGAACCAGTTTCTGCTGGCCCTGTGTTTCCACAATGTGCTCCTGGATGCGGCGCTGTAAAAGCGGGTAATGTTCAAGCCGGTCCGCCATTTTAGTCAGCATGGTTTCTGCTTGTTTTTCCATTGCATGCGCGTCACGCACCCAGTCAATATAATTTTCCTGCGCTTTAGATTTGCTCATTGTTATTCCTTTCATTATAGGGGACGTTACGTAATAGTTCGTGCGCAATTAACTCTTTGCAGTTTTAGTCACGGGTTGTGAACCCGCAATAACCGTTAATTTTTTATCGGTGTCTTTTTCTTCCTGCAATGTTTCTTCAAGTAATTTCGCAGCCTGAGAATATCCCAGTTTTTTCGCCAACGCGGCTAAGGTTCCGTAAGTCGCAATTTCATAATGCTCAACTGGTTCCGTAAGTCGCAATTTCATAATGCTCAACTTTTTGGGCAGCACCGATAAGCCCGGCGTCCAGCACTTCGCCTTTTTCAACAGAATCAATCAGCTCCTGCGCTTCTTCTACCAGCCCTTCCATCGCATGACATTTCATACGTTTAAGGCGAATTTCATCAGAAGACTCAACGACCTGATCTAATCTTTCAATCTGTCCCTGCGTTTCTTCAAGGTGTGTTTTGAAAGCATCGACCAGTTTAGGGTCAGTGGCGGCACGGGCCATTTTAGGCAGCGCCTTGGTTATCTGACGTTCAGCACTATAAACATCAGATAAATCATGAATAAATAATTCTTTTAAGGTTGTAATAGACATTATAGTTCCTTTTTATGGAGGCGAATTTATTAACTCATTAAGCGTAGCCCCTTTGAGCCCCGTAAATTTTGTTTGAGACTTATCTCATCAGAAATATAAAATAAAAATCGTTTTTTATTCATCACTAAATACGCTAACTCCCTGCCTGCTATGACGATAATATTATTTACCGACAACAGAAAAAAATAACATCGCTTTTATATTAAAAAGCAAACATCCATTCATGACGTCATGAATACAGGAAGTGCGTTCGTTTTGTTTGTTCACCGTCAAACGCATTTTCTGCAATGGGAAGTAAAGAATGTAACTCACTGCAACGCTTGAAATTTCTCTGGAAAGCAAACCTCAATTTCGCATTAAGCCTGTTGGTTTACTTCTTTGTATTACGCTATAGTGCGCCCGCTGCGGCAAAATCCGCAGCCGGGTTTCGCAGCCTGAATACTAAACCAGTAACACATATGTGATAATTATGTGTTGGGCTTCCTTGTACCTGTCAAACACCGATTTCGTGTTTGCACATTCAATGGTGGCTCAGGCAGGGCAACCCTCGGGTTGGCCGGGTTTCTGGTTTGTACCGGTACTGCGAACCTTGTCTGAGCTACCACCATTAAGAGTTTCGCAGCTCTGGCGGTGGTTAAATTAACAAACCAGAGAGTAAGACAATGAAACTATCGCATAGCCCCACTTTTCTGCCCTTCTGCACCGCGGTTCCTGCGCAAGCCAACACAGGAGCAAACCGTTATGACTAATCAGGACTGGCATCAGGCCGATATCATTGCCGCGTTACGCAAGAAAGGCACGACGCTTGCCGCCGTTTCCCGCGCTGCCGGTCTGAGTTCTTCGACGCTTTCAAATGCGCTTTCCAGACCGTGGCCCAAAGGTGAAATGCTGATTGGTCAGGCGCTGGGTATTCCCCCTTCCGTCATCTGGCCGGGTCGCTATTACCATCCTGTCACCCATGAGCTGATGCAGCGACCGCCGCGCGCGGCGAACCCGATTTAAAAACAGGTTTGAGGAAATAAGATTAAGGGTGCTAAATGCGCCCTTTTATTTGTTCATGTCAAAAACACCGAACCTGTAACCCACTGTAAATATCCTCTTTAAATACTGCGTTAATTGTGGCGGAAGTTTGCTTAACAATGAATTAGCAATTAAAGCTAAAGGTCGCAACATGAAAAGGTGTTTATTGGCATTGTGCCGGATAAATATCTCAAGTGCGCAATCGCCTCTGATTATTACGGCACATTCTGAATACCCGAATCATCCGGGTATAGAGACTGTATTAGTGAGGAGTAAATCCATGAAAGGCTTAGTAAATGATGTTTTATCCATATTCTATCCAAAAGCTGTTAAGCCTGTTTTGGTGCGCGCCGGATTATCGCATCGTGAAATAGCCTCCCTGCAAGCCGTCGGCGTGACCACGGTTTCCTGGGCTACGTCCATGGAAGAACTCAACAGCGCGTTTGTTAAAAAAGCGTTAGACGCCGGTGCCGTCGGCTACCACATCACCAATGTGGAATCGCACAAACCGGGCAAGGAAGATCAGCACGTTATGACCGCAACGGCGACCTTCTACCATATCAACCACAAAGTGGCTTATGGCTAATGGATTACAACAGCAGTGTTGAAATGAAAATGCCGCATACCGGGAAGGTTTGCGGCATTTTTTAATTCTCAGAATGGCTATTTGCCATCAACTGAAGGGAACACTCTGCGCCATCAACGCCCATCATTCTCTTTTTCTTAATGTAAAGAACGGGTAAGATTAGCCCGAATAACAACAAATAAGGAAAGGGATAGGAAATGGGATCGATGGTTTTTTGTAGAGGATGCGGAAAGGAGATCCACGAGTCTGCCAAAGCATGTCCTCACTGCGGAGCCACTCAAGGCATTAATACGCAGGGGACTAAAAGCAGAATTGCGGCAGCTTTATTAGCATTCTTTTTAGGGGGTTTCGGCGTCCACAAGTTTTACTTAGGCAAAATCGGGCAAGGTTTCTTATACCTCATTTTCTGCTGGACGTTTATTCCGTCAATAATCGCATTCATTGAGTTCATTATTTACTTATGCGATTCAGATGAGAATTTTGCCAAGAAATACGGCTGAACTGACTCATCCGTCACGATAAAAGCCACTGATTAAGTGGCTTTTTTTGTTTGGTGCCTAAAGCATTGTTCATCTGTTTCTAACACTAAGAATATATAGGCAGCAGTAAAAATAACTTAATCACGATGACATTAACGATATCGATAAAGAACGCGCCCAGCCCGAGGCCACAGTGTCCGGATGCTAAAACAACCGCATCATAATTTATACCCATCACGCGGTACGTAATAAAAATCGCATACAGCGCCATGGTGACGGTCTGAACAAACATGATCGCCATAATCGGTAACGCCAGCGAAGCAATCTCCCAGAGTTTCAGGCTCATCAGCGCCATCGCAAGAAAAAGAGACAAACTCACATTCCCGAAAATCGAGACAGCGTGTTCAAAAACACGATAAAACCCAACCAGGACAACGTGTTGCTGAGTATCACGCCGATAAATAAAACATAAACGAAAGTGGGCACCTCAAGCGAGTAGCCTTGCATAAGGTCTGATACAAACCTTCCCGCGCTCAGACAAATCGCGATTAACGCTATGGTTTCCACAAATATTAACGGCGTGATCTCGCGCGCAGCTCCCGGTTTTTCAAATAACATCGGATCCGCGGTATCGTCCGCGACGCCGCCGGAAACGGCGCACCGGCTCATCTGAAAACTCCCTGTAAAACCATCAATTCATCGCAAAATAATTTGACTTAAGTTGCGATACAGCAAGCATTCACTTAGCATATGCAGGCTTAAATTGACTTAATGCAAAAGGAATTCAGTTTTGAAACCATCACTTTGTGACGTCATTGATTTCATCAGGGAGGAAACCGGGTGCCGTAATGATTTTATCGACGAAAACACCCGTATTGAACATGACCTCGGAGTTTCCGGGGATGATGGAGAATATTTTTTAGAGGCAGCACAAAAGTTTTTCGGAGTTAGCCTCGATACAGAAGAACTAAGTTTCAGATCTCTTTTTGGCTTACAGGATAACGAATACCTTTTCCACTCGGAAGGTTTAGACCTCCTTGGGATTAATTGCCTTATAGATTGGCTACGCGGAATAAAACCCCCTGTTATCGTAGATTTAACCGTAGGTCAATTTCATCAGGCCTTGATTAGAGTAAGTGAACATAACCTTGCAAAGTAACTCTCATCACAATGTGAGTCTGATATTAAAACGCTTCGGTAGTCTGGATATGTTGGATTATTAACAATTAAATGTAATCTCGCTTCCAGTAATTATTTATGGGGAAAAAGTCAAAAACACTAAGTGTTTGAATTTCAATCAAAATAATAGTTTCACTCACCACATAATACTCACCAACGAGAAACCTCCATAAAATGAATCTTCTTAGAAAAAAAAGAAATCGGACATCCTTCTTTCTATCCTATGCAGGCGTATTTATTGCTGCATTAATACTCACATCTTTTGCTGTACAGTTTTTTTCATCTGGCAGAACGGAATCACAGATGCAAAAAAAATACCTGGAACAAGCATTCGAAATCTCTTATGGATATGGAATGACGCTAACTGTGATATATGCAGCAGCAATTGTTGCTTATTTTATCATCATGTCCCAACGACTTAATGATATTGGTGTAAAAAAACCGGTATTGATTTCGCTAATTATTTCAATTGCTTCTGTTATTTCTGAACGAATCAATTATTTAGCCGGCGTTAACCTCATCTCTTTGGGAGTTGATTTTTTAACTCTCATTGCCGTTATATCATTACTATTTATTCCACCCAAAACTGGAGTTGTTTCAACATCCTGATATACCACAAAAAAACCCAGCTCCGCCATTCGGCAGAACCGGGTTTTCAGCAATCGTTGCGCGTTAAATCAGATTACATCTGGATCAGATGTTTGATTTTCACGTCCGGATTGGTGTCGGCGGCGTAATCAACGCCGTTCAGGCCGAAGCCGAACAGGCGCATGAATTCGCTTTTGTAACCTGCGAAATCCGTCAGTTCAGCGATGTTATCGTTGGTGACTTCGTCCCACAGTTTACCGACTTCTTCCTGCACTTCTGGCGCGATCTCTTTCAGGTCAGCGCGCAGACGGCCTTCGTTGTCCAGCAGCGGAGAAGCGCCGTACAGGCTCTCTTTGTACAAGCCGTAAACCTGTTCGATACACCCTTCGTGGGTGCCCTTCTCTTTCATCACTTTGAACAGCAGGGAAAGGTACAGCGGCATCACAGGAATGGCAGAACTCGCCTGAGTCACAACGGCTTTCAGAACGGAAACGCGTGCGTCGCCGTGCTGTTCTGACAGTGATCTGCGGATATCCAGAACACGTTTGTCCAGATCCTTTTTCGCTTCGCCGATAGAACCGTTCCAGTAGATGTCCTGCGTCACTTCTTCACCCAGGTAGGTGAAGGCCGTGGTTTTCGCGCCATCCGCCAGCACACCGGCTGCTTTCAGGTCTTCAATCCACATCTGCCAGTCTTCGCCACCCATCACCGCAACAGTCCCGGCGATTTCTTCCGGCGTTGCAGGTTCGAGCGTGGTTTCGTTAATGGTTTCTTTATCGGTGTTGATGCCACGGATAGTCACTTGCTTACCGATTGGCTTCAGGGTGGAGTTGAACACTTCACCGGTTTTCGGATGGGTACGGCGTGGCGCTGCCAGGCTGTAAACCACCAGATCAACCTGACCGAGATCCTGTTTAATCAGTTCGATGGTTTTCTGTTTTACTTCATCAGAGAACGCGTCGCCGTTGATGCTTTTAGCATACAGGCCTTTTGCTTCAGCGAATTCTTCGAATGCGGCAGAGTTGTACCAGCCCGCAGTGGCGGTTTTAGATTCATCGCCCGGACGTTCGAAGAAGATGCCCAGTGTGGCAGCGTCAGAACCGAAAGCAGCGGAGATGCGGGCAGCGAGGCCGTAACCGGTGGAGGCACCGATCACCAGGACTTTTTTCGGGCCGCCGTCGATTTTACCCTGTGCGGTCACGTAATCGATTTGTTCTTTAACGTTCGCCTTGCAACCTTCCGGATGGGCAGTAACACAGATAAAGCCACGAATGCGTGGTTTGATAATCATATAGACCTCATTGTTGCAACTGTCTCAGTAAATTGGCCGATAGAATATAGGTTTGCGCCGTTTCAGGCAAAACCTGCTGCTTTATCCCATCGTAAACAGACTTCTCTTAAGTGAAAACTGATTCAATTTTACCCGAATGGATAAAAAAACCACCGGACTATCCTCTGTGAGCAAGTGTAATCCAGTTCACGTCCCGCTCCTGCGCGCTGTTCAGTATTTTCCGAAATTTCAGCATCCGGCGTGCCACAAACCACTCATTTTCCCTTTTTCCTACCAAAATCCTCAACATGCATTACGTTTAATAGTTGTGTGATCTGCATCACACTCCATAACGACAATAATGAAATACAGGGAGCACTTGTGACTGACAAACTCAAAGACGGACAGGAAAGCGAGGCGAAGAAAACGCCGCAGCCGACCGAACCGCTGGTAAAAGTAATAGCGTTCATCGCCACCCTCGGTGGTTTGCTTTTTGGCTACGACACAGGGGTGATCGCGGGCGCGCTGCTGTTTATGAAGCACGACCTTCACCTGACCTCGGTGACCACCGGGATGGTCACCAGTTTTCTGATACTGGGTTCCGCCATCGGAGCCATCTGCGCCGGACGTGTCGCTGACCGGTTTGGCCGCAAGAAAATCATCCTCGTAATGGCGCTGATTTTCATGCTCGGCTCGCTGGGTTGTGCGCTGGCACCGAACGTCGTGCTGATGATTATCTTCCGCTTCATTCTCGGGCTGGCCGTCGGCGGCGCAGCGGCGATTGTGCCGATTTATATCGCCGAAATTGTGCCGTCTAACCGCCGCTGGCAGTTTGTAACCTTGCAGGAACTGATGATTGTTTCCGGCCAGCTGATTGCATACACCAGTAATGCGGCGATTAACGAAGTCTGGGGCGGCGAAACGACGTGGCGCTGGATGCTCGGCGTGGCATGCGTTCCGGCGGTGATTTTGTGGGTGGGCATGTTATTCCTGCCTGACACACCGCGCTGGTACGCCATGCATGGCCGCTACCGCGAGGCGCGCGACGTGCTGGAACGCACCCGTAAAGCGGGCAAAGTCGAGAAAGAACTGAGCGAAATCCGCAGTTCCATGAGTTCTAAAAGTGAGAAACACTCACGCCGCCAGAAGACCATTTCCGTGTGGATGAAGCGGCTGGTCGCGCTGGGGATCGGGGTCGCGATGCTTCAGCAACTGTCGGGCGTAAACACGATTATGTTCTACGCGCCGACGATGTTGCAGGCCACCGGCCTGAGCACCAATGCGTCGCTCATGGCGACTATCGCGAACGGCGTGATTTCGGTGATCATGACGTTCGTGGGGATCATGCTGCTGAGCCGTTTCGGACGGCGTCCGCTCTTGCTCACCGGGCAAATTGGTTGCACCTGTACGCTGCTTGCCATCGGGCTGGTGACCTGGCTGATGCCGGAAACGGTCAACGGCCATCCTGATGCGGTGCGAAGTTATCTGGTGCTCGGCGGGATGCTGATTTTCCTGTGCTTCCAGCAGGGCGCGCTGTCGCCGGTCACCTGGTTGTTGCTGTCGGAAATGTTCCCGATGCGCATCCGCGGTATGGCGAACGGCGTCTCGGTATTTGCCATGCAGATGACGAACTTCTCCATCGCGTTTATGTTTCCGATCATGCTCGAAAGCATCGGGCTGACCTGGTCCTTCTTCACGTTCGCCGCCATCGGCGTGGCGGGCGGGATATTCGCGGTGATTTTCGCCCCGGAAACCCAGGGTAAAACGCTGGAACAGATCGAGAAACACTTCAAAAAGCATTTACAGGATGACCCTGCGCCAGAGCAGGCAGGCGTTTAAACCTTTTCACCGGCGCAGGGATGCGCCTTTCACTCACGCCTCACGCATATTAAAACGGTGCTTCCGGCATACCGGACACCGTTTTTCATCTGCTGACCATGCCGTAAACGGGCGGCGGCATGTCGTACACACCGCGCCCGTTGTTTCCAAAATTTCTAAACCCGCCGCGATATCTTTCTCCACGCCGATCGCTTTTTCGAAGCACAGGGTTTCGCAGTTGCCGCAACCCGTGCATTTCTCCGCGTTCAGCGTAAAAGACGTGTTGCTGATATGCATCGCTGATTCGGGACAAACCCGCGCACAAGCGCCGCACAACGAGCACTTTTCGCGATCCAGCACGATGCGATATTCAGTGACCTGCGGGAAGCTGGCGCGTCTTGCCCTGCCGCCCGGTGTAACGTAGCCGGTCTGGCGGGAATCGTCTTTAATCCGCAGCCAGTGACGGCGCGATCCCTGCTGAGTCTCTTCAGAAGGCGGCTGTAGATTCCACAGCGGTTCACCGGTTTTTTTCAGCCAGATATTCAGCGCGGCAACCGCCATAAGCCAGCCGGAATGCGCACCGGTCTCCATCTCGACGCCGCGTATCTGGTGTTGCACGTGCCACATCAGCAGTTCGTTAACTGACGGCGCGCTCAGGCTCAGCGGCATCGTCAGACAGCCGTCGCGGTAAGCACGTTCCGGCGGCGTAATGCCTTCAATCGCACCGGCCGGACAGGCAAAAAGACAGGCCCCGCAGGCCGTACAGCCTGCGGTTTCTATTTCAATCTTTCCGTTGTTTACCTTTATGACGCCCGCGCCGCAGACATCCACGCAGGCCTGGCAAGGGTTGAGGGGAAGCTGGTTACGAACGCAGGCCCGTCCGGCACCGGCTTCGGGCGGACGGGCATTGAGCGAAAACAGTTTCATTAATGAATGCTAAAGAAGTTAAAGCGCAACATCACTTCGGCAATAAGGATTAGCACCGCGCCCGCCAGCAACCGCAGGCGGCTGAACCGCTGCGTGTGCAGAGACAATGCCGTCACGCACGCACCTGCAATCAGTAACGCCCAGGCCGCAAAACGCGTGACCGCCATCTGCCCGTAAGCTTCCAGGGGCTGATGCGGGAACGTGATGAGATCCGCGCCGCCCAGGCTCGCCAGATAGTTGCCGTAAACCGGCTGAACCAGCAGGCGCAAAACGGTGATCGCGATCAGCACGCCAATCGACATCACCGCCAGCCTGCGCACCGTTCCCCACGCCAGCATCGGACGAGCCGCCAGTGTCCACATTCCGCTGACCGCGCCGAGGGTCAGCGCGGTGCCGCCAAACATCACGTAGGTGTTGAAGTGCATCCACGTGACAACGGAAGCGTGAACGTAAATCGCGCTCATGCAGAAGATATCCACCGCGCCCATCGCAACGGCAATCACCATTAACAGCGCGATCACCCGTTTGGTCAGAAGCGCAATCAGCGTCGCCAATCCCAGCGCCGCCAGATACGCACTGGCAAAAACGATTTCACGGCTCAGCCACGAACTGCTGAAATGGCTCAGTGCATGCAACGCGTTGAGCGGATACCCGAGATGCGCGGTGGACGCGATAAGCCCGAGCGCACCGGCAATAAACGCCGTCAGCATGGCGGGCAGCGCAAGACGATGCTTTTCTCTGGCGCTCAGTTTGTCCGCGCCGGAAATCAGGATCAGCGTGGTGAACAGCGTGATGCCGACGGAACTCTGGATCAGCAGAGTGAAAATAATAAGTGGCCATTCGTGCATGATTATTTACCTCCCTTTTCAGCGCCCTGATGCGGTTTGATGACCAGACTGGGCTGCGTCAGCGTGGACTCCGGCAAACCCTGAACGTCGCACAGGTCGCCGTATTGCGCGCGTAACTCGTCAATTGGCCCGAATTTGATCGCGCCCAGCGGACAGGTCGCGACGCAAACCGGTTGTTCTCCGGCGGCTTGCAGATCGACGCAAAAATCGCATTTCGACATCTGGCCGGTTTCCTGATTTAACTGCGGTGCACCGTACGGACACGACCACGCGCAGTAGCCGCAGCCGACACATTTGTCGGTATTGACGCGCACAATGCCGTCGCCAGGACGTTTGTGCATGGCGGTAGTCGGGCAGTTTTTGGTGCAGATCGGGTCTTTGCAGTGGTTGCAGGAAATCGACAGCGTGTAGGCGTAGACGTTGTTGTAAACGCCACCCTGCCCGGTGGGTACGAATCCGCCGCCTTTCACTTCGTAAATACGGCGGAAACGGCGGCCCACTTCCAGATTGTTTTTATCCTTGCAGGCAACCTGACAGGCCTTGCAGCCAGAACAACGGGAAGAGTCGATAAAGAAACCCAGCTGGCGGTCACTGACCGGCGCGTAATCTATAAATTGGCTCATGCTTTAACAACCTCCACCAGCATGGTTTGATGAGAATTCCCTTTTGCGAGCGCGGTAATGCGCGCCGAACTGAGCACGTTGGCGCAACCGCCACGGTCAACGCCGTTTTCGTCCGGCTGCCACCACGCGCCCGCCTGTAAAGCCACCACGCCGGGCATGATGCGCTGCGTCACTTCCGCCGGGATCAGCGTCACGCCGCGATCGTTGTGAATGCGCACGCTGTCGCCCTGCGCAATGCCACGCTGCATGGCATCAGCCGGGTTGATCCACAGTTTTTGCTCCTGGACTTCTTTCAGCCACGGGTTGGCGTACTGCGTCGAGTTCGCGCGGTTTTTACCTTTCCAGGTGATCAGCTGCAACGGGAAGCGGGCAGAAAGTTCATCTTCCGGGCCTTCGTGCGCCGGAACGTAATGCGACAACGCCGGGATTTCCGGGTGCTGCATGTCGTAAAGACGCTTTGAGAAAATCTCGATTTTGCCGGAAGGCGTCGGGAACGGATTGTTTTGCGGATCGCGGATATTCGCTTCGAATGCGATATGCGGTTTGTCTTTAAAAAGATAACGGCGGGTGATCAGCAACTCGTCAAAGGTCGGCAGTTTCTCCTCCGGCATCGATTCACGGGTTTTCTCCCAGATGCTGACGATCCAGTCTTTTTCCGTACGTCCGAGACTGAACTCTTTTTCAACGCCTAGTTTGCCCGCGACTTCCCGTAACCAGTCGTAGTCGGTACGGCTTTCAAACTGCGGCTCTATCAGCTTTTCAGAAAGGATCAGGTAGTTACCGGTTCCCCACGACTCGCCGATATTCCAGCGTTCCATAAAACTGGTTTCCGGCAGTAGCAGATCGGCATACTTCGCGCTGGGCGTGAGGAACAGGTCGCTGGCCACAATAAATTCAATTTTGGAATCATCTTCGAGAACCTTGACGGCCTGATGGATATCCGGGTTCTGGTTTGCCAGATAATTCCCCGCCAGCGAAAACAGGATGCGGATATTGCTGTCCAGTTTGTCGCCTCCGGTCAGCCCGTCCGCTGGCGTGATTTTACTGGCGTCATCCGCCGCCTGCACCCAGTTCATCACCGAGATTTTCTTCGATACCGGATTGTCCGGCATTTCCACGCCGGCGGTGAATTTACGGCTGCTGTCACCGCCATAACCGCCTGCCCAGCCGCCTTTCACGCCGACATTTCCGGTGATCGTCGCCAGTAATGTCGAACCGCGCGCAGTGCGTTCGCCGCAGTTGTGACGCTGCGGGCCCCAGCCCTGGATCAGCGCCGCCGGTTTGGTGGTGGCGTAATCACGCGCCAGCTGGCGGATGGTTTGCGCAGGCACATGCGTGATTTTTTCCGCCCATTCCGGCGTCTTTTTCACGCCGTCTTTCGCGCCGGTCAGGTACGCCACCAGCGACTCATTGGCCGGAACGCCTTCTGGCATCGAACGTTCGTCAAAACCCAGGGTGTAACGCTCAACAAACGCTTTATCATGCAGGTTCTCCGTGATGATGACGTACATCATCGCGTCCATCAGCGCATTGTCGGTGGAGGGGAGCAGCGGGATCCACTGATCCGCCAGAGAAGCCGCCGTATCCGAATAGCGCGGATCCACCACGATAAACCGGGTGCCGTTCTGTTTCATTTTCTGAAAATAGTGGTTGGTATGCCCGAATATGGTTTCATTCGGGTTATGTCCCCACAAAATCACCAGCGGCGTGTCCGCCAGCGTATCCAGCGTATTGCCGCTGGCTGCCGCGCCATAGGTGTAAGGCGTCGCCGCCGCCGTATTGCCCATACTCACCGAGTGATAAGTATTGAGATAACCACCGGTCTGGTTCAGCAACCGGCGCACCATGGTATCGCCGGAGAACGGGCTGCCGCTGACCGCCGTGCCGACGTGAACATAGCGCGATTCCGGGCCATATTTTTCCGTGATGCGTTTGAGATTATCCGCAATCAGCGTCGTGGCTTCGTCCCAGCTGATCCGCTCGAATTTGCCTTCGCCGCGCTTGCCGACGCGCTTCATCGGGTATTTCAGCCGGTCAGGGTGATAGACAAACTTCCGGTAACTGCGCCCGCGCACGCAGGCGCGCATGATGGGCATTTCCGGGTCGAGATCGGCATCCGGACGGGTGGAAATGCGGGTAACGACGCCTTCCTGAACATGGGCGCGGATATCACATTTGCCACCACAGTCGAATGAACTACAGGTGGGAACGATGTTTTCCGGTGAGGAGGGGAGTTCCTGTGAGGCGACGGAGATTTTCCCGCCTGCATGTGCAAATTTAAAGCCGATCAGAGGAAGTGCAGCCACCATGCCGCTGAGTTTGACAAAATCCCGGCGGTTAACGCCTGAGGGATCCTTACAATCTTCATTATTTTTCATAACATTAGCTCGCAAAAGAAAAAATCATCTCATGCGTAAGTCAAATTTTTCCTTGTGTGATATCAACGCGCACGCAGGTGGCCTCTCCTTTCGGGGTATACGCGCATTATTTTTTAATTTCATAAGGTTATGTATTAATTACCGTGATGTATCGCACATTACTCATCACCCGGAATAGGTATTAAACTTCGGAGTATTTCTGCCCGTCACATTTGATGCATCATGTTGTATAATCGGCTTCCACGAATTCTTCCTTAATCCGGGTGCGCGCACTCTATTGCTACGGTGAACTTTGAATTATCCCATCAGCTCAATTAACCACGCCTATCTGGGCAGCAGCGTCTACGCCACCTTGCGCGAAGCCCTGATTACCGGCCGCCTGAAACCCAATGACCGTCTGCGGATCCGCGAACTTGCGGAACAGGTCGGCACCAGCGTGACGCCGGTGCGTGATGCGATTTTGCAGCTGGCAAAAGAGCAGGCGCTGGAAATGCGCACACCGAAAGATATTCGTGTTCCGCAGCTGGATGAACAGCAGTATCAGGAAATCCGCACGTTGCGTTTAGATCTCGAAGGTCTCGGGGCGGAAAAAGCGGCGCAGACAGTCACCGAATATGAGTTACAGCGCATCGCACAGAACATTGAAAACAACCGCAAAGCCATCAGTAGTGAAGATTTGCCGGAGGCGCTGCGCCTCAACAGTGAATTTCATCTGATGCTGGCCGAAAGCGCGCGCATGCCGCTGCTGAGTAATTTCATCGACAGTTTATGGATGCGCACTGGCCCGCTGATTGCGCAGGCGTACGCACATTTTTCCGAGCGGATGGCGATCGAACATCACGAAGAAATTTTGCGCGCACTGCGCAAAGGCGACAGCGCAACGGCAAGAAAAGCCATTCAGGAAGACATTCTCGACGGCAGCCAGAAGATGGTCAAATTCCTGGCCGCCAGCCGGGAAAGGTGATTTTAGAGCGGGATATCTGCGAGTACGCCCGCCAGCGTTTCCAGCAACAGCGTGGCGTGTTCGGGCTGAAAGACCATCGGCGGCCGAATTTTCAGGACGTTCGCCGCCGGGCCGGTAGCGCTGATCAGGATCTGCTTGTGCCGCATCTGGTTAACGACAAATGCTGCCAGCTCAGGCGCGGGCGTGTTGTGCTGATCGCTCACCAGTTCCACGCCGATAAACAAACCGTCACCGCGCACATCGCCGATCACCGGATAACGCGCCGCCAGTTTCAGCAGCCCTTCCCGCAGAATTTCCCCCGTCCGTTGCGCGTTTTGTTGCAGCTCTTCACGTCGTAAAACCTGCAAAACCGCATGCGCCGCACGGCACGAAACCGGATTGCCGCCGAAAGTGTTGAAATAACGCTGACGACGGCCAAATTCCGCGAACAGTTCCGGCCTGCCAACCAGCCCGGCGACCGGATGGCCGTTGCCCATCGGTTTGCCCAGACTCACCAGATCCGGCATCACGCCGTAACGGGCAAAGCCCCAGCGCTGGCTGCCGGTACGGCCAAAACCGGGCTGCACTTCGTCGGCGATAAATAATCCGCCCGCCGCACGCACCCGCGCCACCGCGCGCTGCATTTCGGCTGGTTCAGGGCTGAAAACGCCGTCGCTGGAGAAAATAGTGTCCAGCAGCAGCGCAGCCGGTTTTAAGCCAGCCTGTTTCATTTCTTCCAGCGCCCGTTCCACGCCATCGGCGAAAGCGCCCTTGCGGCGGAAAGTATCCGGCGCATCAATCAGCCAGACATTTTTGCCCTGCTCAAAACCGTCACCGAGTGAAGGCGAAAGTCCGGCCAGTGCGCTGGTGACGCCATGATACGCCCAGCGCGTGACCAGAACGCCCTGCCCGCCGGTGATTTGCCGCGCCACGCGCAGCGCCAGATCGTTGGCTTCGCTGCCGGTGCAGGTCATGGTGAGATTGCGCAGTTCCGGCGGAAATTCCGTCAGAAAATCTTCAGCAAACTCTACGATGGCGTCATTAAGATACCGCGTGTGCGTGTTGAGCTGCGCCGCCTGCGTGGCAATCGCTTCGACAACGGCCGGGTGGCAATGCCCAACGGACGCCACGTTGTTGTAAGCATCCAGATAGCGACGCCCTTCGCTGTCGTACAGCCAGACGCCTTCGCCGCGCACGACGTGCAGCGGTTCCTGATAAAACAGACGATAACCGCCGCCCAGCCACTGCTGGCGGCCTTCCAGAACCTGTTGCTGAGTCAGCATTTTTGCTCCCTATACGGCCAATCAGACGTACAAGACTGACTGAAAATCTCGCCAGTCTGCGAAAACGACAGCGTCATCAGACGCGATAAGCTGCCCCACGCGTGCGCCTGATTACGCAAAATATAGTCACGATTTTGCGGATATAACACGGCGCGGTGCTGGGCGATCAGCAGACTCAGCGCAAGACGCGAGGCCACCAGTTCAGGCAAAACGTGTTGTTCTGCCTCGCTCAACGGCTGACGGGCGGTGTACGCCGCAATCATCGGGCGACAATACTGGAAGAGATTTTCGCCCTGGCTGTCGAGCTGATACGCCAGCGCCGTTGCCAGTTCGTTGATGAGCGGCGCACGCAGCGCATCACCAAAATCGATAATCCCCGCCAGACGCTGCGGGTCTGCGCTTTTTACCAGCACGTTGTGCGCGTTCAAATCGTTGTGGATCACCTGCTTGCGCAAAAAGCGACTGGCGGGCACCACTTTTTGCTGATGGATATCCAGCACGCGGCTGATGGTGTGGCGCTGCTCCGGGTCAGTCAGATGCGGGATCCAGCCTTCGAGGCGTGACATATCGCTGATGTCCCACAATAAATCCCGTTTTGCGCCGGGATGTTCAAAATCGCTGAGCGCAATGTCGAGACGCGCCAGCGTATCGCCAAGTTCGCGCATCAGTGTCTGAGATCGCGGAACCTGAAATTGCGCAGTGCCCGGAAGATAACTGACGGCGCGTAAAGTCAGGTTCTGCCCGGCGACGCTGACCTGCGGCGTCAGTTCGCCGCTGCGGCTTTCCTGCAAACGCGGAACCGGCAGCTGGCTGTCGCGCCGGGCAAGATGACTGAGAATAGCGGTCTGAAAATCGACTTCTTCCGGCACTTCCGCCGGATTCACAAACCGCAGCATGTAAGCGCGGCCTGAAAGCGTGGTCAGACAAAAATTGCTGTCGCGCTCTCCGCCCAAAACCTGCGCGGAACCTTCCAGCCCGTAGATTTGCGCGGCGATGTTTTCGGCCTGCAACGGGCTGACGCGCGGCACTTCGGTAGTCAGCAGTGACGGTGTTTCAGACATGCTGACCGCCGTTTACGTGGATCTCCGCGCCGTTCACATAAGACGCGCCCGACGTGCAGAGGAAATAAATCAGCGACGCCACTTCTTCGGCTTTGCCCAGACGCTGTAACGGCACGCTGCGCTCGACGATTTCCTGCGTGCCCGGCGACAGAATGGCGGTATCGATTTCCCCCGGCGCAATCGCATTAACGCGCACGCCGTGCGGGCCAAACTCATGCGCCATTTCACGGGTCAGCGTGGAAAGTGCGGCTTTGGAACAGGCATACGCCACGCCCGCAAACGGATGCACTTTGCTGCCCGCAATCGACGTAACGTTGATGATGCTGCCCTGCGCGGCCTTAAGTTCATCAAATAATCCGGTCGCCAGAATCGCCGTCGAGAACAGGTTGACGTTGAACACCTGCAACCAGGTGGCGTAATCGCTGCCGAGCACGCCCATGCGCCCGCCCGCCGGCGTTTTTGGCGAAATCCCGGCGTTATCTACCAGCGCATCGAGCCGTCCGCCGAGGCGCTCTTTAATCATCGGCAACGCTTTTTGCACGCTGTCGATGTCTTCCAGGTCCAGATGAATATGGTTAAGAAAACCTTCTGCCCACGGACATTCATCCACCCAGTTCTGACGCGACGCGGTGAAAATCCGCCATCCTGCAGCATAAAAATGTTTCACCGTTGCGTGACCGATACCGCGGCTTGCCCCGGTCAGCAGTAACGTTTTTTTCTCAGTCATGATGAAGGTCCTTGTCGTTTTGATATTTGATGCATCAGGAATAATCAAAAAAAGAGGACCTGTAAAGTCCTCTGAGTCATTTATGTTTAATGTGCGGCGAAAGAATGGCGCAGGCGTTCGCCCCGGCGGCGCAGCAGTTCCATCACCAGCAGCAAAATCAGCGATGCGCCGACCATCAGCGACGCCGCAGCGGCAATCGTCGGGTCAAGATTTTCGCGGATACCGGCGAACATCTGGATCGGCAACGTGCGCTGACGCGGGCTGGCGAGGAATAATGTCACTACCACTTCGTCAAACGAGGCCGCAAACGCAAACAGCGCACCGGAAAATACGCCGGGTGCAATCAGCGGCAGCGTCACTTTGCGAAATACACGCCACGGCGAAGCGCCCAGACTGGCGGCGGCGCGCGATAAATTACGGTCGTAGTTCTTGAGGATTGCGGTAACCGTAATCACCACAAAAGGCACGCCGAGCAGCGCGTGCGCCAGCACCAGCCCCAGATAACTGTTGAGCAGGGAAACGCGGGCAAAGAAGAAGAACATCCCGACGGCGATGATCACCACCGGCGCAATCATTGGCGAAATCAGAATTGCCATCACCAGAGATTTGCCGCGAAACTCCCCGCGCACTAATCCGACAGAGGCCAGAACACCCAAAACGGTGGCCAGGATCGTCGCCAGCGGCGCAATCAGCAGGCTGTTTCCCAGCGAACTCAGCCATTCATCCGAGTGGAAGAACGTGTGATACCAGCGCAGCGAAAAACCGGTCAGCGGATAACTCAGAAACGAGCCGGAATTAAACGACAGCGGCACAATGATCAGCACCGGCACAATCAGAAACAGCAAGATTGCCGCGCTGTAGAAGTTGAAACACCAGCGCCACAACCGCAAAATCAGCGCCCCTTTTTGTTTCATACTGTGTTTCATGGTCAGGCCCCTTTAGTTCGCAGCCACTTCGGCTTTGGTGCGCGTCACGCGGATATAAACGATATAAAGCAGCACAACAATCACCAGCAACTGGCTCCCGAGCGCCGCCGCCATTCCCCAGTTCATCGTGGTATTAGTGAAGAACGCCACAAAATAACTGACCATCTGATCGCCCGGCCCGCCGAGCAGCGCGGGCGTAATGTAGTAACCAATTGCCATCATGAATACCAGCAGCGCACCCGCCGTGACCCCGGCATAGGTCTGCGGCACATACACCCGCCAGAACGCGGAGAAAGGATGCGCGCCGAGTGAAATCGCCGCGCGAACATAGTTCGGCGAAATACTTTTCATCACGGCATATAAAGGAAGAACAATGAACGGCAGCATGATGTGCGTCATCGAGATGTAAACGCCGAGACGGTTGAACACCATTACCAGCGGATGATCGATGATGCCGGTGGAAAGCAGCGCGCGGTTGATCAGACCACCGGATTGCAGCAAAACAATCCAGCTGGCGGTGCGGACAATCAGCGATGTCCAGAACGGCAGTAACACCAAAATCATCAATAGATTGGCGCGACCGGCCGGTTGTTTCGCCAGCCAGTACGCCAGCGGATAACCGAGTGCAACGCAGCACAGCGTGACGACCAGCGCCATCCACAAGGTGCGAAGAAGAACGTTAACATACAGCGCCTGGTCCGGCGGCAGCGCAGTAATTTTGCCGGTATCGACGTCAACTTTGCGGTCAAACGCAGCCAGCAGGTAATAGGAAGTCAGCGGTTTCGCCGCGCGCTGCAACGTCTGCCAGGTGCTCATTTCGCCCCACAGCGGCATGCTCTGGATCAGCGCATCTTTGACCGGCGCGGTACCTTCGGGCACATGGCGTAATGTGCCGGTGATCAGGCTCCGGTAGCGGTTATCCTCATAGCTCAGACGTTTGGCGATAGTCGCCATCTGCCCGCTGTTGCGGGCGTTGCGCAGATCCGTCACCAGCGCGGAAAACGTCGCTTCATCCGGCACAGTTTTGCCTTCCCAATGCGCAAGCTGCGCCACGGTTTCCGGCAGGGTTTCGCCAAGCTCCGGGTTGGTCACGCTCTTGCCCAAAATGGACGCAATCGGGAACAGGAAGCTGACAATCACAAATAACAAAAGTGGCGCAATCAGCAACAAAGAACGTCGCGTATACGCTGCTTCTACTTTGCGCAGGCGCTGACGCAGCGTTGGCCCTGAAGCGGCGTCGTCCGGCACCGGTGTCGTCAGCATTTCGGTCTGGCTCATAATTTTCTCCCGCTGCGGGTTCTGATTTCTTTTTTCACAGGTGCTGAGCACAAAATCATTCGGTCTGAATCAAGGCGGCGAGTGAGCAAGTCCCCGGGAGCACACAAAAGACTGTGACCGGGGTTCGTGAGCGAAGCCAAAGCTGAGTCAGACCGAAGGATGACGGGTAGTTACTTAGCAGCCCAGGCGTTGAAGCGCTGTTCCAGATCTTCGCCATGCTCAATCCAGAAGTTAGTATCTACCTGCAAAGCGCCTGCCAGGTTTTTCTCGGCAGTTGGCAAGTTCTGCGCATATTTAGGGTCAATCATGCCGGTGACTGATTTTTCAGTCGGCCCATAGGGGATGGTTTCGGCGAAGACTTTCTGGTTTTCAGGTTTGTTGGCGAAAGCGATGAACTGTTCGGCCAGATCTTTATGTTTGGACCCTTTCACGATGGCCCAGCTGTCGAGGTCATACAGGCTGTTGTCCCAGACCATTTTGAAATCATGGCCTTCACCCTGCGCGGCGCTCACGCGGCCGTTGTAGGCGGAAGTCATCACAACGTCCCCGGACACCAGCCACTGAAGCGGTTGCGCGCCGGATTCCCACCACTGAATGTTCGGTTTGATTTGATCAAGTTTTTTGAAGGCACGTTCCACACCGGCTGGCGTGGCGAGCACTTTATAGATGTCTTCACGCTTCACGCCATCGGCCAGTAAGGCGATTTCCAGCGTGAATTTCGCGCTTTTACGCAGCGCACGTTTGCCCGGAAAATCTTTTACATCCCAGAAATCAGCCCAGCTGGTCGGCGCTTTTTTCAGTTTGCTGGCGTCATACGTCAGCACAGTTGACCACAGGAAAATGCCCGCACCACACTCGGTTACCGCGCCCGGCACGTACTGCGTTTTGTCGCCCAGTTTGCTCCAGTCCAGCGGTTCAAACAGCCCTTCATCACAGCCACGGATCAGTTCGGGGCTTTCGACTTCCACCACGTCCCAGCCCACCTGTTTGGTTTCTACCATGGCGCGGATACGGGCCATTTCACCGTTGTATTCGCCCGGCTCAATGGTGCCTTTACCGGCTGCTGCGAAAGGTTTGTAAAACGCTTTGTCCTGAGCGTCTTTATTCAGACCGCCGAAAGAGATCACTGTCAGAGATTCAGCCTGAGCCTGAAACACCAACCCGGCGAGAAGAGTGGTAAGGGCAATCTTTTTAAACATGCTGTGACTCCTGGGTTAACTAAAAAAGTAAGGAAAGCGCTAAGGTAACGGCATTGTTAAAAACATGATGCATCATATTTTATAACGAAGCATAAACCATGCCATTACTGTTGAGTCCGTCCGCCACGCCGCAAATGACGGGCGGACAGGTTTTGCAGAGGCGTTATGTGATTTTTTTGTGCCTCATGACCACTCAGTTTCTTTTTATTAATGAACCTTGCACAGCTGACGTGCATTTCTGCACCCTATCGGGACGTTGTGCGTCAGGATTACTCACCCAGTTCGATGCACAGATATTTCATTTCCAGATAGTCGTCCATACCGTGGCGGGACCCCTCCCTCCCCAGACCGGACTGTTTAATACCGCCGAACGGCGCGACTTCGTTGGAAATCAGACCGGTATTGATGCCCACCATGCCGTATTCCAGGGCTTCCGGTACCCGCCACTGGCGCGCAGCGTCACGCGTGAAGAGATAAGCAGCCAGCCCGAATTCGGTATCGTTCGCCATCGCCACCACCTGCGCTTCATCGGTAAAACTGAAAACCGGCGCGACCGGCCCGAAGGTTTCTTCGCGCGCAAATTTCATCGCAGATGTCACACCGCCGACCACGGTAGGCTGGAAGAACGTGCCGCCCAGCGCGTGCGGCTCGCCGCCGGTCAGTATTGTTGCCCCGTGTGAGAGCGCATCGTCGATATGCTCACGCACTTTGCTGACGGCTGCGTCGTCGATCAGCGGCCCCTGCGTGACGCCGGTTTGAGAACCCTCGCCCACTTTCAGTTTTTCCACTTCTTCTACCAGCCGTTTCACCAGCGCCGGGTAAATCCCCTGCTGGACATAAATCCGGTTAGCGCAGACGCAGGTTTGCCCGCTGTTGCGAAACTTCGAAGCCATAATACCGGCCACGGCGCGCTCGAGATTGGCGTCATCGAACACGATAAACGGCGCGTTACCGCCCAGTTCGAGAGAGAGTTTTTTCACCGTCGGCGCACTTTGCGCCATCAGGATGCGCCCGACTTCCGTGGATCCGGTAAAGCTCAGTTTGCGAACTACCGGACTCGCGCACAGCACTTTGCCGACTTTTTGCGCGGAACCGGTGATCACCTGCAATACCCCCGCCGGAATGCCCGCTTCGACCGCCAGTTGCCCGAGCGCTAAAGCGCTGAACGGCGTTTGTTCTGCGGGTTTCACGATCATCGCGCAACCTGCGGCCAGCGCCGGTGCGGCTTTACGGGTGATCATCGCCGCCGGGAAATTCCAGGGTGTGATGGCCGCGCAAACGCCAACCGGTTGTTTCAGAACCAGCATGCGTTGTGACGCCTGAACCGGTGCCAGCACACTGCCTTCCACGCGTTTCGCCTCTTCGGCAAACCATTCGATAAACGATGCGGCATAAACAATTTCGCCTTTTGCCTCCGTCAGCGGTTTGCCCTGTTCAGCGGTCAGCAACGCAGCCAGGTCGTCCGCATTTTCGAGCATCAGTTGCGCCCATTTCTGCATCAGCGCGGCACGTTGTTTGGCAGTTTTTTCCCGCCAGACCGCCTGCGCCTGTTCGGCGTAAGCAATAACCTGCGCCGTTTGCGCGGTGGTGATCTGCGGTACGCTGCCGATTACCGCGCCCGTTGCCGGGTTGATGACGTCCTCGCGTTCGCCATTTTCGCTGTCGGCCCATTCACCGTTGATCAGGCATTGCTGGCGCAGGAGTTCAGTATGTTTGAGTTGCATAGCGTTCCTCAGTCAGCCAGCACACGGGACAAAATAGTCAGTGCGTCTTTGAACTGCGCATCAGGAATGGTCAGCGGATACAGGAAACGGATCACGTTGCCGTGGACGCCGCAGCTCAGCATCAGCAATCCGGCATCCAGCGCTTTACGCAGATACTGTTTTGTCAGTTCTGCCGACGGTTTGCCTGTCGCCGGATCGTTGAATTCTGCCGCGACCATGGAACCGCGCGCACGCACATCAACCAGCGCCGGGCATTTCGCTTTGGCTTTTTCCAGCGTTTCAACCAATTCCGCACCCAGACGACTCGCGCGTTCGCAGAGTTTTTCTTCTTCGATGATTTTGAGAACCGCCAGCGCCGACGCCACCGCCAGCGGGTTGCCCGCGTAAGTGCCGCCCAGACCGCCCGGTTCCGGCGCATCCATCAGTTCAGCGCGACCGGTCACGCCTGAAATCGGGATCCCTCCGCCCAGGCTTTTCGCCATGGTGACTAAATCCGGTCGGGAATTCGGGTAGTAATCAGATGCAAACATTTTGCCGGTACGCGCAAAGCCGCTCTGCACTTCATCCGCAATCAGCACGATGCCGTGACGGTCGCAGATGTCGCGCAGACCTTTCACAAAATCTTCCGGCGCAATATTAAAACCGCCCTCGCCCTGAATCGGTTCGTAAAGAATGGCGGCAACCTGCTGCGGACTGATATCACTGCGGAAAATTCGTTCGATGCTTTCCAGCGCCATTTCGGTGCTGATGCCGTGTTGCGCATTCGGGTACTGACCGTGGAATACTGATGCCGGGAATGGACCGAAACCCACTTTGTATGGCACGACTTTTCCGGTCAGCGCCATGGTCAGTAAGGTGCGGCCGTGGAATGCACCGGAGAAAGTGATAATGCCGGGGCGACCGGTGGCAGCGCGGGCAATTTTCACCGCGTTTTCTACCGCTTCGGCACCGGTACTGAAGAAGGTGGTTTTCGCATTTCCTGTCACCGGAGCGATTTCGTTGATGCATTCGGCCAACGTGACAAAGCTTGCATAAGGCACAATCTGGTAGGCGGTGTGCGTGAAAAGGTCGAGCTGTTTGCGGATCGCTTCGACAATTTTCGGATGGCGGTGACCGGTATTGAGCACGGCGATCCCGGCGGTGAAATCGATATATTCCCGACCCTGCTCATCCCACAACGTTGCGTTTTCCGCCTTCGCTGCATAGAAATCACACATGACGCCGACACCACGCGGTGTCGCTTCTTTACGGCGTTTTTCCAGTTCGCTGTGACTCATCTTTCGCTCCTGCCTGAGGGTTATGTTTTGGAGATTGCCGGTTGCAAGGTGAACAATTTGTCGAAATAGCAATCTGTCCTTGTTTTTTATCCTGTCAGCGGTTCTATAATCCAGAACCAGTTTTAATTATTTTGAGGATCCACTTTTG
The DNA here is from genome assembly GCF_024808755.1 of Rahnella sp. BIGb0603. Taxonomy (NCBI): domain Bacteria; kingdom Pseudomonadati; phylum Pseudomonadota; class Gammaproteobacteria; order Enterobacterales; family Yersiniaceae; genus Rahnella; species Rahnella sp. BIGb0603. Next base: position 487,713 of record NZ_JANUEX010000005.1, on the reverse strand, counting down.
CGCTCACTGCTCTCTGACCTCATTTTTCAGCGTCTCACCGGGCTTTCTGAATCTTCCGGAGGCACGCTGAACAGGCGCGTTTATCAGGCATTACAACAGGCTATCTTTGACGGCAGCATCAGCCCCGGCAGCCGTTTACCCGCATCCCGGGACCTGGCCAAAGAACTGGATATTTCGCGCAATACGGTGCTGGCGGTCTACGAGCAATTGCAGGCTGAGGGCTACATTCAGACGCGTACCGGAAGTGGTACCTTCGTCACATCCGATTTACCGGAAGACGGCGTGATCGCCGACAAAAACACCACACGCTGTGCCCCGCTCCGCAGCCATGTTTCACTTTCCAAACGCGGTTCAAATTTGCTGACGCGCACCGGCGTGGCGTCGCACCAGTGGGGCGCGTTTATGCCGGGCGTACCGGATGTCACAAAGTTTCCTCATGACATCTGGCGCAAGCTGCAAAACCGCCTGAGCCGCCGTCTGCATCCGGAATATCTCACCTATTCGCGCCACGGTGGCTGCCCGGAACTTCAGCATGCGCTCGCTGATTATCTGCGTATTGCACGCTCGGTGGACTGCACTGCCGACCAGATCCTCATCACCGCCGGTACGCATCAGGCTCTGGATTTACTGGCAAAAATGCTTTGCGATCCGGGCGATGTCGCCTGGATTGAAGAACCCAGCTACTGGGGCATTCGCAATGTACTAACCATCAACGGCGTGGATATTCAGCCAATTCCGGTGGATGAAAACGGTATGGATCCGCCTGAAAATCCGCCAGAAAGCCGCGCGCCTAAACTGATATGCGTGACACCGTCACATCACTATCCGCTGGGTGCGGTAATGAGTCTGGCGCGCAGACAAAAAATTCTCGCGATGGCCAGCCAGCAAGGCAGCTGGGTGGTGGAAGATGATTACGACAGCGAATTTCGTTATTCCGGCAGTCCGATCCCCGCGTTGCAAGGCCTGAGCAGCGATGCACCTGTGATTTATATCGGGACGTTCAGCAAAACGCTGTACCCGGCGATGCGAATCAGTTACGTCGTTTTGCCGCGCCCTCTGGCTTCGCGCCTCAAGATTGCACATTCCGAGTTGTACCGGGCGGGTAACGGACTGACGCAACTTACGCTGGCGGAATTTATACGCGAAGGTCATTATGCGGCACATATCCGCCGGATGCGGCTGATTTACGGCAAGCGGCGTAATGTGCTGACGAAGCTGATTGAGCAGGAGCTCGGGCCGGAGTTTTTAAGCGAAAACAGCAATGCCGGATTGCATCTGATTTTGTCGTTGCCGGATTCGATTGATGACGTAGCGCTGAGCGCTGAGCTGGAGCAAAAGCGTGTGCTGACCCGCCCGCTTTCCGCTTATTACCTGCGTCCGGCCCCGCGGCGCGGGCTTTTGCTCGGTTATGGTGGTGTTTCGGAGGAAGAAATTGTGCCCGCGTTTGGGCATATCGTGGATTGTTTACGGCGCAGGCTGCAATCTTGTAGTGCGCAGGAGGCGATGATTGAGATCACCGAAACGGAAGCTGACGACTTGCCTGATCCTGCGTAATCCCCCTTTCATATTGCTAGCAATAAGCAGAAGACTTTTAAAAATAGCAATAAAATTCATAAGCCTGCGAGATTTCTCTCAGGCTCGTTTTTTGTGGTTTTTTGCTAAAAAATGCTTGTTAGCGTTTCGGACGGGTGGTAAAGATTTTTAATAACGCCACACAAACACTCCTTCTGAGGATGTTTTATGCATGATTTGTGCCGGGTTGCGTCATCCACTTTCCAGTATTTTTCTTCGCGGAGTACCTGTTATGAGAACGTATGTCAGCTTCAAAAATATCAAGAAGAGCTATGACGGCGATAAACTGGTCGTTAAAAACCTCAATCTTGATGTCCATGAGGGTGAGTTTTTGACGCTGCTTGGCCCGTCAGGTTCCGGCAAGACAACCAGCCTGATGATGCTTGCAGGGTTTGAAACGCCGACTCAAGGAGAAATTCTGCTACGCGATAAACCTTTGCATAATTTGCCTCCGCATCAGCGTGATATCGGAATGGTTTTCCAGAATTACGCCTTGTTCCCGCACATGACGGTGGCCGAAAATCTGGCGTTTCCGCTGACGATACGTCGTCTTAACAAGACGGATATCAAGGAGAAAGTTGACCGTATTCTGGATATGGTCAAACTTAAACCGCTGGCAGATCGCTATCCGGCGCAAATGTCCGGCGGGCAACAGCAGCGTGTCGCCCTCGCCCGCGCTCTGGTGTTCGAACCGAAATTGGTGTTGATGGATGAACCGCTCGGGGCGCTGGATAAACAACTGCGCGAACATATGCAAATGGAAATCAAGCAATTGCACCAGATGCTGGATCTGACGATTGTCTATGTGACACACGATCAAAGCGAAGCGATGACCATGTCTGACCGCGTTGCGGTATTTAACGACGGCGTTATCCAGCAGATGGACAGCCCGAGTGTGATTTATGAAAAACCGGATAATGCGTTTGTTGCACAGTTCATTGGAGAAAATAACAGTCTGCTGGCAACCAATACGGCAGCCGAAGGTGATTTTTATCGCGCATCTCTCGATGACGGCACAATTCTTCGCGCCGTTAAAATTCGCCCGAGTTCACCCGGTAAGAAAATTTTGCTCTCAATCCGCCCCGAGCGGATCAGTATCAACAATCCTCAGCCGGGTATGGAACAGGTCAAAGCGCGGATTAAACAGTTCATCTATCTCGGCGACCATGTCCGTATGATGACTGAAGTTGCTGGTCAGGATAATTTCATGGTTAAGCTTTCTGCCGCACACATGAATCCGGATTGGAAAGCCGGATCAGAAGTTCTGCTTTCCTGGTTGCCCGAACACCTGCGCGCACTGGATGTGGTAACTCATTAATTCTGCTTTTAAAATCTCTGAATCTTACAATCCCCAAATCCCGAGATATTATAATCTTGGGATTTGCTTTTCCTGCACCTTGTCATCTTGTCATCTTGTCATCTTGTCATCTTGTCATCTTGTCATCTTGTCATCACAAGATAAATCCCAGAATCTTATAATCACAACATCCTTAAGACCTGTATTTCATAATCATTAAATCACACCATCCTAAAATCCCGGCATCCCAACATCCATCACGAGCCGTGACAATTCTGAGATTTTAAGATTCTGTAATCTTATTCAATCTATAAATCCCAGAATCCTTGAATCTTAATATTCTGGATTCATTATCTCCATAATCATGGAATCTTTGAATCCCAGCGCGTCACGATAATCCAATAATCCCGTGATTTATTATGGATATCCTGTAATCTCAAAATCCTAGTGGAAATCATTGAATCCTGACATCCTCTGAAGGCTGATTAGACACAGCTCCACCTCGTGTTGATAAATAATTGATTTTATTAAAATGATTATGGAATCACAGAATCCAAAACAGTATCATGTAATCCTGAGATTCACTCTACATCCCAGGATTACGTGATACACATAATAAGTTAAGTCCATTGAGCACTCATCAACGTGTAATCTTATACTCCTGTAATCCTCTTTAAGATTACGGAAGCATGTCATCCTGGAATCCTGTTGTGCCGTACATACCTGTTTGCTCTTCTATTGATAATTAATGATTCAAAGATTACTTAATCCCGTAATCCTACGATTTATATCTGCACATCTCAGGATTTTGTAATCTCAGGCGTGCAAGAATCATTTAATCCTGTAATCATAAGATACATATCTGGCATCACATGCTTCTGAAATCCAAAGATGCACAAATCCCTGAATACAGGAATCATCAGATGGTGAGATGGTGAGATGGTGAGATTTTCATGGCTACTGTTTTGAACATCAACACCAGCCGAAACTTTTTGGCGCTCTCATTGGCATGATGCATCCCCGCGAAAATCCCAAGAACGCAGAATCATAAAATCACAAGATAGCGAAATCCTTGTAGCTCCATTTTGCACCCTTATTCTTTGAGATCGATACTTCAGCCTTATCCGCCTGCAATCCTGACATCCCAAAACCCTGGGATGATGGGATTCAAAAATCATAACATCCTGAACATTATGTTACCGCCGTAATCAATCAACCGGTAATCACGTAATCCTGAAATCACAGGATAATATAATTCGGTAATCCTAAAATATTGAAATCATCGGATGTAAACTTTATAGTAGTGCTTCAATCCTGTGATTCATGGATTTTTAAATCCCAGAATCCTATGATTACATAAATAATGAATCCCGAAACCTTATGATTACGGGATTCAATAATCTTCATTTAGCGCTTCACCAAGAGGTTGTTATGGCAGCGAAAATTATTTCTTTCCTGAACGGGAAGGGCGGGGTAGGGAAAACCACGACTTCTATTAACATCGCAACCTGTCTTGCACGACAAGGTCATAAAGTCGTGATGGTCGATACCGATCCACAAGGAAGCATCAGCAACTGGTACGACGAAAGCAAATGCCAGTTCGACCTGGCGGAAGCCGCATCAGAAAAAGAAGTTTATACCGTACGTAAGCAGTTGAAAGAATATGACTACGTAGTCATCGACGGTGCAGCAGCAATCTCGGCAATTTCATCAGCAGCGGTGATGGTCAGTGATTTAGTCCTGATCCCCGTGACACCGTCACCTTTAGATTTTGCAGCCTGTGGCGCTATACTTGCCGTTGTTGAGGCGCGTGAAAATTTACAGCCTGTCATCGCGCGTTTTTTGATCACCAAGAAAGTCGCATCCGCTAAGATGCTGGAAGTCTTGAAAGAATCGATTGCTGATACAGGCGTTCCGGCACTGCGCACAGGCACCACTCAGCGCCAGGTATACATCCGTACCATGATGGATGGCGGAACAGTCTTCGATACAACGGACGGTAATGCGAAAGGCGAGATTGAAATTATGACCAAAGAAATTACGGAGTTGTTGAAATGAAAATGAAACTTGGCCAGCACAGACAACTGACTACAGCACTGGACGCTGTTGCAAAGCCGCCCGCTTCAGTGAAGAAGTTACAGACTAACATCGATGAAGAGCTGCATCGTCGTTTCAAAACCAGCTGTTTTCTGCAAGATCGCGAGATGAAAGACGTTCTGACAGAGCTGATCAATGCCTGGCTAATCACCAACGAACGTTCCTGATCGTTTGTTCCGTCTGGATCGGGCCTTTTCAGGCCCGCTTTTGTTTCTGAAGCCTGCACAACATTGTCCCTTCTGGTGTTTCCTTTTCCTGATCCCTTACGTATTAACGTCACCAGTCCTTATCAGGATCCCAAGATCAAATAGTGTTTTGTTTTATTTATAAGTTTAGATCTTTCTCTTTAAGAGATGTTTTTTCTTATGTAAATCAGCAGAATACAACGCGTCTTGTGGAGATATTTCCTGCCCGGAGTGGAGATCCTTCCTGTTGGATGTGGATCCTTTTCATGATGAATGTAGAGCTTTTTCCTGTGGATAATTTCCTTACAGATCAGTCCACTGGATACGTGGAGCTTTTTTCTGTGGACAGTTTCCATTGGGAACCCATGTCATGAACATCAGCTTAGATTTAACACTAACATATTGCCACAACTCATTTTTATGATAGGTGGAGTAATTTCCTGATCCCAGAACGAGCCCTAATGTGGAGACATTTCCTGTGACAGCGTCACGTTGTGTCACGCAGCAGGGAGAGGATCATCCTGGTCAGGCATAATCGGCTTCAGAAATCGATATCCGGGCAGCAGAGCAGGGCATATGTGGAAGATTTTCCTGATCCAATCAGCGGTTATGTGGAGACATTTTCTGATCTGATTAACGCTATTCAAACGAACTCTGGAAATATAATCTTTTATAAACAGTGGGTTAGAAAATACGTGACATTGTCACTTGCCTATATGTGGAAGAATTATCTGATCAAACGTGCGTGAATTCACGGTAACTGTGCCGTCAGTTAACACCTTACGATGGAATACGTGGAAGTATTTCCTGATCCCACGCATTGCTATACGTGGAAAGATTTCCTGAGATCGAAACGCCCCCTATATGTGGAGTTATTTCCTGATCGCCGATCGTGTATCCCTAAATGTGGAGACATTTTCTGATCCCCGGACACATATACGTGGAAATTTTTCCTGTAGATCCCGATTCAGACAGGGAACGGGCCGGTATGTTGAAATGAGAACGGGATCACAAAGCCGTTTACGGTCAGTTAACGTGCAGTATGGACTTATATGTGGAAGAATTTTCTGATCGGCAGGGGAGAGCAGCGAGTATCTCAGACATTCCGGGCTGGAGATCTTCAGTCCGATAAGTGGAGTAATTTCCTGTAAAAAGCGAGCCGATCCAGCATGTTAAAAAAAGGATCCCGGAGTCGGTGGAAAATCATATGTGGAAGTTTTTCCTGATCGATGTTTTAGGATTCTCTTATAACAATTTGAAAATAAAGGAATAAATAAGCTTTGTTTTTACTTTACGTCAGTATTTTTTATGTGGAATAATTTACCTACTTTCCACTTATGGATCCTGCTACATGGAACTGAATAAACTCACCGTAGTTCAGGGGAACGATCTTCTTGAAGGCGCCTACAGCGTTACTCTGGATGAAATGCGCTTGCTTAACCTGGCGCTGGCACAAATTGATAGCAGGAAACCTCAACCGGACACGTTATATCGACTTTTCCCTCAGGATTACCAGCGGATCTACGGGGTAAACCCGACCAGCAGCCACCGCCAGTTGCGTGAAGCTGCAGAAAGCCTGATGAAAAAGCCGGTCACCATCTACAAACCGGATACGAAAACCGGAAAGGTGCGTACCGTTCAGCTTTCGTGGTTCTCGCGGCTGGAATACGTCAGCAGTGATGATCACAGCGCCGTTGTACTGAGATTTGGTCAGGACGTTGCACCGTATCTATATGAATTAAAAGAGTCTTTTACCAAACTCAATTTTGCTAATATCGCCAAACTGGATACGCCGTTCTCCGTGCGTCTGTATGGCTGGTTAATCAAAGCCAAAAACCTCTACGGCAGACGCAGCGGTAAAGCCATTGAAGTGACCCTGGATCTCAACTGGATGCGCGAGAAGGCCGGTCTGGCAGGCAAATACGAGGATTACCGTGACTTCCGCCAGAAGCTGCTTGAACCGACGATCAACCGGATCAACGCCAATACCGATATCTCCGTGGTCTGGGAGCCGGTGAAGCAGGGCAGAACCGTTGTTTCGATCAAGTTCGCGTATGTCGATGAGTCAGCGCCAGAAGCCAGTAAACCACTGCGCCCGCGCTTACCTCGCCGTCCGCGCGCAGTGGCAGGTTCGGCGCTGGAAGGCGAGTGGGCACGCCGCTGTATCACCATCTTCGAAGAGTATCGTGAGAAATTAAGCGCTTACGACGTTGAAGAAAAGGCGACGTTGCCGGATCTGCGCAAGCTTTCAGGCTGGTACAAGCTGATCGGCGAGAAGAGCAAACAAAAAGAGATCCTCTCTGAGGTCAGTTCCCGCAGTAAGAAAACCGCTGCCTGACAGTCCCGGCCGGAAAGCATTCCGAAATGAACGGCGTATCTTCGATGAGATACGCCGTTTTTCTTTGTACGGATCCGGAGGATTCCGACGTCCATTACAGTTAACTTACTGATTATCCTGACCTGAATGGTTAGTGAGTGCTTACTGGGTATGGGCAGGAAATCATTCCACATTACCCGTTTTGGCGGCTTTTTCAGCGTACTGCCCAAAAGCTATAAGCCATATTTTTTCGTTGTTAGACAAGGACAAACCCCAACCTTACTCTTCGTCATGTTTTGTAAACCTATTGCACACTTATTGATGAGGGATGTCACTTGGCTACGTTACTCACTTCTGCCCCCGCGCAATCCGTCTCCCGCGCGCGCCGCACCGCTTCTTTTAAAATCGCATTGCTGGCCAGCGCGGTGATGTTTTCTTCTTTATCCTTTGCGGACGATGTTCTTAAAGAAGGCATCACTCCGGCCACAGACGCCAGCCAGGTGCCTGCTGCCGCGAAACTGCGTACGGACACCGTGATCGCCGGGATCTCCGAACCGCAGGGCATTTTTAACCCTTACTTCTTCGTGAATGGCTGGGATGAAAACGTCACCAACGTGATCTTCGCCCGCCTGATTGACTGGGACAGTCAGGGCAAACTGGTTCCGGGTCTGGCGGAGAGCTGGACGGTCAGCCCGGACGGCAAAACGTATACCATCAAACTGCGTCCGAACCTCAAGTACAGCGACGGTTCAGCGCTGACGGCGGAAGACGTCGCGTTCACACTGACCGTGTTGTACGACCCGAAATATGACGGCGACACCGACATCACGCTGGCACACATTGCCGGCGGTGATGAATATAAGCAGGGCAAAGCGGACAGCGTCAGTGGTCTGAAAGTTATCGACCCGCTGACCCTTCAGGTGACAACCACGCAACCGGGCGCGACCACGCTGCAAAAAATCGGCGGGCCGGTGCTGTCGAAAGCCTATTACGGCAAAGATTATCAGCGTGGAAATCTCGATACACTGCGCACGCTGCACGGCAAACCGCTGGGTAACGGCCCGTATGTTTACGACAAATACATTCCGGGGCAGGAGATCCGTTTCCACGCCAACACAAACTATTACCGCGGTACGCCTCCGACGCCACGTTTCATTTATCGTGTCACCAATCCGTCGACGAACTTCCAGTTATTCCAGACCGGCGATACCGACTACGACGCTTTTACGTCACGCCCTGATGATATCGAACAGCTGAAACTGCTGGGTTTTGCGAACATCAACCTGTACGGATCCAGCGATTACAGCAAGATTGAGTTCAATCTTCATCGCCCGGTATTGCAGGACGTGAAAGTTCGTCAGGCGCTGATCTACGGTCTGGATCGCCAGAAACTGATCGACGTGGTGTATCAGGGCTACGGCTCCGTGGCTATCGAGCCGATCGCGCCAATCTCCTGGGCGTATAACACTGAAGGCGTGAATCCGTACAAATTCGATCCGGCGCAGGCCAGTAAATTACTGGATGAAGCGGGCTGGAAAACCGGCGCTGACGGCATTCGTGTGAAAGACGGCAAACGTCTGGAACTGACGCTGCTGGTCAGCAAAAAAGTACTGAACGACGCCCTGATCCCTATCGCCAAAGAGGACTACCAGAAGATTGGTGTGCTGCTGAAACCACAGGTTGTGGATTTCAACGCGCTGATGTCGCAACGTAAAGCGGGGAATTACGATCTGGCGTCATTCAGCACCAGCACGCTCAATGATCCGCACGACGGCGTCTGGGATTACTACAGCACAGAGGCCACGGAGCAGGGTTACAACAATCCGGAAGTGGATAAGCTGATCAACGAAGGTAATGCGACCCTCGACATCGAAAAACGTAAGCCGGTTTACCACGAACTGTACAAAGTTCTGGCGAACGATCCGCCGGTGATCCTGCTCGGCAACCGTAAAATTTTGTCGGCCAGCAGTGCCCGCGTGACCGGTTTCAAACCGGATATTTACAACGGCCTGACCGGCAGCCTGCCGGATGTCAAAATCGTCAAATAATCAGAAATCACGTTGCTGCCGGTCCTTACCGGCAGCTTCAATGAGAAAGTCATGAGAAATTTCATTCTGCGTCGTTTGCTTCAAACCATCCCGATGTTGTTCCTCGCTTCGCTGCTCATCTTTATGCTGTTTGCCAAAACGCCGGGCGATTTTATCGACGGCAATATTACCCTGACCGCTCAGCGTGCCGCCGAACTCAAAGCGTTATACGGCCTCGATCAGCCTCTGCTTAGCCGCTATCTGCACTGGCTGGGGAACCTGCTCCAGGGCGATCTGGGTTTTTCGCTGCAATATCAGATCCCGGTGAGTCAGTTGCTGAATCAGTACATCTGGAACTCCTTCCTGCTGGCGACTATCGCCATGGTGCTGTACTGGGGGATCGCGCTGGCTGTGGGCATTGTTTCTGCCATGAAACCCTATTCGCTGTTTGATCACGTCGTCAGCGTGGTGATATTCGCGGCGATGTCATTTCCGACGTTTTTCCTTTGCCTGCTGCTGATCAAATGGTTTGCGGTTGATCTCCACTGGTTGCCGGTTGGCGGCATGACCAATACCGGCAGCGACGCCACGGGTTGGGCCTGGGTGATGCAGGTCGCGGCGCACCTGGTATTACCGGTGATTGCGCTGGTGATGCTTCAGGCGGGCAGCCTGACGCGCTATTTCCGCGCCAGCATGCTGGACGTCGTACGCATGGATTTCATCCGCACCGCGCGTGCCAAAGGGCTGCGCGAGCGCACCGTCATCCTCAAACATGCGCTGCGGAACGCGCTGTTGCCAATTATCACGCTGTTAGGATTCGAGCTGCCGGGGCTGTTTTCCGGTGCGCTGATCACCGAAAAGGTCTTTAACTGGCCGGGCGCGGGGCACATTCATATTGATTCGCTGGCAGCGCGCGATTATCCGGTGCTGATGGGATTCACGCTGTTTCTGGCGGTTCTCACCATTCTGGGCAACCTGATTGCCGATGTGCTTTATGCGTGGGCTGACCCGCGTATTCGTGTGAGGTCGTGATGTTTGGATCATTATTTTCAACCCACCGCCGGCTTCGTGAAGCGGAAATACCGGCGATGGCGCAGGTGACACCGTCACCGTGGCAGCAGGCCTGGAAATCGTTGCGACAGAACCGGCTGGCGATGTTTTGCCTCATCCTTCTGCTGGTCATGGCGGTCTGGTGCATAGTGGGCCCTTACTATTCGCCATGGCGCGATGACGCTACCGATGCGCTGATGATTAATAAAGCGCCAAATGCCGATCACTGGCTGGGCACCGATTTTCTTGGGCGCGACGTTTATACGCGCCTGCTTCTGGCCGGGCGTATTTCGCTGATCATCGGCCTGCTTACCATGTTGCTCTCCGTGACACTCGGCTATCTGATGGGCGCGGTTTCGGGGTATCTGGGCGGCGTTGCTGACAAAATCATCATGCGTTTTGCCGATCTGGTGATGACCATTCCGAGCCTGCCGCTGCTGATTGTGATGGGCGCGATGCTCTCGGAACTGGATTTCTCGCCGGATTCGCGCGTCTACATGGTGATCGTGATGCTCAGTTTGCTGGAATGGCCGAAGCTGGCGCGTCTGGTGCGCGGGCAAATTCTGTCCCTGCGCGAGCGCGATTTTATGCTGGCGACGCAGGTGCTCGGGTTATCCGCGCGCCGTCGTCTGTTCGGCCATCTGTTGCCCAATACCGTGCCCATTCTGGTAGTGATGGCGACGATGGCGGTGGCAAACGCCATTCTCAGTGAATCGGCGCTTAGCTATCTCGGGTTGGGCGTGGTGCCACCGACGCCTTCATGGGGAAACATGATGGACGCGGCCAACAGCCTGATCGACTTCCAGCGCCGTCCGTGGTTATGGATGCCGCCGGGCGTGGCGATTTTTATCACCGTTATTGCGATTAACGTACTGGGCGATGGCCTGCGCGATGCGCTCGATCCCAAGATGAAACGGAGTAAAAAATGACAGAACCGTTGATCCGTTTTAATCAGCTTGCGCTGTCTTTTTCCAGCGATCAGGGGCGTGTGCGTGCAGTGCAGGACGTCACGTTTGACGTTCAGGCCGGGCAAACCGTCGGCATTGTGGGCGAATCCGGTTGCGGAAAAAGCGTTACGGCGATGTCGCTAATGGGATTACTGCCGCCACAGGCCGCGCGCATTGATGGCGGCGAAATCCTGTTTCAGGGGCGTGATTTACTGAAACTGCGCGCATCACAAATGGCAGATCTACGCGGCAACCAGCTGGCGATGATTTTCCAGGAACCGATGACCGCGCTCAATCCGGTGCTGACCATTGGTGAGCAGCTGGTTGAGCCGCTGATCCGCCATCTCGGGGAATCGCCAAAATCGGCCTGGGAAAAGGCAACGAAGATGATCACCGACGTTGGTCTGGCGCGCGCGGAAAGCCTGATGACCAGTTATCCGCACCAGCTTTCGGGTGGCATGTTACAACGCATCATGATTGCGATGGCGCTCAGTTGTAAGCCGCAGTTGCTGATTGCGGACGAGCCGACCACCGCGCTGGACGTCACCGTGCAGGCGCAGATCTTACGGCTGTTACGCGATCAGGCGCGGCAAAATCACATGGCGCTGATGCTCATTACGCATGATTTGGGTGTGATCGCGCAGATGGCCGATCACGTGGTGGTGATGTACGCCGGGAAAATTGTTGAGCAGGGCGCAACGGCGGAGGTGCTTCGCAATCCGCTGCATCCGTACACGCAGGGGTTGATCGCGTCGCGGCCCACGCCGGGCGAGCGTCGCCGGCGGTTGTATTCCATTCCCGGTCAGGTGCCGGATCTGGCTGCGCTGCCGCCGTACTGTGCTTTTACCGAGCGTTGTGAACGTGCCACCGACCGCTGTCGTCAGGGGATCCCACCGCTGGAAGGGCGGTCGCGGCAGGCGGCCTGTTTTTACAGCGGGCTGAGTCCGGCAAATGAAATGACGCAGAAGGAGTTGCAGCCATGAGTGCTGAAAATCTGATGAGTACTGACTACCTGATAGAAGTGGATGGCCTGAAGAAACACTTTCCGATCCGCGACGGCGTATTCGGGCAGGAAACCGGCCAGCTGCGCGCGGTAGATGGTGTCAGTTTTAACATCCGCAAAGGCACTATTTTCGGGCTGGTGGGCGAATCCGGCAGCGGCAAAACCACCGTCGGCAGAACGCTTCTCGGGTTGTACGACAAAACGGCGGGCAGCGTGAAGTTTCGTGGTGAAGACCTGCACCGGCTCAAGCCGAAACAGCTTAAAGCGCTGCGACCGAAAATCCAGCTGGTGTTTCAGGATCCCTACAGTTCGCTGAATCCGCGTATTCGTATTGGTGACGCGATCGGCGAAGCGATGCTGGAACATAAACTCTGCTCACGCGCTGAACTGCACGGCAAAGTGGTGGAAGTGATGAAAATCTGCGGGCTGTCGCCGCTGCATTACAACCGCTTTCCCCATGAGTTTTCCGGCGGGCAACGCCAGCGTATTGGCATTGCGCGGGCGCTGATCCTGCAACCGGAATTCATTATTGCCGATGAGCCGATCTCCGCGCTCGACGTCTCGATTCAGGCGCAGATCATCAATTTATTCTCGGATTTACGCGACGATCACGGTGTGACGTTTCTGTTTATCTCACATGATCTGGGCGTGGTGGAACATCTGTGCGACGACGTGGCGGTAATGTATCTGGGGCAACTGGTGGAAACCGCGAGCCGCGATGCTTTATTCCGCCAGCCTTTGCATCCGTACACGCAGGCGTTACTGGCCGCCGTGCCGACGCTTGATCCTGACAGCGAACCGGTGGCAATGGTCAGCGGTGAAATTCCGGATCCGTCAAAACCGCCGTCCGGCTGCCGCTTCCATACCCGCTGCCCGCGCGCGACCGAACGTTGCCGCGCTGAAATTCCGTTACTGCGTGAAGTGGAAAGCGGCCACCGCGTCGCCTGCCATCTGGTGTAATTTCCGGCTCTTTCCCGCCGCGGCTGGCCTAGTCTTCCAGCATGCGGCGGGCTTCACTCTGCATTTTCTTCCCGACGTTTTGCGTCACTTCAATTACCTTTTGCGTCGCGGGTGAAAGAAATGCGCCTTCCCGCCAGGTAATCCCCACACGACGCGGCATCATCAGTTGATCGTTATCAATCCGGATCAGGCGGGAGATAAACTCTTCCTCGACCAGAATGTTTTCAGAAAGAAAACTGAGCAGGCCACTTTTGGCGATCAGACCGGGCACTGACGCCAGCGAGCTGATTTCCACTTTAACGTCCGGCAGCGGGCAATGATTTTCATAGAACATCTTGTCCAGCCACTGGCGCATCGACACGGTTTTGGCCGGTAAAATCCAGCCGTAACGGCTCATGTCGCGCAGCGAAACCGGCCTGCCCGCCAGCGGATGGTCGCGTGACGCCGCGACGACCACGCGATCGGCGGTAACCGGCACCTGAACCACCGGGCTTTCATAGTTCACCAGCGGCCCGATAATAATGTCGATGACGTGGCGCTCCATCAGCGTAAACAGCACGTCGTTCATGCCGATCTGGATTTCCAGTTTTACGTTGGGAACCTGTAATTGCAGCGTTTTGCAGATTTCCGGCAGTAAAAATTGTGTCGCGGAACCCGACACGCCGACACGCACAATCCCGCCCGCGCCGCTGCTCAGTTCCGTCATGACTTCTGCCATCTCATGATAGGAATTTTGCAGCGCCAGGCCCCGCTGATAAAGAATGCGACCCGCCTCGGTCAGCTCCAGACCCCGGCCGACTCTTTTAAACAATTTAATGCCGAGTTCTTTCTCCAAACGGGTGATGGATTTCGATAGCGCGGGCTGCGTAATATTTAAATTTTGTGACGCAAGTCTCAAATTTATCATCTCCGCAGCGGTGACGAAATAATCTAAGTCCCTGTTATTAATCATACATTCCTGAAATTCATCGATTTGGTAAAAAAATATAGTAGAAGGCATGAGAGGCGCGGTCAATAATCTCGCGATCTTTGCAGGGGCGTGAGCGTCTCCGCAATCTGAACGCCAGTGAATTCACCTGTTTTATGTAAAATAAGAAACTAAGCGCATCTATGAAAATTGTTAATTTCACCCTCAGTAAAGAACACACCAAAAGCTTCGGCATCTTCCATACAGACGGCATTATTGATGTCGGCCGTCACTCAGGTTGCCGGGATATTAACGAATTCATGGCGCATCATCAGCTTGACGAATTGCAGCGCTATGCGCAGCTTCCGGCCGATCTTCAGCTGAGCGACATCAGCTTTCTGCCGGTGATTGACCGTCCGGGCAAAATCTTCGGCGTCGGCATGAACTACGCCGAAAAGCGCAAAGAGTTCAATGAAACCAGCGACGCGCCGACGTTATTTGTCCGCTTCGCCGATTCGCAGGTTGGCCATAACGGCATCATTATCAAACCCGCCTCTTCCAGCCAGTTCGATTACGAAGGGGAACTGGCGATCATTATCGGCCGCACCGGCCGCAATATTCCGGCCGAAGATGCGCTGGATTTCATTGCGGGCTACAGCTGTTATATGGATGGCTCGGTGCGCGACTGGCAGCATAAGTGGTACACCGCCGGGAAAAACTGGCCTGCCACCGGCGCGTTCGGGCCGTGGCTGGTGACGCCGGATGAAGTGGGCGATCCGCAGAATCTGAGCATTAAAACCTGGCTGAACGACCGGCTGGTGCAAAACGACACCACGGCTAACATGGTGCATAGCATTCCGCAGATGATTGCCTATATCAGCACGTTTACGCAGCTTTCGCCGGGGGATGTGATCATGACCGGTTCACCGGGCGGCGTGGGCAAAAGCCGCGTACCGCCGTTGTACCTGAATGACAATGACACGATTGAAGTGGAAATTGAGAACATCGGTCGTTTGACTAATAAAATCCAGGCAGCAGCCAGCGCCGCCGCCTGAATTTAACGCACCTGACTGACCAGAGGCACCGATTTTTCGGTGTCTTTGTTTTTAACGACCATCAGATATGTCAGCGTAAATGACAGCCCCAGCGATAACACCACGCCCATTACGATATAAATGAAGTACGGACCGATGTAGGCGGGCAGGCTGAAAATGCTCGACAGAATATAGCCGTACAACCGCACCCCGAAGAATGCAATAAATGCCGACGCCACAGAACTGCTGATCGTGGTGGCGATAAACGCTTTTTTATAGCGTGTCAGCACGCCAAACAGCGCCGGTTCAGTGATCCCCAGCAGCCCGGAAATCGCCGCCGACAGCACGACTGATTTTTGCTCGCGGGTTTTCACATGGAAATAAATCGCGAAGGTCGAACCGGCAATCGCCATGTTGGCCATAAACATCATCGGCATCAGCATGTCCCAGCCCTGATCGGTGAAGTTCTGCAAGGCAATTGGCGTCATGGCGTGGTGCATTCCGGTGAGGATCGCCACCGGGCGGATCGCGCCAACAATAAAACCGGCGAACACCGATGACACTTCAAACAGCCCCTGAATACCCAGCGCCAGCAGTTTACCGAGGTAAATTCCGGCCGGGCCAATCACCGTCAGTGAAACCAGCGCCGCAATAAATAACGTCAGCGTTGGCGTGAAAACGGTTTTCAGCACGTCCGGCATGATTTTGTCCACCCAGCGGTGAATGTAGCTCAGCGCCAGCACCGAGAAAATCACCGGAATCACGCTGGCCGAATAGTTAAATACCGAAACCGGCAAGATATCCATGAAATACAACGCCGTTGGCGCATCCGCAGTATGGCTGGCGAGCGCTTTTGCGGCGTCAATCAGCGTCGGATACATCAGACAGGCGGCGACTGCGGCAGCCAGATATTCATTGGTTTTGAAGATTCTCGCGGCAGAGACAGCGAGGAAGAACGGGAGAAAATAGAAAACGCCGCTGGCAATCAGATCGATGATCATCACGGTTTCACTTTTCGCCGAAATCACCTTGAGGGCGATTAAACCGGCCAGCAAACCTTTGATCATTCCCGCGCCCGCAATGGCCGGAACGATCGGGCCAAACACGCCGGACACCGTATCCATGAACATCGAGATCAGACTTTTGCGCGCATTTGTGGAAACATTTCCTGTTGGCTTTGACGCCGGATCCAGCTGCGAAACAATCGCTTCGTACCAGGTATTCACTTTCGGCCCGACAATAATCTGCACCTGACCGCTCTGGCTTTGCGCGCCCAAAACGCCGGGCAGATTTTTTATCTCATCCCACGCCACTTTATTTTCGTCGGCTAAATCAAAACGCAGACGGGTCATGCAATGCCAGATTTTATTAATATTTTCTGCACCGCCGACGCCTTTAATAACGGACTGCATTATTTCTGTATTCACCCTGAACCCCGCGACGGAAATTGTATTTTTATTCTCAGATGGGAAGGGAGTGTAATGAGCGTGGTTTTTAAAAACAAACCAATAAAACAGGATCCCGGTCACATAATCCGCCTTCTAAGCCTGCTCAGACGGGGTTTTATGATAATTGGTCTGGTTTTTTTCAGTAAATGACCGTTCTTTCATACCAAAATAAATGCATGAAATTAAGGTTTACAGCCGGGCGTAAAATACGGTGAAATAACCGCAATACGAATATTCCCGCACTCTTTTCCTTAAAAGAGCTGAAGGCCATTATTAAGGATTTTCCATGAAACCTGTGCTGATTACGCATATTGAATGCCAGATAACGCGCCCCGATCGCCATAATCTGGTGGTCGTCAGAATTGAAACTGACTGCGGTGTTTTCGGCCTCGGCTGCGCCACATTCCAGCAGCGTCCGCTAGCGGTGAAACTGATGGTCGATGAATACCTCAAACCGCTGCTGTTAGGCCGCGATGCGAATCACATCGAAGATTTGTGGCAGATGATGATGGTGAACGCGTACTGGCGTAACGGGCCAGTGATCAACAACGCCATCGCAGGCATCGATATGGCGCTGTGGGATATCAAAGGCAAGCTGGCGAATATGCCGCTGTATCATTTATTCGGCGGTAAATCGAAAGATGCGGTCACCGCGTACAGCCACGCGGCGGGGGAAACGCTGGAAGATCTCTACGGCGAAGTGGATCGTCTTCTGGGCGAAGGTTATCGCCACATCCGTTGCCAGCTGGGCTTTTACGGTGGCAACGCGCGCGATTTCCACACCACGCGCGAACCGGCGGCGGGCGCGTATTACGATCAGGATCAGTACATGGATAACACGCTCGCCATGTTTAAAGCGCTGCGTGAAAGGTACGGCAATCAGTTCCACATTCTGCACGACGTTCATGAGCGCCTGTTCCCGCAACAGGCGGTGCAGTTTGCCAAAGCGGTGGAACAATACCGGCCTTACTTTATTGAAGATATTTTGCCGCCCGATCAGAACGAGTGGCTGGCGCAGATCCGCAGCCAGACCGCCGTGCCGCTGGCAACCGGCGAATTATTCAATAATCCGGCGGAATGGAAGGATCTGATCATTAATCGCAGGATCGACTTTATCCGCTGTCACGTTTCACAAATCGGCGGTATCACACCGGCTTTAAAACTGGCGCATTTCTGCCAGAGTTTTGGCGTGCGGCTGGCCTGGCATTGCCCGCCGGACATGACGCCGGTCGGCGCGGCGGTGAATACGCACCTGAATATTCATCTGCATAATGGGGCTATTCAGGAATTTGTTGCTTATCCGCCCAATACGCAGCAGGTTTTCCCCGGCGCACAGGCCCCGGTGAACGGGTATTTTTATCCGTGTGAAGAAGCCGGGATCGGCGTGGATTTCAACAGCGAGGCGGCGAATGAATTTCCTGTGGTGTATCGCCCGCATGAATGGACGCAAAGCCGCCTGCCCGACGGCGTGATCCACACGCCTTAAGTCTGCCGAAACGCCAGATTATCCTGATTAAACGGGATGACGTAAGTACATGAATAATCGATGTCGAGGATATCGCTGAACGCGTAAACGCGGCCGCCCTGCAAAATCCCTCTGTTGGTGATCTGCATGGCGGCGATGCCTTTCTTGCAGCCCAGCAGCTGCGCCTGCTCTTTGCTGACGCTGACCGCCTGATAACGGGTGAGGGAATGCGAAATCGCGAAGCCTTTATTCAGAACGTATTGCTGAATGGAATGCTCGATCGTTTTCTGATTCAGATCCGAAAAACCTTCGGCGGGCATCCGCGAATACTCAATCTGTACGTTGCGCTGGCTGATGCGTCGCAGACGAGTAAACGCCCAGATAAAATCATCCGCGGTTATATCGAAAACCTGCTGCTCTTCACGGTCAGGCCGCCGCTTATGTAACTCCAGCATTTTGAAACTGATTTCGGTGAATTTCTTCTCGGTAATCGAGTTGTATACCAGCGGATTACTGCTGACGCCCGCATTGATATAAATCCCCGAGCCTTGCACGATGCGGACCGCACCGATACTCACCAGTTTTTCCAGCGCCTTGCGCACGGTAAACCGCGAAACCCCGTATTCTTCCGCCAGCTGGCGTTCCGGTGGCAGCTTTTCCGGCAACGATCCGCTGTTCTGATAAATTTTGCTCAGTAAATCCTGAGCGATAAATTCACTTTTTTTCATGGGCGTCTGGCTTATTTGAGACAGGGAGATCGGGAACGCATTGAAACATGCGACAGGCAGAAAGGGCAAATTACAGCCTGAAGGCTGTATTAGATTTTTACAGCTTACAGGGTGTAGAGGATATTTTAATATTATCCGCTTTAGAGGATAGAAATTGATTTATCCCTTACAGGGGATATACTGAAAATATCCGCCAGGGAGGATAATATGAATATAACTTCAACAAAAATGTTGGCCAATGCACTGCGGAATGAGCGTAAAAAGCGCAAACTGAGCCAGAGTAAAACCGCTGAGACAATGGGCCTGAAACAGTCCACGGTTTCTGAATTTGAAAATTACCCGGATGGAACGCGGTTGGAAACACTGTTTAAACTGCTCGCTGCGCTGGATTTAGAGCTGCAGATAGCACCAAGAAACAGTGATCCACAGGACAAAACGTCGTGGGATCAGGAGTGGTAATACATGGATAAGTTAACGCTCGCGTTAAATGGCATTACGGTGGGGACGTTAGAGAAAGCCAGTGGCGGTGAAATGTCATTTGTGTATCACGAAAGCTGGCTGAACCGGGCGGGAGCTCGTGCTATTTCGTTATCCCTTCCGCTGCAAACTGCAAAGTTTCGTGGTGCCGTGGTATACAACTTTTTTGATAACCTTCTCCCCGATAATGAGCAAATCCGAAGCCGTATTCAGGCGCGTTTTGCCATTCCGACGAAGCAGCCTTTCGATTTGCTTTCTCGCATTGGGGGCGATTGTGTCGGTGCAGTTCAGTTGTATCCGGAGAACAGCCAGGTCACGCCGGTAACTGAAATTCATGCCCAACCGCTAAGCGATGAAGAAGTGGAACATCTTCTTCAGGGCTATAAAGAAGCCCCTTTGGGCATGGAAGCGGAAGTCGATGACTTTCGTATTTCGCTGGCCGGAGCTCAGGAAAAAACAGCCCTGTTATGGTATCGCGACCAGTGGCATCGTCCGCAGGGGAGCACGCCGACGAGCCATATTCTTAAACTTCCCATTGGCTATATAGCAAACAATGGAATCGATTTAAGCGAAAGTGTTGAAAATGAATGGTTGTGCCTGAAGATTGCGGAACAGTTTGGGCTCCCCGCCGCCCGTGCCGAAATTGCCCGTTTCGGTACGCAAAAAGTGTTAGTGGTTGAGCGCTTTGATCGCCGCTGGTCACAGGATGGTTCCTGGCTGATGCGGTTGCCGCAGGAAGATTTCTGTCAGGCGCTGGGCGTGGCTCCGGCGCTGAAATACGAGTCTGATGGTGGTCCGGGCATCGCGGCGGCAATGAAACTTCTGCTTGGATCACAGCAGGTTTTACGTGATCGGGAACTGTTTTTTAAGAGTCAGATTCTGTTCTGGATGCTCGCTGCCATTGACGGTCATGCGAAGAACTTTAGCGTGTATATTGAACCCGGAAGCGCATACCGGATGACGCCACTGTATGACGTGATGTCTGCTTTCCCGCTTATGCATCCGCAAGGTATACCGGCGAAAAAAGCCAAAATGGCGATGGCTGTTCTGGGGATAAACCGGCATTTTCACTGGGACAGGATCCTTCCCCGGCATTTTGGCACAACGGCGCTGCGGGTCGATTTTCCGCAAGAGAGTGTGGTCCGTATGATGGCGGAAATGAAAGAAAAAACTCCGCAGGTGATTAAGGACGTCGCGGCTTTATTGCCCGCCGGTTTTCCTGTAAAAATCAGCGAAGCAATATTCGCAGGATTAAAGAGTCAGGCATCAAGGCTTCCCTGAACACCCCATAAACATCCCCAAACAAAAAAGCCCGCCAGTTCACACCGGCGGGCTTTGTTTTTCGACAAAATTAAATCGAATTACTTCTGATCAGGTAATGCGTAGGCGATCACGTAGTCGCCGCGTTCTGCGGACTGACGTGCGCCACCGGCGCTGATGATGATGTACTGTTTACCGGTTTTCGGTGAAACGTACGTCATCGGGCCAGACTGGCTGCCCACCGGCAGGCGGGATTTCCAGATTTCTTTACCGGTTGCGGTATCAAATGCGCGCAGATAGAAATCCTGCGTACCGGCGAAGAACAGCAAACCGGATTGCGTTGACAGGCTTGCGCCCAGCGTTGGCATACCGACTTCCATTGGCATACGCATTTTGATGCCCAGCGGACCGGTGTCTTTTACCGTACCGACAGGAACCTGCCAGACGATTTTACCGGTTTTCAGGTTAACCGCAGACATGGTGCCAAACGGTGGTTTCTGGCAAGGAATGCCCAGCGGAGACAGGAAGCGCTCGCGGACTGCGCCGTACGGCGTACCGTCCATCGGCACCATCCCCATCTCAATACCGCTTGCGCCGGTCGGAACCTGTGCACGCGGAACCATGTAGTTCGCCAGACCCAGACGCATATCATTCACGAACATGATGGCGTTGTTCGGGTCAACCGACACGCTGCCCCAGTTCATGCCGCCCAGAGAACCCGGGAATTGCAGGGAACGATCCAGACCCGGAGGCGTATAAACGCCTTCGTGACGCATTCCTTTAAACTCGATGCGACACAGCAACTGATCCATCGGCGTCGCGCCCCACATGTCAGATTCTTTCAGCGTCTGGTTGCCGATGTTTGGCATACCGACAGAGAAAGGCTGCGTTTTGGAGTAGCGTTCGCCAGGGACGTTACCCTGCGGCACTTCGCGGTTTTCCACTTTTGCGACCGGCTGGCCGGTTTCGCGGTTCAGCATGAAGATCATGCCCTGTTTGGAGGTCTGCACCAGAACCGGCGTGCTGCCACCTTTGCCGTCCGGCAGGTCATACAGCAGCGGCTGAGACGGCAGGTCGAAGTCCCACAGATCGTGATGCGTGGTCTGGAACGTCCAGCGAACTTTACCTGTAGCCACGTCTACTGCGACGACAGAGGAACTGTATTTATCATCCAGCTCGGTACGTGTGCCGCCGAAGAAATCAGGCGTGGCGTTGCCGGTTGGCATATAAATCAGACCCAGTTTCGGATCGTAGGACATCGCAGACCAGACGTTCGGCGTACCGCGGGTGTAAGTCTGACCTTCCGGTGGCAGTTTTGTGATGTTCGGATTACCCGGATCCCATGCCCATACCAGTGCGCCGGTGTGAACGTCAAACGCACGCACCACGCCCGGAGGTTCGCCGGTGGAGAAGTTATCCGCCACGCGTCCACCAACAACCACGACATTACCCGCGACCAGCGGGGTAGAGGTTTGCTGGTAATAGCCGGGTTTCACTTCGCCCATGCCGACTTTCAGGTCAACCACGCCGTTGTCACCGAAATCAGCGCAAGGCTTGCCGGTGTCGGCGTTGATGGCGATCAGACGCGCATCAATGGTTGGCAGGAACAGACGGCGTTCGCAGGTCGCGCTGACGGTACCGCCGGTGGCAGCAGGCGCTTGCGGCGCATCTGTTGCAGGCGCGGCAGCTTCTGAAGCGGCATTTGGAGTGGCCGGTTCAGCCGCAGGAATGGCAGCCTGAGCCTGTGGCGCTGCGCTATTTACGCTGCTGTTCTCGTAATAGCCCAGACCACGGCAACGTTGCCAGTTCGGCGCGGTAGAGTTGGAGTCGTAAGACCACAGCTTTTTACCGTCATCCACATTCAGGGCGATCACTTTGCTGTACGCGGTACATACAAACAGTTTGTCACCGATTTGCAGCGGGGTGTTCTGGTCTTCAGCGCCGGAACCGTTACTCTGCGGGATATCGCCGGTATGAGCCGTCCACGCCACCTGCAGTTTATCGACGTTGGTTTTGTTGATCTGATCGAGTGCAGCAAAACGGTCGCCTGCGGTGGTGTTACCCCAGTTCGCCCAGTTTTTCTGTTCCGCACCTTTATCAACCGGTTTGACCGGAACCTGATCGTTGTCGGCGCTGATGATTGGCGTCGGGACGAACGTGTTACCGAATGCCGCGATCAGGGCAACTGCCAGCACGGCGGCGAGCGAGAAACTCGGTCCTTTGCGGGCAACAAGGCCCGCGCGCGTTTTCAGCAGCGGATACGCCAGTGCGACGAGGAAGGCCAGAACGCCGAACGTGAACAGGCGGGAGAACAGCGGCCAGAAGGTGAAACCGGCGTCCCAGATAGCCCAGATAACAGAAAGCACGAAGGCGACGGCGTAGAGCCACGCGCCCGAAGGCTTGCCTTTGAAAATTAAAACGGCGGAAACGACGAGGGCCAGACCCATCAGCAGGAAGTAAATGCTTCCTCCCAATGTGGCCAGATACGCACCGCCGATGCCGAGTGTCAGGCCGATAACGGCCATCAGCGCACTCAGCAGCCAGAGGAGCCAGGTCCATTTACTCTTAGTTGTTGGCATGATTTATCTCACTGCACTTATGTTGTCGACAAAAATATTGTAGTCAAGATGTGGGAAAAGCTGGAAACACGTAATGAACACCCGTTATCAAATGAACCAGATAGGACAATTTCGCGCAAATAGTAATACTTCTCATCGGGGTTGTGAATGTGTAACGAAGAGTTTGAAATTAGGTAAATTATTATAAGTGAGATTACTCTTTGTGCGGCTACCAGGTATGGCATTGATATTTAATAATTAAATAATTTAACTTATTCAAATAAATGATATTTAAACGCTGATTTATAGCTTTTAAGTCTATATGGGCGCACTATTTGCCCACGAGAGCGTCGTTTGGTGTGAGGAATGTGACAGAGATCACTAAGAAGTATGATTTTGTGTGAACCTTTTGGTGAGTTTTACTGACGTGGGCTGCAAGTAGCTACAGATAGCCTTCGATTAAGGTCTTCATTTCTTTAGTAATATGTTCTACCAGACGGCTTTTCGGGATCTGCGGCGGGAATACGGCAAGATAGGCAATACTTATGTCTGGCGTAAAGGGCTTGAGCACAATATCGCTCTTGTGGCTGCGCGCCGTAATGTAATCAACGATGCCGATGCCCAGATTATTCCCCGCCATGATGCAGCAATTATTAAGCGACGTTTCGATAGGGTTGTTCATATACAAGTCGAGGCGGCTCATGACCTGATCCAGCTGTTCTCGCAGCGGCGTTTTCCGGCCGGGAATAATGGGGCGATAGCGGGTCAGATCCATGGCGGTGACCACATCCTGTTTCGCCAGCGGATGCCTCGGCGACATCACGGCCACGGCTTTGGCGGTTGCCAGCATCTCGGCTTCCAGCCCTTTCACATCGGGCTTTCCGAAGATAAACCCTACGTCGTACTGGTTGCCGGTCACCACATCCATAATGTGCGTCGTGCTTTCGATATCGAGAAACAGCGAGATATCCGCAATCTCTTCAATCAGCGGCGGCAGAACGTGTTCGACGCACAACGGCGAAAGCGCCGCGACGCTGCCGATGCGCAAAACACTGCCTTTTGAATGACGGATTTCGTCGGCGATACGTGAAATATGTTCAAGTCCGAGGTAAAGACGTTCGACTTCACGGTACAACTTGATGGCATCGTCGCGCGGAATCAGCCCGCGCCCGTCGCGGTCAAACAGCTTCAGATCGATGGCATATTCAAAGTCACGGATCAGCCTGCTGACCGCGGGCTGCGTGATATTCATCATATTCGCCGCCGCCGTAATCCCGCCAGTGAGGATCACTTTGTGAAAGGCTTCGACCTGTCGGGGATTAATTTTCATAATATTTCCTCAGAATCCATAACATTTGTTTATGGATGTAACACAAAATACAATTTTCAATCCAGAAGTCCACCCCCTAGACTCCAATTTACGATCTGTCACACATTGCCTGAAAATCTAAAAAAATTAAGGGTTAAATGCATGAGAAAGTCCGTTCTGGCCGCAGTGTTTTCCTCGGCGCTGGCCACCATTTCAGGGTTTCAAACCTTTGCGGCACAAGCTGCTGACCTGAATATTGGTCTTGCTGCGTCAACGACTTCGATGGATCCTCAGTTTTACGTGGGTGGTGCCAACAGCGCGATGGCCCGCAACATCTTCGACGGCCTGGTGAATCAGGACGAAAAACAACACATTTCGCCTGCACTTGCCGTCTCGTGGAAAGTTATCAACGACACCACCTGGGAATTCGCATTGCGTCCCGGCGTTAAATTCCACGACGGCAGTGACTTCTCCGCCAAAGACGTGATCGCCAGCATCAAACGCGTGGCACTGGCGTCTAAAAACAGCCCAAGCGCCTACACGCCTTACGTCAACGACATTGCTGACGTCACCGAAGTGAACCCGTTAACGGTGAGAATTGTCACCAAAACGCCTACACCTTTATTGCTTAACAACCTGAGTCGCGTGGCAATTTTACCGGCACGTCTGGAAACGGTGCCGTCGCAAACCCTGAACGAAGGGAAAGACGTTATTGGTACCGGGCCTTTCAAATTTGTCAGCTGGACGCCGGACGACAACGTGGTGCTGGCGCGCAATGACCAGTACTGGGGCGGAAAATCGCAGTGGGACAAAGTCACGTTGCGCGTCTTCAAAAACCCGAGCGCACGCGTGGCCGCGATGCGTTCCGGTGACGTGGATTTAATTGAAAGCGTGCCGACGGCGGACGGGCGGGATCTGGCGAAACAAACCAGCCTGCGTCTGGAATCTGTCGCCGGTAACCGCATTTTGTATTTACACCCGGATCAGGATCGCGATGTGTCGCCGTTTGCCAAAGGGCCGGACGGTAGCAATCCGCTGAAAAAACGGGAAGTGCGTGAGGCGATGTCGCTGGCGATTAATCGTCAGGCAATCGTTGACCGCATTATGGACGGGCAGGGCGTTCCGGCGTCACAGCTGGTGCCGAAAGGGTATTTCGGTTACACGCCGTCGATTGCCGCACCGGTTTATGATCCGGCAAAAGCCAAACAGCTGCTCGCGCAGGCCGGATATCCGGACGGGTTTACCCTGACGTTCCACGCGTCAAACGATCGTTACCCGAACGATTCTAAAATTGCGCAGGCGCTGGGTCAGATGTTCAGCCGCGTTGGCATTAAAACCGACGTCGTGACCATGCCGGGCAGCGTGTATTTTTCGCGTGCATCCAAACGCGATTTCAGTCTGATTATGGGCGGTGCGGCGATCGAAACCGGTGAGGCGTCCGGTGTACTCGGGCCGTTGCTCGAAACTTTCGGGCCGAACGGCGGGCAGGGTAACCGCGGGCGTTACTCGAATCCTGAATTTGATCAAACGCTGGCCAAAGCGCGGGAAACCCTCGACGACGGCCAGCGCGAAAAGCTGTTGCAACAGGCCACAGAGATTGCGATGAAGGACGAAGGCACCATTCCGCTGCTGTTCCTCTCGTATACCTGGGCGATGAAAACCCCTTACAGCTACACCGGCCGATCTGATGGCTACACATTGCCGTACTTTGTCCATCAAAAGTAAGTGTTCAGCGGCATAAGAACACGGACAACGTGCATACCGAACCAAGGCGGGAATAGAGCACCAACACCAGGGTTGTTCTAAGAAAAGAGAGAGAAGCTATGACTTCTTTTAGCGGTGTGTATCCCTATCTGGTTTCGCCGGTTACCCCCGACGGCCAGATAGACAAACCGGTGCTCACGGCACTGGTCGGGCATCTGATTGATAGCGGCGTGCACGGTCTGACGCCGTTGGGCAGTACAGGTGAGTTTGCTTATCTCAGCGCAGAGCAGCGCACTGAGATAGTCAAAACCGTCGTCGAAGCCGCTCGGGGCCGCGTTCCGGTAATCGCCGGAGTCGCAGCCACCACCATCCAGGACGCCGTCGCGCAAACCGCTCGCTACGCCGCTCTGGGTGCCGACGGTATTCTGGCGATCCTGGAGGCGTATTTCCCGGTGCCCGAACAGGGCGTGGAAGATTACTTCCGCGCCATCGCGCTGGCCGCCGGAAAACTGCCCGTCGTGCTCTACACAAATCCGCAATTCCAGCGTTCCGATCTCAGCCTGCCGGTGATTGAGCGGCTGAGCCATGTTGAAAACATTAACTATATTAAAGATGCGTCGACCAACACCGGGCGGCTGCTGTCGATCATTGAACGCACGCAAGGGCGGATGCAGGTCTTTGCCGCGTCGGCGCATATTCCGGTGTGTGTGATGATGATTGGTGGCGTGGGCTGGATGGCCGGACCGGCCTGTATTGTCCCGAAACAGAGCCTCGCGCTTTATGAAGCCGCACGCCAGGGCGACTGGAAAAAAGCCATGGAACTGCAACGGCCGCTGTGGCGCATCAACGAAATCTTCGCCAAATATTCGATTGCCGGATGCATCAAAGCCGCACTGCAATTGCAGGGATTTGAAGTCGGTGATCCGCTCCCGCCGCAAATTCCGCTCAATGATTCTGCGCGTCAGGAAATTGCAGAAGTCCTGCGTTCGGTCGGTGCCTTATGAAAACTCTGCCAGTGATTATTGACTGCGATCCGGGCATCGATGATGCCATTGCGCTGCTCAGTGCTTTTGTTGCACCGCAGCTGGACATTCTCGGCATCTGCACGGTGTGCGGTAATCAGCCGCTGATGAATACCACCCGCAACGCGCTGCAAATTACCGAACTGGGTTATCGTGTGGACATTCCGGTATTTGCCGGATGCCATCAGCCGATGCTGCGCGCGCCCATCCACGGCCAGTTCCACGGTGAAAACGGCCTGGGGAATACCGCGTTTCCGGCACCCAAAAAGCAGCCTGAAACTCAGCACGCAGTTAATTTCCTTATCGACAGCTGCGAGCAGGCGATTGCGGATAATCAGCCGCTGACGCTTTGCGTACTCGGGCCGCTGACCAACCTTGCCACGGCGCTGCGCATCAAACCGCACATCGCCGCCGGTATTTCCCGCGTGGTGCTGATGGGCGGCGCGTACCGCGAAGCCGGTAACCGCACCATGACTTCCGAATTCAACATGCTGGCCGATCCGCACGCCGCGCATATCGTTTTTTCCAGCCCGCTTAACATCACGGTTTTACCGCTCGACGCGACGCATCAGGTTATTCTGACGCCGGAACATGTGGCGAAGTTTGTGAAAGTTTCCGGCCGTATTTCTGCGCAACTCGGTGAGCTGATGGCGTTTTGGGATCGCAACGACGTGCGCCGTTATGGTTCCCGCGGCGGGCCGTTGCACGATCCGCTGGTGATCGCGTATGTCCTTGCGCCGGAGCTGTTCGGCACGGAAAAAGCACGGGTCTTTATCGAACATAACAGTGAGTTATGTCTGGGGCAGACCGTCGCCGACTGGTACGGAAAATCGGGCGAAACCCCGAACGTCGATATTGTGACACGCGTGGATGCGAACAAAGTCTTCGCGCTGTTTTACGAACTGCTCTCACGCTATGCCGGGAAATAATCCTATGACGCAGCGCATCATTATTGATACCGATCCGGGCGTGGATGACGCCATTGCGCTGTGGCTGGCGCTGGCTTCGCCGGAACTGGACGTGCTCGGCGTGACGGTGGTCGCCGGAAATGTGGCGCTGAAAGACGCCGTACAGAATGCCTGCAAAATTGTCGCGCTCTCGGGAAAAACTGCGACGCCGGTGTTTGCCGGTGCGCCCGGTCCGCTGGTGCGTGAACAGGTTTACGGCAAATACGCACATATCGGCGCGTTCAGAAATGAGCTGGTGCCGGATTGCGAACTGCAACCACAGGCGGAACACGCCGTCGATTTTCTGGTGCGCACGCTGAGAATAGCTGCCGGAGACAACGACCCGGTGACTCTGTGCGTCATTGGCCCGATGACCAATATTGCGCTGGCGCTCGGGATGCACCCGGACGTGGCACGAGGCATTAAACAAATCGTCACCATGAGCTGCGCGTTTACCGCGCTCGGGCACCGCGTGCCCTGGG
This sequence comes from Rahnella sp. BIGb0603, assembly GCF_024808755.1. NCBI lineage: Bacteria > Pseudomonadati > Pseudomonadota > Gammaproteobacteria > Enterobacterales > Yersiniaceae > Rahnella > Rahnella sp. BIGb0603. The sequence continues at coordinate 458,917 of NZ_JANUEX010000005.1, read as the reverse complement.
CTGAATTTAACGTGTACGCCGATCCGCACGCGGCGGAAAAAGTGTTTAACAGCGGCGTTCCGCTGGTGATCATGCCGCTGGATATGACGTTTCAGGCGCTGATTGGCACCGATGATATTGACGCCCTGAAACAGGATGGCGGCCTTCCGGGGCAGGCTATTGCGGCGCTGCTGGGCGCGTTTGATCGCAGCGATTTACGCCGTTTTGGCCGGGACGGCGGGCCGGTTCATGACGCCACCGCGATCGCCTGGCTGCTACAGCCGGGGCTGTTCGATGGTTTACCTGCCCGCGTGGGCGTTGAGATCTCCGGCAAAACCGCCGGTTATACCTATGCTGATTTCTGGCAAAAACTGGCGACACCGCCCAATGCGCACGTCATGCAGACCGTCGATGAATACGGATTCTTCAGCCTGCTGCGCCGCGTGATTTCCCGCTATGGTACTGCCCTAAAATGAGCCGATATCTGCTCGGCCGGTTCGGACAAACGTTACTGACGCTGTTTGTGATGTCGCTGCTGGTGTTTGGCGGCGTTTATCTGGTGGGAAATCCGGTGGATCTGCTGCTCAGCACCACCGCAACGCCCGCCGAACGGCTCAGCGTGATCCAGTCTTTCGGCCTCGACAAACCGGTGTGGGAACAGTACGGCCTGTTTCTGGTTAACGCGCTGCACGGCGACATGGGCAACTCCTTTATCTACAACCAGCCCGCGCTGCACCTGATTTTTCAGCGGATGCCCGCCACGCTCGAACTGGCGCTGGTGGCGTTTGTGCTGGCGCTGGTGATTGGGATCCCGCTCGGCGTGTATGCCGGTTTGCGCCCGGACGGCTGGCTTTCCAAATCCATCATGACCGTCTCGATTTTAGGTTTCAGCCTGCCCACATTCTGGATCGGGCTGATGATGATTATGTTTTTCAGCGTCAAACTGGGCGTTCTGCCCGCGTCGGGGCGTGGTGCAACGATGGACGTTTTTGGCGTACCCGTCAGCCTGTTTACCGCTGACGGCCTCGCTCATCTGGTCCTGCCTGCGTTCAATCTCGCATTGTTCAAGATCTCACTGATTATCCGCCTGACCCGCGCCGGTGTGCTCGAATGCCTGCAACAGGATTTCATCCGTTTTGCCCGCGCCAAAGGGCTTTCTGAAAGCCGCATCGTGCTGGTTCACGTTCTGAAAAATACGCTGATCCCGCTCATTACCGTCATCGGTCTGGAGCTGGGATCACTGATTGCGTTTGCCGTCGTTACTGAAACCATTTACGCCTGGCCGGGAATGGGCAAACTGATTATTGACTCGATTGCGGTGCTCGACCGGCCGGTGATTCTGGCATATCTGATGATCACAGTAGTGATGTTCAGCCTGATCAACCTGCTGGTGGATGTGTTGTACGTGCTGGTCGATCCGCGTGTGCGGCTGGGAGGCGAAAGCTGATGACATCTGATTCAGTACATACGCGAAACGTCGTGCAGGGCAAAGCGCATTCGGCGTTTTATCACACTGCGCGCGCGCTGCTGCGCAATAAATTCTCCCTTTGCGGCCTGATTATTTTAGGGATTGCCATTTTGCTGGCAGTGCTCGCGCCGTGGATTTCGCCGCAAAACCCGTACGATTTATCGCAACTCGACATTATGGATGGTCGCCTCAAACCGGGCACGGCCAGCATGAGCGGCATGATCTACTGGCTGGGCACGGACGATCAGGGGCGCGATTTACTGAGCGCCATTCTTTATGGCATGCGAACCAGCCTGCTGGTCGGCGTTTCAAGTGCGCTGATCGCCCTGACTATTGGCGCAGCGCTGGGGCTGACCAGTGCGTATGCCGGCGGCAAAACCGATGCGCTGATCATGCGCGTTGTCGATATCCAGCTGAGTTTCCCGCCGATCTTAATCGCGCTGATTTTGCTGGCGGTGCTCGGGCAGGGCGTCGATAAAATTATTCTGGCGCTGATCGTCACGCAGTGGGCGTACTACGCGCGCACGGTGCGCGGTTCGGCGCTGCTTGAACGCCGCAAAAGTTACGTGGACGCCGCACGCAGCATGGCGCTGTCGAACCCGCGCATTCTGTTTCGCCACATTTTGCCCAACTGTCTGCCGCCGCTGATTGTGGTCGCAACCATGCGCATTGCCTACGCGATCATGCTTGAGGCCACGCTCTCGTTTCTTGGCATCGGCCTGCCGGTGACCGAACCATCGCTGGGCTTACTCATCGCCAACGGCTTTGATTACCTGATGTCCGGCGACTACTGGATCAGCGTCTTCCCCGGCGTGACGTTGCTGGTGCTGATTGTCGCCATCAACTTAGTCGGTGATGCGCTGCGCGACATCCTTAACCCCCGGAATAAGGATTGAAGATGCACAATCCGGTTTTACAGGTCGAAAGCCTTAATACTGCTTTCAGCGCAGACGGCGAATGGCTGAACGTCGTGCGGGATCTTTCCTTCTCGATTGGCCCGAAAGAAACGCTGGCACTGGTGGGCGAATCCGGCTCCGGGAAAAGCGTGACGGCGATGTCGGTCATGCGTTTGCTGGATGAAAAACAGGCCCGCTATTCGGGAAAAATCCAGTTCGGCGGGCAGGATTTGCTCAGCCTGAACGCGCGCCAGATGCAGAGTATTCGCGGAAATCGCATCGGAATGATTTTTCAGGAACCGATGACCAGCCTGAATCCGGTGCTGAAAATCGGTGTCCAGATTACCGAAGTGCTCAAACGCCATCGCGGCATGGATGACGCCACCGCGCGCGCCGAAGCTGTCCGGTTGCTGGAAAAAGTGCGTATTCCGGCAGCCACCTCCCGGCTCAATGAATATCCGCTGAGCTTTTCCGGCGGCATGCGCCAGCGGGTGGTGATTGCCATCGCGCTGGCCTGTAATCCGCGTTTATTAATTGCAGACGAACCGACCACGGCGCTGGATGTCACTATTCAGGCGCAAATTCTGGCGCTGATAAAATCGCTTCAGGAAGAAGAGGGGATGTCGGTGTTGTTCATCACGCACGACATGGGCGTGGTGGCGGAAGTCGCTGACCGCACGCTGGTGATGCATCGCGGCGAAGCGGTGGAACAAGCCTCAACGCGCGAAATTTTTCATCTGCCGCAACACGCTTATACCCGCGCGCTGCTTTCTGCGGTGCCACGGCTCGGCGCGATGGAAGGTACGACGCTGCCCACCCGTTTTCCGCTGACGGACACGCGCACCGGAGCACTGCTGCCGGTCGCCGAACCGGTCAACACGATACGCGACGGGCCGCCAGTGCTCGACGTAAAAAACCTGATCACGCGTTTTGATGTGAAATCCGGCCTGCTGCGGCGCGTGACGGCGCGCGTCCATGCGGTTGAAGATCTCTCGTTCAGCCTGCAACCGGGCGAAACGCTCTCGCTGGTCGGGGAATCGGGCTGTGGAAAATCGACCACCGGCCGCACGATTTTGCGCCTCACCGAAGCCACCTCCGGCGACGTGCTGATCACCGGTCAGGATATCCGCCGGGCAGATCCGGCGCATCTGACGGAAATCCGCACGCAGGCGCAGATGATTTTTCAGGATCCATATGAAAGCCTGAATCCGCGGATGCGAATCGGCCAGGCAATTGCTGAACCAATGATGAGCCTCGGCCTGCACAATGCAGAAGGGGCAAAACGCCGCGTCGCGCAGCTGCTCGAACAGGTCGGGCTGCAAAGCAATATGGCGTCCCGATTTCCGCATCAGTTTTCAGGCGGCCAGCGTCAGCGGATCTGCATCGCGCGCGCACTGGCGCTGGAACCTAAAATGATTATCGCCGATGAAGCCGTCTCGGCGCTGGACGTCTCCGTAAAAGCGCAGGTGATCAATCTGATGCTCGATCTCCAGCAGGAACTCGGGCTGGCGTATCTGTTTATCTCGCATGATATGGCCGTCGTGGAACGCATCAGCCACCGCGTGGCGGTGATGTACCTGGGGGAAATCGTGGAAATGGGTTCGCGCGCAGACATCTTCGAAAACCCGCAGCACGCCTATACCCGCAAACTGCTGGCCGCCGTGCCGGTGCCCGACCCGGATGTCCGCCGTAAACGAGCCATCGCGCCGGAAGAACTCGCCAGCCCGCTGCGCAGCGCCAGTTATCTGCCGCCCGCCCGGCATTACCGCGAAGTCAGCGCGGGGCATTTTGTGCAGGTTTGAATGAAATATCCGATCAGATAAGAAGAGAGAATTAAAATTAATTTTTTAGCCATATAGCCACTTTCCCGCACGCGCTGATTCAGCCAACATTTTGAGCGTTAATGGTAGTGGCTCCTCGTAATCATCTCCGCAGGTGCATAACGCAAAAATTGACAGGCCAGACGCCTCAATTGGCCAGTACTTCAAGAAATCAAACCCCTGAGGTTCAACCTGGAATTTCTCGAAATATTCTTTCATGATGTCGTCCCCGGTTTCACACGCCCAGACATAACGGCCGGTAGAAAGGCTGGTATCAATAGTGACCGGCCTGCGTTTTTTAGAGAAATAACCCGGTTTGTTATAACGCTCATTGTACCAATTTATGATTTCCTCATTACTTACCATAGGCGATCTTTCTCATTGGCAATGGTGTTAAAACGGTTAGTGGTTTTGCAGGCAATTGTAGCAACATCATCCGCGAGTATTACCCAACCAACAAAAGGGATCCATCGGCCAACAAATGCCCCGAGATTTGTTACGTAGGAGAATTTTAACCGCCGGATACTCCCGTTAGTTAGAGTAGGCCATTGCTTAACCTCTATATTAAGCCATTGCCTCAGATGATAACTTAATATCGAGGTTCCAGGTGTTGCGCCAAGAGGTTTGGCACGTGTCGCTTTCATGGGCTGGCCGAGAACAATCAGAGCAAGGTTTGCAAAATCGGTAATCCCTACCTGTTTGCCGGTTTCATCCAGAAAAACCCAAAAGAACAGTTCCCCTGGTGATAAATTAGATAACCCGTTGAAGTAGTAGCCACTGGTTTGTTCGGTAGTATCCATATTTTGTTACCCGGTTATGCGCTCATTCCATGCATCACTGTACTGGATGTTTCCATCCAAATATTTCCATGTGATTTTCTGATAGCGCAGTTGAATGGCTTCCTTATGGCCAACATTTATCACCGTTTTTGTGTCATGCATCATCGGGACGACAGAGACGATCTTCACGCCTTCCATGAACATGTTGAAATATTCAACTTCATGACCCGCGTCATTGATCCAGTACCATTTCAATTCTGCTGAGTTCAGGGTCTGGCCGGTGGCCACAGCTTTGTATAGATAAGGTGAGGAGGAATCAAAATCCTTCTCAACCTGCATTGCTCCATGTACCCGCGTACCCGTGAGTTTTCCCGTGCCACTATCAGTGGGAATACTGAGGGAATGATTGAACGATGTGATTTCGATTGAGTGCTCGCGACCTCTGGCATCTACTGACCCCTTAATCAGTGCTCCGCCATCGTCTTTGAGCCATAAGTAAGCTGGAATTGCCATATTTAACTCCCTGTTATTTGTGTGACAACACCGTATGCTTCCCCGCGCCTGTTAACAATTAGTGATTGATTATTCATGTTATTTTCAGAAGAGTAGTACATGAAATCGATAACTTATCCCCGAAGAAACCAGTCACTTTTACTCAGCACATTTCTGCGGATGCCAGCCGGGATCCGCTCGTTACGCAACTTAGTTACAACATACTTTATATGTGGAGAGATTTTCTGTCCGCGTTATCTGTATGTGCCCTGCAAACCGGCGGCATAAGATCCCTCTGTAAGCCGCATCGCAGGCGGGCTCTGGCTTAGTCCAAATGGTCATTAGAAATACCCTAACGGTCGTTATAAATAATCTTGACCCGGTGACGGCGATCACGTTTTATTACGATCAATATACATGTCCGTAATAATTCACCTCACTAAGGATAACAATAATGACTGAGTGCTCATCGCTGGACACCCGGCCAGAGACGTCTGCTTTTCGCCGCTGGCTGGCGGTCTTTTCACTGGCCTGCGGCACCTTTGTTCTGGTTAACACTGAATTTCTGCCTATCGGCCTGCTGTCGCCGATTGCGCAATCTCTGGGCGTGACGGAAGGCCACGCCGGGCTGGCGGTGATGTTGCCGGGGCTGGTTGCGGCAATTTCTGCGCCGCTGATTATGCTTTTCGCCAAAAAAATGGATCGCCGGAATCTGCTTTTACTGCTCTCGGCGTCAGTGATTCTGGCAAACGGCATCGCGGTAATGGCGGAATCGTTCAACGTTTTACTGATCGGACGCATCATTCTGGGCATCGGTGTCGGCGGTTTCTGGTCGTTTGCTATTCCGTCCGGGCGCAGGCTGGTGGCGGAAGAGCAGGGCGCACGCGCCATTTCGCTGATCACCGCCGGTGTGGCCGTCGGAACCGTGGCGGGCGTTCCGGCAGGGGCGTTTATCGGCGATCTGTACGGCTGGCGGATGGCGTTTACCCTCAATTCGGCGCTGGCGCTGGTTTTCTTCGTGCTGCAATGGCTGGCGCTGCCTTCTTTACCCGCGCAGCAGTCCATCGGCCTGCGCGCAATGCTCGGCGTGACGAAAGTGGCGGGGATCCGTTATGCGTTGATCATCGGCGTCTTTATGGCGGGCGGCCATTTCGCGGCTTACACCTATCTCGAACCCTGGCTGCGCTTTAACCTGAAACTGCCTGCCAGCGATATTTCCTTATTGCTGATGGGCTACGGGGTTGCAGGGCTGATAGGCACGCTGACGACGGAAATCACCGTGCGTGAATTTGGCGTGAAGAAAGCCTTCATGCTGAACATGTTGCTGCTGAGCCTTTCGGTGCTGGCGTTGTCACTGCTAAACCTGCCGTTGCCGCTGGCCAGCGCGCTGGTGATCCTCTGGGGGTTGGCGTTTGGTGCGCTGCCGGTGTGTCTGAATATCTGGACTTATCAGGCATCGCCCGCTTTGTTTGAAACCGGTTCGGCATTACTGGTTTGCGTATTTCAGACCTCGCTGGCGCTGGGCGCGTTGTTTGGTGGGATCCTCGCGGACAACGCCGGTGTCAGCAGTGCGTTTCTTCTCGGCGGCGCGCTCACGCTGCTGGCGGGCATCACCATTTTCCTGTCACACCCGCAGCCCGTTGCACTGCGTTCCGCCAAAGAATGATCGTTTGCGATCAGGAAATCTTTCCACGTAAGCGATCCTGACCTCTCAGAAGCCTGCCTCCGGCGGGCTTTATTTGATTTAAGGCAATTTCAGTTCAATTATTGTTCGCACGAATTCCACCGCCCTGCTATTTTTTTAATGGGATTTAACCGGAGGGAGTGCGTTATATGAGAGTGTTGAGGAGTGAAAGGGACTATATATCGTGGATGTTTGAAGACTACTTCCGGTTTTCAGATGCCCCGATCTCCCCTTTAATGAGCGATGAAGAAATCCAGCAGGCTCTTGTTGAATTGCATCCTGATTCTTTCCCCTGCATTGGCTATTTAACATCTTCATCAAGTGGTTGTATTTACGAAGTAAATTATATTTCTCCTGATACGGTTTCTGCGTGGGCAACGGAATTGAATGTAAGATAATATTATTTTACTTGTAATGATATACCCCAGAAAAAACATGGTCTTAAGAATAATCCTAGGCCATGTTTTGTTTTTATTGAAACAGGTTGTATAAAGGTAAAACAACAAATTCACAACATTCTGGTTATCGTTTTATTGAATTAACGTATAAATTCCCGCCCGAAAATCCCCTTTTTGCATTAGGTTATTTCTTTTTCGTATTTGCTCATGTGAAAACGTTTTGAAACACTGTGTCTGTAAAGCTACGGCTTCAATTTGAACACTTCTTTATTCACGGAAAGAGTAAACCCCATGCGTACCGCAATAAAAATTACACTCCTGGCGTTATCGCTGGTTGGCGCTCTGGCGCTGACCGCTTGTGACCAAAAATCTCAAGAGAACCACATTAAAGTAGGCATCAGTGCAGGTATCGATCAGCAGATGTGGGAAACCATTAAGAAAACGGCCAAAGATAAATACAATCTGGACGTAGAAGTGGTGACCTTCAACGATTTCGTGCTGCCTAACTCTGCACTGAGCAGCGGCGATATTGACGTCAATTCCTTCCAGCACCGCCCGTATCTCGACAAACAAGTGAAAGAACGTGGCTATAAACTGGTGGAAGTGGGTAAAACCTTTGTTTATCCGATAGCTGCGTATTCACGTAAAATCAAATCCATCGATCAGCTGAGCGATGGCGCGCAGGTTGCCGTGCCGAACGACCCGACTAACCTTGGCCGCTCGCTGTTGCTGCTGCAAAAACAAGGGCTGATCAAACTGAAAGACGGCGTGGGTTTGTTGCCAACGTCGCTGGATATCATTGAGAACCCGAAACATCTCAAGATTGTTGAGATTGAAGCTCCGCAGCTGACCCGCGCAATTGACGATGACAAAATCGAACTGGCGGTGATCAATACCACGTATTCCGGTCAGGTTGGCCTGACGCCGGGCAAAAACGGTCTGTTCGTGGAAGACAAAGATTCGCCTTACGTGAACATTATTGTGGCGCGGGAAGATAACAAAGACAGTCAGGCTGTAAAAGAACTGGTTGAAGCTTATCAGACTGATGCAACAGTTAAAGCGGCGGACGCCATCTATCACGGTGACGCGGTAAAAGGCTGGTAAGTACACAGTCACGGATAAGTAATCATTGAATCCTGAGATTTTGCAATCTCAGGATTTTTTGTATCTGCAAAATCAAAAAAAGGTTTTCAGCAGACGCCGAAATCACCGTCTAAGTGATACAGATTTACGGAATCAGCGCTCACTTCGATCTCTTTTTTTGAAAAATCATCCGTGCGCGCGCACCATAACGTTTCGCCTTCCACGCGCAGCACAATCATTTGCGGTCCGCCGGTTTTTGACTGAACCAGATCCTGAGGTTTAAACATGTTTTCCTCTCTATTTTTTTGTGAGGGTGAATGAATGCCGTACTTTGCGAAAAACCGCGTTAAAGACGCATAGCCAGGCGATCCTCGCGAATTACAGCGTTAAAGCTATACTTATAGCCAATGTAATACAAAACGGAGGAAAAACATGACCATTCATAAGAAAGGTTCGGCACACTGGGAAGGCGATATTAAACACGGTAAAGGTTACATCTCGTCTGAAAGTGGGGCCCTGAAGGATCAGCCGTACGGATTTAACACCCGCTTTGAAGGCAAAGTCGGTACCAATCCCGAAGAACTGATTGGTGCTGCGCATTCCGCGTGCTTCTCGATGGCGTTATCGCTGATGCTCGGCGAAGCAGGGCACACGCCAGAAAGCATCGATACCGTTGCGGACGTGTCACTGGATAAAGTGGACGGCGGATTTGCCATCACTAAGATTGCGCTCGACAGCAAAATCAAGCTGCCGGGTATCGATAAAGACAAATTTGACGAAATCATCAAAAAAGCCAAAGCCGGTTGCCCGGTTTCTCAGGTGCTGAACGCGGAAATCACGCTGACTTATCAGCTGGAAAATTGATGAAAGACTGAAGTTTTGAATCTGAAAGCCACGCGAAGTTTGCGTGGCTTTTCTGTTGTTAACCCATGTTCAACTTTTTGAACAACAGTTCCTGAACATTTTGCCGCTGCGAAAGAAGCACGTACACGGAGATAAGGTTTGCCGGTTCATCATAGGTATAAATGATGCGGTAGCCATTGAATGTATTACCTTCGCGATATTTGATGATACCCAGCGCGGCGAGATCGGGTGCAACCGGGCAGGATAAAGGAAAGATTTTCACTTTTGCTTCAAACTCATCCAAGACTGCGTTGATGTTTTTTAGCGCATCGTTTCCCTGTGAAGTCTGGAACGACGCAATTTCATCAGTAGACAATTCTACTGTTTACAGGTACTCAATCGTAATTTTACTTTTCGTTGCAGACATAAGGTGATCCCAATAATCAGCAGATCAGATGAGAGATTCATCTGGCAAGATCTGCTAACAACTGTTCTCTCGTGAATGTCCGGCCTTCTGCTTTATCATTTTCTGCCAGGGTAAGCAGCTTGAGTAAAGCAAGGGTTTCATCCCTTTTTTGTCTGTCTTCAAAGGATTCAATCACGTAAGCCGGTTCACCATTCTGAGTGACCAGTATCGGTTGTGATAAATCAAGTACAGCAGCATGCCTCTTTACGGAGCTGATAGTCTGTATTTGCATGTTTAATTTCTCAGCCAAGTTTTACGGTCTGGATAGAGTTCTTTTAAAGACTGCTTGCAAAGTAAGTTTCCCATTCTCCCGCACGTCTCGCAAAACCCCGCTCCCCCGGTTTGACAAAAATCCGCCGCCTGCCATTACTTGATCATTCCCTTAAACCGAATGCTGAACGACTGCATTCGATTATATGTAGAGGTCCTGATCGCGCTATGTTGACGTTACGCCAGATCCGCCATTTTATTGCCGTTGCTGAAACCGGATCGATATCGGCCGCTGCACAGGCCTCTTTTGTTTCGCAGTCCTCGCTGACACAGGCGATTCAACAACTTGAGACGGAAACAGAGGCGCGTCTGTTTGACCGCCATGCCAAAGGGATGACGCTGACGCATCAGGGGCACCAGTTTTTGCGCCAGTCGTATCTGATCCTCGCAACCGTCGATAACGCCAAACGCAGCCTGCAGCTGGGAACCGAAAGCGTGACCGGGCAAATCACACTGGGCGTCACCAGCCTGGTGGCCGGCTATTTTCTGGTGGATTTACTCAAGCAGTTCAACGCCTATTACCCGAATGTCGAGGTGAAAGTCGTCGAGGATGAGCGCCAGTACATCGAGCATCTGCTGGTCAGCGGCGAGATCGACATTGGTGTGCTGATCCTCTCAAATCTTGAAGACCGCGATGCGCTTCAGACCGAAGTTCTGACCCACTCCTCTTATCGCTTATGGCTGCCGCCGCTGCATCCGCTGCTGGAGCGCGAAAGCATTTCGCTGGCCGATATCGCTGACGAACCACTGATCCAGCTCAATGTGGATGAAATGGAAAAGCACGCGCAGCGGCTGTGGGCACGGGCGGGACTAAAACCGAATATCGCAATGAAAACCGCCTCGACCGAAGCCGTGCGCAGCCTGGTCGCAGCGGGGCTTGGCGTGTCCGTTCAGCCGGACATGGCGTACCGCGCGTGGTCGCTGGAAGGCAATATGATCGAAGCCAGTAAACTGGAGGATTCCATCGAACCGCTGGATATCGGGCTGGCCTGGCGGCGCGGCAGTGCGCGGCCGGAACTGGTGACGCCGTTTCTCACCATTGCGCGCGAAAACAGCGCCAAGCGACGCCCTGCTTAACGGAGCCTTCGTTTTTTCCGAACGCAGCCTTCAGTAATTGCTATTTGTTGCCCTCAGAGAAATTACCTAATGTGAATAGACGAATTGTTACTAAAAAATAACATTTTTGTTAATTCACGATGACTGACTTCTCTGAGGGCCAGTACGATGTCAGATGCAGAATTTGTTGCCAGTTTCTCTGATAAACACGCGATCAACGGTGACCTTCTGCATGGCGAGGGCGCAACACAGAGTATTTATAATCCCGCCACTGGCGAAGTGATTGCAGAAGTGGCGGAAACGTCACTGGCGCAGGTGGATATGGCTGTTAACGCCGCCAGTCAGGCATTTATCCGCTGGTCACGTACCACGCCCGCCGAACGTGCCACGATCCTGTTGCGTATTGCCGATGCTATTGAAAAGCAGGCGCCTCAGCTGGCGCGTCTCGAAGCCCTGAACTGCGGTAAACCGCTGCATCAGGCGCTCAATGACGATCTGCCCGCCGCCGTGGATGTTTTCCGTTTTTTTGCCGGTGCCATCCGGTGTCAGCAGGGGCAGCTTTCCGGTGAATATCTGCCCGGCCACACGTCAATGGTTCGTCGCGATCCGCTGGGCGTCGTAGCCTCGATTGCGCCGTGGAATTACCCGCTGATGATGTCGGCGTGGAAAATTGCCCCCGCGCTGGCCGCGGGAAATACCGTTGTTTTTAAACCTTCTGAACATACGCCGCTGACCATTCTTGCGCTGCTGCCGGCTTTACAGGAAATCCTGCCGCCCGGCGTGCTGAACGTGATCACCGGCAGCGGCGAGGGCGTCGGTAATGCGCTGGTCAGCCATCCGCATGTTCGCCTGATTTCCCTGACCGGCGATATCGTCACCGGCCAGCGCATCCTTCAGGCCGCGGTCAAAACCGTGAAACGCACGCATCTGGAACTGGGCGGTAAAGCGCCGGTGATTGTGTGTAATGACGCCGATATTGACGATGTGGTGGAGGCGGTCAGCAAGTGGGGATATTACAACGCGGGGCAGGATTGTACGTCCGCCTGCCGCGTCTATGCGCAGGCCGGAATTTATGAACGTCTGGTAGAAAAACTGGGCGAGGCAGTCTCGCAGTTATCTTTCGCGCGCAAAAACGACAGCGAAAACTTTATGGGGCCGCTCATCAGCAGCCGCCAGCGGGATCGCGTGTCGAGTTTTGTAGAGCGGGCACTGAGCCAGCCGCACATCGAGCGTATTACCGGCGCGGCGTCGCATTCCGGCCCCGGATTTTATTACCAGCCGACGTTGCTGGCAGGCTGTCTGCAAAGTGATGAAATCGTACAGCGCGAAGTGTTCGGGCCGGTCGTGAGCGTCACGCGGTTCGACACTATTGCGCAGGTCGTCAGCTGGGCAAACGAATCAGAATACGGACTGGCATCGTCGGTCTGGACACAAAATATCGACCTTGCAATGCAAATCTCTTCCCACCTGCAGTACGGCACTACCTGGATTAATACCCACTTTTCTTTAGTCAGCGAAATGCCCCATGGCGGATTAAAACGCTCCGGGTACGGCAACGATCTTTCCAGTTATTCATTACAGGATTACAGCGTAGTCAGACACATCATGGCGAAGTTCAAACCACAATTCTAAAAACATATCAATGACGACAGGACAGGAGTAACCGATGAAAAAGCTATCTGCTATTTGTTTGGGCCTGCTGAGTTTTTTAAATACCGCTCTGGCCGCGGAAACACCGGCAAGTATTGGTAAAGGCGAAGGTCAGTTAAATATTGTGGCCTGGCCGGGGTATATCGAGCGCGGTGAAAGCGACAAAAATTACGACTGGGTGACCCGGTTTGAAAAGCAAACCAGCTGCAAGGTGAACGTGAAAACCGCGGCAACGTCCGATGAAATGGTCAGCCTGATGGCGAAAGGCGGCTATGACCTGGTGACGGCGTCCGGCGATGCGTCGTTACGCCTGATTTACGGTAAACGCGTACAGCCGATTAATCCGGCGCTTATCCCGAACTGGAAGAGTATCGACCCGCGTCTGACGAAGGGTGCATGGTTTAACGTTGGCGGGAAAGTGTACGGTACGCCGTATCAGTGGGGGCCAAACCTGCTGATGTATAACACGAAAGCCTTCCCGACGCCGCCGGACAGCTGGGCGGTCATTTTCGTTCCGCAAAATCTGCCTGACGGCAAACCCAATCAGGGACGCGTGCAGGCCTATGACGGCCCGATCGCCATCGCGGATGCCGCGCTGTATCTGAAAAGTACCCAGCCGGAGCTGAAAATCGACGATCCGTATCAGCTCAACGAAACCCAGTATCAGGCCGTGCTGAAACTGCTGCGCGCCCAGCATCCGCTGATCCACCGTTACTGGCACGATGCGTCTGTGCAGATGAGCGATTTCAAAAACGAAGGTGTTGTTGCCAGTTCTTCATGGCCGTATCAGGCCAACTCCCTGAAAGGTGAGAAGCAGCCGATTGCCACGGTGTTCCCGAAAGAAGGTGTCACCGGCTGGGCGGATACCACCATGTTAGCCGCTGATTCCGAACATCCGAACTGCGCGTATCAATGGATGAACTGGTCGCTGGAGCCGAAAGTGCAGGGCGACGTCGCCGCCTGGTTTGGTTCCGTACCTGCGGTGCCCGCCGGATGTAAAGCCAGCCCGTTGTTAGGCGCAGAAGGCTGTCAGACCAACGGTTTCGACAAATTCGCCTCGATTTCATTCTGGAAAACGCCGCAGTCGGAGAACGGTAAGTACGTCTCCTATTCACGCTGGACTCAGGATTATATTTCGATCATGGGTGGTCGTTAATCACTGTCAATTTACAGGAGCTGACTATGGCCGCCGTACAATTTATCAATGTTTCCCGAATATTCGGGGAAACCAAAGCCGTCGATAATGTGTCGATTGATATTCAGGACGGCGAGTTCTTTTCTATGCTCGGGCCTTCGGGCTCGGGGAAAACCACTTGCCTGCGGCTGATCGCAGGTTTTGAAACGCTGACATCAGGATCCATCCGCATTCACGGGCAGGAAGCGTCGCAGCTTGCGCCGTATGAGCGCGACGTGAACACCGTTTTCCAGGATTACGCGCTGTTTCCGCACATGACGGTGCTCGAGAATGTTGCTTATGGCCTCATGGTCAAAGGCGTGGGGAAAAAGGAGCGAACGCACAAGGCGATGGAAGCGCTGGAACGCGTGGCGCTCGGTTTTACCGCTGCCCGGAAACCGGCATTTTTATCCGGCGGTCAGCGTCAGCGCGTGGCGCTGGCTCGGGCACTGGTGAATCAGCCGAGCGTACTGTTGCTCGATGAACCGCTTGGCGCGCTGGATCTCAAACTGCGTGAGCAGATGCAGGGTGAGTTGAAAAAGCTACAGCGTGAGCTGGGCATCACCTTTATTTTTGTTACCCACGATCAGAGCGAAGCGCTGTCGATGTCGGACCGTGTCGCGGTGTTTAACAATGGCCGCATCGAACAGGTCGATACGCCGCGCGAGCTGTATCTCAACCCGCGCACCGCATTTGTCGCGCAGTTTGTCGGCACCGCAAACGTGCTGACTTCCGAACTTTCCCTGAAGCTCACCGGCCTTCCCGGCAGCCGTTCCATCCGCCCTGAACATATCCGCCTGACGCCGCAACCGGCGGCCGGAACGGATTCGGTTCAGGTCAGCGCCATCCTCAAAGATATTCATTTCCAGGGCGCCGCAACGCGCTACGAACTGGCGCTCGAAGGCGGTGAAAAGCTGTTTGTCAGTGAGGCAAATAACCTTCCGGTCAGCGCGAAAAACACCTTCCATCAGGGGCAACCGGTGGTGGCCTGTTGGGACAAAGATGCCATGGTGGCGCTGGTTGAGGGTTAAACGATGGATATCAGCATGACTCCTTACGAGAAGCGATCGCGGCGTGGCCGGGCGCTGGTGACATTCCTGCATCGTCGCCCCGGATTTTATCTGGCGCTGCTGCTGGTGCCGCCGCTGCTGTGGTTCGGTGCGGTGTATTTAGGTTCGCTGTTTGCGTTGTTGTGGCAGGGTTTTTATACCTTCGACGACTTCACCATGACGGTGTCCAACACGCTGACGCTGGCTAACTTGAAGGCGCTGTTTGATCCGGTGAATGCCGACATTATTCTCCGCACCGTGACGATGGCGCTGCTGGTGTCATTTTTCAGCGCGGTGCTGGCGTTTCCGATTGCGTATTACATGGCGCGCTACATCACTGGCAAGAAAAAGGCGTTCTTTTATATCGCCATTATGATGCCGATGTGGGCGAGCTATATCGTCAAAGCGTACGCATGGACGCTGCTGCTTTCCAAAGGCGGCGTGCTGCAATGGTTCCTGGAGCATCTCGGGCTGGAACCGCTGCTGACGGCGGTGCTGAGCCTGCCAGGAATTGGCGGTAACACGTTATCGACGTCCGGAATGGGGCGCTTCTGGGTCTTCGTCTACATCTGGCTGCCGTTTATGATTTTGCCGATTCAGGCCGCGCTGGAACGCCTGCCGCCGTCGCTGATCCAGGCATCGGAAGATTTAGGCGCTAAGCCGTGGCAAACCTTGCGCTACGTGATTTTTCCGCTGGCCGTGCCGGGCATTGCCGCCGGGTCGATTTTCACTTTCTCGCTGACGCTGGGCGATTACATCATCCCGCAACTGGTGGGGCCGCCGGGGTATTACATCGGCAATATGGTGTATTCACAACAAGGTTCGATCGGCAACATGCCGATGGCCGCCGCGTTTACGCTGGTGCCTATCGTGCTGATCGCGCTTTATCTGTCGATGGTTAAACGACTGGGAGCTTTCGATGCACTCTAAACGCGCACCCTGGTTACTGAAACTTTCCGCGTGGGGCGGGCTGGTTTTCCTGCATTTCCCGCTGCTGATCATCGCGATTTACGCCTTTAACACCGAAGACGCGGCGTTCAGTTTTCCGCCGAAAGGCTTTACGTTGCACTGGTTCGCTGTGGCGGCAGGGCGTCACGACATTCTCGACGCCGTCTGGCTCTCGGTGCAAATCGCCTGTTACGCCACGGTGATTGCGATGGTGCTCGGCACGCTGGCAGCGGCGGCGCTGTACCGGCGCGATTTCTACGGCAAAAACAGCATCACATTATTGTTCATGTTGCCGATCGCGCTGCCGGGGATCATCACCGGGCTGGCGCTGCTCAACGCCTTTCACGCCGCGCAGATCGAACCGGGCATGCTGACCATTGTTATCGGTCACGCCACGTTCTGCATGGTGATTGTGTATAACAACGTCATCGCGCGGTTCCGGCGGATCACCCACAGCCTGATTGAAGCGTCTATGGATCTCGGGGCCGACGGCTGGCAGACCTTCCGCTACATCATTTTGCCCAACCTCAGCACGGCGCTGCTGGCGGGCGGAATGCTCGCGTTCGCACTGTCTTTCGATGAAATCATTGTGACGACATTCACCGCCGGTCACGAACGGACATTGCCTATCTGGCTTCTCAACCAGCTGGGCAGGCCACGCGAAGTGCCGGTGACGAACGTCGTCGCACTGAGCCTGATGGTACTGACCATGTTCCCGATTTTAGGGGCGTGGTATCTGACAAGAAACGGGTCTGATGTGGCCGGTGACGGCAAATAATAAGGAAAAATGATGCAAACGAACATGCTGATTAATGGTGAGCTGGTTGCCGGAGAAGGGACGTCATTGCCGGTTTTCAACCCGCATAACGGACAGGAAATTGTGCGCCTGGCGCAGGCCAGCGAACAGCAGACCAAACAGGCCGTCGATATGGCGCACCGCGCATTTACCGGCTGGGGGCAGACCACGCCGAAAAGCCGTTCTGAGTTGTTACTGGCGCTGGCCGATCGTATCGAAGCCAGTGCTGAAACCCTAGCGGAACTCGAATCGCTGAACTGCGGTAAACCTTATCATCTGGCGCTGGGCGATGAAATTCCGGCGGTAGCCGACGTGTTCCGTTACTTTGCCGGTGCCAGCCGTTGTCTGAACGGGCTGGCGAGTGGCGAGTATCTGACCGGACATACCTCCATGATCCGCCGCGACCCGCTGGGCGTGGTAGCGTCTATCGCGCCGTGGAACTATCCGCTGATGATGGCGGCGTGGAAAATCGCGCCCGCACTGGCGGCGGGCAATTGTGTGGTGATCAAACCGTCTGAAATCACGCCACTGACGGCGCTGAAGCTGGGCGAACTGGCACAAGATCTTTTTCCGGCGGGCGTGCTGAACGTGCTGTTTGGTGACGGTCAGACGGTGGGTAACGCGCTGACACATCACGATAAAGTGCGCATGATCTCCCTGACCGGTTCGGTCGCGACGGGCGAAAGGATTGTTGCGCAAGCCACCAGCGGTATCAAACGTACCCACATGGAACTCGGCGGCAAAGCGCCGGTGATTGTGTTTGATGACGCGGATATCGATAAGGTAGTTGAAGGCGTACGCACGTTTGGCTTCTACAACGCCGGGCAAGACTGTACCGCCGCCTGCCGCATTTACGCGCAGAAAGGCGTTTATGCCCGGCTGGTCGCGGCGCTGGGCGAAGCGGTTTCCACGCTGAAATTAGGCACTGATGAAAACAGCGAAATGGGCCCGCTGGTTTCTGCGGCGCATCTCGATCGTGTCGAAGGTTTTGTACTGCGCGCAAAACAAGTGCCGCATATTGAGGTCGTGACCGGCGGCGAACGCGTCTCCGGCGAAGGGTATTACTTCCAGCCCACCGTTCTGGCGGGGGCGCGGCAGGATGATGAAATCGTTCAGCAAGAAGTATTCGGACCGGTGGTCAGCATCACCGAATTCGACACCGAAGATCAGGTTCTGGACTGGGCAAACGAATCGAACTATGGGCTGGCCTCTTCTGTCTGGACGCAAAACATCGGTCGCGCCCATCGCCTGAGCGCCCGCCTGCAATATGGTTGTACCTGGGTGAATACGCACTTCATGCTGGTCAGTGAAATGCCACACGGCGGCCAGAAACAATCCGGCTACGGCAAAGACATGTCGATGTACGGACTGGAAGACTACACGGCGATCAGGCATGTGATGATAAAACACGAATAACGTGCTCACATTGTTCGTAGCAGTTATTCAGGCGCAGCACATCTTCAAAATCATTTGTTATCAGGCTAATAGTCAAAATGGCAATTATTGTTAAATACTATTAGGAGGAATCTGAGAAGATGAGTTCGCCCCTTCAAGAGCTAAGCCAATGAGAGTGCCGGAGATAAGCGCCGGGTGGGGTAAAAATTAATGAGAAGGCCGCCATCAGGCGGCCTTTTTGCGTTTCTGAAGCGGAATCTACGATGAACTGCTCAGGAATATGATGGCGATAATGAACGAGACGACCGTCAGAGCAGCGAGTAAGCAGTTGCCGGGAGTCAGCAACTTGTTGTTGGTCTTGCTTCGGTGGTTTCGGAACAGTATCCAGATCATCACAATCCCGATGAGTATGAATATTATCCCGCCGGTGAGACTGGCAACTGAAGTCATGTATGAGCCCTCATCAGTTAAACCCTAATGATAGCTCATATTATTGAATCTATTCCCGAAGCAGGCGGGCGGGCGTTATGCCTCGCCGGACGCTGCGATTTTTTTGCGGGCAATGTCGATAAACAGAATGCTGGCCGCGAACGAAATTCCGGAGCCGATGATCATGGAAAGCAGATAAGAAGTGACGTAATTATATTCTTTATCTATTAATGTCTGCTGTTCAGAAATTAAATCAATGTTGTCCATGACATAACCCCGGGACAAAAAGAGCCCTGCCCATAGCGCACCGCAGACAATGAAACAGGTATAACAGACGTACGAGAATTTTTTATCAATATAATCAAGGTAGAACTTGGGATCTGAATAGGCCATTTTGAGGAGTCCCAAAAAACAGCCCAGATAAATACCAATTAACCACTTCATTACGTCCCAGTTCATAGATGTCTCTGAATGTTGCCGCTGCGGCAGTAAACGAAAGATAGAAGCCATGTCCGGATGCTCCGTTACGCATCGCTCAACAGCCGCCAAAACCTTAACAATTTGATTTTACGTTGTTTTTGTCGTAAATAACGCGACGTATTATCACACACACTTTGACATTCTGGCAAGATTGTTCACGTCGTGGGCAGAGTGAAACAGGTTAACGAAAGTCCTGAATTGCTGAGCGTAGACGGAAATAAAAAAGAGCCGGAGATTTCTCTGCCGGCTCTTTATTGGCAATAAACGTTTTAATGCTTTTAACGTTTTTTCGCCAGCAATGTGGCAAACCGCAGTTTGTAACGGTTGCCGTTTTCGTCGCGTTTATGCAACTCGCCGACGTCTTCGTTGTATTTCACGATTTCCCAGCCTTCGTAATAATTACGCAACTCTTCCGGTTTGAAGGTAAACGGGAAAGGCAGCGGACACGGATAATCCGGGCTGTCCATGGCCGCGACAATCAGGTTGTAGCCGCCGGGCCTGGTCGCCGCGTGCATGTCTTTGATGATGTGCGGAATGCTGTTTCGTTCCAGGAACATCATCACCACGGTGGAGAAAATGAAATCATATTCGCCGCTGAAACGGTGCGTGTTCAGATCCTGCTCGGTGATACTGATGTGTTGCAGAGATTCAGCGGCAATAATGTCATTCACTTTCGCCACGCTCATCGGGTTATTATCCCAACCGGTGACATCAAAGCCTTTCAGATTCAGATACAGTGAGTTACGCCCGCTTCCGCAGCCTAAATCCAGCGCTTTACCCGGCTGAACGTAATTAACCGCGTTGATAATTTCTGAATGGGTACGGGTCAGGCCGTATTTTTCCGTGTAATAGTCTTCTGGTGCGGGTTGCTGTGTCATTCGCTGATTTCCTGAATAGTGAATCGATTACCCGCGATTATCCTCTAAAATAGAGTGCTGGCACCATGACTCTTAGTGGGGGGCAGCGTCCTGTCCCGCCGGGTCATTTATATAAGGAGATAACATGTTGGGTCCGTCCCCCGATAACAAGCATCCGATGGCAGGTTTTCCTCAGATCTGCTTCATCAAAAACACCGTCAGCAATCCCGATATTATTATTGGCGACTACACCTACTACGACGATCCCGTTAATTCAGAAGATTTCGAGCGCAACGTGCTTTATCACTTTCCGTTTATTGGCGATAAGCTGGTGATTGGAAAGTTCTGTGCCCTGGCCCGCGGGGTGAAATTCATCATGAACGGGTCGAATCACAAGCTCTCGGGCATTTCGACCTATCCGTTTCAAATTTTTGGCAACGGATGGGAAAAGGTGACGCCAGCGGCAGAAGACCTGCCTTTTAAAGGCGATACGGTGATCGGGCATGACGTCTGGATTGGCTATGAAGCCCTGTTTATGCCCGGCGTTAAGGTCGGGAACGGCGCCATTGTTTCATCGAAATCTGTGGTCACCGGCGATGTCCCTGCTTACGCCATCGTGGGAGGTAATCCTGCTAAGGTCATCAGATACCGTTTCGACAGTGAGACAATCGCACGCCTGGAGCAGATCGCCTGGTGGAACTGGCCGGTTGAGAAGATATCTGCCCATCTGGCGTTGATCACCGCAGGCGACGTTGATGCGCTGATCACCTGCTTACCATAAACGTCAGCGGACTGAACGCTGATCCGTTTGCCGGTAAAGATAGCTCCCGACACCGTGTACCGGATCACCTTCAAAACCGACTTTCTGCATGCCGATTTTCTCCAGTACGCGCTGCGACGCCAGATGGTTTTCGCGCACGGTGGCAGAAATCCGCTTAATGCCCAGTTTCTCAAAACCGGCGTTAAGCGCTGCGCTGGCAAATTCCGTTGCCAGCCCTTTTCCCCACGCGCTGGTCGCAAAGCGATAACCGAGAAACACCCGGTGATTCTCGTAACCTTCACGGACCCCCAGACCTCCAAAACCGATAATGTCATCTGGCTGATGGCTCAGCGTAATCGCCCAATGTCCGAAACCGTGCTCGGGCCATTCCTGTAACCAGCCGCCGAGTTTTTCCTTCGCCGCCGCCATGTCTTTAATCGGGCCACGTGGATTAAAAAGATTTGTCTGCGGATCGCCGTAAATAGCGAAAAATGAACCGATATCATCAGCCTCTACAGGCCGGAGAATTAACCGCGATGTTTCGAGGATCATAGTTAGCGTTTTCCTTCTGTTAGCTGTTGTAGAGCTTAGTCTGAGCGGGAAACTGTGCCAATATATCTGCCACTATGTAGTCATTAAGTCAGGCGTGTTATGTTCCCGAGTAAAACATGTCGATAAAAACCCATTTTGTCGACATGTTTAAGCGATATGTTTATGCTATCGACACATCTTGCAGACCTGTCGATTAAAAGGAGATTAATAGACATATGAAATGGGATCCGGAAAAACCTTATAACTATCTCCCTCTGCTTCCTCCCGATCATTCGCAGGTAGAAACTATGCCTGTCCTGAAAGCCTGTATTACAGCCAGAGCAGCTCTGGCGGAACTGAAACAAGCCGGAAATTTGTTGCCAAATCAGGGATTGCTGATCAACCTCATCCCTTTGCTCGAAGCAAAAGATTCCTCGGAAATTGAAAATATTGTCACCACTTCTGATCGCTTGTTTCAGTTCTCGCAGGAAGACAGTCAGGCAGACCACGCGACCAAAGAGGCACTGCGCTATCGTACAGCTCTTTATGATGGATTCAGGCATCTGTCTCAGCGCCCACTTTGTGTTTCTACGGCCGTGGGAATTTGCAGTACGCTAAAAAATTGCGAGATGGATATTCGCAAAGTGACCGGAACGACGCTTAAAAGCCATGATCATAAAGTGATTTATACCCCTCCGGCTGGTGAAGAGAATATACGAACGTTGCTGAGCAACTGGGAGACGTTTATCCATACGCAGGATGAGTTGGATCCTCTGATAAAAATGGCGATTCTGCATTATCAGTTTGAGGCGATACATCCTTTTACCGATGGAAATGGTCGGACAGGTCGCATTCTCAACATTCTCTTTCTGCTTGAAAAAGAGTTGCTGACTTTACCAATCCTTTACCTGAGCCGGTACATCGTCGCTCACAAAGCTGATTACTATCAGTTGCTTCGTGGGATAACGTTGTCAGGAGAGTGGGAACCGTGGATTTTATTTATGCTGGCTGCTGTTGAGGAAACCTCTAAATGGACGACGGAGAAAATCGCCTCCGTGCGGGTACTTATCGACATTACCACCCGGCACATCCGCGATTTTCTCCCCAAAATTTACAGCCATGAACTGGTGCAGGTTATTTTTGAACAGCCTTATTGCCGGATCTCAAACCTGACTGAACTGGGCATCGCCCGGCGGCAGACCGCATCGGTGTATCTTAAACAACTGTGTGAGATAAACGTTTTGCATGAAATAGCCGTCGGGCGTGAAAAACTGTATGTACATCCGAAACTGATTAATCTGATGACTCAGGAAGAAAACAAGATTATCCCTTATTAAGGGGTCATTGTTTTATCACTCCACCATCTGTTTTTGCAAAAAATCAATAAAGCGCCTTACCTTCTCCGGCACATGGCGGGTGTTGGGATACAACGCAAAAATACCCTGCGGCGGGAAACGGTGATCGGGCAGCAAATAGCATAAACGCTGTGCGTCGATTTCCGGTTGCACCAGCCAGTCGGGCAGCAACGCGACGCCTGCTCCTGCGAGCGCAAAAGCTAATAACGCCGATGCGCTGTCGGCGGTCACGGCCGGAGGCGAGGAAACCCGGAAAGGTATCTTCTCTCGATGAGTATTTGTCACCGGCCAGCTCATCGGCAGCGGCAAACGGCTGTGCGCAATCCATGAAGCCTGAGCCAGTTGTTCCGGCGTTTGAATCTTTCCCGTTTGCCGCGTTCACGCTGATGGGAGCGGGCAGCAGTTTGTGCAGCAGCACGGCGCAAAGTGGCGCGTTCTTACATATTCAGACGAAGAAACTGGCTGATGCCAGTGCGCTCTGGAACATCAACCGCCAGCTAAGTTTTTGTCTGGGCGTGACGCTGGTCAGCGTAATGCTCAATATTTTGCAGATTTACCTTCCGCAATCGGCGTTCAGGCTGGCGTTCATTCTTGCTGCCGTCAGCGTTATTGTTCCGGTGTTGCTGTGTCTGCGGTTACCTGGCCGTGAAATTGTGCAGGAACCGAATCAGCGAGAACTTCAAAAGGAGAGCAGATGAATCGTTTTGTGAAAGAAGTGTTTGAAGCGCATGAGTTAATCCAGCGCTGGTTTTCGGACTCCGGCGCACCCGAGCAGGTTTGTGATGAACTGCTGGCGCGCTTTAGTCCGGCCTATTCGATGGTGACGATCACCGGCCACCGGCTGGACCATCCGGCATTGTGTGCGTTTTTCAGGGCGCAGCGGGGCGCGAAAAGCGGACTGAAGATTGAGGTCGAAAAGCCGGTGCTGGTTGCGGAAAGTGAAAAAGGCGCCGTCGTTGCGTATCAGGAACGCCAGCAGTTGCCCGGCCAGCCGGAAACGCTGCGTTATTCCACGGTGTTATTTGTGGTGGATGCAGAAGGAATGATTCTGTGGCGTCATTTGCATGAAACGGCGGCGGCCTGATTAGGTAAAAAAAACGGCTTTCCGTGAGGAAAGCCGTTTGTGCTTACAAAAGGGATTACTTCGTCAGAGTTTTTCTGACTTCACTGACATCTTTTGCCGTCACCGCCGGTGCGTTGTTGCCCCAGCCCTGACGGATAAAGGTCGACAGTTGCGCCGCTTCTTCATCAGTCAGACGGTTGGCAAAGCCCGGCATCGCCAGCGTGGACGGTGCGCGTGCGGTGGACGGCTGCTGAGCTCCGGCGAGGATGGTGTGGATCAATCCGGTCGGGTCTTTGGCATTCACAATCGTGGCCTGATCCAGCTGCGGGAACACGCCCGGTGCGCCTTTACCGGTCACGAAGTGGCAGGCACCGCAGTTATCCAGATACAGACGCTCGCCTTCGCTGAGGTTTTTCGCCGCGGTCAGTTTGGCTTCGGTCGCGCTGGCTTTCTGCGTATCCTCTGCCGGAACCGGCGGGTTGCCGCCCAGGAACTTGATGTACGCCGCAATGGCTTTCAGATCGTCATCGGTCATGTGTGCGGTACTGTTTTCCACCACAGACGTCATCTCGCCGCCCACCGCCGCTTTGTCATTACGTCCTTTGCCCAGATAATCGACGATTTCCTGCTCGTTCCAGTGCGCGACGCCGCGCAGGGAAGGGACGTCCCAGTTATTCAGGCTGCCGCCCGCCAGGAAATCAGAGTCGCTGCTGTCCAGCGCTTTCTCGTTCATACCGAAACCGCGCGGAGTATGACAACTGCCGCAGTGCCCCAGACTTTCCACCAGATACGCACCACGGTTCACCTGCTCAGAAGCGCCGCCGATGGGCTGGAAAGGTTTATCAGACGCGAACGCCCAGTTCCAGAAACGCATGCCCCAGCGCTGGCTGAACGGAAAGCTCAGATCCGTTTCCGGTGGCTGTTCCGCGCTCGGTTTTACGCCCTGCATAAAGTAAACGTAAAGCGCGTGCATATCTTCATCATTGATTTTGGCGTAATCCGGATAAGGCATCGCCGGATACAAACGCGTACCGTCCGGCAGAACGCCTTTACGCACCGCGTCCGAGAACTGGGCTTCGGTATAACCGCCGATGCCGTGGTCTTTATCCGGTGTAATGTTGGTCGAATAAATGGTGCCCAGATTCGAATTGATCGCCAGTCCGCCTGAAAACGCCGGTTTGCCCGCGACCGTATGGCACGCGCCGCAGTCGCCCAGACGCGCCACGTATTCGCCCTGTTTGATCAGCGCCGCGTTACCGGACTGTGGGTTGGTCTCCGCCTGCGCATTCGCCATAAATCCTGCACCCAGCAGCAGGGCATTAGCGATAAATAAACTTTTGAGTTTCATCCTGTTCATCTCCGCTTATGCCTGAACCAGTGGACCAGGGTTTTTCAGGTACTGATCTTTAATCGCCTGCGCCGCCATCAGGGTGATCGCCCCGATGGTGTCGGTCGGGTTGGCCTGGAAGTTTTGCGGGAATGCGTTACCGCCCGGCACAAACACGTTATGCACATCCCAGCTTTGCAGGAACTTGTTCAGCGCCGAGGTTTTCGGGTTATCGCCCATCACCGCGCCGCCCACATTGTGCGTGGAAACGTATTTGGTCAGGTCAAAGTGCGCGTCCATCGGCAGGAAGCTTTCGCTGTAGCTGTCCGGGTTCAGCTCTTTGGTGATATTGCCGACGATGCCTTTCAGATATTGCTGCAATTTAAGCTCGTTCTGCTTCCAGTCGAAGGTCATGCGCAGCAACGGATAGCCGTATTCATCTTTGTAGTTCGGATCGAGATCCAGATAAATGTCGCGGTAAGACTGGCAGGTGGTGGTGATGCTGATTTTCATCGAATGGCCGTACCATTCTTCCATCCCTTCTTTCCAGCCGGTGCCCCACGCAGGCGTGCCTTTTGGCAGAGACGTGCTGATTGGCGTACCGGTGGCCTGAGAACTGTGGATTTTTGCGCCGCCGATGAAGCCCAGAGCAGGGCCGTCGAAATTGCCCGGAGAGATGTCGTTGAACATCTGGCCGGTGGCGCCTGCGGTTGCAAACGGATTGAAGTTTTTGTCTTTGAAGAACAGCGTCGAACCGCCGTTACTCAGGAACGCATAGTTACGGCCAATCACGCCTTCTTCGGTGATCGGGTTGTAAGGTTTCCCGATCCCGGAAAGCAGCATCAGGCGCACGTTGCAGAACTGGAAGCTGCTGAGTACCACGATTTTCGCCGGCTGGAAGCACTCGTTGCCGTCTGCGTCCATGTAGACAACGCCTTTGGCGGTTTTCTTGTCATCGTGCAATTCGACTTTAAGCACGTTGGCATGAACTTCATAAGAGAAGTTATCCATGCGTTTCAGTGCGTCCATTACAGCGGTTTGCGGCGAGGCTTTCGAGTAGTTCAGGCACGGATATTTACTGCAATAACCGCAGTAATTACACGGTGCTATCTGATTGCCGTAGGGGTTGGTCCATGCGCGGGACACACAGGCCGACGGGTTCGGGAACGGGTGATAGCCCATTTTTTTGGTGACTTCAGCAAACATGCTGCTGTTGAGCGTGTCTTCCAGCGCTGGCAGCGGATACGGCTCGGAGCGTGGCCCTTCAAACGGGTCACCGCCCTCCATAATCTGGCCGCGCAGGTTGCCGGTTTTACCGGACTGACCGCAGATGTGCTCAAACTTGGTGTAATACGGTTCGATTTCATCCCAGGTGAACGGGAAATCCATGATGCGCATGTCTTCCTGCAGGATACCCGGCTTGTAGGCTTCGTCGGCGTAGGTTTTGAGTTTTAAATCGGTCGGCGTCGGGCGGATCAGAACCGCCGTCCAGTGCAGACCGGAACCGCCAACGCCGGTACCCGGCGCAAACGCGCCCCATTTACGGGTCGGCAGCGCGGTTTCACTCATGTTGTACCGCACGGTGACGGCGGCTTCTGCCGGTGTCGCCATGACTTTGTTGCGCACCGCATAGGCATATTCGTCTGCCGGTTTCGGGTATGCAAATTCTTCATAGCCGCGATCGCCGCCGCGTTCGAGTGCGCGAACGGTCAGACCGGCCATTGCCAGCTCGATACTCATCAGCGAGCCGGCCCAGCCGAGGCCGACGACAACGACGTCGACTTCTGGTTTCGTTACTTTTGCCATCTTAAATCCTGTCAGTCATCAGAAAAGGGGAATAGGGCGAGGCACTCAGGCACGTGCGCCCTGCAGGCTCACAGGCCCCAGCGGATACGGGACGTTGTGCTGCTTAACCCACTCGGTGAAACTGGCGCGTGCGCCGGGGAATCCGATGGCGATCCACGCCTTCATCCCTTTGTTTCCGCCGTAGATCGGATCTGCCAGATAACCGTGTTTGGTGTCGGAAAGCAGTTCACTGAAGAATTGCGAAGCGACGAGATTCTCTTCGCCCGCGTCCGCAAACTTAATGCCGTTTTTCTGCAATTGAGTCAGCACACTGTCTTTGTCCTGATCGCTAAGTTCATGGAAGGCTTTCTGATGATTTTGCTGACACCAGCTGTTCGCGATGCGAATGCCGGTTTTGTAGATTTGCTGCGGGCGGAAGGGGATCTGATACCCCATCGTGGCCGGAGCATGCACGTTGAACGGCCCCTGCATGTAGATTTCTTCACCGAAATCGCCGTGCATTTGCTGATCGATAAAAATCGGCACGTTGGTTTCGAGTGCGCCCGGCGCTTTGCCTTTACCGCCAGCGGGGATCAGGCGGTCAGCGGCGGCCATAATAAACTGCCACTCACCGGCGCTGAAAAAGATCGGTTTATAATCGAGTAAGTCCGGGGCAGCCATTTCCGCAGCTTGTGCCGCTGACAGTCCTTTCATCATGATGGTGCCGACAGGCAACGCCATCAGCGACCCAAGTAAAAACTTGCGACGGGTAGTTTTTTTTTGAAGGAGCATAGAATTACGACTCTCACATGCCTGATGTTAAGTTTGGGTTAATTGTTATTATTTTTGGGTACAAATTTATAATATCACCGCTACATTTAAAATAAATGACTAATTTCCACAAGGAATGTGAGGAGGAGATATTCCTTATGTTCCCCTATATCAGTGGTGAGTTTAAATTTTCTATAAAACAGTGAGTTATGATTATTTGGTTTGGGTGTGTAGTTTCAGAAATTTAGCATTTCTTATCAAAGAATAACGCCGGATAATTCCGGTTAAATTTAGGTCAATATAATTCCGGGAGGAAAGTTAATGTTATTTGTTGATATGAATGTTACCTAACATTTTTAACATTTAGAAAATGGAATAAAATTTGGAAGAGGATTTAAATTAACATTTAATGTTTTTATTAAGGTCAAAACCTTGGGCTTGCCGCCCAAACTGGCCTTAAGAGGCTCCTTCCTGGGCCTCTTTGGTCGGTTTCGGCGCGAGCCGCTGAGTGATAACCGCAATTGAAAAACCGAAATTTACGCCAGGCCGCTGCTTCAAAGCTGTTTGGGCGGCGAGCCCAAAAATTAAGCGGACTCCCTGATCACCAATCTGTACCCCGTATCCACAATCGGTTCTTCAACCTTAATCCCTTCAATTCTGTCCGCCAGCATAGTGGCTGCCCGGATCCCCAGCGCCCATTTATCTACGCTGACGGTCGTGATCGAAGGCCTGTTATGAGCCGCGAAATTCAAATCGGCAAAACCCATCACCGAGAAATCGTCGGGTACGCGCAGCCCCCGGGCTTCCGCTTCCATGATCACGCCCTGAGCCAGCGTGTCGGAACTGCAAATGATCGCGTCGAAACGCTCGCCGCGGGAAAGCATCTCTTTCAGCGCTGCCCGTCCGACTTCCATATTGGCAGGCAGCGACACCATCATTTCGCGGATTTCTGTGCCGGGCTGTGAACGTAAGACGGAGATCGCGCCATTCTTGCGCACCACGGCGCGTCTGTCCGAGGCACAGATAAAACCAAAACGCGTGAAGCCTTTCTCAAGGAAGTATTCGCCAATCGCATTGCCGACCTTTTCATGGGAAAAACCGATCAGCATATCAATCGGCGTCGGGGTCAAATCCCAAATTTCCACGACAGGAATAGTGGCGTTGAGGATGATTCGTTTCAGATCTGACGAATGATGAATACCGGTCAGAACGATGCCGTCCGGACGGCGCGAAAGCAGGGTGGCGACAATCTCGGTTTCTGCGTCCGGTTCGTAACCGACAATACACAGCAGCATATGGTAGCCGCGCGCGGCCAGTTCATCGCTGATCGCCTGAACGGTATCGACAAACATATTGTTGTTAATCTGCGGCACAACCACAGCGATCAGCTTAGTGCGGCTGGTGGCCAGCCCGCCGGCCAGCATATTGGGGATATACCCGGTCACGTTCACGGCTTCCATCACTCGGGCGATGGTTGCGGGGCGCACAACTTTGGGATTATTCAGCGCCCGGCTGACCGTCATCGGTGAAAGACCGGCTTCTCTGGCAACATCTTCAAGCGTGGCCGAACGGGAACGACCTGTGTGATTCTTTATTATATTATTCAAGGTATTGCTCACTGGGTTGCAAGTTCAAACTACGAATGTTTGCGCAATCATTACCAGTTTCTCACAAGAAAATGAGGGGCGATAGACCCAAAGTGTTAAAACGCTGTTATCAGACAGAGATCAATTTGAGGGGGAAATTCTGATCCTTTCCTCTGCTCCTCAGCGACCAGTCGTCGTGCCCCTGTAAACGGGGAGCTTAATTATTTCCGCGAATTATTTGCCCAAAACGTGAAGGGAGTCATGGGCGATGGTCAAGGAGAGACAATTTCTATAAGTTCGGAATTATCCCTGCCGGAAGTGTTGCCGTATACTTCTCTCAAGCAGAAACAATTAACAATCTCTCTTTATCTGCTGACACTGAATAATGACAGATAAAGAAAGATCCGTTGTCAGACCTGCACTCTATACGGGATACGAGGGTTTTCATTATGGAAAAGAAAGTCATTTATTTGTTTTGTTCCGCCGGAATGTCCACTTCTCTGCTGGTTTCTAAAATGAAGGTTCAGGCCGAGAAATACGAAGTGCCTGTCATTATTGAAGCATTCCCTGAAACCCTGGCGGCCGAAAAAGGCAGCGCAGCGGATGTGATCCTCCTCGGCCCGCAAATTGGTTATATGCTGGAAGAAATTAAGAAGGTATTACCGGGCAAGCCGGTTGAAGTGATTGATTCTGCCCTCTACGGCAAAATTGATGGATTGGGTGTATTGAAAGCAGCGGTTGCTGCGATCAAAAAAGCAGCAGTGCAGTAAGTTTTAACTTTTGCGTCAATTTTAAATTAGCAGTGATTAGCATTTTTAAGTCAAAGAGAACTCCAGTCAAAGAGCGAATTTCATACCTTGCCGCCGGAAGGCGGCTTTAAAGGAAAATGCCAATGAGCAAAGCCATTGATTCACTTGAAAAGATACTTCTCCCGTTTGCGGTAAAAATAGGTAAGCAGCCCCACATTAATGCCATCAAAAATGGCTTCATCAAATTAATGCCGCTGACACTGGCTGGCGCCATGTTCGTTTTAATTAATAACGTATTCCTGAACTTTGGTGCCGGTTCCTTCTTTTATTCCTTAGGCGTTCGTTTAGACCCGTCAACCATTGAAACACTGGCGGGATTAAAAACTATCGGCATTAACGTTTATAACGGTACGCTCGGAATAATGTCGCTGATGGCGCCGTTCTTTATCGGCATGGCGTTAGCCGAAGAGCGGAAGGTCGATTCACTTTCGGCGGGATTATTAGCCGTTGCCGCATTTATGACCGTTACACCTTATAGCGTCGGTGAAGCGTATGCCGTTGGCGCAAACTGGCTGGGCGGCGCGAATATTATTTCGGGGATGGTAATCGGGCTTGTTGTCGCCGAAATGTTCACGTTTGTTATTCGCCGCAACTGGGTCATTACCTTGCCCGCCAGCGTCCCGACTTCCGTTTCGCGTTCTTTCTCCGCGTTAATTCCGGGCTTTATTATTCTGTTTATTTTCGGGGTAATTTCCTGGTTGCTCGGATTATATGGCCACAACTTCCACCAGATTATTATGGATTCCATTTCCAAACCTCTGGCGTCAATGGGAAGCGTGGTGGGCTGGGCGTATGTAATTTTCAACTCACTGCTGTGGTTCTTTGGTGTGCATGGTTCTCTGGCGCTGACCGCGCTGGATAACGGCATCATGACTCCGTGGGCGCTGGAAAACATCGCGCTGTATACCGAGTACGGTTCTGTGAGTGCGGCGATTGAAGCGGGCAAGACCTTCCACTTCTGGGCCAAACCGATGCTCGACTCCTATATTCTGTTAGGCGGTTCCGGGGCAACGCTGGGTCTGATTATCGCCATCTTCATTGCATCACGCCGTGCGGATCACCGTCAGGTGGCGAAGCTGGCACTGCCGTCAGGTATCTTCCAGATTAATGAGCCGATTCTGTTTGGTCTGCCGATTATCATGAACCCGGTCATGTTCATCCCGTTCGTGCTGGTGCAGCCGATTCTGGCCGCTATCACGCTGGCGGCCTACAGCATGGGCATCATTCCGCCGGTCACCAACCTTGCACCGTGGACCATGCCGACCGGTTTGGGTGCTTTCTTTAACAGTAACGGCAGCATTGCGGCGCTGCTGGTCGCCTTGTTCAACCTCGGTGTCGCCACGTTGGTTTACATGCCTTTCGTGATTCTTTCCAACAAGGCACAGGCGATTATTGAAGAAGAAGAAAGCGAAGAAGATATTGCAGCCGCACTGAAATTCTAATCTGACCTGAAAGCGGGGCGAAAGCAGCCCCGCCATTCAGCGGACTTTCAAGGAGAGATAAATATGTTTGATTTAGACAGCATTGTTGAGACTGAAACTGAATTGCAGGATCTGGAAGAAGTGGTGATGGGGTTAATTATTAACTCCGGACAGGCGCGCAGCCTGGCGTACGCGGCGCTGAAAAAAGCCAAAGAGGGCGATTTTGAGCAAGCGCGCGCGGTGATGGCGCAGTCAAAAATGGCGCTGAACGAGGCGCATCTGGTGCAGACCAAACTGATTGAAGGTGATCAGGGTGAAGGGAAAACCAAAGTTAGCCTGGTGCTGGTCCATGCGCAGGATCATCTGATGACGTCGATGCTGGCCCGCGAACTGATTGCAGAACTCATTGAGCTTCATGAGAAAATAAAATAACGTAGGGATCCAGGATGCAGCCACAGGTATTGAGCATGGAAATCAAGACAGCGCGCGAAAATCAACTCTTCGACGGTCAAAATTTCCACATGTTCATCTACAACAAAGTAGAGAGTATTTCCGGGCTGCATGAACATGATTACTACGAATTTACCGTTGTGCTGACGGGGCGGTATTACCAGAACGTCAACGGGAAAAGGGTATTGCTGGAGCGCGGAGATTTTGTTTTTATTCCTCTGGGTTCGAATCATCAAAGTTTTTATGAATTTGGCGCGACAAGAATACTGAATGTCGGCATCAGTAAAGCTTTTTTTGAGCAGCATTATCTGACCCTGTTACCGGCACAGTTTATTGCGTCGCAGGTTTATAAAATAAACCACGAATTTCTAAATTATATTGAGTCCGTCACGGCGTCCCTTAACTTTCGTAACGGCGAGTTTAATGAATTTCTTGAGATGGTAACGTTTTATATCGTTAACCGTCTGCGCCACCATCGTGAATCGGAAGTGACCGCGGATATTCCGGGCTGGCTGACGATGGCGGTTGAGAAAATGCATGATAAATCGCGTTTCGGAGACAAGGCATTATCCAATATGGTGCAGTTATCCGGTAAGTCTCAGGAATATCTGACCCGTGCCACGCAGCGCCATTACGGCAAAACGCCGATGCAGATTATCAATGAGATTCGTATTGATTTTGCGAAGAAGCAGCTGGAAATTACGAACTACTCCGTCACCGATATTGCATTTGAGTCCGGTTACAGCAGCCCGAGTATGTTTATTAAGAATTTCAAAAAGCTGACTTCATTTACGCCGAATTATTACAGAAAGAAATTATTCAGCATTAACTAAATATCCATTTTTATTTGGATTTTTAAATTAATCGGTTTTGTAATTTACAGTGCATTATTATTGCACGGGAGTCCCTATGCGTAAAAAACTGAAAGTGGTCACCATTGGTGGCGGAAGCAGTTATACCCCTGAATTACTTGAAGGCTTTATTAAGCGTTACGACGAGTTACCGATTACCGAATTGTGGCTGGTCGATGTTGAAGGCGGAAAAGCCAAACAGGATATTATTTACGATCTGTGCGTGCGTATGGTTGAACGCGCGGGTGTGTCAATTGAAATACATAAAACGCTGGATCGCCGTGAAGCGCTGGCCGGGGCTGATTTCGTCACTACGCAGCTGCGCGTCGGGCAATTAAAGGCGCGTGAGCTGGATGAACGTATCCCGCTGAGCCACGGTTATCTGGGGCAGGAAACCAACGGGGCAGGTGGCTTATTCAAAGGCTTACGCACAATTCCGGTGATTTTTGACATCATCAAAGATGTCGAAGAAATCTGCCCTGATGCCTGGGTGATTAACTTCACTAACCCGGCGGGCATGGTGACAGAAGCGGTATTCCGTCACACCCAATTCAAAAAATTCATCGGCGTCTGCAACATTCCTGTTGGCATGAAAATGTTCATTCAGGATGTGCTGAAACTGTCAGCTGAAGACGATTTGTCGATCGACCTCTTTGGCCTGAACCACATGGTGTTCATCAAAGACGTGCTGGTTAACGGCGAATCCCGTTTTGCAGAGCTGCTCGACGGCGTAGCGTCCGGCACACTGACCGCCGGTTCGGTGAAAAACATCTTTGATTTACCATTTAGCGAAGGGTTGATCCGCTCGCTGAACCTTCTGCCATGCTCGTATCTGCTGTATTACTTCAAGCAGAAAGAGATGCTGGCGATTGAAATGGGCGAATTTTACAAGGGCGGCGCGCGGGCAACCGTGGTACAGAAAGTCGAGAAACAACTCTTCGATCTGTACAAAAATCCGGAGCTGAACGTCAAACCGAAAGAGCTGGAACTGCGCGGCGGCGCGTATTATTCCGACGCGGCCTGCGAAGTGATCAGCGCGATTTACAACGACAAGCAGACCGAGCAGTACGTCAACTTCCCGCACAACGGCCATATTGATAATATTCCGGCGGACTGGGCAGTGGAAATGACCTGCACGATTGGCCGCGACGGCGCGAAACCGCATCCGCGGGTCACGCATTTTGACGATAAAGTGCTCGGCCTGATCTACACGATTAAAGGCTTCGAAATCGCGGCCAGCGAGGCGGCACTGAGCGGAAAATTCAATGATGTCCTGCTGGCGCTGAACCTCAGCCCGCTGATTCATTCCGATAAAGATGCTGAAATACTGGCGCGGGAAATGTTGCTCGCCCATGAAGCGCTGCTGCCCAACTTTGCCGATACCATTGCCGCGCTGAAATAATCCGCCGCCCTCCCGTAAAAAGGAGGGCGCGTTAAAAAGGGACGCTTATGGATAAATTACTGATTGTGAACGCCGACGATTTCGGGCTGTGCAAAGCGCAGAATTACGGGATTATCGACGCGTTCAGCAATGGCGTCGTGACGTCCACCACGGCGATGATGAATATGCCAACCATCGGGCACGCTGCGACGCTGAGTGCGGCAAATCCGGGGCTGGCCGTCGGGATGCATTTTGTCCTGACGCTGGGAAAACCGCTTTCGCCGATGCCCGGTCTGGTGCGCGAGAACGGTGAACTGGGAAAATGGATCTGGGAAATGGCGGAGCAGGGCACGCTGCCTCTTGATGAAATTAAGCAGGAGCTGAAAGCCCAGTTTGCACGGTTTGTAGAACTTTTTGGCCGTCTTCCCACGCATATCGACAGCCATCACCATGTGCATATGCTTGCACCGATTTTCCCGATTGTGGAAGCTTTTGCGAAAGAACAAGGCGTGGCGATACGCATCGACCGCGATGAAATCAGGAAGGGCGAAATTGTTCTGCGCGGCGCGAAAAGCACGCAGGGTTTCGACAGCACTTTCTACGGCGAAGCGATTTCAGAAGCGCTGTTTCTGAATACGCTGGATCAGGCCACCGCGCGCGGCGACGAGTCCGTGGAAATCATGTGCCATCCTTCGTTTATCGATAACACGATCCTGGCGAGCAAATATTGCTATCCGCGGCTGGCTGAGCTGGATGTTCTGACGTCCGCATCGCTGAAACAGGCGATTGCAGAGCGCAGGTTCAGGCTGGGGACGTTTAAGGATTTATAGGTTTTTGTAGCAAACCCTTCAATGTTAACGAGTTAAGGCCTCCCTGATGTTTGCCGGAAACGCAAGGATTGGGGGGCAGTCCAAATTTCATTCTACGCACATTCGTTATGCTATCTGGGTAAACACGATATCGGCGGGGGCCTGCTTTACACGGAATATTCAGTAGGAGGGACGCCCAAAACACTTTTGAATGAATAGCTGAACGCTGCTGTGCTTGAGTACCCCATTTCGAGCGCTATTGTCGTGACGCTTTTACTTTGTTTAAGCATGATCACAGACTCAAATATCCGCATTTTCTGTTTCCAGAGACTAAATGATAAACCGGTTTCCTTTTTAAACTTTCTTGAAAAGTTCCGCGTAGACATGCCCACTCTGGCTGACCAGAATTCAATAAAATGCTCAGAACCGGGTGATTCCAATATAGTACGGCACATTTCGTTTAGCGCCGGACTTTGCGGCCAGGGAAGGACAAAATCCACTTGCGGTAAATTAAAGATAATATCCAGCAAGACACTGACCAGCTTGCCGTCTTTCCCATGTTCATCGTATAACTCCGGAATGGTTTCGGATGCATAATGGATGAGTTCTTTTGCAACGTCACTGATGGTCACGGCTTTACACATGGTGATGGTCTCGTCTATGACATCTGTTTCGATATCCAGACTTTCAAGGAATACATCATCCATGGCCCACACGGTATGCTCCATATAAGCGGGGATCCAGATACCATAATGTGAAGGGACAATCCAGCAATTATCGGCAGTCTCAAGACGCATATTTCCCTTTCGGGCGCAGTGAAATTGTGCAAATTCATGAGTATGTGGTAAGACGCCCGTATTTGATTTAATTAAATAAGAGCGAAAATGAACAGGACGGCGCACCTTGGGCATTGGATAGTCCTGCGATGAAACCCAATTTCTTTTCGCTGAGGCTTTCATTGCCGATTCCCCGAGAACATCTTGCTTAGACTTCTTATCGATAAAGATTGTCCTGTCATGATAATACATTTACAACATTTATAGATAATAATAATTCCCATGAATTGTTGTGGGTAATGAAATTTCTGTCCGCAATGAATTGTGCAACACATTGATTAAATAGGTGATTTTTGAAGTACTTCTACTCCGTTACTCAGCATGCAAGGTATGGCCCATGGCCACTCATGGGAAAGAACCTTTTACAGAAAGCTGATATTCAGATAGAAGGAATCCGTCCCTGGGGTATCAGATACGCCATCACGGCTTCTTCAAGCGCATTATGCTACAGGGTCTGGGTGAAAGTTATATAGGCGGGTGGTGGGAATGCGATCGTCTGGATATATTTATCTATTAATTTCCCGCATTTTTTAATGATTTTTTCTTTATCTGCATGCGGTAACGTCATTTTATTAAATCAGAGAAATTATGAAACATACTTTATTACTTTCTTCTGTCATCGTTGCAATACTGTCTGTGTCCGGTTGTTCAAGCTATAAGTCACTCGAATTGAGTCAACAACAAGTCCACACTTTTTCTGCTTCGTCTGATTATACCTATTATAAAATTGATCCACCTTTGTACGGAGGTGATGTTGTGCAATATTCATTGCGTAACGGAAGTAGCGGTACACTCACTGTGAAAAGAACAACACCACAAACATTAGTCAGTGATGATGGACTCGTGATTAATTTGTCGGATCTCGTTTCACTTAAGCGTAAAGAAATATCCAAAGGAAAAACAGCTGCTGCTGTCGGTACAGGTGTAGTTACCACCGTGGTGGTTGTGACGGCTGTAGTGGGTTTAGCGTTTGGGGCTGGAATGGTGGCGATGTTATCAGCAAGCTAACGTATTAATAGAAATTTATTGGTGTAATTTGAGGCGCAATGAGATGAAAGTGGAGTTGAATAAGAGTACGCCGGAAAGGATTTTACATGCTGTTCTTTTCGAAGTACTTGGGAATGTTGTGATAGCCATTTTCCTCGCCTACAGTCTGAAAGTTTCTTTGATACAGTCCGGAACGTTATCATTCATCTCTGCTTTAACTGCAACGGTCTGGAATTACGTATTCAATAAGATTTTTGATGAGATTCAGAAGCAGTTTTTATTTGAGAGAAGCTTCCCGATCAGAGTTTTGCATGCCGTCATCTTTGAAACCGTACTTGTTCTTTCACTCACTCCTGTCGCGATGTTTTTACTTGAGTTAACGATGACGGAGGCATTTTGGGTTGAAATAGGGTTAATATTTATTTTCTTACCTTATACGTTAATTTTTAACTGGGTCTATGACTATATACGTTGGAGATTTTTGGCGAATGAATAGATTAATGATTCTAATTGAATTGAAGAGGTTGCAAATATGAATGGTGTGGATTTATTAAAATTCAAGGCCAGTACTCTGGAAAGTAAAGGGCTCTTACGAAGAGCAATATCAATCTGGCAGGATATTTCGATTAATCCAAAGTTAAGTAAGCACGACAGAGATCAGGCGATGCGTAGCTTGAATCGTCTTACGTGCGCTATTCAACAAAAAGCCGACATTCGGACGGAGAAACTAAAGTCCCATCCAGACAGATATAAAAATGTCGAGTCAGATAAAGAAAAAATTATGCATCTTTATCGGCAGGGATTAACAACAAAGGAAATACAGCAGATAACACAGCGATCCAGGGATTTTATTTATAATTGCAAGAAGAAATCATGAATTTTAGGGGTTTTATTCAAAAGGCACGCTAATGAAAAAAAATATGATCGTACCTAAGGACTATAACGAATGGCAGAGAATCTGCCGCGAGCTCCTTGATGACGCAGGGATCGAGATTGACGGGGGTGAGAAGCATGATATTCATGTCAAAAACCCAAAATTCTATAAACGTGTTTTAAAAAGGGGATCGCTGGCATTGGGTGAAAGTTACATGGACGGGTGGTGGGATTGTGCGCGACTTGATGTGTTTTTTACTAAAATCATTAATGCAGATTTACAGTCCCGCGTACCGGATAATTTGAAAGATATTATCAGAGTGGCCGGGGCCCGCTTCATAAATTTTCAATCAAAAAAAGGAGCCCTGAAAGTTGGTAAAGAACACTACGATCTTGGTAATGACCTTTTTTGTCTGATGCTCGATCCCTGGATGCAATACTCTTGTGGTTACTGGAAAAACGCAGATAATTTATATCAGGCACAGCAAAATAAACTTAAATTGATTTGTGAGAAGTTGAAGTTAGAAAAAGGGATGAGTCTGCTGGATATTGGTTGTGGCTGGGGAGGGCTGGCGGCATACGCTGCTGAACATTATGGTGCGAAAGTCACAGGGATTACGATATCAGCTGAACAGCAAAAAATGGCGGAAGTGCGCTGCGCCAGTTTTGATGTCGAAATTCTGCTCCAGGATTACAGGGAGCTTGACAGGAAATTTGACCGCATCGTTTCTGTCGGAATGTTTGAACATGTAGGACCTAAAAATTATGCGACTTACTTCGACGTGGTGGATAAAAACCTAAAACCAGAAGGTATTTTCTTATTGCACACGATTGGTGCTAACAAAACAGAGGTCAACGTCGATCCCTGGATTAATAAGTATATTTTCCCTAACGGATGCCTGCCTTCTCTTGCACATATCGCCTCAGCCAGTGAAAGATATTTTGTTATCGAAGATGTACATAATTTCGGTCCAGATTATGACAAAACGCTGATGGCATGGAATGAACGATTTCTGGCCTCCTGGAAGCATATCGAAGGAAATTATTCAGAAAGGTTTAAAAGGATGTTTACCTATTATTTAAATTCATGTGCAGGCGCTTTCAGATCTCGCGATATTCAGCTCTGGCAGGTCGTCTTTACAAGAGGGTTAGAAGGCGGTTTGATCGTCCCCCGTTAATAATAATGCAAAAATTCTGGGTTGAAACCGACAGCTCGCCACAGGCCAACTGCAGCGTAACGGCGACCGATCAACCCAGTCTGCAATATTGCCTATCCGCTGAATATTGGCCATTGCAAGAGGCGCCTTGAGTCTGACCTAAATCCGTCCTTCCGCTTTAATCCATTGCATAAAATCATCGATAAATACCCGCGTTTTAAGCGGCAGGAGTTTGTTGGGCAGGGTGATCGCGTAAGTGTTGCGTGGCAGGGGGTTTTCCACGCGCCAGTCAGGTAAAACGCGGCGCAATTTACCGCTGGCGATATACCGGTTGGCGATAAAAGTGGGGATCAGCGCAATGCCGACGCCTTGCAGAATGGCGTCGATCATGGCGTCGCTGTTATTGATCATCAGCCGCGGAACCAGCGTCACACTTTCCATGATTTCATTCTGCCAGAAGCGCCATGCGCCGCGAAATTGCCGTTCATCAGGGAAAAAAATGTTGTGTTTGATGAGTCCGGCGGGGAAATCCGGCAGCACTTCGTCGTAATCAGCGGCGCAAACCAATACGTAATCGATCGGCATCAGGGCGCGGGCCACCATATTTTCCGGCGGGCTTTCGGTGACACGCAGTGCCAGGTCGTAAGCGTCCTGCGCCAGATTACTGACCCGGTCAGACAACGTCAGCTCGACATTAATCTCCGGGTAACGGCGCAAAAACGCGGGCAGAAACGGGGTGAGCAGAATTTTACCCAGCGTATTCGGCGCGGTGATACGCAAAACCCCCTGAGGGGTATCACTGAAACTGTCTGCCTGAGAGAAGAGCGCCTGCGTGGCGGATAATACGGCCTGCGCCTGCCGGTAGATCTCGAGCCCGACCTCGGTCGTCGTGACCGATCGCGTGGAGCGGGTAAATAACACCACATTGAGGCGTTTTTCCAGCCTGTCAATCATCCGGCTTACTGACGAGGGCGCCAGCGAAGTCTCCCTTCCTGCCGATGAAAAGCTTCCTTTTTCAACCACCTGAATAAAAACGGACAAACTGGGAAGCAGTTCTGCTAACTCACTTGTGTTCTTCACGCATAGCTCTTTTGTTTCTGGGATATCTAGCCAAATTAGCATCAAGCCGTATGATGTTCAACAGAGGTATCATCTGGT
The DNA here is from genome assembly GCF_024808755.1 of Rahnella sp. BIGb0603. NCBI lineage: Bacteria > Pseudomonadati > Pseudomonadota > Gammaproteobacteria > Enterobacterales > Yersiniaceae > Rahnella > Rahnella sp. BIGb0603. Next base: position 418,995 of record NZ_JANUEX010000005.1, on the reverse strand, counting down.
GCAAATCGGCCATAATAGTCAATTTATTTAATGGGTTAGCTATGTCAAACCAAACGGTAATTGAAATGATCCGCCAGCGTGATGTGCTAAATGTTGGCGTTAGTCTGGGTTTTAGAGGGTTGTCGTTTCGTAACGCAGTCAAGAATTGCTGGGAAGGTTTCGACATTGATTTAGCCCGGGCAGTGGCGGTCGCTGTGTTTGGCGATGCAGGAAAAATCCATTACATGCCCTTGCAGTCTGGTGACCGCTTCAGGGCGCTGCGTGATGGGGTGATTGATCTGGGTTCGTTTAACTCCAGTATTACCTTCCAGCGTGAGGCGGAATCAGAGGTCACTTTCGTTCACCCGATGCTGTTTGACGGTGAAGTACTGATGACGCCGGCCAGTAATTTGCTCGAGCCGGTCGAACAGGCAAGTTATACCCGCAAGCGCCGGATAGCGGCCATGCGCGGTTCAACAACCGAAGAAAATCTGAAGCGCTATTTTGGAAATCTAAACCTGTCCTGCGAAATCAGTCTGTTTGATTCGCCGTCTCAGGCACGCCAGGCTTATCAGCATGGTGAATGCAATATCTATTGTCTCGACTCCTATCTGCTGGCCGGTGAACGCGCTCAGCTGACGGACAAAGAGGCGCACATTATCTTGCAAGATCGTATCTCACTGGAAACCATGTCACCGGCGGTTGCATCGAATGACCCGCAGTGGCTGAAAGCGGTAACCTGGATCATGCGTGCGCTGATTGAAGCGGAAAACCTGCAAGTCAGCAGCAAAAATATTCATGAAATGAGTCAGGAGGCGACGGGTTATCTGAAGACCTTCCTGTACCCGTCAGAACAGAATTGTAAGAATCTGGGCCTGCGCCCTGAATTTATTCGTGAGATTATTCATCAGGTAGGCAACTACGGCGAGATATTCCAGCGCAATCTGGGGAAATACTCAGAGCTGAATCAGGCGCGTCGGGATAATAATTTATGGTCGCAGGGTGGGATGTTGTATTCGCCTTTATTTATATAGTCTCTGATTTATATTTACCTTAATTCTATTACGTTATTTTTGCGCGGTTATCCTTTAAATATTCTTTGGCAGGAACATCATGAGTGAACTATTGGCTGAAAAACAGCAAGAAATGATTTTGTCTGGCTTGGTGAAAAATAATTTCGGTTATTTAGAGACGCAGCCCGATAATGTCGATGCCAGCGTTATCAGAAATATTATTCTGCATGGCCATCATCAGGGCAATGTTTTATATGTTATTCGTAATTTCGCGAATAAACAGATTTGCCAGGATGTGGCTGAAAACTTCAATAAGATGGTGAATCGTAACGGCGGTGGAAACCGTGCGGATGACGGTTTTGTACTGACCAACCAGATTGGCGCTACGCAGTTCTCACGTAATGGCGAACAATATATGGCGGAAGTGAACCGGGTGAATGCCAGCGTCGCCGAACTGATGTCGGTGACCGACACATATGCCACAGAATCCCTGTTCCTCAACCGCACGCTGGAAGATTTATTCCTCGAGGAAAGCATTCACTTTGGTCCGGCGCGTTATAAAAATACTTACGCCTGTTTTGCCACATTCCGGCGCTGGCTGGATAACGGTGCTATGTCGCTGATGCCGCATGAAGACCGCGCCCAGCTTAAGTTTGCGCTTCAGGATAATTTCGAAATTGCCAATGCAATGACAGTGACTGCTTTCAACGTGTGTCTGGAAGCGGCGCAGGGCGGCGGCGAGCTGAAAATGTGGAACCTCGACCCGGACGAACTTTGCCGTGCACGCTTTGGTGTGACGGACACCGGTTATCCATATCCACCCCATCTGCTCCAGGGCGTGGAGTCGTTATCCGTGCAACTGAACGCCGGTGATATTTACTTTATGAACGCCTGTCATTTGCACGGTGTAAGCAGTGTGAGTCAGGGAAGTCGCCTTACCGCCGGGCGCTTTATTGGCAGACTTAATAATAGCAAAGTGGTGTATTGGACATAGCCGGAATGCATTAACAGCGGCAATTTATTCTCTCTGTATTCTGAATTAATAATGAGTCTGATATGAAACATGTTAATCATCTTGCCGCCGGAGGATACGCTTTTATTCCCGGCAGTTATTATCAGGCATTGCCTGATACCCATTACGAAAATAAAGATATTTTTCTTTCTGATCTGGAACAGCTGAAACTGGCGTACGAAAGTCTGACGCTGGATCCTTATTCTCCGGGCAACCGCTGGCGCGGATATGCGCAATGCCGTCGCGATGCAGAAGGGAAACTGTTTTTCGGTCATTTCACAGCCTATAAGCAAACTAAAAAATACAATCCGGATACCGGCGGTATTATTCGTCAATATCCTTTGTTGGCGGAAAATATCACCGCAAACCGTCTGATGCAGGCAATTTTGCAAGACGATATCGCTTTTGTTGAAGCCTATGAACGTATCGGGGCGCTCGAAGAACTGACCGTCGGCATTCATCTGTTCCGCTACGAAGCACAGTGCGACGCACCCGCCTACAGCTCGCCCGTGTGGCTGCATAAAGATGATGAAGACGTGGTGTTCGTACATCTGATCCACGCCTCCGCCAACATGCTCGGTGGCGACAATCTGATTGCGCCGAACCCTAAAAACATTGAGCGGGTGCTGCGCCTTGAGAACTTGTTCGACACGCTGGTGGTGAATCACGACAAATACCATGCCGTGACGCCGGTCGGTTGCCGCGAACCCGGAGAGACTGCGGTGCGCGACATTATCCTGGTCACGTTCCAGCGTACTGAGGGAGAGGCGGCATGAGCCTGAAACATAAAGCTTTTATTACTGGCGCATCCAGTGGGATCGGCAAATCGATGGTGACGGCTTATCTGGCTGCCGGTTACGTGGTCGAAGGCATTGACAGTGCCCCGTCCGTTTTCACCGATGAACCTGACTACTCTCACCATCAGCTGGATATTACCGACTCCGTACGCCTCGATGCCTTGTTTGAAACGGCAGAGTACGCCAGCGGAAATAACGTCTTAATTAACTGTGCCGGCACCCGCGAAATCTGCCGTATAGATGAGTTATCGCTGTCGCTGTGGGAACGCGTTTTTGCCGTCAACGTGACCGCCAGCTTCGTTGCCGGGCGCGCCTTTTGCCAGCAACTGGTTCGCCAAAACTTGCCGGGCAATGCCGTCAATATCGCCTCGGTATCGGGGCTGATGGGCGAGCCGGATCGCACCGCGTATGTCTCATCAAAACACGCGGTGATCGGCCTGACGAAACAACTGGCGCTGGAATACGGCAGACATCAGATCCGGGTGAATGCCATTGCGCCCGGGGTTATCCGCACGCCGCTGACGGAGCCTTATTACGACAATCCGGCGCAGATGGAGAAGATCCAGCGCGGTCAGTACCTGCCGGTGCTGGGCGAAACGCAGGATGTGGCACAAGCGGCGATGTATCTCACCTCGCCAGAAGCGCGATTTGTGACCGGTTCAACACTGGTTATCGATGGCGGCTGGACGATTGGTAAAGAGCTTTAATCCGATGGCCGGCATAACGGCCACTTATGACTTGCAGGAGTTTTAACATGAACAACACCTATATTCTGATCCTCGGCGGTGAGTTTGCTTTACGTGAGCGTGTTTTAGCCGGTGCCTTGCGGGCTTCTGGCGGCATGCGGGTTCTGACCATGGCGAAAAACCGCACCACGCCGACAATCAAATTCTTCGACGGTTTTTTGCCGGGCGACGTCGCGGACGCTGAGGCTGTGCTGCGCGCGGTCCAGACTCATGAACGCCAGACCGGTGAAACCCCTGCGGCGGTGATCCCGATGAACGACTTCACGGTGCGCGCCGCCAGCCTGCTGACCGGGCATTACCAGCTGCACGGGAACGACAGCCAGACGATCACCAACTGCCGCGACAAGTTTGTCATGAAGCAAATCCTGCAAGCCGCTGGCCTGCCGGTGCCTCGCTTCGCAGCGTTTCGCACCTTAAACGAACTCAAAAAACTGATCGCAGAGATTGGTCTGCCGGTGGTGATTAAGCCGCGTGAAATGGCGGGCAGCCTGGGCGTATTAAAAATCAGCCGCGAAGACGAAATCGAAGAAGTATTCGGCAAATGTGTAACCGATGTGATTTCACTGAACGGTGAATCTTTTGCGCCGGAAGATCTCTTCCAGGTCGAGGAATATGTTCCGGCCTGGCAGGAAGTCAGCGTCGAGGTGATCAATCAGGGCGACTATCATCGCGCGATGGCCGTGACCGACAAATACCTGGGCGAAGAGCCGAATTTCGTCGAAGTGGGCCACAGCATGCCGTCGCTGCACAGTGACAATCAGAAACTGCGTGACATCGCCGAACGTGCCTGCCATGCGCTGGGGATCCGCTACGGTGTGGCGCACTTTGAAGCGCGTATTACTCCGGCGGGTGAAATCAAAATCATTGAAGTGGGCGCGCGCACCGGTGGCGATACCATCATGGATCTGGTGGAAAGAACTTACGGCATCAATCCTTATGAACTGCACGTGCTCAGCCATCTGAACAAACTTAAACCCCTGCCTGACACCCTGAAGCCTCGCGGTCTCAGCGCCGTGGCTTTCATTAAAGCCGACGAAGGTGTGATAGAAAAAGTCACTTTGCCCGCCAGCCTGCCAGACCACGTCGTGAATATGCAGATCACGGCTAAGCCGCTGGATACGTCGAAAAAGCTGGTGTCGTGGAAAACCCGTGAAGGTTCGGTGGAGTATTTCTGGCCACAGCGTGCCGCGGAACCGGGTTTTGATGAGCATTTAACGATTGCCGATCAGTACGCGCGTTCGCTGTTTACGCTCCGTCAGGCCTGATATTAACCGGGCCGCCGTGCCTGCGCCGGTGGCCCCTGAACTCTTTTAAGGATAGTGATGATATGAACAGTGATCGTTTTGGATTAAAACGTTTTGTCTTTTCCCGCTTTGCCGGGTCACTGTGCGATCAGTTCCTGCTGTTTGCCGTTCCGCTGGCGATTCTGAAAGCCACCGGATCTCTGACCTTTTCTTCGCTGGCTTTCGTCATTGAATGGCTGCCGCGCATTCTGTTTTTCCCGCTGTCTGGTTTTCTGGCAGACCGCATCAAACCGCGCTTTATCTTCTTCAACGTAGAAGCAGGGCGTTCGGTATTGATGGTAGTGGCCTTCCTGACCCTGACTTTTCATCCCAGCGCCACGTTTCCGGTGCTGGCCGTCATGATGGCACTGCTGTCAGTCGCCTATGTGCTCAACTTTGTCGCCACTGAAGCGCTGTTGCCGCGCCATATTCCGGCCAGTACTTTGCCGAAAGCGCATTCCATGCTGCAAGGCGTAGATCAGATTACGCAAGTGCTCGGCCCGGCGCTGGCGGTGGCCATTTCGGTGTACGGCGGCGTCGGGGCAATTTTAGCCTGTGCCGCCGTGCTGTTTGCCATCTCGGCCATCAACTATCTGTTCCTCGAAACACACGATCTGGTGGTTGCTGAGAAGATGAGTTTCCGCTCGATTGTGGAGTCGAACCTGACGGCGATTCAGGTGCTTAAGCAGAATAAAATATTGCTGCATCTGTGTGCGCTGACCTGGGTGGTGAATCTGGTCTACGGGGCGGCGCTGGTGGTGAGTGCGGCGGTGATCCTCAAAGAATTCCACCTGCCGGAAAGCTATTTTGGCGTATTACAAACTTCTGCCGCGCTGGTTACCATTGTGACGTTTATCTTTGTGCCGCGTATTGCCAAACGGTTTGGTCTCTCGACGCTGGGAACGCTGTCATTTTGCGGGATGATTTTGTCTGGCGCGCTGATGTCGCTGTCACTCGATTTCGCGATGTATCTGGTGGGTTATGCGGTGCTGATGGCCTTCGACGGCGCATTCAGCGTTTACCTGCGTACCTTACGCAGCCAGATTATTCCACAAGAGCATCTGGGCAAAACCATGGGGCTGATTGGTCTGATGAATATGTGTTCGGTGCCGGTCAGTGGTCTGGCGGTAACGGCGCTGGCGGGCAGTTTTATGCCACTGCAAATCATCGCCATTATCCTGGCTTTCGCGCTGGCATTAGGGCTGGTGCTGATCGTCGTCGGTCGCCGCGCCTTTGGCTACCGCAGCTGGTTACCGCCAGTGATTGCGCAGCCGCAGGTTTAAAACGTAATGACCCCTTACCCGGCCGGGTAAGGGGTGTATTTGCTAAAACAACACCATCAGAAAGAGAAACACGAACATCCCAATGCGCCCCAGAAGGCGTTGTCGTCAGAAACCGGCACATCCGAACCGCGGGCGATATCGTGACTGTGTTTATGCACGCCACAGGGTCCGGCGCACTGATGAGCCTGACGTACCAGCCCGACGCGCGCGGCACCTTCCGGCGGCGCTGACCGGTAATGGCCCGGCACTTTCGTGACCGGTGACCAGTCTGGTAAAACCGGAATTGCAGGTGGGGCAAGCGGCGAGAAACTGCCTGCCGCGTAAACCACTTTGCCGTCAACCACGGTCATCACCGATTCGATGCCCTTAATGCGTTCTTCCTGCACGCTGAAGAAATCTTCAGAAAGCACCGCCAGATCCGCCAATTGTCCGGCTTTAATCTGTCCTTTTTTACCCTGCTCGCTGGAAAACCATGAGCTGCCCTGCGTCCACAGCATCAGCGCGGTTTCGCGGTCTATTCTGGCGTCATCATCGTACATCGCCATTCCGCCGACGGTGCGGCCGGAAACCAGCCAGTACAGCGCCGTCCACGGATTGTAGCTTGCGACGCGGGTGGCGTCGGTGCCCAGCCCGACAGGCAGTCCGGCGGACAACATTTTCGCCACCGGCGGCGTGTGTTTGGTGGCTTCAATGCCATAACGGTCTGCGAAATATTCCCCCTGAAACGCCATTCGATGTTGTACTGCAATGCCGCCGCCGAGTGCTTTGACGCGCTCGATATTCCGTTCGGTGATGGTTTCTGCGTGGTCGAAGAACCAGTGCAGGCCGTTAAACGGAATGTCCTGGTTCACTTTTTCAAACACATCCAGCATACGGCTGATGGATTCGTCATACGTAGCATGCAGGCGGAACGGCCAGCGGTGCTCCACCAGATGACGCACTACGCGCTCCAGCTCAACTTCGGTACCCGGCGGTAAATCCGGGCGCGGTTGCAGGAAATCTTCAAAATCCGCCGCTGAGAACACTAACATTTCGCCTGCGCCGTTGTGCCGGTAGAAATCTGTGCCCTGACCGGGTTTGAGCATATCAGTCCACAGTTTGAAATCATCCAGCTCATGCTGCGGACGCTGGGTAAACAGGTTGTAGGCGATGCGCACGGTCAGCTGATTTTTCTGATGAAGTTCATCAATGATCTGATAATCCTCAGGATAGTTCTGGAAGCCGCCGCCCGCATCGATGGCGCTGGTCAGCCCGAGGCGGTTCAGTTCGCGCATAAACTGGCGCGTGGAGTTCACCTGTTGTTCCAGCGGTAGTTTCGGACCTTTTGCCAGCGTCGAGTACAAAATCATCGCGTTCGGTTTGGCAATCAGCATGCCTGTCGGATTGCCGTTGCTGTCACGCTGAATTTCACCGCCTGGCGGGTTTGGCGTGTCTTTGGTGTAACCGACCACTTTCAGTGCGGCGCGGTTGAGCAGGGCACGATCATAGAGATGCAGGATGAAAACCGGCGTATCCGGCGCAGCCTGATTGATTTCATCAAGCGTAGGCATGCGGCGTTCGGCGAACTGAAATTCAGTCCAGCCGCCCACGACGCGAACCCACTGCGGGCCTGGGGTGCGCATGGCCTGATCTTTGAGCATCCGCAGCGCATCGGCCAGAGAAGGTACGCCTTCCCAGCGTAATTCGAGATTGTAATTCAGACCGCCGCGGATCAGGTGAAGGTGCGAGTCGTTAAGGCCGGGAACCGCCGTGTGACCTTGCAAATCAACCACCTGCGTACCCGCATCGGCGAACTGCATCACTTCATTTTCTGTGCCGACGGCAAGGAATTTGCCGTCTTTTATTGCCACAGCGTTCGCCAGTGGTTTTTCGCGGTCGACCGTGTGGAATTTACCGTTGGTTAAGATCAGGGAAGCAAAACGAGTCATTAGAAAAGCTCCTGTCATTGCGCGGTTGTGCGCGTCAGCCATGAATGGAAAACTCGGGTAATAATCGGCATCCAGAGGAATACCACCAGCGCAACGACGGACGCGTCATTGAGTAAATGGCCGCCCTCCGTGCCTTTGAGCTGCGGCAAAAAGAGACCCCAAAACCAGGGAACGATGTGCGTTGACGGGTAAATTACCAGCAGGGTTAGCAGATATTGCTTCCAGCGTGCCGGAGGACGAACCGTGGCGCTGGGCGGGGTGAACCAGAATTCGGCACCGGGACGCACTTCCGTGCTGTCGCTTTGTAAAAGCAGCGGGCTGACTTCATCCACCAGTTGCTTGCGCAGGTCTGATTTGTGCCAGGCGTTGAGATTTTCCAGCGTGTCGAAGCGAACCAGAATGGTGTAGGCATCGCCGCTGCGGCTCGGGCGGATAACGTTGACACCCAGATGGCCCGGAAAAGTACTCGCCTGCGGCATGATTTTATTCAGCCAGGTTTCGTACTCTGCTTCACGGGCAGGCGCAACTTTGTGCGTAATGACAAGCGTGACGTGTTGCTTGTGGGTTTGAGACTGGGACATTAACCACCTCACCTGTTGAAAATAAAATCATTTATCGGGTCAATGAAATGATATTAGTTGGCGAGTTGAATCAATGATAGGTGAGAATTTTGGCCTTCTTGTTAAGTTTTTTTGTTATTCATTTTCGCCAACCACGCGCAGGCTGCGCTGCTTCATGACGCGGTGCAAATTCGATTCCAACCAGTTCGCCAGCCCGGAAACCTGATCCTTCACCTCGATACCCAGCGGGGTCAGACTATACTCAACGTGCGGCGGCACGACCGGAAATGAACGGCGGTCAATAAAGCCATCTTCTTCCAGCGACTGTAATGTCTGCGCCAGCATTTTCTCACTGACGCCCCCGACTTTGCGGCGCAGTTCGCTGAAACGCAGCGTGTCGTCACTCAGGGCGAGCAAAATCAGTAAACCCCAGCGGCTGGTGATGTGCCGGAGGATTTCGCGGGAAGGGCAGTTTGGGTCGAGCACTTCGCCCCGGCGGATCTGTTCCGTGAGGGGAAGACGCTCAGTCGTTTTGTCGGAAGGAATTATTTTCATACTAACCTTTTGGTGCGTACTTACGAAAAGTTAGTATATCGCATAGGATGTTTTCAGAGCCAGCGTCTTTCGGGCCTCATGTTGAATAAAACACTTTTTGGAGAAACAAAATGATTGCAATCACCGGTGCTACCGGCCAGTTAGGCCGCCTCGTTATTGCCGCACTTTTGAAAAAAGTGCCTGCTAATCAGATTATTGCTGCCGTGCGCAGCCCGGAAAAAGCCAAAGACCTGGCTGATTTAGGTGTGGAAGTGCGTCAGGCCGATTACAGCCAGCCTGCAACACTGGATTCCGCATTTAAAGGCGTGGAAAAACTGCTGCTGATTTCTTCCAGCGAAGTCGGCCAGCGTGAAGCGCAGCACAACGCGGTGATTGCTGCCGCAAAACGCGCAGGCGTTAAGTTACTGGCATACACCAGCCTGCTGCATGCAGATAAAAGCCCGCTGGGCCTGGGCGTGGAACACCGCGCGACGGAAAAAGCACTGCGCGAATCCGGCGTGCCTCACGTACTGCTGCGCAACGGCTGGTACACCGAAAACTACGCGGCAAGCGTAGCGCCTGCACTGGCACACAATGCGTTTATCGGCGCAGTCGGCGAAGGGCGTATCGCTTCTGCCGCACGTCAGGATTATGCCGAAGCCGCCGCCGCAGTGCTGACCCTCGATAATCAGGCGGGTAAGGTTTACGAATTAGCCGGTGATGAGGCGTATACGCTGGCTGAATTCTCCGCAGAAATTGCGAAGCAGTCCGGTAAAAAAGTGGATTACGTTAACCTGCCGGAAGCGGAATTTGCGAAAGCGCTGATCGGCGCAGGTTTGCCGGACTGGCTGGCAAATATGCTGGCAGATTCTGATGCTGGCGCAGCGATTGGCGGCCTGTTTGATGATTCCCATACATTGAGCAAACTGATCGGTCGCCCGACGACACCGGCAAAAGACGTGATTGCCGCGACGTTGAAAGCCCTTTGATTTGTTAAATGTTGTTCATTATGTATTACTCAGCGGCCTGCAATTTTGCGGGCCGTTTTTCTTTCTACCTGATCCCCGTTCCCGCCGTCTGTTAAGCTAACTCCCATCTGGTATTATCAGAAAGTCCGCACTAACCCTCAGGTGATCCTATGACAGAAAATGAATTCAGGCTGCTGCTCGTCGATAATGGTTTTGACGAGCCGGTACTGGTCGAGCGGGAACCGCTAATCCGTCTTGAAAAACACGCTCACCCGTTCGAAGCCATGGCTTTTATCCTCAGCGGTGAAATCACTATTACCACCCAAAACGGGTTCAGAACTTATTGCGCCGGAGAGATTTTTCATCTTCAACCCAATGAAATGCACGAGGAAGAGTTCGGCGATCAGGGCGTCCGCTACCTTTCGGGGCGTAAAAGCTTGCAGTAAATCGCAGATAAAAGAATGCCCGTCAGGGGAAACGGGCATTGGAATGAGTTACAAGGGGAAAACCTTAAGTCCTCTGTAGCAGGCTACAGATGAGCTCTATAATAATCATTTAATGTGAAGGTTGTGTGTAGGATGAATCTGTTTTCTGCTCATTGTGGCAACAAATTTTCAACGATCCCTCGCTATACATCGGGTTAATTTCGCGGCAGAATACGCGCCCTTTTTGGCCAGAAAAACAGCGAACGGAGAATTCTTCAGTGAAAATCAATGTCATTGGTACCAGCGGAAGCGGGAAATCAACACTGGCGCGCGGTATTTCTCAGAAGCTGAACATTCCGTATGTCGAACTGGACGCATTGTTCTGGCGGCCAGACTGGCAGGGCACGCCGGATGAGGAATTTTTCGCCCGGCTCGGCGAAAGACTTTCCGCCAGCGAAGGGTGGGTGCTGGACGGCAATTATAAACGCACGCAGCCCGTGAAATGGCGGGAAATAGATCTGATTATTTGGGTGGATTACTCGTTCGGGCGGACGTTGTTTCAGGCGGTGAAACGTGCCGCCACACGCGCATGGCATCAGCAGGAACTCTGGGCAGGAACGGGAAATCGTGAGACGTTCCGCAAAAGTTTTTTCAGCCGGGATTCCATTATTTTGTGGACGCTGAAAACCTTCGCCAAAAACCGCCGCCAGTATCAGGCATTGCTTGAGGATCCTGACTGGCAGCATGTTCGTTTTGTGCGTTTACGTTCACCCCAGCAGGCTCAGGTTTTTCTCCGTAATCTGACCCAGCTGTAACACCATCCACGGGCTGAACGCCCAGGGTGTTGCACGCACGCTGTTCAGCAAATCTTCCGGTTTTACCCATTGAAAATCCATGACTTCCGTGTCGCGTGGCTCGGGAACCATACGGCAAAATGCGGAAAAAATCGGGCAGAACTCGTTCTCAACAATCCCGGATGCATCGGTCGCGATGTACTGGAATTCTCCGATCAGCGAGGTGATTTTTTCAACCGATAAACCCAGTTCATACTGGCATCGACGGTAAACGGCTGCCTGCAACGATTCGCCGGGAAGCGGGTGCCCGCAGGCGGAGTTCGTCCAGACACCGGGCCACGCGATTTTGTTCAGGGAGCGGCGCGTGATCAGCAACTCGCCGCGATCGTTGTGGATGTAGCAGGAAAAAGCCAGATGCAATGGCGTCTGAGCGTTGTGCACCAGCGCTTTATCCATGGTACCGGCCGGTTGATTTTTAACATCAAGCAACACGACTTCTTCAATCATAAAACTCTCCGTTACTCCTCCATCATCGCTTTCAGCAGGCGAACCAACTGCTGTTGATCATCAGGAGAAAGTCTTGCCAAAAACTCAGTGTCTACCTGCTGGCCGCGCGGCTGGGTTTTGGCCAGAACCGCTTTACCTTCCCCGGTCAGAGTAATAAAACGCCGGCGTTTGTCCGCCGGATCCGCCTCACGGATTAACAAACCGCGCGACTCAAGTCGTGAAAGCATTTCCGCCAGCGTGGCCTTGCTGCTGATGGCAACGTCGGTCAGCTGCACCTGTTCAATGCCCGGGTTTTCAGCAATTGAGCGCAATACCGCGTACTGAGGTTTGGTCAGATCCGGAATGCATTGCTGCCATCTCGCGGTGTGTTGCTGGAATACCTTACGCATCAGGTGAAAGGCTTCCTGTCTCAATTGTGTGCTCATCATCGTTCCCGGCTTTCTTATGGTTTCGCCCTATCTTAGCAATCTATGGATCTCGAATGCGACAGACCATTGCGGGGATTTGAAAATGAGTATAAGGTAAAAATAGTTCGTATACGAACAATATGTTCAAAAAAGGTTAACGTGAGTGAGGGTGGTATGAGACTGATTGTGGGGATGACCGGCGCGACGGGCGCACCTTTGGGCGTCGCGCTGCTGAAAGCGCTGCGGGAAATCGACGGAGTGGAAACGCACCTGGTGATGTCGAAATGGGCGAAAACGACCCTTGAGCTGGAAACGCCTTATACCGCTCGTGAAGTCGCTGAAATGGCTGATTTTACACATAATTCTGCCGATCAGGCGGCCACGATTTCCTCCGGTTCATTCAAAACCGACGGCATGATTATTATCCCGTGCAGCATGAAAACGCTGGCCGGGATCCGCGCCGGTTATGCCGAAGGGTTGGTCGGCCGTGCGGCAGATGTCGTGCTGAAAGAAAACCGCAAGCTGGTGCTGGTTCCGCGTGAAACGCCCCTCAGCACCATTCACCTCGAAAACCTGCTCGCGCTGTCGCAAATGGGCGTGGCGATCGTGCCGCCGATGCCTGCTTATTACAACCATCCCGAGACAATTCAGGATGTTACCGACCATATCGTGACCCGCGTACTTGACCAGTTTGGCCTTGAATATCACCGCGCAAAACGCTGGGCCGGGTTATCGCCAAAAAGTGACGACGTCACGTTATAGCGCTCAATTTTTAAGTTTTAAAACATGTAGTAATCCTTCACCGAAACAGGAGAGTCGAGATGGCTTTTGATGATCTGCGCAGCTTTATGAGCGCACTGGATGAAAACGGACAACTGCTGAAAATCACCGAACAGGTGAAAGCAGAGCCCGATCTGGCCGCGGCGGCGAACGCCACCGGTCGTATCGGCGAAGGCGCGCCCGCGCTGTATTTTGACAATGTGGAAGGGTTTACCGACGCCCGTATCGCCCTGAATACGCTCGGTTCCTGGCAAAACCATGCGATTGCGATGGGGTTGCCGCCCAATACATCGACCAACGAACAGATTGCCGAATACATCCGCCGCTGGGATACCTTCCCGGTGAAACCGGAGCGCCGCGATAATCCGCCCTGGGCGCAAAACACCGTCGATGGCGAAGACATTAACCTGTTCGACATCCTGCCGCTTTTCCGCCTGAACGACGGCGACGGTGGTTTCTATCTCGACAAAGCCTGCGTCGTTTCCCGCGACCCGACTGACCCGGACAGTTTTGACAAACAAAATGTCGGCATTTACCGGATGGAAGTGAAGGGCAAACGCAAACTCGGCCTCCAGCCGGTGCCGATGCACGATATCGCGCTGCATCTGCATAAAGCCGAAGAGCGCGGCGAAGATTTACCGATTGTTATCACACTTGGCAACGACCCGATCATTACGCTGATGGGCGCAACGCCGCTGAAATACGACCAGTCTGAATACGAAATGGCCGGTGCGCTGCGTCAGGCGCCGTACCCGATCGCCACCGCGCCACTGACCGGTTTCGACGTTCCGTGGGGTTCAGAAGTGATCCTCGAAGGGGTTATCGAAGGCCGTAAACGTGAAATCGAAGGGCCGTTCGGGGAGTTCACCGGGCACTATTCCGGTGGCCGCAACATGACCGTGGTGCGCATTGATAAAGTGTCGTACCGCACCAAACCGGTATTTGAATCCCTGTATCTCGGGATGCCGTGGACAGAAATCGATTACCTGATGGGCCCGGCGACCTGCGTGCCGCTGTATCAGCAACTCAAAGCTGAATTCCCGGAAGTTCAGGCCGTTAACGCCATGTACACGCACGGGCTGCTGGCGATCATCTCCACCAAGAAACGCTATGGCGGCTTTGCGCGCGCGGTCGGTTTACGCGCCATGACCACGCCGCACGGGCTGGGCTACGTGAAAATGGTGATTATGGTGGATGAGGATGTCGATCCGTTCAACCTGCCGCAGGTGATGTGGGCGCTTTCCGCGAAAGTGAATCCGGCGGGTGACCTGGTTCAGTTGCCGAACATGTCCGTGCTGGAGCTGGATCCGGGTTCGTCTCCGGCGGGGATCACCGACAAACTGATCATCGATGCTACCACGCCGGTCGCGCCGGATAACCGCGGGCATTACAGCCAGCCGGTACGTGATTTGCCAGAAACCAAAGACTGGGTTGTGAAACTGAATTCCCTGCTGGCGGGCCGTCAGGCCTGAGCACTAACTGACTGAGTTAAGGAGTGATTATGATTTGTCCACGTTGTGCCGGTGAGCATATCGAGCTGATGGCGGTGTCGCCGGTGAAAGGGGTCTGGACGGTGCATCAGTGCCAGCGTTGTTTATACACCTGGCGGTCAACGGAGCCGTTACGGCGCACCAGCCGGGAGCATTACCCGGAGGCGTTCCGGATGACGCAAGCGGATATTGATAATGCACCGATGGTGCCGTCGGTGCCGCCGCTTTTAGGGGAATAGTATTGGGCCCCGGACGGGGCCTCTTTGGAATCTCCGCGTCTTTTTACAACCGGCGCTGTCGCTCGCTGGCTATGTTTCAGGAACAACAGCTATTGCCGCGAAAACTTGCCGCTGCGCGGTACCTTCATTATTCCCCGCATGTTACCGGTATCACATAAATTAAAAATCATAAGAAATTAATCATATCTCATAATTGTGACTCGCTTTTAACCACTTTATAACAAGTCCTCAGGCCACCGGACGGACTGACTTTTTGAGTTTAACCCGATAAAAGACAGGACGAAAAATGACAGCGAAATTATCCGTAAAAGAAAAAATCAGTTACGGTCTGGGGGATATGGCGAGCCATATAGGTCTGGATAACGTGATTATTTTCCTGACGTTTTACTATACCGATGTGGTGGGTTTACCGGCGGTGTTTGTCGGTACTATGTTCCTTGTGGCCCGCGTGGCCGATGCGATTGTTGACCCGGCGATGGGGCTGATCGCTGACCGCACGCAAACGCGTTTCGGCAAGTTCAGACCTTATATTCTCTGGCTGGCGCTCCCGTTTGGCGCGAGTTGTTTACTGGTGTATGCCGTGCCGGAATCCCTCACGCTGACCGGCAAGATGGTGTACGCCAGCGTCACGTACTGCGTGATGATGCTGATGTATACCGCCATCAATATCCCTTACTGTTCGATGGGCGCGATCATTACGCCGGATAACAGCCAGCGTATTTCGCTACAGTCTTACCGTTTTTTCCTCGCCACGCTCGGTGGCGCGATGTCGACATTCCTGATGATGCCGCTGGCAGAAATGATGGGCGGCGGCAATAAACTCGACGGGTATTTCGGCGCAATGGCAATCATGGCCTCGATCGCTGTGGTCATGTTTTTACTCTGCTTTCTCAATACAAAGGAACGTATCAGCGCGCCGCCGACGCATGCGAATTTCCTCTCAGATCTGCGCGACCTGGTGCGTAACGACCAGTGGCGCGTAGTGGCCGCTCTGATCTTCTTTAATATCTCCTTCGGCGTCGTTCGTCTCGGCGCGATGATGTATTACGTGACGTATTATCTGGGCAACGCCAGCTATTTTATGTGGCTCCTCGCCGCGCATATTGTTGGAAAAAGCCTCGGCAGCGCGCTGGTCAAACCGCTGACCCGAAGCCGCAGCAAACTGTCGGCTTTCACGCTGTGCGCCGTTTTAACCGGTCTTCTGAGCATGGCGATTTTCTTCGTTCCGGCTTGGATTTCCCTGCTGGTCGGTATGACATTGCTGGTCTCGACCTTCTATCAGGTCACCACCACGCTGATGTGGGTGATGATGTCGGACGTGGTGGATTACGGTGAATACAAACAAGGCAAACGCATGGACGGAACCGTGTTTTCCACGCTGCTGGCGATCCTCAAAATGGGAATGGCGGTCAGCGGGGCCGTCGTCGGCTGGACACTTGGCATGAGCGGTTATGTTCCGCACGCTGCGCAGCAAAATACTGCGGCGATGCTGTCCATTATCGCGCTGTTCTCGCTGGTGCCGGGCGTGTTATCGATGTTCAGCGCGCTGTCGATGCGCTGGTACAAACTCAACGACGCCACCATGAAACACATTAATCAGTCCAAAATCACCCCGGAACACGAGCCTGAACGTCAGGCCACCTTGCATACTCAGGAGTCCGCATGAGCGAATTAATCGCCGAAAAAAACCGTATCCTCTGGCATTTCGATCAGCAAACTCTGGTGATTGAACCCTGGGGTGAAAACAGTCTGCGTGTGCGCGCGACCTGTCGTCCTGCGCTCAATGACCACCTCTGGGCACTGCTCCCACAGAATGAACAACCTCAGGCTGATATCTCCCGGGGCACCGAAACACTGACCCTGCGCAACGGCAATATCACCGCGACGGTTAACATTAAAGGCCAGCTGGCATTTTATAACCAACGCGGCGAGCTCATTCTGGAAGAGTTCTGGCGTCAGCGTTCGACGGTGGGGATTGGCGCGACGGAAAAAAGTCAGGATAAGTACATCAGTGCGCTGAAAATGGATGCGCGCGAATTCAAAGCGATTCCCGGCGGAAAGCATCAGCTGACGGTCAGGTTTGAGTCGCACCCCGAGGAGAAGATTTATGGCATGGGGCAGTACCAGCAAAACTGTCTGGACCTGAAAGGGTGCACGCTGGAACTGGCACAGCGCAATTCACAGGCCAGCGTGCCGTTTATGCTCTCCAGCCTCGGCTATGGTTTGCTGTGGAATAACCCGGCGATTGGCGAGGCGACGTTTGGCAAGAACATCACCCGCTGGGAGGCGCAGGTCACAGAGCAGATGGATTACTGGATCACCGCCGGAGACACGCCTGCGGAAATCATGCATCAATATGGCCGTGCGACCGGCACCGCGCCGCGCATGCCGGAATACGCGACCGGTTTCTGGCAGTGCAAATTGCGCTACCGCACACAGCAGGAAGTGCTGGAAGTCGCGCGCGAATACAAGCGCCGGAAACTGCCGATTTCGGTCATTGTGATTGATTTCTTCCACTGGCCAAATCAGGGCACATGGTGTTTTGACCCGGTGGACTGGCCGGATCCGAAAGCGATGGTGGCTGAGCTGAAATCACTGGGTATTGAAACGATGGTGTCGGTCTGGCCGACGGTTGACAGCCGCACTGATAACTATAAGGAGATGAAATCAAAAGGTTATCTGGTGAATACCGATCGCGGTGTGTCAGTGAATCTGGACTTCCTCGGCAACTGTACCTTCTTTGATGCGACACATCCCGGCGCCCGACAATTTGTCTGGGATAAGGTGAAGAAAAATTATTTTGATCTGGGGATCCGCACCTTCTGGCTGGATGAAGCAGAACCGGAGTATCGCGCCTATGATTTTGATAACTATCGCTATTATCTCGGGCCGGTGTTGGAAGTTGGCAATATTTATCCGCAGAAATTCGCGCAGGGCTTTTACGACGGTTTACAGCAGGAAGGCGAGCGCGAAATCGTCAATCTGGTGCGCTGCGCCTGGGCAGGAAGCCAGCGTTATGGCGTGCTGGCGTGGTCGGGAGATATTCACTCCTCGTTCCACGCGCTGCGCAATCAGATTGCCGCCGGTCTGAATATGGGGCTGGCGGGCATTCCGTGGTGGACGACGGATATCGGCGGTTTTCAGGGCGGAAACGTGAATGATCCGGCGTTTCAGGAACTGCTGATCCGCTGGTTTCAGTGGGGCGTTTTCTGCCCGGTTATGCGTCTGCACGGGTATCGCGAACCGCAAATTCAGCCGCCGGAAACGTGGCGGAATGGCATTGCGCAATGTAACAGCGGTGCGCCCAATGAAGTGTGGAGCTACGGCGAGGCAAATTATGAACTGATGAAAAGCGGCTTGTTCCTGCGTGAAAAATTGCGGCCATACATCAGTTGCGTGATGGATGAAGCGCATGAGAAGGGCGATCCCGCGATGCGCACGCTGTTCTATCAGTACCCGGATCAGGCCGAAAGCTGGCAGGTGGAAGATCAGTATTTGCTGGGTGCTGATATTCTGGTTGCGCCGGTTTTACATGCCGGTCAGCGCGAGCGTGAAGTCTGGCTGCCCGCCGGTGAAAACTGGATAGCCCTGAACGGTGAACGTTATCAGGGCGGACAGAAAATCATGGCCGATGCGCCGCTCAGCGCTATTCCGGTCTTTATTCGTGAAGGTACACAGGTGCAGGCAGAACTGGGTCTATAACCGTACATAACTTTTCGCGCGGTTATTTAAAGACTCGGGCGCGGCATAACCTTCAGCATAAAAAGCCAGAGAGTCAGTGAAGCGCACGGTAATACCACCGCCGGAGGAAGAAGCGTGTTAATGCCTCTTTCCCGGCATTCGTCAGTTATCACAAAATGGTTAACTTTTCGGGAGGATTCGGTAAGACATCCGCCGGTAATCTGATGTCATCGACAGTAACCGCAACGGTGACGATGATGATCAACAGACGTAATTTCCTCTTAGGCAGCACCGCCGTCTCGGCGATTGCCGTGATGGGGCTTTTCCCCGGGATCATTACCCGCAAGGCCGACGCGCAGGCAAAAAAAACCGAAACGTTCGAAATCGAACTGACCGATGCGCAGTGGCACCAGCGCCTCAGCGAAGCGCAGTATTACGTATTGCGTGAAGCCGGTACCGAGCGCCCTTATTCCAGTCCGCTCAACAATGAGCACCGCGAAGGGCAGTTTGCCTGTGCGGGTTGTGCCCTGCCTTTATTCTCTTCGGCGACCAAATTCGACAGCCACACCGGCTGGCCGAGTTTCTGGAAACCGCTGCCGGACGCGGCGCTGACCCGCCGGGATACAACACTGGGCATGGTTCGCGACGAAGTGCATTGCCGTCGCTGCGGCGGCCATCTTGGCCACGTTTTTGACGACGGCCCGCAGCCCACCGGTTTGCGTTATTGCATGAACGGGCTGGCGATGACGTTCAGTCCAAAAGTTTAGTTCCCGCGAGGCTGTTATGAAAACAACTGTGAAAACATCCGAAAAAAGCGTGAAGTCGTTACGCAATATCAGCGTGATCGCCGGTCTGGTGCTGGCGTCTGCCTTTGTCTTTCAAAATACCGCCTGGTCCTGGGGCGGCGCTGAACCGGCGGTGGTGATCCCCGCACCGGCACATGACGAACCGGCTGGCACATCACACAGTGAAACTGCCGTGTTTGCCGGTGGCTGCTTCTGGGGAATTCAGGGGGTGTTCCAGCATGTGAAAGGCGTGACCAGCGCGGTGTCCGGATACGCGGGCGGCGACGCGCAAACCGCCAGCTACGAACAGGTCAGCGGCGGCGATACCGGCCATGCGGAATCGGTCAAAGTGACGTTTGACCCGACGCAAATCACCTACGGCGAACTGCTGCACATTTTCTTCTCCGTGGGGCATAACCCGACCGAACTGAACCGGCAGGGGCCGGACACCGGCAGCCAGTACCGCTCGGCAGTGTTCCCGATGAACGCGGCGCAGGCGGAAGTGGCGAAAGCGTATATTGCGCAACTGAACGCCAGCAAAAGCTACAGCGATCCGCTGGTGACGAAGGTGGAAAGCAATGCGCACTTCTATCCGGCGGAGGCTTATCACCAGAACTTCCTGAATGATAATCCGGACTATCCGTACATTGTGGTGAACGATCTGCCGAAGATTAAAGATTTAGAGAAAGTCTTCCCGGCGGATTACCGGGAGAAACCGGTTCTGGTTAAACCTTAAGGTTAAGACTTTGGGCTCGCCGCCCAAACGGGCTTTACGCGCCAGCTTAGTGTAAGTTTCGGTTTTTCAATTGCGGTGATTACTCAGCGGCTCGCGCCGAAACCGACCAAAGAGGCCCAGGACGGGGCCTCTTTGGAATCTCCGCGTCTTTTTACAACACGCGCTATCGCTCGCTGGCTATGTTTCAGGTACCGCAGCTATTGCCGCGAAAACTTGCCGCTGCGCGGTACCTTCATTTCGGTATTACCCGGCCTGCGGCCTTGCCCTTCGGGTCGTCACTTCGTGACGTTGTCTCGCTTCGCTCGGCTCAAACCTTTTGGTCTCGAAACACTCATTCAACAAGCTTTCTGAAAGCGGCTGGAGGCTTCTTCAATTCAAAATCAGCCTGCATAAATCTTCCGAAGTACATCGCCTTTGGCCGCTTTCAAAACGACGTCGGGTGAGTGGTGAGAAACAGCGAGAGTCTTTTTTCGAGCAGGTTCGAACCCGAGGCGAGAGAACCGCGCAGCGGCGGCGTTTGCGGCAATAGCCGGAGTTGCTGAAACATACTTTACTAGCGGCAGCGCGGAGTTAAAAAGCGCGGGTGTCCAGAGGGCGCGCGCGTTAACGCGCCCTTTGGGCCCGTTTGGGCGGCGAGCCCAAGGTCTTGACCTTGAACGATCACCGAAACTTACACCAGATCGCCTTTAAAGGCAGCCCTTTGCAGCTGCCTCCTGCAAATCCAGAAACTCCTGAATGCATTCCATGCACGCTCCCCGTTCTTCCACATGCGGCATGTGGCTCGAATTCTCAAAAATCACCCACCGGACGTCTTTGATCCCGTCGGCAAAGGGCTGAACCACTTCGGGGGCGGCTTCGTCGTAGCGGCCGGAAATCAGCAAGACCGGTACGTTGATCGCCGGCAGACGGTCGATGATCGTCCAGTCTTTCATGCTGCCGATGACGTGAAATTCGGTCGGGCCGTTCATGGCGTGATAAACCGTCGGATCGGCGTCCATCGCGGAGAAGGTGCGTTTAACCTCTTCCGGCCACGGGTCGAGACGGCAAACGTGGCGCGTGTAGAAAACCTGCGAGGCGGCTTTGTATTCTTCGCTGTCGATCGTTCCGGCCTGTTCGTGGGCGAGCAGGGTTTCCTGCACTCCGTCAGGTAGTTCGCTGCGCAGGCGGGCGGCGGCTTGCAGCCATAATTCCATCGAGGCGGGTGAGTTGGCGATGATCAGTGCCTTCAGGCCGGCCGGCTGCGTGACGGCGTGTTCGGCACCTAACATTCCGCCCCAGGATTGCCCGAGGAGGGCGTAGTTGTCTTCGATGCCGAGATTGCGCAGGAGATTGTCCAGCTCAGCCAGAAACAGCGATGGTTGCCAGAAACCGGCCGGTTTATCGGGAAGATGCGTCGAACGGCCATTGCCGATCTGATCGTAATGAATGACCGCGCGACCCGTTCGGGCGATGTCGCGAAAGGCGTCGACGTAATCGTGCGTGCAGCCCGGTCCGCCGTGGGCGATCACCAGCGGAGTCTTGCCGCGACTGAGATCGCCGCTGATGCGGTACCAGGTCTGGTATTCCTGAAACGGCGCGTAGCCTTCAGTGATCTTGACCATTTTGTTTCCCCTGTCGGTGAATAATCTTCTCAGGGTAAACATCGGGGCGGTGCTGAACAGCTAGTAAAAAAGATAGGAAATTGGGCGGTCAGCTGTCCAGCAGGCGATAATGCAGCGCGCGAACCACCGCCTGGACGCGGTTGCTGGCCCCCAGTTTACGACCGGCAGTGTTGAGATGCAGTGTTACGGTGGCCACCGAGCGGTTGAGTTTGCGGGCGATTTCCTTGGCCGTTAGCCCTTCCGCCGCCCACGCCAGACATTCGCGCTCGCGCTTGCTCAGCCGCACATGTTTGCAGGTCAGCACGCTGGCGTCGAACAGCGGAAAGACGCACTCCTGAAACGTCAGCGCCAGCAGGCTCAGCTCCGCCAGCACATCCTGAATATCCAGTTCATGCCCCGCGCCTGTGTGTATGCCGGTCACGGTGACAAACCCGCCGTTCGGCAAATGCAGGGGTACGGTCGCGCCGCACGGCATATTGTTATCACACATGTAATGCGTGACCGGTTTGTTGAGATCGCTCAGGCGGTTTTGCAGAGACGTGTTGTCCGGCCGCTGATAGGACCACACAAACGGCGCGCAACTTTCCAGCGCGTAATGCTGCACCGGATCGACCTGGTAATAGCCACTTTCCAGCCACAATTTCTGCATGTCACCCGGCACGTTACACATCCGCAGCAAAGAGGGCGTGATCAGCTCGCCTTCCAGCGAACGCGGCACCGGCGTGTAATCGTAGATCAGGGCATCGAACCCCAAACGCGACGTCTGCGCAAAGAGGTGGTTAAACGCGCCATCCACGGTGGTTTCCCGCAACGGCGCGGCACTTTCTTTCACCGCGAGTTTCATAAATTCATCTCCGCAAGTTCCTCTTTCCGCCACGAATGTGCTGATCGGGCACCGATTTTGCTGCTGACCTGTTGTTAAGAAAAAGTTATGCAATCGCAATGCCAAATCGCCGACGGGATAAACCTAGTATTTTTGCTAACTACCGGTGAGGTTTTGCTGCGGCTAACGTAGAGCCACAGGGGAAATGACGCCTGCTCTGCACCAAAAACAGTCATTAAGAGGATTGCCATGCACCGTTACCGATTTTTGCTCTGGCGACCGCTGCAACTGCTGCCGGTTTTGCTGGGAATCAGCATTCTGACGTTTGTCATGGTGCGCGCCATTCCCGGCGATCCGGCGAGGATCCTGCTGGGCGTACGCAGCACGCCGGAAGCCATCGCCCGCATTCGTGCGCAGTACGGACTGGATCTGCCGGTCTGGCAGCAATATCTCTACTTCTTACGCAACCTGTTGCACGGCGAAATGGGGAAGTCGCTGATTTACCGCGTGGATACGCTGAAACTGATCATGTCGCGCATCGAACCGACGCTGTATCTGGTGCTGGGCAGTGTGATGCTGGCGATGCTGTTTACGGTGCCACTGGCGGCAACGGCGGCGCGAAACCGCGGGCGGCTCGCGGATCAGATGATCCGTCTGCTTTCTACCGTTGGCCTCGGATTACCGGCGTTCTGGCTGGCGATCATGATGATTTTGCTGTTCAGCCTGTCGCTCGGCTGGTTTCCGGTTTCGGGCTACGGCAGCGATTTCGGCGAGCGTTTACATCATCTGTTTTTGCCTTGTCTGACCGTGGCGCTGGCGCTGTCGGCGGTGCTGACCCGCAACCTGCGCGCCAGTTTGTTGATGGAATTGCAGAACGATTATGTCACCGCGGCCAGGGCGCGCGGGCAGAACGAGAACCGGATTTTCTGGCGGCATGTCATGCCCAATTCTCTGGTGCCGACGGTCAATCTGCTGGCGGTAAATATCGGCTGGCTGATTGGCAGCACGGTAGTGATTGAAAGCGTTTTTGCCATTCCGGGCATGGGACAGTTGCTGGTGAAAGCCATTATCAGCCGCGATTACATGGTGGTGCAGGGCGTGGTTTTGGTGTTTGCGCTGGCGACGGTGGCCGTCAATCTGGTGGCTGATTTGCTGACGGTGGCGTTAGATCCGAGGGTGAAACTATGAGCATGACCGAAAAAATAGCCACGCAGCGGTTCGGCCGTTTTCATCTGCGCGGGTTGCCGCGTCAGCAGGCGCTGCGGCTGGGTATTCTGATGCTGAGCGCGTGGCTGCTGATTGCGCTGTTTTCCCCGTGGATTGCCCCGTTCGACCCGATTGCGCAGGACGCTGCCGTCACGCTGTCGCCGCCGACTTTTGCGCATCCGTTTGGCACTGATAATTTTGGCCGCGATATTCTTTCCCGCGTGATGTGGGGCGCGCGGATTGATCTGCAAATCTGCATTATCGGCGTCATTTTTCCGTTCACCTTTGGCACGCTTATCGGCGCTTTTTCCGGCTATCTTGGCGGCGCGGTAGATACGTTTTTCATGCGCGTTATCGATGTGGTGCTGGCGTTTCCATTTCTGGTGCTGATGCTCTCTATCATCGCCATTCTCGGGCCGGGGTTAAGCAGTTTTTATATCGCGATGGCGATGGTCGGCTGGGTGTCTTACGCACGGCTGGTACGCTCGCAGGTGCTGACGCTTAAACACCGGGATTTTATTCTGGCCGCGCGCAGCCTGGGTTATCGCCATCCGCGCATTTTGCTTTTGCATCTTTTACCCAATGCGCTGACCAGTTCGCTGGTGTTCTCAATGTCCGATTGCGTGCTGGTGTTGCTCAGTGGTGCATCGGTGAGTTACCTCGGTTTAGGCGTTCAGCCGCCGCTGGCCGAATGGGGCGTGATGGTCGCCGAAGGGCAAAGTTTTATCACCACCGCCTGGTGGATAACCACGTTTCCGGGCCTGGCGATTGTCGTGCTGGCGATGAGTTTCAGCCTGCTGGCCGACGGTTTAGGTGACAAACTGGGGGAGCGCCCATGACGCTGTTGCAAGTTCGCGGTTTAACCATTGAAGACCGGCAGGGCGTGGCGCTGGTGGATAAGCTTTCCCTCACGCTCAGTGCCGGTGAAATCCTCGGGCTGGTGGGCGAAAGCGGGTCGGGCAAAACGCTGAGCTGCCGCGCAATGATGCGCCTGCTGCCGGGCGAAGGCTTGAACATCCGCGCCGGAGAAATCCGCCTGAATGACACCGATTTACTGACGCTCAATGATAAACGCATGACAGCCATTCGCGGGCGGGAAATTGGCATGATTTTCCAGAAC
This sequence comes from Rahnella sp. BIGb0603, assembly GCF_024808755.1. Classification (NCBI taxonomy): domain Bacteria; kingdom Pseudomonadati; phylum Pseudomonadota; class Gammaproteobacteria; order Enterobacterales; family Yersiniaceae; genus Rahnella; species Rahnella sp. BIGb0603. The sequence continues at coordinate 394,298 of NZ_JANUEX010000005.1, read as the reverse complement.
CCGGCCAGCCATCTGAACCCGGTGATGACCATCGGGCAGCAGATTGCAGAAAGCCGCCGCCTGCATTTTGGGGCGAGCCGCCGCGAGGCACAGCGTCAGGCCGTGGAGTGGCTGCGGCAGGTGGGCATTCCCGATCCGCAGCGTCGCGTGGACAACTATCCGCATGAGTTTTCCGGTGGTATGCGTCAGCGCGCAATGATCGCCGTGGCGCTGGCCTGCGAGCCCAAAATTCTGATTGCCGACGAACCGACTACGGCGCTGGACGTCACCGTGCAGATGCAGATTTTACGGCTGCTTTGCGATCTGCGCGAGCGGCTGGGTATCGCCATTATTCTCATTACTCACGATCTCGGCGTGGTAGCACAAACCTGCGACCGCATCGCGGTGATGTACGGCGGGCGCTTGTGTGAAACCGGCGAAAAACGTCAGGTACTGGCGCAGGCGCTGCATCCTTATACCCGCGGCCTGATTGACTGTCAGCCCGCCAGCGAAGGCGGGGCGGGGCGGCTGATCACGTTGCCCGGCCAGCCACCGGTTGCGGCGCGTTTCCCGACCGGCTGCCGTTTTCATCCGCGTTGTACACACGCCACGGCGCAGTGCCATGACCTTCAGCCCGCGATGCAGACCGCTGAGTTTGCCCGCAGCCACGTTGCCGCCTGCCATCACCCTTTGCGGGTTCTCAGTCTGGTGATATCCGGGAGGGAAAATGAATCCACTTTCTGACCGGACGGCTGCGCCGGATGTGCGGCCTTACCCGCTGCTGGAAGCCGAAGATTTGTCGGTGACGTTTCCGGTATCCGGCGGGCTGGGGCGTAAAAAGCGCGTCGTGCAGGCGGTGAACGGTGTGTCGATGTACATCAATGCCGGAGAAACGCTGGGGCTGGTGGGCGAATCCGGCAGCGGAAAAAGCACACTGGGGCGCGCGATGTTGCAGCTGGAAAACGCCAGTGCAGGGCGTGTGCGCTTTAACGGGCAACTGATCACCGGCGGCGTGAAACCGGATATTGCCCGGCTTCGTCAGCAAACGGCAATGATTTTTCAGGATCCGTTTTCCTCACTGAACCCGCGTCAGACGCTGGGCGAGAGCATTGGTGAAGTGCTGCGTGTACATCAGAAAGTCGCGAAAGCAGCGATCCCGGCGCGGATTAACGAGCTGCTGACGCTGGTCGGCCTGAGCGCTGATCATGCGTCGCGGAGACCACAGGCGCTGAGTGGCGGGCAGTGTCAGCGCGCCGGAATCGCCCGCGCGCTGGCGATTGAGCCACGGCTGATTGTCGCCGATGAATGCGTCGCGGCGCTCGACGTGTCGATTCAGGCCCAAATCATCAACTTGCTGATGGATCTGCGCGAGAGCATGGGGCTGGCAATTTTGTTTATCGCGCACGATCTGGCGATTGTGCGGCGTCTCTGCGACCGCGTGGCAGTGATGTATCTGGGGCGGATTGTTGAAAGCGGCCCGACGCAAACGGTGTTTAATACGCCGCGCCATCCTTACACCGCCGCGCTGGTGGCGGCTATCCCCGAGATTGACCCCGACCGCCCGCTGCCGGAGAACTCGTTACAGGGCGAGCCGCCCAGCCCGGTTTCGCTGCCTGCGGGCTGCGCTTTTCATCCACGCTGTGCCCGTGCGCTTCCTGCGTGCAGGCAGGGCGCGGCACCCGAAACCCGGCATATTGCCGATCATGCTTTCGCCTGTGTGCTTGATGCGCCCGGTAGCGAAAGGATTTTTCCGATGACTGAAGGAATGTGACATGAAGCAAAAGCATTTTAACGTTGTGGCCGCCGGGGTGCTGCTGGCGTTGAGCCTGGTCAGCGAAATGGCGCAGGCGGCCGGGGTTCTGACCATCGGACGTCGTGAGGACAGCACGACGTTTGACCCGATAAAATCGGCGCAAAACGCCGATAACTGGGTGTTCTCGAACGTGTTTGATCCGCTGGTTCGCGTGGACAATACCGGCACCAAACTGCTGCCGGGGCTGGCGGAAAGCTGGACGATTTCGCCGGACGGCAAAACGTATACGCTGAAAATGCGCGAGGCAAAATTCTCAGACGGCACGCCGGTCACGGCTTCGGATGCGGTGTTCAGCCTGACGCGTATCCGCGATGACGCCGGTTCACTTTGGAAAGATTCGTACAGCATTATTGATACGCTGAAAGCGGACGATGCGCACACGCTGGTCATCACGCTGAAAACGCCGTCGGCAGCGTTTCTTTCCCAGCTGGCGCTGCCCAATGCGTCGGTGATTTCACAGGCGGCGCTGACCAAACAGGGCGCGGATGATTTTGCCGAACATCCGGTGGGTTCGGGCGCATTCAGCGTGAAAGCGTGGACGCGTGGCGAGAAAGTCGAGCTGGTGAAAAACCCGTATTACTGGGATGCCGCGAAGGTAAAGCTTGATGGCGTCGAGTGGCTGACGCTGCCTGACGATAATACCCGCATGCTCAAAGTGCAGGCGGGCGAAATCGATGCGGCGCTGTCGATTCCGTTCTCACGCATTTCCTCGTTGCAGAAAGACCCGAAACTGGCCGTCGAACTGGACACTTCAACGCGAGAAGATCATCTGCTGATTAACCATTCACACGGCGATCTGGGCAAAGTTGAAGTCCGGCAGGCGCTGGATTTCGCCATCGATAAAAAGTCGATTATCGACACCGTGACGTTCGGCTACGGCAAAATCGCCAATTCCTATATTCCTGACGGCGCGTTGTATCACTACGCCGGTAACTTACAACGTCCTTATGATCCCGGGAAAGCCAAACAGCTGCTGGCGGCGGCAGGCGTGAAAAACCTGACGCTGAAATATCTGGTGAACGCCGGGGATGAAGTGGACGAGCAAATCGCCGTTCTGCTGCAACAACAGCTGGCAAAAGCGGGCATTACGGCCAGTCTGCAAAAAGTGGATCCGAGCCAGAGCTGGGACATGTTAGTCGCGGGTGATTACGACATTTCGGTGATGTACTGGACGAATGACATCCTCGATCCCGATCAGAAAACCACGTTTGTGCTGGGACATGATTCCAACAACAACTACATGACGCGTTATCACAACGATAAAGTGAAAGCGCTGGTGGCCGCCGCCCGTGTGGAAATGGATCCGGCAAAACGCCAGCAGATGTATATCGATTTACAGAAAATGGCTAAAGCGGATGTGAACTGGATAGATTTGTATTACAGCCCGTACCGCAACGTGACACGTAAAAATATCAAAGACTTCCATCAGAACCCGCTGGGCCGTTTCACGCTGGAAGACACTGTTAAAGAGTAATTTCGCCTCACCGGGGAAATAATAAGAAAACTGAGATAAAAGTCTGTTTACCCCTTTTGCCCACCTTCCGGTGGGCTTTTTCTTGCCGCTGAGTTCTGCGTTTCTGCCCGCCGGTGTGTCAACCGATCCTCAACCATTACGCTGGCTTCGCTTGATTTTGAGCGCCCGCTCAAGTACCTTTCGCGCTTGAGCAAGTGCTCAAAAACTTTCTGAGGCTGTATATGTTCGTCCAAAACCGCTGGCTGATCCTCGCCATTGTCACCAGTACCCTTTTCCTGATCATCATTGATATGACGGTGCTTTACACGGCGCTGCCGCGTCTGACGCTGGCGCTGGGGGCGTCGTCATCCGAAAAATTATGGATCGTGAATGCGTATCCGCTGGTCGTCGCCGGGCTGCTTCCCGGCGCGGGTATGCTGAGTGACCGTCTCGGGCATAAAAATCTGTTTATGAGCGGCCTGCCGGTGTTTGCGCTGGCGTCGCTGTGCGCGGCTTTTGCGCCGTCCGCGGAATGGCTGATCGCATCCCGCGTGTTTCTGGCGATTGGCGCGGCCATGATGATGCCCGCGACGCTGGCGATTGTGCGCCATGTGTTTACCAATGAACGCGAACGTGCGCTGGCGATTGGTATCTGGTCGGCGGTGGCATCAGGCGCGGCGGCGCTCGGGCCGGTGATTGGCGGCGTGTTGCTGGAATATTTCTGGTGGGGTTCGGTGTTCCTGATCAACGTGCCGATTGTGGTGGCCGTATTCCCTTGTGCGCTGGCGTTGATCCCGCGCGGCAAAGGCAACCCGGAACGTCCGTGTGATTTCACCGGATCGGCGATGGTGATGCTCGGGCTGGTCGGCGTGATTTATGCGCTGAAAGAGCTGAGCAACATGAACTCTTCATGGACTGGCGTGTTGTTCCCGGCCTTTGCAGGCGTACTGTTTCTGGGGCTGTTCGCCAGAAGGCAAAAACGCGCCGTGCAGCCGATGATTGATTTTTCGCTGTTTCGCAACCGCGCTTTTGCCTGCGGCGTAGGCGTGGCGATCACCTCGATGATTGCGCTGATCGGCATCGAACTGGTACTGAGCCAGCGGTTGCAACTGGTGCTCGGGCTGACGCCATTTATGGCCGCGATGTTTATTCTGCCTATTCCGGTAGCCTCCGCGCTGGCATCGCCGCTGGCCGGAATGCTGATGCCAAAATACGGCGTCCGCAAAATCATGCTCGGGGGTTTCGCGCTTTCCGCCGCGGGAATTGTCAGCCACGCGCTGCTGTTTGAAGGCGGCACCGTGATGCAGCTCGCCAGCCTGTTTATTTTAGGTTTCGGCCTCGGCGGCGCGGTGACGGCGGCCTCGACCTCCATCATGCTGAACGCCCCGGAAGAGAAAGCCGGGATGGTCGCGGCGATCGAAGACGTGTCATGGGAAATGGGCGGCGTGCTGGGTGTGACGTTGCTGGGTGGCCTGATGACGGCAGTTTACAGCCGCAGCCTCACGCTGCCGGCCGGTATTGTGACCGGCGACGGCGCGTATGACAGCCTCGATGAAGCGCTGAATATCGCCAGCCATCTCAGCCCGGAGCATGCGACGTTAATCAGCGAGCTGGCGCGTACGGCGTTTGATCAGGCGTTTCTGGCGGTCCTGATTTCTGCCGCCACGCTGGTGATCGCCACCGTGGTGGTGCTGAAAATCGTCCTGCGTAAGCCGGTGGGCGTGCGCCAGTCTTCCTGATAAACTGCGGCCTGAGCGGTTGCTCAATGCCAGCACAGGATTGATGATGAAAGAAAATCGGGAAGCGTTGAGGGCGAAAATCCTCGACGGCGCAATCAGCCTCTTTATCGAAAAGGGGATTGAGAAAGTGACGACGCGCGAACTGACGGAATACGTCGGGATCTCGCGCAGTCATATTTATCACTACTTTCCCGACTGGCAGACGCTGTGTATCGAAGCGCTGACGGAGGTAATGCTGGCGGAACTCAAGGAGTTCACCGCAGAAATCGTGGCGCTGCCGCCGCAGGAAAAACTCCACACGCTGGTAAACAGTTATCTGCCGGACACGCAGGGTGACATCTGGCGACTTTACGGTTCGCTGTGGCAACTGGCGGCGCACAACGAGGCTTACGCCGCACTGGCGCAACTGATGGTGAGGAAATGGCTGGATTTGCTGGCTGAAATCATCAGCGCAGGTACTGAAGCGGGGATATTTCGATCCACCAACGCCGCACGCGTCACCCGCCAGCTTTCCGCGATGCTCAACGGTTACGCCGATCAGCTGATCGTCATGCCCTCAGCGGAGGTCAGGCTGGAAGCCATGGAAGATATCTGTGATTTCGTGGAACTGGTGTTGAAGAAATAAATAAAAGGCCGCCACGGATGCAGCGGCCCTCTGCATCAGTGCTCCCGCATTCCCGCTGCAAACATCAGCAGATGAAATACTGTCGCGACGACAAACAGCGCTAACACACTTCCACCCCAGATGACGGCCATCCAGCCAACGCGTTTTAAGAACGGGGCTTTGGTGATGTTGTTGTCATCCATTTTTCTGATGAGATTCATACGAAATTCCTCAGTGATAACCCTGATCCGGCGTCACTTTTCCGCGGAACACGTAGTAGCTCCAGAAGGTGTACACCAGAATGATCGGGATGATGAACAGCGCGCCCACCAGAATGAAGCCCTGGCTTTGTGGCGGTGACGCCGCTTCCCAGATAGAAATGGACGGCGGAATGATGTTCGGCCAGATGCTGATCCCCAGACCGGTATAGCCCAGGAACACCAGCGCCAGCGTCAGCAGGAAGGGCGCGTGATGCGCGTTTTTGCTGATGGCACGGAACATCCACGCAGAGACGAATACCACCAGAACCGGTACCGGCAGGAACCAGTAAAGGTTAGGGCGCGTGAACCAGCGGGTGGCGATATCACTGTGCGTCAGCGGTGTCCACAGACTGACTGCCAGCGTCACCAGCAGGAAAACCACCAGCAGAGGTTTAGCGATTTTGTGCATCGCTACCTGCAATTCGCCTTCGGTTTTCATGATGAGCCAGGTGCAGCCGAGCAGGGCATACGCCACGACCAGCGCGAACCCGCAGAACAGGGTGAACGGCGTGAGCCAGTCCAGCGCCCCACCGGCATACGTGCGGTTAACCACAGGAATACCATTGATGACGGCGCCCAGTACCACGCCCTGACAGAAGGTCGCGATAACCGATCCCCAGATGAAGGATTTATCCCACACATGTCGTTTGGCCGGGCTGGCTTTGAAACGAAATTCAAACGCCACGCCGCGGAAAATCAGACCGAACAACATCAGGGTCAGCGGGATGGACAGCGCATCAAGAATCACCGAATACGCCAGCGGGAATGCGCCGTACAACGCCGCACCGCCCAGCACCAGCCAGGTTTCGTTGCCGTCCCAGACCGGCGCAACGGTGTTCATCATCACGTCGCGGTCGTGCTCTTTTTTCACCAGAGGGAACAGCAGACCGATGCCCAGGTCGAAGCCGTCCATCACCACATACATCATCACGCCGAAGATGATGATCAAAAACCAGATCAGCGGTAAGTCGATACCCATTATCAAGCTCCCTTAGAGTCGTCGGACAGTGATTCCGAAATAGCAGACAGCGGACGCGCAGGCGTGCGGTGCTGGCCAGGACCACCGTGGTCAACGCTTTCACCTTCATGCGCCTGCGGACCTTTGCGGATCAGACGCATCATGTAGCCGTAACCGACACCAAACACCGAGCAGTAAATCACGATGAACAGGATCAGGCTGACGCTCATCTGGAGAACGTTATGGTTCGATACCGCATCTTTGGTGCGCAGCAGGCCGTAAACGACCCAGGGCTGACGCCCCATTTCGGTGGTGATCCAGCCCGCCAGTAGTGCCAGCAGACCGGAAGGCCCCATCAGGAAGGCAAAGCGCAGGAACGCTTTAGAGGTATACATTTTGCCGCCACGACGCAGGATCAGGCTCAGCACACCCAGCAAAATCATCAGCATGCCCAGACCGGCCATGATGCGGAAGGTGTAGAAAATGACGGAGGAGTTCGGACGATCTTCTTTCGGGAAAGACTTCAGCGCCGGGATCTGATGCTTCAGGCTGTGCGTCAGGATCAGGCTGCCGAGATACGGGATTTCAATCGCGTAACGGGTTTCTTCACGGTTCATATCCGGGTAACCGATCAGCACCAGCGGGGACGGTTTATTGTCTTTATTTTCCCAGTGGCCTTCGATGGCCGCGATTTTAGCCGGCTGATATTTCAGGGTGTTCAGGCCGTGGGCGTCACCCAAAAATGCCTGAATCGGGGAGACAATCAGCGCCATCCACATCGCCATCGACAGCATGGTGCGGATTGCCGGGGTATCACGCCCACGCAGTAAATGCCAGGCCGCCGCAGAACCGACGAAGAACGCAGACGCCAGGAAGGCGGCGGTGGTCATATGCATCAGACGGAACGGGAAAGACGGGTTGAAGATGATTTTCATCCAGCTGACCGGCACGACCAGATTGTTAACAATTTCGTAGCCCTGCGGTGTCTGCATCCAGCTGTTGGACGCGAGGATCCAGAAGGTGGACATCAGCGTACCGAGCGCCACCATGCAGGTGGAGAAGAAGTGCAGACCGGGGCCGACGCGGTTCCAGCCGAACAACATCACGCCGAGGAAACCGGCTTCAAGGAAGAACGCGGTTAACACTTCATAGGTCAGCAACGGGCCGGTAATGCTCCCGGCGAACGAGGAGAACATGCTCCAGTTGGTGCCGAACTGGTAAGCCATCACCAGACCGGAGACCACGCCCATGCCAAAGTTCACGGCAAAAATTTTCGACCAGAAATGATACAGGTCGCGGTAAGCCTCTTTCTTCGTTTTCAGCCACATGCCTTCCAGAACTGCCAGAAAACTGGCAAGCCCGATGGTGATAGCGGGGAAAATGATGTGAAAAGAGACGGTGAACGCGAACTGGATCCGGGCCAGTTCTAGCGCATCAAGACCAAACATAACAACCTCTTTTTGTGTGTCAGGTAACCCTTCCAGACATTAATACCGGTACGGGAACCGGCAATTTCTGACATTCGCAGGTGAAGTCTTGAATGAAAGGGTGGTACAGCTGGGTTTTCGCGAGGGGCCGATTTAACCACAGGGGTTAAAGGTATTAACAGGGACGGTTTCGTGGGGAAATTACCGGCTGAAACACTTTTGCGGCAGGGGAATAGGAGCGGGGAGCGAAACTAATTTCAGCCCGAAGCGCCCGAGGGAAGAGTAACCCTGAAAAGTACGCGGACATGATGTTGCATTGATCTGGATCAAAGAGTTTTGATGTTTTCTGAATGTAATTACCCTGCGTCCAGTAATGACTTGTTGTGTGCCATATTGGTAACTAAAAAGTTAAATCGCCAACGGCATCAGCGCATTCTGATTTTAATGCAATGTAAATTTATGTCATCGGTTTTGGTCGAAATGACGTCAAAACAGGTAATGGTTGTAGTATTTGTTTACATTTACGTATCACGAAGGAAACGCCGTCAGCGCAGCGGGGTTGGCCGACGGCGTATAAATCATCGTTGTTGCGTTTCAGGCACCGCAGCGGTGGGTTCCAGCAGTGCATACCGGTTCAGAAGCTGTGTGAACTGATTATCCAGTTGCGTCAGCAGCTGAGGAGATATGGCATCTTTCTGCTGTCTGGCGTCGGCTAATTTACGCAACGATTCTTCGACCGGCGTAGCGCTGTTCAGCGCCTGCTGAATGGCAAAAACCGACGATTTGAGCTGCGAGACGGTCATATATTTGCCGCGCTGTTCATCCAGCCCGTTAAGCTTGTCTGCCAGTTGCTGCAACTGCGCGTTGGCCGAATGCCAGCCGTTAAGTTTTTCCAGCGGTATAGCATTGGCGGTCAGCTGCTCGTTCCATTCCTGCGTCAGCTTTTGCGTCTCTGGATTGTCAGGCCAGAGGAACCGGGTTTGCTGAATCAGCTGCGAACCGGTGTCCTGCGCCCAGCGCGGCGAAAGTGCGGCCAGATGGCGGGTTTGCTGACGGGTGGTGGCAATGATCTCTGGCGCCTCGCGGTTCAGTGATTCTGCCTCGCGATTTTTCAGGGCTTGCAGTTCCGTAGCGCTCAGAGGTTTTGGCATCTTCGTCATTGACGCTATCAGCCGCTCGCTGGCAGATGGATGATAAAACGTGTTCACGCCTGCCACCACGCCGCTGCCAACCAGTACGGTGACCACAATCCCCGCCACAAATCCTTTCCACTGTAACGGACGCTTTGCCGCCGGAGCGGGCGCAATTACCACCTGCGGAAGCTCGGGTTCTGCCTGAGCAACATAAACCCAGGGTTCTCTGGCCTGGGTCTCCCATGTTCTTTCAACTTCTTCGGCGGCAGCGGGCAGCACAACAGCAGAGTCTGTCGAGGCGTGCATGTTTTCGAGGCGCATCGCGGCACCCTGCATATAGGTGCTCAGCACGGCAAGCTGGCTGGCGTGTTTGAGTTCAAGACGTTGCAATACGTCACACAGTGCATTGATGAGTTTTTCCGCCTCATAAATTTGCGGCAGGTCGCGGTATTCCAGCGTCATTCCCCGAAGGGATTGCTGCAAGCGCTGGCTCAGCCCGGTCAGAATTTCCATCCGTGCATGAACCGGCTGCGGCCATAGCCCCGGCCACTGGCGGGAGATCAGCGCCTCGAGTATCGCCAGCCCTTCATTCAGCCCGGACAACCCGACGATTTGCGCCCGCGCCTGCGTGTACCACGATGCAGTTTGCAGCTCGATGCCGTTTTGCTGGAACAGGCTCAGACACAGCTGTTCCACTTTTTTCCAGTTCACATCCGGACGCGCCGGGTGTGTCAGCTTACTCAGTTCTTCGCGTAAAACGGCATAATCAGCCAGCGCACGCGGGTCGCCCCCGGTGCGCAGCTGGCGTTCAATAGACATGGTTGTTTTCCTTAACTGACGTAATTCTGCTCTTTCACATAGCGGATCAGCACAAGACCTTCAGGTATTCCCGAAGGCCAGTGCATTAAAGAATTCAGGCGGCAGGGTTAAAGGTCAGGACAATAAACCTTCAATCATGTTGAAAAAGATCTCTTCGCTGAACGTTTCGCCGGGCTGCGTGGACCTGCCCGCCGGACGCCACGTCCAGTGATTGCGCTCTGCGGAACGCATGAATAAACGGCATAGAGGGACCGGAGCGCCCTCAGCGCAGAGGCTGACTTCCACGCAGCCCGTCACGCCCTGACCGTATAAAAAGGCAGGCGTGAATTTCACCATCCTGTTTTCATAACGCAGGTGGATGCCGGGAATGTTGAATGCCCTTCCGCCTATCAGAAATTCAACCAAGGAAACGGAGGTGCTTTCCGTCCGGATGCCGGTACCGGCCAGCCATGTTTCCACGTTCTCCTGAAGCTGACTCATCTGTTGCTGAAACTCAGCGATATCAGCATGACCTTTATTTTCAAACACGGTACGACCCGGTTGTTTGTCCTGTAGCTTTTTCAAAAAACGTTCTTTAGCTGACATACTTCCTCTGTTATCGCCAATGGCAGACGGCCATCAAACATAATTCTGCTGTTTCATATGGCGCATCAGCACGCGGCCTTCCGGCATAAATTCCGTCCCGAACCGTACCAGACCGAGCTCTTTCAGCTCCGCGTCGATGGCGTATTCAAGATGCCCGGGCGTGGATTGCGGCAGTAAAATCACGTTCAGTTTTCGGATCCGCGGCTCGTATTTCAGCAGCGTGGCGGAGAGCGTGGTCAGCAGGGAGTGCGCAGTGCCGGGCATCCCCTGCAAGATTTTGCTCATGTCCGGCAGGCCATAATCCGGCAGATGCGAAATCGTTCCTGCGCGGCAGTTAAGGACCCGCTGCATGTTGTCGAGTACGGACAGAATGACCTGATTGGCTTCGCTGATGCTTTGACGATCGAGATCACCGGTGAAGTTACCGGTGAGAACTTCATAGAGAGAAGGGGATGGGGAGTTCATCCGGTTGGATTCCTTTTAAGCGCAAAGCACGGCTGCCCGTGCGGGATCAATCGCAAAAAGCCCGGCCAGCAGCGTGTCCATTTCCTGCGAAATTAATGTTTTGTTGGTATCACCGCGTTGAACTTTCATACGCAGTAATTTAAGGCGACGGGCTTTCACTTCAAACATAAATGCCGGTTCCCATCGGGCCAGCGTCAGACTGTTGCCCGTTGTTTCCAGTTCGCTGAGCAAATGAAGTGCCATCTCATTTTTGCCATATTGCTCAGCAATACGGGCCATCAGCAGCCGGATGAGCCAACGCTGGCGATATGTATTCATGCCAGGACGGGTTTGTAGCCAGTTGAGTGCGGACTCGATACCTTCACTGTCTGCCTGTGCGAGCGCTTCAGCTTCCAGCTGGAGGACATCGTCATCACCGTTAACTGGCGCCGCATTTTGCTCTGATTGCCAGAGCACGCTATTACCCTGTATTTCGCCGGATATCCAGCCTGCGGTAACCTCATCAGCGAACGGAGTGCCATCGCTATAAGCCAGAGTTTCAAGCCCTGGAAGACGAATCAGCAACAACCGCAAATCTTGTTTGATGAACTCCGCCCAGCCGTCATAAGGTGGTCCTGATTTACTCAGCGCCTGATACAAATACCACTGCAAATCCAGCCAGAAATGGTTGACGCCTTCGCTAAACATCCGGTCGGCGTTCTCCAGTATCTCGCTCCAGCTTTGCTGCAAAAACAGGCGTTTGAGATGTGCGCGGTACTCAGCTCGCGGGGGCACGAGTCGGGTACACCCTTTGGCGTCAAGCGGAGGGAGTTGATCGACGGTGTCCCATCGCACGGTAGTCATCAGACGATGCCCTGAAAGCCAGCCCTGTGGCTGATCGCGCAGATATTGCGCGAGAGCTTTCGCCTGATCGAGCAACTCACGACCAGACTGAATGGTGCGTAGTGCTGGCATTTCCTGTGATGTGGAACGGGATTCGGCGGATGCCTGGCCTCCGCTGTTTTGTGGAACAACCGCATCGAAGCCGCCGGACTGTGCAAGACGTGCGCCGAGAGCGTCATATAAGCCGCTGAGTTGCGGTCGGTTTTCGGGCTCCCATGTGGGAATTGAATCTTCAAAAAGAGCCAGCGAGGCGAGTATGCGTTCAAACTCAGGCTTATCAACCTCAGGATAAAGCGACAGGCTGTCCAGCACTTTACTGCCAGATAACCATTCCATCGCGACCAGTCGGCTATTTTTTCGCGATGGCAGCAGCCGGTCGCCATAGCGGGCAATCAGTCCACTGAGCAGCTCCAGCCCTTCGGCCAGACCTGATTCGCCGTCGCGATGTAACCGTGCCCAGAGATAATAGGTGGCCACCCGCACATCTTTGCAAACTGTGGTCAGTAATTTTTCAGCCAGCTGACAAATAAGCTCGGTATCAGCGCCTGAGATTTTGTTGACCTCTTCACGCATGCGCTGAAAATCGTCGTCATACCCGGGGTCTTCACCCACGGGCAAGGTGCTGCTGATGGGTTGCAGCCATTTGTCCCACAATGCAGTTTGGGCTTTTGCTTTTTGCAGCAACTGTGTCTGGGTTATATCCGGGCAGTGTCCCAGCAGGGAATGTAGTGTTGCCATAAGAGGCGAATTCCTTATCTTTATTGCGTCTTTGTTTGAAGTGCTGTTAGGTATTTGAAGTCAGGTGTGTGTAGTGGGTTTGAAGAGAATCAATATGACTTGCAGTGAGCAGCCTTACTCCCGGAGCTTTTATTGTCTGTTAACAAAAATATTGTCTTTATCATCCCGCTCAAGCAATGACCAAATCGTCCGGCGCAGCTTGCCTTCTTTATCTTCATAGTCCGGCAGTTTCTGGCCCTGTTTCAGGTGAACATAGCGCAGGCTGCCGTCGATAAAGGTTCCCCACCTGCCGGTGTGCGGGCTGATTTCACCGCTGAAGGCGGTGATGCGTTTTGGTTCCCGCGGGCTCATGTCTGGCAACGGCAATTTATCGCTGGCTGCGTCAAAGCGCGCGTACCACTTCATGGACGATTCTTTGTCGAACTGATGATTTTGTTCCATCGAATAAAAGTGCAATCCGTTGTGTCCATCCTGACGAATTGGTCGGATCACCTGATTTATTTTTACCAAAAGTGGCGGTAACTCTTCTGTGTTGATTTCACCGAGAGCAGGCGGTTTTTCTCCCGCTTTAAGAATCACACCATTGTCATAAGGCAAGAGCGTAATTTCTGGCGTATCTGAAATGAGACATTTCAGTGCTGTTTCGCCGCCAATCTTATCTATCCAGTGATTGCCGAGGATTGTATACCATGCAGCGCCTTTAACGCCCTCCGTCGCATCTCCACCTTCGAGGGTTCCAATTGAATCTACCATTGCTCCAGGGAAGCGATGCGCCAGGGCATATTCATATGGGAACATGCGATGAAATTCTTCTGGAAGGCTAAATGATATACCCCCATAACCACTTTCAACATCAAACTCATTGCATAGCCACAATATCCAATCTTGATAGCACTCTGTGCCTCCCAATTCCGTTAATATCGATAATGTAAACGTTAACTTAATGACAGAACGACTTGTATCGTTATGAAATATTCTCTCTCCCATGATTAAGACATCGTAATCCGGGGCAAGAAAATCCTCAGTGGCACTGGTCAGATACCAGGAAAAATTTTCCTCTGGGGTAGATTCGATAATCTCCTGCCGTTTTTTGGCATAATTTTTTTCGGTGATCCCGACCCATTTTCCGTTCATTTGTTTTTTCAAATGGGGTTTAAATTCTTCATAAAACCGGTCAACGCATCCGACCATTTTTTCGCGAACTTCCGCGGTATGTCCGTTGCGGAAAAATACCGTAATAATCAGCCCAAGGCTAACCGCCGGACGGCCATCTTTGTAGTTCACGGTAGCGTCTGAGAGCCAGCGTTCGATATAGGTTAAGTCCATTTTAATACCTTCTTATTTATTGTGTGCTTAACGTCGCAGCGGCCGCACCCGCGGCCAGCACTGTCGCCAGTGCGTCCCATGCCATGATTGCCAGACGTACGATAAGTAACAACGCAGCCACCAGCGCCTCCGGTATGCCAAGCGTCATCACTAAAAAACCTACGCCAATCGACACTAAAACGACTCCGGCCACTTTTGCCACATCCGTCAATATCTGTATCCAGTCAATTTTTTTTAACGTGTCCAGCGTCAGGTCCGTGACCCGCTGGATCCCCGACCATGCAGTCAGCAACTCATGATCTGTCCAGCTTTTTATAATCTTGCCGTTATCACTGACCCAGTGCCACACACCCTGTGCCTGCACGTGGACCCATTTGCCGCTGTCATTCAGCCATTGGGCCGTATATTTAAGTTTTCCCTGAAGATCGGCGGATAACGTATTCCAGCCGTCAGCGGCGTTTTCAGCCAGGCTTGCCACCGTCTCTTTTACGGCGTAGGTCCAGGGTTCAATGCGTGCCGCCGCCGGCGTAGTGGGCGGTCGGGGTAAAAATATGGGCGGAAAGAAAAACATCGGCCAGTATTTACTGACCGCCTTGCCGGTAACGTTAAATACATGGTCGGCCTGTTTGCCTTCGTCAGGGCGGCAGTCGTGGATTTCTAAGATAGTTAAACGGTTTCTGTCCCTGCCAACAATCAGCATGTAGTCGCCATACTGCTCTCGACCAAACTTATCCTCCGGAAACTTCACCTCGACCAATCTTTCGAGGTTATCGACATGCATGGCATTCTCACTGTCTGGCCCCGCCAGACCCGGCCAGCGATCCTGCTGATTTTTGACAATGATGATGTCCGGGCGGCGGTAAATCCCTTTGCCGCTTTCCGGGAACGGATTGGTGGTATGCCGCCGTTTCGCGCCCTCGGTTTTCAACAGTGTGCTGCTCAGATAGGGGCGCGGTGGCGTAGTGCGCATATCAAACGGCACCTCCGCTTTGTAATACCAGAAATAATTGCGGGCAATTTCATCGACGCGGATCAACCCGCTCATCATCAGCTGCTTAAGGCTGATGTTGTAGCTCTTTCCCTTACTGGAAACGCCGGCGGTCAGTCGCGGAAACCGCATTGAGTATTCGACTTTCAGATGCAGGTACTGACGGCTGGCTTCATTCGGTAACCGCGCCTGTTTTTCCTGCATATCTACCGTCGTGGTGGTGCATTCATAAGGCGCATCTCCGTCGGGGATACTGTCCGGCGTATCCGGTAATTCAGGTAAATTCATTGTGCTTCATCCCTGTATTCGGTTTCCATATCAAGCGGGTCGGCCTGACCAATGTAGTAAAGCTGTTCTATCAGTTGGGGCTTTTGTTTAACGAGGTGCAAATCGACATTTTCGGCCTTTGATGAATAGACCGGCAGTGTTTTGCCTTCGCGGTCGGTATACCCAGCGACCGTTTTTCCTTGCGCGGTGGTCAGTTTATAGGGCGTATTAACCAGAATATTGCCGGTTTCATCCGTAAGCTGATAGCGGGCTGAATACTGATAACCCGGTTTTAAATTGGGGAAGGTCAGCGGCTTTGCCTCCGGCACCGTCAGCACCGAATGCCCGGTGCGGCGGAAGTAGTCATGTTCGGTGCCGTACTCGATTTTGCCGTCCTGCAGGATGAGGTAACTGCCGCCGCCAATCAGGGTGATGCGCTTTTTCGCCGCAAACAGGATGTCGCCGTCCACCGCCGTGATGCTCACTTTCCTGCCCGCCGCCAGCGCCATGGTGTTGTTCTGCGCCTGCACTTCAACCTTGCCCTGACTGGCCTTCAGGCTCATTTCGCCCTTCAGCGCGAACATCCCCATTTCCTGCCCGGCGTTGAGGGTCAGGTTTTTAATCACGCCGAGGTCGGCATTCTGACCGGCGTTCAGTATCAGGTTTTTGGTGGCCGCCAGCTGGAGATGCTCGCCGCTGGTCAGCGCCATGCCTTCCGGGGCGCTGGCGAGTACCACCTGATTAATCGGCTTCAGGCGCTCGCTGAACATCGCGATTTGCGCCGCGATATCGGCCTCCAGCGCACTGACTTCGGCGGCGGCCTGGCTCAGCGCTTTGACCTGCTGTTGCAGGCATTCGATTTCACGCAGCGCGGCGCTGTTGTCCATGACCTGACCCTGCGCTTTGGGCTGAGCGTCGGCGCTGATGAAAATGCCTTTACCGCCGCGCACCGCGCCGTGTTCGTCGGTGCGCAGCTCGACGCCCTCGCCGCGCGGCTTATTCTGCGCATCCACCAGATGCCCGGCGTTAAGCTGGGTTTTGCCGTATTCGGTGGCGAGCTTGACGTGCTCTTCGCCGCGCCGGTCCTCCATCCGCAGCTTGTTATTCGCAGGCGTACGCAGGACGTTGCGGGTGTGGTTGCGTTCGGTCACGTGGTCGGCGTGGTCCGAGTCGTGCAGGGCACCGGCGATGTAAGGCCGGTCCGGGTTTCCGGCCTCAAAGGCGATGGCGACTTCGGTGCCGTCGGGCTGCGGGCTGTGCCAGCCGTAGCCGTCACCGGCGTAAGGCCGGGCGAGGCGCAGCAGCAGGTACGCATGGCCGTTATCCCATGCATCCCGGTCAACGTTGAGCCTGACGCGATACCGCCCCTGATTATCGAGCCAGGCGTAAGTATCCTTTTTCTCCGTGCTTTCCACCCGCGCCGGTACGGTGCCGCGGATAACCGGACGCTCAGGCGGAACGGGGCGGAAACAGACATTTTCGCTGTAGGCCATGCCCCACAGGTTAAGGCGAAAGTGTTCGCTGCGGGCGCCTTTGGCGACAATCCGGGTGATGAGAATGCCGTCTTTCAGGTCGCTGAACGGGTAGTTCTGCGGCTCGAGCACCTGCCCCGGCGCCAGGGCGAGGCAGGTGCTGCGGGCAAAAATGCGGCTCTGTTTGTTGAGCAGGCGCTCGTGGCGGATGCGGGCGTAAAACGCGCCGGTTTCGGCGGCGGCGTCGGTATCGTCCCCGACCTCGCGGTACGACAGGGCGTAGTGATATCCCTCACCGGCCACCGGTGCCAGGCTTCTGACCTGCGCGGCGGTATCAAGCGGAGCGGTGGCGTCGCGGTAGTTGTAATCGCGTTTGCTGATACGCCCGGTGACGGCCTGCCAGTGGACTTTCATGCCCCAGACGCTTTCCGCCTGACCGTCGCTCATGCCGGAAGGCTCGCAATAAGGCAGCGTGACGCCAAACTGATACTGCTCCGGCCCGTCCCCGAACACGACGGTTTCGGACTCGAGGCGGGTATCGGTTTCAAAGCGCCACCAGATACCCACTTCGGCCAGAATACGCCGGATAAACTGCAGGTCATTTTCCCCCCACTGGGTGATGAGTTCGCGCTCCGGGTAGGCCTGACGGAGACGAAACTCAAAATCCTGCCATTCGAGGTCGTGGGCGCGCAGGAGCTGTTCGACCACTTCGGGCACCGACTGATTCTGATAAATGGCGGTGCGCGTGGTGTTTTCCAGCAGTCTCAGGCGGGGCACCAGCTCAAAGCGGTAATGCGTCTCGTCGGCAGAGGTCGAAAGGCGCTGAAAGTCACGCACCACGCCGTAAACGGTGCGGCCCGGTTGAGCGGACGTCTGCATGCTGAAGCGGGCAAATTTGCGTAAGACCTGCGCGGGGTCGATATCCGGTTCCGGGCTGGTCGCCTCTATCACATAAGAATAGGGCTCGCTGAGCTGCTCTTCGCCGCGAAAGTTGAGGACGTCGAGTACATAGGGGCTTTTCCAGATATTGAGGGAATAACGGGACAAACTCCCGGAGGCCGGGAGGAGAGAACTCAGAATATCAGCCACAGAAACCTCCATTTAATCTTTGACGGGCAACAGGGTCATCCGGTCGTTATTCAGCTCCAGCGTACGGGGCTTATCCGGATCGAGTTCGTCACGTTTCAGGACCACCCGCCAGGTGTCATGCAGTCTGTCGGGGTGGCGGAAGAGTGCCACCACAGCAACGAACTGTGCATCGGCCTCCATCGGCATATCGAGCGATACATCGCCACCCGGCATGACTAACACTTCTTTTGATGCCAGCGCATCGGCTTTTAATACGGTGTCAGCCTGAAGCAGCAGTTTTTCATAATCCGCGCCGTCAAAGGCTTTGCGATCTTTGAGCTGGTAAACCCGTACCATCGTGGCGAGGGATGACTGATCACCCACGTCGGTATTCACGGCAGAGCGTGGAGTGAAATCGAGATGTAATATCTTAATTTGTTTATAAAAAATGGCCTTAGTCACGCCTTTAGTTCCGTCGACCACGGTCTGGGTCAGACCACAACCGCTGAGCAGGGTTACAAGCAGCCATACGCCGCTTCGCAGCCAACGGGCGTGCGTGGAGTTTCTTTTTGCCATCAGTGCATCCTTCTCTTACTTTGCATAAAACAGCGCATCCGTGCCGGGCAGGGATGGCGAGATTTAACGAAAACGGTATTCACCCGATGCCGCCGGGGAAAGAGGTTCATCCCGGATACCTTCATAGAGGCCAAGGCTGACCGTCATACTTTGAGGCAGTGAACTGCGTTTGCTTTCCTGCAGCCCCAGCACACCGGTACGCCCGAGTTGTATGCGGCGTGTCCCGCCAAGCCGGGGTTCAGGCAGCAGACGGGTTGGGACGGTGAGTTGCAATCGCGCGTTGCACCGGTATCCCAGGTATACCCGCATCAGGACGAGCAGGTCGGTGTGCAGATGGCCGCCGGGCAACCAGCCTTCCGCCTCCTGCACATTGTCGGTAAACAGGGTGACCAGCACGCGGCTGTTGCCGTCTTTACCTTTGCGCCCCAACACGCTGCGCTGAGCCAGGGCGATCTTGTTTTCACCGGAAAGTCCGCTGCGTGTGCGGATCTCTACCGACACCGGGTCATGGCCCTGAATATGCGCCTGTGTCTGAGGTGCCAGCAGATTAACCAGTGCGCGGATCCCTTCTGCCGTGCGCGTCGGCAAACGCATGGTGCTCAACAGGGCCAAAAAGCGGGAGACCGGCGTGGCAATATGTTTCTCAGTTCCGGGTATGCCCAGCCCAATCAGCCCAAGCAGACACTGAGACGTTTCATCCGTCCCACCTGCCTGAAATGTTGCCGGGTAGGCATATTTACGCCAGATACGGTAAAACTGGGTCATCAGCCTGTGGTTGAAGATATCCAGAAAATGCTCAACCCCTTCGTGCCCCTCGCGCCGCTGGGCAATATCGTCGAGATAGCCTGTGGGTAGCGGTGAGTCAACGCCGTACAGCCCCATAAAGGTCGTACGAACGGTATGCGGAGCATCAGGGTGGTCTTCATCGGCATCAATAGATTTAATTTCGCTGACCGGAAATCCCATGCCGGGATGGGGGCGAAAGCGCACCGGGTCAGTGCCCGGATGGCTGGTTGTCCCCAACAACGGCGCGTCTTTGTCAGCTTGTTCCAGAAGCTGGCAAAACCGGTAGAAATTCAGATAGGGTGCCTGCGAACTCAGGGCGTCGATCAGCCCGGTACGTGTTGACTGTGATTCTCGTTCCATCTCAGGCGTTTTCCTGTCGGTTGTAACACCAGCGTCAGCTGATTAAAAAGGTGGATATCGGCGTAGAGGCCAAAGAAACGGTGCAGCATCTCACCAAACAAATTCACGTCACCTTCACCGGCAAAGTTGTCGGTATTCAGCGTGATTTCGATATCGACGCCACGCAGCATGAACCCCTTTTCAAAACGTTGGATCAGGCGGTGTTTGACCGCGACGATGGCTTCCAGACGGCGACAATTCATTTCGTCATCAGTCCAGTCATACAACGCCAGCGTGCCACGCAGCACTTCCGGGTCATCCATCATGCTGAGGAAACTGGAACCCAGATGGCTCATCACCCGCCAGTGGAAACGGTCGCTGGCAGGGGGGTAAACCGGCATCGTCGGGGTGGTCAGGTTACGCACCTGCACCGGAACTTTTCCGGCTTTAACCACACGGTTAAGTAAGGTGCTTTCCAGTGCTTTACGCGGGAGCTGGCCGTTGGTGCCGGTGATACGCAGCGACAAAGCTTCGCGTACATCCCTCAGTTGCTCGGCCTCAAATGATTTTCCGCCGAGGATCAGCCAGGTGTCATGCAGGCCGGATGGCCCCCGTTTCACCCTTGAGTGGAAATAGCGCTCAGGCGCGTCGTGCCGCATCATGCCGCCACGATGCCGAAAACTGGTAAACGGCACGTAGTCATGCCTGCCGTTTTTTACCGAACCGTGGACCTGATCGACGCTGTAGATTTCCACATGCCCGTCTTGCAGACGCAGCGGCCGCAGCAGGTATTCGTTAGCCAGAGGATCAATCTGAAGCGGATCGGCTTCCAGTGAAAACAGGTTAATCACCGGTACGCAGTGCAGACGGAATGTGTCGGTATCAAACGGCAGATCGTAAGGCCACAATTCGCTGAGCACGATATCGAGTTCGAACCAGGTCGTGCCCGGCGCGAGGTGAATATTTTGCAGGCCGTTGAGCTCAACAAACATGAATTTAGGCCGGAAGGTAAAGTATTCGAGCAGTAGCTGATAACCGCTGAAAGCCGAAGTGCCTTTCGGCCATAGCTGTTCATTTTCTTCAAAGCCCATCGGTTTGAACCAGCCATCGATAGCGCGTCTGTCTTGCCCGAGTTCCGGCTGACGAACATACATGGCCTGTACGTTGCGCGTGAGAGCCAGATGCAGCGCGCTGCTCACCGGACCATCGGCATCGAGATAAACAGACACACGGCTTAAATCGACTTTGCGCCAGTCTGCCAGCGGGCCGCAGTCAAAGCGAAGGCGTATCGTTGAACGGCCGTCCGTTTCGGTATGCAGCTTCGCGTGCGAAAGGTTGACCGGCAGCAGTGGCATATCGCGGGTGACCTGATACTGGCAGCAGGTCTGCTTCGGACCGACAGGCTGGGACAGCACGGAGAAGCCCTGAGGAATGGATTCGGCCTGTTTAAGTTGCTGGTAATCGGGCTTGAGCTCTACGATCGCCAGAGAAGGAATGGTGCGCATATAGTGCGGCCAAAGCAGGCTGACAAGCCCTTCGGTCAGCTCCGGCAGGTCATCATCCAGTTTTTCCCGCAAGCGGCCCATCAGAAACGCAAAGCCTTCAAACAGGCGTTCAACGTAAGGGTCACGTGCGCCGGACTTGTCCAGATTAAGCATGGCGGCGCGGTCAGGGTGGGCGTGAGCAAATTCACGTCCGGCCTCGCGCAGGTAGCGCATCTCTGCTTCGTAATAACGCAGGGTCAAATCATCCATATACAGATTCCTGACTGAAAAATTCAGTGGTGTTGTCAATCGAAAGCAATGGCGGGGTTGCAACCGCGTTCAGCCGCGGGTGCAAAAACGAAGCCTTTATTCACCCGAGCCGGAGGGGATTCCGGCGGGGATGTCTTCACTGTCTGACATATCGTGGGTATTGGCTGCGCCGGGGTCAGCCGCAAGGGCCGCGGAAACCGGCACGTCATCTAAAAAGACTTTTTTCGGCAATGAGAAATTGCGTAACGCCAGCAATGCCAGCGGGCCGTTGCCCAATTCAGTGCGCAGAATATATTTGAGCGGCAGCCCGTCAGGCGTTTTCCAGACCAGCTGATAGCGGCTGCTGTCGAGTTGTGTGACCTGTGCTTTTTCCAGTAAGCGGATCAGCCCCCAGTTACCTGTCTGGTCTGCGAACAGCTGCATACCGGAACTGATGCTGCGCCAGCTGAGATGGGTACCCGGATAATAGGATTTGCCAGGCCAGGTAAAGCTTTGCCAGCTTTCCATCTGGTTGAAGTAATCCAAATCCTGCCCGTCTATGGTGAGCTGGGTGCGCACCACGTCTTTAGATGGTCGCGCCATCAGTTCAAAGCGTAAGCCCGCATCACCCTGGGCAAAGATGATGTCCGATAATTGCCCTAACTGGTTGATAGCATCCAGGAATGCCGGGTTAAAGGTCAGCCCCTGACTGGTGATGGCGTCCGGAACCCAGCGGTTACCTTCCTGATGTAAAATCCCGCTCATCTGTGTTTTCAGGAATTGCGAGATGCGCCCGGAATCTGCACGAAGATATTGTGCAACGACCGGTAAGGACGCGTCGCTGCCTGTTGTGGCAAACGGATAGCGCCCGGCGAATGAGATATTCCACTGGTCTACAACGGTGCTTTGCCATTGTGCATTCAGGCTACCGGCCGCAGGTTGCAGCACCTGACGCCAGGCCAGTTCCAGCGGTTGTACGAACATCGCCTTACCAAATCCGTTCCATTCCTGTCCGAGGCTGGCGGCAACCAGACTTCCGTAATCACGGGTATCGGTGAGATCGACGGCTTTGCCCTGAAACACGGTCTGCGCCAGCATTTGTGTCATTGCCTGCGGATCCGGTGCCGTGGTGACCTGTTGAAGTTTCAGACGAACCTGCGTCACGCGGGTTAAGTAGGCCTGGAAGCTGAGGTTGCCGTTACCAGCGCCGCCGTTTTTCCCGTCCATAATCGCCAGCAGCGGGCCGAATGAGGCATCCAGCGGACCTTGCGGACCTCCCGCCTGTTCAATCACTGGCTGCTGTTTTTTGCCCACCAGTTTTTTGGCTGAATTAACCAGTGTATCGGCCAGGGCTTCGCCTTTCTGCCCCGTTTTCCCCTGCCAGGCGAGGGTATTCATCAGCGCGACCATGGGTGAGCGACGGACGTCAGACATCAGCGTAAGTTGAGAAATCGCTTCAGACAACGAACCGGGCTCCTGCCAGTGCAGGCTGTTGATCATGTTCAGCCACGCATTACCAAAATCAGTGAAATAACGCTCGGTAAGACGTTCTTTCAGCGCTTCGGGTGAAATGTCGTCAGCGGCAGGCTGGGATTTGCTGGTGAGCACCCAGTCAATTTCATTGCGACGGGTCGCGACCACCTGATCAATCGCATCCTGAACCTGTTCTTCCCACGCCTGACGGGTGAACATTCCCGGTACGATTTCTTCGGTATCAAACAACGATGAAGCATCGGTATCGCCGACCATTTCGGTCAGCGTCATATCCGGATAATTATTGGCGACTCTCTTCAGCATGTCCTGATACAAGGCGGCTTCGGCATTGCGCTGGCCAATCTGCTTGAGCAGAATTTGTCGTACGGAAGTCACCAGCGTTTTGTTCTGAGTGGTTTTCCATTCAGGATGTGCGGGCAGATTCTGCGCCCAGAAGGCGGTGAGTTTTGGCCCGACATTTTGCCACTGACCGTTCGGAACCCCTTCGCGCTGCGGCCAGGCTGTCATTAATGTCTGACTCAGGAAAGTGGCGTCAGCCTTATCAGGGCGCGACATCATCAGGTAGGCTTTAAGCTCTGCATAAGTCTGTTGTGTTAAAGCGTCGCGCTGCGGGCTGCCCGGCGGCAGCTGGACAAACTCCGTCAGTCTCTGACTGAGTTTAGCCTGTGCGGGGTCGCGCACTAACATCTCGCTGTTTCGCTGGTACAACGGCCAAAGTGCAGCCAGCTGTGCGGCATTTTGATTGAGACCAAAGCGGGTATACCACGGGGAACCCGACGTCTCACGGAACTGTAATTTTGCAATTTCCTGTTGCAGTGCCAGCTGATGCGTCAGTCGGTCTGCCAGAGGTTGCTGCGCATCTGCCGCCATCACGGCTTTTTCCTGAGACCCGGCAATCTGCTGCTGATTAATGCATAAAGAGAGCAGGGTGCCTGCACCCCAAAGGGCAATCAGAGATAGAAGCGAGATTTGCAGGATCCTTTCCCATGGCCAGCCCACGCGTTTGCCGGTTGTGCGACGACAATCCTCCAACACACCTTGCCACTCCGGCACCCGTACCCAGTTATGCGCTGTTCCCGCTTCTGTCGTGACTGGCAAGCTGAACATCAGGCCACGCAGCATCAGTGCAGAAGGGCCCTGCGTAACGCCGGCAAGCAATCTTTTCAGCCCCGCGCGCCATTCTTTGCGCAGTTTATCGGTGAGACGCAATAAGAAGTCGTAACGGGTATCCACTGCCAGTTGCGCCATTCCCTGCTCACGTAAATCAGGGATTAATGCATCGAGCGCGCTGAGTACGGCATCTGCTGTTACCTTTCCCGGCGTCAGGCAACCGACGGTTTCGGTCTCGCGACCCGCCTGCGACCATTCACTGCTGCCGAGCACCCAAAAGTAAACCGGTGCCTGCCAGCCGAGCAGTGCGTCTCTTTTTTGGCGCTGGCGCAGGGTTTCATCCAGCGATGCTGTGCCCGGTAAGTTTTCACCATCAAGGACATGGACAATACCGTCCAGCGGGCGGCGTGAACGTAACTGACGGACGGCCTGCACCCGTTCAGCGTCCGCAGGAATGTCGGGTAAACCGCCCCACAGCAGCACGGTACCGTCACCTTCCTGCCAGTGCTGCCCGGTCAGGCCGGGTGCAACCTGCTCGACCAGCCCCGCGTCGCCCGTCACCCAGAGGATCCGCACTTTTCTGTGCCAGAACCGGCCGTAGCGAAACCGAAGTTGTTCATCCAGCCCGGTGAAAGGCGAAGAGGGCTCAGTGGTGACATCAGAAGCGATGCCAGCCCCTGCCTGCTGATTTTTTTGTTTACGCCATTGCACGCGAACACCGGCCTTGCCGACGCGGTCGAAAAGACGTTCGACCAGCCAGAACAGTGCGCCCAGTCCGGCGACAAGGCTCAGGCAAAGTGTCCAGATGCCGGAAGGCGACAGCGGACCGATGCCGAACGTGGAGGCCACCCATTGCGGATAGAAGGTGAGGGCACCTGCCACAATGAGGACGATAAAAATCAACAGCAAGAAAGTACTGCCCAGCAGGGATCTGATTGTCACAGTGATGAGTCCTGAATGTCCTTAACGTCTGAGGCTGGTGCAGAAACGCATCCAACCCAAATTTCGTCCGTGGCGGTTTGCACCGCAACAGCCTGTGTGATGCCATCTTCGCGGCACTGTGTGGCCGCCGTAATGTAGGCGAGCCATGGCGCAGCAACGCCTGTAAACCCTGTGATGTTATCGATGAAGCCGCATTGCTTTTGAATATTCAGCGCAAGCGCGTTCGTTTCACAGGCGGTACTCCACCCGCTGTCCGTCAACAGGTTCCCGCCGGTAAGCCAGGCCTGTGTGACAGATGCCGGAGCTGCTTTCGCCCACAACAGCGCGCGGGACATCGTTTTGCTGAGCATGCCAGCGCTGCCGCGTTCCGGCCGGTGAATATGTACTGCTTGCGGATCGGCCGTGGACGGGCAGTTGGTCAGCAACATGGCAGCGGCAGCTTCGCCGCTGTTATTGGTGGGCGAAGCATTGATCTGGGTACTCACTATCAGCAGAGCCGACGGAATGCCCCAGGTCATATCTGTCCAGCTGTCTAAAGCAGCAAGCCCGCTGCCGTTTAACTGTCGCAGCGGACGGGAGAACACTTCGCGAAATTCCTGTGCCGCAGCCGCGTTTACTGCAGGGTTGCTGTCGACATGGATATCGAGCAGGACGTAACACGGCATTTCAGCGGGAAGGGCGTCGAGCAGGCTGTTCATCCGCACGCTAAGAACCGAACGGCATTCCAGCAATAGCTCGGGCACCGTACTGTGGTCATTGCCCAGTCGCGTATGCCGAAGGGTAGCTCCCCCGGTTCGTGGAACAGAGGAAGACATCAGCGGGGTATTTTTCAACACGGCGCTGACCAGTGCGCCGGTATTTTTCCCCAGCGTGGTGAACGATGCGCACCCGTGTAGCCAGAGGTGGCGCTGACCCCGCACGGTTTCATCTTCAAGAAGCTGATTACGTTCCTTATTCCACGACGCCGCCCAGATCTGGTCACATTTATAGCTGATGCGCCGCAGGCTGAAGAGGACGCCCCATACGGCGGTAGGAACAACGGCGGCAGTGAACCAGAACGCCATGCCGGTGTGTTCGTTTTTCCAGAACCAGAGCGTGGCGACCGCACCGGCCAGCAGAAGAAATGCCCAGAAAATAAGCCAGCGACGAACGCGGGGCCGGACCACTTTGGTGGCAATAGCGGGAATAATATCGAGATTGACGGGCATTTTTATCCTACCTGCGCCGCAGGAAGAGAACTTATCAGCGTACATCCGCAGGCGCATTTATGGCCGTGAAAGGCCACAGGAATACCGTTGTCGAGATAATTAGGATTGCCTTCAATTATAGTTGTCGGCCCATGGCCTGGTATCGGGCATGACACCTTATCGCCTTTACGGGCAACGGGAATATTCGCAAACGTCATCGTGCCGGAACCGGCCAATACCATTCCACCATGAGTGGTTTTATCGCCAACGCGAACAACAGGAAACATGGGCAAGTCCTTTTACAGAGCGGGGTGAAGTTATTGTGGAGTTGTTTGATATAGGGTTATTTATTATTTTTGGGGTTGATTGTTTTGCCTGGCGTCTATATTTACTCTGAGCCCGTATCGGGTTCCTTTTGGATAAGTTTGAGATCTCCATTTTCCAGTGCGTAATAATTATAAAAATGTTTACCTGATTCAGCATGGGTATCGTAGGTGACGAGGAGTTTGCTGGTTTTATTAATATATAAGACTTCCTCGCCTATGGTTTTTGGCTCCTCATCGCCTGCATCATAAGCAGAGAATGATGTAGGTAAGGCCCGTCCGGTACGTATATTAATAAATGCGACGGTGTGACAACCGGATCCGCCGCATCCCTATTCGGCTTGCGCATACTCTCCGGCAAAAACAACGGGCCCTTGCATTGCATCTTTGAAGCGAGTTCTGAATGAATTTGTGAATTCATCCGAACAGTCAACCTGCACTGAACGGCTTCCTTTGTATAAATGAGTGACCGGATAATCTGTTCCTTTAGGAAGGGGCGTAGCCAGGGACTCTGCCGAAAATAAACCCAGTGCGACAATATAACAAGCGGATAGCAAAAGTTTTTATTCATATTATTTGCCTGAAATTGAGTTGAATGGGCGTGCTCTTACTATTTCTAAATGGCTTTTCTATTTATTGGGAGCGCAATCTTAATTTTTCTTAATTTTCCGTGATTTTCTCTATTTGCTCCCAACCGCCATCTCCCCATGGGAATAATTTACTTTTAATAAGCCAGTGTCCATTTTCATTTTTCATTTTTCATTATGAATTGTGGCGAAGGGGTATAACATACCTTTTTCGAATTTGCATTTCTATCCCACATGAATTCTAGCTGTCCTGAATCCTGAGTAATTTTATAAACACCATCACAAGTAAAAAAAGCATGCCAAGAAGAGTTTTTTAATGCCCCACCCCCATTCCCATCGATATTGAATAACCAAGTGATCGACTCTCTGGATCCATCGTTCAGTGTTTCACCTTTTTGTGTAATAACAAAGCGTCCTTTTACTGGTTTTTCAGTAGAAGCCATAAGTTGTGTTGAAAATAAAACAACAGAAATTATAAGAAAACGGAAGAATTTCAAGCTCAACATTTTTAACCTCTTGATCAACTAGTAATCATAAATAGCTTTAGGGCACGTTGGTTTGACTTCGTACCCAAGGGGATAATATAAATGCCCATCAACTTTATTTCCTACAGAGTAGATATGCACACCTTCTTGGCTATTACACATGGAAAAATAATAGTTCATGCCTTTCACTAAAACTGCTATGTTATTTTCACTCCTGCTGATTACAGGTGAAAATGACTTAGAATCATGCTCTGAAAAAATAATGGATATCTTTGGAACTGTTTCTTTTATCTTATTATTTTTGATGTCAATATAAAGATTAACATCTTGCCCTCCAGATTCATCACTTACTGCTGTTGTTTTCTCACGCCATGCTAACTCATTGCCATTTATTTTCACGCAACACTTTACTTGACCATTAAAATTATATTCCATAAATATAATATCTGTATCCATGATTTTTCTTGGTGTGTATAAAAAATAACCATAATCACTGGATGGAACTACAATGCCTGTGTTAATTTTGACAACTGGGTCTTTAGCAAAGCATATAATTGATGTAAAAAATAATGCAATAACCGCTAGTATTCTGAACATGCTTACCTCATTAATTCTAACGACCATCGTCTGACCAGTGCGGTGGATCACTGATTAGTTTATGGACCCCATAAACTCACTAATTACATTTAATACAGTGATTTTATATTTTCAGAATTTTTAATTATCTATAACGATAGACATTTCGATAGAGGTTATTTTATCTTTGTTTAAATTAAAAACTAAAGACATCCCGGAAAATAAATATTCAATTTTGTTGTTGTCTTCTTTATCTGGTAGTAAATTGTATGCACTGCGGATGTCATTGGCAGAATCACCAACTTTTATATTGCGAATGGTTTTATATTTTGGCGTTTTTAAGGTGATGGAGGAAATTATATTACTATCATCCATGCTCCACAGTCTTTTATCATAACCAACGTTAGATTCTATGATTGAAAAGTTCGTGTATTCATGTGCGTAAAACTTATCCAGACCACCAACGTTATTTGGGAAATCACCAATGAAACTTGATGATATTTCGTATTCTTTGACGCCCAAACTTTCATGGTTAGTTCCCAATCCGAACCAATTGCTATCGTTCATTACAATAAAATCTGTAATGAATAGTCGTTTTTTATTTCTCACTGCTTTTTCAGGAGAGAAAGCATCTATGTCATCGCTGTTTACCCAACCAAAAACATATTGCCCTTTAATTGTTGGATAGCTTACATAAGTATATGTGAGAAATTTTTTATATGCATATAGCAAATCACCATTTACAACAAAAATGTCATTAATTTTACACAGTTTATTTGGTGCGTTATAGAACATCACTCTATTTTTATTTGCAAATACGTAGGTATCCCTCGGTATATCTGTTTGGCCGTTTATAGTAGTCACTTTGGCAGTATTTTGTAGTTTCTGACATGAATCACTCTCAGCCAGAGCACTATTGATTGTGAATATAGTAACCAAATATAATATAGATATGGCGTTCTTTCTAAATGAGTATTTAATTTTCATTTTTTATATACCGGGATATCCAAAGGTAAAGTAACTTCAGGGAATAGATCACACTCGCGCTTAAGTGATTTACTTTGAGCTAAGGCCCAATTAGCTGCTGTGGCATATTGATGTGTGCCAGGTTTCTCAGGATTCCATCTCATTTTGTACAATGTGTTTTGTTTCGCAAGTATATAATGACTTGCTATCCATGATGCACCTCCATCTATTGCTTTTTCTGGCGTAGTCCAACCCATCTTCTTAGCCATATTCGAACCGGTAACAACTGCTTTTCCGTCTAAAGCGCCAATTCCATACATATTATATACTTTTACACCATCTACTATAATACCTGTACCGAGTGGGCTTTTCCCATTTCCTGTTTCAAGCGATGCATGAACAGCTAGATAAATAGCATTCACACCGTATTTTTGAGCCGCATTTAAAAATGTTGCCTCATGTCCGGATAAGATATTTTTGTTTGAAAGATAGGCTCTCATTTGTTCCTCATTAACACTTACTGGCATAGAGATATCAAGATATTGGAAAATATCAGGTTCTTCCAGATGTATCTCAGGATCAAAGTAAGGACGGGTTTCTTCCTTGCTTATCCGAGGGAACCCTCCGCCCTTTTGCATGGTAGGTCCACCATTGTTACCGAGCTTCAATTGAGTATCTAAAGCATCTTCGAGAGTGATGTTATAGTTTGAGTATTTATATGAAAAACGTCCCTTCGAACTCATCATATTCAAAAACACTATCGGATGCATATGCCACAACGACGGTCCCAAAGCCACTTTGCTTTTGTCCAAATCCTGTATCCAGCCCAGTTTTTCAATCGCTGTCTCATTGTAGGCTTTCCATTCGGGCTGATCTTTTGCCAGATTCTTAAGGAAGGTTTGCCACAAGGAATCTTCCGGTTTGAAATACCATTCACTGGGATGTTTTGCGATGATTCTAAAGAGCGAATCACGCATGTGTGGATTGTGTATCGCCTGGCGGTATTCTTCCGGAGAATAGCTTTCAGGTTTAGCGCTCAGCATATCAATCAGACGTTTGTAGTTTGTTTGCATCAACGCATAGTCAATACGCGTATCCTGCTGTGAATCGTGATGCAATATATCCAGTATTTTTTTGATGAGACTTTCTGGCGGAATTTTACCTTCAAGTTTATCAAAGCTTTGAGGCGAATCATCGGTCAACGTAAAGCCCAGCTCGCCCAGGTCATATCGCGATAACAACTTCACACTGCTTTTTGCCAGCCACGCCGTTTCCGGATAGATTTGATAATACGTTTCGGCCGGATTGGTGCCATCAACAGGTCCACTAGCCGGTTTAATCTTCGATAATGTGGCAATGCCAGTTGAGCGGGTTACCTGTGTTTCTTTAACAAATTTACCGGTAGAGAGATCTTTATTATAACGAAGCAATCCCGGTGAATATTTCAGGTACAAAGGTTTATCCCGCTCGACTTTATCCGGGTTGGTCAGGAATGTCGGTAAGTTTTCGTCCACACTCAAACATTCAATATGTGCCTGATAGCGGGGTATATAGCCCATGCTGACCGGGTTTTGATAATAACCCAAATGTCCTACAGGAGCTTTGGCATTAATACGAAACGGAGTCGGACAGACAACCTTGTCGTATTCAAGCGTTTCCTTTGATGGTGGCTGAAAATGCGCCCACCATGCTGGTGGGATAACGACAGATTCCGTTGTTTTTAAATTATCTCTGTCCGCCAGAACCCATACCAATTCGCCTTTACTGAACAGTTTTTTTTCGGGTGTTTGCCCATGAGCTTTGACAATCACATCCTGGTCAAGAGTGACATTGCCATAAATGCGGCCCTTATCCGTTTGGGTCTTAAGGCTCCCATTGCTTTCATCCCAACGTACTTTGGTTCCCTTTGGCAATGTACCTTTGCGGATCGTCCGGCCTGCATCTTCATAGGCGGATAAGCCGGTTTTTTCGTTTATTTTCCAGCTTGTTTTTCCTTTTTTGCCCTGATAAGCCGACCATGGGGCAAGGTGCATGTACAGCGTGTAAAATGTCAGACTGCTTTTTTTGTCTTCACCCGGCTGGAGATAATGGCGTATCAGCACGAAAGAGCCCGAATAGCTGAGTTCACCGGAGGGCCACGGCGCGTGAAGATAATCCTTACAAATACGGTAAGCGACGACTTCGCCATCTGCCATGCATCGCAGGGGTTGTTCTCCTTTATATGGCGTTGGGAAGTCAGTAGATTCCGAGGCTCCGTTTCCGCTCAGCGCACACCATGGCGTAGTGACAGAACTGATATGAATACCGCCGTGCCACATCCCATTCCGGCCAACCAGATATAACCCCGCGGGTTCCTTTTCTATATGAGACAGTATCTCTTCGCTGTTGCCAAACTCATCTCCCTTAGCATTTTTGGTGATGGGGTAGCAGATATGGAGATCTTTATTGTCGGTCTTGCTTTCTGCGGGAGTTGTTTGTTCTTCTGAGCCCCCGAAGCGGTACATAATAAATGCAGATTTTAATGCAATGTATGCATTTGCAGGATAGAAACTTTTCTTTTGTTTGAAATCTGATACCCACTGGGTGCCGTTGAACATTGCCATATGACCATACTTGTGGCCTGGTATTTCTGCGATTACGACAACATCACCGGCTTGCTGACCTGGAACTGATGCGGTATCAGTCAGTTCAGTCCCCCCAGCCACATGTGTGTAAACAACATGAAACCCTTTTTGCAAAAGTGATCCGCCGTAGTCGGCAGCGGCAGGATATTTATAACCGGGGCGAAGAGGTGGTGATACGATGCTTATGCCACCCGCTTTAATGGATAATCTGACAAATTTGGCGCATTCCCCTTGACTGGCATCAGTTGAATTGTCGTTTAAATGTGATATTGCAGATTCTTTATTCCACATTGCAGTTTTACTCAGTTATTGAAAGCGATATTTAGCGGGGCTAAGATCCGAAACAGAATTTATTTTCCAATGGCCATTAATATTAATAAGGCTCACTGAAAGTATATGGGCTTTCTCCTGAACCCCACCCAGTGATACTTTAACAACTGCTTTTCGGTCACTCAGCGATATCGGATCAACGTTGACGTGCACCCAATCATCGTATGCATCCTGGGCTCGTATAATGTATACGTAGCCATCCTCTGGACTCACTTCTTCGATGCGGCAAACCGGATCCTTTCCATCTGCACAAATTTGGGCTTTTTTAATTTTTTCTAAAAACGATGGCGACACATTGTCCTTCATTAGTTTTTTCAGTTCAGGAGCATCGGGAGGAGTAATTTTGAAATAAAGTTGAATGTATTTCGTGTAGAACTGCTGAGTTTTATCTACCGGATTTTCAGAAGTATCGTTTCCGGCATAAACAACACTGACTATAAAAAAACTTAAAATCAATGATGCGAGAAATTTATAAATAATATTGACCTTCATTTAAGCCTCGCGAAGTCGATTAGAGTTTTAGCATCCGAATGTAATTAAATATTTATGCAGAAAAATCTTTTCCAGAATTTTTTTCTGAAATATCCAGCGTCGCCGTCGTGAATTTTGGTGTATCACTTGGTTTAGACGCCCCTGTCATCGGCACTAAATAGTTCGTGCATTTGATGGTCATATCTCCTGACGAGCCGTGCTCGATTTTGCTGGCATCCAGTGTCAGGTAAGAACCGCCGCCGTTAAGTGTCAGTTTTTTCGGCGTGGTGATGACGATTTCATCTTCCGAACTGGTGATGGTCAGGGTTTGTCTGGCGGTCAGGGCCATCGTGTTGTTTTGCGCTTCAATATTGACCTTTCCCTGATTGGCGATCAGTTTTGCGTCCTGTTTGTGCACAAACATACTCAGCGCTTCACCGGCACCGATAAACAGGTTTTTCATCACACCGATATCGGCGTTGTTACCGGCGTTCATCATCAGATTTTGTTTTGCCGCAAGCTGCAAATGCTCGCCGCTGGTGAGTGCCACGCCCATTGGTGCGCTGACCAGAACGGCAGCGGATTGCAGTTTTGTCAGGCGGTCCTGAACAAAACTCAGCTGTTTCTGGATATCGGATGCCAGCGCGCTAGCCTGAGTCGCGGCATCGCTCAGCGCCTGCATCTCGTTGTTAGCCTGCTTGATTTGGCCAAGTGCGGGTGCCATCTCCAGCACCTCACCTTGTGCCTTAAGCTGTTCTTCGGCGCTGATAAAAATACCTTTACCGGCCCGCATGACGCCGTGTTCATCCGTCCGGATTTCAAACCCGGCACCGCGCTTTTCACGTCCGGCATCAACCAGGTGGCCCATGTTCAGCTGTGTCTTACCGAATTCAGTCGCGAGCTTAACGTGCTCTTCCTGACGTTTATCCTCCATTCTCAGTTTGTTGAAAGACGGAGTCCGCAGGACGTTACGGGTATGGTTATCGTCAGTAACGTGATCGCTGTGCGCCGAATCATGCAGGGCGTAAGCGATGTACGGGCGGTCACAATCGCCGCTGTCAAATGCAATGGCAACTTCGGTGCCGTCCAGCAAGGGGGCATGCCAGCCATACGTGTCCCCGGCGTAAGGTTTCGCCATGCGCAGCCAGAGATAGGCGTAACCCTGTTCCTGTTCGTCACGGTCAAAATCAAGCTTCACGCGATAGCGACCCTGACTGTCCAGCCAGGAATAGGTGTCGCCTTTTGTGGTGCTCTCAACCCGTGCCGGTAAGGTGCCTGCAATCGCCGGACGTGCGGGAAGAACAGGGCGGAAACAGACAGTTTCGCTGTAAGGCTGGCCGGTCAGGTGAGCCGTGAAGGCATTCTTGCGTGAACCGCTGGTTTGGATGCCGGTCAGCAAGATGCCTGGGCTGATTACAGAGGGCACGGTGCCGTCCACTTCCAGCACCTGACCCGGTGCCAGCTGTGGGCTACTGCTGCGTCCGGTGACCGCTTTTTGGGTATTAAGCAGTCGCTCATGGCGCAGGCGGGCATAAAACGCACCGGTTTCCACGGCGTCTTCTGAGCCGGACTCCAGAAACGGTTCGGCGTAATGGTAGGCTTCACCTTCTGTGGTGTCATCGCCACCTGCGGCGTTGGCCGTGCTGTCCATCGGGCTAAGCGCATCACGGTAGTTGTAATCGCGGGTGGTGACCTGCTGTGTCACCACCTGATGACGGGTAGTCAGCGCCCAGACACTTTCTGCACCGCTGTCGCTCATGCCCGCCTGATTACGCAGAGGCAGACTTATGCCGAATTTGTATTGCTGCTGGCTGTCGGCAAAGATAATGACGTCATGCTCAAGACGCGTGTCCATTTCAAATCGCCAGTAAATCCCGACCTCGGCCAGTAAGCGCTGTATGAAGGCTAAGTCCGTCTCGCGCCACTGGGTGATCAGTTCGCGGGCCGGGTAAGATTGTGAAAGCTGAAACTCGAAATCCGCGCCTTCCAGTCCGTGATCGCGCAGAACTTTCTCGACGACTTCCTGAACGGACTGATTGAGGTAAAGGGCACATTTTTCGCTATGACGAAGCAGCGCCACGCGAGGCACCAGAACAATCCGGTAAACCGTTTCATCCGCCGAGGTAGAAATGCGGGAAAAATGCTGGATCACGCCGTGCACGGCGCGAACGGGTATGGCGGTGCCGGCGATGCCAAACATGGGCGTCTGCATCGTAAACGTGGCCAGTTTCAACACCATCTGTTCGGCGGTCAGGCCAGCGTCCGTGCAGGTCGCATGGATAATGTACTCAAACGGTTCGCTGAGGCATTCTTCCCCTTCGAAGCGTAGTACGTCGAGAAATGCCGCACAGCCGTGCACATCCACCCGGTAACGGGACTGGTTTTGCAGCAGGTTTAAGACATCGGATGCACTCATGCGTTATTTCCTTTTTCAGCATCAAATTCCAGCGTAATCCCTTCCTCTTCATCCCAGCCCAGCGCCAGTGAAGTGGTGCGTTGTTGCCCGCTCATGCGGCTCAGCAGTTGCTGGCTCAGCACCGGCAAGATCTGCTGGTTGAGCAGGCTGTCGATGTTACGCGCGCCGGTGTCCGGCAGCAGGCAGGCGGCGACCAGCGTGTCGTAGAGGCTTTCTTCGATGGTGGTTTGCAGGCCGTAATGTTTGCTCAGTCGTCTGGCGACCTGCGCCAGTTTCATCTCAACGATGGTGCGCAGCGCGTCTGCCGCCAGCGGGCGGTAAATCAGGGTCTGGAAACGGGCGAGCAGCGCGGGCTGGAAGTGATCGCGCAGGACAGGGCGCAGCATTTCCTGTAAATCGCTGTCAGTGGCTTCCGGTTGTTCCTCCAGCAGCTGCATGATGTAGTCGCTGCCAAGGTTGGCGGTCATCAGAATGACGGTATTACGGAAGTCGATCTCCCGCCCTTCGCCGTCGCGCATAAAGCCGCGGTCGAAGACCTGATAGAACAGGTTCATCACGTCGCGGTGCGCTTTCTCGACTTCATCGAGCAGGACGACGCTGTACGGACGTTTGCGTACGGCTTCGGTCAGAATCCCACCCTGGCCGTAGCCGACGTAGCCCGGAGGGGAACCTTTCAGCTGGGAAACGGTGTGCGCTTCCTGATATTCGCTGAGATTAATAGTAATCAGGGATTTCTCGCCGCCGAACAGGCAGTCGGCGAGTGACAGCGCGGTCTCGGTTTTACCCACGCCGCTCGGCCCGACCAGCAGAAATACGCCCAGCGGACCGTTTTCCGACGTCAGGCCGGTTTTGGCAGCGCGCAGACGCTGCGCCATTTCCATGAGCGCGTGATCCTGCCCGATGACGCGCTGCCCCAGGTGATTTTCAAGTTGCAGCAAATCTGTCTGTTCGTCTTTTAACAGGCTGGACAACGGCACGCCGGTCCAGTCGGCAATCACGGTAGCCACCGTGCGCACATCAACATCCAGACTCAGCAGCGGCGCATTGCCCTGCAAATGGCTGAGCTGATCCTGCAGGCTGGCGATTTCTTGCTGACGGCTGATGTCCTGGCGGGTCTCCAGCAGTTGCTGCGTCAGGGCTTTCTCCGCGTGATACTGTGTGTCCAGCGCGGTGAGTTGTTTGCTCAGACGGTCGGTCTCCTGTTCAATCTTTTCAAGGCGATCGCCGTGCGTTTTGTTGCCCAGCGCAATATCTTCCAGCAGTGCCTGTTCTTCCATTTCCAGCGCGGTGATTTGCGCTTTCAGACGGGTTAAATCTTCCGGCAATGTATCGAGGCTCATACGGACGCGGGCGCTGGCGGTGTCCAGCAAATCGACGGCTTTGTCCGGCAGCTGACGGCCGGTGATATAGCGGCGCGACAGGCTGACGGCGGCTTTTACCGCTTCATCGGTAATGTGTACGCCGTGATGTCCGGCGTAGCGGGATTTCAGGCCGCGCAGCATCAGGCTGGCCATCTCGTCGTCCGGCTCGTCGACTTTGACAATCTGGAAGCGGCGCTCGAGGGCGGCGTCGCGTTCAAAATACTGTTTGTATTCTGACCAGGTGGTGGCGGCGATGGTACGCAGTTCGCCGCGGGCAAGGGCGGGTTTTAGGAGGTTGGCGGCGTCCGCGCCACCGGCCTGATTGCCTGCGCCGATGATGGTATGCGCTTCGTCGATAAACAGGATAACGGGCGTCGGGGAGTGCTGGACGGCGTCGATGACGTTTTTCAGACGTTGTTCGAATTCCCCTTTAACGCCCGCACCGGCCTGAAGCAGACCCAAATCCAGCGTGCGCAGGCTGACCGTTTTCAGGCTGTCCGGCACGTTCCCCTCCGCGATGCGCAGCGCAAGTCCTTCCACCAGCGCGGTTTTCCCCACGCCCGGTTCGCCCACGAGGATCGGATTGTTTTTACGGCGGCGGGAGAGGATATCAACCATCTGGCGGATTTCGTTATCGCGGCCAAATACCGGATCAATTTGCCCGGCTTTCGCTTTTGCGGTGACGTCCAGCGTGAACTTATCCAGTGCGGCTTGCAGGGCTTCGCTCAGACCGTGGCTGGAGAGGTTGTCGGCTTTCGGCGTGGCAGAAGATTCATTCAGCGAGGACACCGGCATGTTCAGGCTTTCCTGTTGCTGGAGCGCTGAACGCTCTTCGGACACCGCATCCAGCATCGGTTTGAGACGGCGGAGATGTTCTTCACTCAGGCTGAACAGCGGCCACAGGCCTTCGCAGCGCAGCAGCTTAGGTTTGGCGATCAGGGCTTCGAGAAGATTCACGCTGCGGATAGTCTGATTGTCGTCCTGCAAAGAGGCGGCCAGCCACGCAGATTTCATCAGCGTCTGCAAATCATCGGAGAGCTGCGGACGGGTGCGCACGGAACGCGGCAGGGCATCAAGGTGGGCCAGCAGGCTTTGCCAGAGCGCGTCCATGTCCCATTCATAACGGCGGGCCAGCACGGTGATGTCGCCTTCGCCTTGTTCGAGCAGTTTCAGCAGCCAGTGTTCAGGCGTGATTTCCGCATGTGCGCGGGTCTGGCAAAGCGTCGCGGCAGCTTCCAGCGCTTTCGCGCAATACGGGTTCAGACGACGTAGTAAAACGGCTGACTGGTGTTCCATGCTCAATTCCTTTTTTGGGTATGCTACCGCCCTTAGCCTTTCCTTTGCAGGAACCCAGGCCCATAAGGTCGATGTCCGAATTATTTGGTGTTTACGAAACCGTCCGGGAAGCAGGGCAGTTTTGGAAACAACAAAAACAGCAGACGGCGAACCGTCTGCTGTAGGGAATTACGCGGTGGTACGTTCGTTCCATGAATCGGAATGAATGATGTTGCCGTCTTTGTAAGTCCAGGTGATTTTTTCGTAACGCAGCTCAATCGCTTCGAGGTGATTGTGTTTCTCTTTAGCCGGGTCTTTGATGTCGTGCATTTTTGGCGCGACTTTCACCAGTTTGACGTTCTCAAGCTTGGTGTTGAAATATTCCACTTCCTGGCCAGCGTCGTTGATGCGGTACCATTTGAACTCAGCAGATTTCAGGGTCTGACCGGTGGTCACTGCTTTGTACAAATACGGGCTGGATGAGTCGATTTCTTTGGTAAACAGGAACGGGGTGTGAATACGGGTACCCGTCAGTTTGCCGGTGTTGTTATC
The DNA here is from genome assembly GCF_024808755.1 of Rahnella sp. BIGb0603. Lineage (NCBI taxonomy): Bacteria > Pseudomonadati > Pseudomonadota > Gammaproteobacteria > Enterobacterales > Yersiniaceae > Rahnella > Rahnella sp. BIGb0603. The sequence continues at coordinate 356,189 of NZ_JANUEX010000005.1, read as the reverse complement.
GGTCGGGATGTACAGGTTATGTTCCTGCGCAACCACTTCGATGCTGCCTTCGCGATCTTTTACGTCTACGGAGCCTTTAATGTCCGCGCCGCCGTCGTCTTTCAGCCACAGATAAACAGGAATTGCCATGGGTAGTTCTCCATTTCTAGGTTGAGCATCCATCAATCATTTGATGAATCAGGGGTTGCTGTTGCCTTGCAGGCGTCTGCCTGCGGCACCAGACTGATTTCGACACGACGGTTAGCTGCACGGCCTTCCGGGGTATCATTTGTTGCAATCGGGCGTGTTGCGCCGAAGCCCTGAACCGCAAAGCAGGTCGGGGAAACATCGCTGGTGGAGAGCATCCAGTCGCGCAATGATTCCGCACGCTTCTGGGATAAAACCTGATTGGCCTTCGCGTCTCCGGTAATGTCGGTGTGTCCGGCGACGACGATCAGCCAGCCCGGCTTGGCTTTGATGTCGACCAGCGCGTTCACCAGCATTTTGAGGGAACCCGGTTTGAGGTCGGATTTGCCGGTGTCAAACAGCGACAAGGCATCAAGACGCACAGTTTTCGGTGTGTCTTTCTCAACGGGCGGTGGAGGGGGGGGCGGGGGAACGTAGCGATCGATTTCCTGCTGTAATGCCAGCCACAGGCGTTCCCCCTGATAGAGCCAGATCCCCAGACGCATTGGCTCACCCTGACGGTGATAGCGTTCCAGTAACTGCGCATCCTGTTTAAGTACGCTTACAGCCTCAGCCTTCGGAATATAGTTATCCATCGAAATGGCCCGATAGCGGTTCAGATCCATACCGACACGCGTGATGAGCCACAGATTGTTGTTTACGGAAAAACCGATGGCTGCGACGGCAAAACACATCAAGATGATAATGCTAAGCACCGGAGCCAGCCCCGCGCGGATATGCCGCGTGGTGCCGGACAGCAGCGGGAGTAAAGGATCCGGGAAAGGCAACACGCCTTCCTGACCTGCCTGCAAAGGCATCAGGGCACCGAGCGAAGTCCGGCGCTGCAGAGCGGCTGACCAGAGGTTATCCGCGATGCCTGAAAGGGCCACAAATCGCACACCAATACCGACGGGACGGACGGGTGGAGATAAACTCTCAGGGCGTTGCATTTCGTCGAGCAGCACGGTGCGTAGCCATATGCAGGCAGCATCCAGAACGGTTGCCTGCGCCTGGCGTGCGGACTGAGTCTGTGTACCTGCTGTACCCAGCCATTCGTCCAGCAATGTCGCACCTGCCTCTTCTTCCCTGACCACCATTTTTCCGTCGGCCGCACCGATAAACCATGGCGATGCGGGCCCGTTCAGCCAGCAGCTGATCAGAACAGGAATACGGCAACCAATACGTTTTTGCAGGCGATGAAACTGCTGGCGCCAGCTTTTGATCTCTGCCCGAAACACAGCTTCATCGGCATGAGTTTCAGGCGCCACGCTTAAAAGCATGGACATCTGGCGGATCCAGCCCGGGCGTTGCGATAAAACTGCATCAACGAAAACGGAGAGTGGTTTAGCGGGATCCGTTTTGACATAGCAGGCAAGCGGCGTTACGCGAACCGTGGTATCACCGAATAAGACATCCAGTTTGTCCCCGCAGACCAGAACAACCGGCTGAGAAAATGAGGCTTCCGGCAGGTTGTTCAGACGCGTATTTGTGTCGACGTACACATCACGACGCTTTGCCCACCACATCAGCAAAAGTCCCAGCACCAAGGTAGTCACGCTGACAATCAGTTTCTCAGGCATGCCAAACGGACTGAATACCCAGCACAAAACCAGGATGAGACTACCTGCCAGCGCAGTCAGCCAGTAAACAGACTTTCGGGAACCTATGCGCATATCAGTGCAGCCCCGGCAATTGCTGGCTGATAGCATGTTGCAGCCAAAGATGACCACCCCACCAGACACCAGCTACCACGACAATAGCGATAAGCACCCAGGACCACGGCGATCGCAGTAATGCGCTGCCACGAACACGTCCTGTTTTGCTGAGCAATGTGCCCGGGAGCGCCACTTTGAAAGGTATTACACGTTCAGTGAGTGCTTCCAGCGTTTGTTCCCGCTGCTGCAGATTGATCGCCTGCGCACCGTACTGGCCGTGAAAACCCAGTAACAAAACACGGTGGAAGCAGGTCAGAACAGCAATCTCCGGTGCAGGTTGACGCAGTACGGAGCGTATTCGCTCGTACAGCGCTTCACCTGCCTGCAATGAACCAAAGAAACGGGCCTGCAGCGGTGCGCGTTGCCACGCCAGATGCCCGTTATCGGGTGAATTTCCAGACTGCTGGCGACCCAGAGCTGTTTCATCGAGCAGTGCACATTGCGCATACGTAATATGTTCAATGCTTTCTTCGTCAAAGCCAGCCAGCTTCAGCTGATCCTGAGTCCGTTCAACCTGTGCACGGCAGCGCGCATACAACTCATCACCTTCTTCTGCGACAACACCGTTACGCAACTGGACGACAGCGAGCCAGGTATCGGCCAGAAGCTCATCAATATCGATTTCATTTTTCATGAGCGAAGCACCGCATACAGTTCCAGCTGAAGTTCACCCAGCAACTCCGGCACATAGAACATGCATACCCCGGAATCCAGCATAGCCTTCGCGGAAGGATGATTAAGATCGAGCGCAAAATACTGATTTTCAAGCCGCAACGGTATAGCGGCAGGAACATGGCTTAGAACAATGAGCGGAACGCCGTTGAGAGCGATATTCACGATATTATTAACATCGTCTGGCGCCCCCACTTTGCACAACGCAGGGAACTGTGAAATCAGCTGATACGCTGGCAAGGTCGAGCGCACCGACAGATAGAAGTCAGCCTCTTCACGCAACCGGCTATCATTGAGCGGTGCTTTCCATTGCTGCCCGCTGACGCGCTGCATCTCAAGTGAGATCACGCGTGAAGGCAGGCTGGCTTCCAGTAGTTTTCCGATCAAATCGAGCAGTGGAGGAAAAACGGTTTCTGGTGACGCATGGTCGTAGGCCGGTATCGCCTCGATGTCATGCTCAAGAGAAAACGTCAGCAGGCTTCCCGCCAGTCTGGAGAGTTCGAACCAGACGAGCTCCGGAGGCCGGGCAGGGTATTTCACCAACTCAGACAAGGCAGATACATGCGTATTCAGGGCATTGAGTAGCCAGAACAACGACACATCAGCCACCGCAAAGTCCGCCATGCGCTGATTACTTTCACGGCGCATGCTCATGAGGCGACGGCGTTTTGCCTGAAGCTGTGTAAGGATCTGCTCCATGCTTAACACCAGTTCAGGGTGTGCTGACATGGCCAGCAGCGGCGGAATGAATGCGCTGTCTTTTCTCCAGCCACCTTGCCCGTCGCGCACAATGCGTAACACCGGACAGGTCAGGTACTCATCGTTTTCCTCAGTGTCAAAGCGTAAAGAAAGGGCATAGCGCGCAACGGCCATAGACTCTACTTCCTGGCCAAACATGTCCTGCACATTAATCCATTCCTGACGGTAACGCAGAGGGCGGTCACCGGCGGTGTCGGTCATCAGTACGTTACTGGTGTTCGCCTGCATTAAAGGCATCGCCAGGAGTATGGTGAGTTCAGTCGCCTGCGCAGGAATGTCCCGTGATAAGTCACGAGCAGGGGGGAGCAGGTCGCTACTCCCGGTGTCCGCGAGTGTACCGTCAGGCAGTCGTACCGTCAGATGCAGAGCCTGCAAGCGCTGTACGCTCAGGAGGCCATCATCAAACTCAGCTTTTGCCACGCCCCAGGGATTGATAACTGCCAGGTGGGCGATGCACTGGTTATTGTGCGCCTCCCACAGGGCCTGCTGCTGGAACTGCTGAGGGGACAGCAATGCCCCCTCGCTCCACAGTGGTCGATAAATTTTCATTACCACTCCGGCCTTTTACGCTTTCGCCTTCGGCATCTGAGAAACCAATGACAGGTTGACGTCCATACCTTCCACCTGGAAGTGCGGTACGGCGTACAGTTTCACGCGGAAGAAGCCCGGGTTATCTTCGATATCTTCTACGGTTACTTTAGCGTCGCGCAGCGGGTGAGAAGCCTGCAGGTCGTCGCCAGGATCGGTCATTTCAGTCACCAGTGAGCGCACCCAGGTGTTGAGCTCAAGCTCAAGCAAACGGCGGTCTTTGGTGGTGCCGATGTTTTCACGCTGAATCAGTTTCAGGTAATGCGCGATGCGTGACAGCAGGAAGATGTACGGCAGACGCGCGTTAATACGGCTGTTCGCGGTAGCATCAGCCGTGTCATACAGTGCCGGTTTCTGTGCGGAGTTCGCGGAGAAGAAGCAGGAGTAATCACGGTTTTTGTAGTAAGACAGCGGGATGAAGCCGAGATTGGCGAATTCAAATTCGCGGGTTTCCGGGATCATGACTTCAGATGGGATTTTCACCTGATTGCCGGTGCCCAGATCATACAAGTGGATTGGCAGATCAGTGACTGCACCGCCAGCCTGCGGGCCGCGGATCTGTACGCACCAGCCGTTTTTGATGAAGCTTTTCACCATGTTTGCTGCAAACGCGAAAGATGCATTGGTCCACAGGTATTTCTCGTGATCCGGGCCTTTCACTTCTTCAACGTAGTTGAAGCTGCGAACTGGCACGGTGTCCGGCCCGTATGGCAGACGACCCAGCACGCGCGGCATGGTCAGACCGATATAGCGGGAGTCATCGGAGTCACGGAAAGATTTCCATTTGATGTATTCAGCACGGTCAAAGTAGTTGCCGATATCCTTGATGGCAGCCACTTCTTCCATGGAATCTTTCAGGAAGAATTTAGGGCCGACAGCACCGACAAACGGCATATGTGCCGCAGCAGACACTTTGGAGATATTGCGCAGCAGCGCGACGTCTTGCGGGCTGGCGTCAAACTCGTAGTTGGAGATCACAGAACCGATTGGCTCGCCGCCCGGTGTGTCATATTCCTGGATGTAGGTATGGCGGTAGAGGCCACTTTGAATGATCTCCGGGCAATCTTCGAAGTCCTGACGCAGGTCGCCTTTAGAAACGTCCAGCAGTTCAATTTTTACGTTCTGACGGAAATCAGTACGGTCTACCAGGAACTTCAGACCACGCCAGCCGGATTCCATACGCTGGAATTCAGGGTGGTGCATGACTTCGTCCAGCTGGCGGCTGATTTGCTCGTCGAGCATCGCGATGTGGCCGTCCAGCAAGGTTTTGTCCAGACGTTCAACTTTCTGACCGGACTGTTTCAGGCGTTCCAGGAAGACCTGAACTGCCGCTGTGACACGTTCATCCGTAGAGACGTCAGACAGCGCCTGATCGTCCTGGAAGGCATTAACATCACCCAGTGCAGAAACTGGAGTCAGATTGATTTTTTCAAACAATGACGCATAAACACTTCCTGCGTCGGTACGTTCCAGCACGGTTGTGCGGCTTTCTTGACTGTTTTCAGTAGCAGACATCAGCATAGTCTCGGGTTAATCCGTTCAGGAAGGGTTAAGAATTCTGGGGAGCCAGAGCAGCCAGTTCAGCACGCAGGTCATCGCTCAAATTGTCATCTTTCAGGATGGCTTCGAGTTCTTTGCGGAAAGTGGCGTTGTCTAATAAGTTGGATTTGAGGTCACGTAATAAATTACGCATAGCGAGCATCGCGCGCAGTTGTGGGATCTGGCGTGCAACCTGTTCAGGCTCGAAATCTTTCATCTCTCTGAAGTTGAGACTGACGCTTTCTTCGCTGCGATCGCCGGCCAGGGTGTTTTCCACGGTCAGGTTGAGCGACGGGCCAAAGTCGGCCAGAACACTGTTAAAGTTATTTTTGTTGATATTAACTTTTTCACGCTCTGACAATGGACGGGTCTCTTTGCCATTGCTGTAGTCGCCCATTACCATTAACTTTAAAGGTAATTCGACTTTCTTCTGGGCACCGCCAGTATGTAAATCAAGTTTAATATTGACGCGAGCCTTGGGTATTTCTTCCTGAAAGCTATTAGACATGCCTATCCCTTACTGTGGAGTGATAAACGCTGCCAATGAATCCATAAATAAATGAAAGGTTGGCAACCCTGCCAAAAAAACATCCTTTTTATGCACGTCGGTGTGCAACTAAATCAGGGTCACAAGCGAGACAAAATATTTTTGGGAACATCTTGCAGTGTGTTTTTGAATTTATCTGGAAATGAAATTTCAGATAAGTACCTGTTGGCGGCATTTTAGAAACATTAGGTGTTTTAAGGAAAACTAAATATGTAAATAAATGTTACAGATTTTGATATGGCAAGATCCAGATCATTTTATTGATATATAGGAATTTTCTTCATATAACCCCGCGGGCCGCATGCGCTAAGGCTTTCGGACTTTAGTAATTTTCTTTACAAGTTGAGGGGCGTAAGAAATTTCTTAAGAATGGGTAACCCACCCTCAAAAAATATATAACGTTTCGCAATGAATTTTTATTTGGCACAGGGTGAGAAAAGAGATCAAATATAAGATTTTTCCTCCTATTCTCCTAAGAATATTCGCGTGGTGAATTATTCATGCCGTATGAATTTATTGTTCATCGGTGTGATTATATTTACCCCCCAGTAATTTACGGATTTCTGGCCGTCAGAAAAATTGACTGTTAAAGCGCGTTTAAAAGAGGTTGATCACATATTTCTTATTCGGGGCGTGAAAGATCATTTCAAAAATAGGGAAAACGCCTTGTTCTGAATAGTCAGATTTATTCTGTCGTGTACCCCGCTGAAGCCATTGCAGACACCGATCATCCTGCCGCAAATTTCAGATAGGGCGATGAGAATGTTAAACATCTGGTGCAAATTGCCGATAAACAGACTCCAGCCCCATTTTGAGAATGTATTGATGTCGCTTAAAAAGTCTTCTTTGCTTGTTTTAGTTGTTCTTTTTGCTCTCTTTTTTACCAGCATGATTTCAAACGTCTGGTTGCTGACGCAGAGCAATCAGTCCCTGGATGACGTGAATAAAGAAATCCGCGTGGTGCTTTCCATCATTGACCCGATCAACCACAGCCGTACCTCGCGTGTTCGCGTGATGGAGTATATGAAGGAGATTGAAAACAACGGCGGCCAGCCGTCTGCTACTTCTCTGGACGGCGTCAGTGAGGTGATGGGAAAAGCGGACGCCGCATTTCAGGCTTACATAAATGCACCAAAACTACCGGGCGAAAATGCACTGGCGGAGGCTTACCGCACGGCTTATCAGGACTATCGTCAGAACGGGATCGAACCGTTGATTGACGCGGCGAAAGCGGGCGATCAGGCGCAGTTCAAAGCGCGGATCCCGGCGGTGGTACAGCTGGACCATCAGTACGAAGTGGTGCTGGATAAAGTGCTGGCGCTGCATGAGCAGTACGCAAGAAATCTTAACAGCGACGCGCAGGGCAATTTCAAGTTCGGTATCGGGCTGACGATTGCGTTTGGTTTGCTGTTCCTGATCATCATTATTAGTGTGTTGTTATTACTCAAGCGCTTTGTTCTGACTCCGCTGCTGAGCTCGCGCGATCATTGCCGCAAAATTGCAGAAGGTTATCTCGATACGCCGGTACCGTTTAAAAACAGTTCCCGCAGTGAAATTGAAGAACTGATGCAGTCGATGGAACATATGCGCCAGTCCCTGACCCAAATTATCGGGCAGGTACGTGACACCAGCCATACCGTCGCGCATGCGTCGCAAGAAATTTCCGCAGGCAATATCGATCTGGCTTCGCGTACCGAACAACAGGCCGCGGCGCTGACACAAACTGCCTCCAGCATGGAAGAGCTGGGCGCGACGGTAAAACAAAATACCGAAAACGTCAGCCGGGCCAGCGGTCTGACGCGCGAAGCGGTAAAAAATGCCCGCGCGGGTGAGAAGGTGGCGCAGGACGTGATCGGAACTATGGGGCGCATTAACAGCAGCTCTAAAAAGATCGAAGACATTACAGGCGTCATCAACAGCATCGCTTTCCAGACCAATATTCTGGCGCTGAATGCCGCGGTTGAAGCCGCACGCGCTGGCGAACAGGGTCGCGGATTTGCAGTGGTCGCCAGCGAAGTGCGCAGTCTCGCGCAGCGAAGTGCGGTGGCGGCAAAAGAAATCGAAAGTCTGATTTCTGAATCGGTTGCCAATATAAAGGAAGGGTCGGATCAGGTGTCCCGTACCGGCGAATCTATTTCGGCAATCATTTCGTCGGTTACGCAGGTTGATGTTCTGATGGAACATATTTCGACGGCGTCCGATGAGCAAAGCCGGGGGATCAGTCAGATTGAGCAGGCCGTGACAGAAATTGACGGCGTGACTCAGCAGAATGCGGCGCTGGTGCAGGAATCGGCGGCGGCGGCGGCTTCACTGGAAGAGCAGGTGCTTCATCTGACCCGTTCGGTTTCTGCATTCAGGCTGACGAACGCCTGAGCCCGGCAGCGGACTGATCGGGAATTATGATAAATCAGGCCGAACAGGGAAAATCTTGTCCGGCTTTTTTATTGATACGGAAACTGTTTCACAATGAATAACACTTTGATATAACGGATTAATTATCCTATATATTCACGAGCAAACGCTATGATTTTACTGGCCTCACCTTTACTCAGTCTGCGTCACTTTGAACATGACGACCTCGACGCTTTCACCCGTTATCGCCAGGATCCCGCTGTTGCCCGTTATCAAAGTTGGGAATATTTCACCCGTCCGCAGGCGGAATTGTTGTTTGAACAGATGAATGAAATTCCTTTTGGTACGCCGGATAACTGGTTTCAGATTGCGATCGAACACGCTGAATCCGGCATGGTGGGTGATTTCGGGCTGCATTTTGTCGACGACTACCAGGTGGAACTGGGCATAACGCTTGATCCGAAATGGCAGGGAAAAGGGATTGCAAAGAGCGCATTAAATCTGTTGCTGACATATCTTTTTGACCATCTTAAAAAGCACCGCGTGTACGCCGTTACCGATATCCGCAATCACGGCAGTTACCGGTTATTCGAGTCAGCAGGATTTCGGCGGGAAGGATGTTTCCTGGAAAACTGCTTTCTGAAAGGGGAATGGTGCAGTGAATATTTGTATGCTTTGCTGGCGTCAGAGTGGGAGGTCAGAAACATAGTCGGGAAATAACCCAGCACCAAATTCGGCGAAATCTCCGTATCTGGTGCTGAACGTGATCGAATTTCAACAAATTATCTGAAGACGCCGACGGCTTCCACCAGCCGGTCGGCCTGTCGTTTCAGACCGGTGGAAGCGTGTGCGCCTTCCTGAACCTGAAGGGAATTCTGATGAGTGATCCGGTCGAGTTCCTCGATGGCTTTGGCGATATCCAGTAATCCCAGATTTTGTTCGCTGGTAGCGTTACGGATTTGCCCGATCAGCGACGAGACATTTCTCACCTGAGAAACAATTTCCGCCATCGTTTTACCGGCCTGATCGACTTGCTTTGATCCCGATACAACAGTCTCCACACTGGTGTCGATCAGTCTTTTGATTTCGCTGGCGGCGCTTGCACTTCGTTGCGCCAGACTGCGAACTTCACCGGCCACCACCGCAAATCCTTTTCCCTGTTCTCCGGCGCGGGCAGCTTCGACTGCCGCATTCAGCGCCAGAATATTGGTCTGGAATGCAATGCCGTCAATCACATTGGTGATGGTCGCAATCTGTTGCGAGCTGTCAGTGATTTCCTGCATTGTGCCGACAACTCCCTGCATTGCGTTACTGCCTTTTTCAGCTGCGGCGCTGGCAGTCAGCGAAAGTTTATCGGCTTCGGCGGCCGTTTGCGTATTGCTTTCAACGGTCGCACTCATTTCATTCATCGCGGCGGCAGTCTCGCCAACATTCGCGGCGGTCTGTTCAGTCCGCTGACTCAGCGCTTCGTTTCCGTTTGCCAGAGATTCACTGGCGGTGCGAACTTTGTGTGCCTGATCGTTAACGTCGTCCACCATCCACCGGCAGATCAAGCCGAGCTGGCCAACCGAGCGCAGCGTCATCCCAATTTCATCGACGCGTTCCATCGGTGTGATCGTATGACTCGCCCCGCTGGCAACCCGCAATGTCTGATGACAAAGTTGTTCGACCGGGCGCGTGATTTGCCATTCAAGCCAGAAGCCTAAAAGCAAAACAAAAAAAGTGCTGAGCGCATACGCCAAATACAACTGTGCCGATGGCAACGCAGTGAGTGTGGAAACTGCCAGAGAGTTAAGCAGGAATAAAGCAAAGAGCCCGCTGCGGATCCGTCCGCGAACAGAAAGTGTTTTTAAAATTGAGAACGGACGGGTGATGCCGGTGCGGATCAATAGGCCCCTGAACAACCGGCGGTTGTTCAGTTCACCACGATTCATTTTCTCATACAGCGCCTGAGTGTCAGAAATTTCGGTCGCGGTAGGTTTGGTCCGGACAGAAAGATAGCCTTTGGTTTTTCCGCCACGAATAATCGGCACCACGTTTGCCCGAACCCAGTAATGGTCGCCGTTTCTGCGGCGGTTTTTTACCAGCGCCGTCCAGGGAAAACCTTGCTGCAATGTGGCCCACATATCTTTGAAAGCCGACGGCGGCATGTCGGGATGCCGGACAATATTGTGGGGCTGACCGATAATATCTTCACTGGCAAAACCGCTGACTTCAATAAAAGCATCATTGGCATAGGTAATATGGCTGTCGGCGTCAGTCGTTGACATCAATGTAGCGTCGTCCGGGTACTGATATTCCCGCTGTGATACAGGTTGATTATTGCGCATAGTGACATTTCCATGGCCAGACTGCGATTTGGAGGAGATAAAAGAGGTTTAACTCTTTAGATGTCGGCATAACCAAAATTTTCTTTAGGGCTGAAAGCACGTTATTGAAATTAATGTATTCAGGTGGCAAAACGGGAGATATTTTCGCCAATTTATAAGCTACAACGATGTGTTCAGTCGAAAATATGCGCTATATCATTATGTGTGCTGTTTTTATAACCAATGCTTCAGGCGCCAATCTCCGTCATAACTCCTTCATTTTTCTTTATTCATTCTTTCTGTGACTCCAGACTTAATAGGTCTGGAGTCACAAACATTTTGCCTCTGTTTCGCAGGCTTGCTATAACTGCGCACTGTGATTTTTCTGATGGAATTCAGCGGGCGGGCAATGTGGTTTCAGGAACAGAAGTCGAAGCGGATTTTGCCGCCGAAAATGTAGGCCGCCACGTTCTGGCCTATCTTCAGCAGGTCAAAATGACACCGCTGGCGAAACTGGACGATTTTGACGAAGAGGGTAATGCGACGGTCCGGCAGGTGATCAATATCTGGATCCGACTTTCGCTGATGCTGACCCGACGTCGTCCGGAAATCGCCGTCTCTTCTTTGATGAAACATGTGCTGCCGGTGATCGGGGATGTCCCGCTGAACAAAATTTCGCGCCTGCGCCTGAACCGGTTGTTCAATATTTTGCTGGCCGAAGGGAAAATTTCGGAAGCCAAACGGGTTTTTGCGCTGTGTAAGCAATTCTTTGGTTGGGCAGAAACACAGGGTTATCTGGCACATTCGCCGCTGAGTTCCATGAAACGCCGTGATGTCGGTGGCCGTAACACACCGCCGCGCGAACGGGCGCTGACCGATGCTGAGATATGGGTGTTCTGGCATGGTCTTGATTTATGGGATATTTCAGAACAATGTCGGTGGGCATTACGTCTGTGTTTGCTGACCGCAAGACGGCCGGATGAAGTGATCCGCGCGCGGAAAGACGAGTTTAATTTGCGAATTGGCGTCTGGCGGCAGGGCACCCGAAACAAATCAGCTCGCGATCACAGTCTGCCTCTGCCGCCGCTGGCGATTATTTGCATCAATGCCTTATTAGATGCCAGCCCGAAAGACAGTGCCTGGCTAGTTCCTTCCCCGAAAGATGCACAGAAACCGTTATCCAGAGGCGCAATTACGCAGGTGATCCGTCGGATGTTGCGCGCCGAGCGTGGCCTGGGCATCGATGCTTTTTCGACCCGCGATTTACGCAGGACTGCACGTTCCAAATTATCGTCCCTCAATGTCCCCAACGATGTTGCCCGCAAAATTATGAATCACTCGCTGGAAGGCATCGACAGGGTTTACGACACTCACGACTATTTACCGCAGATGAAACAAGCGCTCGAAGCATTTTCTGACAATATAAAGGGCATTATTGACGCCCCGGATTACTTCGATTTACGCCACAAATATGAAGGCGAGTCTCTGGAACTTCCGGAAATTTCGCTGCTTTATATGGAAAGATAACGTCACTTAAATGAATTTCAGGCTCATTCATCTTCATCTGTAAACGTGCCGGGCAACGCCCCAAACCTTCGCTGGCACGGTTTGCAAAGCTGAACTGCTACACTTGGATATTGTTCGTTGTTGCCAGAAGATTAAGGAAATTATGATGCATTCACCACAATCGAACTTGGCCGGTTTACCCGAACCGACCCGGACAATCCTGCTGAGTACCGGAACCGCGGAACAAAAGCGTCAGGAAATTCGCGCTTACTTTATTCAGACATGGGAGCTCTATGAAAGCCTGTTTGATTGCCTGACCGACGAACGTGCATATTTCACTAAAGCGATTTCACTGCGGCATCCGCTCATTTTCTATTTCGGCCATACCGCTACTTTTTACATCAATAAACTCATGGCGGCGGGGCTGATCCCGCAGCGTATCGATTCCCATATCGAGGCGATGCTGGCGATCGGCGTTGACGAAATGAGCTGGGACGATCTCGATGATCAGAATTATAACTGGCCCACTGTCAGCAACTTACGGGCATATCGCGACAAAGTTCGCGAAGAAGTTCTCGGCATTATTGAGTCGATGCCGCTGACGCTTCCCGTTGGCTGGGACAGCCCGGCATGGGTGATTCTGATGGGTATCGAGCATGAACGTATTCATCTGGAAACCTCCAGCGTGCTGATCCGTCAGTTGCCGGTGAGCTGGGTCACCCCGCAGCCGCACTGGCCCGCATGCGACATTGCCCGGCATGACCGTCAGACCGTACCAGAAAACGAAACGCTGGCGATAAAAGGTGACGTTGTCACGTTAGGTAAGCAGGACGACACTTACGGCTGGGATAATGAATACGGTTCAGTAACACATAAAATTCAGGCATTTAGCGCCAGTAGAATGCTGGTCAGTAACGCAGAGTATTTCTCATTTGTAGAAAGCGGCGGTTATCAGGACACAAAATGGTGGGATGAAGAAGGCGCCGGATGGCGGGACTTTGCTCAGGCCGAAATGCCGACTTTTTGGGTCGGTTCGGCAACCGAACCGGAGCAACTGAAACTTCGGTTAATGACTGAAGAAGTGGCAATGCCGTGGGACTGGCCGGTTGAAGTGAATCAGCTGGAAGCGGCAGCATTTTGTCGCTGGAAGGCGGCACAAACGGGCGAATCCGTGCAGTTGCCGACGGAAGCTGAATGGATGATTTTGCGAAATCAGGTACAAGGTGACCAGCCTGATTGGGAAACTGCACCGGGGAATATCAACCTCGCCTGGTGGGCGTCGTCATGCCCGGTCGACCATTTTGCGCAGGGGCATTTCTTCGACATCGTGGGGAATGTATGGCAATGGGCGTCCACGCCGATCAGCGGCTTTGAAGGTTTCCGCGTGCATCCGCTTTATGATGACTTTTCCACGCCAACGTTTGACGGCAAACATTCGATGATTAAAGGCGGAAGCTGGATTTCTACCGGTAATGAAGCCCTGAAATCCTCGCGTTATGCGTTTCGTCGTCACTTTTTCCAGCACGCCGGTTTCCGGTATGTGATATCCGGTCATCAGGGACTACAGACGGTGAATCCTTACGAAACGGACGGCCTGATCGCGCAGTATCTGGATTTCCAGTACGGGCCGCGTCATTTCGATGTGCCTAATTATGCTGAGCAACTAGTTGATATTGCGGTGAAAAATGTCGGTTTGCGCGGAAGGGCGCTGGACATAGGTTGTGCGACCGGACGCGCGAGTTTCGAGCTGGCACGACATTTTGATTCTGTTGTCGGAATGGATTATTCGGCCCGATTTATTGATGTTGCTTTAGCGCTGGCTCGCGGCGAAGCCTGTCGTTATGTTATTCCGGAAGAGGGTGAGCTGGTCGATTATTGTCAGGCCTCATTGTCTGAAGTGAATATCGATGCAGAGCAAACCGGGCGCGTGAGTTTTGTGCAGGGGGATGCCTGTAACCTGAAGCCGCAGGGCGAACTGTATGATCTGGTTCTGGCCGCGAATTTACTGGACCGTTTGCGTGAACCCGCGTGTTTTCTGAAAGATATCACGCCGATGATCCGCAGTGGCGGGGTGCTGATGTTGTCCTCGCCGTATACCTGGTTGGAAGAATTCACGCCGAAGCAAAACTGGCTTGGCGGTTTCCGCGAGAACGGAGAAGCGGTGACAACGCATCAGGCTTTGCGTCGTCTGCTGGCCAGCGACTTTGAAGAAATTCAGGCACCGCAGGATATTCCGTTTGTTATCCGCGAAACAGCCCGAAAATTCCAACACACGTTGGCAGAACTTACGTTGTGGCGTAAGCGATAAAACGCTGCTGATTTCAGTCAACAAATATCAAACGGTCACGAAAATTGGCCGTTTTTTTATCTGGACATTTATCCTGCAAGGGTTCCGTTTGGGAAACGGAAAATATTGTACGTTTAGGTTAAAATTAAACCACTTTCGACCACCTTCAATGTGACTGGATATAAAGCAATTTTCACGTGATTCTTATTAAACTCGATTCAATTTTAAAGCATTCAATATCAGTTTAAATGCAGGTAATGCCTGTCTTCTGCTCGGATAATAAAGGTGGTAGCCAGGTAATATGGGTGACCAGTCCTCAAGAACCGCCACCAGTCTCCCTTCTCTTATATCTTTCTGCACCACATCTTCCGGGGCATACGCCAGCCCATATCCCTCCAGTGCTGCAGTTAATAACTGGGGTGAGGTATTGAAAATCATCTGACCGGGAACCTGTACCCGTAATTCTTGCCCTTCTTTAGTGAACTCCCAGGCAAACAGGCCGCCGTGTGTTGAAAGCCGTAGATTAGCGCAGTTGTGTGAGGTCAAATCGTGTGGTGTTTGTGGTTTAGGGTATCGGGCAAAATAGTCAGGAGAGCCGACAACCACCATACGGAAATCAGGTGAAATTCGCATGGCAATCATGTCCTTAGCAATTTGATCGCCGATGCGCACACCCGCATCGAAACGCCCCGCGACAATATCAATTAGTCCATAGTCAACATTGATTTCAAGCGTAATATCCGGGTATTCCCTCAGCAGTTTTGAGAGTTTTGGCCAGAGGATCGTGGTTGCCGCGTGGTCATGAGAGCTGATGCGTATCGTGCCACCCGGTTTTTCCCGTAGCTCTCCCAAAGTCGCAAGCTCGGTTTCAATTCCGTCGTAGTAAGGAACCAGATTCGCAAGAAGCCGCTCTCCTGCCTCTGTTGGCACCGCACCCCGAGTTGTCCTGGTCAATAGACGGATCCCCAGCCTTTCTTCTAAACCACGAATGCTATGACTGATTGCAGATTGTGAAACGCCCAGATGTGCTGCGGCGCGGGTGAAGCTTTTTTCGCGCGCGACCGTAATGAAAACGGCAAGATGATTAAAGTCTGTATGGTTCATTATGAATTCACTTCATATCGGTTATCTAAGTATGCCACTTCTGTAATGCTGCTTCATCCCCTAAAGTAAATACACGCCACCTAATCAAGCAGTGCTTGTGAGGCGTTCAAATCCACAAACAGGAGACTCAACATGCAGAAGCGACAATTAGGTAACAGTGGTTTGGAAGTATCGGCAATCGGTCTGGGTTGTATGGGACTGACTTTTGGTTACGGCCCTGCAACTGACAAAGCTGAGGCCATCAAGCTTATCCGCGCAGCTTATGAACGTGGCGTTACGCTGTTCGATACCGCAGAGGCGTACGGTCAGGTCAATGAAGAAATGGTGGGTGAGGCAGTAGCACCTTTCCGTGACCAAATCGTTATCGCGACAAAATTTGGTTTCAAGGACGGTAACGCCGCGGCGGGCCTCGACAGCCGTCCTGAACGTATCCGCATCGTGGTTGAGCAGTCCCTTAAACGTCTGAAAACAGATTATATCGATCTCTTTTACCAGCACCGTGTTGATCCTAATGTGCCAATGGAAGATGTGGCCGGTGCCGTGCGTGACCTTATTCAAGAAGGGAAGGTGAAATACTTCGGGATGTGTGAAGCAGGGGTCAAAGCTATCCGTGACGCACACTCTGTTCAGCCACTTTCTGCACTGCAAAGTGAATATTCAATGTTCACCCGTGAGCCTGAGCAGGTCATTATCCCAACACTGGAAGAACTGGGTATTGGCTTCATTCCTTTCAGCCCGCTGGGTAAAGGCTTCCTGACAGGAAAAATTGATGGCAATACCGCCTTTGCCGAAGGTGATGTGCGAAATAGTCTTCCGCGTTTTGCTGATGAAGCCCGTCAGGCTAACCACAATCTGGTGACGCTGATTGGGGAAGTCGCCAAACGTAAACAAGCCACACCGGCACAGATCGCTCTGGCCTGGTTACTGGCCAAAAAACCATGGATTGCACCGATCCCTGGCACAACTAAACTCCATCGCCTCGAAGAAAACGTTGGCGGGGCAACGGTTGAACTCACCAGTGCCGATTTGCAGGAAATTGCTGACGTATTGGCAAAAGTTCCCGTTCAGGGCGAACGCTATACCGCTGCAATGATGAAATCCATCAACCGCTAAGCCTCGCTTTTTCACCGGCGGCAGGATGTCGCCGGTCAGATCCCATATTCATGTTTGAGAGGACAACATCATGACGACTCAATCTCTTAAAGGCCGTATCGCACTGGTCACTGGCGGAACAACCGGGCTGGGTTTCGGTGCGGCTAAACGGCTGATTGAACACGGCGCTACAGTCTATATCACTGGCCGCCGCCAAAATGTACTGGACGATGCAATAAGCAAATTGGGCACTTCAGCGAGAGCGATACGCGCTGATGTCTCGAGTAAAGAAGACATGTTGCGGGCGGCCGCAACCATTAAAACTGAGCAAGGACATCTCGACATTCTGTTTGCTAATGCGGGCGGTGGTCACGCCACGCCGCTTGAACAACTGACTGAAGAACAGATCGACAGTGAACTGAGTACCAACATTAAAGGTGTTGTACTAACTATGCAGAGCATGCTGGACGTGTTGCGTGACGGTTCTTCTGTGGTTCTAAATGCGTCGATTACAGCAGATATGGGACTGCCTGGATTTGCTGTTTATGCTGCGACCAAAGCGGCCGTACGTTCTCTGGCTCGCAGCTGGACCACGGATCTTAAAGGTCGCAATATTCGGGTCAACACAATAAGCCCGGGTGTGGTGCCGACCGAAGGTTACAGCAACGAACAAAAAATGAGTGATAGCGATATTGCCTCTTACGCAGAGCGTGTTTCGACAGAAATTCCGGCCGGACGCGTGGGCACTGCGGAAGATATCGCTGATGCGCTGATCTTCCTCGTGTCCGATTCAAGCACATACATCCGCGGTATTGACCTGATTGTCGATGGTGGGATGACGCGTGTTTATGCAGGTAAAAATTGAGGATATGGGAATGCAGAAAATAAAATCAGAAGAACGTCACATCATCTGTGAACTGCGATGCAAGCCTGAGGATCGTGAACACGTTAAAGAACTTGTTCTTAAATTTGTTGAGCCAGCACGCCTGGAAGCAGGTTGCCTGTATTACGATCTCTATCAAAAAATCGATGAGCCCGACACGTTTTATATCATTGACGGTTGGGTCAACCAGGACGCGGTAACCAGCCATGCCGAAAACCCGCATGTCGCAGAAGTCATGATGGAGCTGAAGCCGCTGCTCACCTATGGACCCTCTATCAGCCTCAGTACCCGCGTCAGCGACTGATTAAAATCACCTCATCTTTATTACTGTTGATGGCATCACGTATGTCATCAATACAACGATAAACGGTACTCATATGAACGGTAAAAATCCTTATATTACGTTGAATAACGGCGTGAAAATGCCTGCACTCGGATTGGGTGTCTTCCAGTCCAAGCCTGAAGAAACCACAGAAGCGGTGAAGACGGCGTTGAATGCCGGTTACCGTTTGATCGATACAGCCGCAGCCTATTTTAATGAACGTGAAGTCGGAGAGGGGATCCGACAGTCGGACGTTAACCGCGCGGATATTTTTATCGAAACCAAGTTATGGATCACTAACTACGGTTACGAACCCGCGCTGCGCGCCTTCGATGTCAGCCTGAATAAATTGGGTATTGAGCAACTGGATCTTTGGTTACTCCATCAGCCTCTGGCGTCAGAGTTTGATAAGACCATTCAGGCTTATAAAGCGGCTGAAAAGTTGCTGACTGAAGGACGAGTGCGTGCTATTGGGGTATCAAATCTCACGCCATCTGAGCTAGACAGGCTGATTGCCGAAACCGACGTCATCCCCGCTGTTAATCAGATCCAGGTTCATCCGTATTATTCACAGGCTGAATGGCGTACGGCTAACGACCGTTACGGTATTCTCACGCAATGCTGGTCCCCGCTGGGAGGTTCTTATACCTACAACAATGCAGAGAAAAATCCTTTCGAAGATAAGGTGATCACTGACATTGCGAAGAAATATTCGAAAACGCCAGCACAGGTTATTCTTCGCTGGCATCTGGATCACGGTTTCTCCGCCATTCCAAAATCCGTTAAACCGCACCGGATTACCGAAAACTTCGACGTGTTTGATTTCAGACTCTCATCCGATGAAATCGCAGCGATTGATGCACTTGAAACTGGCGTTCGTGGTGGTCCGGACCCCGATTCATTGGATCTGGCCACCTATGGTTTCAAAATACCGGACTGATATATGTCTTCAATGACACGGGCGCGTAATTGCGCCTTTTTTATTTACTGGGAGTGACGGAGGCAGTCGACAATCACCTGAAAACCGGCGGAGAGTTGCCGTTGGCTGGGATAGTAAAGATGATATCCCGGAAATGTCGGACTCCAGTCTTCCAGTACTTTAACAAGATGCCCGTCATCTACATCCGCCTGGATAACATCCTCAGGGACAAAGCAAAGACCATGTCCTTCTTTCACCGCAGCCAACAGCTGCGGCAATGTATTAAATGTCAGTTGGCCAGATACCTGAACCTCAAGTTTTTGGCCCTCTTTTTCAAATTCCCAGGCATAGAGTCCCCCGTAAGTCTCCAGACGCAGATTGATGCAGTTGTGATGCGTAAGCTGATATGGAGTAACCGGTTTGTTATGAGTGTTAAAATATTCAGCAGCGCCAACGGCGACCATCCTGAACTCAGGGGAAATCCGTACGGCAACCATATCTTTAGCGATTTGGTCTCCCAGACGAACCCCTGCATCAAAACGCTGAGCAACGATATCAATAAACCCATACGCAATTGAGATTTCAACATTCAGGGCTGGATAGTTCACCAAAATAGGTGAGATTTTCGGCCACAGCACAGTATTTGCGACATGGTCATGAGCACTGATGCGGATTGTACCACTGGGTTTTTTCCTGAGCTCGTTTAATACTTTGAGCTCCTCTTCTATTACCTCATAGACCGGCTGAAGTTTGTTAAACAAACGCTCACCCGCCTCTGTTGTGGAGACGCCACGTGTGGTCCGGGTAAGAAGGCGGGTATCGATTTTCTCTTCAAGACGACGGATCGTATGACTTAGCGCGGACTGTGTTATACCCAGCTGAGCTGCTGCCCGCGTAAAGCTTCGTTCTCTTGCGACCAGAATAAAACTCGACAGGCTGTTCAAATCAATACGCGACATATATGAATCTCAGTCATAACGGTATGAAGATAATACCACCTACCGTCATATCTGCACCCATCCTATACTGGTTTAAACCTCTAATGATGGATAAGGAATGTAGATGCAAAAGCGCAAATTAGGTTTGGGTGGTCTTGAAGTTTCGGCTCTGGGCCTCGGTTGTATGGGCATGACCTTTGGTTATGGCCCAGCAATGGACAAGTCGGATGCGGTCACACTTATCCGTAAAGCTTACGATCAGGGGATAACCTTCTTCGACTCAGCCGAAGCCTACGGCGAAGCAAACGAAGTGCTGGTCGGCGAAGCGCTTGCACCGATGCGCAATGACGTAGTGATTGCCACTAAATTTGGTTTTAAAAACGGTATTCCTACGGCAGGTATGGATAGCACGCCTGAACGTATTCGTCTTGTGGCCGAACAGTCACTGAAACGCATGAACATTGAATGTATTGACCTGTTCTATCAGCATCGTATTGATCCTAATGTACCGATTGAAGACGTCGCCGTTACGGTGGCTGATTTGATTAAAGAAGGGAAAGTAAAACATTTCGGTATGTCTGAGGCTGGCGTTGATATGATCCGCCGGGCTAACGCGGTTCTGCCAGTGACTGCGCTGCAAAGTGAATACTCCATGTTCACACGCGAACCAGAGCAGGCCATTATCCCGACGCTGGAAGAACTGGGCATTGGCTTTGTACCATTCAGTCCTTTAGGTAAAGGCTGGCTTGCCGGGAAAATTGATAGCAAGACCGCCTTTGCGGAAGGCGACGTACGTAATGTATTGCCACGATTCACCGACGAAGCTCGCCAGGCTAACCACAGTCTGGTGGCATTGATTGGTGAAATAGCCAGCCGCAAGCACGCAACATCAAGCCAGATTGCCCTGGCCTGGTTGCTTGCCCAAAAATCGTGGATCACACCTATTCCTGGTACC
Organism: Rahnella sp. BIGb0603; assembly: GCF_024808755.1. NCBI lineage: Bacteria > Pseudomonadati > Pseudomonadota > Gammaproteobacteria > Enterobacterales > Yersiniaceae > Rahnella > Rahnella sp. BIGb0603. Next base: position 335,537 of record NZ_JANUEX010000005.1, on the reverse strand, counting down.
ACTAAACTTCATCGTCTCGAAGAAAACATTGGCGGCGCGTCAGTGTCACTAAACAGCGCTGACTTGCAAGAAATCGCAGACTTGTTAGCAAAAATGCCGGTAGAAGGCGAGCGTTATACAGCAGCAATGCAACAGACCATCAATCGTTAATAACCTAATGAAGCGGCGGGGAGCCCCGTCGCTGACGAGAGAATATCCTATGAATAATACAGGTCTGACGCGCCGCCAGCAGGCTATTGCCCCGATTTCTGCATTCACTGCGCTGGGCGACCTTCCTAAGCTGAAACTTGTACTGGAAGAAGGTTTGAAAGCCGGTCTTACCATTAACGATATCAAAGAAGTACTGGCACAGCTTTATGCTTACCTGGGTTTTCCGCGTGCTCTGAACGGGCTCGGCACCTTTATGGCCGTTGTAAACGAGCGTAAAGAACGAGGCATTGTAGATATCGTAGGTGCAGAAGCTAACCCTTTGCCTGCCGGTAAATCCCGCCTTGAGTTGGGAACTGAAGTGCAGACTTACCTGGTGGGATCACCCGTGAAGGGCCCTGTATTGGACTTTGCTCCTGCTATCGATACATATCTTAAGGATCACCTGTTTGGTGACATTTTTGGCCGTGACAACCTCGACTATATGGATCGTGAAATTGCGACCCTGGGCGCGCTTGCAGGTCTGGACGGCGTAGAACCGCAACTGATGTCTCATTTCAATATTTCTTTGAACATTGGTTTAACTGAGCAGCAATTGAAAGACGTGACTGATGCTCTGGAAAATTCCGTTAGCAAGGCTGTGGCACAACGAGCTACATCGGCGCTTGCGAAAGTTCTGGCAAGCAGAAAATAAGGCGACTCCACCCTGACAGAATAGTTATGGGGGCGAGTTATGAGAGTCAAAAGCTTCAGAAGACTATTTCTTAAAATAGCCGGTTTGAACCCATGAGCTCTTTTATACAAAAAAGGCTGACGGTCAGGTGCTATTACCCGATAAAACAGCAATCACCTGCCCGCCGGGTGAATGAAACCTCTGAACAAAACAAGCTGAATAAAGTCAGTCGTGATCTGTAATTTGCAGGCTATATAGCCAATTAACCTTATCAAAACCTCTTTCACTTGCGGGAGAGGTTTTTTCTGCACAACCGATGCCTGCTTCATAGCTAACGGACGTGCGATCCCTCAGGAATGATTCACCTGCTAAGAGAATACTAATGAACAGAAGAAAGTTGCTCAAATTACTCTCCACGACACCTTTGCTGGTGGCATCAGCACCTTTACTTGCAGCCAATAAAAATCATGCTCTGGGCAGTGGTAAAAAGACGTTTGTTATGACACACGGTGCATTTCACGGTGGCTGGTGTTGGCGCGATGTTGCTGCGATTTTACGGTCAAAAGGGCACCTTGTTTATACTCCAACCTATAGTGGTTTAGGTGAGCGTGCACACTTATTGAATAACGAGATCGACCTCAATACTTTTATTGAGGACGTGATGGCCGTTATAGAGTGTGAGGAACTGCAAAACGTCGTCTTAGTGGGACACAGTTTTGGCGGTTACGTGATTAGCGGGGTGGCTGATCGTATGGGCGATCGCATTGGCTCCATGATTTATCTTGATGCACCGATGGGTACCAACGGTAAGTCTGTCTTAGATGAAGCTCCCCCTGATGTACGCAAAGCCCGCACTGATGCTGCAATTGACGTTTTTGGTACACGTGCTATTGCAACACCACCAGCCACTGCATTCGGCCTGTCAGATCCGCAACAAATCGCCTGGGTTAACCGCCGGATGACAGCAATGCCTTTCAAGGCTTACGAAACACCGCTCAAACTTAATGGCATACCGGGGGGCAATTTCCCGAAAAAATTCATTCACTGCGTTCACCCTGTCTTACCAAATATTGTCCCTTCTGCTGTTTATGCGAAAAACAACGGTTGGGATTATCACGAATTACAGACAGGCCATGAGGCCATGATCACGTTACCAGAACAAGTTGCAGCACTGCTTTTAGCGCCGGTTGTTACTCACCAACAAACAGTCGCCTGACAGATAAGGGGGATGTGTTGAGTTTTTGTGACCGTAAAGGGAGATATGGCATCGATACAAGGTAATACCCGCAATGATTCCAATACATCCCCGGAAATAATTCTCCGTGCCAGCGTTTATGTGCCGTAGGCAAGGGGGGGGGGGGGAATATATCGTCATTAAAGAAAGGGTCAAAATGACACAGGATGAATAATGCATCGCGATCACTTATTAAATTTGCACACATTTGCGGTAGTTGCCCAAGAGAAGAACTTTTCTAAAGCAGCAGTTCTATTGGGCAGTACTCAGTCCGCCATCAGCCACGCGATGAATCGTCTGGAAGATCGCATTGGCGTCCGTTTACTCAACAGGACAACTCGAAGCGTATCAGTTACGCAGGCCGGCACTCAGCTTCTTAAAACCCTGCGGCCGTCACTGGAAAGTATTGAAACTGTTCTGGCTGAACTGGAATCTTTCCGCGACATACCGAGCGGACTTATCAGGATCGCTTCGCCGGAACATGCAACGAGGCAAATTCTCGTGCCGGCACTGGCACAGATGCTGTCTTCTTATCCTGAGATTTCTATCGAGATAGATGTCACCTTACAGGTGAAAGACATTGTTGAGGAACAATACGATGCAGGGGTTTGTATTGGGGAACTACTGCATAAAGACATGGTGGCTTTACCTATTGGCCCTAAAATGCGAATGGCGGTTGTGGGCTCACCCGAATATTTCGCACGAAATGAATCACCTGTTATGCCACAAGATCTTAAAAACCATCGTTGCATAGGATACAGACGGCCCGGTACAGGGACAATTTATGAATGGGAATTCGAATCAGAATCTCAGACATACAGGCATAAACCGGATAGGGCATTGACCGTTAATGAACTCGACACTCTGATTGACTTTGCGCTCTCAGGGGCCGGACTTATATGTGTCCCAGATTTTCATATTCTGGATAAACTGGAAAATAACGTACTGATACAGGTGTTGCATAATTGGTCGGCACCTTTTGAAGGTTATAGTTTGTATTATTCCACCAGGAGAGCACCTACTCAGGCATTTCGAATTCTGATGGACTCTCTGAGATTGTAAAAGACCCCGACTGAAATTCAGTAAGGAGAGTGTCTTTGCAGACTGGGGTTTAATATATTTTTAATAGCGAAGGACATCGCATGATCAACCAACAACGAAGAAAGTTACTGGGCGCAGGAAGTCTTTTAGCAGGGGTATCCGCACTTTCATTGACCGCCAATGCTATGGGTGCGAAAGCAACCTTGGCTCAAAATAATAACCGAAATGCAGAAAACGCTATCATGGCCGAAAACGTATATCTTAATCTTAATGACGTACAGTTTCTGTTCGCAGATTTGCACCCTGCACTGGTCAATACCAGTATCACCAATTCGCCGGGTCAGCTTGCTGGCAATGCCGGAAGCCTGGCAAAAGTCGCGTCGGTGCTGAAAATTCCTATGCTTTTCCTGACCGTCACAAAGGGGGGGGTGATCCCTGAACTCGCATCTTATGCTAACTCTCAGAATACAATTTTTCGCACGAATGCTGATCCATTCCAGGAGCCTAGCATCATTGATGCGTTGGCCACGAATAAGCGTAACACATTAATTGTAGCGGGATACAGTACGGAGGTTGCCGTATTGCTTTCTGTATTGGGCGCACGCAGTCATGATTACCAGGTTCATGTAGTCGTTGACTGTATTGGCAGCCGTTCTTCACGCACAGAGTCAGCTTCGCTTGTGCAGGCAAGCCAGGCTGGGGCAGTACAAACATCGGTATTAACAGTTGCTGCACAACTCGCGCCGGAATTTTCCCGCGAACCAGGCAAGACAATACTGTCCATTATTTCCGACGTTCTGAACCGGTCATAACTTACCTAAAAAACTAACGGTCAATGGAAACTCACACCGCAAGCCGTGAATTTTTACGTCAGATATAGATAATTAATAATAGTACGTATTTTCAGGAAGAAACTACTCATGCAGAATTTTGAAATTATCCTCGTTTTGTTGCTGGGAGCAGCCTTACTTTCATTAGCCGCCGGAAGGTTAAAAGTTCCCTATCCGGTTTTTCTGGCTTTATTGGGAGCCGCGATTGCTGTTATTCCCGGGATCCCCGTTTTCAGTCTTTCAAGTGAGTTAATCCTGGCTTTACTGGTAGCGCCGGTTCTGCTGGATGCCGCTCATGATATTTCGTTTCGCGACCTGCGACGAAATAAGCTCCCGATACTCTCTCTGGTCGTTGTTGCAGTAGGATTGACGTGTATTGCTGTAACATTTATCGCAAAGGCTTTTTTCCCTGACATGCCCTGGGCAGCGGCTATAGCTCTTGGAGCTTTACTTGCTCCGACTGATGCCGTAGCCGCAATCGCTGTAATGAGGCAGATTGAATTACCGCACAGAATCAAAGTCATTCTGGAGGGTGAGAGTCTCTTTAATGATGCTTCTTCGTTATTAATTTATGGACTCGCGGTACAGACCCTGGTCACCGGTTCATTTCATGTGGCGGATGCACTGACGGCCTTTCTGCTTGTAGCCGTCGGGAGTGTGTGTGCCGGTTGGATTTTAGCCAAAGTTATTGTTCGTTTACTGCAACAAATTCAAGACCCGGCTACATCGACCGTTCTGCAATTTGTCACAATTTTTGGTGTATGGGTCCTCGCTGAACACCTTCATTTGTCCGGTGTTATTACTGTGGTTTGCTACGGTCTGACTGCAGCCAGAGCGCCGTCATCTTCCATGTCAGCCCGCGTCAGGATTATTTCATTTGCGACTTGGGAAACGGTGACTTTTGTACTGAATATTTTAGCTTTTGTACTGGTGGGATTGCAGCTTCGCGATATTCTCCCTTTGATCCGGCCTGAGTGGGTTGGAATAGCATTCATCAGTCTCACTGCCGTAATACTGGTACGCGTTCTTTGGGTCTTCTTGTATCACTTTTTATATGTACGTGGCCTGATTCGCCCTGCACCCGGCGTCAGCCTGGGAAGAGATGACTTAAAAGAGGGGATTGTTGTCGGCTGGTCAGGTATGAGGGGGATTGTTACGCTGGCAGCAGCACTCGCATTGCCTGATGGATTTCCATATCGTAATTTCATCCTACTTGTCGCGTTTGTGGTGGTTCTTGGGACGTTGTTGCTTCAGGGACTAACACTCAGGCTTTTATTGCGTTTGCTAAATTTACCCTACGACGATCAATCAGAAGCGGAAACTAAACTGGCCAGAGCCTATGTATTCGGAATAATGCGCACTGATGCTCCTTCAATTTCTGATTCGAAAAGTATGACTCCTGACAAAAATATTCTGTTGGCCAGGGAGACGCTCGATGATTTACGTAAAAGTGAAAAAATTGGTGACGGGGTATACCGCAAAATAGAACAGGAAATTGACTGGCTGGATTTGAGCAATCGAAAGTGATGAGTGCGGCGCTCAGGTAAAGATATTTCATCTTGGGCGTCTAAAAACAGGATTGCAACTCGCTAACTGGGAATTATATTATATTTTTATCCCTTGTGTGGCGTAGTCATGCAACTATTCTATTTCTGATTGGCTCTTCCGGTGCAGAGCCTGGATTCTACATATCTGAGAGGGACTGTAACCCGTTGCATCCGCAGTTTCCCTGATACTCAATTTTTTTACCTGACGGTAGTACAGCACTTTATGGTGGCGCTCCTTATCAGCCTGTTTACCACGATATTTACCCAGATTATACGCCCGTTCAATCCCCTGTTTCTGCCGCTGGCGGCGACTCAGCCAGTCCTTATGCGACATTGCGGCCATCAGATCGATTATCATGTTATTGATGGCGGTTATTACTGCGCGGGTAATCGGGTCCGCCTGCGAAGGGTCTTTATCCGACAACGCCTGCCATGAGGTAGGAACATCCAGGCTGACAATCCGCAGCTCATATTGTTCGATCTTTTTTTTCAGCGTCATCCAGTCACTGTTGCTAAGGCGTGTCAGACGATCTATCTGCTCGATCAGCAAAATATCATTGCGGTGACTGTCCATAAGTAAGCGCCCCAGCTCCGGACGGTCGAGTTTTGTACCGCTGATATTCTCCCGGTAGTAACTGGCTATTTTATGTCCCCGCTCCAAGACGAACTGCTCCAGCATCTCTTTTGCCCGATCAGCGAACTGATCTTCGGTCGATGCCCTCAAATAAGCTCTGATGAACATTTTTTCACCGTGTTGTCGCATTTAGGTTATTGCATTAATAGTATCGCATATAGGTTATGTCATTCATCGCGTACCGTCACGTTTTGGTTATGGTGTCAGGGTGTACCCTTATGCGATAACTCTCTTTGTTAAAAATACCGCATGGAATAATTTACGAGGAAAACTATATGGCAAGGAGGCAGATTCTTTCTCTGTCGGAAAGAGAATCATTACTGGCATTACCGAACGATGAGTTAACGCTGACACGGATGGCGTATTTCAGTGAGCAGGATCTGGCATTTATTAATGCTCACCGTAAACCCGCCAGCCGGTTTGGTTTTGCCGTTCTTCTCTGTTATCTGAAAAATATCGGGTTTGCTCCGGATAAAAAATCGCCCCCATCGGCAGAATTAGTCAGAGTCATCGGTACCCGCCTTAAACTTTCAGCAGAACTTTGGCAGGAATATATTTCCGGCCGAGATACAACCCGGCGTGAGCACCTGGGAGAACTTTATCGTTATCTGGAACTGAAGGCCTTTAATGGGGAGCTTCAGAAAGAATGTGTCCAGTATCTGCTCCCTAAGGCCACCAGGACAGATCGGGGCATGCTTATCGCAGAGGAATTACTGAAGTACCTGCATCAGCGGCGAATTATTGTTCCTGGTATTGATGTTGTGGAACGCACCTGTGCTGAAGCGATGACTCTGGGTGATAAAGTGGTTTATATCACGCTGAATGAGCACCTTAACGCCACGCATAAATCAGCCCTTGATGCGCTACTAGTAACAGCCGAAAAACAAATTTCTCGTTTGACGTGGTTGCTTCAGCCTCCGGGGAAGATCAATGGAAAGAATGTCCTGCAACATATAGACCGCCTTAACGCCATTGAAGCATTGGCGCTACCGGAAGGCGTGGAGAGAACCGTTCACCAGAATCGACTGCTGAAACTGGCGCGGGAAGGCCGCAAAATGAGCAGCCGGGATTTAGCTGATTTTTCCCCTGTTCGTCGATATTCAACGATGGTCTGTGTACTGACTGAGGCCAGAGCCACAATCATTGATGAAATTATAGAACTGCATGAACGTATACTGCGCAGTATGTTCAGCCGGGCAAAACGTCAGCAAGCCGAACGCCTCCAGAAAACAGGTAAGCTGATACAGCAGAAATTACGCCAGTATGTTTCCGTCGGACAGTCGATCCTTGATGCACGCAACGCAGGCGAAGATCCTCTGTATGCTGTTGAACAGATATTATCGTGGGAAGATTTTGCCGCCAGCCTGGAGGAAACCCGGCTCCTTGCACGTAAGGATAATTTCGAACCGCTTCATCTTATTACCGAAAAATTCAGCACGCTGCGTAAATATTCGTCCCGATTATTATCGGCACTGCAACTGAGGGCCACTCCGGCCGCCTTATCTCTTAATGATGCCCTCGATACTATCCGTGAAATGTATCGTAAGCAGCTAAGAAAGATTCCCTCATCAGCGTCACTGGATTTCATTCCTGAGAGCTGGAAAAAGATGGTGATCACCCCCTCAGGTATTGACCGGCAATACTATGAAATTTGCGCAATGAACGAGCTGAAGGGAGCGCTACGGGCCGGTGATATCTGGGTCCGGGGTTCCCGGCGCTACAAAAACTTCGATGACTATCTTATGCCAGGATTTGATTTCGAAAAGTTATTAAATAATAATCAGTTAAATATATCTGTCGAAACCGATTGCGAAGCTTACCTTAAGGCAAGGCTGACGCTGCTGGCCTCCCGCCTGGAGGAAGTTAACGCAATGGCCGTTACCGGGGATCTTCCCGATGTGGGTATTTCAGATAAAGGTCTGAAGATCACCCCGCTGGATAACAGCGTTCCTTCCACAATATCACCACTGGCCGACCTGATTTACAACATGTTGCCACACCCAAAAATTACAGAAATACTGGATGAAGTTGAGCAATGGACAACCTTTACGCGACATTTTACCCATCTAAAGAACCCGCTTACCCGCCCGCAGGATAACCGTTTGCTACTTACCACCATCCTGGCCGACGGCATCAATCTGGGGCTGACCAAAATGGCAGAGTCCTGTCCGGGAACCACGCGAGCTTCGCTGGAAAACATGCAGGCATGGTATATCCGCGATGAAACGTACTCTGCTGCACTGGCTGAACTGGTTAATGCCCAGAAGTCACGCCCGCTGGCGGCATTATGGGGAGACGGTTCAACTTCATCTTCTGACGGCCAGAATTTTCGGGTTGGCAGCCATGGTCGCTATGCCGGTCAGGTCAATCTGAAGTACGGTCAGGAGCCGGGAGTACAGTTTTATACGCACATTTCTGACCAGTACAGTCCGTTTTACACCAAAGTCATCAGCCGTGTTCGTGACTCCACCCACGTACTTGATGGCCTGCTATATCACGAAAGTGATCTTGAAATCACGGAGCATTACACCGATACGGCAGGTTTCACGGAACATGTTTTTGCGCTGATGCATCTGCTGGGATTCGCTTTTGCACCAAGGATCCGGGATCTTCATGACAAGCGGTTGTTTATTCAGGGGAAGGCTGATAAATATCCTGCTCTACAGTCAATTATTTCCACAACTCCGCTGAATATCAGAGAGATAGAAACCCATTGGAATGAAATTCTGAGGCTGGCGACCTCAATAAAGCAGGGAACGGTGACCGCTTCTCTGATGCTGAAAAAGCTGGCCAGCTATCCTAAGCAGAATGGGCTTGCTAAAGCGCTGAGGGAAGTCGGCCGCATTGAGCGAACACTGTTTATGCTGGACTGGTTCCGTGATCCTGCATTGCGACGCCGGGTTCAGGCCGGTCTGAACAAAGGAGAAGCCCGCAATGCCCTTGCCAGAGCCATCTTCATGCATCGTCTGGGTGAAATAAGGGATCGTGGTCTGGAAAACCAGAGTTACCGCGCCAGTGGCCTTACGCTGATCACCGCCGCGATCACATTGTGGAATACCGTATATATGGAAAACGCCATTAACCAGCTGAAAAAGAAGGGGCTACAACTCAATGGCCAATTGCTGTCACACTTGTCTCCGCTGGGCTGGGAGCACATTAATCTGACGGGAGATTACATCTGGCGAAACAATAAAAAACTGGCTGAAGGGAAGTATCGTCCTTTGCGACCAGTTGATGTCAGTCAGTACAAAAAACAACCTTAACGTACAATATTTTCCGTTTCCCAAACGGAGCCCTGCAAGAAAGCATCTGACGCAGGAATTGAAATTTTCGCTGTTTTATTTTATAAACATTAAGAATGTTGTAACTAAAATTAGGTTTTAAAAACCGCCCTGAAAAGGGCGGTCAGCGTAAAAGTGATGAAGTGTGATTATTTATCCGTCGGGCCACAGCCGCCAATCATTTTAGAAATTGAAATGGCCGGGTGAAGTAAGTAAGTGTAGTCGCAGTTTTTCTCTTTATTATAAACGCTACCGGTACAACCAGAAAGAGTGGCAACTAAGGCAGAAAGAAGTGCGAACTTGATGACATTTTTCATGTAAATCCCTTTAAAAATAATAGTGTAATTAGTGCCGTTCAGGAACCTGACGACGACAGCAATATACGCCGGAAAAGTCTGCGCATACAAATAAAACATCTCGTTTATTCATTTTATTTAATGAGATTATTCAATTAAATCAGTTTGTTATTACTCTTTTGTATATTTGCATATTGGCGCATAGATAATTAATATTGTTTAGGTGGAATAATAATTTCAAATCCAGCTACATTTCACGGAATAACAGGGCTTCAATCGCCACTGATTTAGTGACACACTGCCGTTACTGCGACTTAAGGACACACGTCTTCTGATGAAATTGATTCTGCCTGGTTTGTTTTTAATGCTTATCGCCGGTACTGTTTCCGCCGCATCCGTTTCAGGATTGACCGAAGCACAATGTGTTGCCATGAAAAATACGCATATTCCGGCTTTGCGCATTGGGCTTCCGACGCGGGGGGCCGTCATAACGACCGTCGCGATTGCCGGTCAGCCCGTGGAAACTCATTGCAAGCTCGAAGGGCAAATCAAACCGGTTGATCCGAAAGCGCCAGATATTCAGTTCCAGCTTTATCTGCCACTCGTCTGGAATGGCAAGGCGCTTCAACTTGGCGGCGGGGGATTCGATGGTGCCATAAAAGGGGCAGATACCGCACGGCTCGCGCCCGCGTCCGTACCCGGCGCTCTGAAACAAGGATATGCCACCTTTGGCAGCGATTCCGGCCATCAGGGTGGGGTGTCCGACGCATCATTTACGCTGAATGAGGAAGCCTGGAATAATTTTGCCGGGGCACAGATTAAAAAAACGCACGACGTGGCGGTGGCACTTATTGAACAGGCTTATGGCCGAAAACCGTCGCGTCTCTATTTTCAGGGCAACTCTCAGGGCGGCCATGAGGCGCTGGCCGCCATTCAGCGGTATCCGCTCGATTACGACGGCGCTATTGCGATCCATCCGGTTTACAACGTTGTCGAACTGCATATGGCGGGAATTCGTATCGGACAGGCTGTTTACAACACGCCGGGAGCCTGGATTTCACCGGCAAAAGCCGCGCTGATATCCAATTCCGTTTTAAGTGCCTGTGACAAACTGGACGGGCTGACCGACGGCGTTGTCGCCAATGTGGACGCGTGCAGGGCAGCCTTTAAACCGGAAAGGTTACGTTGTCACGATGGCAAGGATAACGGTGACCTTTGCCTTTCGGATGCGCAATTATCTTTGGTGGTAATGCTGAGTAAACCGGTGTCCTTGGGCGTGAATTTACCCACCGGCGATCACTTTGCGCCTTGGCCGATTTTGCTGGGCGCTGATGCCCCTGCGCTGGTCAGCGTGTTTGGCTCGGGCGCTGATAAGCCAAAACCGGCCTCATCGAACATCATCATTTCCTTTCCATATATGATGGGCGATCAGGCAGTGCGGTATGAAGTCATGCGTTCGCCGGATTATGATTCCCTGCAATTTAATCCCGCGCAACATTCAACACGGCTGAAAGAACTGGCGTCTCAGGTCGATAATGACAATGCAGATATCAGCGCTTTTGTTCAGCACGGTGGAAAATTGCTGCTGATGCACGGCACGGCAGACATGGCGGTGCCGCCGGGAAATACGCTGGCTTATTACGAGAAGCTTAAAGCACGGTTTGGGGAAAAAGAATTGCATCAGTTTGCGCGATTCTATCTTGCCCCCGGATTTACCCATAGCAGCGGCCCGTTCCGCGTGAGCTGGGATTCCCTCGGCACGCTCGATAAGTGGGTGGATCACGGCATCGATCCTGGCCAGCAGATCATGATTGATACCAATAAAGCCACTGCCGGTCGTGAAATGCCGCTGTGCGAATATCCGCAGTTTCCCAAATATAAAGGGCAGGAAGACACAAAATCTGCTTCGAGTTTCGTGTGTACAACTGACTAAGTACACCGGCCACTGTATGAATATTCACCATATAGCGCGCACTCCTTTCTGATCAAATGCAAGCTAATTTACCTATATATAATCACAGGTGAATGAACGTTCTCAAAAAACTTGAACATCCGTCCAAGTCTTGGCATTATCCTCTGCTGTCTCTTCACCTTCGGATTTTTCAAGTGGCCTATCTCTGTAAAGAAGCGCGCAAGACAACCATTCTTGAAGCCGCCGCCCGGATTGCGCGCTATGAAGGATTGGCTGCCACCACGGTGCGCCGTGTTGCTCAGGAAGCGGGGGCCGCAACCGGTCAGGTTCATCATCATTTTTCCAGCGCAGGAGAACTTCGCGCGCAAGCCTATACGCAGGTGATGAAGATCCTGAAAGAACAGTTGCTGGAAAGAAGTCAGCAGATGACCGCCCGGGAACGGCTCAACCTGCTGTTGATTGATCCCCAGGATGATCAGTCGCTGATGGCCATTCCGCTCTGGCATGAGGCCATGTTGCTGACTGAACAAGAGCCGCTGATGAAAGCAGCTTTTGCGCTGTCTGTGGCCGACTGGCACGAACTGGTATCTGATGCGATTGAATTCGGTCGCCAGAAAGGGGAATTCTCCAAAGGCGAATCCCCGGAGCATATATCCTGGAGGCTGATTGGTCTGAGCAGCAGCATGGATGCCATGTCGCGTCTCGAAACGCTCGGGTTAACCAGTCAGTGTGCGGAATACAATTTACACCGCGCCATCCAGAATGAGTTGTATGTCAGTGAAGCTGGATGTAAGGAAACCTCTGATGTTTAAAACTTATTTGCTGCTCGGCCTGGCGATTATTGCCGAGGTTATTGCGACCAGCAGCCTGAAAAGTTCTGAAGGATTTACCCGTTTGTGGCCAAGCGTTGTCACATTGCTGGGCTACACGATTGCCATCTTTTTATTGTCTCTGACCCTGAAAACCCTGCCGACCGGTATTGCATACGCGATCTGGTCCGGCGTTGGTATTGTCCTGGTCTCCGCCATTGGCTGGTTTGGTTACGGGCAAAAGCTGGACACCCCGGCAATGATTGGCCTCGGGCTTATCATCGCGGGCGTGATTGTCGTGAACGTGTTTTCAAAATCGGTCGCGCACTAACTATGGCGACTTTATCGCAGCACAGGGAGTTCATTTTGCAGAGCGAACAAAAACCTGATTTCCATGATGACTTGATCAAAGAGTTACTCTATTGGATCGAAGTCAACTTAAGTGATCGTCTGACCATGGAAAAAGCCTCGAAGAAAACCGGTTATTCTCCCTGGTATCTTCAGCGTCTGTTTAAAAGTAAAACAGGTTTCGCGCTGGGCAAATACATTCGTGACCGTCGTCTGACGATGGCCGCGATTGCTTTGCGGCTGACCAATATGCCGATCCTCGATATTTCGCTGTATTACTCTTACGATTCTCAGCAGACGTTCACCCGTTCGTTCAAAAAGAACTTTGCTGAAACGCCGGGAATGTACCGCCGGAATGCATCGTGGACCATGAGTGGCATCACGGCACCGCTGACCGTGGATGAGTTTCCACCGCCTGAATATGAAATTGTAGAATTGCCGGAAATGGCATTCGAGGGGCAGACTTCAACGCATTCTTATCCGATTGAAGCGCTGTTTAACGCCAAAAATCACGTACATCGTGCCGAACTGTTACGCTATCTGGAAACGCCGGAATCACTCCTCGCGCCGGTCTGGGGCTTATCCGATTGTCGTCCTGATACGAATGATGAAGTCGCCAATGCATTACAGATGGATTATACGGTCGCTCATGAAGTGAAGGTCAGCGATAACCATGACATTATGGTGCCCGCCAGCCGTTATCTGAAGATCCGTTATCCTTATGATCTCAGCCGCCTGAATGATTTCATTCTGTATTTGTATTCAGTATTTTTGCCGACGCTTGGTCTGGAATTCATCATGCAGCCGGATCTGGAAAAATACTCCCGCGAATCTGCACTAAACGGTGTGACTTGCGAATATTACATTCCGCTGGCCCGACACTGATTTCTACACTTGCAAAAACACAAAAGCCTCCCGAATGAGAGGCTTGCAAGGAAAAAAACATCCCGTTAATTAAAGACCATACCACCGTCAATCAGTAACGCCTGACCGGTCATATAATCGGAGTCCGGGCCAGCAAGGTAGGAGACGCAGGCGGCGACATCTTCTGGCTCTGAAAGACGTTTCAGAGTGATGTTTTTCGCAAACTCCTTCGTACCGTAGCCAACAGGCTGACCTGCGGCCGCAGAAACCTGGCGGTCAATTTCTTCCCACATCGGCGTTTTCACGATGCCCGGGCAATAGGCGTTTACGGTAATTCCCAGAGAAGCCAGATCGCGCGCTGCGGTTTGTGTCAATCCGCGCACGGCAAATTTGCTGGAACTGTAGATAGCCAGTTCAGGGTTACCGACATGGCCCGCCTGAGAAGAAGCATTAATGATTTTGCCGCCATGCCCCAGGGATTTGAACGCTTTCACCGCCGCCTGAATCCCCCAGATAACGCCTTTCACATTGATGTTATAGACTTTATCGACAATTTCCGGCGTGATGTCTTCGATCAACGTTGTCGGCGCGATCCCGGCATTATTCACGATGACATCAAAACCGCCGAGCTGTTTTGTTGCAGCCTCAACGGCGGCAAAAACCTGTTCGCGGTTTGAAACATCTGCCAGCTGAGCAATTGCTTTACCGCCCGCATGATTAATTTCTTCGGCAACTTTCTTCGCTGTTTCCCCGTTGTAATCCACAACCGCAACAGCAAATCCATCTTTCGCCAGACGAAGCGCAATTGCACGACCAATCCCCTGACCGCCACCTGTTACTAAAGCCACTTTTCCATTTTTAGACATACCACTATCCTCTATGTATTCGGTTTCTTTTCAGGTGCTGCGCGCAAGGCACGGCCAGACCAGCCCGGTACCTTTGCGTGAGCTCCGTACTGGTTTACGCCTCTGAGTCAGCATGTGCAAATGTTAGCCACCGTAATTAACTGTACTCACACTAATAGTCAGTGAGCGTCAGAATTTCGAACGGACTCGGGTAGAATGCATGAACCGAACGCAATAAAGGATGTTGGAATGACAGAGTCAAACAGTGCAACTTTCCGGGAACGCCTGATCGTATTGGCGCAATCGCTACAGTTAGCACCCCAGGTAGCTGAGAATCAGGTTTTGGATCGCATGGCGCTGAGTTTTCGCAAATTGCTGAACTTTCTGGCTGAAGATAACAATCTGACACAGAGCGTTTTTTTGTTACCCCCGGAAGGGCCGGAAACTCAGGCGATGCTCACCGCTGTCATTTCAAAAAATCTGGCGTTCAGCCAGCAGGACAAACTCTTTCGTAACGATATTCCGGCTGAACTTCTGGCGCAGTGTTTCACCGGCATGCTGGTACAGCTCGCACATCAGGCAGCCAGCCCGGCGCAGCGCCACCAAAACAGCCTCGCTTGTGCAAAACTATTCTGTGAAGGTGTCTGGCTGAGGGAATAGGTAAGGGATTCTGCTTTATTCTATTAATGAGAAAGCAAAGCATAAATCGTTGGTTCAAATCGCACTGCAGAAACGGTTAACTGAAGTCATTCCAGCGGCAGACAATGTCTGTCTGATTTTTTAAACAGACGTAATGATCAACCGGAGGCCTGTATGTCAACGACTGCACTAACTACTGAGCAACGCTCGTTATGGCAGCGCATCACTCATCGCAAGGTGAAGGATCAGACTGAAGAAAAGACGCAGGACACATCGCGTCTGCTGGAGAGTTTTCTGGCTACAGGGTGCCTTTACGGCATTGATGTGGGGAACACAGACCCGGCGTGGTTTCGCCGCTCCTGACCGTTATATTCGCTTATTGCGCTTCAGTTATTGGAATGAACTGTGCAACGGCGAATCTTCTCCTGATAGTGCAAAGCTGTACCCTGAATAGTTGGTGTTGCCGTTGCGTTGTGTGGACAGCGTAGCTGTAGCATCAGGTATGAAGGTTGTTGTGGAAAGTCTCTCTGACCTCGTCGTAGAAATTTTAGTTCTCTCTCATTTGTTGAGCCCATAACTTTCGCCGGTTATGGGTTTTTTTATGCAAAAAAAAGCCCCGCAGTCAGGCGGGGCAATAATAAGGCCGTTGACAGGGATCACGGCAAGTTAATACGAATAATTAAAACCAAGGAAGGGGAAATTGAATTGCAGTGATGATTCTGCAATTCGGGAATTAATTTACCACAAAGTTATTCTTTATTTTAAATATATTATTTATATGGTTTGGTTTTTAATATTCACGGAACATATAATTAAATACCTTTGAAATATTTAGCAATAAATAATAAAGCCAAAAACAATAATTCTCCTACAAAACAAGGGAACTATATAGGTAGTATTAGTGCGAGCACCAACTCATTAATAAAGTACATATAATAAATTAAGTATTCAATTAAATGATAAAGGAATGACGTCATGAAATTAAAAGCACTGGCTCTTATTATTCCAGCATTACTGGTGGCAGGCGCAGCGCATTCAGCTGAGATTTATAACAAAGACGGCAATAAACTTGACCTGTACGGTAAAGTCGATGCGCGTCATCAATTCTCCGACAACGTTGGCGACGACGGTGACGAAACTTACGTCCGCGTAGGCTTTAAAGGTGAAACTCAGATTTCTGACCAACTGACAGGTTACGGCCAGTGGGAATATAACGTTCAGGCGAACAACACTGAAAATAACGGCACTTCAGGTAACGCAACCCGTCTGGGTTTTGCGGGTCTGAAATTCGGTGACTACGGTTCATTCGATTACGGCCGCAATTACGGCGTAGTATACGACGTTGAAGCCTGGACCGATATGCTGCCAGTGTTCGGCGGTGACTCTTACACCAATACCGACAACTTCATGGTCGGCCGTGCTAATGGCGTTGCAACTTACCGTAACTCTAACTTCTTTGGCGCAGTGAATGGCCTGAATTTCGCAGTGCAATATCAGGGCGCAAACGACGGCACCAATGATTCAGAAGGTACAAACAACCATCGCGATGTACAACATCAAAATGGTGACGGTTACGGGTTATCCACGACTTATGATTTCGGTATGGGCATCAGCGTTGGTGCAGCGTATGCCTCTTCTGACCGTACCAATGATCAGTCTGCTGACAACCGTGGGGATAAAGCTGACGTCTGGACGATTGGCGCGAAATACGATGCTAACAGCGTTTATCTGGCCACCATGTATTCCGAAACACGGAATATGACGCCATATGGTGACAGCGATATTGCAAATAATACTCAGAACTTTGAAGTAACCGCACAATATCAGTTTGACTTCGGTCTGCGCCCGGAAGTTTCCTACCTGCAATCTAAAGGTAAAGATCTTAACAACGGCAACGGCGGTAAAGACAACGATAAAGATCTGGTTAAATACGTTTCTGTCGGTTCTTACTACTACTTCAACAAAAATATGTCTGCGTATGTTGATTATAAAATCAACCTGCTGGACAACGATGATGACTTCTATACAAACCAGGGCATCTCTACCGATGACGTTGTTGGTGTAGGCATGGTCTACCAGTTCTAATTATTCAGCGTTAACCTGAATATTAGGAGCAATAAAAACCCATCTCCGGATGGGTTTTTTTTACATTTAAATCCATAGGAATATTTATTATTCTAACCACTGCGCAACACCGCCGTGGCGCGAACAGGTTCCGCGATGATGTGTACTGAAACTATAAGTTCCGTCACGACATTGCGCAGACGCGCCTTCTGGGACATTCCCAGATTTACTGTGTGCCGGTTTATGGACGCTTTGCCCGTCAGAATTAATATAATCTCCTTGTTCTATAAGTTCGCTATCCTGTGAATTAGTTTGTTTTGCCAGTGCGGGCTGAAAAAGCAGAATGCCAGTGATTATTAAACAAGCGAATAATCGCATGATGTTGTTATCATCCGGTGATAAGAAAGTGTGCGCAAAGCGTACTCTCCGTTTACAGCGATGCAATCCTGATATTTAACCATTAATGACGTGTATAAATGAGGTGCTTTAACCATTTTCCTGCCCGCGTAAAATCTTGGTTAAGATTCGTATAAAAAGACGACAAATCCTTGCCTGATCCTACTGAAAAATCTCTCAAGCGCTTGAATTTAAAGAGGTGAAAACCATAAATAACCAGGGTTGTTTATTAAGCGATTTGTGCTCTACATGATTGAAATCTATTGATAAATCGCATGTACAACCGATGGAGTATTTGGTATATTATTGACCAGATCACGTACAGGGCTATTTCTCTGTGATACGGTGTTTTACCTAAGACTTGGTTTCTCAGGACAATGACATGTTAGATTATCGCTTTCCGACAGCTATGCAGATGGTGTTTTGTATCGCTCAGTCCCAAAAGGCTGGACAGCGCTGCACCAGTGCGATTTTAGCAACGGGTCTGGAAGCCAACTCCAGTTTTATCCGCAAACTGATGGTGCCGCTGACTCAGCACGGCATTATTGTTTCCACTCTTGGTCGTACCGGCTCTATTAATCTCGGACGTCCGGCGGAAGAAATCTCCCTGCGCGATATTTACTGCGCGGTCATTGAAGATAAGCGCCTCTGGGCTGCGCGGCCTGATGTTCCGGCCCGCTGTGTGGTCAGCGCCAATGCCTGTACATATTTCAAAAATATCGTCAACGAAGCCGAAGAAGCCTCGCTTCAGGTTTTAGCCCACCATACCGTGGCGGATGCGCTGGCGGAGTTCGAACGCGGCGGCAAGTACAAATGCACCAAAGATCTGGTCGCAGAACACGCAGAGAATGTTTCCTGCTCCAAGTAAACCGCAGAAAGCATTTTTACTCGTAGCGTGAATTTCAAATATAAAAAAGCCGGGAGATTTCCCGGCTTTTTGCTGTCTGGATTTAGTCCAGTGTTATCAGACCGTCTGCGTTTCCAGCACCACTTTCTTACGCGTCACCAGCTTGCGCAGTGCGACATAAAACACCGGCGTCAGAAACAGCCCGAATAGAGTCACACCTAACATACCGGAGAACACGGTAATCCCGGTCACGCCACGCACTTCCGCACCGGCACCGTGGCCGAGAATCAGCGGAATGGTCCCCGCGATGAACGCAATCGACGTCATGACGATAGGGCGCAGACGCAGGCGGCACGCTTCGAGGGCGGACTCGATAATCCCTTTGCCCTGCATTTCCAGTTCGCGGGCGAACTCGACAATCAGGATAGCGTTCTTACAGGCCAGTCCCATCAGAACCACCAGCCCGACCTGCACGAAGACGTTATTATCGCCGCCGGTCAGCCAGACGCCAAACAGCGCGGAAAGCATCGTCATTGGCACAATCAGGATCACCGCAAGCGGCAGCGTCCAGCTTTCGTACAACGCAGCGAGCACCAGGAACGCCAGCAGAACAGACATCGGGAAGACGATCAGCGCCGCATTGCCCTGAGTAGATTGCTGGTAACTCAGATCCGTCCATTCGATATTCATCCCGTTTGGCAGCAGATTTTTCGACATCGCGGTCAGCTCGGTCATTGCCTGCGCCGAAGAGAGAATGCGCGGGTCAGCATCGCCAATCAGATCTGCCGCCGGATAACCGTTATAACGGATTACCGGGTCAGGTCCGTAGGTGGTAGTGATGTTGAGCATGCTGCCAATTGGCACCATTTCACCTTTATCATTACGTGTACGCAGATTGCCGATATCTTCCACGCTGTCACGGAACTGGCCATCGGCCTGTGCCATCACTTTCCAGGTACGGCCAAAACGGTTGAAGTCATTGATGTACGACGAACCGAGATAAACCTGCAACGTACTGAATAACTCATCCAGTGAAACGCCCTGAGCCTTGGCTTTATCACGGTCGATATGTGCATCAAGCTGCGGCACGTTGGCCTGATAAGAGGAAATCGGGTAGCCCATTCCCGGCGTTTGCATGATGGCACCGGACATCGTATTGATCGCCGTTTGCAACGCACCGTAACCCAGCCCCGCGCGATCCTGCACGTAGAGCGAATAACCCGACCCCTGGCCTAATCCGAGGATCGGCGGTGGCATAATCGAGAAGGCAAACCCTTCCTGAATCTGCGATATTTTGGCATTGATTTCCGCGTTAATCTGCGCCGCCGTACGGGTACGTTCGCTCAGCGGTTTCAGGGCGAAGAATACCGTCCCGGTATTTGGCGTATTGGTAAACTGCAGCGCATTCAGGCCGGGGAAGGCCACCGCGTCAATTACGCCGTCTGTACTTAACCCCATAGCGCTGATTTTGCGGATCACCGCATCAGTGCGCGACAAGGAAGACCCTTCCGGCATTTTCACACCGGCAATCAGATACAGTTTGTCCTGCGTCGGAATAAACCCGCCGGGCACCGCTTTAAACATAAATGCCGCGGTGCAAAGCAGCAGAACGTAAACACCAAATACCGCGCCGCGGCGACCCAGCGTTTTCGATACCGCATTCTGATACTTATGCGAACTGGCATTAAAGAAGCGGTTGAACGGCCGGAAGATCCACCCAAATAACCGGTCAATCAGACGCGAGGGCATATCCTTCGGCGCACCGTGCGCTTTCAGCAATAACGCCGCCAGAGCAGGGGAAAGCGTCAGTGAGTTGATGGCTGAAATCACGGTAGAAATTGCAATCGTCACCGCAAACTGTTTATAGAACTGACCGGTCACGCCGGAAAGGAATGCCATCGGTACAAACACCGCGCACAGCACCAGCGCAATCGCCACAATTGGCCCGGAAACTTCCCTCATGGCCTGATGCGCGGCCTCCCGTGGCGCTAAACCTTCCTCAATATTACGTTCGACGTTTTCCACCACCACGATGGCATCGTCGACCACTATCCCTATCGCCAGAACCAGCCCGAACAGACTGAGCGTGTTAAGCGAGAAGCCGAGCAGATACAAAATGCTGAATGTCCCGATCACCGAAATCGGTACGGCCAGCAACGGGATGATCGACGCACGCCAGGTTTGCAGGAACAGAATCACCACCAGCACGACCAGCACCACGGCTTCCAGCAGCGTATGAACCACGGCGCTGATGGAATCCCGGACAAACACGGTCGGGTCATACGGCGCGCGCCATGTCATACCTTCCGGGAAACGCGTCGACAGCTCGGCCATTTTTGCGCGCACGGCGTCGGACAAATCAATCGCATTCGCGCCCGGCGACTGGAAGATACCAATCCCGACCGCATCCTTATTATTGAGCTGCGAGCGCAGGGCGTAACTGCCGGAACCCATTTCGATACGTGCGACGTCACGAAGACGGACGATTTCGCCATTGTCACCACTTTTCAGGATGATTTTGCCGAATTCGTCTTCATCTTTCAGACGGCCCTGCGCATTGATAGACAGCAAATAATCGCTATCTTTCGGCATAGGTTCTGCGCCCAACTGGCCAGCAGAAACCTGCACGTTTTGCTCCTGCATCGCTTTCACGACGTCAGATGCCGTCAAACCACGCGCCGCGACTTTGTTCGGATCGAGCCACACGCGCATCGCGTATTCACCCGCACCGAAAATCTGAATCTGACCGACGCCAGGCAGGCGTGCAAGCTCATCTTTCACTTTCAGCGTGGCGTAGTTGCTCAGATACAACGAGTCGTATTTACCGTTCGGCGACACCAGATGCACCACCAGCGTTAACGTCGGCGACTGCTTCTGCGTGGTCACGCCCTGACGGCGCACATCCTCCGGCAGACGCGCTTCGGCCTGCGCCACGCGGTTCTGCACCTGAACCTGGGCCTGATCCGGATCAGTGCCCGGACGGAAGGTCACAGTCGTCACCAGCACGCCGTCTGAACCGGCGACAGATTTCATGTACACCATGTTTTCAACGCCGTTGATAGCTTCTTCCAATGGCGTCGCCACGGTTTCAGCAATCACTTTCGGGTTGGCACCCGGATATTCAGCGCGAACCTGCACACTCGGCGGCACCACATTCGGGTATTCGCTGACCGGCAGCAGGGGAATGGCAATCGCCCCGGTGACCAGAATTAAAATCGACAAAACAGCCGCAAATATTGGCCGATCGATGAAAAAGCGGGAAAAGTCCATGAGTCAGGATTCTCTTTTATTGAACTGCGGCGGGAGTAGGCGTCACGCTGTTGGCCGCCATAGCGACCGTTTTCGCGTTTACCGGCATTCCCGGCATAAAGACTTTTTGCACGCCGTCGATAATCACGCGATCACCGGCTTCAAGGCCTTTCTGAATGATGCGAAGTCCGCCGGACATCCGCCCGGGTTCCACATCACGACGCTGCGCCTTGCCGTCTTTATCCACCACGTAAACAAACTTGCGATCCTGATCGGTCAGCACGGCTTTATCGTCCACCAGCATGGCGTTGAACTGCGCGCTGCCCGGCAGTTGTACGCGGGCAAACAGGCCCGGCGTAAACGTGCGGTCGCGGTTATCAAGCAGGGCGCGCATACGGATAGTGCCGGTTCCGGAATTAAGCTGGTTATCGGTGAAATCGACCACGCCCTGATGGGGATAGCCATTTTCGCCAACCAGACCAACGTGAACCGGCAGGCGGTTTTGCGGGTTATTGCTGCGCTGGCCGTCTCGCGCCATCGCCTGATAACGCAGGAACGTGCCTTCATCAACGTCAAAATAGACATACACGGTATCGAGGGAAACCAGCGTCGTCAGTACGCTCGCGGTATCACCGGCTGTCACCAGATTACCGGTAGTGATCATGGCGCGGCTGGCGCGCCCGTCAATCGGCGAGGTTACGCGGGTGAAATCAAGATTGAGCTGCGCCATATCAAGCTGCGCCTGCGCGGCCAGAACATCTGACTGCGCCTGCGACGCGGCAGAACGGCGCTGCTCAGCGATTTCTTTAGAAACTGCCTGCGTGCCGATCAGCGCTTCGGTGCGCGCGGACTCGCTTCGGGCCAGACCGGCCTGATTGCGGGCGCGTACGAGTTCGGCCTGAGCCTGTTCCTGTGCAGCGCGATAAGTCCGGTCATCGATGGTGAATAACACCTGACCTTTTTTGACTTCCTGTCCTTCCTGATAATTCACTTTGTCGATGTAACCCGACACGCGCGGACGCAGCTGAACGCTCTGAACGGCTTCGACGCGGCCATTAAAGGCATCCCATTCGCTGATTTGCCTGATTAAAACATCTGCCGCGCTGACCTGCGGGGCAGGCGGAGCGGCATTTTGCGCCACACTGTTATCGCACCCGGCAAGCAGGGCAACAACCAGCGCAATCCCGGAAAGACGCAACGTCAAAGGCATGCCGCCGGAGCGGCCGCGTGCATTAACCTGTGATTTTTGCAGGTTCATCATTATTTTTATTTCCAGTGAAGTAAGTGCTGCCAGGCAATACACCGGCCTGTCCTCCGGGTAACGTCCTTTGCCTGATCTGACTTTTTTGGGGCTTATGCCGTTCATCAGCACAATTATGTATCAATGTCTGATACAGTTAGTTCGAGGGGATTGTAGGGATGCCGCTACTAAAGTGCAAGAAATACTGTTACACTTTCTGTGCTATTTTACAGAACGTTTACTTCGGGGAAGTGGACTATCCCGTAACGAGGAATTAAATGCAATAGTAAAACTTGCATTTAAGTCAAAACTGCGTCACTTTATAAAAAGACGAGCTGCCCCGGGGGGCGCCGAACAATAAAAAAGCCGGAGAGAAAGTCCATGAGAACCGAGGATTTCATTCACGACCTGATCGACTGGATCGATCACAACCTGGAAGAGCGTCTGGATATTAAAACCGTCGCCAAGCGGGCAGGGTATTCACGCTGGTATCTGCAACGGATGTTCAAAGAACACACTGGTTTGCCGATGGGTGAATATATTCGTGAGAAAAAACTGAAGAAGTCCGCCGATATGCTGGCAAGCAGTGGCGAACCTATTGTCAGCGTGGCGATTTCGCTGGGCTTTGATTCGCAGCAGTCGTTTACGCGCAGTTTCAAACGCCAGTTCGGACAAACGCCGGGCGACTGGCGCCGGGGCCTGAGTCTGGCAACAGAATGTCAGGGATGTCTGCACTGAGTTTCCTCTCCGCTTTCTCTTCTCCCTGAGACGGCGTGTACCACTGGCCCGGCTTTCGTCGGGCAGTGAATTTTCTTCCCCATCTTTTATTCCAATCCCTTTAAAACCCCACGCTGACTGATCCGGTACGCTTTTTACTGCACATTTTTCACTGTTTCCTTCACCCGTTTCGGGCATCTGCCTGCCTTCTCCTGTGCCTGCAATAGTCAGGACGTGATCAACCCAACAAAAATCAACATCAAAGTTCACATAAAATGAAATGATGTTTCAATTTGTTGAGTTGTGCGAATTTTGACGCTAAACTCGCTCCATTACTTCGGCGCCGGGCCGTGCCCGACATCATTCAAGACGTCCGACGGAATCGCGTATTCGCCTCCGTTTTATGAAAAAAGGAAACATCATGATTCTGGATAATTTCTCTTTGCAGGGAAAAGTGGCTGTTGTCACCGGCTGTGACACCGGATTGGGTCAGGGTATGGCCGTAGGTCTGGCAGAAGCGGGCTGTGACATCGTGGGGATCAACATTGTTGAACCGACTGAAACCATCGAACGCGTGGGCGCCACCGGCCGTCGCTTTCTGAGCCTGACCGCCGATCTGAGCGACACTAAAGTGATCCCGGCGCTGCTCGAACGTGCCGTCGCCGAAATGGGGCATCTGGATATTCTGGTCAACAACGCCGGGATTATCCGTCGTGAAGACGCCATCGAGTTCAGCGAAAAGAACTGGGATGACGTCATGAACCTGAACATCAAATCCGTCTTCTTCATGTCTCAGGCCGTTGCAAAACAGTTCATCGCTCAGGGTACCGGCGGGAAAATCATTAACATCGCGTCGATGCTTTCCTATCAGGGCGGCATCCGCGTGCCTTCTTATACCGCGTCAAAAAGCGCCGTGATGGGCGTGACCCGCCTGCTGGCAAACGAATGGGCGAAACACAATATCAACGTGAACGCCATCGCGCCGGGGTATATGGCGACCAATAACACCCAGCAACTTCGTGCCGACGAAGCGCGCAGCGAAGAAATTCTGGGCCGCATTCCGGCCGGTCGCTGGGGTTTACCGTCAGACCTGATGGGGCCGGTCGTTTTCCTGTCGTCTCCGGCCTCTGACTATATTAATGGCTACACTATTGCCGTCGATGGCGGCTGGCTGGCGCGTTAATCCCGCCACAATTCAACTTGCGCAGTGGAGAAATCCGCTGCCACAACGAGGAAATCTCATGAAAATTGCATTGATGATGGAAAACAGTCAGGCCGCTAAAAACGCGATCATTTTGAAAGAACTGAACGCGGTGGCTTCTGAAAAAGAGTATCCGGTCTACAACGTCGGCATGTCTGACGAACAGGATCATCACCTGACCTACATCCATCTGGGCATCATGGCCAGCATTTTGCTCAACTCCAAAGCGGTCGATTTTGTGGTCGCAGGCTGCGGCACCGGACAGGGCGCGCTGATGTCCCTGAACATCCATCCGGGCGTGAACTGTGGTTACTGTATCGATCCGGCGGATGCTTTCCTGTTCGCGCAAATCAACAACGGTAACGCGCTGTCCCTGCCATTTGCCAAAGGTTTTGGCTGGGGTGCAGAGCTTAACGTTCGTTTCATCTTCGAGAAAGCTTTTACCGGCGAGAAAGGTCAGGGTTATCCGGCAGATCGTAAAGAACCTCAGGTGCGCAACGCCGGTATCCTGAATCAGGTAAAAGCCGCTGTTGTGAAAGAAAACTATCTGGATACGCTGCGGGCCATTGATCCGGAACTGGTGAAAACCGCCGTCACCGGTGAACGTTTCCAGAAGTGCTTCTTTGAAAACTGCCAGAACAAAGAGATCGAAAACTTCGTACGTGAAATCCTCGCGTAATTTCAGTTTCTTTCAGGCGATAAAAAACCGGTGCTCAGTGAGTACCGGTTTTTTATTAGCAGTCATCTAACCCTAAATATTTGGAGACGGCTCAAAAGCTGGCGGTTTAGAGGAAATCCTGGCGCTGCGGCGTAAAGGTATCTAACAACACGCCTTTTTCCAGACATACACACCCGTGCATTATGTACGGTTTTTTATACAGCGTATCGCCTGCTGAAACCTCGTGCGTTTCCTCGCCGATGGTGAATTTAAAACGCCCCGACAGCACGTAGGTCAGCTGTTCATGCACATGATTATGCATCGGGCCGATGGCTCCGGTTTCAAATGAGACTTCCACCGCCATCATCGTGCCGCCATGCGCCAGAACGCGACGGCCCACGCCGTCGCCCAGATCCTGGAGTGGAATATCATTCTTATAAATAAACATCGTCGTTTAGTCCTTGCGTAATGAACTGAGCAGGCAAGCCGGGATTTCGGCCAGATACAGCGCCGGAAGCCCTTCGTGATCGGTAGTAAACAGCACATGACGATCGTCCGGCGAGAAAGAAGGGTGCGGATGCGTTACCTGACGATCGCCATCGAGCACTCGCCAGGAACTGTTATGTGCCGCAAGCGGTGCGTACCGGCGGGACACGGCATCAAAAATATACAGCCACGGGTCGTTATCAATCGTATGGCTGGCGGTATCCTGCACATCCACCGGCGTGCCGGATCCGTCGCCCACCAGCAACGATCCGGTTTCGTTACTCATCAGATGCGAACAGGCCGGCATCGTCATCAGGGAAATATCTTCCCCGGTTTGCGGATCAAACCGGCGGATATGGCGGTCGTGCTGGCCTTTCAGGTAGGACACGTACATCAGCGCCGATCCATCCGGCACCCAGAATTCATGGGTGCAGCTTTCACCTGGCGCATGTTCCTTCACCTTGCGCACATTGCTGCCATCTTCGTTTACCAGCCACATGCGCGCATCGACCAGATCGTGCGGGCCTTCGTGGCAGAATGCGACGGTATTATCATCAAACGGACGATAAATCGGGTGACCCAGCCATTCGTTTCTCTCGTGGATGACACGGGATTTTCCGCTGAGCAAATCGACACCCAGCAGGCGGCAGTGCGGATTGCTGTGATAAAACGTCTGGAAAATGGTCCAGTCGGTGAGCGGCGTCCAGTCCTTGCGGCTGATTTCAATGCCGACCAGACGGGTACATTCACTGTTTGCCACCCACGTTCCGTACCCCACCCACTCTTCAGGCACCCGATAAACTGTCCGCTCGCTGAAATCTTTCAGCGTGACACATTGCAGGCTGCGCTCGTTCTTCACGTAATACAGCGACTGATCGTCGGGTGAAAGAAAACCACCGAACGTGTTATCGCCTGCACCTTCCGTCAGCTGAACCGCTTTTTGCGTGGTGAGATCCAGCAGATAATAGTTGCGGTTACCGTCGAACTCCCCGGCGAAAAGCAGCTTATTGCCATCACGCGTAAAACACTTTTGATAGAAATAATTGCGATGACACAGAACGTCGGGAGGCGTTAAACGCGTCACGTGGACACCGGTCTGAGGATCCTGAACGGTGTGGAAATTGAATTGAATCTGAGAACCTTTAGCCATGATTCACCCCATCAGTAGCATGAAATTAGCCGCTGTTCTGGCTTCCCTTTCATTAATTAAAATGCAGTTTCATTAATTTGAAAACACATTACCATTTGACAGGGTAAAACGTGGGCAGGGGAAAACAAAAGTGTAAAGCTGATCACAAAATGGCCGCCTTTTGCCTCAGCGGAAAACCACTCTATAATGATATGGCTTGCTGAATAATTATTGATACCTGAAATAGTTAAAGGGTACGAACAAAAATATCTCACGCTGACACAGTGGAGTATTTTGGAAAAGGGATGTAAAAGATGAGATTAAGAAAGAAACGCGTTAAACCGATGCAAATCAATGACATTACTATCATTGACGACAAAAAACTGAAGAAAGCCATTACTGCCGCCGCGCTGGGCAACGCGATGGAATGGTTTGATTTCGGTGTGTATGGCTTTGTGGCCTTCGCTTTAGGTCAGGTGTTTTTCCCGGGTGCCGATCCCGGCATTCAGATGATTGCAGCACTGGCAACCTTCTCGGTTCCCTTCCTCGTCAGACCTCTGGGCGGTCTGTTCTTCGGCGCACTGGGCGACAAATTTGGCCGCCAGAAAGTGTTATCCGTCACCATTATCATCATGTCCGTCAGTACCTTCTGTATCGGTCTGATTCCCGGCTATGCCACCATCGGCATATGGGCGCCAATATTGCTTTTACTGGCGAAACTGGCACAAGGCTTCTCCGTCGGCGGTGAATACACCGGGGCGGCGATTTTTGTTGCGGAATACTCTCCGGACAGAAAACGTGGCTTCCTCGGTAGCTGGCTTGATTTCGGTTCCATCGCCGGGTTTATTCTCGGTGCGGGCGTCGTGGTGTTGATCTCCAGTATCGTCGGTGACGCGAACTTCCTCGAGTGGGGCTGGCGTATTCCGTTCTTCATCGCCGCACCACTGGGCCTGATCGGGATTTACCTGCGCCATGCGCTGGAAGAAACCCCGACATTCCAGCAGCACGTGGATAAAATCGACAGCGACTCACGCAAAGATATTGCCGAGCCGCCGAAAGTCTCTTTCCGCGAAATCCTCACCAAACAGTGGAGACCGCTAATTATCTGCGTCGGCATGGTGATCGCCACCAACGTCACCTATTACATGTTGCTGACGTACATGCCAAGTTATCTGTCTCACAGCCTGCATTATTCTGAAGACCACGGCGTGTTGATTATCATCGCCATCATGGTCGGTATGCTGTTTGTGCAGCCGTTTATGGGGATGCTGAGCGACCGTTTCGGGCGCAAACCCTTCGTCATTATCGGCAGCATCGGCCTGTTCATTCTGGCAATTCCGTGCTTCATTCTGATTAACAGTGATGTGATCGGCCTGATTTTCCTCGGGTTACTCATTCTGGCGGTGCTGCTGAACTGCTTCATCGGCGTGATGGCTTCCACCTTACCGGCGATGTTCCCGACGCACATCCGTTACAGCGCGCTGGCCATTGCGTTTAACGTCTCCGTGCTGATTGCCGGCCTGACACCAACCATCGTGGCGTGGCTGGTGGAAGCGACCAACAACCTGTACATGCCTGCGTACTATCTGATGGTCATTTCCGTCATTGGCCTGGTGACCGGTATCTTCATGAAAGAAACCGCGAACCGTCCGCTAAAAGGCGCAACGCCAGCCGCGTCTGACCGCGCAGAAGCCCGTGAAATCCTTCAGGAGCATCACGACAATATCGAACATAAAATTGAAGATATTGATGCGCAGATTGCTGAACTCGAAGCCAAAAGAAAGAACCTGATCGCGCAGCACCCTGAAATCAACTGATTCAGCGCTGACGCAAACACAAGCCGGTCACCTCCTGACCGGCTTTTTCATCCTCAAAATGCTCAGAAATTTCAGATATTTCGCAACAATTTTGTTCAGCATTCCTAATGCAATATCACTTTCCGAATACTTAAATTTTGGTAAACTGTAACCCTACTTTTTTCATGTGAATTGACTCTCCAGATACCCGAAAAGCCGGATGCTTTTCACATCTCAACCAAGGATCGGTATGGATACACTGTCCCGTTATTCCCTCAATATCTGGAAAAGCCCCTTTGAACTCGACGTCCTCAACTTTCGCGGCGAAGAGCAGCTCAGCGAGCCCTTTTCTTATGTGATTGAAGCGACCAGCCCGGAACCGGATATCGACCCCGCGCAGGTCTTACGCAAATTTGCCCGCTTCGGCATGCAGACATCCTCACAACCGGGCCGCACCGTTTACGGCGTGGTGCGTGATTTTCAGCGCCTTTCGACCTCTGCCGACGAGACGCATTACCGCTTTGAGCTGGTGCCCCGCCTGAGACTGCTGGAAAACACCACGCGCACCGCCATCTATCAGAACCAGTCGGTGCCCGAAGTGGTCGAACAGCTCCTGCGCGCCCACGACCTCGAAGGGCAGGATTTTGAGTTTCGTCTCCGTCAGGCCTACCCGGAGCGCGAACTCATCACCCAGTGGGGGGAAAATGACCTGCAGTTTATCCGGCGTATTCTGGCCGAAGTGGGTATCTGGTGGCGCTTTGAAACCGATACCCGCCTCGAATCCGAAACCGTCGTGTTCGGCGACGGGCCGGAGCAGTATCAGTTTGGCGTCACGCTGCCTTATTGCGAGCCTTCCGGCATGAGCGACGGTCAGGCGGAAAGCGTCTGGGGCATGAAAGTCCACTGGCAGGCCGTCACCGGGCGTATCACCAAACGTGATTACAACTACCGCGACGCCACCGCTCCGCTCGATACCGCCGCGCAGGTCAGAAGCCTGGCACCGGTGGCCGGTGAGGGATATCACTACGCCCTGTCGTACCGCGAGGTCGGGGACGATACCGACGCCGCCGCCGAAACCGGCGCGTTTTACGCCCGCATCCGCCACGAGCGCCTGCTCAACAAACAGAGCCGCATCTTTGCCCGCAGCACCGGCCTCACGCTGGCGCCGGGGCAGGTGCTCGAGCCGCAGAACTACCCGTTCAGCGACCTGAAAGACGGCATTCTCATCACCCGGATTGTCGCCAAAGGCGCCCGCAGCGAACACTTTCGCCTCAACCTGTGGGGCATGGCCTACAGCGAAAATGTCTGTTTCCGCCCCGTTCCGCCTGAGCGTCCGGTTATCCGCGGCACCGTACCGGCGCGGGTGGAAAGCAAGGAGAAAAAGGACACTTACGCCTGGCTCGACAATCAGGGGCGGTATCGCGTCAGGCTTGACGCTGACCGTGATGCATCGGGCAGCGGCTATGCGTACCTGCTGCTGCGCCTCGCCCGGCCTTACGCCGGTGACGGCTACGGCTGGCACAGCCCGCTGCCCGACGGCACCGAAGTCGCCATCGCCTTTGAGGCCGGAAACCCGGACCGCCCTTACATCGCCGGTGCCCTGCACGACTCGGACCACGCCGACCACGTGACCGAACGCAACCACACCCGCAACGTCCTGCGTACGCCTGCGAATAACAAGCTGCGGATGGAGGACCGGCGCGGCGAAGAGCACGTCAAGCTCGCCACTGAATACGGCAAAACCCAGCTTAACGCCGGGCATCTGGTAGATGCGCAGAATAAGCCGCGCGGCCAGGGCGTCGAGCTGCGCACCGACGAACACGGCGCGGTGCGCGGCGGTAAAGGCATTTTCATCAGCGCCGACGCCCAGCCCAAAGCGCAGGGTCAGG
Source organism: Rahnella sp. BIGb0603 (assembly GCF_024808755.1). Classification (NCBI taxonomy): domain Bacteria; kingdom Pseudomonadati; phylum Pseudomonadota; class Gammaproteobacteria; order Enterobacterales; family Yersiniaceae; genus Rahnella; species Rahnella sp. BIGb0603. Next base: position 304,765 of record NZ_JANUEX010000005.1, on the reverse strand, counting down.
TCATGGACAACAGCGCCGCGCTGCGTGAAATCGAATGCCTGCAACAGCAGGTCAAAGCGCTGAGCCAGGCCGCCGCCGAAGTCAGTGCGCTGGAGGCCGATATCGCGGCGCAAATCGCGATGTTCAGCGAGCGCCTGAAGCCGATTAATCAGGTGGTACTCGCCAGCGCCCCGGAAGGCATGGCGCTGACCAGCGGCGAGCATCTCCAGCTGGCGGCCACCAAAAACCTGATACTGAACGCCGGTCAGAATGCCGACCTCGGCGTGATTAAAAACCTGACCCTCAACGCCGGGCAGGAAATGGGGATATTCGCGCTGAAGGGTGAAATGAGCCTGAAGGCCAGTCAGGGGAAAGTTGAGGTGCAGGCGCAAAACAACACCATGACGCTGGCAGCAGGCAGGAAAGTGAGCATCACGGCGGTGGACGGCGACATCCTGTTTGCGGCGAAAAAGCGCATCACGCTGATTGGCGGCGGCAGTTATCTCATCCTGCAGGACGGCAAAATCGAGTACGGCACCGGGCATGACTATTTTCGGCGCACCGGGCATTCGGTGCTGACCGTGCCGGAGGCAAAGCCGCTGAAAATGCCTCTGCTTCCCGGCCAATATCCTTTGCTTAAAAACAAAATCTGCATTGAATGTTTGCTTAATGCGATAAAAGCCAACGATGCCGTTGTGCAGGGAGCCTGAAATGATGGAATTCACGACGCTGCTAGAATCTGCCGCGATAACGGAAAATAGCCGCTTTCATTTACTGATGGAAGGCGGGGCGCAGACCAATGAAGACTTTCAGGTTTTTTACGCAGAACACTCCGCACAAATGCACTCTTTGTATCTACATCCCCAACTGGCAGATATCAGGAACTACGGCCCATGGGTCTTCGCGGTACAGGATAAAAATGATCTGGGAAAAATGATTGAGACCATCCCCGGGATTGTTGGGGTCATCGCTTCACCCGATTCGCCAGGACTTCTTGCCGCAAGACTTTCCGTCGCCTGTACGATGATTCGCCCGGATGAAGAGGTGGCGCTGGTCCGTTTTTATTCCCGCCAGGTCATCAGCCTTCTGGCGCAATGCCATGATCAGGAATGGCACTCTTTTATTTTTAATGGCATTACTCAGTGGTGGGTGCCTGAAGAAGTGAGCTGGCAGCAGATTACCCTGCAGCCTTCAACAGCAAAGAATCCTCAGGACCATGCCGTCAGACCGGGTGCAGATATCTGGCAGAAAATTGAAGATAAGCCAGAAGTGGGAAGTGTGTTAACTCAATGGCAAAAGATGCCCGCAAGTCAGCATTTCCCGCCGTGTTCTCAGCGCGACATGGTGACCAAAGCACTGGAAAAAGCTCGTCTGGCCGGAATGCCTGAAGGTGTAAACGTGAAGCTTTATGCACTTTATTACCTCAATGGCGGCAAAAAAATACTGGAATCGGAAGAGATGCAACTATCACTTCAAAAAGTGAGGGAAGGAAAAACATCATTGACGAAAATTCTGACTGAATATTCAGCGAGTTGAATAGGAACATACAATAATACGGGTCTGATTTTTTGCGAGTTACAGTGTGAGAAGACGTTGAACAATTGATTTTTGCGCATTAACGCGAATAGCTGAATATACAAAACGAGAAAGAAAATGGATTTTTTTAAAAGACTGGAAAAAATAGACGGCGCAGTAAATCGCGGTTACGCCCGCTGGGGTAAGTGGCTGGGTGCGGGATTGTTATTACTCGTACTGAGCGGCTGCGGATGGCTGGTTTGGGCATCCATTTGGGGGCCACCGACCGGGCCTGTGACGCTGATTATTCACAGTGAAATTGACCGGCCTATTTTGGGGTTTAGTGTTAATGGAGTGGCAGGAGCAAATGCATTTGCTCACAACAAAGAAAATCCTTATGCCACTGGCGGCGGGAAAGCAACTTGCTGTGGCAGCATCAGTGGTAAGACGGCAGAAGTTATCTGGACTCTTGATATAACCCATTCGCAATATTTAAAGGGAATGCGGCTTGAAAAACGTCGAGTTGTCATTCCGATACCAGCACGAAAATGGGAAGAAAATTATCTGCACGTGTATTTCCTACCTGGGGATAAAGTTCGTTTGTGGTGGAGCACAGGATTTAATAGCCCAAAGTCTGAAGAACTCCCTGATGCAATAATCCGCAAATAAAAATTAAAGCGAGAAAGAAAATGGATTTTTTTAAAAGACTGGAAGAAATAGACGGCGCAGTAAATCGCGGTTACGCCCGCTGGGGAAAGTGGCTGGGTGCGGGATTGTTATTGATCGTACTGGGCGGTTGCGGATGGCTGGTCTGGGCATCTATCTGGGGGCCACCGACCGGGCCGGTGACGTTGATTATTCACAGTGAAATTGACCGACCTATTTTGGTGTTTAGCGTTAATGGAGTGGCGGGTTCAAATGCTTCTGCGTATGGAGGAGGTGGGGCAACTTGCTGCGGTAGTATTAGTGGAAATAAGGCAGAAGTTATATGGACATTAAGTACTACCAGAGCTCAATACGATGCGGGTATGCGTAAAGAAACTCGCAGTATTGTTATGCCCCTCCCTGAGCGAAAATGGGAAGAAAATTATCTGCACGTGTATTTCCTACCGGGAGATAAAGTTCGTTTGTGGTGGGGGACTGGATTCATCCATCCAAAGATCGACGATCTTCGAAATGTTAAACAACAACCTGGTGAACAGGAGCTTAAATAATGGATGTTGAAAGCTTAACTGCCGCCGCGAATCGAGCCGAACAAGCGGACACCGCCGGGGCAGGGAACTGTTCCCGGATCTGGCATATAGGTTTTTTCTTTGATGGTATACATCGTGATATCAATCAGGATGCGCAGGAGCAGCGCCTGACTAATGTTGCCCGATTATTCAGGGCATTTCCTGATGAACGGCAAAATTCGTTAAAAGAGAATTATTCAAAATTTTATATTTCTGGCCTCGGAACGCCTTTCCATGAAAACTTAACCTCGAAACTACATGCCATCATGGATGGTGCGCAAGATAGTGCATTAGATGATTTAAAAGATCAGCCCGGCGATATTGCCAAAGAAACAGGCATAGAAATTTTTAAAACAGACAAATGGTGGAAAGCATTAAAAGATGCCGGCAAAAAGCTGATTAACCCCACTGAATGGGGGAAGCTGGCCTTAGATATGACCAAAAGTGCTGTAAAAAAAGTGAGCATCGAAGCCACGCCGTGGCTGCGCGATAACCCTGTAGTTTCTGACATGCTGGTCACCGGTGTGGATACACGAATAACCTCAACCAAAATTTCATTTGAAGAGGCCTTTAAAGAAGCGAAAAAAAATAGCCCCGTTCCCATCAAACTGATCTCCGTTTCATTATTCGGTTATGACCTGGGTGCAACGCTGGCGCGTAAGTTTCTGGACGACCTGCTCAACGAGATTTGCAAGAAGCAGGGCGATAAATACGTTTATCAAGGCATTCCTGTTGAGATCATATTTACCGGCTTATTCGATTGTGCCCGGCATACGCCTGCCAGTAACAACAACGGTGTGGACTGGTTTGTCGCTGCTGCCGGCGGCCCGGTTAAAGGGATCAGTACTCTGCTGGGTGATAAATCTATCGATCTGGACACCCCGTTACCGGTGACGGTGAAAAGTGCCCTGCATCTGGTGGCAGCCCATGAAACGCGCGTCTGGCGGAGCCTTTACCGGCTGGGCGGCGATAAGGAAAAGCATGTTGAGGAACTGCTGCCGGGATGCTCTGAAGATGTCGGCGGCGGCCTGAAACCCGACGAACAAAAACCCAGCGCAGAACTGTGCAGGGTCGCACTGCAAAAAATGTATCGCGCGGCGTCGGTCGCTGGCGTCCCTTTCCCAGATTTTGAGACACTTGATAAAACAGATACCGACGTTGCCAGTTACTTCATCATGCGAGACAGCGTTGAGAATAAATCTGTCGAAGAATGGACAAAAACGTATCAGCAGGCCGTGCCTTTTACCACCCTCAGCGTATTTGCGCAGAACTATCATCTCGACAGTTACATCGACTGGCTGGGTAAACAGTTCTATCTGTACCGCTGTGAGTGTCAGAAATATGAGAAACAGCGCGGGCAGGTGATGGCCTCCGCCGGAGCCTCCGCCGGGGGAATTGGCATCACACGCAATGCGAAGGAAACCGCGGGCCAGCTCCAAAATGAAATCGATATTTTGCATAAAAACTGGGGCTGGCTCGAGGATGTGCATGATGTTGCCCTGGGTATGCGTAACATTATGGAGATGCTGGGCAGCACAGATACCCGTCGCCAAATAATGCCGGATGTCTATACCCCCGCGCTACGAAGAGCAAAAAAGTTTTTAGCCTATTCACAGGCGGCTTATCAGGGACTGCCCCCGCCACTGCCTGAAGACAGTGCTCCCTCGCAAATGTATGCGTGGTTCGTTCACGATGTACAAACTGTTGAAAAGGGGCGGGGTATTTCACAGGATTTTCTGGTGATCCGCTCAATGGAAATACCCTCGGCCTGACTGCTCCCTTACGTTGCATAACAGTCATCGTCAAAGCACGGCACAATGGCGAGTTTGATATTGAATTCAATCAAGCCCACACAAGCCGGTCACCTCCTGACCGGCTTTTTTTTCGCCCTTTACCTCGCAGTTCTCTAATCCTGCTCCATACTTCATTTCCCGGTCATCTTTATGGAAATCCTGTATGCAGAATCCTACGTTGTTTCAGTTCTTCCACTGGTATTACCCGGATGGCGGCAAATTATGGCCTGAGGTTGCAGAAAAAGCCGCGTGGCTGGCCGAAATTGGGATCACTGCCGCCTGGCTTCCTCCGGCATATAAAGGCGGTTCCGGCGGATATTCAGTGGGTTATGACACTTACGACTTATTCGATTTGGGCGAGTTTGACCAGAAAGGCTCACGCGCCACCAAGTACGGCGACAAAGAGGGATTCCTGGCGGCTGTTCAGGCGCTGAAACACCATCAGCTTGGCGTCATTCTCGATGTGGTGCTCAACCATAAAATGGGCGCTGACGAAAAAGAGCGCGTGCAGGTTAACCGCGTCAATATGGATGACCGTGAAGATATCAGCGACGACATCATCGAAGCCGATGCCTGGACGCGATTCATCTTCGCCGCCCGAAACGGGCAGTATTCCAAGTTTGTCTGGGATTTCCACTGCTTCAGTGGCGTCGATCATATTGAAAACCCGGATGAAAACGGCATTTTCAAAATCATCAACGATTACACCGGCGGTGGCTGGAACGACCAGGTCGATGACGAATTTGGGAATTACGATTATCTGATGGGTGCCAACGTTGATTTCCGCAATAACGCGGTCAGCGAAGAGCTCAAATACTGGGGCCGCTGGATCATGGAACAAACCGGTTGCACGGGGTTCAGGCTGGACGCAGTGAAGCATATCCCGGCCTGGTTCTATAAAGAATGGATTGATCATATTCAGGCTGAATCCGAACAGCCGATGTATCTGGTGGCCGAATACTGGTCGTTCGACGTGCCCACGCTGCAAAATTACATCCATCAGGTGGAAGGCAAAACCATGCTGTTCGATGCGCCGTTGCAGCTGAATTTCCATCATGCCTCAAAGCAGGGCGCGGATTTCGATCTGACCACCATTTTTGACAACACGCTGGTCGCCGCCGACGCGTCACACGCGGTCACGCTGGTCGCCAACCACGACACGCAGCCGCTACAGTCGCTGGAAGCGCCGGTTGAGCCGTGGTTCAAACCGCTGGCTTATGCGTTAATCCTTCTGCGTGAGCAGGGTGTGCCAATTGTGTTTTACCCGGATTTGATTGGCGCAAGTTACGAAGATGAAGGGGATGACGGCAATAATTACACCATCGAACTGCCTGCGATCCCGCAACTGGAAACGCTGATCAAAGCCCGCCAGACATACGCGTGGGGCGTGCAGACCGATTATCTCGATCATCCGAACTGTATCGCGTTCAGCCGCAGCGGAACCGAAGAACATCCGGGCTGCGTGGTGGTGATGTCAAACGGGGAAGGCGGAGAAAAGACCATCGAACTGGGCGACGGTTTCGCGCATAAGAAATGGCGCGATTTACTGGAACACCGCGAAGACATCATCGAAACCGATGAAAACGGTACGGGGCAGTTCTTCTGCGAAGCAGGGAGTGTCAGCGTCTGGGTTCTGGCGGAGTGAAAAGACAGGCTGGTGGAATGCCAGCCTGTTAGTTTTTCAGCGGATCCCCAAAGCAATCAAAAAGGCATACATCGCCAGCAGCAAAACAAATGACACAATGCCCACAATCCCTTCTGATTTTTTCATCAGCTGCCACGGAAACACCACCAGAATAATCATGGCGTTAAGAGGAACCTGATACCATTTCCAGGCCTTCGGCGCCATCATCCAGAGGACACAGAAACCGACAACGCTCATCACGCCGTAATCGGTTAGCAAAATTTGAAGATGGCCAGATTCTGGTTTGAAAGCGTCGAAAAAGCCCAACAGCATTTTCACTAAAATCAGAAGGGCGAGCAGCGAAAGTCCGCCTTGCGCAACCTTCAGGCTCCGGGGCCGGTCACGCAGAACGCTTTCCAGAAAACTGTAGCCCTGCGTATAAACGCCGATAATCGCGATCAAAAGGATCCGGTCACGCCACTTGTCAGGGTCTTCGCGGGTCGCAAGCAATGTCAGTAAAAGCCAGAAACCGGCCAGAAATAGCGTGCCCCAGCTCATCGCTGTGCGTGATTCATCAAGCGCTTTCACCAGTTGCGAGTTTAATTGCGGCACGAGTGAAGGGTAATTCATCCTTATATGGCTGAGTTCCTCATAAAGGGGTTTCAGAAAATCAGGCATCCACCTTGCCCACCACGCAAGCGTGGCGCCTTCGACAGTGAGCAACCTCAGCCGTTGCCGATCCAGTGCGGATTTCTGATATTTATTTTGCAACTGAGCCAGGAAATACTTCGCGCCCGTATTTTCAATCTGACGATAAAGCGCGGCCAGTCGATGCGCGGGTATGCCGCCCGGCTGATAATGGTCAATATCCCAGCCCATGACCTCTGAAACACGGATAAGCAGTGCCGAATACAATCCTTCGCGCTCACTCAGCTGTGCAGCCAGTTCCTGACTGAACACTTCCCGCAGACGCAGATTTTGCAAAAGCTCGCCGGATAGCACGGATTTGAGCAGGTTCAGGCCTTCGGTTTCATCTTCCATCATGACATCGATGATTGCAGTCACCTGCCTTAATGCCTCTAACTCCTGCTCCAGCGCATCACCGATACCCGACGTGAGCTCTTTTAAAGGTTCAATGTGAACCGGCATCCGTAAAGTGAAAGAGGGAGATTCATTCAGAATTTCCGTGACAACGTCACTCTTCGAAGTACGGTCCACGTAACCCTTCGCCTGCTCAAACGCCTCCCTCAGCCGCTGATAGCCTTCCGGATCCTGATCTGGCCGCGTCGTTTTCAGTTTCCGGGCGTAAGCGCGCTTGATGATGCTCAGATCGTCAGTAGGTTCGATGTCTAAGACTGACCAGATGTATGGGTTGTTCATGCCACCGCCCAGGTCACGAGCCACGAATAAAGGAATAACATCACGGCACAAATGACGATGCGCCATATCACGCCAGTTTTTTTTGCCTGCTGCCATGGAAATGTGACAAATGCGGTCAGGCTATTGCTGATAAGGTTGTACCAGCGCCAGTATCGCGGACAAATTGCCCATATGAGGAAAAGTACGAAAGCGGCAAGCATGCCAAAAAGTGCCGGACCCCGTCCCGGGTCGTCGTACATGAAATGCAGTTGCCCATACAAGCCGCTGAAAATTTTAGCAAACACACCAAAGATGAGTAGCGAAAGCAGAGTTTCGAATATCGCCACAACGTTCTGCGAATGCCTGAACTTACGCTGTAGCTCGCTTTTGCCCCACGTACAGATAAGTAGAACGGAAATAATAATCGACACATCGCGCAGCGGATGTTCGTCATGGCGAATTCCAATAGCGATCACCATTCCCCAGAACACGATAAAAAAAGCTGTACTCCAGTCCAAAGCTAAACGCAGCCCGGATAACGTTTTGAGCAACTGCGGATTAACCCGCTCCAGCAATACAGGATGGTACGTGCTGATTTCTTCTACCGTCTTACGTAGCTGGCCGACATAACCCGGAATTAACCTCGCCATGAAAGGCAGCTTTTTGCCCTCAACGCTCAGCAACTGAAATCGTTCATGTTCCTGCAGGGACTTCTCAGATTCATTTGCGAGGGAATCCCAGTATTGTGAAGCCTCTGTGTTTTCAGTCTGCGTGTAAATCGCCCATAACTGGTCCGCGGAAATCCCTTCAGGTCTGAAATTTTCGATTTCCCATCCCATCATGGCGGCCACGTTGATCAGCACAGAACGGGTAACACCTTCACGTTTGCCCAATTCCTCTGCCAGAAAATGGCTGAACAACTCGCGGGCGTGAATATTTTCCAGAGGACCTTCAGACAAACAGGTGTACAGCCTTTCAAAACCGGCGGTGGCATCGGCAAGCAGCAATGTCACCATTTCATCAACCTGATTGAGGATCTGCTGTTGCGAAAACGGCGCACTGTTTTCAGGCTTCGTCAGCTCTGTAAAAGCACGATCTTGTTCAGCATGTAAACCGCGGACATTGGGAATCGCCTTCGCCTGCTCGAACGCCTCCCTCAGCTGCTGATAGCCTTCCGGATCCTGATCTGGACGTGTGCTTTTCAGTTTCCGGGCATACGCGCGCTTGATAACGCTCAGATCGTCAGTAGGTTCGATGTCTAAGACTGACCAGATGCTCATCCGTTTACTCCCATTCCCTGCGCAGATACGCGATCAGTCCCTCGATTTCCTTGCGGGCTTCAGCGATTTGCCGGGCATCCTGCGTGTCCAGCACGCTTTCGAAACGGTAAAGATGATCGGCGATATATTGACGTTGCTCTCCGAGACTTTGTTCGTAAAACGCATTGGCTTCGGCGACCAGCTGGCGGTTAACCAGTTGCTCACGCGGGTGCTGTTTGATGTTTTCCAGTTTCATCAGGCTGGCGGAGATTTGTTCCGGCGTGAGCGAGCCGGGGGATTTTTCGATCACCAGTTTTTGCATCTCACCGCTATGATCGATTTTGCATTCCACTTCAAGAATACCGTCCAGCGTATAGGTAAAACGCACGTCGGCGGTGATTTCACCGGCAGGGCGTGGCGGCACATCCAGCGATAAGGAACCGAGCAGAATATTGTCGGAAACACGGCGGCCTTCACCCTGATAAATCGAAAATTCGAGCATTTTTTGCTGGTCGGTGATCGTACGGACGGATTCCACCCGGCTCACCGGCACAAAGCTATTGCGTTCGATCAACGGCATAAAATGCCCCGTCTCATAGCCTTCGCCTTTACGGCGCGCAATCTCAATACCGAGCGTGAAGGGCATCACGTCAGTCAGCACGATATCGTCAAGTGCCTGATCCTGCATCGCCAGCCCGGCCTGAATTCCCGCACCCAGCGCAACCGCTTCATCGGGCTGAAGATCGCAACGCGGGAAACGGCCAAACAAACGCGCGACAGCCTGTCGCACCAGTGGCATCCGCGTCGCGCCGCCCACCAGTACAATATGATCCACCTGATCGGCGGAAAACTTCGCATCACGCAGCGCCTGAATCACCGGCTTTTTCATCCGTTCCAGCGCACTTTCACAGCATTGCGCCAGAATCTCCGTCGTGATTGTCCAGCTCAGCGTTTCGCCTTCATGCTGATAACTGACGGACGTACTGTCCTGCGTCGTCAGCTGGCGCTTTGCCCGCTCCGCCAATGTGACGAGCCGGCCGTGTAAACCGGTGTCTTCCTGCTCGAGTTGCGGGAATTGCGGGAATTGCGCCAGCATCCAGCTGACCAGGCTGCGCGTAAAGTCATCGCCACCCAGAAATACATCGCCGCTGCTGGCGCGCACTTCAATGACACCTTCGAACATATCGATGATCGAGACATCAAAAGTGCCGCCGCCCAGATCGAACACCAGAAACTTCTGCTCCTGCTGATTCGCCAGCCCGTAAGCCAGCGATGCAGCGGTCGGTTCGTTCAGCAAGCGTTCGACGTGTAAACCCGCCAGCTCACCGGCGGTTTTCACGGCTTTACGCTGAATGTCATTGAAATAGGCGGGAACGGTAATGATGGCGCGTTCGACTTTACAACCGCAGTGTTGCTCGACGTCGGCTTTCAGGCTGCGCAACAACAGAGCGGAAAGCTCTTCTGCACGAAAAGACTGATGTCCGAGCCGGAAATGATGGTCGGTGCCCATGAAACGTTTAAAACTGGAGAGGGTCAGACCGGGGTGAGTAAACAGGCGGGCGTGAGCGGGTGCGCCGACAAGAATGTGCCCGTTATCATCGAGCCCGATAACCGAAGGCGTGAGATTGTGCCCGTAGGCGTTCGGTATCAGAACGGCCTGACCGTCCTGCCAGATGGAAACCGCGCTGTTTGACGTGCCTAAATCTATCCCTATCAACATCCGTATTGCTCCCGAAAATGAACTGAGAATGGCCGAAAGAAGCGTCTGACGACGAAACGTCTCTATCGGCCAAATTTACAGAATACTTAAGGGATTTTGTAGTCCGGGTTAAGCGATGGTCACTTTCTTATCCAGATACACATCCTGCACCGCATTGATTAACGCCACGCCATCTTTCATGGATTTCTTGAACGCTTTACGCCCCAGAATCAGCCCCATTCCGCCCGCGCGTTTGTTAATCACCGCCGTACGTACCGACTCCTGAATATCGTTTTCGCCTGCCGCACCGCCGGAGTTAATCAAACCGGCGCGCCCCATGTAGCAGTTCGCCAGCTGATAACGCACCAGATCGATAGGGTGATCGGTGGTGAGTTTGGAATAGACGCGCGCGTCGGTATAACCAAACTTCACGGCGTTGTAGCCGCCGTTATTTTCGGCCATCTTTTGCTTCACGATATCTGCGCCAATGGTGGCCGCAAGGTGGTTCGCCTGACCGGTCAAATCCGCGCTGGAGTGATAATCCACGCCGTCTTTAACAAACGCCGGATTGCGCAGATACGCCCACAACACCGTGACCATGCCCAGCTCATGCGCCCGTTCGAACGCGGCGGAGATCTCCTCAATCTGACGGCGGGATTGTTCTGAACCGAAATAAATGGTTGCACCGACGGCCTGCGCACCCAGTTCAAACGCCTGATCCACGCTGGCGTACAGCGTCTGATCGTACTGGGTCGGATAACTGAGCGTTTCATTGTGGTTCAGTTTGACCAGGAACGGGATTTTGTGGGCATAGCGGCGGGACACGGAAGCCAGCACGCCGTAAGTCGAGGCCACACAGTTGCAACCGGCTTCCAGTGCCAGTTCGACAATATTCTTCGGGTCAAAATAGAGCGGGTTTGCCGCAAATGATGCGCCTGCGGAATGCTCGACGCCCTGATCGACTGGCAGAATCGACAGATAACCGGTTCCCGCCAGACGGCCGGTGTTATACAGATTTTGCATCGCAGCCAGCACGCGCGGCGAGCGGTTATTATCAATCATTACGCGATCGACAAAATCAGCCCCCGGAAGATTAAGCTGCTCAGCAGTAATTGTGGAACAACGATGTTGCAACAGGGAATCGGCTTCTTTACCTAAAACCTTAGAGATATCAGTCATAACGAACTCCGTCTCGGGCTCTGAACAGGGTTCAGAGCGATGAATGAACCTGCCTTACAGTAGACAAAGTAGACTAACGTTTTGATTCCGGCCAACTTGCACATTAGATGCTGAAGGCTGAAGCAAGCCCCCACATACAAAAAAGTAATAAATCGATTTCGTTTTTCTGGCGCGTGCCAAAGAAACGTTTCGCTGAACGCGCTATCGTATGCGCTTCACTGATTGCGGATGTCGGGCATGTACGAGTTCAATTTAGTTTTACTGCTGTTACAGCAGATGTGTGTGTTTCTGGTTATCGCCTGGCTGATGAGTAAAACCCGCCTTTTTATCCCACTGATGCAGGTCACCGTCCGTCTGCCTCACAAGCTGCTTTGTTACATCACGTTCTCCGTATTCTGCATTATGGGCACCTATTTCGGCCTGCACATTGAAGATTCCATTGCCAACACGCGTGCGATTGGCGCGGTGATGGGGGGGCTGCTGGGCGGTCCGGTTGTCGGCGGACTGGTCGGGCTGACCGGGGGGTTACATCGTTACTCGATGGGCGGCATGACGGCACTCAGTTGCATGGTATCCACCATTACCGAAGGGCTGCTCGGTGGTTTGCTGCACAGCATTCTGATCCGTCGCGGGCGCACCGATATGCTGTTCAATCCGCTGACCGCTGGCGCAATTACGTTCGTGGCTGAAACGGTGCAGATGCTGATTATCCTGCTGATTGCCCGGCCGTTTCACGACGCACTGCATCTGGTCAGTAATATTGCCGCGCCGATGATGGTGACTAACACGCTGGGCGCGGCGATGTTTATGCGCATCCTGCTGGATAAACGCGCGATGTTTGAAAAATACACGTCGGCGTTTTCCGCCACCGCGCTGAGGGTAGCGGCATCGACGGAAGGGATATTGCGGCAGGGATTTAACGAATAAAACAGCATGAGAGTGGCGCAGGTTCTGCATCAGGAACTGGATATCAGCGCCGTCGCCATTACCGATTGTGAGAAACTGCTGGCGTTTACCGGCGTGGGCGATGACCACCATTTGCCCGGTAAACCGATATCTTCCGCCTATACCTGGCGCGCGATTGAAAAGGACGAAGTAGTGTACGCCGACGGCAACGAATTGCCTTACCGCTGCTCGCTGCACCCGAACTGCAAACTGGGCTCGACGCTGGTGATCCCGCTGCGGGGCGAAAATCAGCGGGTGATCGGCACCATCAAATTGTACGAAGCGCGCAACCGGCTGTTCAGCTCGATCAACCGTACGCTGGGCGAAGGCATTGCGCAGTTGCTGTCGGCGCAAATTCTGGCGGGGAAATACGAGCAACAAAAAGCGCTGCTCGCACAGTCGGAAATCAAACTGCTGCACGCACAGGTGAACCCACATTTCCTGTTCAACGCGCTCAACACGCTGATGGCGGTGATCCGTAACGACAGCGATAAAGCCGGGCAACTGGTGCAGTATCTCTCGACGTTCTTTCGCAAAAACCTCAAACGTCCTTCAGAAATTGTCACTCTTGCCAACGAAATCGAGCACGTGAATGCCTATCTGCAAATCGAACTGGCGCGTTTTCCCTCGCGGCTGAACGTCGAACTTCAGGTGCCGGACCAGCTCTCGGCTCAGAATCTGCCTGCATTTACCCTGCAACCGATTGTGGAAAACGCCATTAAGCACGGCACGTCTCAATTGCTCGGCAACGGTATAATTACCATCCGCGCCCGTCGTGACGGGCAAAACGTCGTTGTTGAGGTCGAGGACAACGCCGGTTTATATCAGCCGCGCACCGAAAGCAACGGGCTGGGCATGAGTCTGGTGGACAGACGCCTGCGCGCCCGCTTTGGCGATGACTATGGGATCGCCGTCAGCTGCGAACCGGATCTTTTCACCCGCGTTACGTTGCGCCTGCCGATCGAGGAACCCGCATGTTGAAAGTGATGATTGTTGATGATGAGCCGCTGGCACGCGAGAACCTGCGGATTCAGCTTCGGGACGAAGGCGATATCGAGATCATCGGCGAATGCGCCAACGCCATTGAAGCCATCGGCGCGGTGCATAAATTGCGTCCGGACGTCCTGTTTCTGGACATTCAGATGCCGCGCATCAGCGGGCTGGAAATGGCCGGAATGCTCGACCACCGGCATCGTCCGCATATTGTTTTTCTTACCGCGTTTGATGAATACGCGGTGCAGGCGTTTGAAGAGTGCGCGTTTGATTACCTGCTGAAACCGATTGAGCCGCCACGTTTACAGAAAACGCTGGCACGGTTGCGGCAGGAACGTCAGGTGCAGGAAATCTCGCAACTGCCGGAAAGCCAGCAGTCGCTGAAATTCATTCCGTGCAGCGGCCACAGCCGGATCTGGCTGTTGCAGATGGAAGAGGTGGCGTTTGTCAGCAGCCGGATGAGCGGCGTTTACGTGACCAGTCAGGACGGCAAGGAAGGGTTTACGGAACTGACGCTGCGCACGCTGGAAAGCCGCACGCCCTTGTTACGTTGTCACCGGCAATATCTGGTGAATATGGATTATCTTAAAGAGATCCGCCTGGAAGATAACAATCAGGCGGAGCTGTTATTGCGCGACGGCCAGACCGTGCCGGTCAGCCGCCGCTATCTGAAAACACTGAAAGAAGCCGTCGGGCTTTAGGTATCAGGGCGGGCGGTTCAGACGGGTCTCAGCCCGTCAAATGCCTGACGAATTTCGGCTTCCGGTAATGCCACGCCGATAAACACCAGCTGGCTGACCGGCGTTTCGTCCGGTTCCCACGGGCGGTCCCAGTCGGCGCTGTACAGCCGCTGAACGCCCTGAAACAGCAGGCGGCACGGCTGTTCCTCAACCCACAACATCCCTTTATAGCGCAGAAGGCTGTCTGCAAAACCGGAAAGTAAACCTTCCATCACGCCGGATACCGCCTGCAACGCCACCGGATAATCCAGTTCCACCACGATGGATGAAATCGTATTTTCCTGCCGGTTCACAATGCGGCGGAAAACCGGCTTTGAGACCACCACGTTTTCTTCCAGCATAAAACCACGCGTGTCGAACAACAGCGCCAGATCGATATCGCCGTTCACCACCGGATACACCGGTGCGCGGGCATTAATCCGCTGAAGCCGCGCAATCAGCTCGCTGCTGTCACCGGCCACATCGGTTTTCGTCAGCAAAATCCGGTCAGCATAACCAATCTGCGACTGCGCCAGCGGGAACTGATCCAGCTGTTGTTGCGCATGAATCGCGTCCACCAGCGTGATGACTCCGTCGAGAAGATAGCGTTCGCAGATAATTTCATGGGCGAAAAACGCCTGCAAAATCGGCCCCGGATCCGCCATGCCGGTGCATTCAATCACCAGCCGGTCGAACTGCACGTCGCCTCCATCCAGACCGTCGAGCAAATCCAGCAACGCGTCTTCCAGTTCGTTCGAGCGGCTGCAACAGATACACCCGTTGGTCAGCGTGGTAATCCGCGTCGCGCGATCGCCAATCAGCTGGCTGTCGATCGCCACTTCGCCAAACTCATTTTCAATGACTGCAATTTTGTAATCGTGCTGCTGATGCAGCATCTGGCGCAGCAGGGTAGTTTTGCCTGCGCCGAGAAAACCGGTTAAAACCGTGACCGCAATGGGTGTCATAACGTCATTCCTGTTAACAACAGCGCATCCCGCCTTTGCCGTCGCCGCCGTAGCGGGCCTGCTGGCGTTCGCGGAAAAATTCTTTGTAAGTCATCATCGGTTTATCCGGATGATTGGTCTGCATGTGCAACACGTAGGTATCGTAATCCGGGATCCCCACCAGCATGCGCGCCGCCTGACCGAGGTATTTCTTCGCCGCGCCTAAATTATCGAACACAAGCCGCTCCTTTGAGAGTATTGGCCGCCATGCTATATGCGGGAAAGCCCCGCGAGTGCGGGGCAGTAACACAACATCATCAGTGGCTGGAGAGTTTAATACCTTCCTCCGGCACCGGCACATACGGCGTTTCTTTATCGGTACGCTGATCGGTTTTACGCGCCTGCAACCATGCCCTGAAGCCGTAGAAAATAATACTGTACACCACAATCAGGAACAGAATACTCAGCCCGGCGTTGGTGTAGTTGTTGATCACAATATGGTTCATGTTGCTGATTTGCTGTGCCGTCAGGTCCGCGCCGCCAGCGGCGATACGGGCTTTATACTGGCTGGCCATGAAGAAGAAGCCTTCCATCTGCGGATTGGTGCTGAACAGTTTCAGACCCAGCGCCCAGGTGGTGCAGATCAGCAGCCAGACCGCAGGCAGCACGGTGACCCAGATGTATTGAGTGCGTTTCATTTTGATCAGCACCACAGTTGCCAGCACCAGGGCGACAGCCGCCAGCATCTGGTTGGAGATCCCGAACAGCGGCCACAAGCTTTTCACGCCGCCCAGCGGATCGACCACACCCTGATACAACAGATATCCCCACAGGCCCACGCAACCGGCAGTACCCACAATCCCGGCCACCAGTGAATCAGTTTTTTTCAGGAACGGAATAAAGTTGCCGAGCAAATCCTGCAACATAAAGCGTCCGGAACGCGTACCGGCGTCCAGCGCAGTCAGGATAAACAGCGCTTCGAACAGGATCCCGAAGTGATACCAGAAGCCCATATCGGCAAACGGCACAATCTTGTTGAAGACGTGCGCGATACCCACCGCCAGCGTCGGTGCGCCACCCGCGCGGTTCAGCACGGAAGGTTCGCCGATATCTTTAGCGGTTTGCAGAATTTGTTCCGGAGTGATCACAAAGCCCCAGGAACTCACCGTGGCCGCCGCGTGCGCCGTCACATCTTTCAGTTGTGCCAAAATCATCGGCGCATTATCGCCGCCCAGCTCATGCAGGTTTGGCATCACAATGCCCAGACCGGCTGGCGGGGTGTTCATCGCAAAGTACAAACCCGGTTCGATGATGGAAGCCGCAACCAGTGCCATCACCGCCACGAAAGATTCCATCAGCATTGCGCCGTAACCGATAAAGCGCGCGTCAGTTTCACAGGCCAGCAGTTTTGGCGTGGTGCCGGAAGCAATCAGCGCATGGAAACCGGACACCGCACCACAGGCAATGGTGATAAACAGGAACGGGAACAGCGCGCCTTTCCACAGCGGACCCGTGCCGTCAATGTACTGCGTAATCGCAGGCATTTTCAGTTCCGGATTCAGGATCACAATCCCGATCGCCAGCCCGACGATCACGCCGATTTTCAGGAATGTCGCCAGATAATCGCGCGGCGCAAGAATCAGCCAGACCGGCAGCAGCGCAGAAATAAACGCATAGCCAATCAGGGTAAAGGTGATGGTGGTGTCTTTAAACGTCAGCGCCGGGCCCCAGTACGGGTCATGGGCAATCACGCCGCCAAACCAGATGGAAGCAATCAGCAAAATCACGCCAATCACCGAGATTTCACCCACGCGTCCAGGCCGGATAAAGCGCATGTAAATGCCCATAAACAGCGCGATGGGCACCGTCGAACAGACCGTAAACACGCCCCACGGGCTTTCCGCCAGCGCTTTCACCACAATCAGCGCCAGCACCGCCAGAATAATAATCATGATCAGGAAACAGCCGAACAGGGCGATGGTGCCCGGCACCGGCCCCATTTCCTCTTTGATCATTTCGCCGAGCGACGCCCCGTTACGGCGCGAGGAGATAAACAGAACCATGAAATCCTGTACAGCTCCTGCCAGCACCACGCCCGCCAGCAGCCACAGCACGCCGGGCAGGTAGCCCATTTGCGCCGCCAGAACCGGCCCGACAAGAGGACCTGCGCCCGCAATGGCCGCAAAGTGGTGGCCGAACAGCACGTTGCGGTGCGTCGGCACATAGTTCAGCCCGTCGTTATTAAGCACCGCGGGCGTTGAACGCGTCGGGTCGAGCTTCATCACTTTTTGCGCGATGTAGAGGCTGTAATAGCGGTAGGCCACCAGATAGACCGAAACCGATGCCACCACAATCCACAGCGCACTGATATGTTCACCTCGCCGTAAGGCAACGACTGCCAGACAGCAAGCACCGATGATTCCCAGAATCATCCAGGGTATATGCTTGAATATTGATTTTGTATTCATAGGAAACCTGGTTGTCAGAATAGCCAACAAATGCCCCTCACGGATTTTGAGAGGAGCTTTTATAAGAGAAGGGCACTATTTTTTTGCCAGACACAGGATGGCGAATTTCACCGCCAAACGGGGGAAAGAGTGGTTAAGCGGTTGTATGGGGAGCTAAGCGGTTACTGGAGGCGGTAAGCGGTTTTGATGTCGCGCTAACCCACTGAATTTTGTGATTTAGATCTCACTGCAAACCCGCGTCACAGAGGCGTTTTGCCCCTGTGACGGGTTATTTTCAGGCCGGAACGGCTAATTTTCCGAGCAGGCTTTCCAACTGTTCGCGCTGTTGCGCAGGAATTTCACCGCCCGCGGCGTAACCGGCGTTACGCATGATGCTTTCCTGCAATCCGACCAGCCAGTCGTAAATGTAAAACGCGGTCGAATTGGTCGGCGTTGCCGAGAGTCTGGTCAGCCTGCGGGAAGATTTCCAGCTGGCGACGTTTTTCTGCGGCTTGGCGAAAATCTTATTGCCCTTATTGATGCGGCTTTCCGGGCGTTCGGCTTCGCTGAGTTTTTCATAGCCGAGCCACGCAACAAAATCACCGAGCACGGTCAGCGCGCGGGAAACCTGCCGGTCGGCGTGATGTTCATGTTCACGCGCACCGGCAGGCAAGGTTCCGCCCAGTGAGCGCACCAGCGCCTCCCCCATATTCAGCCGGAAACTGGCGGTGATCAGCTCTTCTATCAGCAACTCTACGGTCGGTTTCGCCACACCAAGCAGAGCGATCAGCGGTTCATTTTCCGGTAAACCGCGCAGATGGTTTATCCAGTAACGCTGCACCTGACGCGCAAACGCCGCGCCGTCATCCTGTTTTTCCTGCCACGGCTGCACATCCTGTTGCTCGGCAAACAAATCAATGTCGATACCGATACCAAAGCTTTCGGCGGCAGTCTGATCCTGCGGGTCGGTTCCGGCGTCCTGCCCGGAAATTTCGTGATAAATCCTGTGCAGCTCATCGCGGCCGGGCAGCAGTTTTTCCAGCAATTCGCCGTGGACGCCGGTGCGCGTCTGTAAGGCTTTAATCACGGTCTGAACGGTATGCTGCTTTTTCGCCGGGTCAGCCACTTCGCCTTTCTGGAACCAGCGCCCCAGCAGGTTATCCGCCAGCTCGCGGTAAAGTTCGTCACGCAGTTCTTCGAGACGGTTCAGCCGGATTTCCGGGCGAATTTCCGCTACCAGATAATCGGCCATACGTTGCAGGCCGCGCTCGTCCATCGCCAGCAATGCGCCCCAGGCATCGCCCGGATTACCGACGTGACGCTGCACGGCTTCATCGAAATGCACCGATTCAGTCATGCGGCGGTCAAACGGCGTCAGCACCCAGACCAGCCCCGGCTTGCGGCGGCCGCGAACCTGGGTGTTTTCACCCTGCATTTCTTTGACCCAGTATTCCAGCGTGCGGCCAACGGCAACCACGTCTTCACGTTTATCCGCGGCGGTACACACCATCAGCATATTCATTTCGTGGCGGTCGGTATAACGCTCGGGCAGATAGGCCATTTTGGCGCGGAACAGGGCGTCTTTTTCGTCGTCTGTACCGTCTTCTGCCCGCGCGCTCTGCGCCGGTAAATCCAGCAGGTCGGTCTGTTCGAACAGCACTTCACGCGGCGGCGAAAGCAGCGGAATTTGCACTTCGGAGGCCAGCAGCGTCAGTTCAGCCAGTGACAACGTCACCTGTGAACCGGTTTCTTCACCAAACTGCGGGCAGACCGGCACCTGAATATCCCAGGTCGGCGACGGGCTGAAGATCCCGTCCGCAGGCTGCATCGCGTCATCCACCAGAATGCTCAGCGGTGCCAGCAGACTTTGCGCACTGCCGAGATGTTGCAGCGTATGGGCGTAATGACGGTAAGCAGCGGTTAATGCGGGCGTATTGCCCCACAGCAAAGAGAACAGGCGTGCGCGGTCGTCAACGTTCAGATACGGCGCAAGCTTCACGGCCACCGGCCAGTAATGTGCGTTGAGATGACGGAAACGGCGGGCGTCGAGACGGATCATCGAATCCCATAATCCCATCATTTGCTCGCTGGTAAAGCCTTCTACCGGCTCTGGCTGGCGGTGCATCATCAGCTTATTGAGATGCTCGGTGATCTGCTGCGTATCGGGAACGTGATAACTGGCGTCCGGCTCGAACGCGCGGGTCACGATGCGCGCCAGGTCGGCTTCACTGAGAAGCAACATGCGCACCGGAAAAGCGCGGTCTCTCACATCCACCTGGCGCGTAAAGCGGGTCGCCAGACGGGCGGCGCGGTTGCCCGGATTAATCTGCGTCAGATAATCAAGCGTCACGCCGCCGAGGCGGGTTTCAAGACGGCCATAGTTTCCGGCCGCCAGAGAACAAATCAGATAGGATTTCCCGGCCTGAGAATGCCCGAAGAAACCCAGCGCAGGTGGCAGTTCGCACGCCAGCGCCAGACGCTGTGCTTTGTCGCGGCAACGTTTGAGTTGCAGACGCAAACGGTCGGCTTCCAGATCCAGACGCGGTGCCTGTTCACGGGTGGTGTCCACCCACTCCAGCGCGTCGCCCATTGTCGCGGCAGCGGCCGCAAACTGACGCTGTAATTCGTTGGTGGTCAGCGCCGGTGCCGGGGTTGAAACTGTCATGCTTGTTGTCATGAGACGAATACGCTCCCACTGTCGATCCAGTAATGGCTTTCGCCCAGTGTGTTCAGCCTGAGCCGCAGGTGATGAGATGGCACTTTGGTGCCGTTATCCAGCACCGCGCTGGCGATGTCGAAAAATTCCGGTGTCGGGTGATCTTCGCCTTTTTTAACGGCCAGTTTTACGCGCAGCACGCTGTCGCCAGCCACTTTACGTGCCAGTTCCGGCTCCGCAATCGACAAGGTATACAGCGGCGACGCAGGCCAGCGGTCATTTTCCAGCTGACGGAAACCGAGACAAATCGCGCCACGGATACGGAAACTGGCGGCGCTGTCGAGCTTGTAATCATGCGCATCCAGATCAATATCGCTGTAGCAAACATTGTCGTCGGTCAGAACCTGATTACCGTCGAGCATGCCGAGATAACGCACCGTGGAATACGGCTGGAAATCACCGGCCTTGAAATAGAAGCCCGGTAGCCGTAAATCCAGTGCCAGCAGGCACAGCATCGCACCTACCGCCGCCGTCGATTTCGGGTTATCAATGCGCCCCTGTTTGTTAAACGGATACCAGCCGCTGGTGTGATAACCGTCCAGCGAAAGCATGCGGTTAATCGGTAACGGCTGGAGATGGCGGAACAGCGCCTGAATACCGGGGAAGCGCGAAGGGCGGCCGGTCAGCAACAGCACGTCGCAATCGTGCAGCGACACCACTTCACAGAGCGAACGCAGATTCTGCGTGATGCTCATGCGGTTAGATAAGAATTCGTTGTGCAGTTTGCTGAGTTTAAGCACCAGCGGAGCCTGTAAAATATCGAAAACGGCGGAACCGGCAGGCAGCACGCGCTGAATTTCGCTGTGCAGATAATCCAGCACTTTTTGCGTCGGATGTTGCCCCAGCAGTTCGCCAAACGGCGCATCGATTTCGGCGTGCGTATCCAGCGGGTCAAAACGTTCGTAAACTTCCAGCACGGCATGAGCCAGCGGGATGAAAATTTGCAGCGTGCTTTGCTGACGCAGCGTCGCGTGCCCGTCCATGCGGCCTTCACTGCCAAACAGGCGCGTCATCAGGCTGTCCGGATTCGCCAGCCCGGCTTTCTTCAGCGCGGCATGCAGCGCAGGTAAAATATAAAGCTGGATCACATCGAGCAGAATATCGTCGCCCGCGACTTTAAACCCTTCGCGGAACAACAGGCGCGGGGTGATTTTGACGTTATTTCCCATACCGTCGTCGAGCCAGTATTGGGTAATCGCCAGATCGGTGGTGCCGCCGCCAATATCAATCGACGCGATGCGCAGGGTTTTACCCACCGGTTCATCGTCGGCCAGTTCCCGGTCCGGACGCGCCATGCTGGCAAAGAATTCGCCGGTATGACCACCGAAGTTCACCTGTGTTTCGTTGTACAGATACACCATCTGGCCGCAGGTCGCTTCGTCCCATTCCATCTGCACATCGGGCACCGGCATGCGGCTTTTGGCTTTATCGGTCTGATTTTTAAAACCGTCATCCGACGGATGCCAGCCCATAGATTTCCAGACCAGACCAATCGCTTCCTGCATTCTGCGGCGGAAAATTTCGCGCTCAGGTTTCGGCATTGCCGACGGCAGCGTCAGAATAATATTGCGGATCTGGCGGGGCGCGGACGAGCGCAGCATGCGGATGCGCTGCGCCGGACTGTTGATTTGCATCATCGCCTGCGCCAGCAGTTCGGACAGCATCAGCGTCATCACCGAGCTGCGGCTGTAATGAGCAGAAAACACCGGCAGGCGATCTTCCGGCGGCAGGTCAGACAGCGGCTGACCTTCGTCATTGATGAGGAACGTCAGCGGCATTGCCGCCGCCACCGGCTCCTGCACCGTACTGTGGCCGCCCTGGCTGAAACGCCAGCCCGGCGTGTAACTGTCTTCATCCCACAAATAACGTCGCGGACTGGAAATTCCGGTCGATCCTTCCGTGCCTTCGCGCAGCAGCGCCAGGCGGCTGGCTTCACGCCCGGCACGCAGAATTGACGGCCAGATAAACGCATCGTCACGGCCGCTTTCAACGGAAAAGTTCGGTTTACCAAAGCGCGCCTGAGCAAATTCCACACGGCTTTCAAACAGCTCGTTATAGAGAAAATGCGGCTGTGAGAGGTCACGCAGTTGCAGTTCGCTGGTCTGTTTCAGTCCGTCGGTTTCGCCAACATGGTCTTCAACCAGAATGCCGCAGGTGTGCGAGTTACCGACGTCGAGGATAAGATCCACGTTGATCGCCGGTTCCTGAAGCGTCGCGCCGTTGATCTTCAGCTCCGGAATACTCAGCTGGCTGCCGAGCATTTCCAGCAGGTTCAGATAGTGCGCCTGATATTCAAATTCGCGCAGCGCCACTTTGATATTGCGTACCTCACGGTCTTCGCGCAGTGCCGCCTGCTCGGTAAAGACTTCACGCAGCCAGCCGTCTACCCAGGTCTGGTCAAGAAACTCGGGCAACTCTTCGTTGTGCCACGCCAGCGCAAAGTTAATGCCGTTTTTCACGTCGTCCGGCGTCGGAGCCAGCAGCGCCTGTTCTTCATCGCCTTCGGTCACGCGGGTATCAAACGCCACCACCACGCGGTGCGTACTGCCATCGGCTTCCGGCGTATCGAGCGCGCGGATTTGCACACGCGCCCAGTTATCCGGGCCCGCCATAAAAGTGCGCGGAGGATTAAAACGCAGGAACGGCAACGGCAGCCAGATCTGATCGAGCAATTTGAGCGACTGTTCCAGCGGGAAACTGAATTCAGGCCGCACCACTTCTGGTGCACCGCCGTCCACGCCGGGTAAGAAATGACGGCCATTTTGCGGGTTGAAATCCAGGCGCAGCAGCGGGCCGTTGGCGCTTTTGCGCACGAATTTAGCAGGCAGCGCATCATCCCACACCGGTTTGAGCGCGAAGTCGAGAAACTGAATACCGCTGTCCTGAATCAGGGTCACGGCTTGCTTAAAAATGGTCTGTTTAAAATCTGTAATGGTTGCCAGCATGCTGTTATTTACCTTCGCGCTTCATGGTAATTGGGTAAACCGTGTCACCGTTGTAACGCCCCTGACACACCGCCGCGCCCGTGGCGCCCTGAGTACAGCTGATTTCCGGCATCTGATAACGGGAACCGTCGCTGCATTTCGCTCTGTAGCGGCTGTTGATCACCAGCTTGCCCGACTGCATCAGGCCTGCGCCCGTCTCAGCGTGACAAGTCACACCCGCGCCGTAGGTGATTTTCACCGTTCCCTGACCTTGTTTAATCTGATAACGCAGCACCGGCGGTTTGCCTGTCACCGGATCTTTAATATCGACGATGGCGGTCCAGTTACCGTTGAGGAATTTGGTTGAACCGATTTTTACGGCGTCCGCTGGCAGCACCAGCGAGTTTTTGCTGACCGGTGCAGGCGCTGGCTCAGCAACGACCGGGTTCTTCTCGGCTTCTGCCACCGGTTCAGGCGCAGGAACAACCACCGCAGCCTGAGCCACCGGCAGGGCGGCCGGAGCCGGTTTCGCAACCTCCGGTTCCGGCGCTTTCAATTCCGTTGCGACCGGTGGTGGCGCAATCGCGACCGGTTCAGCCGCCGGTTTTGGCGCTTCGGTTTTGGCGGTTTCCACTTTTGGCTCAGGTGCGCGTGAATACAACCAGGCGGCAGCAGAACCGGCGAAGACCAGCGCCGCGACCGGCAATGCCCAGATCAGCGGTGATTTTTTACGGCGCGGCGCAGCGACCGGTTCAGGCGTTGCGTTTTCCTGTTCGGCGGCGCGGGCTTCAATAGTTTTGATCACGCGCGGTGCCGGAGGCAGTTCGATGACCGGTTCCTGCACGCGCGGTTTTTCGGCGGCGAGCGACAGCGTCGGCAGCGGTTCTTCGGCTTTCAGCGTATTACGCAAAGCGGCAAACGGGTCGGCGTTATGAGTGTTATCCAGACTGACAAAGCCCCAGAACGTCAGTACCGGCTGGCCGCCCACCAGATAAACGTGGTTCTGATCCGGGAAACGAAACGCCTTTTCCAGCAGGGAGCCGAAAAACTGATTCGCGGATTTTTCAGAGGCTTTCGCCGTTTTGCTGATTTGCGCCACGGCATCCAGACAGTTTTCGAGCTGGCGCAGCGCGGAGGCACGGGCCGCATCGGTGGCCGCTGCCCACGACACGACTTTGCCTTCGCGCGGTGAATACCAGTCAAGCCGGTCACCGGCTTCATTGAGTTGCGGAATAGCCAGACAATCGGCAATTGCAGGTTGTTTACGCAGACGTAAGGTTTCCCGTAATTGCAGGGCTGAGGCGTAAACCGGTTGCCCGTTTTCGCCCAGCGCAAGGATGTCGTTGAGACTGCCACTGCGTAAAAATGATTTTGCCACGCCTGAAAAGCCTTTATTGGTTTTGCGCTGCGGAAGAAAACAGGCAGAAAAGGTTCATGATGCTGACACTTTAGGGGATTTAAGCGAAATCAAACGGGGGAATAAGCAACAAAAAGGGTGGCTGTTTATGCCGTGGGAACAGAGAAGGGAATAACGACGGGACAAACGCCCGCCATCAAAATCAGGCCTGCAAACCCAGTTGTTCGAGTACGGCCGCCAGACGCTGACGATCATCGCCGCCCAGAGACTTTAGCGGTAACGGCAGGCAGGGCGCAGAAACCATGCCCAGTAATTCGGCGGCGGCGGCCACGACGCGGACACTGCCGTGTTTTCTGAATAACACCCATAACGGCTCAAGCTGCGCTGATAACGCCTGAGCGCGCTCCGCATTCCCACTTTTCGCCGCGCGGGCAATGGCGACCGGAATTTCCGGGAACAAACCGCCAATAACTGAATACCAGACGTCGCCGCCCTGTGTCAGCACGGTTGCTGCGGCCAGATCCCCCGCAGCACCCAGTGCGATATGTGCCGGCAGTAAGGCGCGCAGCGCATCCAGTCGCTGGCGGGTTGCGACCGGATCCGGCGAAAGGTTGGGGATTTTGATGCTGGCAACGTGAGGTAATTGCGCGACGCGTACATACAGCTCGTCGGAGAACTCAAAGTGAGTCGTATTCGGATTATCGTAAACGCACAATGGCACCGACAGGTTACGGGACACCGTCTCATACAGCGTAAACACTTCCTCTTCGGTGAGTTTCTGGTACGACACCGGTGCCAGTAATACCGACTTCACGCCCGCCTGCTGGGCATATTCAGCCAGACGTAACACATCAGAGGTCCGCACAGAACCGATACTGACCATCACCGGCACATCACCCGCATTCTCAACCGCCAGACGCGCAACGCGGGCGCGCTCTTCGCGGGTCAGATAGGCGTAACTGCCTGTCGAACCCAGCGCACCAATGGAATCCACGCCTGCGCTGACCAGCCGGTCAATCAGCCTGACAAAAGAGTCCTCGTCAATGCCGTTTACCGAAAGCGGCGTAAGAGGAAAAGCGCTTAATCCTGTGAACATCGGTCTCTCCAAAAGAAGTTAAATAGCCCGGGTAATCATAGCGTCATCATTCACTTTTTGCCGGACACCGCGACACCGGCGTCAGGTTTCAGCCGCAATATATCCAGCCAGCCAATGAGTGTGAGGATTGCAATCACCACGAACGCGACTTTAAAACTCAGGCCGGGAATTGAATCCCAGTGCATCGCAGCGATCAGCTGTTCGCCGAGCCGCGTACCGAGCGCGCCGACGGTAATGCCCAGCCCGACGGAAAGCTGCAAAACCGTGCTGAACAGCGTATTGGCATCGGCCATTTGTCGGGCCGGAACATCAGAAAATGCCAGCGTGCTGATGCCGGTAAACTGCATCGAACGGCTGAGGCCACCGAGAAACAGCAGCAACATCACCAGCCAGTCGGGGGTTCCCGGCGTCAGAAATGCACAAAACAGCAGCGAGAAAACGCTCAGTAATCCGTTCACCACCAGCACAGGCCGGAATCCGAAACGGCGGATCAGCGGCGTAGTCGCCGGTTTCATCGCCAGATTCCCGGCAAAAACCGCCAGAACCAGCAGCCCGGCATGGAAAGGATCCATCCCGAAACCCACCTGCAACATCAGCGGCAGCAGGAAAGGCACGGCACTGATCGTCACACGAAACAGCGAACCGCCGCCCATGCTGATGCGAAACGTCGGGATCGCCAGCGAACCCAGATGTACCATCGGCGCGGGGTCATGTTGCAGATGCCGTAACGCCAGAACAGACAGCACAACGCCCACCACCAGCAGCGCAATAGCGGTGATCCATAAAATGTGGTCCTGACTGATCAGTTCAAGCCCCGTCACCAGCGAGAGCATCGCCATGCCGGTCAGCAGAAAACCCGGTTTATCGAAGTGCTTCGGCTGGTCAGGTTTTTCCTGCGGGAAAAGACGCCACGCAAGCATCATCGCGATAATTCCCAGCGGAACGTTGATGTAGAAAATCCAGTGCCAGGAAGCATAGTGGGTGATAAAACCGCCGAGCGGCGGCCCGAGGATTGGCGCGACCAGCGCAGGCCAGGTGAGGGTGGCGATGGCTTTAATCAGCTGTGGTTTCGGCGTGGTTTTCAGCACCGTCAGACGCCCGACCGGCACCATCAGGGCCCCGCCAATTCCCTGTATAATACGCAGAATGATAAATTCACTGACGTTAGTCGCCAGCGCACAAAACAGGGAAGCCAGCGTAAACACGCCCAGCGCAAAGGTGAACACGTTGCGCGCCCCGAAGCGCTCCGCCGCCCAGCCACTGGCCGGGATCAGCACCGCCAGCGTCAGCATATACGCGCTCATCCCTGCATTCAGATCCACCGCCGAAACGCCGAACGACAGGGCCATTTGCGGTAGCGCGGTGGCAATCACCGTACCGTCGATAAACTCCATGAAGAAAGCGGCTGCAACCAATAAAGCAATAACGGAAATTCCTGAGTTAACCGCGGAATCTCCCTGCGGATGTTCTGACGCATCCGATTTACTCTGGCTCATTTATTCTGTCCCGGACACCACAAAGGCGCTGCAAGGCGCAGCGAAAGATAGATGATAAGTATTAAACCTATCACACACCTTTGCGCCGGTTATAGATCTGCGGAGGATCAAAAAGAGCGGTTTTAGGCAGGAAGTGCGGCAGCAAAGCGGCGTCTGTGTGTCTGGAAGCGGAGCGGGGAAGGTCTTGCTGTAGCAAAGCACCTTATGCGCAATTAGAAAGCAAGAAAAAGAGGGATGGGCCGTTAACACATTCGCTACACTCATTGACATAATTCAGGTCGCCCGTAACAAATACGGGAATCAGGGTGCAATAAAAAACTACATCACCCCATAACTAAAAGGAGAAATGAATGAAAAGTGGCGATTATTGCCGTTTATTGTTGCTGGCGGCGATCTGGGGCGGGAGCTTTTTGTTTATGCGTGTGGCGTCTCCGGCGTTCGGGGCGATCAATACCGCGTTTTTACGGGTGCTGTTCGGGTTTGTCGGGCTTTTGGTGATTCTGGCGGTGCTGCGCACACCACGGGAATATCAGGGGAAATTCCGCAGTGCGTTGCTGCTCGGCGTGATCAACTCCGGGCTGCCGTTTCTGATGTACTGCCTGGCCGCGCGCTGGCTGCCCGCCGGGTATTCGGCCATTCTCAATGCCACGACGCCACTGATGGGGGTGGTCGTGGGCGGGTTGTTTTTCCATGAAAGCGTGACGCTCAAAAAGGCGCTCGGCGTGCTGCTGGGGTTATTCGGCATTACGCTGCTGACCGCCACCGGCACGGCGCAGTCCGTGTCGTCGCTGCTGGCGGGCGTGATCGCCTGTCTGATAGCAACCAGCTGTTATGCGGTGGCCGGGTTCCTGACGCGCCGCTGGATTTCCGAGCGCGGCGGGCTGGATCCGAAACTGGTAGCGACCGGCAGTCAGCTGGGCGCGACGCTGTTCCTGCTGCCATTCTTTGTGTATACCTCCGCGACCGGTGCACCGGTCAGTTGGGCGCAACCGGTGGTCTGGCTGTGCGTACTGGCGGTCGGTTTCGTCTGTACGGCCTGGGCGTATATTTTGTATTTCCGCCTGATTGCCGATATCGGCCCGCTGCGCAGCATGACCGTGACGTTTCTGATCCCGCCGTTTGGTATTTTGTGGGGCTATCTGTTGCTCAATGAAACGCTGTCGGAAGGGTTCTTTGCGGGCGGTGTGCTCATTTGTCTGGCGGTATGGCTGGTACTCAGCCCGGGGAAGAAGGTGGCGGAAAAGAAAATCGCCGCGTCTTAAACTGGCAGATTCAGACGCGGCGCAGCATTAACCGAGATACTCAATGATGGACAGGCCACCGTTGTAGTCGGTGCTGTAGATGATGCCTTGCGCATCGACAAACACGTCGCAGGACTGAATGACCTGCGGCCTGCCGGGGCGGGTATCCATCATTTTGGCCGGAGCCGCCGGCACCAGCGCACCGGTCTCTTTCGGCTGATACGGATTGGTGATGTCATACGCGCGCACACCGGCATTCTGGTAAGTGGCGAAAATCAGTGTCGAGCTGACAAAGCTGCCCGGCCGGTTCTCATGCAGGTTGTGCGGGCCAAAATGCGCGCCTTTGCTGACATAATCCCGCTCATCCGGCTGCGGAAATGTGGAAATACTCACCGGACAGGACGGCTCGCGCACGTCGAATACCCAGATCAGCTTCTCACCGTCTTCCTGATTATCCAGCACCGCTTCATCGAGCACGATCAGCAAATCCCGGTCCGGCAACGGCAGCGCGGTGTGCGTACCGCCACCAAATGGCGGACTCCAGTTACGGTGTGAAATCAGCTGCGGTGCAGCCCGGTCTTTGATATCCAGCAGCGTCAGGCCGCCGTCGCGCCAGCTGGCATAGGCCGTATCCCCGCTGATGATCGCGTGATGCAGCGCGTAGCGTTTGCCTTCCGCCCAGTCCGGCGTTTCACCGCCCGCAGTATGCATCCCCGGTAACCACCAGCGTCCGGCCACCTGCGGGTGACGCGGGTCAGCCAGATCGATAGTCAGGAAAATGTAATCACTGTAACCGTCGATCAGTGCTGAAACGTAAGCCCAGCGCCCGCCGACATACCAGATGCGGTGAACGCCGATGCCTTCCAGCCCGAGAAATCCGATCTCTTTTGGCCGATCGGGCGTCGAAATATCAAAAATCCGCACACCGGCGCTCCAGCCGCGCTGTTGCGTGCCTTTGACCGTCTCGCTGACGGAACGGGTGTAATACACTTTTTCATCGGCGAAACGCACGTCGGCAAACAAGTCGCGGGCGTTGATCACCAGCAGTAAATCGTCGTGTGCCTGTAAATGTACGTTCCAGGTGCCCGGCGGTGCCGCGACGAAACCGGCAGGGCGCGGATTTTTCGGGTCGCGGACATCCACGATAGAAAAACCCTGCGACACCATATGGCCGATATAGGCATAACCACGGTGAACCATTACCTGCACGCCGTCAGGTTTTCCACCCTGGTCACTGTGCCCGATCAGCCGCATGTTGCGGCTGTATTCCGGTTGCGGAAGAGATTGAGTTGTCATATTCCGGCCTTATTTCTTATTTCTGGCTTCGAGGGTGGCAAACCACGGCGCGATGAAATCATCCGATTTACCCCAGCCCGGAATGACTTTCGCCAGCGACGCGACGTTGACGGCGTCCGGATTGCTGGTCAGCAATGCCTGCGGAATGGCAGAAGCTTTGAAATCATAGGTGGCAGGCGTTTTCTCGCCGGCAATTTTATTGGCAACCAGACGCAGGTTAATCGCGCCGATCAGTTTCGGATCGACCGCCGCACTAAGTTTCCACGGGCTGTTTGCCTCACGCATCAGGCCGATATCCTGATTGGAAATGTCAATGCTGTAGAGTTTGATTTCCGTGCGGCCATTTTCCTGCAAGGCTTTATACGCGCCCTGACTGAACGCATCCCACGTCCCCCAGATGGCGTCAATTTTGCCTTTCGGGTACTTAGCCAGAATCGCGCCAATTTTGTTGGCCGTATCGCCCTGAACGTCCGAAGACACCGCGCCGACGGATTCGAGTTCATGAATTCCCGGCTGGGATTTCAGCAGCTTTTTATAAGCATCCTGACGACGTTCCATTGGCGGGAAACCGGCGACCCACAGTTTGACGATATTGGCTTTGCCGTTGAAATCCTTCACCAGCTGGCCCACGGACATTTCGGTTAACGACGCATCATCCTGCTGCGTCACGGTTACGCCGGGAATGTCACCGCTGACGGCGGTATCAAAAACCGACACCGCGATGCCGCTGGCGGTAATGCGTTTGAGCAATTCGGTGGAGTACGGATCGCGTCCCTGAGACAAAATAATGCCGTCATATTTCTGGCTGATGGCCTGATTGACGAAATCCTGGAATTTGGCGTCATCGCCGTTACTCAGAAACGTGCTGACCTGAAAACCTAACTTGCGGCCTTCCTGGATCGCGCCGGAGACAAATTGCGTAGTGTTATCGTCCGAGCCCAGATTGCGGATCACCGCAATGCGCACCGGCCCTTTATGATCGGCAATGGCTTTTGGTATCGCGGCGGTGTCTGCCGCAAAAGAAGGAAAGACCGACAACAAACTTAATGCCAGCAATGAAGAGGAGAACAGTTTCATTTCAATTACCCTGTGTGTGGTTAATCATCATTCAAACGGGAAGACAATTCATGCAGGCCTTTGGGGAGACTTTTAGAATACGTTAATGAATTGATTGTCCGAGTTTTGATGACAGGGTAGTGATTGGCAACGAACTAAAAGGCATAAGTTAATGCCAAAGATTATTAGCCATCCGGATGTCCGGGCGTAGGATGTTAACAGCTTCTAATTTAAGGATTTCCCCATGAGTGATACTGATATCCGCGTGGTTACCGGCCCCGCAAACTACTTTTCTTTCCCCGGTGCGATTGATCGTCTGACGCAGTTTTACTCGCCGCAACAACTGGATAACGCGCTGTGGATTTACGGCGAACGCGCACTGGCGGCAGCGCGGGACTATCTGCCCGAAGCCTTCAGCGCATCGCAGGCGAAGCGTGTGTTGTTCAGCACCCATTGCAGCGAAACCGAAGTCCGGCGCATCGCGGCTATTGGCGGGGAAGACCGTCAGGTCGTGATTGGGATCGGCGGCGGCGCGGTGCTGGATACCGCGAAAGTCGTGGCCCGTCGCCTCGGATTACCGGTTGTTGCCATTCCTACTATCGCCGCCACCTGTGCTGCCTGGACGCCGCTTTCCGTTTGGTACAACGATGAAGGGCAGGCATTGCGCTATGAAATTTTCAACGACGCTAACCATCTGGTGCTGGTGGAACCGCGCATTATTCTGCGTGCGCCAAAAGAATATCTGCTGGCCGGTATCGGCGATACGCTGGCGAAATGGTATGAAGCGGTGGTGCTCAGCCCGCAACCGGAAATTCTGCCTTTAACGGTGCGGCTCGGCCTGAACACGGCGCTGACGATCCGTGACGTTCTGCTCAACGAAAGTGAAGCGGCTTTGCAAGCGCAGGACGACAATCAGCTGACGCAATCCTTCCTCAACGTTCTGGACGCAATCATTGCCGGTGGCGGGCTGGTTGGGGGATTAGGTGACAGATATACCCGCATTGCTGCCGCACACTCAGTGCATAACGGCCTGACGGCGCTGCCACAGACTGATGCTTTCCTGCACGGTACCAAAGTGGCTTACGGTATCCTGGTGCAGAGCGCGCTGCTCAATCAGCCGGAAGTCGTACAACAGCTGACGGCGCTGTACCGCGTGCTGGACCTTCCTGTCAGTCTGGCGCAGTTGCAGGTGGATATTCTTGACGAAGCACAGATCTCACGGCTGCTTGAACGCACCTTGCAGGCTGGAGAATCTATTCATCTGTTGCCGGGAAATCCGAATGCAGAACAGTTGCGTCTGGCATTTGAATTTGTGGAAAACTTTTAATTTATGGATAATAAGTCGCGCGGCGGCGACTTAATATTCCGCAAATAAAAACCCGGCATTTGCCGGGTTGAATTTATAAAACTGATGCTAAAGACTGAAGATAATCACGATAACCTTTTGCACTATTCTCTAATTCCTCTGGCGATACTTCATACTCTGCGCCGTAAAAAGCATAGAAGGGATGATAATTTGCCTCCACATATCTGGCCGTCATTTCGAAAGGCAAAAGTATTTCTTTTAACGAATGCTGATAACGTCCTTCAGGCGCAAAATCCTCTTCCTTAATACCGGCGCTCACGGCCAGAGAAAACTTACGGTTTCTGAGCTTGTGCCCGCTGGTGGACCCGTACGCCCAGCCATAGGTGAAGACTTCATCGAGCCATTGTTTCAGCAGCGGCGGGCTGTTAAACCAGTAAAGCGGAAATTGCAGAACAAGATTGCCGTGCTGCTCAATTAACTGCTGTTCTTTTTGGACATCAATAATCCCGTCAGGATAAGCCTGATAAAGATTATGGACTGTATAGAGATCGGGGTATTGCGTTAATTCCTGGAACCATCGTTTATTGATAACAGATTCATTCAGATTTGGATGAATAACCACAATGAGCGTTTTCAAATAATATCTCCCTTTATTCGATGAAGTATTTCAGCGTCTGCTTGATGTTTGCATCATAGGGAGCTTTAATTTAAAGTACAATACTGTCACTTATGATAGGTACTATACAAAAGGATAGCGTAATGAATGAAGAAGCGGTCGCTATTTCCTGCGAACTTCAGGAAGAAACCGGGTTCGCTTACACGCTTTCGCTGGTCAGCGGGAAATATAAAATGATCATCCTTTACTCGCTGACCGGGGCTACGCCTGTGGTGCGTTTCAATGAGCTAAAACGCCGTCTGGGCAGAATCTCATTCAGAACGCTCAGCCTCACACTGAAAGAGCTGGAGAGCGACGGTTTGATCATCAGAAAGGAATATCCACAAATTCCGCCCAAAGTGGAATACAGCCTTTCTGAAAGAGGCCAGTCGCTGATCCCGGTTTTAGACATGATGTGCGAGTGGGGAAACGTCCACAGCACTGACCGGCTGAACTGACGGATTAATCGCGTCATGTTTCGTAACCGATGAATGTGCAGAAAAAGCGGGTTTCTGTGTAAAGAAAACGTAAAGTAAACCGCAGCTAAACGGTCAGCACATATTCCCAAACCCCCGGTCTTCTTTAAATCCACGTTGTAAAATTGTTTAAAAATCAGGTGATACCGTGATTATTTCAGGCACCGGAAATCAATCATGGAACACTCACCCCTTAACGAAACAGAATCCCTCAGTGGAAGTTACTCCGCTGGAAAAAACATTAAAAAAACCAGTGGATTCAGTCTGTTTATGGATCTGCTGAGTGGCGCGCGTACCCCGGATGCGTTGTGGAAAAACCGCATGTTTCGCGTGAAATACGCCGTACGAACCTTGTTGCACCCGCTGGATACATTGAAGGTGCTCGACAAGATGGCCGCAGAGCCGGTCTGGCAGGAAGCGCTGAGCGTACAGACAAAATTGCCCAACAAAATTCACAAGCCCTATCTGTATCTCGGTTTGCCGTCCGCCGGGCGTGCGGATGCGCTGGTCGATCACTACGAATTTGTTAAAAGCCTCAGCAATACGACGCTAAAAAATGCTTTGCTGAGCGTTGGCGGTTACACCGTCACGCAATTTACAGGCAAAGACGGCGAAAGTTTCCGTGTTGTGCTGGGTTCCATCGGCAAATCAGAACGTGAAGGTGAAGCCAACATGTTCCTGTACATGAATGAAACCCGCCTTGCGGCACTGACGTTCAGTGTGGTGCAAAGCCCGGAAGGGCCGACGATCGTGGTAGGCGGTTTCCAGGGCGCGCACCGTTCAACGCCGCATGAAGTGATTAAACAGGCGACCAAATCCTGCTACGGACTGTTTCCAAAACGTCTGTTACTCGAAAGCCTGCAACGCATTGCAGAAATTACCGGTGTGAAACGCATTCTTGCCGTCAGCGATACCGGACATGTTTTCCGCAGCCTGCGTTATCGTCACCGGAAGAAAAATGTGTTTGTCGCCAGCTATAACGAATTCTGGGATTCCGTCAGCGCGACGGTGTATTCATCCGCGTTATATGACGTTCCGCTCGAACTGCCCCGCAAAACCATGGAAGAACTCCCGAGCAAAAAACGTTCCGAATACCGTAAACGCTATACCTTGCTGGATGAACTCGGTGAAAGCACAGCGTCACTGCTGAAAGCCTGATTTTCCGGGCGATTTATGAATCAGAATAACCCGCTGTAGCAGGCAATATGGCCAGGGACTGGCCTGTTTTATTCCTTTCATGCATGACCTTTCACTTTAAGGTGAAAAGAAATCCTCAGATTTTTCACCAGTTAACATCCTGATTTTAATTAATAATAGTCAGCAAACCATTCCACTCCAAACTAATGCAAAATGAATGTTCTCGTGAATTGTGATTTTTTGATGGACGGGAATGTTACACGTATCGCAAAATTGCCTGACAAATCACCCGCCGCGCTTTCAAATGTGAACTGATTCACATCAATTCATTCATTCCGCCTATATAAAACGCTATCTCTATAAAAACGAAACAGCGGTTCATATTTATAAACTCTCTGGCGGAACGACACATGAACACAGAAAAACCCATTTTATTTAAACATCAGCTGGCGTATGGCGGTGGAAATCTGCTGGGCAGCGGGGCACTGGCGATTGCCGGGATCTGGCTGCTTTATTTCTACACCACGTTTTGCGGCCTGACGCTGCTTCAGGCTTCAGCCATCTTCTCGGTTGCCAGCATTATTGACGCCATCAGTAACCCGCTGATGGGTTACCTCTCGGATAACTTTGGTAAAACGCGCCTCGGCAAACGCTTTGGCCGCCGCCGTTTCTTCATTTTGCTCGGCGTACCGCTGATGATGTTCTATCCGCTCCTGTGGGTCGAAGGCTTCGGATTCTGGTATTACCTGTCTACGTACGTGCTGTTCGAGCTGATTTATACCTCGGTCATGGTGCCGTATGAAACGCTCGCCACTGAAATGACCACCGACTTTTCAGCCCGTTCGAAACTGACCGGCTACAAGGCGATTTTCGGTAAAGTGGCAAACTTCCTTGCGGCTTTCATTCCCGGCCAGTTCATCCTGATTTACGGCAAAGACTCCGCGCAGCCATTCTTCTTCACGGCGCTGACGTATGGGGTGATCCTGTTCGTTGCCATCGGCCTGCTGTATTTGTCTTCCTGGGAACGCCCGGTGGAAGAGACTACGCCGGTTGACGACACCAAAATGAGCCTCGGCAAAACCATGCTGACGCTGGTGCGTGATATGAAATCGACGTTCCACCTGCGCGTATTCCGTAAACATCTGGGCATGTATCTGTGCGGATTTGGTGCGGAATGGCTGTTCGCGTCGGTCTTTACCTACTTCATCATTTTCGTGCTGCAATATGACCCGTCCATGGTCGCCGGGCTGAGCAGCCTGAACTCTATACTGCAACTGTTCTCTACCGCGATTTTCATCGGTATCTGTGTGAAACACGGTTTCAGCAAGCCTTATATTCTGGCGCTGGGAATTGTGGTGTTCTCCGTCCTTTGCTACAGCCTGCTGCATTTCCTGCACCTGCCGCAGCAGTACGCGACCGTGGCGATGCTGACCATTACCGTGATTTTCGGTATCGGCACCGGCGGCGTTTACTACATTCCGTGGACGGTATACACCTTCCTGGCCGATGTGGATGAAGCCTTTACCGGCCGTCGTCGCGAAGGGATCTACGCGGGTGCGATGACCTTCTCCGGCAAGCTGATGCGCTCGGTGATTGTGTTTGTGATGGGCGCCATCCTGAGCTTCTACGGCTTCCAGTCCAAATCACATACCCAGCCCGAAAGTGCGGTGATGGCGATTGCGCTGGTGTTCTGCATTGGCGTAATTGGCCTTGCACTGATGGCAATGGTGTTCAGTAAACAAATGAAACTGAACCGTAAAACGCATCTGGTGGTGCTCGGCGAAGTGGCGCGTATCAAAGCGGGTGGCGCCATCGGCCATATCAAGCCAGACGCACGTGCGGTCATGGAAGATCTGATCGGCCATCCGTATGAGGAATGCTGGGGCAACAGCGCTGTGTGCCGCAAAATCTTCAACACGCCCGCCGTCAGTGTGGACGTGCCTAAACCGCTGACCGGCACCACGCAACAGCCGTAATCTCAGCGTCACCCTGTATTTTGAACTCACCGGCTGGCCGGGATAACCGGCCAGCAACCCCGTATTTTTTAAGGATGAGAAAATCTATGTGGGAATACAAACTGGCTGTGGTCGCGCTCTCCTTCGGGATCAGCGCACACAGCGTAGCCGCCGCATTGCCTGAACCGGGAAATCTGCGCTGGCACAGCATCACTTTTGGTCAGTCCACAGACGTCAATTTCGCCACCAACGTATTGCCGGAAAAAATCGGCATGAACGAAGTGCGTCTGGCGGATAACAAGCCCGTTCCCGAAACGGGTGTTCCGCTGACCACACCGTTCACGCTGGAAAGTCGCGGCGGAAAAGTGGGGAACAGCCACGACGGCCTGACCTATTTTTATACGCGTCTGCCCGCCGGGTCGAATTTCCAGCTGGAAGCCGATATCACGCTCGATCAGTTTGGCCCGGAAAACGGTGCAAAACCGGCGGGTCAGGAAGGTGCGGGATTACTGGTGCGCGACATTCTCGGCGCACCGCGCGAGCCCGTCACCAAACCGGGCATTGAGGAGTTACCGGCAGCCTCAAATATGGTGATGAACAGCGTGATGGCAGTGGGCGATAAACCGCCGGTCGTGGTACTGATTGCACGGCAGGGCGTCAAACAGCCGTGGGGAAATACCGGGATCGGCATTGTGCGCGAGGAATACCATCCGCTGACCACGCCCGCACATTTCTCACTGCGGCTGACGCGAACGGACAGCGGTTTTGATGTCGCCTATGCGCCACAGGGCAGCGACCAGTGGACGGTAAAATCCGTTGAAGGCGCAGATCGGGTCACACAGCTCGATAAAACCGGGTATTACGTCGGTTTCTTCGCTTCTCGCAATGCCAGGATCACGGTCAGTCACGCTAAGCTGACACTCAGCGAAGCGCATTCCTTGCCTTCGGCGGCTTACGTGACACCGTCACTGAAACCGCGCATTGAATTCATGTCCTCGCCGGTCGTCGCGCGCCGCGACAGCGTATTTCAGCTGCGCACCAACGGCGACGGACTATTGCAGATAGATGAAGCGAATAAACCGCTGTTACGGCAGAAAACCGTTCAGGGCGGCAAAGTGGTTGTCGTGCCGTTCCACGCAGGGCAGCCTTCCACCACACTCAAAGTGACGTTTACGCCGGAAAACGGAAAACCGCTGACGCAGGAATTTGCGGTTCGTATGGCGCTGGTCAGCAATCCTGATGCACTTTATGTCTCGCCGCAGGGAACGGCTGAAAACGACGGTTCGCAGGCGCATCCGCTGGATTTCGCCAGCGCGGTGAATCTGTTAGCGCCAGGCGGAACCCTGTGGCTGGCGGACGGTGACTATCCGGCCAGTGTGATCCCGGCCACCGCCAGCGGCACTCTGGCAAAACAGAAAACGCTGCGTCCGCTGGGCGAAAATGCGGTGTTTAACGGATTAAAACTCGAGGCCAGTTTCTGGAACGTGCAGGGCATTACCGTCACGCAGAAAAGTTTTCATATTGCCGGAAGTCATAATCATATTGACCGCGTTAAAGCCCATCATGCCGACGATACCGGCATCTGGGTGGCTTCGCCGGACGGCATTGGTCGGGCGTTGTGGGCCAGCCATAACCTCATCAGCAATTCTGAATCCTGGGGAAATCAGGATCCGGGGCGTAAAAATGCCGACGGTTTTGCAGTGAAAATGCGCGTGGGCGAGGGCAACC
This sequence comes from Rahnella sp. BIGb0603, assembly GCF_024808755.1. Classification (NCBI taxonomy): domain Bacteria; kingdom Pseudomonadati; phylum Pseudomonadota; class Gammaproteobacteria; order Enterobacterales; family Yersiniaceae; genus Rahnella; species Rahnella sp. BIGb0603. The sequence goes on along the minus strand of NZ_JANUEX010000005.1, from coordinate 266,639 downwards.
GGCTGGTGAACTGCTATTCACATGACAACGTGGATGACGGATTCGACCTGTTCAATAAAATCGAGGACGGCCCGAACGGCAGCGTCACGATCGAAAACAGCTTGTCGGTTCACAACGGCAGTAACGGATTTAAGCTCGGCGGAGAAGGCCTGCCGGTGGCGCACCGCGTGCTGAACAGCGTGGCGGTGGAAAACGGAATGGACGGCTTCACCGACAACTTCAACCCCGGCGCGCTTTACGTGGAAGGCAACCGCGCAGTGGACAACAAACGCTTCAATTTCCTGTTCCGTCCGTCGCCGTACACCACCGCGGATAAGCAGGGCGTATTCAAAGACAACATATCGGTGCGCACCACGCCGGGCAAATATGACGATTCTGTCAGCGGTAATATCGATGAGAGTAATTATTTTTATCTGAATAACAAAAGCGTGAATACGCTGAGTAAAGAAATTACGCCGGGAGAGTTTATTTCTCTCAGGCTGCCGGATCCGGTTACCCGTTTTTCTGACGGCGGATTTAATTACGCTGACTTTTTGAAACAAAAATAAAGCGGCGTAATGAATAACAAGCATTACTTATAAAATAAAAAACTCAATATCTCTGGGACTTTAAAAATGAAAAATAACAGACTGCTGATCTGCGGTCTGCTGCTGGCCAGCGCCAGCAGCCAGGCCGTGACGATCGACCTTCGCCATGAATGGCTCGATGACAGTAAACAACATAAAGACAGGGCGTTAGTCTCACACCGGTTCGCCAATGGCTTCGGTTTCTCACTGGAAGCCAAGTGGAAATCCGGCGGTGACAATCCGAACAAACCCTTTAATAATCTGGTGGATAACGGCACTGAAAGCACCATCAGCTATCAGTATAAAGTGACGCCAGCATTCTTCCTGCAACCGGGATTTACGCTCGAATCCAGTTCTGACAGCAGCATCTACAAACCGTTTCTAACTGCCGGATATACCTTCGACAGCGGCATTTACTTTAATGCGCGCTATCGTTACGAATATACCCGTTATACCAAAGAAAATACCGAAGACCGTAAAACCAACCGCGGTGAAATCTGGCTGGGATATCGTCTTGCCGACTGGCGATTTGAATATAACTATATTTATAAGCACAGCGACCAGATTTTATATGACAATGATAAATGGGATTATGAGCAGGATCTGAAGGTCGCTTACAATATCAATAAAAACTGGACACCGTATGTTCAGGTCGGTGATGTTTCTGTCAGAAAAACCACCGATGAACGTCAGACGCGTTTCCGTTTAGGGATTCAATATTCATTCTGATAAATACCCGAATTAATGCCTGAATATGCCGCCGGTCAGTTTGCGCTGACCGGCATTTTTCGTTTCACTCCGTGCGCCCGTTCAAATTTCCGGTTAGGGAGCATGCGGTTTTGCCATGATTTCGCTAGTGTGTCGCATTCACGTAGATGATGACGTCACTACGGATCAAAAAACTGACTGATGAAACGGAATTTATGACCCTGAAAATTAAACCTGCAAAACTGTCCTTAGCTGCCTTGTTACTCAGCATCCTGGTTTCAACCCCAGCCCGCGCCGCCGATGAAATCGCTTTCTGGAATACGCCTGAATATGGCGGCAACAGTTTCAACCGCCTGCCGCCGGACGACGCGTATTTTTCGGCGTTGCGGGGCTATGGCGCAAGCTGGGTGCGCCTGTCTTACGACAAATGGAAACCCGCACAGCGTGATTTCCTGCTGGGAGACGCCGACCATTATCAGGGGCTGGTGCCGGAAGATCTGGACACGTTGAAAGCTGCGCTCAAACGTGCACACGCCGCCGGGCTGAAAGTGGTGATCACGCCGCTGTCGCTGCCGGGGATGCGCTGGTCGCAGAACAACGGCAACAAATTTGACGGGCGGCTTTGGCAGGATAAAAAATACTGGCAGCAGAGCGCGGATTTCTGGCGTGACCTTGCCAGGGCGCTGAAAGATACGCCCGGCGTAGCGGCCTATAATCTCATCAACGAACCTGCCCCGGAGAAAAATGGCGGGGTGAAGGAACATGCGTCACAGGCCGATATGCAGCGCTGGTATCAGCAGCATCAGGGTACCGCGCGTGATTTACCGGCGTTTTATACCCTGCTGATTCAGGCCATTCGCGAGGTGGATCCGGTCACACCGGTGATGGTGGACAGCGGCTGGTACGCTGCCGCTGACAGTTTCGGTTACTGGCCGGAGCCGCTCAAAGATGCGCGCGTGCTGTACAGTTTCCACATGTATGAACCGTATGAAGCCACCAGCGGACCCAATCACAAACGCGACCGGCCTTTTACGTATCCGGGCGACGTTCCTTTCAGCGGGAAGCCTGAAAGATGGGATGCAAAACGCGTGGCGGATTATCTTCAGCAACCTTTCGACTGGGCTAAACAGCGGGGCATTTCTGCCAGCCGCATGGTCGCCGGTGAGTTTGGTTGCGTGAGGATGCTGAACGATTGCCGCCAGTATCTGAATGACGTTCTTTCCGTGCTCGATAAAAATCAGGCGCACTGGGCGTTTTACAGTTTTCGCGAAGACAGCTGGGACGCGATGGATTACGAACTGGGTAAAGGCAAAGTCCCGTGGTCATACTGGCAGGCGATTGAACAAAATAAACCAGACAATCTGAAACGCCGCGCAACGCCGGAGTTCGAACCGATCAGCCGCAGGCTGGCAGAAAGTCTGCCATCGACGAAATAATAAGGTTGTTGATGTTCGTTTATATTTCGCCGTAACCTCGCCCAAATATAAACGAAAACTTTTAATAGCGGTTTACGGGTTGACAATAATATACAGCATGCGTAAATTGCACCTGCCGGAAGTTGCGGCCTTTCCTCACTTAACATAAGAGACTAATGGACACTGTATCTAGTAGCTTCCCGAATGACGCTGAACCGGCGCTTCGGAATATTAAACATGAAATCGACTGTGATCATTTCATCGTTTGGGTGCGCCTCGCCAGAGCCTGATGCTCTTGTGTTACCTCACCTCAACCTGAGTGTTTACGGTCCCGGGGTGTGTTATGAACTTCAAATCAATCCTTTATCCCGATGTCAAAACCCTGACATCACTTCTGCGTGTCCGTCCGTCCCGAGACAGGGTTCTGTCTGCGCGCGGCAAAGACTCGCATTCCATTTTTTCTTCTAAAATCAGTAACATGAATCTTCGCGTGACCACCTGGCGCGTCAGTCCTGTGACCGGCCAGCTCGAACAGCGTTGCATCATGGCTGACAGCGAAGAACCTCAAAGTCGGTTTTCCCCCGCCTGATTTAGCCCGTGGTTTATCCCGCGCTGGATCTCGTCCTTATTACTGCCTGATCGTTTTCCGGCAGGAATATCGCTGATTTAATTCCGTTGAACGGGTTCGACTAAGTTATTTCAGAGAATAATTCCGCCCGGCGAAACCTGAAGCAGAAATAATAGACACACAATAAGGCTTGTTCTGTTTATCTTAAAATAAACAGCGAACAGCCCTGCATAAAATAAATGAAAATACCGATCGTTTCGACGATACGGGCAATATTCTGCGGCCTGAAATAAGGCTTACAGATATTACGCCCCTATTGTTGCGCGACAGGAGCACCACCATGACTGTACAAAACAACACCACACAAGAAAAAAAGAAACAACAGACGCTCTCCATGCGTGCCGCGCAGGAAGCGAAAAACGGCGTCGCGGTTACGCTGATTAATGTTAACGCCACACGCGACGGCCTGACGGAAGCCAGTGCCGCCACACGTCTGGAGAAAGAAGGTTACAACGAAGTCGCCCACGACAAGCCGCCTCACGCGCTGATTCAGATGGTGAAAGCCTTTAACAACCCGTTCATCTATGTGTTAGCTGTGCTGGCCGTCATCAGCTTCTTCACCGATTTCTGGTTCCCGCTGCGCGCCGGAGAAGAAACCGATCTTACCGGGGTTTACATCATCGGCACGATGGTGGTGCTGAGCGGGCTTGTCCGTTTCTGGCAGGAATATCGCTCGGCGAAATCGGCTGAAGCGCTGAAAGCCATGGTCAGAACCACGGCCACGGTGCTGCGCCGTGACCGCATGGGAAAAGCCGGTTCGCTGCGTGAAATCCCGATGCGCGAACTGGTCGTCGGCGACATCGTGCAGCTTTATGCGGGCGATATGATCCCGGCGGATGTCCGTCTGATTGAATCGCGGGATCTGTTCATCAGCCAGGCCGTGCTGACCGGTGAAGCGTTGCCGGTTGAAAAGTACGACACGCTGGGCGACGTGGCGCAAAAATCGGCCAGCGACGTGAGTGCGGAAAATGAAAACCTGCTGGATATTCCCAACATTTGTTTCATGGGCACCAACGTAGTCAGCGGCACGGCGCAGGCCGTTGTCGTGGCGACCGGGGCAAGAACGTATTTTGGCTCGCTGGCGAAAGCCATTGTCGGCACCCGCGTGCAGACGGCGTTTGATCGCGGCGTGAACAGCGTCAGCGGGCTACTGATCCGCTTCATGCTGGTGATGGTACCGGTGGTCTTCCTGATCAACGGTATCATGAAAGGCGAATGGTGGGACGCGCTGCTGTTTGCCGTCGCGGTCGCCGTCGGGCTGACGCCGGAAATGCTGCCAATGATCGTCAGCGCCAATCTGGCGAAGGGCGCGATGGCGATGGCAAAACGCAAAGTGGTCGTCAAACGTCTGAACGCCATTCAGAACCTCGGCGCGATGGACATTCTGTGTACCGATAAAACCGGCACGCTGACGCAGGACAAAATCATTCTTGAGCACCACATCGACACAAAAGGAGCAAAAGACGAATCCGTGCTGGCGCTGGCGTGGCTGAACAGTTATCACCAGAGCGGCATCAAAAACCTGATGGACCAGGCGGTTCTGCACTTCTCCGAGAATGGTGTTTCACCATTCACGAGGCCTCAGGGTTACAGCAAAGTGGATGAAATGCCGTTCGATTTCGTCCGCCGCCGTCTGTCGATTGTGGTGAAGGATGCGAAGGAAAATCATCTGCTGATCTGTAAAGGTGCGGTAGAAGAGATGCTGAGTATTTCCACCCACATGCAGGAAAACGGCGCGATGGTGGAACTGACTCCGGCACGCCGTGAGGCACTGCTGGCGCTGGCGAATGACTACAACCAGGAAGGGTTCCGCGTGCTGGTGGTAGCGACCCGCGACATCCGCAAAAGTGAGGCGAAAAGACAGTACGGCACAACCGATGAGCACGACCTGATCCTGCAGGGGTTCCTGACCTTCCTTGATCCGCCGAAAGAATCTGCCGGCCCGGCCATTGCGGCGCTGCGTGATATCGGCGTGGGCGTAAAAGTGCTGACCGGTGATAACGCCGTCGTGACCAGCCGCATCTGTCATCAGGTGGGATTAGAACCGGGTGAACCGCTGCTCGGGCCGCAGATTGAACGCCTCGATGACGCCACGCTGCGTGAGCTGGTGGAAGAGCGCACGGTGTTTGCAAAACTGACGCCGCTGCAAAAATCGCGGGTGCTGAAAGCGTTGCAGGCCAACGGCCACACGGTCGGATTCCTCGGTGACGGTATCAACGATGCACCGGCATTGCGTGATGCGGACGTCGGGATTTCCGTCGACAGCGGTACGGATATTGCCAAAGAATCTGCCGATATTATCCTGCTGGAAAAAAGCCTGATGGTGCTGGAAGAGGGCGTGCTGAAAGGGCGCGAGACGTTCGGGAATATCATGAAATACCTGAACATGACCGCCAGTTCCAACTTCGGCAACGTGTTTTCCGTCCTGGTTGCCAGTGCGTTTATCCCGTTCCTGCCGATGCTGGCGATTCAGCTGTTGCTGCAAAACCTGATGTACGACATCTCCCAGCTGGCGCTGCCGTGGGACAAAATTGACAAGGAGTTCCTGAAAAAACCGCGTAAATGGGATGCCAAAAACATTGGCCGTTTCATGGTGTGGATTGGCCCGACATCGTCCATTTTCGACATGACGACGTTTGCCCTGATGTGGTACGTGTTCAGCGCCAACAGTGAACATATGCAGACGCTGTTCCAGTCCGGCTGGTTTGTGGAAGGGCTGCTGTCCCAGACGCTGGTGGTGCATATGCTGCGTACCCAGAAAATCCCGTTCATCCAGAGCACGGCGGCGTGGCCGGTGATGCTGATGACCGGGCTGGTGATGGCCGTGGGTATCTATGTGCCGTTCTCTCCGCTGGGGCCGATCGTCGGGTTACAGGCGCTGCCGTGGCAATACTTCCCGTGGCTGGCCGGTACGCTGCTGGCGTACTGCTGCGTCGCACAGGGCATGAAAACGTTCTACATCCGTCGTTTTAAACAGTGGTTCTGATGTCCTGATTTTTCATTAAAACCTGACCGGTGCCGCAGCGTTTTGCGGCACCGTTTTAAGACTGAAAATAGCACCACGCTTCACAATGACAACCCTGAAAAAGGGGAGCGATTATGTTTGCAACAACCCAATCTGGCACCACCTTACTGATCAACCTGGCAGGCGCTATTGCCCTGCTGCTGTGGGGTTCCCACATGATTTCCTCCGCGCTGCAACGCGGATTCGGGACACCGTTACGCCACTGGATGGGGCGTCATCTTAAACATCGCGGGATGGCGTTGCTGTCCGGCGCGGGCATTACCTGCCTGTTGCAAAGCAGCACCGCGGTCAGCCTGATGGCCACCTCGTTTACCGCCGCCGGAACGCTGAGCCTCGCGCCTGCACTGGCCGTGATGCTCGGTGCCAACGTCGGTTCGACGCTGGTGGTTCAGCTGATGAGTTTCAACACCGCGATCGCGGTGCCGTTACTGATGCTGAGCGGATTTATCGTCTTTAAAATGCGCGACCATACCGGCTTTGAAAGCGCCGGTTGCGCGATGATTGGCCTCGGGCTGATGCTGCTGGCGCTGAGCCTGCTGGGCGCAACGCTCGGACACATCGAATCCACGCCGGTATTCCGCGCCGTGATGTCCGGGCTACAGGGCGATACGCTGATCGCGCTGTCCGTGGCGGTGATCCTCACGCTGGTTTGCCATTCAAGCGTGGCGGTGATTTTGCTGATCGCCTCTCTGGCAGCGACGGGCGTCATGACGCCGGTAACCGCCATGGTGTTGGTGCTCGGCGCGAACATCGGTGGTGCGCTGCCGCCGGTGCTGAATGCCGGCAAAGCCGTCGCCCGCCGTCTGCCCGTGGGCAATCTGCTGATCCGCTGCGCCGGTTGCGTGGCAGCACTGGCCCTAATGCCTCTGCTGGCGCGCCTTGCAGACCACTTAGCGCTGACCCTGCCGCAGCTGGTGGTGTGGTTTCATACCGCGTTCAGCGCCGTGCTGGCGCTGGTATTTATCGGCCTGACCGCGCCGGTCGCCCGCCTGCTTGAGCGGCTTTTCCCGGAAGAGGCGCGTGCCGGTGATCCGGGTATGCCCGTGTACCTCGACGAAACCGGGCTGGATATCGCGTACATCGGTTTATCCAATTCCGTGCGTGAATCCCTGCGCGCAGCCGACATGCTCAACATAATGCTCGACCGGTTGCAGGTGCTGTTTCAGACCCCGGAGAAGGGCAGCCGCACGGAAATACGTCAGCTGGATCACTCTCTGGATATGCTGAGTGCGGCGATCCGGGCGTATCTGGCCGATCTGGCGCACGACGGGCTGAGCGACGCCGATGCCGACCGTGCTCAGGAAATTTTGATGTTTGTGATTAACGTCGAACATGCGGGTGACATTCTCTCCAGCAGCCTGGCGGAACTGGCTGCCCGCAGGACGCGGCGCGGCGAGACGTTCAGTGAGTTTGAGCGCAACAATATTGCGCTGCTGCATACGGAAATCCTCACCAGCCAGCGTCTGGCCGTGACCGCATTTCTGGGCGAAGACCACGGCGCCGCGCATCAGCTGGTGGCGCGAAAAGAGGTGATTCGCCAGATTGAAGCCACCGCCAGCCGTGAGCATTTTAAAAAGCTGCGCGATGATAAAAATGCGTGGGCGGAATCCGGCGATATTTTCCAGCGTGTGTTACGCGATTACCGGCGCGTACATCATCATATTGCCGCCGTGGCTTATCCGGTTATTGACCGGCGCGGAGATGAATTACGGGCCAGGGTTGAAAATAACGCAGACGTGTAAATCCCATAATAAAAACAACAGGAAAGTTTTATGAGAGTGCTTATTTGTTCAGGCCGTTTTTATGCGGGTATCAGTACACTAACGCGGGTGCTGGATTTATATTCGCAATCGCAAAATATCCATGTACTGATCCACGGCGGGCATCAGTCCTCCGGCGGCGCAATCGAGCGCTGGGCGCGGGATGCGGGCGTTCATATCGTGCGCTATCCCGCCAACTGGGCGGCGCACGGTAAATATGCAGAAATCCGCCGGAATATTTTCATGTTAGAAGACAGCCGCCCGGATATTATGCTGGCATTTTCTGGCGGAGAGGATACCGCCGATTGCATCGGGCTGGCGAAAAGCAAAGGAATTAAAGTGATTGAAATTGAACAGTATCTGTAACGATAAAAACACCGGAGCAGGAGCGCAATTTTTTCCCAATGTTCGGGAAACCGGTTTCTGGATTATTCTGATAGTCCCGGCAAATGCTTTATAAGAGGTTATATTTATTCAATTGTAGAGAGGTTGCGCCGCGCTGTTTCTGTTAACAGTGACAACGATTCAGCGCAACCGGCTACGTATACAGGAGAATAAAATTGACCACAGAACTGAAGGATACCACCACAGAGACGCCCCCGATCCCCGCCCTCAGTGGCGGGAAATATGCTTTCTTTTTTGATGTTGACGGCACGCTCGCCGAAATCTGCGCCGAGCCGGACGACGTCTCCATTCCCGCTTCCGTTCGCGATAACCTGAAAACGCTGGCTGCGGCCACTTCAGGCGCACTGGCGCTGATCTCCGGGCGTCCGGTTGAACAGCTTGACCAGCTTTCCGCGCCGCTCCGGTTACCGGCTGCGGGCGTGCATGGCGCCGAACTGCGCGACGCCGCAGGGAATCTCCACCGCGTGACGTTGCCTGAAGATGTGGCGCATGCCTTGCAAAAGCAGCTTGAAAAGGGAATGGCCGAAATGCCGGGAACGCTGCTTGAAGCCAAAGGCATGGCGTTTGCCCTGCACTATCGTCAGGCACCGGCTTTTCAGCAGCAGGTTCTGCAACTGGCCGAATCGGCAGTCGCCGCGTATCCCGACCTGATGCTTCAGCGCGGAAAATGCGTGGCGGAAATTAAGCCGCGCGGCAACGATAAAGGCTCCGCAATCACGACGTTTATGCAGCAGGCGCCGTTCGCCGGGCGTATTCCGGTGTTTGTTGGCGATGACCTGACCGATGAAAAGGGCTTCCAGGTCGTCAATGCCATGAAGGGTATTTCCGTGAAAGTCGGAGAGGGTTCCAGCCATGCACGCTACCGTCTGGGACGCGTCAGCGATGTGTATCAGTGGCTGGAAGCGTTACAACGTCACTTAACCATCACTAATAATAAGGAGACAACATTATGAGCCGCCTGGTTGTCGTATCTAACCGTATTGCTATTCCTGACGGGTCGAAATCCGCGGGTGGGCTTGCCGTCGGTATTATGGATGCGCTGAAAAACACGTCCGGGCTGTGGTTTGGCTGGAACGGAGAAATCAGTGAAATCTCCGGCGAAGAGGAAGATGATCTCAGTCTGGTGGAAGAGGATGGCATCACTTACGCCTCGGTTCCGCTCAATCAAAACGATTATGATCTGTATTACTGCCAGTTTTCGAATGCCGTACTCTGGCCAGCGCTTCATTACCGCATCGACCTGGTGGATTTCCAGCGTGAAGCCTGGGAAGGCTACTGCCGCGTCAATGATCTGCTGGCGAGAAGATTGCAGCCACTGATAAAACCCGACGATATTCTGTGGATCCATGACTACCATTTGCTTCCTTTTGCCGCCGCGCTGCGCAAACTTGGCGTAAAAAACCGCATCGGCTTTTTCCTGCATATTCCGTTCCCTACACCCGAAATTTTTAATGCCGTGCCGACGCATAACGAACTGCTGGAGATGATGTCGCATTTCGATTTGCTGGGCTTCCAGACCGAAGGCGACCGCCAGGCGTTTCTGGATAATCTCGGCGAACTGACGACTTTGCAGCCGTCCGATACCTGTCTGCATCAGGCGTTCGGCAACACCTTCCAGACCGGGGTTTATCCGATCAGCATTGCGCCGGACAGCATCCGCAAAATGGCGGAAGGGCCGCTGCCGCCGAAAATGGCCGCCATGGAACGCGAGCTGCGCGAGGCGAAAAACATTATTTCCTGCGAACGTCTGGATTACACCAAGGGGCTGCCGGAGCGTTTTCTGGCGTTCGAGGCACTGCTGGAGAAATTCCCTCAGCATCGCGGCAAAGTGCGGTATTCCCAAATAGCACCGACGTCGCGCGGCGATGTGCAGGCGTATCAGGACTTGCGTCATCAGCTTGAAACCGAAGTCGGACGCATCAACGGGAAATACGGCAGCCTGAACCAGACGCCGCTGTTCTATCTCAATCAGCATTTCCAGCGCAGTTTGCTGATGAAACTGTTCCGCCTGACCGACGTCGGGCTGGTCACACCATTGCGCGACGGCATGAATCTGGTGGCGAAAGAGTATGTCGCGGCGCAGGATCCGCAAGACCCCGGCGTGCTGGTGTTGTCGCAGTTTGCCGGTGCGGCGAATGAACTGACGGCGGCACTGATTGTCAACCCGTATGACCGTGATGACGTGGCCGCCGCGCTCGATAAGGCACTGACAATGCCGCTGGAAGAGCGCCGTGAACGCTACAACGACATGATGGAAGTACTGCGTAAAAACGATATTACGCACTGGGGTGAAAGCTATTTGCAGGATTTGCTGGCCATTTCCCCCCATGACGTTGCGCACAACGCCGTCGCCTGAGAAAAACTTCTCTAAACACAGCCCTGAATAAGGGCTGTGTCATTTTTAACGCAATGCAGAGGCTTGTCGCATATGCAAAACGCTAAATTACAGACCAACGAATTCCCTGACCTGGAACCGATTGAGCTGATCCTGGACCGGATGATGGACGCCGAACCGGAACCGGAAATGATCGAAGGCCTGCCGCCATCTGATGCTTTGACTCCGGCGGATCGCTACATGGAACTGTTTACCGCCGTGCAGTCTTCGCACCTGTTTGAAGACAGCAAAACCTTTCCGGACTGTCCGCCGAAAATGGATCCGCTGGACATTCTGCTGCGCTACCGCCGGATAAAAAATCATCCCGGTTTTAATCTGCAACGCTTTGTTGATGCGCATTTTTCGCTACCGGCACATCACGGCGATGAATACGTCAGCGATCCGGGCGACTCCCTGAAAGAGCACATCGATAAACTCTGGCCGGTGCTGACGCGCCAGCCGGAAGACCATGTGCCGTGGTCATCGCTGTTACCGCTGCCGCAGGCGTATATCGTGCCGGGCGGGCGTTTCAGCGAAACCTATTACTGGGATTCTTACTTCACCATGCTGGGGCTGGCAGAAAGCGGCCGTAATGATTTGCTGCGCACCATGGCAGACAACTTCGCCTGGATGATTGAGATGTACGGGCATATTCCCAACGGCAACAGGACGTATTATCTCAGCCGCTCACAGCCGCCGGTGTTTGCCCTGATGGTCGAACTGTTCGAGGAGGACGGCGTGCGCGGTGCGCGGCGTTATCTGGATCATCTGCTGAAAGAGTACGAATTCTGGATGGACGGCGCGGAATCGCTGATGCCCAATCAGGCATACCGTCACGTGGTTTGCCTGCCAGACGGCACGCTGCTGAACCGCTACTGGGACGACAGGGATACGCCGCGTGATGAATCGTGGCGCGAAGACGTGGAGACGGCGAAACATTCCAGCCGCCCGGCTAATGAAGTTTACCGTGATCTGCGCGCCGGTGCGGCGTCCGGCTGGGATTATTCCTCACGCTGGCTGCGCGATCCGGACAGACTGGCGAGTATCCGCACCACACAATTCATTCCGGTCGACCTGAACGCGTTCCTCTACAAACTGGAAAACGCAATTTCGAATATCTCCGGCCTGAAAGGAAACCGTGAGACGCAGGCGCTGTTCCGGCAGAAAGCGGAGATCCGCCGCGACGCCATTACCCGCTATCTGTGGGATGACGAAGACGGATGCTTCCGCGATTACGACTGGCATCGTCAGCAACTGGCGCTGTTTTCTGCCGCCAGCGTGGTGCCGCTGTTTGTCGGGCTCGCGACGCACGGACAGGCCGAAAGGGTCGCCGCCGTGGTGCGCGAACGGCTGCTGACTTCCGGCGGTTTGCTGGCCACGGAGTTTGAAACCGGCGAACAATGGGACAAACCGAACGGCTGGGCACCGCTGCAATGGATGGCGATCCAGGGCTTCAAGCTGTACGGCAATGACGCGCTGGGCGACGAAATCGCCCGCAGCTGGCTGCGAACGGTGAATCAGTTTTATCAGAAACATCACAAGCTGATTGAGAAATACCACATTTCCGGCAGCGCCGCGCGCGAAGGGGGCGGCGGCGAATATCCGCTTCAGGACGGTTTCGGCTGGACCAACGGCGTTGTCCGCCGCCTGATCGGGCTGTATGGCGAGAATTACGAGTAAAGGTGTGACGCGCCAGTGCAGGAACAACCGTTTCATTGACGGTATGTTAATACTGCCAGGACTCTCACTGCTTTGGGAAGCGGCAAAATAGCGATAGAGTTAAGCCCCGTCGTAAGCCGTTTTCACCGAAACATGAGAGTCAACACGATGCAGCCCGTCAAAAAATTCCGTTTTTATCGCCCGCTGAAAGGCCACAGTCACACGTTTGGTGAACAATGGTTCGCCCTCAAAGCCGAAGCATTCGCCCGGTTCTTTGGCACACCGACGTTCCTCATCGCGCAGACAGTGATTGTGGCAGTCTGGATCTACCTGAACATTTCCGGGCTGTCCAAATTCGACCCCTATCCGTTTATTCTTCTGAATCTGGCCTTCAGTTTGCAGGCAGCTTACGCGGCACCGCTGATTTTACTGGCGCAGACCCGTCAGGCCGAACGCGACCAGGCACACGCGCTGACGGATGCTCAGCACCGTGAAGATCTGGATGATGCGATGGCAAAACGTCAGACTGTGGCTGAAGAAAATTCCGCCCAGTTACTGGTTTTAGTCCAGCAGAACATTCAGTTGACCTCGCTGACCAAAGAGCTGGCCGAGCGGATTGAAACCCTGACAACGCAGCTGGCCAGCCGGTAAACAAAACGCTACACCTCCTCATTCAAGTCACTTTTCTTTCGATAAATATCAGGCCGGGTTATCGCCCACGCATAATCCGGCCTGTTTACCGGTTCGTAACCGAATTTTTCATACAACCAGGGCGCGGTGGTGGTGAACAACACCATGCGGCGCAGGCGCGCGGAAACCGGATGCGACTGGCAGCATTCGACCAGCCAGCCGCCGAGGTTGTTACCCTGATAGTCTTCCAGCACATAGACGTCGCACAGGTAAGCAAAGGTGGCGTAATCAGTGATAAAGCGGGCGAAACCGATTTGTTTTTCGCCTTCAAACAGACCAAAGTTGAGACTGTTTTCAACGGAATCGCGCACGGTTTGCTCGTCAATTCCGGCAGCCCACGTTGAGCGGGTCAGGTAACGATGGATCGCCGGAATATCCTGCGCGGTTTTATCCGTGGTGATATGGAATGCGCCTTTTGTCCACTGGCATACGTCGGTTGCTGTCACTGTATTCTCCGCGAGTTTCGGTTGTTTTAATGATCACCGTACGAATGTAGCGCAGGCCGGTCGAGATTTCATACAGTCGGGCTGTAAAAAGCTGGCTGAATGTTGTATCCTGCACTCATCATTAATATGCTGTATATAATTACAGTATAAGGAGCGAGTCATGGCTGTTGAAACAAAATTTGTTGTCGTCAGAAAAGGTGAAGAGAAAATGACATTTGCCAATAAAAAAGATGCAGACGCTTACGACAAGATGCTCGATATGGCAGATACCTTCACCGAGTGGTTATCGCAGAGCGGGCTTGAGATTGACGAAGTGCTGGCGGAAAATATCGCGCTGCACCTCGCCGAGCAAAAAGATGCCGTTCAGCATATCCTGCGCACCAGTAAATTACCGGAAACCGTAGCGGTCGTTGCGAACGAGACCACTGAAGAAACCGCAGAGCCTGTAGCCGTGGAACAGGTCGAAGCGGATGCAGAAACGGAAGAAAAAGCAGCACCTGCACCGAAAAAAGCCCGCGCAGTGAAAGCCGCCTGACTTTTTTGCCAAAGAGCGACGGAAACAGAAGGGGCACGCACTGGCAATATCCCGCGTGCCCCTTTATCACTGCATCTGCGCAACGTTTTCCCGCCAGATATCAGCGAATTTCCGCTTCAACAATCGAGACGTAGCAACCTGTATCAATAATGCGGTTCAGTTTGAGATCGGCATCCGCCAGCAACGCTTTGATTTCATCTTCGGAACGCGTTTGCCCGCCATCAAAACTTGCCAGCAAAAGCAGATCGACTTCCTTGCCGCCGTGCCAGGCGTTTCCGCGCGGAATGACCGGTTCCATGATGAGCAGCTTCGAACCGGCGTGCATGGCATTGCGGCAGGTGCGTAGTATTTGGCGCGCCTGTTCTTCCGGCCAGTCCATCGTGATGTATTTCAACATATAAAAATCCGCCGTCGGGCAGGATTCAAAGAAACTGCCGGGATGCAATTCCCAGCGGGAATCATCGCCCAGCTCGCTGAGACGGTTTTTAGGCAAGACCTGCGGCTGATCGAATAAAATACCGTGCAGCGTCGGATTATGTTGCAACACTTTTAATAATAATCCGCCCATGCCACCGGCAATATCCACGACGGTTGATTTATCAGGGAAATGATAACTCCGAACGATGAAGTTATTTTCAATCGAAGACATGGATGACATTCCCCGGTCAAAATCATTAATACCGTCATGCGCACTTTCCTGAGCCCAATACTCGTAGAAATTCATACCGTAACGATTTTTAAAGGCGGATTCGCCGCGAATATTTTCTATAACATTTCCGAGCGGAAGCCAGAGTGTTTCATGCGTCAGCATTAATACTGCCGCACGCAGGGAACCGGGGACGTCTGAACGTAAGAATTCGGCGGAAGGCGTCAGGGAAAACTCACCGTTTTCATGTTCCTTAAAGATATTCTTAGACGCCACCATCCGCATTACACGGTAGAGTTGCCGCGGGTTGACGCCCAGTTCTTTGCCCAGTACATCGGGCGTTTTAGGGCCTTTGACCAGACAATCAGCAACGCATAACTCCGCCACGGCGCGCAGTGACGCCTGAAAGGTATATCCCATTGCCTGCTCTAATAAATGCAAAGCCGCTGAATCACTTTCTGAAATAGCAACAGTTGTGTTAGTCACAATAATTCTCCACGCAAAATTGAAATGCGAATAAATTTGCAAAACTACGCTGCAATTTTATTTGTCCATAGAGAGAAATTATTCTCGGGAAAAACATTAGGACAGAAAAAGAGAAACAACAATGTCAGGGTAAATTCAGAAAAGATAAACCCGTAAAGATAACGGGCCGCTGTCATTTAAACGGGACGCGACTTTATTTGATAAAATAAAAATGGCGTTACCGGGACGCCATTTTTGTTAGTTTTCAGAGCCAGATTACTTCGTCTCGTATTTATTTCGGCTCGTAACGAATATATCCAGCCACGCCGCCTTTACCGCCGTCTTTTGGATGATTAATGCCGTCGCTGACGCTGACCACCGGGAAATCAAACGGCGATACGCCTTCGATACAGGCGACATTAACGCCATAGAATTCAGGATTGGAACGGCGCTGGTGGAAGGTGTAAATCCCGCAAACTGAGCAGAAGAAATGGGCTGCTTCGCCGGTGTTGAACCGGTATTCGGTAAGCAAGTCCTTGCCCTTGATCACATCCACTTCCTGAGCCGGGACGACGACCGCCCCGCGCATACGGCAGAACGAACAATTGCAGCGGAGCACGTTGTTATAGCCATCAGTCAGTACGGCGCTGAAGACAACCGAACCGCAATGACATTGGGCGGACACTTTATCTGACATGGAAATCTCCTGAGATCGTCCGGCAAATGAGCGGGTTAGCCGGTTTACCGTGTTGACTGTTTTCATAGAAGCTGACAGGCATTCAGTTACGTTAGCCGCTTTTTTATCATTGCTCAACCGCATGACAACACGTCAGGTTGGCGCTATGTTACTGGCAATTTATTTTTGCGGAGCGGGTAATGGACATTATCGGGATCATTCTCTCGGCGGGGAAAGCCTCAGTTAACGTGGCGCTTTACACGCTGATCCCAATCATGGTGGTCATGCTGATCATCATGAAGTACCTGGAAGTTCGTGGCGTTCTCGACGGGATTGTCCGGCTGGTGACGCCGGTTTTACGCCCTTTTGGCGTCACGGGTATGGCAGTATTTGCCCTGATCCAGCTGAATTTTGTGAGTTTCGCGGCACCGCTGGCGTCACTGGCGCTGATGGAAAAGAGAGGGACGTCCGACCGCCATCTCGCCGCCACGCTGGCCATGCTTTTTGCCATGGGGCAGGGCAATGTGTTTTATCCGCTTATTCCTTACGGCCTGCACTGGGGCGCGGCGATTATCATTTCTATTGTCGGTGGACTCGGCGCAGCCAGTGCGACCTACTATCTGTTTGGCCGTCGCCTTTCGGCTACCGCACCGGAACGTGAAGGTAATCCGCTGGAAGACAAGGCCGGCAAAGGGCTGATCGCCATCATTAACGGCGCGGGCTCGGATGCAATCCGTCTGGCGCTGGGTTCTGTGCCGATGCTGATCCTCTCGCTGACCGTCGTCGGTATTTTAAAAGAAGCCGGGGCGATTGAGTTTCTGACCCGTCTGCTCGGGCCAGTGCTGGGATATTTCAGTATTTCAGACGTGTACGTTCTGCCCGCGCTGACCAAAATGCTTGCGGGCGGCACCGCCTATTACGGCGTGGTGTCTGACCTGATTCATCGCGGGCTTTTTTCCCCGCAGCAGGTCAATGCTTCCAGTGGTTTTATGATCCAGACGCTCGATTTACCCGGTATCGGTATTTTTCTGGGGATCGCCAGCCGCTTCGTCCGGCTGTTCCGCTTTGCGCTACCGGGCGCGATCATCGGCATCCTCATTCGCAGCGCTATTCATGCATTGGTATTTTGACTGTTCAAGGGAGTTTTTTATGAAAGAGAAGTTTCCGCAAGGCTTTATGTGGGGCGGCGCGACAGCGGCCAATCAGGTTGAAGGGGCGTACGATCAGGACGGCAAAGGGCTGTCGATTGTTGATGCCATTCCCGGCGGTAAAGACCGGTTAAGCATTGTTTCTTCAGCTGAATTTGATTTCACGCTGGATACCGAAAAATACACCTATCCGAACCACAAGGGCATCGATCACTATCATCGTTTTGAGGAAGATATTGCCCTGTTTGCGGAAATGGGTTTCAAATGTTACCGCTTCTCTATCGCCTGGACACGCATCTATCCAGATGGCATTGAACAACAGCCGAACGAAGCCGGTCTGGCGCACTATGACAAGGTGATTGACGCCTGTATCACGCACGGTATCGAGCCGGTAATTACCCTTTCCCACTACGAAATGCCGCTGCATCTGGCGACCGAATTCGGTGGCTGGAAAAACCGTGAACTGATCGGCCACTTCGAGCGTTTTGCCCGCACGGTGCTGACGCGATTTGGTCATAAAGTGAAATACTGGATGACCTTCAACGAGATCAACAGTGCGGCGCATTTCCCGATCATGAGCCAGGGGCTGACGGTCAAAACCGGCGCGCTGGAAGCTCAGGCCAAATTCCAGGCATGGCATAACCAGTTCGTGGCCAGCAGCCTGGCGGTCAAAATTGCCCGCGAAACGAATGCTCAGATTCAGATCGGCTGCATGATCCTGTTCGCCACCCATTACGCCTATGACTGCAATCCGGTGAACCAGCTGGAAACCCTGAAAGAGACACAGGCGTTTAACTTCTACTGCGCGGACGTGCAGGCGGGCGGTAAATATCCGTACTACGCCAAACGTTTATGGGAATCGCAGGGCGTCGTGCTGGACATTCAGCCGGACGATCTGGCGCTGATTAAACAGCACACGGTGGATTACATTGGTTTTAGCTATTACATGTCTTCAACCATCAACAAAACCAATCCCGACGCGGTGTCCGCGCAAGGCAACCTGCTCGGTGGCGCGCGTAACCCGTTCCTCGAAGCCAGCGACTGGGGCTGGGAAATCGATCCGGTGGGCCTGCGCATCGCGCTGAACCAGCTTTACGACCGCTATGAAAAGCCGCTGTTTATTGTTGAGAATGGGTTAGGTGCCGTCGATAAGCCGGATGAAAACCACTTTATCGCCGATGATTACCGTATCAACTACCTGCGCCAGCATATCGCTGCGATGGCAGAAGCCATTGAAGACGGCGTGGATCTGATGGGTTACACGCCATGGGGTTGTATCGATCTGGTGAGTATGTCCACCGGCGAGATGAGCAAACGCTACGGCCTGATTTATGTCGATCTCGATGACAAAATCTCCGGCACCGGCAACCGTTACAAGAAGAAATCTTTCCACTGGTATCAGAAAGTGATCGCCACCAACGGCGCAGATATCAGCTAAAACGGTGATGTGACAAATTACGAAAAAAACGGGCGGAGAAATCCGCCTGAATTTTTTAACAACAAATTTTAAAAGTGACGTCCGTTTACCCGATATGTTTGGCGCGACCTGCAAGCGGGGCAATCACCAGCTGTAGCGCGTTAACTGCCGTCAGCACAATCAAAGGCACCGTCCAGCTGTGGCTGACTTCGTGCAGCATGCCAAAAACTAACGGCCCCAGCGCCGCCACGCCATACCCCACGCATTGCGCCATCCCGGAAAGTGCCGCTGCCTGGCGGTGGTCGGTCGCCCGCAGATTAAATAACGACAGGCAAATCACCATGGAAGCGCCAGCGCCAAGACCGGCAATAACCAGCCACAACAAGGGCAAAGCAGGGAAGATCAGCAGCCCGGCTAATCCGGTGAAAATGGCCAGTGAGGCGATAAAACTGATCCCGCGCTGATCCCGGTATTTTTTCAGCGCCGTCATGCAGACCAGATTGGCCACGATCGCCACCGCCTGATAGACAAATAACATCCAGCCCGCGCTTTCCTGGCTGATGCCGTGTGAACTGGCGTAAGGCGTGAACCAGTCTATCAGGGTGTAAAAAACCATCGACTGAAGCGCCATAAACAAAGAAACCTGCCAGCCCAGCATGGATTTCCACGGTGATTTCAACCGGCCAGGCGCCGCCTGCTGACGCGATAATTCACGCGGTTGCGTATTTTTCAACAGAGGCAGCCAGGCGACGGTGGCGATAAGGGCAGGAACAATCCAGATGCCGAGCGACAATCTCCAGCCAAAACCACTGGTGTGCTGCAAAGGAGCCGCGATGCCGGAGGCAAGACTGGCAGTAATCGCCATGGTTGAGGCATACAGGCCAATATATTTGGTCGTATGGAGTTTAAAATCGCGCTTAATTAACGGCGGAAGCAGCACGTTTGCCGCAGCAATCCCGGTGCTGAGGATCACGGTGCCGGCCCACAATCCGCTGGCATACGGCATCACGCGCACTACAGAGCCCAGCGTGATGAGGCAAACCGCGACCCATAAACTTTTCTCCAGTCCGGTTTTATTTCCGCACCAGGAAGCCAGCGGCGCAATAGCCGCAAACAGGATCAAAGGGATAAAATTGAGCAGCCCGGCGGCTGAAGCACTCAGTCCAAACGTCGCGCAAATATCTGCCAGAACCGGACCGGTTGCGGTGATCGGGGAACGTAAATTCGCTGCCGTGAGCAGGATAAGAAACAGGAAAAAAGCAGAATTGGCAATTGACGAAGGACGCGCCGACGACGTCTGAGGCTGAGTCATAAATACACCGCACAATGAGCAGGATTATCCTGCAGAAAGTGCGTTGGTTGACGTTAACGCTTACGCAAAAGGGCGGGCACCCTGATGTCTGGCGGCGATATTACACAGAGATGTCCGCTCTGTAAATATGTTGTGATCTGGAAAATAAACCCACTGACTACCACTAAAAAGACTAGTATGAAAAGTATTGCCCGCTGCGGGTGATAAACCCGTTCTGCCTCCCTGACCTTTACCCTCTCTCCTTTTTATGTGAACTCTAATCGCAGCTCAGGCAACTGCCTTCTCGGGTCCGCGTATGGTATGAAGATGTGAAAAAGACTGTCATTAACTGGTTCAAAAGCAAACGCGCACCGCCTGTTATTTCAATCACGCGGCGTCACCGGGCCAGCGCGCTGGAGCAACCGGTGCCGATCCGCACGGAGCTTTTCTCGGCAGATCAGATGGAACGCTACGGCGGGAAACTGGCGCTCTCGCACAAGCTCTCCGGTAAAAAACTCCCGTATTACCTGCTTAAACGCCTCGATGATAATGAAAAAGTCCTGACCCGAAGTTGTCTGATTTTAAGCAACGGAGAGAAAGCGAGCATCACGCCGGCCGGTGAATGGCTGCTCGATAACTTTTATCTGATTGAAGAACAAATCCGCCTGGTACGTCAGTTGCTGCCGAAAAACTTCGGCAAAGGCCTGCCGTCGCTCGGCGCTCCGCATTTCTGCCCGCGTATATATGACATCGCCACGGAAGTCGTCAGCCACAGTGACGGGCTTCTGGATGTCACCACGCTCACCCGATTTTTTACCACCTATCAGAGCGTCAAACCGCTGACGCTCGGCGAGCTGTGGGCATTTCCCGGCATGCTGCGGCTGGCGCTGATTGAGAATCTGCGCCGCGTCAGCATTGAAGTGGCGAATGCCCAGCAGGAACGCAATCTGGCCGATTACTGGGTCAATAAATTGCAAGACAGCGCTGAAAACGATCCGTCCGGTCAGATCATTATTATCGCCGATATGGCGCGCACCAATCCGCCGCGCACCAGCGCGTTTGTCGCCGAACTGGTGCGTCGCTTACAAGGGCATGGCTCGATGCTGGCGCTGCCGCTGACCTGGGTGGAACAACGCCTTAGCGAAGTCGGGCTGACGCAACGTGAAGTGATCGACAAATTTAACCAGCAGCTGGCCGCTAATCAGCTTTCTGTCAGCAACAGCATTATGGGTTTACGCCAGCTGACCGAAATGGACTGGGCTGATTTTGCCGAAAATCTCAGCGTGGTGGAGCAGACGTTGCACGGCGACCCGGCCGGGATTTATCCGCTGATGCATTTTGATACCCGCGATAATTACCGCCATCAGATTGAACGTCTCTCACGCAATTCCCGTCATGACGAAGCCTTTGTCGCCGCCCGCGCCGTAGCTCTGGCCCGCGAGGCAACGGTTTCTTATCAGCAACAACACGTCGGCTACTATCTGATTGATGCCGGGAGAAAAACGTTAGAGAAAGATCTCAACGCCCGTTCTTCCCTGATCACCCGTATACGCGCCAGACTGAGCCAGACGCCGCTGCTTTCGTGGCTCGGCAGTCTGTTGCTGCTGACCACGGCCGTTACCGCCGATGCGCTTTACCGCTCAGCACATCCGGCGCTGCACTGGCTTTGGTGGGCGCTGCTGATCCCGGTGGTGCTGGTCGCCAGCCAGTTTGCGCTTAATCTTCTCAGTGAAATCACCACCCGTAGCCGCACGCCGCAACCGTTGCCGCGTCTGGAATTCGCCGGGGGTATTCCTGAAAACGCCAGTACGCTGGTGGTCATTCCCTGTCTGCTGGGCAGCCAGAAAAATATTGATGCGCTGATTAACAGCCTCGAGGTGTGTTACATCGGCAACATGCTCGCGCACCTGAATTTCGCGCTGCTGAGTGATTTCCATGACAGCACTCAACGCGATAATCCTGAAAATGACGCGCTGCTGATTTACGCCACCCGCCAGATCCAGTCCCTGAACCGCCGTTATCCCGCCACGCAGGGCGCACGGTTTTCGCTGTTGCATCGCGACAGTGAACTGAATACGGCGCAGGGCGTGTGGATGGGGTATGAGCGTAAGCGCGGTAAACTGAACGCGCTGAACCGCTGGCTGCGCGATGAGGGCCAGCCGTTCTCGCTGATTGAAGGCAGCACGCAGGAACATTTGCGGCAGGTGAAATACGTGATTACGCTCGACAGCGATACGGTTCTGCCGCGCGCGACGGCGCATCAGCTGGTGGCTGCGATGGCGCATCCGCTGAATCATCCGGTGTACAACGAAAAGCTTCAGCGGGTGGTTTCCGGTTACGCCATTCTCCAGCCACGGCTGGCGGAAGAAATCCCGGAAAACGGGCAGGGACGTTACGCCGCGTTATGCAGCAGCGTGCCTGGAAACGATCCGTACTCGTCCATGTCGTCCGATATCTATCAGGATTTATTCGGCGAAGGCTCATTTGTCGGGAAAGGCATTTACGACGTGGATGTCTTTATTCAGGCCACGGAAAATACCTGCCCGGAAAATCTGGTGCTCAGCCATGATTTACTGGAAGGCTGTTACGCCCGCTCAGGGATGCTCAGCGATGTGGTGTTATACGAGCAATATCCTGACCATTATCTGGCGGATGTGGCGCGCAAAACCCGCTGGATCCGCGGTGACTGGCAGCTTCTGAACTGGCTGGGTTTACGGGTGACCCAGGAAGACGGCCAGCGCGCCCGCAATCCGCTGACCCTGCTTTCGCGCTGGAAACTGTTTGATAACCTGCGCCGCAGTCTGGTCGCGCCCGCCTTATTAATCCTCATTTTCAGCACGCTGATTCTGGTGCCCAACAAGCTTTACTGGTTCGGTTTTATCAGCTTTATGTTGCTGTTCCCTGCAGGGGTTGCGCTGGTGCTGGATTTGTTCAATAAAGGCCCGCGACGCGCGCTGATCCCGCATCTGAAAAGCGTATTTTCTGCCACCGTCAGCCGGGTCTCGCGTATTTTTCTGCACCTGATGACTTTGCCGCATGAAGCGGTTTACTCCGTACAGGCAATTTTGCTGACGCTGTGGCGGCTGAACGTCAGCCATCGCAAACTGCACGAATGGGCAAGCGTGAGTATTGGTGCCCAAAGCCGGGCGCATTCTCCGGAATATTTTTATCGCCGGATGTGGGCCAACCCGCTGGCCGGTGTGGCGGTAATTTTAGTGGCGGCGTATTCCCATCTGCCGCTGCTGGCATTCGCACTGCCGCTGGGCATTCTGTGGTTTCTGGCGCCGCGCATTCTGTGCTGGCTCAGTCAGCCAGCAAAACGTGAGATGCCGGATCTCAATGTTCTGCAACACGCTTTCCTGCGCCAGACTGCGCGCCAGACCTGGGCTTTCTTCGAAGATTTCGTCACGGAAACTGAAAACTGGCTGCCGCCGGATAACTTCCAGGAAATCCCGCAGCCCACCATTGCACACCGCACGTCACCCACCAATATCGGCCTTTCTTTGCTGGCCAATATTACCGCGTGGGATTTCGGCTACCTCACGCAAAAAGAGGTGCTGGAACGCACCAGCCTGACGCTGGATACGCTCGACAAACTCGAGCATTATCGCGGTCATCTGTATAACTGGTACGACACGCGCACGCTGGAACCGCTGAATCCGCGCTACATTTCGAGCGTGGACAGCGGCAATCTGGCCGGGCATTTACTGACGCTCAGCACCGGTTTACGGTTGTGGCGCACGCTGCCTGCGATGGATATCGGACAGTGGCTGACCGGGCTGGAAGATACCTTGCAAATGGCCGAAAAGCAGACGCCAATGCCGGTGCTGAACAAACTCCGCCAGCTGATGCCGCATACTGCGGCAAACGTGCAGGCGCTGGATCCTTTGCGGGAAATGCGCGCGCTGATCACGCCTGCAGATGGCGTCTGGCTGCAACGTCTGGCCGCACAAATTGACGCCGGTCTGGAAGAGTGGACTGAGTTTTATGGTGTGTTCCCGCCGGAAGTGCAAAGCAGCGTCCTGCCTTCATTGCAATGGCTGGCGCAACAGGATGCACGAACGCAGCCGGATTTATCCCGCGCGATCGGGCTGGCGCGTCAGCGGCTTGACATCATCCGTGAGCTGGAGAAACGCCTGAACGACCATGCGCGCATGGATTTCCAGTTCCTCTACGACAAAAACACTCATCTGCTGACCGTCGGCTATAACTGCGACGCGCATAAAATGGACAGCGGGAAATACGATCTGCTGCCGTCGGAAATCCGCCTCACCAATTACGTCACCATTGCCACCAATCAGTTGCCGCAAAAAAGCTGGTTCGCGCTGGGCCGGTTGTTCACGGTGATCGACAAGCAACCGTCGCTGATGTCGTGGAGCGGCTCGATGTTTGAATACCTGATGCCGCAGCTGGTCATGCCTGCGTATCCGGACACGCTGCTGGTGCAGATGTGCCAGACCGCGGTTGACCGGCAAATTGCCTGGGGCAGAGAGAACAAGGTTCCGTGGGGGATTTCGGAGTCCGCGTATGCCGCGTTTGATCTCAACCAGAATTATCAGTATCACGCGTTTGGCGTGCCCGGCCTCGGGCTGAAACGCGGGCTCGCCGAAGACATGGTCGTCGCGCCTTACGCCACGCTGATGGCGCTGATGATCCGGCCACAGGAAGCCTGCCTCAATCTGGCTGAGCTGGAAAATCGCGGCGCACGCGGCGAATACGGTTTTTATGACGCGCTCGACTACACGCCGTCTCGCCTGATCCGCGGGCAGATTTACATCGTGGTGCGCTCGTACATGGCTCACCATCAGGGCATGGGTTTTCTGGCGCTGGCGAATGTGCTGCTCGATGCGCCCATGAACGCGCGCTTTGCGGCGAATGCGGCATTCCAGTCTGCGCGCCTGCTTTTGCAGGAACGCGTACCGGACGCCGTGGAGCTTTACAGCCCGCGCCGTCATTTCGAATCCCACGACAGCACGCTGCAAAAAGTGAATATCGAGCTGCGCGAATTCAGCAACGCCGACAGCCCGGCGCCGGAAGTTCAGCTGCTTTCCAATACGAATTATCATCTGATGGTGACGCAGGCGGGCGGCAGCGTCAGCCGCTGGAAAGACCTGACGCTGACACGCTGGCGGGAAGATGCGACGCGCGATGACCGGGGGATATTCTGTTATCTGAGTGATCCGGAATCCGGCACGGTCACCAGCAATACGTGGCAGCCGCTCGGCAAACAAAAGGGCACGTATCACGCCGTACTGACCGATGCCGGTGCCGAGTTCCGCCGCACGCACGGTTCGCTGACGATGCAGACGCATATCGTGGTTTCACCGGAAGATGATGTCGAAATCCGCCGGATGACGGTCACGCATCATGGCCGCCATGCCCGTGAGCTGGAAATTACCACTTATGCCGAAGTCGTACTGGCACCGGCGGCTAATGACGCGGCGCATCCGGCATTCAGCAATCTGTTTGTGCAGACTGAACTGTTGCCCGCGCAGGAAGGGATTCTGTGTCATCGCCGCCCGCGCGAGCCGGAAGAACAGTGCCCGTGGATGTTCCACATGATGGCGATCCACGGTTCCGTCGAGCGGGAAACGTCATTTGAAACTGACCGCGCGCAGTTTATCGGGCGCGGCAATACGGCCTCCAATCCGCAGGCATTGCGCCGTGCCGGGGCACTCAGTAACAGCGCCGGTGCGGTGCTGGATCCGGTGATGGCAATCCGTCAGCGCATCCGCCTGAAACCCGGTGTACCGGTCATCATCGATATGGTTTACGGGATTGCCGACACCCGCCTGCAAAGTCTGGCGTTGCTGGAAAAATACCGCGATCACCATATTGCTGATCGGGTATTTGAAATCACCTGGTCGCACAGTCAGGTGGTGCTGCGTCAGCTGAATGCCACCGAGGAAGACGCGGGGCTGTTTAACCGGCTGGCCGGTGCCATTCTGTTCGCCAGTCAGGAAATGCGCGGCGATGCGCAGGCGGTCAGCGCTAACCGTCGCGGGCAATCCGGCCTGTGGGGGCAATCGCTTTCCGGCGATTTGCCGGTGGTTCTGCTGACAATGACCAGCAATGAAAATATCGGGCTGGTGACGTTGCTGATCCGTGCGCACCATTACTGGCGGTTGAAAGGGCTGAAAGTCGATCTGGTGATTCTGTGTAATGATTCCGGCGGCTACCAGCAGGCGCTGCAAAACCAGATCCTCAGCCTGGTGGCGTCCGGCGCGGGTTCCAGCCAGACCGATATTCCGGGCGGCATTTTTGTCCGTAATGGCGAACAGATGACGCAGGACGACCGCACACTGCTGATGAGCGTCGCCCGCGTGGTGATCGACGACCGCCGCGGGTCGCTGGCAGATCAGCTGAATCAGCGCATGCAGCCACCGCATGTTTCACTGCCCGCTTTACTGCCGGTACGCACGCTAAACGACAATCAGCCGGTCACGGCTCCTCCACGTGACCTCAGTTATTTCAACGGACATGGCGGATTCTCGCCGGACGGGCGTGAGTATCAGATAGTCCTCAACGACGGAGCAAATACCCCTGCGCCATGGTCGAACGTGCTCGCGAATGCGGAATTTGGCTCGGTGATTTCGGAAAGTGGTCAGGCTTATACCTGGTATGAAAATGCCCATGAATACCGCCTGACGCCGTGGGAAAACGACCCGGTCAGCGACAGTTCCGGCGAAGCGTTTTATCTGCGCGATGAAGAGACCGGCAGCGTATGGTCGCCGGCACCATTGCCCGTGCGAGGACCCGGCGGCTACGTGACGCGACACGGTTTTGGTTACAGCGTTTTCGAGCATACCGAACGGGGGATCAGCAGCGAAATGACGGTGCTGGTCGCTGAGCACGCACCGGTCAAACTGATCATGCTGACGCTGACCAACGTTTCCGGCAGGCCGCGCAGGCTTTCGGTGACCGGTTACGTCGAGTGGGTGATGGCCGATCTGCGGGTGAAATCAGCCATGCATATTGTCACCTCGGCGGCACACGTTGTGCAGGGCTGCGGCGTGCTGGCGACCAATCATTACACCAGCAACGGCTCACCGCGCACGGC
Organism: Rahnella sp. BIGb0603; assembly: GCF_024808755.1. NCBI lineage: Bacteria > Pseudomonadati > Pseudomonadota > Gammaproteobacteria > Enterobacterales > Yersiniaceae > Rahnella > Rahnella sp. BIGb0603. The sequence continues at coordinate 239,725 of NZ_JANUEX010000005.1, read as the reverse complement.
CTTTTTTGCCGTGACCGGCGCACATTGTTCCGTGAGCGGCGACCGCCGTGATTTCCTCGGAAGAACAGGTTCCGCCGCATCACCCGCAGCAATGAAGACGCAGCGCCTGTCGGATAAAACCGGCGCAATGCTTGATCCTTGCGGCGCGGTACAGTCAGCGACCACGCTGATTGACGGCGATCAGCGCACCTTTACTTTTGCGCTGGGTCTGGGGCAAAACGCCGGAGACGCCGAAGCGCTGATCCATCAGTTCTTCCAGGAAGGCGCAGCACAGGCTGAGCTGGATCGCGTTCATCATCACTGGCATCAGGTGCTGGATAAAATTCAGATCACCACGCCGGATAAATCCGTCGATTTACTGACTAACGGCTGGCTGATTTATCAGACCCTCGCCAGCCGTATACTGGCGCGCAGCGGGTATTATCAGTCCGGCGGCGCGTTTGGTTTCCGCGATCAGTTGCAGGATACGCTGGCGCTGACGCATGCCGCGCCACAACGTATGCGCGAGCAGATCCTACTGTGCGCCTCGCGGCAGTTTATTGAAGGCGACGTCCAGCACTGGTGGCATCCACCGACCGGCAATGGCGTCCGCACGCGCTGCTCGGACGATTATCTGTGGCTGCCGCTGGCAATCAGTCATTATATTGCCGTGACCGGTGATGGCGCGGTGGCAAAAGAAATCGTGCCATACCTCGAATCGCGTCTGCTGGCTCCCGGCGAGGAATCTTTCTATGAACAACCTTTGGTCAGCAACACGCAGGAAACCCTGTGGGCGCACGGCGTCCGCGCGCTGAAAAACGGGCTGAAGCTGGGCGACCACGGCCTGCCGCTGATGGGCGCGGGCGACTGGAATGACGGCATGAATCTGGTCGGGCTGGGTGGACGCGGCGAAAGTGTCTGGCTGGGCTTCTTCCTCTATGACGTTCTGCAACGTTATGGCGCGCTGGCGGAAGAGCGTCAGGACGCAGAGGTCGCCACGCTTTGCCGTGAACACTCTGCGCGGCTCAGACAAAATCTCAACGATCACGCCTGGGACGGCGACTGGTATTTGCGCGGCTATTTTGACGACGGACAAACGCTGGGTTCGCATCTGAATAACGAATGTCAGATCGACGCCATCGCCCAAAGCTGGTCGGTGCTTTCCGGTGCGGGAACACCTGACCGCACCGCCAGCGCCATGCAGTCAGTAGATAAATACCTGGTCGACAATGACGCTGGTTTAATCAAACTGCTGACGCCGCCTTTCGACGGCAACGGCCCGAACCCCGGTTATATTCGCGGCTATCTGCCGGGTGTCCGCGAGAACGGAGGCCAGTACACGCACGGCGCTATCTGGGCAGTCATGGCCTTTGCGAAACAGGGCAATATTGAGCGTGCCTGGGAACTGATGGCGATGATCAACCCGATCAATCACAGCCTGACCGCAGAGGCGGTTGGCCGGTACAAAGCCGAGCCTTACGTGATTTCGGCTGATATCTATTCGGGCGCGCCGCACAGCGGACGCGGTGGCTGGAGCTGGTATACCGGTTCCGCCGGGTGGACGTACCGCCTGATCACCGAATCATTGCTAGGGATCACGCGCAAAGGCGACACCATTTCCATTCACAGCCAGCTTCCGGAAAACTGGCCGGAAATCAGCGTCGCATACCAGCAAGGCAGCAGCCGTTATCTGATTACCGTGCGCAAAAGTACGGAAGAATATCGCGTGACGCTGGACGGCAACTTGCTGGCGAATGATGAGATCCCGCTCACCGATGACGGGCAGGATCATCACGTTGACGTTGAACTGGGAAGGGGGGCTAAAAACGAATAAATCTGCGGTCTGAATAAATGTCCGGCAACAGGCACCGCCTTGTTGCCGGATTTAGCGGGGCTTTTTTGTACAAACACAAATCCTGTCTTAGAATAATTTTTACGGGCCTGATCACGCTCATATCAATGATTTAAATTTTTTAGATAAAATTATGTCTTTATAATCAAAGAGATTATCTAAATGATAAAAAATTCAAGCCGGGTTCTGTGTTTCTTCTTACTCCTTGTCGCCGTGGGTCTTCATGCCGATGAAATTAATTTATATTCCTTCAATACCGGTTCTTTTGTTTACCACCTGACCGGTAACTACGGGCAATACAACGAGTTTTTCGATAATAAATTCATGTCGGTAGAACGTAAATTCTCTGAAGACTCCAAATACAGCGCACTGGTCGGTACCATGAACAACAGCTTCGGCGACCGCTGTATTGCGCTCGGGCTGCGCCGGGACTGGATCCAGGGAGATTCCAACTGGGTATTTAAAGGCGTCTACGGTTATACCGGCGAGTTCTTTTTCGACGCTTTCAAACACTGCGGCGATGACGGTTCCTATGAGGATTTCAAAAAAGTCACCGGCATCGGATTTTCACCGTACATCTACCATGCCATCCAGTACAACTTCACCAGCTATTTCGGCGTAGAAACCGGGATCATCATTCCTTCCGTGTTTGTGGTCAGCGTGCAGTGGAGTTTCAGGTAGCGGTAAATTACAGCGGATCGTTTTCCGTCACAGAGGCAAACAGGGCATGTACTTTACCCGTCAGCTTTTATTCTGAAAAGTGGGGGGGATACGAACATCAACATTTCGTCCGCCACCGAAGTGTCACCCATTTTTGCGTCTTATAGTGAGCTCCGAAGACATTCATACCGGAGCATTTTATGATCGCTGTACTTTTCGAGGCTGACGCCTTTCCTGAACAACGGGACCGCTACTTTGAGCTGGCCGCAGAGCTAAAACCTTTGCTGGACGACGTTGCGGGTTTTATTTCTATTGAACGTTTTCAGAGCCTGAGTACACCGGGAAAAATTTTGTCGCTGTCATGGTGGGAAAATGAAGCGTCGGTGCTGGCGTGGAAAAAGAATCTGAAACATCAGGCTGCACAATCCGAGGGACGGAACACTATTTTCTCTTTTTACCGGATCCGCGTTGTTGAGGTTCTCAGGGACTATTCATCTGAAAAAGGAGGTTATTCGCATGTATGATATTCACGTTATTCTCCGCAATGCGCCCGGTGAGCTGGCGCGCCTCGGTTCTGTCCTCGGCAAAAATGGTGTAGGGCTTGAAGGCGGCGGTGTGTTTACGGCAGGCGATGAAAGCCATGCGCATTTTCTGGTTGAAGAGGGCGAGTTGGCCCGCACGGTGCTGGCGGCCGCCGGGCTGGACGTCCGGCAGGTCACAAAGCCGGTCATCAGAAAGCTGAAACAGAAACGCCCCGGAGAACTGGGTGCCATTGCCGCAGTCATCGCGCAGAACGGGATTAACATATTGGTGCAGTACAGCGATCACGATAACCGGCTGATTTTGCTTACCGATAACAATACACTGGCCACACAGGTGACAGCAGAATGGGACGTACCGACTGAATGAGTTTACCCAACGTTCGTAAAACGGATGATGACGGATTGCAGCTTGAACTGTCGTTATCCGCGGTTGCTTCGGCCATTGCTGACCCTTCGCGGGTCAGCATGCTTTGCGCGCTGATGGATGGCCGCGCGTGGACCGCGACAGAGCTGAGTTCGGTCGCCAATATTGCGGCGTCCACGGCCAGCGCGCACCTGACCAAACTCCTCAACAGCGAGTTAATTACCTGCCTTTCGCAGGGAAGACACCGTTATTACCGGCTGGCTGGCAGCGATGTCGCCCATCTTCTGGAAACCCTGATGGGGATTTCCATGAAATCCATGAAATCGCCGCAGCCCAAAACGCCGGTACATTTGCGCGTCGCGCGAACCTGCTATGACCATCTGGCAGGAAAAATCGCGGTCGGGATTTACGAATTCATGAGTAACGAAGGCTGGCTGGAACCTGACGGTAATGCGCTGACGCCCGCCGGTAAGCAGCATATTGAAAATTTAGGCGCCATTCTGAACCCGAACACCCGGCGCAAAAGCAGCTGCGCGTGTCTCGACTGGAGCGAGCGACGTTTCCATCTCGGGGGCGATTCCGGCGCCGCTTTACTGGCCGCTTTTGAGCGAAAAGGGTGGCTGAACAGAACGCCGGGCTATCGCGAAGTCACGTTTACTGAAGAAGGGAAAAGGGCGTTTTTACGCATTTTCCAGATTGATGTGAAGTGATGGATTCAGGCGCATTCCTCGGGTCAACAGATTCATGCGCGCAGGATGATATTCAGTTTGTGGTTTCCGCAGAATCTGGATGCCGCCAGTGAAGTTTTGGCGCTAAATAGCTTTGAATCTGCTCAGTCGGTTGTTCATTGATCAGGCTGATAATCATGTCAAAACAATGAATTGCCAGCGCTTTGCAATCCTGCGCGACGGTATCAATTTTCACCGTGAGTGAGTCATAAAGATAGTGATCGTCAAAACTGCACAGATGAATATCGCTCCCGAGCAGTTTGTGCTGGCTCATATAACGCAATACTCCTTCCATCAGCCCGCAGGACGCGACATACAGCGCTTTAGGCGGACGCCCGAGCCGGGCACAAAGATTGGCAAACATTTCATAACCTGAGCTGGGATGATAATTTCCGTACATTATCCATTCAGGATTCAGGCTAACACCCGCACGCTCAAGCCCCAGCTGATAACCGGCCAGACGGTCGCGCGTTGGAGAGATGCGTGGCTGGCCGCCGAGAAAATAAAACTCATCCGGATGCTTTTTTGCCACCCGCGCGACCAGTTCGGCCGAGGATTCGATGGCTTCGCACACGACCAGCGGCAATTGCGTTTCCTGCAAATGACGGTCAAACAGAACCACCGGTAACTGCTGGCTGATTTTCACGTATTCCGCATCACTGAGCATACTGGACGCCACGATCAGTCCGTCTACCTGACGCTGGATAAGGTTATTCACCACCATGGTTTCCTGACTGGTGTTCTCATCCGTGCAGGCAATCAGCAGTTGCATGCCGTTCTCGCGGCAGAGCGTTTCAAGCTCGTTGGAACAGGCCGCAAAACCGTAGTTGGTCATTTCCGGGACAACCAGACCCAGCGTGAAGCTGCGGGTGACGTTAAGTGAACGGGCGTGGATACTGGGCTGATAATGCTGCTCGGCGGCCACCGCAAGCACGCGATCGCGCGTCGTATCGGAGATGCGAAACTTCTTGCTGTGTCCGTTAAGAACCTGGCTGGCAGTCGATTTCGATACGCCAGCCAGCTCTGCTATGCCACTGATAGTGATGCGTTTGGTCTTTTTCACTGCGCCATATTCTGTTGTCCGGAAAGGTTTTTATTCTAACACGCAATCGGCTAACAGCCAGTGGCGCAGCGCAATCGGGTAATGGCCGCTGAAGTTTAATCTGGCCGGTAATACCGGGAAATAGCGTGAGGTCATCACCGCTTCCCCGTCGTTGATGAAGATCTCGATGCCCGAGCTGTCGCACATTACCGTCAGTTTGCGTAATGAGCCGTGCCAGACACGTTCTTCCGGCAATCCGGTGCGCCGGTTTTTACGCGTCAGATGCAGACAATCACCGTCCCATCTCAGCAGCAGGTCTCCGCCAAAATCAGCGCTGAAAGCCTGTACGGTTTCAATGTCCACTTCAGCACGGGTAACATCCCAAACCGGTGCGTCGTCCGCCAGCCCTTGCCACTGCTGCATGTCGCCGCGAAGAGCCTGCAATTCACGGGCAGGGCGCTGAAAAATTTTACCGGCTACAAGCGTCAGTTCGCGCGGGCAGGTCAGGGTATGCAGCCAGCCGTTTTCCACCGTGGGTTGATAAAACTCATCGCCGTCCGGGATACCCATCCAGCCGATAAGCAACCGGCGCCCCTCATCGGTTTGCGTCGTTTGCGGCGCATAAAACTCAAATCCCAGATCCAGCTCCGTGAATTCGCCATGCGGAAACTTCGCTTTTTCGGTATCCAGATGCCCGACAAAATAGCCCGACTGGAAGGTATTCAGATAACGGTCTGCTTGCGCAGGCAGACCTTGCGGACAGCAAATCAGCACGTCCTGACCGTCCAGTCTGAATAAATCCGGGCACTCCCACATGTAACCGAAATCCCCTAATCCGTTCAGATTCGATCCGGCAATTTCGCCCAGAAATTCCCAGCTGAGCAGGTCGTCAGAGCGGAGCAATAAGACTTTGCCCTGAAGGCTGAGATCTTGCGCGCCCAGCACCATGAACCAGTGGCCGCCTTTTCGCCAGACTTTCGGGTCACGCACATGACCGGTATAGCCTTCCGGTAAATCCAGCACCGGGCCGGTTTTATCAAATTCACCTTTTGCGTTTTCACGCGCCAGACACTGGAACGCGGTGCGGCTGCCATCAGGGTATTTCACGTTGCCGGTATAAATGAGCGTCAGGTGACCGTGATCGCTGACCGCAGAACCGGAATAACAGCCGTGGGTTTCGTAGGCTTCCGACGGTGCCAGCGCCAGCGGTTCGTGCCGCCAGTTCAGTAAATCCGCCGAACTCCAGTGCCCCCAGAATTTCGCGCCATGCGCACAGGCCAGCGGATTCCACTGATAGAAAACATGATAACGGCCTTTATGCTGAATAAATCCGTTCGGGTCGTTGAGTAATCCTACCGGTGGCGCAAGATGCCAGCCGGGCCGGTAAGGGTCCGACGCTGCTTTGACCTGCCCTGCAACCACGCTGCGCAGGGCTTGTTTAAGCAAGCTCGTTTCCGTCATCATTCACTCTCCGTTTTGTATTTCAGCAACAATGACAGCAGGAATGCGCTGCCAAAAGCAATTACCAGGCCAATCAGATAGCTGAGGATCGAACTGGCCTGTACGATCGCCAGCCCCGGAATACCGGTCAGGCCGACGGCCGTCATATTCACGTGCATCGCCACCACCCAGGCTCCGCCCAGCGCGCCCCCCGCCAGCGCGGCGAGGAACGGTTTCATGAATCGCAGGTTAATACCAAAAATTGCCGCTTCGGTAATGCCCAGCATGGCCGAGAAGGCCGAAGGCACGGCGATGGCTTTGATTTTGGCATCCTTCGTTTTGAAATACACCGCCAGACAGGCACCGCCTTGCGCCACGTTCGCCATTGACCAGATCGGCAGCAGGAAGTTAACGCCAATGTTCGGATTCCCCAGCAGCCCGGCTTCAATCGCATGGAAGCTGTGATGAATCCCGGTGATCACAATCACGGAATATAATCCGCCAAATACCAGCCCGGCGAACCAGCCTGCATGCGCGATCAGCGTGCTGAGCACAAACGAAATTCCGTCACCCAGCGCACGACCCGCGGGGCCGATAATCAGGAACGCGATGAATCCCGAAATGATCACCGTCAGGAACGGCGTGAGGATTAAATCCAGAGCATCAGGGATGATTTTTCGCAGGCGTTTTTCAATGAAACTCATGAACCAGACCGCCAGCAACACCGGGAATACCGTGCCCTGATAGCCGATCATCGCAATTTCAATACCAAAGAAATTCATGGTGTGGAAACCGCTGGCAACGCCCCAGGCATTGGTCAGCGCAGGGTGGGTCAGAATTCCGCCCAGCGTGGCCCCCAGGAACGGATTACCGCCAAATTCACGCGCCGCCGTAAAGCCAATCAGGATCGGCAGAATGATAAATGCCGCCGAGCTGAACATGTCGAGCATGATAAAAATCGCGCTCTCAGGATTGGCCCAGCCGTAGGTTTTCACCATGCCGAGCAGGCCCATCAGGAGACCGGAAGCCACAATCGCCGGAATAATCGGCACAAAAATGTTGGATAACACACGGGCAATACGCTGGAACGGATTCAGTTTTTGCGCCGCAATATCCGCCGCTTCAGACTTGCTGGACTCGCTGATGCCCGCCACTTTAATGAACTCGGCGTAAACCTTATTCACCAGACCGGTACCAAAAATAATCTGTATCTGGCCCGCATTGCTGAAACAGCCTTTCACGCCTTCAACTTTTTCTATGCCACCTTTATTGATCAGGCTGTCATCGGCCAGCACCAGACGCAGGCGTGTCGCGCAGTGCGCCGCGCTGGCGATATTGTCTTTGCCGCCAAGTAATGGCAGCAACTGCGTCGCAATTGCATTGATATTCATTTTGTCCCTTACCGTTTTTATTATCGACATCGCCCGGTTTAACCGGGCGCGTCCTGGTGAATCACACCCTGTTTTTTAGAACCAGGTTTCCATCTGGATACCAAAATTCCACTGTCCGCCTGCGGTAAAACCATCCGTGCCGAACGAATCGCCGGAAGAATAGCGGTCGAGATCTTTGCTCCAGTCCATATAGCTGGCGAAGAAGCGAATTTCCGGGCGGCTCAGCATGTCGCTGATATCACCCACTTTGAAGGTTGGCGCAAAGGTCAGTTTGTAGAATCCGCCTTTCACCTTGTTGTAATCGTTGTAACCCTGCGGATCGAGATCCATGTACTGATAGCTGCCTTCATACGCCAGTTCAAAGTTTTCGGTGATCTGTTGAATCAGGCGGGTGTTGAACGTCACCCATTTGTAATCATCGCCGGAGATATAGCGGTCTTTACTCTGCTGCGCCAGAACGGCAGGGGCGATGCTCCAGTTTTTGCTTAACGGCGTGATCCCGTAAGTTGCCAGACGCAGCGTATTCGCGTTATCGGTCAGATGACCGTCCGAACCCAGCGCTTTAACCTCTGCGCCCAGGCCATGACCGTAAAGCAGTGCGGTCGTGGATGTCCCGTCGCGCAGCCCGTAGAAGCTGTCCCCGTGGTACGCCAGCAGGGTGTGGAAGCCGGTATCGGCGGCATTCGTGATGCCCTGAGTGCCGGTATTTTCGCGATCCTGATTGTTTTTGGCGCGCAGGCCGCTGAGCATCCACTGGAAAGGTCCGGCGTAGTTGTTCGCCGTGACGATGTAGTTCTCAATCCGCGTATCGTCTTTATTCTTATTTTCGAGATCGTCAAAGTTACGTCCGTAAAGTGAGAAGTTACTTTTCAGGTTTTCTCCCCATTTGACGTCATAGATACCGCCACCGGTCCCGGCAAGGAAAATGATGTCGGAATCGAGGAAGTGAATGTCGAAATTATCCCGGTCAAATCGTTTACCTGCCCACAGCGTCGAATCTTTCCACGGACCACTGAACGTCGGCAAAGAGCCTAATTCAACAAACGCCTGGCGGATGTTCAGATCGCTGGTTGCACCGGTCCAGTCGTTATAACTGCGCTGGCCGTCCGCCAGCATGACTTTGTAGCGGGAGGTCGCGCCGCTGGCCAGGGTCTGGTTATGTTCCAGATTTAATTCAACGTAGGTGTTGTTTTCGTTGCCCAGACGACCCACCGCACCGCCGGTTTGCCCGGCCGGGGTCACGTACGGGCCACTTTCGGTTGATGTGCCGGAATCATTCATGATCACGCCGGAACGGGCATAGCCTGAGAATTTGAAGCCTTCAGGCGCACTGCTGGTTTTGTTGTTAATGCTGGCTAACGATTCTGTACGTTCAGCCACCTGAGCCGTTTTTTGCTGATTTATTTCCGCATTCCTGGCCACCTGACGGGTTTGTTGTTCATTGCTGGCGGTGCGTGTTTCCAGCGTTTTTACCTGTTTTTCTGCTTCAGTGGCGCGGGCTTCTGCTTTGGCGGCGCGATTCTCGGCAAGTTGCAGTCTTTTCTCCAGAGCATTCAGGCGGGCCTCAATGGCACTCACCGACGTATCCGCTCCCTGCGCGGCTCCAGAAAGAATTAATCCAATAGCAACAGCAAGATAGCGAGGTTTCATCATCATTTTTATCCCTCAGGGTAAGTGTAATTATTATGAGAAAAACCATTTTTGCTAAATTGCTAAACTGGTTTTTCTGTGCACAATAATCACCCGCACCCGATTTAATCAATGATGTTTTACCGTCATTTCCCGTATTTGTGATCCTCTTTGCAAATTATCACTAAACTCAGATAATTCATTTGTACTTGATTAGCTAAACCGGTTCTTCTATTTTACCTAACCCTGTAGCCAGACAGGGATTGAATACAGGGAATGAAAATGAAAAATCGAATTTGGGTACTGGGCGATGCGGTGGTGGATTTAATTCCGGAAGAGGATGGCCGCTTACTGAAATGTCCGGGAGGCGCGCCCGCTAACGTCGCCGTGGGGATCAGTCGTCTGGGCGGAGAAAGCGCATTTATCGGGCGGGTAGGGGATGACCCGTTTGGGAAATTCCTGAAGAAAACGCTGAGCGCTGAAGGTGTGAACACCGAGCACATGCTGCCTGACGTCAGCCATCGCACGTCAACCGTGGTGGTTGAAAACGATGCCGATGGAGAACGGTCTTTTACCTTTATGGTGCGTCCGGGTGCGGACTTATTCCTTCAACCGACGGATATTCCGGCCTTCAAAGCCGGGCAGTTTCTGCATCTGTGTTCCATTGCTTTATCCGCAGAACCCAGCCGCTCTTCCGCCGTGCTGGCGATGGCGCAGATGAAAGCCGCCGGCGGCGTCGTTTGTTTTGATCCAAATATTCGCCACGACTTATGGCCGGATGAAAATCAGCTACGCGATTGCCTGAACCAGGCGCTGTCGATGGCCGATATCATCAAGATTTCCGAAGACGAACTGGAATATCTGACGGGTGAAGCGCTACTTTCCGAGGGAATTCTGCGTTTGTGCGACCGTCATAATCCTGAACTTTTGCTGGTCACACAGGGCAAAAATGGCGTGTCGGTATACCGCAAAAAAGATGCGTCGTTGATGCAATATCCGGCACCTGAAGTGAAAACACTGGATACAACCGGTGCGGGCGATGCGTTTGTCGCCGGTTTACTGGCCGGACTGGCGCAACACTGGCCGCTGAATTCAGAAAGCGACTGGGAGCAGACACTCCGTCAGGCGCTGGCTTGCGGGGCGCTGGCAACGACGGCCAGAGGGGCCATGACGGCATTACCGGATCGCGCAAATCTGGAGCAGTTTTACGCTCTGGCGTTCTCGTAAAGGGAAACGGACAACGCAGATTTCCGGCTCACTTCACTGAAACCGGCAGATCAGAACAGACGCGCGGTCATGGCGTCTGTTCTTTTTTGAAAGTACAACACCGGTATTTTGTGCAATAAGATTTATCTATAAATCATAGGGTTGTTTTATCAAGGCGTTAAATTCCCTCGCCCTATTCATGCCAATAACCCCTCTCTTTTTGCCGATTTAAAATCTGTAAAAGTAGACAACTGTCGACTTTTCATCTTAAAGTCCCACGGTTGGCGCCAGACCTGACTGGTATTTTGCTACTCATAATAATAGCTGATTGTCGTAGAGCGGCCGTCCAGATGCCGCCGGACATTTCGGTATTCACAAGCACGACTAAAGACTTTCTCTGGAGAATTTATGCATTCCTCTGTTAACAAAAACGAGAGCCGGACGTTCTTCGGCCATCCGTATCCGCTGGGTTCATTGTTTTTTACCGAAATGTGGGAACGGTTTTCGTTTTACGGGATCCGCCCTTTACTGATTCTGTTCATGGCCGCGACCGTTTACGACGGCGGCATGGGGCTGGCGCGCGAAAATGCATCAGCAATCGTCGGTATTTTCGCGGGTTGTATGTATCTCGCCGCATTACCGGGCGGCTGGCTGGCGGATAACTGGCTCGGGCAGCAAAAAGCGGTCTGGTACGGTTCAATTCTGATTGCGCTCGGCCACCTGGCGATTGCGTTGTCTGCGTGGTTTGGCGACAACCTGTTCTTTATCGGCCTGATGTTTATCGTCCTCGGTTCCGGCCTGTTTAAGACGTGTATCTCCGTCATGGTGGGCACGCTGTATAAAAAAGGGGATGCGCGCCGCGACGGTGGTTTCTCACTGTTTTATATGGGCATTAACATGGGTTCATTTATCGCACCGCTGATTTCCGGCTGGCTGATCAAAACCCACGGCTGGCACTGGGGCTTTGGTATCGGTGGTATCGGGATGCTGGTAGCACTGATTATCTTCCGTGTTTACGCCGTTCCTGCGATGAAACGCTATGACAGCGAAGTCGGTCTGGATTCCACCTGGAACAGCCCGGTCGCGAAGAAGAAAGGCGTCGGCGCCTGGTTGCTGGCGCTGGCGGCCGGTGTGGCGGTTGTCGTTACGTTGATCGCACAGGGCATTATCGTCATTAATCCTGTCGCACTCGCCAGTATGCTGGTGTACGTCATTGCGGCCTCGGTCGTACTCTATTTCATCTATCTGTTCGTGTTCGCCGGTCTGAATCGCAAAGAACGCGCCAGACTCCTGGTGTGCTTCATTTTGCTGGTTTCAGCGGCATTCTTCTGGTCCGCGTTTGAGCAGAAACCGACCTCGTTCAACCTGTTTGCTAATGACTACACCAACCGCATGATCGGCGATTTTGAAATCCCTGCCGTGTGGTTCCAGTCCGTCAATGCGCTGTTCATCATTTTGCTGGCCCCGGTGTTTAGCTGGGCATGGCCGAAACTGGCACAGAATAATGTGCGTCCGAGCAGCATCACTAAGTTCATCATCGGTATTTTGTGCGCAGCGGCGGGCTTCGGGATCATGATGATGGCGGCGCAGAATGTGCTGAGCAACGGCGGAGCAGGGGTATCCCCGCTGTGGCTGGTGGGCAGTATTCTGATGCTGACGCTGGGCGAACTCTGCCTGAGCCCGATTGGGCTGGCGACCATGACGCTGCTGGCGCCGGAAAGAATGCGCGGCCAGATGATGGGGCTGTGGTTCTGTGCCAGTGCGCTGGGTAATCTGGCGGCCGGGCTGATTGGCGGCCACGTAAAAGCCGATCAGCTGGACGTTCTGCCAGACTTGTTCGCGCGTTGTTCTATTTCGCTGCTGATCTGTGCCGCAGTGCTGTTCGTTCTGATCATTCCAGTGCGCAAAATGCTGGAAAATTCACAAACGAAACCCGCGACCAATGCGTGATAAGGCATAACGCTATTCTCATTAAATAGCGGAACAACAGGGTAAAAATGAAAGAGGCGGATCTGACGATCGGCCTCTTTTTTTGGGCAAAAGACAATTCATTTAATTTATTTGTAGACGACTGGTCTAATCGCTGATAGTTTAGCCTCATGACGACAGCAACTCAGCACCATAACAATGATGTCCGCGAACACATTCTCGAGACTGGCCAGCGAATTATGGCCGGTAAGGGGTTTTCGGCGGTCGGGCTCAATGAAATCCTCAAGGACGCGGGCGTGCCTAAAGGGTCTTTCTACCATTATTTCGGTTCGAAAGAGGCCTTTGGCGCGGCGATGCTTGAGCGCTATTTTGACGATTATCTGGCGCAGCTTGACAGCACGCTGAGCCAGCCGGGCCTGAAGATGTCGCAGCGCCTGATGAATTACTGGCAGCAATGGCAGGAGTCACAGTCATTTTTTGACTGCCAGGGGAAATGCCTTGCCGTGAAACTTGGCGCAGAAGTGGCGGATTTGTCCGACAGTATGCGCTTAACCTTACAGGCAGGGACATCAGGGATAATATCGCGCCTGACGCTGGCGTTAGAATCCGGCGTCGCAGAAGGCTCCCTGAGCATTGATGATGAGCCCGCTCGTGTCGCAGAGAGCCTTTATCAGCTCTGGGTCGGTGCCAGCATTATGGTTAAGATTGTCCGCAATACCGGCCCGTTCGATTCGGCTATGAGCATGACGCAGCAAATTATTCATACCGCCCCCTGACGGGGGTGTATCACAAAAGGTTCACCGTTTTTTATTTACCCGATAAATAGACGACTGGTCTACTTGGTCGTTTTTACCTACTACACTGGAGATTTACAATGAAGATTCTTATGGTTTTAACCTCACACGACCAGCTGGGCGATACCGGACGTAAAACAGGTTTCTGGCTCGAAGAGCTGGCAGCGCCATACTATGCGTTCAAGGATGCTGGCGCTGAAATCACGCTGGCTTCGCCGAAGGGGGGGAATCCGCCGTTAGATCCGAAAAGCAATGAGCCTGATTTCCAGACCGAACAGACTCATCGTTTCGAAGCCGATACGGATGCCGTGGCGCAACTGGCTGCAACGGTTCGCCTCGACAGCGTTTCGCAGGCAGATTACGACGCCGTTTTCTATCCGGGCGGCCACGGTCCTTTGTGGGATCTTGCCGAAGATAAAAACTCAATCGCACTCATCGAAGCATTCCTGTCGGCGGATAAACACGTTGCGCTTGTCTGTCATGCTCCCGGCGTATTGCGTCATGTAAAAACACCTGCCGGCAAACCGCTGGTGGAAGGCAAAAAAGTCACTGGTTTTACCAATACGGAAGAAGAGGCGGTCGGCCTGACGGACGTGGTGCCTTTCCTGGTGGAAGACGAGCTGATTGCGAAGGGCGGGAACTATTCCAAAGGCGCTGACTGGAGTTCGTATGTCGTCCGCGACGGCCTGCTGATCACCGGACAAAACCCGATGTCCTCGACGGAAACGGCAGAAGTGCTGATCAAACAACTGTCGGCGTAAGCGATAATTGAATGAAGGTGACAGGACGTTCCTGTCACCTTCAGTTTAGGATGTTTACACGTTTTCAGAGTTCTGAACTGAAGATTTACTTCGTTTTGACAATGAGATACCTAATCCCAGCGCGGCCACTACCACAACCGGAATACCTAGCATCCACGGCAGGGAATAAGCTACCGCGAACAGTGCAGTTCCCGTTGCTGGCCCCACCGAATCACGTAAATCACTGACCACCGACAGCGCCGCCATATACGTCGCGCGCAATCTGACCGGTGCCAGCTGACTGACGGCGGCAGGCATCAGCGGGCCGACCATCATCTGTGACAGAGAATAGAAACAAACGGCTACAACCAGAGCCAGAATATTCGGAGATGTTAAAAGTACACCGAAAGCCAGGATCAACGTCAGCCCCGCACTGAGTACGATGAACAGAGGTGAGCGTCGGGAAAACAATTTAGTCAGGGTGATCTGCCCGAAAGTATTGAGCACCGCGCCAAAGGTGAACAACAGGCCGACATCCGTGTCACTCATTCCCAGCTGATTATGGGCATAGAGCGGTAAAATGGCTTCAACCCAGCTGCCTGAAACACCCAGCAGCAGAGCCCAGAACAACAAAATGGCGAGCCGCCGGTCGCGAAAAGCGGGCAACAAAGCGGCAAAACCTTCATCTTCCTCGTCATCCGGTTCATCGCCATGTTTCCGGGTTTCTGGCAGGCAAAGAATCAGCAGAACGGCGCCACACAACAGAGCAATTCCGCTGGCCATAAACACGTCACCCAGACTGCTTTGCACGATGACAGCACCCAGCAGCGGACCCGAAATCCCCCCAGCATATGAGCAAACACGCGCGATACTGAATTGGTGACGATGCTCAGCAGCCGGTGTTACATCAGCGATCAGTGTGTATATCGTTGGGTGTAAGACAGATTCAAAAATCCCGATGACCACCAGAACTAATGCGGCTTCAATGACGCCATGCGTAAAATAGAGCGCAATAAACCCCAGACCAACGCCGGTAGCCGAGAGTATAAGCACCGGCCTGCGGCCAACGCGGTCAGCAATGCCGCCAATGAACGGCGCGGCAATCAGTTCGCCACCCGCATAACAGCCAAACAGTAAGCCGATCAGCCCGACCGGAATTGCCGCCGTGTGTTGCGCCCAAAGCGGAAAAAATGGCACCATCAGGCCGTCTGCAAAACCAGCGAGAAAATAGAGGATGAATCCCAGAACATGCGGACGTCGAAATGAAAAAAGCGGGAGAAAAAATTTAGACATTTATCGTTACCTGCACATCAGATTGCCCACGGTTAAGCGGGAGATGCGCGTTGGTTAACGTAAACGCTTACGACCTTCAGAAGGCACTGCCAAAATAATCAAAGATGATGTGATTTTCAAGCCCGGCATGTACGTAATGGGCAAGAGATCGAAAGATTTTGATGAGATTTTGGATAAAATGGGACTTACAGATTTTTGTCAAAGCTCACTAGATTTGTCTAATCTGTGGCTCGTTAGAAATGTCCAGGGCATCATAACGAAGAAATGTCTGCTGTGTGCCAACAGCAGACATCAGCACTTAGGACCAATCCATGCGGCAAGTAAGGATCGTTTGTGTTAAAAAGATGCTTCTGGGGTGCTATGCCTGAAATCAGACGGAGCAGAAATGAGAACACAGAAACGATGTATGGGATATGTGGCCATCGTGGTTGATGACTATGATCGGGCAATTGAGTATTACACGGAAAAGCTGGGGTTTACCCTTGTTGAGGATATTCCACAGCCAGGAAAACGCTGGGTAGTCGTTTCCCCCAACCCAGAAAGCGATTGCAATCTTCTTCTGGCACGAGCTTCAAATGAGAGGCAGGAAGGATTCATCGGCAACCAATGCGGCGGTAGGGTATTTCTTTTTCTCCAGACAGATGATTTCTGGCGCGACTACAACGCTATGAAATCAAAAGGTGTAGAGTTTTCTGAGGAACCTCGTGATGAGGTATACGGTACAGTTGTCGTATTTGAGGACCTTTACGGCAACCGCTGGGATCTTTATCAGAACAAGTAAGGCTAAAAACTGTCTCCCGGCTACTTTATCAATATGTAGCCGGTAACCGATGTCGCTTCCGCTCTTCGCTCATGGCAGCCCTTGAGGGCCGTCAAGTTGCCTAAGGATCATCTTTTACCAAAAATAGCCTCAGAGCTGCCCTGAAGCTTTATCATTGCTTCGAGCAAGTCATCCTCATTCAGAGAACGCTGCGATTTGTTAATACTGGGAGCATGCCGTCTGCGGGAAGGCTCATCACCAGAGGAAGGTAACGATTGTGAGCGATTATTGTCCCGTTTTCTCTGGACCTGACGGGCAACGTCCAGAACATGGCCCAGTCTTTTGTTATCAACAATCGCGACGGGATCAACTTCAGACAATCGATCATAGGTGGAGTAGGGAAGTAGTACTCCATTCAGTCTCAGTTCCTTATGCCCGTCAGGATAATGCCAGACAACGATGTACTTGCCGATGGCCCTTCGACTGTATTCACTGTCCTCAATCAGATAAAGCATCTTGTCATACTGTACGGTCAGGTTTTTTGACACCCGCCGTGGCTCTCGCCAGGTAAATTCAGCATCCAGGTCGTCGTCTAATGTCAGCGACCGGTGCGCGTTAAAATCATGCAAGGGGGCTTTGGCAAAGCGCCGGTTATAATCCGCCATGTATTCTTCCGCAAATGCATTAGCCGCTTCTATCGTACTGATCCCTTTAAGTCTGAGCTCCTTAACAAGCCGGTCCTGAAGTGTCAGGTGAGCACGTTCAACGCGACCCTTTGCCTGGCTGGTTTCCGCGCAGAGTGGGGTGATATTGAGGCATCGCATGGCCCTGGCAAACTGGGTTTCTCCGGGGCCGGTGGTGGCGTGCTTATTATTGACCCGGAATACGCTGGCTTTATCGCTGTAGAGGATCATCGGTTTACCGTATTTCTCGATATAGCCCCGCGTCGCTTCAAAATAGGTAAAGGTGGACTCAGATTTCACAAACAGCAAATGCATCAGACGACTGGTGGCATCGTCGACATAGACCAGTGCCGTACAGGGCCGACCCCGGTTTTCAAACCAGTGATGGTCACAGCCGTCAATTTGTATCAGCTCGCCAGTACATGGCCGCCGGTAACGGGGTTGATAAATTTTCGGCGGCCGTTGTTTGCGCGGGATCCAGAGTCCGGCTTTTATCATGAGCCGTCTGATAGTTTCTTTACCCAAGACCAGACCGTGGACTTCCTCCAGTTTTTCCCTGGCTAGCGTGGGGCCAAAATCACGGTAGCGTTCTCGTATGATACTCAGAGCCTGGTCAGTCAGTGATGTGGGCAACAGGCGGTTGCCAGTGCGACCGCGACTCTGGTTGTTCATACCAAGCGGCCCGGACTGGCGATAACGTTTCAGCAGGCGACTGCAATGGCGCGGCGTGATCCCGAGCATCTCCGCAGCCTGACCAGGACGCAGGTTACGTTCAATGACATCCTGAAGGATTTTGAGGCGGTTGATTTCTTTCACGGTGAACATCCCGGCGTCATGTATAGCCATAGAAAACTCCTCATCAGGAAAAGTGAGTCGTTGACCAGACATACAGGTTTGAAAACTATAGCCTGGACATTCCTAATGAGCCACAAATAGACATTAGCATTGAGCCTCTACAGATTTGGTGCGCATAATCATGATTATGTTAAATGCAATATCAGGTCGCGCACTCAATCCCGTTCCACTCCCTTTTGCTCGGTTTGGCAGCCAGCGGCCCCCCCCATTTCCATCGAAAGCATGAAAAGGCCCGGCACTGGCGCGAAAGTGATGAATGTCTGCGTGACATGTCCACCGTTGCTACTGAGGGTAAAACCGGACCATTTTCATGAAACATTCAAACTGCCGACTTATGCGGTAGTATCTACGGGGCCACAAAGATAACGGATATAGTTCTTCGGGAGCTTAAAAATGTGGTGTGTTTTCTTTATACCCACTTTTTTCAAGGCATTCAGCTGGTGATGTAAGGCCGTTTTTCTTTTTATGTTCATTAAGCTGCTGATCCTCGGGATGGCATACCCTTTTTTCACTAATAACAGCACCTTTTTCTCTCTTTCTGTCATGCGCGGAAATTGGATTAATTTCTTTTTTATCTTTAAAAAACAGAGCCCATGGAGTATGTCACCTAACATAAATTTTTGCGGTAAGGGTGAAAAATCAAATACCGCGCTCACTTTCCAGGCAATATCGTTATTTGCGATAAGTACAGGTGAATGACTATGATGCAGATGGATCAAAGATAATAGATCCAGATATTCACCATCAGGTATAACAAAGAAAATATCAGATGCCGAACTTGATCTGTAAATATCGATATTCGTTTCATCTTTAGGATCAAGCTGTATGCACTCTCTATCCAGGTAAAAACAGAGCAGGTGTTTTAAGCCCATAAACATGTACTGATTTTGTGTCAAAATGTATAATTTCATCCTGTCCCTTAGTTAAAATAACTATTCCTTTACCTAGAATTTCTTGGGCAAATACAATATATTAATAAGCAGGCCATTTTTAATCGTAATATAGCCTCCTTCCCTCAGCGTGGAGAGGGTTTTCATTATGCCGCTTCGTGAAAGCTTGCTTCGCTCCTGAATATATTCTAATGCTGTGGTGGTGGCCCTTATCTCAAAGCTTTCATTCTCCAGCGAAGTAAGCATATTGCAAATCAACTCATAGTTGCTTATCCCGGCATTTTCTTTTTGATAATCACAAAACCGGGTAGCGGAGAGCAATAAAAAATAACAAAAGTTCTTCCACTGATGATGTTGATCGGTGTATTTCAATAATTCTTCGATGCTTACCAACCTGAATTCAATATCACTGTTTGCAATAACCTGTATCTCAGATTTCTCATGATACAAATCATACAACCCTACCATGTTCGGTGCTTTGATCGTCGATAACACCAGGGAATCTTTAATTCTGCGAATAATACATGTGCCCTGATATAATATCAGGCACATTTTTATATTATTTTGCTGCAATGTAAAACGTTGCCCCGCTCGCCCTTTTTTTACGGGACAAATCTCCTTGATGAAATTGAAAATATCTTCAACTTCTTGAGGATGTGAATTATGGTACAATGTTTTAGTATAATCATACATATATTCTACCCCGAGTTATGATGAGACACCCCATTTATATATCGCCTGCCTTTATCAGAAGTATCACGTTTAGAAAAATGACAAATATCTGGCCCCCATGGCTTATGGGATATCATTGGATTTAAAATAAACAATCACAGAGTAGTATCTTATGTTTTCTTAAAAATAAACAAACCCCGTTTAAATCACAGGCATTATGCTCTAACGACTTTCCTCCTTCAATAAATTCCCGTGCCAGTTATATACCTTACATCCAAAATTGGATCCTGAAATTAAATTTGTATTTTAGGTGCAGAATACACTTTTTATAGCGTCATCCCTGATGATGGACGGAAGACTGTCATTGTGTGACATGTGTGCTTCAGGAACCGGTGAACACTGATAAGGATCTGGAAAACAACAATAATTATGTTGCCATGACCTTCGGCAACGCGAATTAAACTATACTCATCATCTGCGTTGAGAGAAATGAGGAAATTCCTTTGGAAAATCATAAAAATGCTGAAAAACCTGTTGAACACATTCAGGCAATTATAGATGCTCTTGAACCCGCATTTCCTTTGCTTAAAGCACGCAATGGTGACCGGTTTAATCTCAATTTCAACGGTCAGAGAATGTGTTTTCTGCTTGCTGAAGGACAGTGTGGCCTTAACCGCGGGAGTGATGAGCTGACGTTTACTGACTTTAATGCGCCGGGGATCATGGGGCTAAGCGATTTCTGGCATGATGACAATTCACTGACAGTGCGTGCGATTGGCCCTATCAGGTACATTCTTGCACCTGTCGATGCTGTGCTGCATACGGTGGGCGAAAATCATCTGTGGGAAAGTACCACACGCTTTCTGATGTATATGGCTACGCGGTATCAGCAATATTTGCAGCAAAACACGTCCGTGCCGACTTATACCCTTGTTTGTAACTATCTCCGTGGTTTAATCGAGGAAGATTTTGAAGTGCGCGCGGCTACAACCGCGGAAAGATATATTAAAGAGAGAACGAATTTGTCAAGAAGCGTGATTATGAAAATGTTAGCTCAGCTTAATAAAGGTGGCTACATTATTGTAAAAAGAGGTTTGCTGATAAAAATTAATCATCTCCCTGAAAAATTTTAACGTGAGCTCTTTTGAATTTATCAGGAACTGAGCTCACCAGCATGATGTGTTCGCTAAAAGTCCCTTCTGATATCTTTGCGGATAAGGCTGACCAGATAAAAGGGATGCTATAGTTTTTCGTTCTATAGCATCCATTGTGAAACATTAATTGTAGGTAAAACCCATCTGCACAATGCTGCTGAATGTCCCGCTGGAAGTATTACCATTAACGCTGTATAGCCTGGCAACAAAATTGTAAACGACAGAATGTTTCGCATCGACCATCACGGTCACGCTGCTGCCATTTGCTATTACCACCGTTTTATCATTATCCAGCGCAATTTGTGCGGCAATATTTTTGGCCGTTTCGCTGTTACCGTACAGATCAGGACCGTCAGTAAAAGGCGTCCCCGTTAAGGTGACCTTCGCACTGTGGGTAGTGGACGGGCAATTAATCAGTTTCACGGTAAAAGGAGCCCATTCGGACGCCGAGCCAGGCTCTTTTAAATCCGTACTGCGCAGCTGCCCAAAATCGACCACCTGATTAACCGACGTATTATCCACCTGGCAGGCGCTGGCAACCACGGTGCCGCCTATATTCAGATCCATGGCCTGAACGTCTAAGCTCCATATTCCGGCTATAAAGATTAACAGTGTATGTTTCATCCATTGATGCATTCAGGCCTCCCACATTGCGGTCTTAGTTATAAGTGAAGTTTGCCTGAATGACCGACACGATAGTGCCTGGCATCACGCTGCCGGTCGCCGTCACCGCGCGTGCGCTCAGGTTGTAGGTCACCGTTTTGTCTGCGGCGACGTCTTTGGTCAGCGTACCGTTGTTGCTGAGAACCGTACTGCCGCTGGAGAGTTCCACCGCCAGCGGGGTCGCGGTACCGGTGTTTTTATACATGGTCGGCTGATCGGTGTCCGCGGTACCGGTAAAGGTCACAATAACCTTTTTGGTGCCTGTCGGGCAGGAAGCCATGGTCAGGTCAAACGCAACCGGAGTGGTTGCTGCCCCAGCGGTAGCCAGGTCGGCGGCCTGAATCGTCTGCCCCAGGTCGACGTCATAACTGGTTTTGCTGTTGTTGACCACACAAGGTGATGCCACGACATTACCGGTCACGTTGATATTAACCGGCTCAGCATGAGCGGCAGACATACCCGCAGCGGCGAGGATCAGCGTGATAGCTGAAGCTTTACATAATTTATTCATGATATTTCCTGTAGTACGTTATGAGTTGATTACAAATAGAATGTGCTCATCCATTTTTAATAAGATGGATTGATTACTGATAAGTTATGTCCAGGGTCGCAGTGGCATTTACTGAACCCATAGTTACTGTACTTTTAGTCTGGTAATACTGTGCGGTAAAAGGTATGTTTTCAATTTCATTGGTAAAGGTTTTAAGTGAAAGTAATTTATTCAGCGGCATCGGTACATTATTGTAAAGGATTTGAATGCCGACCCCATCCGCCACGCCGTTACTTCCTGCATTGCTTATTTTCAAAACGCCGTCTGCGTTGGTGTCCGTATTTTTCGTACCAGTGAGCGTAGCGCTTACGCGTGCACCTAAATCACAATTGAGACCAACGGTAAAATTCTTTGGATTATACGTGCTACCCACATTCTCCATTTCGGCTGCGATAACATCATCCAACTTGACCTGTATATTTTTAGTGCTCACACTACATGTACTTGACTGAACGATTGTGTTAGTGATTGAAGGACTTAAAGGGCTTCCATAGCCTGCCCCTAGATTTTCCCGTATTAATACTCCATTGGGCATTATCCCTCCGGAAACCGGGCCTGTTTTAATGAGTTCCAGAGTTATTGGCCCGGACATTACATTATCATTTTCATAAAGAGTCCAAATCGGTAAGGGCAGTGGATTCACAGCATATCTTCCCCATATTTTAACTCGGACTCCCACCCCCTGAATGCCCGTCTCATAAACGTTCTGACCATAACTACTTTTTATTCCTGTGGCATATACCATTTGAGGTTGTGCGCTCGGGTCCCCGGTACATCGTTGAAGTATCATTACACTTGGAGAAACCGACGTGTATAGCGTGCTCCCTACAGGCATATCTGGCGACTCATAAATTGTACCAGGAGAGAAAGTGACTACGCCTCCAGCCAGCCCGCCGCATGCTGGAGCCGCCAGAGAGACCTGACTCCAGATGCTGCACACTATAATAAGTAATATTTTCCACATAATAATCACCGACTATTTATTTATAACAACTATTTCAAAGGGTAATGCCAGTAGTACAGTGAGTGCGTAATTACTGACACTGCATCTTCATTATTATAATGCTGGCATCTTTAGTGGCTTCTTTTGTCAGCTTATAATTCACCTGACATTGTTCCGTTGAATCATTACCCCATTTGGCCGTCAGTGTTCCTTCGCTTTCCAGCCCTGTGAGATAAACCTGCCCTTCATCACCCACAATAAAAGCCTGAGCGTCTTTTTGAGACTGCTCAGCTACGGTTGAGCCAAACGGCACTGGTGTACCGTTCTGGCGGATTAAGGTCATTAACACCCGCTGACCCACGCTGGCGTTAAAGTTTGCCCGAACCACCGCACCACGGGTGGGTATCACCGTCTGACTCGTTAAGGTTAAATCGACATCGTCCGGTAGCGTTTCGGTATTCAGCTGTACCGAGTTTTTACGGTAAGGCGAGGTATAAGGCACGATGGCATAACCCCGCCCGTCGGTTTTCACGCCGGTCTGGTTACTGACGCCCACATTGCCTGCTCCCGGCGCTTTAATCAGGGCGATGGTTTCACCCAGTGGCTGGCCTAACGTCATACCATTCTCATGAACCAGGATGCCGCCTTGCAGACCGTAGTTCAGACGCTCGCTGTCTTTATCATAGGAATAGCCGCCGTTCACTTCGCCATAGGTACCGCGATAATCCGCATTCAGGTTGCCGCCGTTGCCCGTCCCTTTGCTGCCGTAACTTTCCTGCGCACTCCAGCTCAGGTTGTTATCCTCAAGCGCAGTACCGTTCAGGCCGACGTTTTGCGTCGTGTTGCCCTTCTGGCTGGAGCTCAGGCTGTAACTGCTGTAGGTATTGCTCATCCAGCGTGACAGCGGAATACTGATGTTGAAGGCAAACACCTGGTCACGGTCGTAAATCCGTCCACTGCTCCCGCCACTGTTGGCGTTATCGTTGCCGTTTTGCGCCGTGGAATTTTCGTTATAGCTGTAGTTCAGACCATAGCTGATGCCCTGCCAGGAATTGTTGTACCCCAACGTCACAGAGCGCATGTTACGGCCGCTGTTCCAGTAATCTTCGTTAATCAGGCTGACAGACACCGTACCGGCGTTTTCCCACAGGTTCTGGTTCATTGACAATTCAGTTCGGTTTTTCTGCCTCTCTAACAGCGGGTTATCCTGACCGCTGCGATAAGAATCCATAACATCCTGCAGGCTGTAATAACCCGAGGTTGAGTAACGGTACCCGGCGATGGTCACGTTGGTGCCCGTCTGCAAAATATCCTTGCTGTAACGCGCACGCATAGACTGACCGCTGCGTTTATCCTGATCCTTGACGGTTGAGAGGGCCTGAGTGATATCAACGGAGATAGCACCATAGTCACCCAGGTTTTTACCCATGCCCAGCGCCGCTGACTGGTAATGACTGGCAGCTTGGGTGCCGCCGTACATCGTAAAACCGAGCGGCAGACCGTAAATCGCCGTTCCCTGCATAAATGGGGTCTTATCCACGCTGCTGTCATAGGAACGGTACTTACCGCCCGTCACCGAGTACTTTAAACGGCCTTCACGCTGCAGAACGGGTAACGAAGCGAAGGGCACCACCATCGTCTGTTCACTGCCGTCTGCTTCTTTGATGGTGACAAATAAGTCACCGCTGCCGCCGGTCGGATACATATCGGTAATTTCGAATGCCCCTGGTGCAACGAAACTCTGATAAATCACGTAGCCGTTCTGACGGATAATGACCTGTGCATTGCTTCTTGCAATCCCACGCACCACCGGGGCATAGCCTTTCTGACTATCAGGGATCATGTCATCATCAGAGGCTAACTGCGCGCCACGAAAAGGTACGCTGTCAAACACGTCTGCCGGTGAACTTGAATCCCCAATTAACATCTGACTTTTAAGAGAAATAATACTGCGCTGTGCGTAGGTATAGACGGTATCCCACTGCGACTGACTGTCGGAACTGCGGCTGTAAGTCGAATAGTTACGCAAGCGCCATGGCCCTATGTTGATACCAGGGCGCAGGTTCACATACTGACTGTCGTTATCCTGTGCATTAGTGTTGCGCGCATAATTATTCGCTCCCGTGATGCTGTAATTCAACATCATGGCGGTAATACCGTTGTCCCACATTTCCGGGGCAACATATCCGCGCGCTGCCTGGGACACCGCTGCCTGGGGAATACTTAACAACAGCTGCTGCTGACCGAAACGGTATTCAGCATGTGCCATAGGAATGGCGCTCAGCGACACACATTCTCCGTCCCCCAGGTCAGGAAACAGTTCTGTCTTGACGCCCATCGCCGCCAGCGATTTCGTACTCAGACAGGGCTGTAAGGTTTCTTTGCCATCTTCACCGGCGACAAGTTTGAAGACCACATCACGGGTATCGGCCTGTTCATTATTGATAAAAATATCAACGTGATAGGTACCCGGAGCCTGTCCCCCTTGGCTTTCATATATAGAGAGATCCGTCGCACCTTGTTGCGGATTATCTATTTGCAATAATTCAGGATTAAAATAGTCCCCGGCAAAGGTATTAAACGATATCGTTCCCAAAGCTAAAGAAATTAATAAAACCAGTCTATTTATTTTTACTGCCTTATAATTTTGAAGACTCATTTTTCGATCCAATATCTAAAATAGAAAACCTGCGGAATCATCCTGATGTCAAAGCGGGTTTATAATTTTTATAGGGAAACAGAATGTTCAGGGCCGATGCCGCCATAATCACTGATAATTTTCCACTGAACATTATTGCCTGATACTCCTGCCGGAAGTGCAAAGCTTGCACTGCTCATTGGCGCGACATAAGTCGCATCATTCACTTCAGTATTGCCGAGTTTTACCTGCAGAAAATTCATATAAAACGGCGTAGAGTTGATCACTTTTAGCTGTTTTCCTGTTACCTGCCATTTCAAACTCTGCGCCATATCTTCCGGTACTCCTTTAATGCCTTGCGGTCGATAAATAAGTTTTATTCGTGTTTTCACAGCCACCAGTAGCGTATTTTTTTCAGACTGTTTAACTGAAGATGGAATAGATTTAATATTGAGCCAATATAGAGACTCTTGATTTTCAGGTAGATCCCCCCCCGCACGAACAACGCGTAATACGTTATCTTGTCCACCGTCTAATCGGAAAAGGGGCGGCGTGATAATGAAGGGGGCTTTCTCAGCACCACTACCCGGCGTTTCAACCCAAGACTGGATTAAATAAGGGACGGTATCCGGGTTGTTGACACTCAGTGAAGACTCCTTCTTCGCACCGCTATAAATCATACGGGTGCCTCCAACAAGAACTCCTGCATGCGCACTACATACAGAAAAAAGCAGCGCGGCGGTTAATAGACTTGGTATTAATTTCATTGTTTATTCCACAAATATTTTGTGAATTAAACCGGTGCACTTAATGCACCGGCTTAATATTTAACACGTCAAATATCAACGTGTGGATTAGTTATAGTTAACGGTGAAGCTTGCTACTGCGTTTGCAGGACCTGCAGTTACAGTGCTGGCAGTAGAGATATAACGTGCTACGAAGTTCAGGCTGTTTTCAGCAGTTTCTACCAGTGGGTAAGAAGCTGATGCGGTATACAGTGGCAGAACTTTATCGCTAGAATCAGTAATCTGGACGCCAACACCGGTAGCAACGCCAGTTTCCTGGGTCAGAGCCAACACGCTGTTATCACCGTTTGCAGCAGTACCATCAAACTTCACAGAAGCTTTAGTGACGGTTGCAGGGCAGTTAGTCAGTTTCAGAGTGAACTTGGTTGGCGCTGCAGTATCACCGGTTGATGCAAAAGATGACTTAGGAACCTGGCCCAGGGTCACATCCAACGGAGCTGCGGGGGTATTGGCTACTGTGCAAGCGGAATCAATGATTTCACCTTTAAAATTAACCTGACCATCAGCAGCAAAAGCAGACGCTGCAGACAGTACGGATAAAGACGCGAGAGCAGCAACAATAAGATTCTTTTTCATGATATATTCCTTTGTGATTAATTTTGCCAGTGACCAAATAGTTTGGCACTACCATGCAATATGGTATTTCCCGGCGTTTCCTAAATAACGGTTAGACTTTTTTAAATTACAGCAAGAAGACAGATATAAATGAATCCAACTATTGTTAACAGAAGCCAGCAAGTTTGCTCTCTACGTATTAACAGTTTTTTCAACACTCTTACTTAACTGTTGGACGCATTATCCATAGGTATCCCCCGCCCATCAATCGTTTATTCGACTATAAATGAACCGATAGTACAAAATTGGATCGCGGTGTTTTTTTTACTCATTAACACCAATAGCAGGAAAAGAATTAAAGGTTTAATATAAGCTTCTCTTAAACTGACATTTTATTAAAGTGAGGGGCTTAAAATGAATAAGCTCGATTGGCTGTTAAAGCTCAGGCAATGCCAAAGCATTGATACACTCGAGAAAATCATTGAGTATCACAAGTATAATGAAACCGGAGCTTCGCAGGATGAGGCTTTTTATTCTGCCGTTGACCACCGGTTAGCCGAACTGACAGTAGGGAAAAATTTCGATAAAGTCCCGGCCAGCGTATGGTCACTGGTAAAATGATCGCCACGCATTCGGAACTCCTGCGTAATATTATCTAAATTTTTTAATTCCAACATTACATAAAGGTCTCTTTTTAAAGAGAATCATACTATTTACAAAAGGCACACCTGATGAAACTTCTAAAGAATGAATACGAGTACAGAACGTGGTTTATAAACGAATACCTTTCTCTGGATAAGGAGTCCGACCCTGCTATTCTCTCTCCAGATGAAATTGAAACTGACCTACAGGCTGAAATGCCGGAAGTATTTCCATGCATGGTACTTCTCACACCAAGTAAAAGTCTGTATGCCTCAGGAACTATTCAATATTATTATCGCCGGGATATCATCAGTATTGGGGAGGGTCTGGACATTATCGTAAATACATCGGCTAACCAGCTGAGTTTATGAAGTACTTGTCAAAACAGCATCTCACTAACTCTGGGAATGCTATGCTGAAAGGCACTCTTTTAATCACGGAATGCAGGCATCCTGACCGCATTCCGTGACTGCATTTTTACCGAGCCTGACTCACCCTCCAGACCACGTTGCCCGCATCATCTGCAATCAGCACGCCACCCTGCTTATCCATGGCAAGCCCGACAGGCAGACCGCGAACCTGTTTCTGATCGTCCGTCAGGAAACCCGTTACCACCGGTTGTGGCAGTCCCACCGGTTTACCGTTTTCGAATTTTACCCACATCACCTGATAACCGTTGAGCGGTTTACGGTTCCAGCTGCCATGCTCGCTGACAAACGCACCGTCGCGATATTGCGGCATATTTTCACCGGTATAGAACAGCAATCCGAGCGGCGCGACATGTGAGCTTATCGCGTAATCAGGCTTGATCGCTTTCTCTACCAGATCCGGGCGCGGCGGTTTTACCCGTTTATCTACGTGCTGACCGTAATAGCTGTAAGGCCAGCCGTAGAAACCGTGTTCCTGTACCGATGTCATGTAATCAGGCACCAGATCAGATCCAATTTCATCGCGCTCATTCACCACCGCCCAGAGTTTTCCACTCTGAGGTTCCCATTGCAGACCGGTCGGATTGCGC
Source organism: Rahnella sp. BIGb0603 (assembly GCF_024808755.1). NCBI lineage: Bacteria > Pseudomonadati > Pseudomonadota > Gammaproteobacteria > Enterobacterales > Yersiniaceae > Rahnella > Rahnella sp. BIGb0603. The sequence continues at coordinate 211,307 of NZ_JANUEX010000005.1, read as the reverse complement.
AATCCGCTGGCATAAATCCGGCTGGCACCGGTCGCGGCATCCACTTCCAGTATCGCCGCTCGGCGGTCTTCAGCGCCGATGCCATTCTCGGTGATATTACTGTTCGAACCGACGCCGACGTAAAGTTTGCTGCCGTCCGGGCTTGCCAGCAGAGATTTAGTCCAGTGATGATTGATCGGGCCGCCCGGCAATTCAGTGACCACTTCCCCCGGCGCGATGATGTGTGTTTCACCGGTCTGATAGTGATATTTGATCAGGCTGTCAGCACTGGCAATCCAGAGCGTGTCTCCCGTCAGCTGAATGCCGAACGGTGAATTCACATGCTCAATAAACGTATGTTTTTCCCACTTGCCGCCGGTATTGCGCAGCAAGGTAATACGGTTACCGCCCTCGCCTCCTTTACCCGACGACTTTTGCACCATGCCCATAATCAGCTCTTTCGGACGGAAGATGAGTTTTTTCGCCGGACCGTTAGATTCCGCCACCAGCACATCATTGTTGGGCAGAACGTAAACCTGACGGGGGTGTTTCAGCCCTTCGGCGATTTTCTCGATTTTCAGCCCCTCAGCGACTTTGGGCATTTCACCGTTTTTCCAGGGAATACCTTCCGGCACTTTCATAGGCGGCATTAAAAAGTTCTGTGCCTCAGGCAGTTCAGGATTTGCTCCGGTCTGTTTTTTGGGATCAATTTGCGAACTGTCATCACAACTGCTGAGCAACGCAGCCAGTACGCAGGCGGATAAAAGGCGTTGATAAATTTTCATCGTATCGCCCCTCCCGCAACAGGAAGACGTAATGCCAGCTGAACATTCGCCAGAAGCATAAGTACCACCACTCCCGTGGAAAGAATAACGCCCGCAGGAACCACCGCATAAGCATCACGGCTGTGAATAAATGCATTGAAAATCGCCAGTATGACCGCCACCAGATTCAGCCAAAAATGCAGCTTAACTGCGCTGTCAGCGAAGGATTTCGGGCCGCTCCAGACCTGAATAAGATTGATCAGCCGCGGAATGACCGCGATCAAAAGCCCCAGCACAATCAGCCAGTTGGCCGCATCAGTCCACATATTGATGAACGTTTTCATGTAGAGAATATCGAAGATCCAGGCGGCGACAAAAAATCCCAGCGGAATGGGGTTTAACAATTCGTACAGCGCCGTTGCGATTTTACGGCACGTCGAATTTGGGTGGGTTTGCATGTCCTTCTCCTTTGACTAATCCATAGCGGTGTATGCCGGAAATCGACACGACAGCCAACAGGTGTACCTGTAATAGATTAGTAAAGTTGAAGAATGCTGCCGGAAAGAATGACAGAGCAGGTCTTAAAGAATTTAGCGTCAGATATCAAAATCATTCAACCGGTTCTGGGTACCTGATGACGTGTCGAATGTCCCGCTGATGTAGGTGCCGTCTCTGAAGATGACCACTTCATCGACTCTCACAGGATGAGCACAATCAGCGCACTGGATGGAATGTACGACTTCTGCCAACGGAGAATTCACCGCGGCAATAAAACGGTCTGAGCCACAATGTTCGCAAACAATCCTGATATCCGGCATGGAATGAACTCGGCATGAGAAAAAATAATGCATTCAAGATAACATAACCAGAACAATCTTATTGTGGATATTGCAGACACATGAATCAAGAAGCTCCAACGTAGCGCGTTTTATCATGCTTTTGGAAAGAAATTGATTTGCGGGGCGGGATATTATGCCGATCTGGCAAATAAAAAAAGCCCGCATTAGCACGGGCAAGCACACATTCGGACACAAGGATTAAATGCAGTGGTTATCTGTAGCGAGGTACAGATAACTCAATCATAGCTCTCCCGCTGAAACCCGCTGCGTAACGGGCTGTACAGGCTCAAAAATAAGAATTTTCCGCGTTTTTGAGAAACCGTACTCTGAATGAAGCCAAAAAAAAGCACCTGCACCCCGCTTCATTTGCATTTAGACACAATAAAACGCCCCGTCCTTTGGTGATTTTCTCGTTATTATTCTGTCCTACAAAAAGCACAGGTTTCGGCTTTACTGCTCACACAATGGATTGGCGGCATATCACCGAGGCAGGCATTACGTTGATGGTTTTAAACGGGATAATCTATGCGTCATTCTAAAATTTTTATGTTATCGGCTCTGGTTGTTTCTTCCTTGTTGCCACTGGCCAATACAGCGTTCGCTGCGTCAAACTCTCATGAAATCAAATCGTTCTACGATGATTCCAAACTTTACTCGATTGGCGATCAGGTTCCGGCGCTGTACCGCACCAAGCCCTATGAAATCATCGGCTGGCAGGAACGTCATCTTCCTGCGCCGGATGCAGGCACCCACTGGACATATATCGGCGGCAGCTACGCGCTGATCACCGACACTGACGGTAAGATCACTAAAGCCGAAAACGGCGATATCTACTTCCAGTAAGACGTTCTACGTTCGTGTCTGTAAGGCCTGAAGAGATTCAGGCCTTTTTTCTTTGCATCATTGGAAGACACGCCGCAAAACGCACTTTAGAAAGTATTAAATAGCGGTAAGATCAAGCAAATAGACTTATCATTATGGCTGAACAGGGTTAGTTCATCGTTCATGCCAGGGTCAGTACATCGGCGCAGGACGTTTAACGCGAACTATTAATTATCATTCATGAGCATTCTGCTCTTTTCTCTTTGGGGCTCCCATGAGCGACTCGCAGCAACGTCAATCAGTGCGCAAGCACCCCATGAAACTCAGCACTTCCGTAATTCTGATGATCAGCGCTGTGATTGCTTCCGTGCTGCTGGTTGTTCATCTGCTTTATTTTGTCCAGGTCAGCGATACCACGCGTGATGGCGTCAAAGATAAAGCGCTGGCTGTGGCGAGAACGCTGGCGGATTCCCCCGAAGTGAAACACGCCCTTTCCCTTTCTCCGGACAGCGGGATAATCCAGCCGATTGCCAGCGCCGTACAAAAGCGCAACGACCTGCTGTTTGTCGTTGTCACAAATATGGACGGCATCCGTTTCTCACACCCGAATACGGATGTGATCAGTCATCATTTTATCGGGGATGACATCAATCCCGCGCTGCTCGGCAACGAAAATGTCTCTATAAATAAAGGGACGCTGGATAAAGCGTTGCGCGTCTTTACGCCGGTGTATGACGATCATCACAAGCAAATCGGCGTTGTCGCCATCGGAATTTCGCTGGTAAAAGTCACCGAGCAAATTAATAAAAGCCGCTGGAGTATTCTCTGGACCGTGCTGTTTGGCATGATGGTTGGCGCACTGGGCACCTGGTTCCTGGTCAAAATGCTGAAACGCATTCTGTTCGGGCTGGAGCCTTATGAGATTTCGACGCTGTTCGAACAGCGCCAGGCGATGCTGCAATCCATCAAAGAAGGTGTGATAGCCGTTGACCAGGACGCACATGTGACGCTCATCAACCAGACCGCCCGCCAGATATTTCAGGAAACCGCCACGGACGTGGAGCCGAATGCGGATTCCCTGCCGCTTATCGCCAACCTGCGCGACGTGCTCAATACCGGCGTTCCGCGCCGTGACGAAGAGATTAACTACAAAGGTCGTTTGCTGCTGAGCAATACCGTGCCGGTGCGCAATAACGGCGGCATTATTGGCGCAATTTGTACCTTCAGGGACAAGACGGAAGTCAGCCAGTTGATGCAGCGCCTGAGTGGCATGGTAAACTATGCCGATTCGCTGCGGGAACGCTCGCATGAGTTTATGAATAAACTCCATGTGATACTGGGTTTGCTGCACATGAAAAGTTACGCGCAACTGGAAGATTACATTCTCAAAACGGCCAATAATTATCAGGCTGAAATCGGATCACTGCTGCTGAAAATCAAGTCTCCGGTCATCGCCGGATTCCTGCTGAGTAAAATTAACCGTGCCTCGGATACCCGGCATTTGCTGACGCTCAGCGACGACAGTCTGTTGCCTGATAACAACAATGAAAATCAGGTCGCGGCGCTGATCACCGTGCTGGGAAATCTGATCGAAAATGCGCTGGATGCGCTTGGTGACCAGCCGGACGGCGAAGTCAGCGTGCTGTTACATTATCAGAATGGCTCGCTGGCCTGCGTTGTCAGTGACGACGGACCGGGGATTACACCGGCGAACGTCGAGGCGATATTTGAGAAAGGTGTTTCATCCAAGGGTGATCAACGGGGTATGGGGTTGTTCCTTGCAAAACAGCAAGTTGAAAGCCTCGGCGGAACCATTAACGTGGAATCCGAACCCGATGTGTATACCCAATTTTTTGTACAACTTCCCTGGGATGGTGAGAGGACAAGTTCTTGATCAATGTGCTGATAGTTGATGATGATGCCATGGTAGCCGAATTGAACCGCTGCTACGTGGGCCAGATTGAAGGCTTCGCGTGCTGCGGTACGGCGTCGACGTTACAACAGGCGAAAGATCTGGTTTTAAATTCAGAACTGTCTATCGACCTGATTTTACTCGATGTGTACATGCAGCAGGACAACGGCCTGGATTTACTTCCTGAGCTGCGCGATGCCCGCCGCCCTATCGACGTGATCGTGATTTCATCTGCCGCCGATGCTGAAACCATCAAAAAATCGCTGAATTACGGCGTTGTGGATTATCTGATCAAGCCGTTCCAGTTTTCCCGTTTCGAGGAAGCACTGACGGGCTGGCAGCAGAAAAAAACGCTGATGGATAACCAGCAATATTACGAGCAGTCGGACGTTGACCGGTTAATTCATGGCAATAACCCGGCGGCGGTAGAATCCAAAAAGCTGCCGAAAGGCCTCACGCCACAAACGCTGCGCACGCTGTGCCAGTGGATTGACGAGCATCCCACGATGGAATTCTCCACCGACGAACTCGCCAGTTCAGTGAATATTTCCCGGGTGTCTTGTCGTAAATACCTGATATGGCTGGCACAGATGAACATCCTCTTCACCAGCATTCACTATGGCGTGACAGGCAGGCCAGTTTACCGCTATCGCTTACAGGCCGATCATTACTCGCTGCTTAAGCAATACTGCCAGTAATGTGATACTCCGGGTCCAGCGGCGTGAACGTAAACTGCCGCTGCGACGAGAAGATAATCTGCTGGTCTTTCGTGACAAAAACAGCCTCAATGTGCGGGACATTTTGCAAGTACCTGAGGCTTTTTTTCACGCCCATGCCGTAAAGCAGCGTGGTGTAGATATCACCGTCAATCGAATCATCGGAAATAATCGTCACGCTGAGAAGCTCATTATCCAGCGGATAACCGGTTTTCGGGTCGAGAATATGATGGTAACGCTGGCCGTCTAGCTCGAAGTACCGTTCATAAATACCCGATGTCACCACCGATTTGTTCGTCACGTTTATCACGCCAATCAGCGACTCCGGATCAGAAAATGGTTTTTTCAGGCCAATCGCCCAGGCGCCTTCAGCCCCTGCGCCCAGTGTTTGCACATTGCCACCCAGATTGATGAGCGCCTGAGTCACATGCTGTTCACGCAAAAAATCCCGAACCACGTCAGCAATATAGCCTTTGGCAATCGCGCCAAGATCAATTTCCATCCCCGTTTTATGCAGAAAAACGGACTGCGTTCCTTCGTCGAGGATCACGTCATGCGGATCCGTTATCTTCAGCAGCGCCTGTAAGTCAGTGGCAGCAGGCACGGTGTTGCCGCTAAAACCGATTTTCCAGCGCTTCACCAGCGGGCCGATGGTGAAATTAAAACTGCTGTTTTCCTGTACGCTCACGGCTTTCGCCCGGCTGATCAGGTCAAACACCGGTTTGCTGACGGCAACGGCGTGATTGCCTGCCGCATGGTTAACCGACATCACTTCAGATTGCTGGCGGTTAACCGTCAGTTTGTTTTCCTGAAGTTTGATGAGCCGGAAAACGTTGGAGGCCAGAGTTTCATTATGTTCAAACAGCTTGAGAAGAATGGGCGAACCCATTAAAACGGCGGAGTAAGCATAAACACGTTCGTCTGGTGTCATCAGATTTACCCAAAAGCAGGCCTTAAGACCTTAAAGAAGAAATGTGAAAAGCCCGCCCCACAGCGATGCGGGACAGGCTTTACGTTGAACTGAAACCATAATCTTACGGGTTACAGGCGCTGGCTTAGCGTTGCCAGACTCCGTACAACCGGAAGGAAAACGGTTTTTTATTGCATCGCGTATTTCGCTGCGTTCTGTCCAGCAAGAATACCGAAGATAATGATATCTGCAACGGCATTCCCGCCGATACGGTTGCCCCCGTGGATCCCGCCGACCACTTCACCGGCTGCAAATGCACCGCTGAGCACCTGTTTCTGAGCATCCAGCACGCAGGTATCGGTATTAATGGTTACGCCGCCCATGGTGTGGTGAACCCCCGGCGCGATACGGATTGCGTAAAACGGCCCCTGATTGATCGGATGACGCATCGCCGTTTTACGACCAAATTCAGCATCGTCTTGTTTATCCACCGCAACGTTGTAAGTTTCCAGCGTAGCGAGGAACGCGTCTGACCCCATTTCCAGCTTAGCGGCCAGTTCACGTGGCGTTGCTCCGCTGATAACGAAACCGCGCGCAATATACTCATCCGCGGCTTTGTTGTTTAAACGCACCTGCTCGTCGAAGACCACGTAGGCAAATTTCTCTGGCAGACCGATGATTTTTGCAGAAACTTTGTCGCGTGTTTCCATCTCATTGAAGAAGCGATGTCCCGCCTGACTGACCAGAATCGCGCCGCCGCCACGGATGGCTTCGGAAATCAGATAAGACGTTGTCTGTTCCACGGTGGGGTGAATTTGAATTTCACCCATATCAACGGTACCTGCACCGATTTTTTCCAGAATGGCGATACCGCCACCGGTCGCGCCTTTGTGGTTAGTGGTCACGAAACCGTCCAACTCGGGACGATATTTCACGACCATATCGCGGTTGGCGCTGAAACCACCTGTCGCAACAATCACGCTTCTGGCGTTTACCGTCAGCACTTCGTTTTCATCGTTGAGCAGTTCTACGCCCTGCACCGCGCCGTTGGTGTAACGGATTTCGGTCACGGACGTATCCAGCATCACGTCGATATTGCGTTTGTTGAGGTTTTTCACCAGGCCGCTTATCAGGAAGCCGCCGACTGCACTTCGGTCTGCCGGACGGTGTGTACGGTCGATGCTCATCCCGCCGGTAATGGTGATATCGCTTAGTTCAATGTTGTGTGCAGCCAGCCATTCGACGGCCTGCGGGGCGCGCTCGATGAATTCTTTCAGCAGTACGGTGTTGTTTTTAAACTGGCCGCCTTTCAGGGTTTCCTGATAGAACAGCTCTTTGCTGTCTTCAATGCCTTTAAGTTTTTGGAAACGGGTTTCCGCGGCGTTCATACCCACGGAGGCTTTGATGGTGTTGCCGCCGATGGTAGACATTTTCTCAACGATCAGCACTTTTGCGCCTTCATCACAGGCCTGAATCGCTGCCGCCAGACCGGCACCGCCGCTGCCAACCACCACCACGTCGTAGTTTTGCGGTTCGGAGAGGTTGCCGCCCTCTTCCAGCAATTGCGCTTTGCAGGATTTCGCTATGGCTTTGGATACCGCTTTCTTCACTGCCTCACTCTGTTCTGTTGCCCCCGTAACGGCGTCAACATGCGGGCTGTTTGCATCCAGAATACGTGTACGGATGATGTCGAAACTGGTGGTGAATTCCACATCCAGATCCGCACCGGCCTCCAGCACGATGTCAGAGATGCGGTCGGTTTCAAGACTGACGTTAATCGCCAGTTCACGCGCATTGTCTTGCACTTTTTCCTGGAAGATACCGGCTTTGAATTTTTTCGACGTCATGCTCATGTCGCGGATCATCGCGTCAACCAGCGAGAAGCGCCACAGCGGTTCAGGAATGGTCAGGGCTTCGCGCTGTGTGCTATCGATAAACAGCTCGAGTTTCTGGTCATTCGCAATACGGTCGGTCCAGTCCGGATAAGCAATGCAGGCTTTACCGATGGCAATCATGTCGTAGCCATGTTCCAGCGCCAGCTCCGCGTCGGCTTTATTCACAATACCGCCCACGCCCATCACCGGGATGGCCGCCAGCACCTCAGAACGCATCGCGACATATTTGTCGATAAGAGGCGTCGGGTCTGTGGTATCGACGATGGAAGGACGCAGCGAATAACCGAGGGAGAAATGAAGATAATCCAGGCCACGCGCCGCCAGCTGTTCGAGCAGGTACATCGTATCAGTGAAGCGAATGCCCGGTTCTTCGAGTTCTTCCGGCGAGAAACGGTAGCCAATAATGAAAGAGGAATCGGCGTATTTCTGCGCCATTTCATGGGTGATATCCAGCACCGCCAGCGGGAAGCGCGCGCGGTTTTCGCGGCTGCCGCCCCATTTGTCATTACGCTGATTGGAGTTCGGGGAGAAAAACTGCTGGATAAGGTAAGTATTCGCGCCGTGAATTTCCACGCCGTCGAAACCGGCCTCAATCGCGCGGCGGGTCGCTTCACCAAATTTGGCGATCATGCCATCGACTTCTTCGGCGGTTAACGCGGCCGGGGTTGCTGCACCGTCACGCGGAGCGGCCAGCGCACTTGGCGCAACCGGCTGCTGTCCGCCAATCAGTTTGGGTTCGCTCATGCGGCCGCCGTGATAAATCTGCAACAGCGCTTTGGAACCCTGAGATTTCACTGCTTCGGCAATTTTCGCCAGACCGGCAATTTTGCTGTCATTGTCGATACCAATAGCGCCCGGGAATGCGAGGCCTTTATCATCAACAAAACAACATTCCACGATAACGGTGCCGATACTGCCAGCGCGGGCACGGTAATACTCCACCAGTTCGCTGGTGACGGTACCATCATAAAAACCGGTGCAGGTGGTCATGGGTGCCATTAGGAAACGGTTTTTCAGTACGGTACCATTTGGCAGAGTGAACGGACTCAATAGCGGTTGGTTGGTGCTCATAATGATAACTCCAAATTTTAAGTATTAATTTTCTGAATTCTTTACCGGCCGCTATTTGACGAAATATGTGATTATTATTTGTGTTTTTTTTCGATGCCGGTCTGATGCTTTTAATATAGTTTTATTTTTAGCTTCAAAACCTCTTACATTAGTTTATTAACTATTTATCTATTAACCTAATGCCTGTTATATTAAAAATATGTTAACGCTAAAAATAAATAATCACATTCGTGTAAACTACGATCTTATTTGTATTTATATGATCAGATAACTATTACATCCGGGGCCGGCTTTCCCGCAAAAAATCAGAGATTTCGCCTGCCCGCAAGGCCAGAGGCATCCCTACAGTCAGGCTCACAGATGTGAATGACTCTCATTTATGAATACCTCTGTTTATGCAAGGGTTACATCCGCAAAGATACTCCCATCACCCCTTCCCGGCAGTTTGATTTAATAGCGTCTCTTCAGGGCATTTATTCATTCTAAAAATTAAACTGCCACCGTATTTTGTTGATCAAGATCAACAGTAATAAATAGGGAAAACGCATTATATAAACAATTCCTCCCTCTTAAGGGGAATGACATCTACCAAACACAAATAATAATAACGGGGCAGATTTTCAATAAGAAACGGGCAACGTTAAATAACTAAAAAAAGCAAAATAACTAAAAAAACACATAAGACATTTTACCTAAGCATCATCACAATATTCCTAACTACCTAAGATAAATATTATGAGCGAAATAACAAAAACTGCGGTGAAAGAGCCAGCGAAAAAAGCCGAATCCGGCAAAAAAAATCGCTGGATCTTTATGTTACTTCCCGTGCTGGTGGCGGTTCTGTTGCTGCTGGTTCCGACTCCTGATGGCCTTGAACCCTACGCATGGCACTTCTTCGCCATTTTTGTCGGTGTCATCGTAGGCCTGATCTTCGAGCCATTGCCAGGTGCCGTTATCGGCCTGACCGGCGTCGTGGTTATCGCCCTCTTCAGCCAGTGGTTGTTGTTCAGCCCGGCAGAGCTGGCGGATCCGAAATTTAAAATGGCTGCACAGTCCTTTAAATGGGCAGTCAGCGGTTTTGGTAACTCCACGGTCTGGTTAATCTTCGGGGCATTCATGTTTGCCGCGGGCTACGATAAGACCCAGTTTGGCCGCCGTCTGGCGCTGATCCTGGTGAAATATCTCGGTCGCCGCAGCCTGACGCTCGGTTATGCCATCACTTTCGCAGACCTGCTGCTGGCGCCGTTCACACCGTCCAATACCGCACGCAGCGGCGGCACGATCTACCCGATCATTGCCAACCTGCCCCCGCTGTACGGCTCAAAACCTAACGACCCGAGTGCGCGTAAAATCGGTTCTTATCTGATGTGGGTTGCGATCACTGCGGCATGTATCACCAGTTCGATGTTCCTGTCTGCACTGGCACCTAACCTGCTGGCGCTGGGCATCGTGAACAGCGTCACCGGGATCAACATTTCCTGGGGCACCTGGTTCATGGCGTTCCTGCCAGTCGGCTTGCTGTTGCTGCTGACTATGCCGCTGCTGGCCTACTGGTTCTACCCGCCGGAAGTCAAAGTGAATGACGAAGTGCCGAAATGGGCGACTTCTGAACTGGCTAAACTGGGCAGAATGTCCCGTCACGAAATTCTGCTGCTGGTCTTCGTATGCTGTGCGCTGGCGATGTGGATTTTTGCCGCCAGCTTCATTGAGCCAGCAATGGCTGCCCTGCTGGTCGTGGTTCTGATGTTGTGGACCGGCGTGCTGAACTGGAACGATATCACCAGCAACAAACCGGCCTGGAACACCTTTGCCTGGTTCGCCACGCTGGTTGCACTGGCCGACGGCCTGTCCCGTACTGGTTTCATTACCTGGCTGGGTAAAGAGGGCGCAGCGTTGATGGGCGGCATTTCTCCGGGCGCGGCGACTATCGCCCTGCTGCTGGCGTTCTACCTCTTGCACTATCTTTTTGCCAGCACCACCGCACACACCACCGCACTTTTACCGGCTATGCTGACTATTGGTGCTGCCATTCCGGGCATCAATATGCAGGTGTTCTGTCTGCTGATGGTGACGTCTCTGGGTGTTATGGGGATCATCACACCGTACGGCACTGGCCCGAGTCCGATTTACTACGGGAGTGGTTATCTGCCAACCAAAGACTACTGGCGTCTGGGCACCATTTTCGGTGCAATCTTCCTGGTCGCATTACTGGTTATCGGCTACCCGTGGATGGTGATGATGTTCTGAGGGTGCGCATAAAATCACCCACAAAGCATTAACAGAGCATTTACTGAAATAAAACAGTTAAACCACGTTGCCAGCCTGTGTATTTGGCTGGCAACATACGGAACGAATAGAAACGTCGCCGTGATTTTCCCGTACTCTTCCTGAAAATCGTTGTACCCGTGGCGGCCATAACGGATTAAGTGAGAAAACAATGTCGAATAAACCTTTCTACTATCAGAATCCCTTCCCCGTTTCCAAAGACGAAACCGAATACTATCTGCTGACCAAAGAGCACGTTTCTGTCAGCCAGTTTGACGGTGAAGATGTTTTAAAAGTCGCGCCCGAAGCGCTTACCCTGCTGGCTCAGCACGCATTTCACGATGCTTCTTTCATGCTGCGTCCTGCACATCAGCAACAAGTTGCCGCCATCCTGGATGATCCGGAAGCCAGCGAAAACGACAAATACGTGGCATTGCAGTTCCTGAGAAACTCAGAGATCGCCGCTAAAGGCATTCTGCCAACCTGCCAGGACACCGGCACCGCGATCATCATGGGCAAAAAAGGCCAGCGCGTCTGGACTGGTGGCAACGACGAAGCCAGCCTTTCCCAGGGCGTGTACAACACGTTCATTGAAGATAACCTGCGCTATTCCCAGAATGCTGCGCTGGATATGTACAAAGAAGTGAACACCGGCACCAACCTGCCAGCGCAAATCGATCTCTACAGCGTCGATGGCGACGAGTACAAATTCCTGTGCATCGCCAAGGGCGGTGGTTCAGCGAACAAAACCTATCTTTATCAGGAAACCAAAGCGCTGATCACCCCGGCGAAACTGAAAGGTTATCTGGTTGAGAAAATGCGCACGCTGGGTACAGCGGCCTGCCCTCCGTACCATATCGCGTTTGTTATCGGCGGTACTTCTGCCGAAGCCACGCTGAAAACAGTGAAACTGGCGTCAACACATTACTACGATGGCCTGCCAACTGAAGGCAACGAACACGGTCAGGCGTTCCGCGACGTACAGCTCGAACAGGAATTGCTGGTTGAAGCGAACAATCTGGGCCTCGGCGCACAGTTCGGTGGCAAATACTTTGCTCACGACATCCGCGTCGTCCGTCTGCCACGCCACGGCGCTTCCTGCCCGGTAGGCATGGGCGTTTCCTGCTCCGCTGACCGTAACATCCGCGCGAAAATCAACAAAGACGGTATCTGGATTGAGAAACTGGAAAGCAATCCGGGCAAATATATCCCTGAATCATTGCGTCATGCAGGCGAAGGCGAAGCCGTTAAAGTTGACCTGAACCGTCCGATGAAAGAAATCCTCGCGCAGCTATCTGAATATCCGGTATCAACCCGCCTTTCCCTGAGCGGTACGATTATCGTGGGCCGTGACATTGCGCACGCCAAACTGAAAGAGCGTCTGGATAACGGAGAAGGTTTGCCACAGTACGTTAAAGATCACCCGATTTACTATGCAGGCCCGGCGAAAACGCCAGAAGGTTATGCGTCCGGTTCCCTCGGCCCGACCACCGCAGGCCGTATGGATTCCTACGTAGATCTTCTGCAATCAAACGGCGGCAGCATGATCATGCTGGCAAAAGGCAACCGCAGCCAGCAAGTTACGGATGCGTGTCACAAACATGGCGGCTTCTATCTGGGCAGCATCGGCGGCCCGGCAGCGGTTCTGGCTCAGCAAAGCATCAAGAGCCTGGAATGCGTTGAATATCCTGAATTAGGGATGGAAGCCATCTGGAAAATTGAAGTAGAAAACTTCCCGGCGTTCATCCTGGTGGATGACAAAGGCAACGACTTCTTCCAGCAGATTCAGCAAAACCAATGTGCTAAATGCGTGAAGTAATCGCATTGCAGTAAAATAAAAGGCTCGCCTTAAATGGCGGGCCTTTTTTATCAGCTCAGGTCACTGCATTTCCCGCGCTAAGACATCATAAAAATCACGATCCCTTCCGTCACAATTCCGAGTGCAGTGCCGATGAGAATGGAAGACGACGCGGATTCCACGTAGGTATCGCTGCGCACCGCAAACATTCCGGCGGCAATCGCCGACGGCGTGGCACCGATAATCACCACCTGCTGCATCAGCGTATGGCTCAGCCCAAATGCTATCCCGGCGGCGGCCATGATGGCGGGCTGAATGAGGTTCTTCATCCCGATGTTGGTAAACGTATGGATATTTAGCGTCGGACGTTCGCCGAAGAACAACAGCCCCAGCGCGAATAATGAAATCCCCCCTGCCGTTTTCCCCATCATTTCAACCGAAGATGACAGCAGTTCCGGGATTTTGATCCCCGCCAGACTCATGATGACCCCGAGAACCGGGATCCACACAATCGGGTTTCGCACCGCTTTAAATAGATTGGTCAGAATCATTTTGCCCAAACTACCCTGCCCGGTCAGTTCACTGTCTTTATCCCCCATGCGGATCAGAACGATCGTCAGCGGGATCATCAGTACGCTGGTGATCAGGTTGCCGACCAGCACGCCGAGAAAACCTTCCGGCCCGATAAGCACGGCCAGAACCGGCGCGCCGAAATACGCCATATCCGGAAACGCACAAACCAGCGACTGAATGGCGCTGGTTTTTATGTCGTGCCGGAACAGAAACCGCGAGATGCACAATGTCAGAAGATAAGATCCCATCAGGCCAATCACCAGCACAGCCATAAAGGATAAATTCTGTATTTTGGAAGGATCGGTGTGTAATGCGCCGATAAAAAGATGTAATGGCAAAGCAAAACGAATCACCACGGTGGCTAATACCGTTGCATCGTCCCGTTTCATATAACCGAGCTTCCCGCTCAGCCAGCCTAAAACCATAACAAAAACTAAAGGAAATAAAGAGGATAAGAGTAAAGTTGGCATAATCAGACCTTTATCTTTTTTATTGTTAATTGAAGAAAGAAAAATAAAACCGCGAGCCTTTATATTATTTTCACTTAGAGGTAATTGTGATAGTGCTCACATCTGTTTATTGGATAAGAATAACAATAATTACTTAATTATAAATTACATAAAATTCAATGCGTTACACTAATATCAATTATTTAACTTAAGTTCAGAGTCATTTTATTACTTACGTTGAATTATTCTGAAATATCCAACAACACACTGAAGTCTTTCATCACTAAGTAAGTATTTAAATGCTTTTGTAATTTGTGTAACCAGAACCCTCCTCACTCGCGTGATATAAAAACAAGACAATAATAAATACTATTTCCGGCTGCTGTGCGCCATTGTCTTTATTTCCCATTCACTCCAATTCGATTGTTTATAGGATTTTACTGCGAGGGATCCTGAGGCGAAGAAATAACGCCCGGGGAAATCACTGAGTACAAACTCTAAGGCTTAATGATGTTAAAAAAACGCCCACTCTACACGCATTACACCGGTTCGCTGTTACTCGAAAATCCGCTGCTGAACAAAGGGTCGGCCTTCAGCCGCGAAGAACGTCTCGCGCTTAATCTGAATGGATTGCTGCCAAATCAGGTTGAAACCATCAGCGAACAGACCGACCGTGCATACACTCAATTCTCTGAATTCAAACGTGATATCTCCAAACACGTCTATCTGCGCAATATCCAGGACACCAACGAAACACTCTTCTATAACCTGGTGAATTCTCATCTGGAAGAAATGCTACCGATCATTTACACCCCGACCGTTGGCGAAGCCTGCGAGCATTTCTCTGATATCTACCGCCGGGCGAGAGGGTTGTTTATCTCCTACCCAGACCGCGACCACATTGATGAAATGCTGCAAAACTTCTCCAAGAATGACATCCGGGTGATCGTCGTCACCGACGGCGAACGCATTCTGGGGCTGGGCGATCAGGGCATCGGCGGGATGGGTATTCCTATCGGTAAACTGTCGTTATATACCTCCTGCGGCGGGATCAACCCGGCCAATACGTTGCCGATCATGCTCGACGTCGGCACCAATAATGCGCAGCGCCTCGATGATCCGCTGTATATGGGCTGGCGCCACCCGCGCATTACTGACGGTGAATACAATGAATTCATGGATATGTTCATTCAGGCGGTAAAAACACGCTGGCCGGACGTATTACTTCAGTTCGAGGATTTCGCGCAAACCAACGCGATGCCCTTGCTGGAGCGTTATCGCGAAGAGCTTTGCTGCTTCAATGATGATATTCAGGGCACCGCCGCTGTCACGCTGGGCTGCCTGATTGCCGCCAGCCATGCCGCCGGAACGCAACTGCGCGACCAGCGCGTCACTTTCCTTGGCGCGGGTTCTGCCGGCTGCGGTATCGCAGAAAAAATTGTTGCGCAGATGATTGCCGAAGGCGCTACGGAAGATGAAGCGCGCAGCCAGGTCTTTATGGTGGATCGCTTTGGCCTGCTGACGGATGACATGCCGAACGTGCTCGGTTTCCAGCGCAAGCTGGTCACGCGCAAAGCCAACATTGCCCACTGGAAAGTCGATGCACAAAATATCTCTTTACAGGATGTTGTGCACAACTCCAAACCGACAATACTGATTGGCGTTTCCGGGCAACCGGGGCTATTCACAGAAGAAATCATCCGTGAAATGCACCACAATTGTCACCATCCGATCATCATGCCGCTGTCGAATCCGACATCGCGCGCTGAAGCCCGCCCGCAGGATGTGATTGCGTGGACAGAAGGCGCCGCGCTGATGGCCACCGGCAGCCCGTTTGCCCCTGTGCATTATCAGGACCGCACCTACCCGATCCCGCAATGTAACAATGCGTATATCTTTCCCGGTTTAGGTTTAGGGATCCTGGCCGCCAAAGCGCGTCGCGTTACTGATGGAATGTTGCTGGCCGCCAGTCAGGCGCTGGCGAGCTTATCTCCGCTGGCAACCACCGGTAAAGGTTCGCTGTTACCGGCTATTGCCGATATTCAGCACGTGTCGAAAGTGATTGCCGCCGAAGTCGCCCGTGTGGCGCAGCAGGAAGGTGTGGCGCCGGAAATATCGCAAGAGACACTGCAAAATCGTCTTGATACTGAATTTTGGAAGCCAGAATACCGTTCTTACAAGCATTCATCGTTCTGATCATTTTGTCTGGCCGGAGAGATACCGGCCATTTTTTAATTCTGAAGTAGATCCGGGCAATAAACGCTAAAGCCCGGCATTTTGCGGATTATCAAAACCAACGCGCCCTACAAACGGCAAACGCAGCGCCGGATTTTTGAAATCAATTCCCAGATTCAGCCCTAACACATTCACTTCAACACCTTCTTCAACGCCAAGCGTGACGCCCAAAAGCCCCAGCACTGAAACCTGCACACCACGCCCTGAAGGTGGCAAACCGATCGGGTTTGTGATGCCGCGATAATCTTTGCCAATGGCGTTAGACGGCATATCAAGTTGGAGATCCGGCACTTCGCGGCCAATGTGCGCCATAAATGTGTTGCTGTTGGGCCCCGGCCACGCGTGATAGGTATGCGGATACGGATAACGTTTAATCGCCGCGACAATATTGGGGATCATCGCTTCTGCCTGAGCCCCGCGATGATCGACCAGTAATTTGGGCTTTGACCCAAACCAGTAACCGTCAGGGAGGGCATAATTGCGGCGAACAACGTCCGTGCTGCCCCAGCTAATGACGTCATAACGTGTATACGCCGTTTCGCCTTCACGTTTAAAAATAATCCACGGATGTACCGCCACCAGCCCGCGCCAGCCATAGGTCGGCGCGGCATATATCTGGATAATTGCAGTACTGCGTAGTCTGACCGGATCCGGCGCAATACCCGCAGAGTCACGACGCGCCGTCGCCCAGTTCTGACTGGCAGGCTCTGTTTTAGTGTGCGACGCCCTGGCATAACTGTAACCAAAGGACAGCAACAAAATTCCTACAAAACATAGAATTATCCATTTAACGGCCATTTTTTCACTCACTCTTGTCAGCCATTTCGAAAGAACAACAGTACGCATTCATTACAAGGCTGGCAACGTGAAAGTCTGGCCCTTTGGGAAACCTGATTTGTGAGCGCCCTCACACTCCTGATCATCATCCCACCTACGTTTTGTAATCGATTACTTTTTAAGTGTAAATTTTGTAATCGATTACAAAATGAAGGAAGTAAGTATGCTTTTAAAATCTCACCTCTCAGGCGGATTGTTAGTGTTGTGTTCTCTGGCCGCTTTGCCTGTACATGCTGCGAAACCGGCCTGCGATAAACAACTTCCTACAAAAACCTGAGCAAAGCGCTGTCAGCAACAGAGAAATAATGGAAATGCCCGCCTCGCTGCGGGCAATTTAACTCAGGCACTCGCGCGTACAATAAAATGCCAGTCCATCATCAGGCGTTCTGCCGGATATTCGGGGTTATCGATTTTTTTAATCAGTAAGGAAACCGCCTGCCGGCCAATATCGCGCGAGGGTTGTTGGATGGTCGTGAGCTGCGGAGAAACCATTTCGGCCAGTTCGGTGCCATCAAAGCCAATGACCGCAATATCCTGCGGAACCTTCAGCCCGGTCTCCCCGATAGCACGCATCGCGCCTGCGGCAAGCGTGTCGGAGACGGCAAACACACCATCAGGTTGTTCTGCGGCTTGCAGCAATTTTTCCATCGCCGCTTTTCCCGCGCTAAAACTCAACTCGCTGGCATATTCAATGGCTTCATAACCGTGCTCTTGTTCCTGCATCACCGTTTTGTACCCCTGTTCTCGCAGCCGGGCATATTTGTAGCTCAGGTCGTGGTTGATAAGTGCAATACGACGACAACCGCGGGCAAGCAGATGCCGGATGGCAAACTCGGAGGCGTCGGTGTCACTGATCCCGACGCAGGAAACGTCCCCCGTATCCGCGTATTCGGCGCACTGCACCCACGGCATCTGACCGATCATACTCGTCAGTTCGGGGAGTTTGGAAAAGGCATCCATGGTGATAATGCCGTCGACCATTTTGCCGGAAAGCAGACCGAGGCTGGACTTAGAGCGTTCGATGTCGGAGCCGGAATTGCACAAAAGAATACGGTAGCCGTTCTTTTCGGCTTCTTCTTCAATGCCTTTCACAACATCAGCACAAAACGGATTGGCGATATTCGAGACCATCACCAGGATCATTGAGCTTCTGGACGTTCTCAACTGGCGGGCCAATAAATTGGGCTGGTAGTTACTTTCCCTGATCGCTTCCAGTACACGTTCGCGGTTTTTGCTTTTGACGGAATCGCTGTTATTGAGTACACGCGATACCGTTGCCACCGAGACACCGGCCAGTTTGGCAATTTTCTGAATCGACATAACGACAACACATCCTGCGGTCTGCTCTTTTTTGCCAGAGGCTACCACAGATCGGAGATGGCATGAATGGAAGCCCGGCGTTATCTGTGCGCCGGGCGTGAAGAAAGGACTTAAACCCTTACCCAGCGCTGCTGCCGGTGACTTTGCAAAATGGCATCGACAACGGACATCACGCGGGCGCCTTCATAAAAAGTGGCAAACGGGCTGTGATCTTTGGCCGGTGGACGCCCTTCCCTGACGGCAGTATAAAACTGCAACATCATGTTCCTGAACGCATCCGGCCAGCCTTCAATGTGCCCGCCGGGAAATTGCGCGCTGTGAACCACATCGGCATTCATCAAACCCGGATCGTCCGTTAACAACTGATT
Source organism: Rahnella sp. BIGb0603 (assembly GCF_024808755.1). Taxonomy (NCBI): domain Bacteria; kingdom Pseudomonadati; phylum Pseudomonadota; class Gammaproteobacteria; order Enterobacterales; family Yersiniaceae; genus Rahnella; species Rahnella sp. BIGb0603. The sequence continues at coordinate 192,554 of NZ_JANUEX010000005.1, read as the reverse complement.
CGGCTGCGCGCGCTGCCCTACCCAAAGTTGCTGCGGTATTTCCTGATCCCAGGCCACTGACGCCCCGCTGCCGTTCACTTCGAAACTCAGCCGGTTTTTACGGCCTGCGCTGACCTGCGAAACATGGAAACAGCCTTTACTGCCGTCATCAAACCGCAGCAGCACAAATCCCATATCTTCGGTTGTGACCGGCCGGTCTTCATAATGCGTATCAGCCTCTTTGGCGGCAAACGTTGAATCGCCCTGCACGGTAGCTTTGCGCGTGGGCCAGACGATAGAGAGATCGGCCATCACTTCGGTGATGCGTTTGCCGGTGACAAACTGAAGCGTATCGCACCAGTGCGAACCGATATCCGCGATGGCCCGCGAAGCGCCGCCCTGAGCCGCATCAACGCGCCAGTTATAGTCCGTTTCCAGCAACATCCAGTCCTGCAAATAACTGCCGTGCGCCGAAAATAACTTCCCGAGTTGCCCCTGACGCACCATGCTCGCGGCCTGCTGAACCATCGCGAATTGCCGGTAGACAAAACTCACGCCGTGAACGACACCCGCGTTTTCTGCCATTGCCACCAACTCCTGCGCCTCCTCCGGCGTCATGCACAAAGGTTTTTCGCTGAATACGTGTTTCCCGGCGCGAAGGATCTTGCGGTTAATCTCCGCATGCAGATGGTTCGGCGTGCAGTTATGCACCACGTCCAGGCCGGGATGTGCCAGCAACGCGTCGATATCACTGTACGCATGCGGGACATTCAGCTGTCCGGCTTTTTTCTGCGCGGCCTCAAAAGGCGTATCACACAACGCGACCACATTGACAAATCCCAGCCGTCGTAACGCTTCGAGGTGCGCAGGGCCGATAAAACCGGTGCCGATAATGCCGACATTAATCATGAAAAACATCTCCGCCCAGGCCGAGCATCCGGCGTGCCTGCTGGCGGTCATTCTGGCCAGCAGCAAAATCATCAAACGCCCGTTCTGAAACCGGAATGATGTGACGACGGATAAACTCACTGCCTTCACGCGCGCCGGTTTCGGCGTTTTTCAGGCAGCACTCCCATTCCAATACTGCCCAGCCGGAATAATCGTATTGCGACAATTTGCTGAAAATACTTTTGAAATCAATATCGCCATCGCCGGGCGAGCGAAAACGCCCCGGTCTGTCAGCCCAGTTCTGATAACCGCCGTAAACACCACTCTGGCCGCTGGCGGCGAATTCCGCGTCTTTAACATGGAAGGCTTTGATACGGTCATGATAGCGGTCGATGAAGTCCAGATAATCCATATGCTGAAGCCGCAGATGGCTGGGGTCGAAGAGAATATTGCAGCGGGGATGGTGATTGACGTGCGCCAGAAAACGCCCGAACGTCACGCCGTCATGCAAATCTTCGCCCGGATGAATTTCAAAACATACATCCACACCGTGCTGATCAAAACAGTCCAGAACGGGCAGCCAGCGCTGCGCTAATGTGGTAAACGCCTCTTCCAGCAAGACCGCATTATGCGGCGGCCACGGATAAAAATACGGCCAGGCCAGCGAGCCTGAAAACGTCGCGTGCGCCGTCAGCCCGAGTTTTTCAGAGGCTGCCGCCGCCTGTTTTAACGCCTGCGTCGCCCACGCCTGACGCGCTGAAGGGTTTCCGCGCACCGCTTCCGGTGCAAAATTATCAAACGCCAGATCATACGCCGGATGCACGGCCAGCAGTTGTCCTTCGAGATGGGTAGAAAGCTCGCTGATCACCAGCCCGTGCCGCGCCAGCGTGGCGGTAATTTCGTCACAATATTCCTGACTGGTTGCCGCTTTCGGCAAATCAAAAATGTGCGGATGGTTGCACGGGATCTGCAACGCTTTATAGCCCAGCGCCGCGGCCCATTCCGCCAGGCCTTCTAAAGTGTTAAACGGGGCTTCAGCCCCGATGAACTGCGACAAAAAAATGCCCGGTCCTTTAATGGTTTTCATTGCACCTCCTGAGTTACTCAACACGCTCTTTCTCGTCATATCTGAACGAGAAGAGGAAAATTAATGCGATAACCGCAGCGGAAATCGCCGGGATCCACCAGAACGTCACCCACGCCTGCGGCACGGTTTGCCCGGCGACCAGACGGTTATAAAGCGCACCGGAAATCTGCGACCCCAGCAACATACCGATGCCGTAGGTGAACATGACGATCATGCTCTGCGCCTGACCTTTCACTTTTTCCCCTGCCACACGGTCGGTGTAAATAAACCCGACCACAAAGAAGAAGTCGTAGCAGACGCCGTGCAGCAAAATCCCGATATAGAGCAGAAAACGCCCTTCCTCGCTGACGCCCAGCGCAAAGAAGGCATAACGGACAAACCAGGCGAGCATGCCAATCAGCAGCATGTATTTCACGCCCAGACGGCGGAACAGCAGCGGGATCACCAGCATGAAGAAGATTTCTGACATCTGGCCGAAGGACATTGCGGTACTGACATCCGCTATACCGGTATCCGCCAGATACGACGCGGTGTACGCGTAGTACGTCCCGAGCGGCACAGAGATCAACATGGCGCAGAGCGAGAACACAAAGAAATGACGGGTTTTCAGCAGTGCAAAGGCATCAGCACAAAACAGATCGCGCAGTGCAAACGGCAGGCCTTTGGCGGGGGCGGGGGTATGTGGCAACGTCAGGCTGTAAGCCGCGAGCACCACGGAGCACACCGCGGCGATCGAGAAGATACTGACGCTCGCCGAGACGCCGGTCACTCCGATAAAAATCCCTGCCACAATCCAGCCAATCGTGCCGAAAACGCGCACCACCGGGAAACTTTTATCGATGTTTTTCAGGCTGTGGAAAGAGATGTTGTTGGTCAGCGCCAGCGTCGGCATGTAGCAAAGCGTGTAACCGAACAACAACGTGATGAGCAACGTACCGTTTTCTGCGATCAGCGCCTGCGGCACAAACCACAAGATCACCGCGCCCGCCAGATGCATTACCGCCATCACTTTTTGTGAGGGGAAGAAACGGTCGACAAGCATCCCGAGCACAAACGGCGATAAAATTGACGCGATCGGCCCTGCCGAGAAAGCATCGCCGATCAGCAGTGACATGTTGTGATGCGCCATCACCAGCCCCAGCGTCACCGACCAGCTTCCCCAGATAAAGAACTGTAAAAACATCATCAGTGATAAACGAGGCACCAGAAAACGGTGCCGGATATGACTTTTTTCATGGCTTTCTAATGCTGACATCATTTTCGCCTCACAAAAAGTAATCGATTACAAAACGTGTTTTAGGAAAAGTAATCGATTACAAAATTATTATCCCGTGCTTCATCGCAAATTTGCGAGAAAGCTCACGATAAAAAATCCCGTCAGGAAAATCGGACTCCAGCCCATTGTTGCCAGCGGCGGGCTGTCCCATACTGAAACTCACGCTATGAGGTTTTACAGGTTTAATGAAAACTATAAATTAACGTTACGCATTGAATAAAAGGATGAATATGACTGACTCTAAAAAAGCATTGATCATCGGCGCTTCACGCGGTATCGGTTTAGGTGTGGTGGACGTTCTGGCAAAACGTGGCTGGCAGGTCACGGCGACAACGCGGGCTGCCGTTCCGGCCAAAAGTCCGTCTTCGGTTGAATGGGTCAAACTGGACATCAATAAATCCGAAGCGCGGGAAGCGGTTAAAGACGCACTTTCCGAAAGCCGTTTTGATCTGATTTTTGTGAATGCGGGCGTATTTGGCCCTGACCATCAGGACATTCATCAGGCATCCGATGAAGAAATTTTACAGCTGCTTCTCACTAATGCCATTTCCCCTGTCCGCACCGCGGCTGAATTCCTTCCGCTGCTCAACCACCGCACCGGCGTGCTGGCGCTGATGACTTCTGAGCTTTCCAGCCTCAATGAGAATGAAGTCGCCACCTATCCGCTGTATTCCGCCAGTAAAGCCGCGCTGAATATGCTGACCCGCGGGTTGCAGGAAGCGACTGAGAAACAGGAACTGACGCTGTTGTCCGTCCATCCGGGTTGGGTGAAAACGGATATGGGCGGCGAAGATGCCACGCTGACCGTAGAAGAAAGCGCCACCGGGATTGCCGATCAGTTCGACGCATTCCGCGGCAAAGGCGGCCATCACTTTGTGGAATATTCCGGCCGTAAACTGCGCTGGTAAATTTGCAGTTCCGCGCTTGCTGACGGCCTCACCGGAGGCCGTTTTTAATTCTAAAACACAACCATAATCCCCTCCCCGCGAACTCCATTCCTTCTTCACAATATGACGGCAGACTCCGTTATATGAAGATTTGCTGAACCTTTTGTGATGTTTCTCTTTTATGGTAAAACTAGCCGGTCGGTTGGTTGTTAATAATTTGTACACACAATAATTGCCGGGCTAACTTATTCCAAAATAAGGCTCAGACGCGGCGTATAAACGTTTTTTTCAGGGATTTATCATGCCTCCTGCTTCCTCAGCGGATTCAGATTCACTGTTACAACATCGTTCATTTGTGGCGTTCTGGATAGCGCGCGCCGCGTCCAGCTTTGGTTTTCAGATGCTTTCCATTGTGGTGAGCTGGCAAATCTATTCCATCACCGGCCGGGCGTTTGATCTCGGGCTGATCGGGCTGGTGCAGTTTTTCCCCTCTGTCGCACTGGCGCTGGTCGCCGGGCACGTCGCCGACCAGTTTGATCGCCGCCGCGTCGTCTTGCTCGGGCAAATCGTCGAATGGCTGGCGATTGGCGCGCTGGCCTGGTTATCGCTCACGCATCACGTTAATGAAGTGATTGTGCTCGGGCTGATTTTCATTATTTCGACCGCCAAAGCGATGGAAGCGCCGTCGTTGCAATCGATGCTTCCGGCCCTGGTTCCGCCGCATTTACTGGCACGCGCGATGGCGGCAAACAGCGTTTCCGGCCAGGCGGCGGCGATGGTTGGCCCGGCATTGGGCGGTTTTTTGTATGTCGCCGGGGCGGGCGTGGCTTATTCGGTCTGCGCCGTGCTGTATCTGCTGTCGATCCTGATGGTCAGTCGTTTACGCTATGAACAGGCACCTCCGCGCCGTGTTCCTGCCACGTTCAAAACCCTGTTTGCAGGCATCAGTTTTATCCGTAACCGGCCGGACGTTCTGGGCGTGATTTCGCTGGATTTGTTTGCCGTACTGCTGGGCGGCGCGACGGCCCTGTTGCCAATTTTCGCTCACGATATTCTGCACACCGGCCCGTGGGGTTTGGGCTTGCTGCGCGGCGCGCCTGCAGTCGGCGGGTTAATCGTCGGATTCTGGCTGAGCCATCGTGCACTGAAACGCAATGTCGGGATGACTATGTTTACGGCGGTGGCCGGTTTTGGCGTCGCGACGTTAGTTTTCGCCTTCTCAACGTCGTTGTGGCTTTCCATGCTCGCACTCTTTGCACTCGGCGGTTTCGACATGATCAGCATGGTCATTCGTGGCGCGCTGGTTCAGCTGGACACGCCGGACGATATGCGCGGCCGCGTCAGCGCCGTGAATTCCATTTTCATCAATACCTCCAATCAGCTTGGCGAGTTTGAGTCGGGTTTACTGGCTGCCTGGGTCGGTGCAGTGCCCGCTGCGGCGATTGGCGGCGTCGGTACGCTGATCGTGGTGGGATTATGGATGACCTGGTTCCCGGCCCTGCGTAAACGGCAGAAGCTGGAAAATGATGCGGTGACACCGTAACGCTTTGCGGGGTTTCCGGGACTGGAACAATTTGGAAATCCCCAATATAATCCGTTCATTCATTCACCAACTGAATACATAAGGAGGATTGCCATGCTGACCCGTGAAGTTTTTTTAATTTCACTCGTCCTTAGCGATCGTCACTGCTCAAGCGTTACCGGTATCGTGCTGCGATAACCTGCTTGAGCGAAGCTAACTGACAATCTGAGAACTTCCCTCCGGCTTACCGGTTATCGTCGGCTTTATTGACGAGAGGCATTTTTTTGCCTGTAAAACTTGAGTAAGCACCATGACATTATTATCTGCACAATCCTTATCCTTCGATAATTCCTTCGGCCCTTTGCTGACGGAAATTTCTTTCGGTCTGAAAAAAGGCGACCGCATCGGGCTTATCGGTCATAACGGCTGCGGGAAAAGTACCCTCCTGAAAATCCTCAACGGCGAACTGGCGGCGACGTCCGGCCAGCTGACGCTGGCGACCCAGTGCATTATGGCGACGGTAGAACAACATCTTCCGGCCGCATTGCAAGATGCGACGCTGATTGATGCGGTGCAAAACCATTTACCCGGCAGCCTTCATCAGCCGGAAAGCTGGCAGGCCGAAGTGCTGCTCGCCACGCTGGGCTTTGGGGAAAAAACCTGGAGTCTGGCCGCAGGTACGCTCAGCGGCGGGCAACATACGCGGCTTATGCTGGCACGTGCGCTGGTCCGGCAACCAGATTTACTGCTGCTCGATGAACCGAGTAACCATCTCGATCTGCCCACGTTGCTGTGGCTTGAACAGTTCCTGCAAAACTGGGGCGGCAGCTTTGTGCTGGTTTCCCACGACCTCAGCCTGCTGGACAGCGTAACCAACTGCACCTGGATCCTGCGCGACAAAACGCTGCAATTTATCCGTCTCCCCTGCACGCAGGCGCGTCAGGCGCTGGCCGAAAAAGATGCGGCGGACGCATTACGACGCAGAGCAGAGCAAAAGGAGATCGACCGTGTCACTAAAAGCGCCAAACGGCTGTCCGTCTGGGGCAGTATTTACGACAACGAAGGTCTGGCGCGCAAGGCCAAAAAAATGGAAAAACAGGTTGACCGGATGAGGGAAGAACAAACCGATGTCACCGCGGGCAATCAGTGGCAGTTGCGGCTGAGCGGAGAAGCCTTACCGGCGGATCGCGTACTGGCGCTTTCTGCCTTACAGATCCGGCCCGCCGCGGATGCGCCGGTCTTGTTTGAACTTGGCGAACTGCGGGTGAAAAGCGGCGACCGTATCGCGCTGGCAGGCCGCAACGGCTGCGGAAAATCATCGCTGCTGCACCATCTGTGGCAGGCTTACAGTCAGCCGGAAACCACCGCTGAGGGCGTGATGTTTCATCCCAAAGTGCGTACGGGCTATTACGATCAGAGCCTGCGGCAACTACAGGATGAGGATTCGCTGTCGGATGCGCTGGCACATTTTGCGCCGCTGACCGAAGAACAGCGGAAAATGGCGCTGATCGGTGCTGGTTTTCCGTATCTCCGCCATCAGCAAAAAGTCAGCACGCTGAGCGGGGGCGAGCGTTCGCGGTTGCTGTTTACCGGTCTGATGCTGGCGAATTACTCGCTGTTGCTGCTCGATGAGCCGACCAACCATCTGGACATGGAAGGTAAAGAGGAGCTGGCAGAAACGCTGAAAAACTTCAGCGGCGCGGTATTGCTGGTTTCTCACGACCGGACGCTGATTGCGCAAAGCTGCAACCGCTTCTGGCTTATTCATCAGCAACGGCTGGAGGAATGGCACAGTCTCGCGCCGGTCTGCGCGATCCTCGCCGATATTCCGGTGGCGAATACCCTGGCTGCGGAAAAACCACAGGTGGCTACATCTGCGGTTCCCGAAACCGAAGAGGAGCACTGGCTGGCGACGCTGCTGGAGCTGGAAAGTAAACTGGAAGAAGATCTGGCGCGAAAGCCCAGACATCAGAAACCGGAATTACAACGCCAGTGGCAACAGCAAATCGCCGAACTGAATGCCTTACTGGAACTGAGCTAACGTTTAAATATTTCCCCTTTAAGGCCGCAGAAATGCGGCCTTTTTTCGCGCCAGCCTATCGTTTTTACCCGCGGCGGTTATGCTTAAAAAGCAGAAATATATTACCGGTTTGATTTAGCGACGCCGGAGAAGAAAGCGTTCTATTTAGGCAATAAGCAAAGCGTGATTTCCTCGCCCAACTATATTTTCAACGGCACGGGCGAGCGCCACGCCTTCGGCTTTCCTGAGGATATTCTTTGAGAAGTAAGCCCGGCGTAAGGAAGATCCGCATTCTTAACAAAAAGATCACACCCTCTTCGCCTCCTTGATAGACTGGCCTGAGACTAAAATAAGCTGCCGGAGAAAACATGTTTAACGTATTACGTGCTGAACCCAAAACGACTTTCGAATACGGCCCTTTCCGGATCCGGCGTATGCGTCCGGGGCAGATCCTGCCTGAGCGCGGTGACGATGCTTTCGGCCCGCTGAGTGTTATTGACCACGCGAATCTCGAACAGGGGACGCTGGTGAAAATGCATGAGCACAATAACGACGAAATCCTCAGTTATATGTGGCGCGGTTCGATGGTTCACGAAGATTCTGCCGGCAACCGCGTTCCACTTTCACCGAAAAAACTGATGATGATGAATGCCGGGGAAAGTTTCTGGCATGAAGAATCCACGCCTCTGGTTTCGGCTGAGATGTTGCAAATTTTTATCCGCCCGCGCAAAGCGAATCTTGAAGCCCGCGTGCAGTTTATGGAACGTCGGGACGGCCCGAAACAAAACGCATGGACGCTGATTGGCGCACCGGAAGGCATTGAGTCTCCGCTGGAAATCCGCCAGGCCATTTACGTTTACGATATCCGTCTGGACACTGACACGACGATTGAAATCCCCACGCATCCGGGATTTGCGCAGTGGCTATACGTGATGGACGGCGAAATTACGATTGGCGGTCACACGCTGGGTAAAGGTGACGCAATCAGCGACGAAACCAGCGCACTGACGCCTGCAACGGCCACAAAAGAGACGACGCTGGTGTGTTTTCTGGTGTATCTGGATGCGGAATCCGTTCTGGAAGGCACTATCAGCGGTAAGTTCGGTAATGTGAAATAAGGCGACAGGCCAGTGTTACGAATAATCCGAGATATTACAGTGCCCTGAATGAAAAAGCCCCAGCAAGTTATTGCCGGGGCTTTTAAGGTACTATCAAATTAGTATTTAACATTCATCAACTTAATTACAGATACTTACTTCTACAGATGTACATCGTTTCACAGGATATATTTTTGAAACCGGTTAACGCTATCCTCCTATAATATTATGGAATAACATCGCTATCCTGTTCATTTCATTCAGCCTGGTTTTTCATGTCAGGATAAATGAGTACATCACCCTCGCGATATAGACTCTTTGATGCGTGGCCTTACTCTCTTCGCGATATTCTCGATTTCAGACTTACGTACCCAAATCGCGAACATTACTCTTAATTACAAGGCGTTACATCATCGCGCTTTCGTCCACATAATGCGATTGCACAGATTTACCGCGTGGCCTTAAAGCATCATCTCACAGACATTCAAATATCGCCTGATATTGAATCACCCAAACAAAAATACTTCGTGGCCTTTATCGCATCTCATTACTGACAAGTTTATCAACTTGTTAAATGCACCGGGAAATAAAATCTTCACTTCATTTCTCTGCGGGGCTGACTTCTAATTTACTCGTTATGAGCAGAGTGTCAACACTGTATTTAAGCACAGGTTTTTACTCCCTTTTTTGATAAGTAATAATAATGAAAAATGTGATCTGCACCAGATATAGGGGTTAGCGTTTTAACCTAAAAAATCAACATTTTCATATTTTAGAAACATCTCAATTCACGCCCTGCCCGGCATCTTCGCCAATGCGCTGTTTTGTACCAGCAAACTAGTTCAACAGTGTACATCCGGCACAAGATGCACTATATTGCGGCGCGTAAGGCTAACAAGGCAGGATAAAACTGCGATTTTTGGTCAATTCCCCTATCAATTCTTTTACAGCAATTCTTGAACGAATCGTGATAAAAGCCACGCGAGGAACCGCACTATGGCGACGCTTTCCGTGACCACCCCACAACGCTCGGTGCTGGGTGGCGCAATGATTATCGGAGGAACCATTATTGGTGCCGGGATGTTTTCCCTGCCGGTGGTGATGTCCGGTGCCTGGTTTTTCTGGTCTGTCGCGGCACTGATTTTTACCTGGTTCTGCATGCTGCATTCCGGCCTGATGATCCTCGAAGCCAACCTGAATTATCCGGTAGGATCGAGTTTCAACACGGTGACCGGCGATCTGCTGGGCAAAAACTGGAACCGGATTAACGGCCTGACCATCGCCTTCGTGCTGTATATCCTGACGTATGCCTATATCTCAGCCAGCGGTTCCGTGCTCCAGCATACGATGCGCGAAATGTCGGTGAACTTCTCCCCGCGTCTCGGCGGGCTGATAACGGCGCTTGCCGTGGCGTTTATTGTCTGGCTGAGTACCCGCGCGGTAAGCCGCATGACGGCAATTGTGCTGGGCGCTAAAATCATCGCGTTCTTCCTGACGTTCGGCAGCCTGCTGTGGCACATCAAGCCGGTGAATTTACTCAACAGCGTTGAAATTAATCCAAGTTATATGCCTTACGTGCTGGCGACGCTGCCATTCTGCCTCGCGTCATTTGGTTATCACGGCAATGTGCCGAGCCTGATGAAGTATTACGGCAAAAATCCGCAGATCATAAAAAAGTGCCTGCTGCTGGGCACGCTGATGGCGCTCGGGCTTTACATCATCTGGATGCTGGGGACGATGGGGAACATACCGCGCCCGGAGTTCATCGGCATTGCGGCCCGTGGCGGCAACATCGACGTGCTGGTACAGTCACTGAGTCAGATCCTCAACAGTGAAGGATTAGATCTCCTGCTGACGGTCTTCTCCAACTTTGCCGTCGCCTGTTCATTCCTCGGTGTGACGCTCGGCCTGTTTGACTATCTGGCGGATCTGTTCGGGTTTGATGACAGCCGAACCGGACGCTTTAAAACCGCACTCGTGACGTTCATCCCGCCCATCGTTGGCGGCGTGATTTATCCGGATGGCTTTATCTATGCGATCGGTTTTGCAGGTCTGGCGGCGACCGTCTGGGCAGTCATCGTTCCGGCACTGATGGCTCGCGCATCGCGTCAGCGCTTTGGCAGCCCGCTGTATCGCGTATGGGGCGGAAATAAAATGATTATGCTGGTATTACTGTTTGGTGTGCTCAATGCGGTCGTACATATTTTTTCCAGCGTAAATCTGTTACCTGTTTATCACTGAAAGCGCATAAATATCGGCATCTGGCCATGTCTTAGCGGCATGGCTTTTTTTTGTTTTACATCACAAACTCCCCTCATAAATAAATTCCCCCTACAGACGGTGATTTATTTGCCGATTGTATATTGTAATAATCAATTCAGATGCCAAATATAACCCTTCGACCGTATTCAAAATCAGGAAAAAAAATGCTGGAAATTTTCGATGTGAGTTACAACGACCTGACAGGCAAACGTTCGGATGATCTCTACAAACTGAGGAAAAAAACGTTTAAAGACCGCCTGGACTGGGCCGTTCAGTGCAGCAATGACATGGAATTTGATGAATTTGATAATGCCGACACGCGCTACATGCTGGGCATTTACGACAACCAGCTGGTGTGCAGCGTGCGCTTCGTTGATTTACGTCTGCCGAATATGATCACCCATACTTTTAACCGGCTATTTGATGACGTGAAATTACCCGAGGGTGATTATATCGAATCGAGCCGATTTTTCGTGGATAAGAACCGCGCAAAAGAATTACTCGGCAGCCGTTTCCCGATCAGCCATGTTCTGTTTCTTTCGATGATTAATTATGCGCGCCATCACGGACACACCGGAATATACACCATTGTCAGCCGGGCGATGCTGACGATTGCGAAACGTTCCGGCTGGGAAATTGAAGTGATCAAAGAAGGTTTTGTCAGCGAAAATGAGCCTATTTACCTGCTCCGTTTGCCGATTGATTTGCATAACCAGGGCATCCTTGCCCGACGTATCAGCGATCAGTCCGAAGCCTCGCTGGAAGCGTTATGTGAATGGCCTATGTCTTTGCCTGTGACACCAGTACAGGTTTGATGAGTTCCAGTTCAACGCCAAGCCGGATTGCCTGCTTGGCGTTAATAACCCCCAGCTTTTTCACCACGTTAGCCATGTGATATTTCACGGTTCGCGTCGTGATGTTGATGATCTGCGAAATCTCATCGTAGGTTTTCCCCATGCTCGCCCAGTGCAGCACTTCATTTTCTCTCGGTGAGAAAATCGGTTTCCCGCCCGACACCAGCGATGGCGAAATCTGAGATGAACGCGCCGCGCTCTGGTTAAGCATCAGCATCTTCTCGTGGGTTTTGATCAGCAGGCATTGCAGCTTATCCATATCCTGCGCGACCCTATTTTCCGGCCCTTTATCCGCGCCCGCTTCCATAATCAGTGACAGCATGCCCAGATTATTCATGTGGTCATGAAGCACGAAAGTGAAACCGTTCGCGATATTATATTTCTTCGACAACGAGAAAATTTTGGATGATTTTAAATCAGAAAGCACGGTAAGATTTTCATCCCACGCGAACGGCGAAACACGTTTAAGCGCGGTCAGAACCACCGGGTCGATATGCTGGTAATTATGCGATTTATAGATATCGGCCCATTCATCCGGATAGCTGGTGACGACAAAGATGTCGACCGGATTTCTTTTATTGATCACCAGATAGGTGTATTTCAGATTGCCGTAAGGAAGTAATTTCCTTTCGAGATAATCACGTAACGTATCGATAATTTTTTCATCATTTCTAACACGCGAATGCATTCCTCTTCCCCCCTGGCTGACGCGGCTTCCCTTTTGATTTTCGTGGTCTTTCTGTCACAAAGTACAGTGCACGATTACACCTTAGTACAACTATCGGGTTGCGTCTCCCCCCGTATAATCACCGCATAATAATTAATTAGCAAAAAAAAACCTGACCGGTAGAGTCAGGTAGCAACATTAGCCAACACCAGGGAAATTTTTAAAAGAAGTTATACCTAAAATGCTACAGAAGCGGACGCGTTTCAACAGTTCTCGCTTCCGTAGCATTTATTATTTTCGCGCCTCAAACTATTTTGACTCATTATTCGCCAGCCCCCGCCTTAATCCCCTCTGATATTACGCCTTCATTCCTAACCGCTTCGCCAGCCGGTGAAGATTTCCGCCGTCCATTTCCAGCGCTCTCGCCGCCGCAGACCAGTTCATCTGATGTGCATGCAAGATTTTGGTAATTTGTTGCCGCTGAAAATCCTGCGTGGCCTGTTGCAGATTGAATGAAGTTACCTCCGGGGCTTCGGTTTCGGGCGCGGCCATGACTTCCGGATTTCCGGCCTCAGAAAAGTTAAACAGCGCACGATGTAGCGTGACATCGCCCTGAATTTGCGACGCCCGCGCCAGCACTGCCGCACGTTCAATTGCGTGTTTCATCTCACGTACATTGCCGGGCCAGCCATAGCTGACCAGCATCGAAAGCGTGTCAGCAGGCAGCCTGAGCTGCGAAATCCCCAGCTTGTTTTTGATGTGTTCGACAAAAAAACCGGCCAGCAGAACGATGTCACCCTTTCGTTCGCGCAGCGGCGGCACGAAAAGCGGAAACACGCTCAGGCGATGGAACAGATCGACGCGGAAAGTCCCGTCCACCACCGCTTTTTTCAGGTCGCAGTTCGTCGCGGCCAGGATCCTGACATTCACGCGTTTGGTGCTGTCATCGCCGACCCGTTGCAGGTCACCGTACTGAATCACGCGCAGTAACTTGGCCTGAAGCACCAGCGATAACTCGCCGATTTCATCGAGAAACAGCGTGCCGTTATCCGCCATCTCAAATTTGCCCGTGCGGTTATGGATGGCGCCGGTAAACGCCCCTTTCACATGACCGAACAGTTCACTTTCCGCCACACTTTCCGGCAGCGCCGCGCAGTTGAGATACACCAGCGGTTTTCCCGCTCGCGGTGAAAGATGATGCACGGCATTGGCCACCAGCTCTTTACCCACGCCGGTTTCACCGGTGATCAGCACGTTGAGATCCGAACCGGCCACCACGCTGATTTCATGCCGTAATTGCTGCATGGCTTCGGAAAGCCCGATCATTTCCTCCTCCGGACGGCGGACGTTTTGTTTGCGCGCATTCGGCGCGGCCATCGCCGGTAACGCCTGCTTTTCAAGGGCATCCACCAGCAGCGCATTATTGAGGGCGGAAGACGCCAGCGCGCCGATGAGCCACAACTCCTCATCGCTGAACGCATCAAATTGTTGCGGATTCAGGCTGTCAAACGTCAGCGCGCCAATCAGCGCCTGATCGGCAAACAACGGTAAACCGATGCAGGCGTGAACTTTCAGATCGTCATGACCGGGGATGAGCCCGTCGTACGGATCAGGCAGATGGCTGTCCGCCGGAAAACGCACCACATTCCCCGCGCGGGCAATGGCCTCGAGACGCGGATGTGAGGCCAGCGCGAAACGCCGTCCGAGCACATCCGGCGATAAACCATCGATCGCCAGCGGCCTGAACTGCTGTTCTTCATAACGCAACAGCGCTGACGCATCACATTTGAGGAGTTGGCGCACGCTGGCAATCAGATGCTGAAAGCGATCCTCACCGGACAAACCGTTTTGTAACTCAATGGCAATACCCGCCAGGGACTGAATGGATAAGCTCATAATGTCATTCCGACACAGTTAAAGTCATTTTGACAATAATAGCGTATTGTCAAAATGACTCATAAGATTATTTAAATATTTAAAATCAATATGATAAACACTGGCACGGTCATTGCTCTCTGAAGAAGACCATCCATTACTTTTTCAGGAAACTATCATGGCTATTCAGGTTAAAAATAACATCAGTTGGGTTGGGCAACGTGACTGGGAAGTTCGCGATTTTCACGGCACCGAATATAAAACTCATCAGGGCAGCAGCTATAACAGTTATCTGATCCGTGAAGGCAAAAACGTCCTGATTGACACCGTCGATCATAAATTCAGCCGTGACTTTGTTGCCAATCTCGAGAAAGAAATCGACCTTGCGGCGATCGATTACATCATTATCAACCATGCCGAAGAGGACCACGCCGGTGCGCTGACCGAACTGATGTCCCGCATTCCCGACACGCCGATTTACTGCACCACCAACGCGATTGATTCCATCAACGGCCATCATCATCACCCTGAATGGAATTTCCACACTGTGAAAACCGGCGACTCGCTGGATATCGGTAACGGCAAAACGCTGATTTTTGTTGAGACGCCAATGTTGCACTGGCCGGACAGCATGATGACGTATATGACGGAAGACGCCGTTTTGTTCAGCAATGATGCCTTTGGCCAGCACTATTGCGACGAGCATTTGTTTAACGATGAGGTCGATCAGACAGAGCTCTACGAGCAGTGCGCCCGTTATTACGCCAATATTCTGACGCCGTTCAGCCGTCTGGTGACGCCAAAAATTAACGAGATCCTCGGCTTTAATTTGCCGGTAGACATGATTGCCACCTCGCACGGCGTGGTATGGCGCGACAATCCGACGCAAATTGTGGCGAAATACCTTGAATGGGCGGCGGATTATCAGGAAGACCGCATCACTATTTTCTACGACACCATGTCCTCAAACACCCGCATGATGGCCGACGCCATTGCACAGGGTATTCACGACACAGACCCGACCGTTGCGGTGAAAATCTACAATATTTCCCGCCACGATAAGAACGAGATCCTGACGCAAATCTTCCGCTCCAAAGGCGTGCTGGTCGGTTCATCCACCATGAATAACGTGATGATGCCGAAAGTGGCAGGCATGCTTGAAGAGCTGGCAGGTCTGCGTTTTCGCAACAAAAAAGCCTCCGCGTTTGGCAGCTTTGGCTGGACCGGCGGCGCGGTTGACCGCATTCAGACCCGGCTGATGGATGCCGGTTTTGATATTGCGTTGTCACTGAAAGCTAAATGGCGCCCGGACGGCAAAGCGCTGGAAGAATGCCGTGAACATGGCCGCAAAATCGCCCGCGAATGGGCTTTGCATCCGCTCAAAGAAACCAGCGCGCCGGTGCAGCCCGTTGAATCTGCCTGCGGATGCAATGCTGAGCCGAAAGCCGACGCCGGTGTTTCAATGATTTGTACCGTGTGCCAGTGGGTTTATGACCCGGAGCTGGGTGAGCCGTTGCAGGATGTCGCGCCGGGAACCGCGTGGTCTGACGTACCGGAATCCTTCCTTTGCCCGGGCTGTGCGCTGGGTAAATCCGTCTTTGATCCGCTGTGAAAGGAGGCCAGATGGAACAAAACATTGTGATTATTGGCGCCGGATTTGCCGCGCGCCAGCTGATAAAAAACATCCGCCGCGCCGATAAACAGGTACCGGTCACGCTGATCACCGCAGACAGCGCAGACGATTACAACAAACCGGATCTGAGCCATGTTTTCACGCAAAAACAAGGCGCGGATGACCTGACGCGCCAGAGTGCGGCGCAGTTTGCCGCGGAAAATAATCTCACGGTGGTTTCAAACACGCGGGTCACGGCTATCGATCGCAGGAATAGACGCGTGGTGTGCGGCGACCGGTTTTTTGATTATGAGAAACTGGTGCTGGCGACCGGCGCGCAGGCGATATTGCCTGCGTTGCCGGGCAGCGAATGGATTTTCACGTTTAACAGCCAGAATGAGTACCGGCAGAATCAGGACGCGTTGCAGTCGGCGAAACAGATTGTGGTACTGGGCGGCGGCCTGATTGGCAGCGAACTGGCGATGGATTTACACCGCGCCGGAAAACAGGTGACGGTGGTTGATCGTTCCCACAGCCTGCTGGCTTCGGTGATGCCTGCGGAAATCAGCAGCCGGTTACAGCATAAATTCAGCCAGATGGGCATTCAGCTGGCGTTAAATAACGAACTGGAATCGGTGGCTAAAACGGCTGATGGCCTGAATGTTTCGCTGAAAAATGGCCTGATAATACGTGCTGACGCCGTGATCGCGGCCATCGGCCTGAAACCGGAAACCGCCCTCGCCGCAGACGCCGGTTTGCACACGCAGCGCGGCATCGTGGTCAACGGTCAGTTACAAACGTCGGATCCGGCCATTTACGCGCTCGGCGACTGCGCAGAAATTGAAGGGCGAATTCTGCCTTTCCTGCAACCGGCGCAGATTGGCGCAATGACGCTGGCGAAAAACCTGATGGGCGGCGCAGAAACGCTGAATCTTCCCGCCATGCTGGTGAAGGTCAAAACGCCGGATTTACCCCTGTTCTTTGCCGGTGAAACCACACGCACCGACCTGAGCTGGGACATCACGTTCAACGGTCAGGGCATGATGGCGAAAGGCCGGGACGACCAGAATCAGCTGCGGGCGTTTATCGCCAGCGAGGAACACACCAAACAGGCTTTCCTGCTGTTGCGTGAACTGAGCGTGTAAACCCGATCACGCACGATGCTGATAAAACGCCAGCACGTGACGCGGTTCGAAAGAAAAAATGACATATTCCCTGCCGTTCAGCGAGAATTCGCCCGCTTCTGTCATCGGGTAATGCCGGTGAATGAGCAGGGATTTATGATTTTCTTTATCAACAAAAGCCACACCCAGCGCAAAGTCCTCTTTCAGCGCATCGCAAATATGTAAAAGGAGTTTCGTCAGTAATCCTGTACCACGATATGCCTTTCTGACACTGACAGGCCCATAGAGAAAAATCTGTTCCGCCGTCGCCACACCGGAGGCAAGTATCGCGTTATACGCTGCCTGCGCAGGGCCGTGTTTCGCCAGACTGCCGCGCGTGGTCATCGCCACACCGGTAATCACCGGCTGTCCTTCATGTTCATCACGGCTGACAAACACGCCACTGCCTGACTGGAATTTTGCCAGCAATTCAGCGTCCATCGTCCCTTGCGTAAATCCTTCTTCTCCGCGCTGCTGCGCCGTCAGATTATCGCCTCTGGATCCGCTTAAAATACTGAGGATCTCAGCAATGTCATGATGATCGGATTTCGTAATTTGCATGCGTCTCATCTTCCTGTTGATGACTTTTTTAAGGTGTGATTATGGCAAAGGTTTGGAGGATTGGCGCGCAGAGGGAAAACGGGGCGAAGAATATGCCCCGTCAGAAATATCAGCCCAGATCGGTATTGGCGTTCAGGGCTTCGCCGGTGGCATAGAACTGGCCGCCTGCGATGTAATGCAAGCTGCGCAGGGACGGATCGGTGCCTTCGAAATGCCAGTGACCGTTACTGAATACACGGGTATCCGCCCAGGCACCGACAATTTCACCGATAAACAGATCATGCGCCTGCTGGTTGTGCGGCTCAGGGATCAGCTTACACGCCAGCCACGCAGAGCAACCGGCGACAAACGGCAGGTCGCCGTGCCCTTCCATACGAAACAGCTCTGCGCCGCAATGCTGTAATTTATCCGGATCGTTACGCAGCGTTCTGGTGCCCAGATCGTACGTCATCTGCAATTGCGCCACCGTTGGCACCTGAATCACGAAATAACCACTTTGCTCAATCAGCTCGCGGGTACGGGCGATTTTATCGATCACCACCGTCAGTTTTGCTGGTTTAAAATCCAGCCCGCACACCCAGGACGCTGACATCACGTTGTCCACGCCCGCGTGGTGGGCGGATACCAGCGCGGTGGCTCCGTGGTTGATCAGGCGGTAGGCTTTTTCCAGTTCGACGGGCGCAAATTGTGGGGTCATCAGAATCTCTCAGCAAAAAATGTCAGAAAACAGCATGGCAAATCATGCCCGGCCAGCACTACGCAATCGGTGCGGACTGTCGCGGTTTTAGGGATTTTCGCAGTAAATTAGCCGTGAGCGCCAGCAGGAAAAACAGCGCCTGAATCAGCACAATTGTCGGCCCCGTCGCGGCATCAATATAAAAGCTGATAAACGTGCCTGACACTGCCGCGGAAAGTGACACCGTCACTGCAATCATTACCATTTTCGGCAATGTTTTACACAGCAGAAATGCGGTAATACCCGGTGTGATCAGCATCGCCACCACCAGCACCACGCCGACCGCCTGAAGCGCCGCGACAATGGTCATCGCCAGCATGCACAGCAACGCGTAGTGGTAAAAACGAACCGGTAACCCGATGACTTTGGCCTGAACCGGGTCAAAGCAAAACAGCACCAAATCCTTAAATCTGAACAGGATAGCCAGCGTCACCACTGCCGCGATAATCAGCGTTTGCAGCATTTCGCTGTCCGTTACGCCGAGTACGTTGCCAAACAAAATATGGCTGAGATGCTGCCCGGTGTTCACCCGCGAGAAAAGCACCAGCCCGGCGGCGAACATTCCGGAAAACACAATGCCCATCACTGAATCTTCTTTTACCCGGCAATGCTCTTTAATAAAACCGGTGGCGACGGCGCAGAAAAGCCCGGAACCAAACGCCCCGATGGCCAGCGGAATACCCGCCAGATAGGCCAGCACCACGCCCGGTAAAACGGCGTGAGAAATGGCGTCGCCCATCAGCGACCAGCCTTTCAGCACCAGAAAACAGGAAAAAATCGCGCAGACGATACTGGTCGCCGCCGCGGTCAGCAGCGCGCGCTGCATAAATTCGAAGCCCATCGGCTCAAGCAAAACATCCAGCCAGCTCATCATGCGCGGCTCCTGCGGAGCCGGAAGTGATTAACCAGCCAGCCGTGTTTCGGCGCAAACAGAAACGCCAGCAGGAAGACGACGGTTTGCAGGCAGACAATAACGCCACCGGTCGCGCCATCCAGGTAATAACTCAGCCACGCGCCCGCCGCACTGGTGACCGCGCCAATAATCACCGAAATAATCAGCAAATGTGAGAAGCGGTCAGAGAGCAGATACGCCGTCGCGCCGGGGGTAATCACCATCGCGATCACCAGAATCGCGCCGACGGTTTGCAATGCGGCCACGCTGCACGCGCTGAAAATGGTGAAGAAAATGATTTTCAGCTTCAGCGGAGAAAGCCCGACCGACACGGCGTGCGCTTCATCGAAGAAGACCGCCAGCAGATCCCGCCAGATAACGCACAGCACCACCAGCGAAATGCCAACGATGATCTGCACCTGCAAAATATCCGCGTCATCGATGCCTAAAATATTGCCGAACAGGATCGACTGGACGTTGACCGACGTCGGGTTAAGCGACACCAGCAGCAGGCCGAGTGCGAAGAAGGTGGAAAAGACGAAACCAATAATCGCGTCTTCGCGCAGTTTGGTGAAATGGCGCAGCAGCGTCATGGAAAGCGCGGCCAGAATGCCGGTGCCGAAAGCACCGACGGCATAAGGGAATCCAAGCGCATACGCGCCCGCCACGCCCGGAACGACCGAATGGGATAAGGCATCCCCCATCAGCGACCAGCCTTTGAGCATCAGATACGCCGACAAAAATGCGCACACCGCACCCACGCCCGCGCTGACCCAGATGGCTTTGACCATGTAATTATACTGAAACGGCTCAAGCAGCAGTTCGGTCATACCACCCGCCTTACCGCTGTCTCCGGCAGGCTCTCTTTTTGCACTAAATAGCCGATATTGCGCAGTGCGCCGCCAAAGGTGTTTTCCAGATTCTGATGCGTAAACGTGGCTTCCAGCTCACCGGCGGCCATCACCGTCCGGTTGATAAGCACCACGCGATCGCAGAAATCCGGCACGCTGGCGATATTGTGCGTGGACACCAGAATCAGATGCCCTTCCTCACGCAACTGGCGCAGAAGTTCGATAATGGCATTTTCCGTTTTGATATCCACGCCGGTAAAAGGCTCATCAAGCAGCAGAACGCGCCCCTGCTGAGCCAGCGCGCGCGCGAGAAAAACACGTTTTTTCTGGCCGCCGGACAGCTCACCAATCTGACGATGCGCCAGATCGGTCAGCCCGACACGCGCCAGCGCCGACGCGACCTGATCTTTATCTTCCTGCGAGGGAATACGCAGAAACGACATTTTGCCGTAACGCCCCATCATCACCACGTCACGCACCAGTACCGGAAAATTCCAGTCCACTTCTTCGGACTGCGGCACGTAAGCGATAAGATTCTGCTTCAGCGCTTTAGCGACGTTCAGGCCATCCAGCGTCACGCTGCCGTGCGTCGGCCGGATAATGCCCATAATGGTTTTGAATAACGTGGATTTTCCGCTGCCGTTAACGCCCAGCAGCGCGCAAATCGAGCCGCCGTGCAGCGTAAAACTCGCGTCTTCAATGGCGGTGTGACCGTTGTTGTAGGTCACGGTGACATCATCAACCCTGAGGTGAAGCCGCGAGTCATTCATTGCCCGAACCCTTGCGCAATCGTGCCGACCGTCACTTTCAGCAAATCAATATACGTGGGCACCGGGCCGTCCGCGGCGGACAGCGAATCGACATACAACACGCCGCCGTATTTCGCGCCGGTTTCCTTGCTGACCTGTTTCGCCGGTTTATCCGAAATCGTACTTTCGCTGAAAACTACCGGGATATTTTGCTGACGCACCAAATCAATCAACTTTTTCACCTGCTGCGGCGTGCCCTGCTCTTCGGCGTTGATCGGCCACAGATACGCTTCTTTAAGATCGTAATCTTTCGCCAGATAACTGAATGCGCCCTCGCTGGTCACCAGCCAGCGCTGACCGGCCGGGATTTTCGCCAGACGTTCGCGCAGCGGCGCATCAAGCTGCATGATTTTCTGCGAATAATCTTTGGCATTGCGGTCGTAGGTCGCGGCGTTTTCCGGATCATATTTCACCAGCGCGGCGCGGATATTCTCGACGTAGACCAGTGCGTTTTTCGCGGACATCCAGGCGTGCGGATTCGGGTTACCGAGATACGGCCCTTCCTGAATTGGCATTGGCGTAATGCCGTCCGTGACCGTCGCCGATGGCACATCTTTGATATTGGCAAAAAAGCGCCCGAACCAGCGTTCGAGGTTAAAACCGTTCCACAGAATCAGATCCGCAGACTGCGTTTTGACGATATCGCGCGGCGTCGGCTGATAATCGTGGATCTCCGCGCCCGGCTTGGTGATCGACTCTACGGTCGCCGCATCACCGGCGACGTTCTGCGCGATGTCCTGGATCACCGTGAAGGTCGTCACCACTTTGAACTTTTTTTTGTCTTTCTCTGCCGCCGTCGCATTTCCGGTGATCAGCGCAACAATCATACCGATCAGCATCAGACGCAAACGAAACGGTGAATAACTGAATAATTTTAAGAGGCTCTGTCCATTTCCCATCAACGTTCTCCTGTGAAACACCACAACAATCGGCGGTTTATTATTCAGGTATAGCACAGGCTATACTCCATAGCCAAGGCAAAGTTTTCAGAAATTGGTAGATGTGTGCACTTGGTTTACAATGCACGGATTGCTGCGGTGAGCGCGGCTGCGGTGGAAAACCGTTGAGCAAGAAAGAGGCAGGCGTAGTGAAAGATAAAAAAATAAATCCATTACTGGATGTGGAAGAACACGCTCAGGGTTTTTTACAGGTGCGCGAGGCGCATCGCCGCGAATTAATGGACGATTACGTTGAGCTGATTTCAGACTTAATTCATGAATTTGGTGAAGCAAGACAGGTCGATCTGGCCGCACGTCTGGGCGTTTCGCAGCCGACTGTGGCGAAAACGCTGAAACGTCTGGCTAACGCCGGGCTGGTTCATCAGCTGCCGTATCGCGGCACTTTCCTCACGCCGGAAGGTGAGAAACTGGCGGCGGAAAACCGCGAACGTCATAACGTCGTTGAAGCCTTTTTCATCGCGTTGGGCATCAGCGCAGAAACGGCGCGCCTTGATGCGGAAGGGGTGGAACATCATGTCAGCGACGAAACGCTGGCCGCTTTCCGGCGCTTTACCGCAAGCCAGGAAATCAGCGCGAAAAAGTGACTTTTTGGCCCGTCTGCGAAAGGCAGCGGGCAGTTCGTCAACAAACGTATCTCCCTGAATTTTTTATACACAATTACACCCAAACTCTTGTCACATTCCCCCAGTTCTCCTGCCAACCTTTTACACCCCTGAAGCGTATCTTTAGCCTCAGGAGTGGTGTCATTTTTGCCGCTCCGTGCATCCGGTCAATGTGCTTCGAGGTGGTTATGAAAAGGCTGTTGTTGTTGATGCTTACCGCTGGCGCGCTGATGTCAGCCAGCTCTGCGTCTTTCGCCTATGGGTATTACGGTCATGGCTATTATGGTCATGGCTATTACGGCCGCGGCTGGTATGGCGGACCGCGTGTTGTTGTCGGTATTCCCTGGGGCCCGCCGCCGCCGGTGTATTACGGGCCACCGCCGGTTGTCTATGTTGCGCCTGCGCAACCGCAGACTTACGTCGAGAAAACCCCAAATTATGCTTACTACTGCCAGAATCCGGCGGGATATTACCCGCAAGTTCCACGCTGTGCGCGCGGCTGGATGAAGGTCGTTGTGGGTGATTCCGCTCCACGTTAACAGGCGATAATGTCATGAACAGGTTTACTCCGCTGGCGGTTATTGCCCTGGCCGCAGCGCTTTCCGGCTGCGTATCTCCCCCGACCCGCCCGGACGTAATGGTTTTACCGGGTACGGGAAAGGATTATCAGCAGTTTCAGAGGGATGAAATGTCCTGCCGGAATGCGGCCTACGACAGTGTGAACGGCGGTGCGCAAACGGCCAATAATACTGCGGTGAATACTGCGGCGGCAGGCACGGCGGTCGGTGCCGCAGCCGGTGCTTTGCTGGGCGCGGCGTCACATCAGGCGGGTGCTGGCGCGCTGATTGGCGCAGGCAGCGGGCTGCTAATCGGCAGCGCGATGGGCAACAACAGTGCCGGTGCCAGCAGCGGCGATTTGCAGGATCAGTACGATACGGTTTACACCCAGTGCATGTACGCCAAAGGCAACAAAGTGCCGGTGGACGCCAGCTACAGCGACCGTCAGGACTCTGCGCCGCAAAGCCCGGTACCGCCGGATTACTATCCGTCTCAGCCGGGCGACAACGGCGTTCCGCCTGATTACGTTCAGTAAACACTAAGCAATAACACCAATAATAAAAAAGGCTGCCGTATCTGCGGCAGCCTTTTCGTTTTAACCGGATTTAGCGCCGGTTTGCGTCAGTCATGCGAACGGCGGACGCGCATTGAATACATCGTCAATCACCTCAAGTACCCCCTCGTTTTCATGGGAAGGCGCGCGATATTTCGCTGCGGCTTTTGCCGGGGCGGACGCATTCTCCATCGCAAAACCGTAGCCCGCGTAACTCAGCATTTCCAGGTCATTACCGCTGTCACCGAACGCCAGCACTTCATCATCACGGATACCGTAAATCTGCTGGATTTTGCGCAGCCCGCTGGCTTTATGATTCCCGGCGATAATCAGGTCAACGGATCCATGTCCGCTGGTCACCGGCGCGACAATCCCGCCGAGCTGTTCTGTGATTTCCCCCATCAGCGGGTAAACGTCGTCTTCCACGTAGCTCAGCGCGAATTTGAAAATCGTATCGCTGATTTCTGCATAACTTTGCACTTTGGTCAGACGATGATAGTAGCGACGCATCCGGCTGATAAATGCTTCGGGCGTGCCTTCCAGCACATACGCGCCCAGCCTGCCGCAGACAATCGTGTTGATCCCCGGCGTGCGGCTGATCCAGTCCAGCACCAGCGTGACCTGTTCAGGTTCAAGCTTGCCGCAGTAGATTTCCTGCTTTTTATCGACGACGTAACCGCCGCCTTCCGCCACGTAAGCGATCTCTTCATCGATGTCATCAAAGAAGGATTTCAGCTGGTAATACTGGTTACCGCTCGCGACGACAAACTTGATACCGCGCTCCAGCATTTGCGCATACTGCCCGCGAAAACGGGCTTTGTTATATTCACCATTCTGATCCAGGAAAGTGCCATCCATGTCGACGGCAATAAGTTTTACGGCCATTACAGCTCCTTACAGGGTCGGATTTGAAACAATCATCATAAACAAAAAAAGGCTGGCGGGGTTCTGCACACCAGCTGGCAAGATGCCACTCAGTTATAAACTTTTATTAATCAGCCTGATATTTTAATTTGTACGCGCCGAACGTCACGATCAGGAATGCGGCAGCGACGGCGGAAAACGCCACGTACAAACTCGACAGGTGCGCGACAAAACCAATCAGCGCCGGACCACCCAAAATTCCGAGATACCCGAGCGTTGCGACAAACGCCACTGACATGTTCACCGGCATCACTTTTTCCTGACCGGCCAGCGTGATAAGCACCGGCGCAATGTTTGCCGCACCAATCCCGACCAGCGCAAAACCGCAAACCGGCAGGAACCAGCCCGGCAGCAGGATCACCATCAGATAACCGGCAATCCCGAGAATTCCGCCCATCACCAGAACGCGTTTACGGCCCAGCGCGCTGACAATCGCGTCGCCGGTCAGGCGCATCACGGACATCGCAATGGCAAACACCGCAAATCCCCATCCCGCATGTTCAAGCGCCAGCCCGCGCTCGCGGGTCAGGAAAACGCCGCCCCAGTCGAGCACTGCGCCTTCCGCCATAAAGCAAATCATCGCCATAACCGCCATCAGGATCAGACGGAAATTAGGCCGTGCTTTAGCTTTACCTTCGTGCGAGCTTTCCTCGTGCGCCCCGAACGGCAGCAGGCTGCGCCACGAAAACGCCGTCCCCAAAATCACCAGCACGATGGCGAAAAATGTGCTGCCCACCGGCGTGATACCGGCGCTGAGCAACAACGCACCGCCACCCGCGCCCGCAATCCCGCCGACGCTCCACAGACAGTGAAATCCCGACATCAGCGGTTTATCCGCGGCCTGTTCAACCATCGTGCCCTGCACATTGACCGCCACATCCGCCAGCCCGATGCCCATGCCGAAAATGAACAGACTCAGCGCCATCAGCCGGATATCGCTGAATGTCGCCAGCAGCGGCATCATCAGACAATACATCACCACGGCGGCGAGGATCACCGCGCGGCAACCGAATCGGCCGATGATCCGGCCGGAGCCTAACATCGACAACAACGATCCTGCGCCGAGACACAACAGCAGCATACCGAGCGCACCGGCTTCGGAATGCGTTCGCAGCTGCGCGTAGGGCACCAGCGCGCCCCACAATCCCATCGCCATGCCGGTGACAAAAAATATCATCCGCGTAGCCACACGGCGGCCCGGTGCGCCGACCCACTCAGCGGGTTTTTCTAATTCAGGTGACAGTGACAAAGTGCGCTCCTGTGCCGTACTGGATAGTTATTAAAAGACTTTTAATAAGTGCGCAGTATATTGATCAGGACAACGCAAAGTCAACGCCTGAGGCGCGATTAGTTTCCGAAAGCGATATGCAGGTTGTAGTTATTCAGCGTGAGTTCAGTGATGCCTTGCAGATAGTCCTGCCGCATCGACGGGCGATAAATCAGCGCGGGCATATGCTGCGCGGGAATATGCTCCTGACAGCGTTGGGTAAGTTCGGGGATCAGCGCATCGCTGATTTTCGGGCCGGAGAGCGCAATTGTCGCCGGGTTGATAATGGCACTGAGCGAGACAATGACCTTGGCCATTTCTTCCGCCACAGGCAGCTTATCGAGATCTTTATACGGCAGGTTCGACACCTCGCCCGCAAACTGACTGGCGCCCTGCAACACCTGCCCGTTGATGACCATTCCGCAGCCGAGGCAAGGCACGTCAGGCTTGAAAATGTAGGCTACCGGCGCGGTTTCTCCCGCGCAGCTGCTGCGGTAAAAACCATAGGCGGTGTAGTTCATGTCGTTGTCAGCCTGCACGTAGATACCGAATTTTTCGCGCAGCTCTTGTTCGATATCCACACCGGCGAACGCGCTGATATCGCAGGTCGCCACGCGCCCTTTCACCACCACGCCCGGCAGGCCGATACCGAGAGCTTTAATGTTCGGGTAATCCGCCAGCAACCCGGCAATCTGCTGATAAAACGTTTCCAGGCTGAGCGGCAGAAAGCGCACTTCGCCCTGCGCCAGGCTCGCGCCCGTGGCCGAATTCACCGACCAGATAATCTGCGCCGCCGCATCGCTGCCCTGCGCATAGAGACTCAGCACGGAGAAATAATCGGGGTTATACGCGTAACGCTGCGCAGGCCGCCCGCCGCGGGATTCTTCCAGCTCAAGCGCCAGCACTTCACGCGTCAGACGTAATTCATTAAGCACCGCGCCGCAGGTCGCAATACTCAGCCCCGTTTGCGCCGCCACTTCCGCTTTGGTCGCCGAGCCCAGTGATTTCAACGCCTGAGTGACCAGCACCACGTTATTGATCTTCATTTCGCGGGTTGTACGGTTTTGCGGGGTAATCATGGTGCCTCGGGATGCGGGGAATTTGAGGGTAATTTAGCACAAAATCAGGGCGCGGACTTTTGGCCGATAAAACTCAGAGGGTGAAGTGTTTAGAGGGAGGAAGTATCCGGAGGCAAGTTACCTCCGGATGACGGATTACAGCACCTTACTCAAGAACTCGCGGGTACGCGGATTGGTTGGTGCGGTGAAAAGCTGCGCTGGCGGCCCTTCTTCCTGGATCACACCCTGATCAATAAACACCACGCGATCGGCCACTTCACGGGCAAAGCCCATTTCGTGGGTCACGATCACCATCGTCATGCCTTCGAGCGCCAGCTGTTTCATGACGGCCAGCACTTCGCCGACCAGCTCGGGGTCGAGCGCAGATGTCGGTTCGTCGAACAAAATGATCGAAGGTTCCATCGCCAGCGCCCGGGCGATCGCCACACGCTGCTGCTGACCGCCGGAAAGGCTGGAAGGCCAGGCGTCGATTTTGTCGATCAGCCCGACTTTTTGCAGCAGCTTCTCAGCACGTGAAACCGCTTCGGCTTTCGACAACCCTTTCAGCGACATCGGCGCCATAATCAGGTTTTCCAGCACCGTCATGTGCGGAAACAGATTAAAGCGCTGGAACACCATTCCGACGCCGGAACGCAGCGTATTCAGATTGGTTTTCGGGTCATGAACCGCGAAACCGTTCACCACTACTTCGCCGCCGTTCGGTTTTTCCAGCGCGTTCAGGCAACGCAGGAAGGTACTTTTCCCCGAACCGGACGGGCCGATGATGCACACCACTTCTTTCTCTGCGATATCACACGAGATGCCGCGCAAAACGTGGGTTTCACCGAACTGTTTCTGTAAATCCTTAACGTGAATCACTTTTGCCAAACCTCTTTTCCATGTGTTGAACGAGTAACGAGAGCAGGAAAGTCAGAACCCAGTACACCAGCGAAATCGTCAGGTAGGGTTCCCAGTAGGTGGCGTAAGCGCCTGAAACAGTTCGCGCCGCGTAAGCCAGATCGGCCAGGCCGATGGCGGACGCCAGCGAAGAATCTTTCACAATCGCAATCGCGTTATTGCCCAGCGGCGGCAGAATACGACGAAACGCCTGCGGCAAAATCACTTTGCGCATCGTTTTGCCCCAGCCCATCCCTAATGCACGTGACGCTTCCATCTGGCCGTTATCAATCGACTGGATCCCGGCGCGGAAAATTTCGGAAACGTAAGCGCCCGCGTTCAGCGTAATCGCGACGACACAGGATAAAAACGCGCCGTAATCGGAGCGTAACGCACGGGCGAAATCCGAAGACATCAGGCCGTTGGTCACTAAAATCCCGTCACGCGGATTGATGAACAGCGGAACCAGCGCGAAGTGAACCACCATAATCTGCACAAACAGCGGTGTCCCGCGAAATGCGCTGACGTAAATGCGCACCGGCCATTGCACGGCGAAGCGCAGAACATATTTCCACGGGCCGTCGTCGGCGCGGGCCATGCGTCCGAGGCCGAGCAGCAGGCCCCAGGTGGTGCCTAAAATGACGCAAATGAGGGTGCATTTGATGGTCATCAGCGCGCCCTGTACAAACAGCGGCGCATATTCTGAGATTATCTCCCAGCGAAATCCGGTCATACCTGTCCTTGTTCAGGGGCGCTTTCACGCCCCTGCATATCAATATTTTTCTGGGGGGATTTATTGCGCTGGCAGCGTTGGCACGTTCTTATCAAACCAGGTTTCGTAGATTTTTGCGTAGGTGCCGTCAGCAACGATTTTCTTCAGACCGGCGTTGATTTTACCCAACAATTCCGTGTTGTCTTTGGCGACCGCAATGCCGAAATACTGACGTTCGAACTTGCTGTCCGGCACCAGTTTCAGGGCTTTTTCAGGATGGGATTTGATGTAGTACTTCACCACGCCGACGTCGCCAACCGCTGCGCCAATGCCGTCTTCCGCCAGTTCCTGCAACATCAGTGGCGTGTTATCAAAACGTTTGATGTCCGTGCTGTTTTTGCCCAGTGCGTCAGATACCACGATGTCGCCGGTGCTGGAGTTCACTACGCCGACTTTCAGGCCTTTCAGCGCAGCAACGGAATCCACTTTGGAATCCGCAGGCACCACGATGGATTGTTCTGCCGGGAAATACGGCGCAGAGAAATCGACCATCGCTTTACGTTTGTCGGTAATGGTGATGCCGGAAATAATGATGTCACGATCACCGGAATTCAGGGTGGCGAAAATCCCTTCCCACGGCGTATTGACCAGTTTGATGTCAAAATCTTCCGCTTTAGCGATAGCTTTGATGATGTCGATATCAAAACCTTCCAGCTGTTTCTGGCTGTTTTCATATTCGAAAGGGCGATACGTGCCGCCGGAACCGACCACATATGTGGTCTGCGCGGCGTAGGCGGAAGTGATTAAGGAAGAAAGCAGGCACCCGGTGAGAACTAAAGACTTGAACATGGACACTCCTGTGTGTTTGTTATTTTATGCAGATAATTTGCATAAAAATACACAAATTGACGAAGCGCTTCAACCGAAAATTTGGTGAGGGTGACAGACAGATAAGAAGAATCCTCCGAGTTCCCCGCGGCGACATTCATCTCAATCCTGAGATCGGGTATATTGGTACGCAGATCACAAAAATCCCTTAAAGGAAGACGTCGCACTATGAGTTATCGTTTCACCCTGGCTGCCGTTGCGGCCGTTTTCGCACTCACAGGATGCGCAAACACCAAAACCGCTGAAAAACCGGCGTTCGATCTCGGTTCCACGCGTCTGACCGTCACACACGTTCCGACCAAAACTGACGATGGCACCCAGATTTACGTCACCATTGATGGCAAAGATGCCGGTGCGCTGGGACTTGGCGAAAGCGTGGAAGTGCAGCTTCCGGAAGGGAAACATCAGGTCGGCGGTTACGCCCGTTCACTGATCGGACGCGTGACTATTGCGCCTGTCGATGTGACAACGTCACGCAACGACATCAGCCATGTGACCTATTCCGTTGCGAATCTCAAGCCGACATTCCTGGTTCGCGCGACAACCCCGATCCCGAAACCTAAGTCAGAGTCGGTGCCGTTAGAACCGATCCCGGCCCTGCCAACGCAAATTGAGGCACCGGCAACGGACGTTCAGGCGCAAACCACAACGCCTGCGGCGGCATCAGCAACGACGCCAGCAGAAACTACAGCACCTGTAGCAGCAACCGCAACAGCAACGCCAGCCACTACAACGCCGGCGACGACAACCAAAACCGAAACCACTACAACGCCGGCTGCGGCAACCACGACTCCGTCTACCACCACGCAGACTGAAACCACGACTACACCGGCAACCCAGACCACTACGCAGTCTGTGCCTGTCACCACGTTGCAGTCGCAGACGGATACCACGACGTCATCGCCTCAGGCAGCTAACATCACTGAACTTCAGGATCCGCAGAGCTAAACTGTTCTGCTTTCCGCACGGCCCGTTTCCGGATTTCATCCCCGGAAACGGGCCGTTTGCTTTTAGAATTTCACCACCGCACCCAGCTCAATCACCCGGTTTGGCGGAATATGATAATGTTCCGGCGCACGCAGGGAGTTACGTTGTAACACCTGGAACAGTTTCCCCCGCGCTTTGAGATACCAAGGACGCGGATCGCCCAGCACAAAGGTATCCCGCGACATAAAGAACGACGTTTCATTCATCGTACACTTCAGCCCTTCCAGCCCGCAGCGGTACAAAATATCAGTGACATTAGGTTTTTCCCGCCAGCCATAACTGGCGATAACACGCCAGAATGACGGCGAAAGCTGCTCAATCGTCACACGCCGGACGTTGTGCACGTACGGCACATCTTCCGTGGCGACCGTCAGTAACACCACGCGCTCATGCAATATCTTGTTATGTTTAAGATTATGCAGCAGCACCAGCGGCACTTCATATTGCCCGCGCGACATCACCACGGCGGTACCGGGTACACGTTTCGGCGGCGATTTTTCCAGTGACACAATCAGCGCTTCGAGCGCTTCCGGATCCTGACGTAAACGCCTCAGCAGGCGATTACGTTCAGTTTTCCAGGTGAGCATAATCAGCAGAATCGTCAGGCCGATCACCACCGGCAGCCAGCCGCCGGAGAACAGTTTGACCAGATTCGCGGCAAATAACGGCACATCAATCAGTAGCATGACCGCCATCATCAGGCCGCCCACCCCGCTTTTCCAGCCCCAGTTTTTCACCATCACAATGCCTATCAGCAGTGAAGTAATGACCATCGTACCCGTCACCACAATGCCGTAAGCAGACGCCAGATTGCTGGAGTGTTTGAAGCTGAGGATGGCAATCAGCACCGCGAAATAGAGCAGCCAGTTGACGACCGGAATATAGATCTGCCCCGACTCTTCATCAGAGGTGTAGATGATGCGCATCGGCGGCAGATACCCCATCCGCACGGCCTGACGCGTCAGGGAGAATACGCCCGAAATCACCGCCTGCGAGGCAATCACCGTCGCCAGCGTCGCCAGTATCAGCAGCGGGATCAGCGCCCAGCCGGGTGCCAGCAGGAAAAACGGATTCTGGATGGCGTCAGGTTTGCTGAGTAACAGCGCACCCTGCCCGAAATAGTTCATCACCAGCGATGGCCCGACCAGAATAAACCACGCAATGCGGATCGGCTTTTTACCGAAATGCCCCATGTCAGCGTACAG
This sequence comes from Rahnella sp. BIGb0603, assembly GCF_024808755.1. Classification (NCBI taxonomy): domain Bacteria; kingdom Pseudomonadati; phylum Pseudomonadota; class Gammaproteobacteria; order Enterobacterales; family Yersiniaceae; genus Rahnella; species Rahnella sp. BIGb0603. The sequence continues at coordinate 160,906 of NZ_JANUEX010000005.1, read as the reverse complement.
CGCCTCCCCGCCGGTCACGGACAGCACCACCATGCCGAGCGCGAAAAACGAAACGGTTTTGTATTCCGCAAAGAAGTGCACCGCCCAGTACGGGTTCAGTGCGTGCAAGACCTGCGGATTACGCAAGATCCCGCTGAGGCCCAGCACGCCAATCGTGACAAACCACAGCACCATTACCGGCGCAAAGATTTTCCCGACGCTGCCGGTGCCATTTTTCTGAATGAAAAACAGCAGCGTCAGAACGGCAATGGAAAACGGAATGATAAAACGATCGAGGGAAGGCTCGATGATTTCCAGCCCTTCAATGGCGGAAAGCACCGAAATCGCCGGGGTAATGACGCCGTCGCCGTAGAAGAAACTGCCGCCCACCAGCCCGAGAAACATGATAAGTGGCACCCATCGCGGGCTCAGATTGCGCACGGCCAGCGACATCAGGGTGAGAATTCCCCCTTCGCCGTCGTTGTCGGCGCGCATCACAAAACTGATGTATTTGACCGAAACGACCAGCATCAGCAGCCAGAAGATCAGCGACAGAAAGCCGAACAGAGAGCTCTGTGTCAGGGTGATGCCCGCCTGGCCGGTCAGGCATTCCCGCAGGGTATATAACGGGCTGGTACCGATGTCGCCATACACGACACCAATACAGGCCACAGTCACAGTAAGCAGTGATGATTTCTTTTTTATATGTGTCATAAGTGGCTTCGCGATGTCTCAGGACAACCTTTGTTGTCCCATTTTCAGAGTATAGCTGCTGCCACCTGTTCGCTGCCTCAACAACCCTCATTTTCTTTACATAAAAGAAACATTTAACGCACAAAGCCTTTTGCAATCGCAATAAAATTATCGCGGACAGAATCGTCATAGCGCGGGTCCCAGGCGATGCCCACCTGCCAGCGGGTTGCTCCCCCCGAAAGCGGCACAATATTCAACCCCGGTGGCGCGATATGCACCACGCTTTGCGGCAACAGGGCCACGCCGGTACCGGCAATAATCAGCGCGACAATCGTCTGAATATCTTCCACCTGCTGCGTGGCGCCCGGAAATATGTGCTGCTCGTGCAGGAACAGCGTCGTCTGCGTATCCAGACCGCCGCCGCGCGCCGGGTACAAACGCAGCAACGGGAATTTTTGCAGCCAGTCTTCGATGCTCAGGCCATTATTCTCCGGCGTGACCAGCACCAGATTATCGTCAAACAGGCTGTGATAACTGAGCGGTTTCGCCGGTGGCACACGGACAAACCCGACCTGCAACGCCCCGCTTTGCAGCATGTCGTATTGCTGCGCCGAGGGCAGATCTTCGAGCGTGATGTCAACGCCGGGATACTGCGCCCGGAACTGCGCAATACATTCCGGCGCAAAATAAAAACTGGACAGCCCGAAACCTGCCGCCAGAAAACCTTCGCGCCCTTTCGCCACCTGTTCTGCGTGATGCAAAAACAGCTCCGCCTGCGCGACGACTTTTTTCGCTTCCGGCAACAGCCGCTGCCCGCCCGCCGTCAGCGCGGTGCCGTGGCGGCCACGCGTAAACAGCGCCAGGTTTACCCGGGATTCCAGCAGATTGATCTGTTTGGTGAGCGCAGGTTGCGATATCGCCAGCGCCTCTGCTGCCAGGGCGTAATTTCCTTTTTCTGCCAGCACCACGAACGCCTTGAGCAGTCGCGTATTCATATTTTGCATTCCGTTTGGTTATCAAAAATGAAAAACAATTCATTATAAAGTTATCAGCCGGATTGCTGTAATGCCAGTGAAAGTCACCCTTTGTGACCCTTTACGGAGAACGGCGATGAGCGAAGTCACGGCAGTAAAATCGATAAAAACGGCAGTGGTTCAGTTTCAGCATCAGGCCAGCAATAAGGCTTATAACCTGTTGATTATGGAGAAATACATTGAACAGGCCGCCGCGCAGGGTGTGAAGATCCTGGCCTTCCCGGAAATGTGCATCACCGGTTACTGGCACGTGCCGGGTCTTTCGGCGGAAGAAGTGAATGCGCTGGCTGAAGCGGTTGAAACCAGCCCGTCGCTGGCACTGATCAAGGCGCTGGCGGCGAAAAATCAGATGCTGATTGGCGCGGGCCTTATCGAACGCGCGACAGATGGCCGGATTTATAACACCTACGTGGCCTGCATGCCGGACGGTTCTTATCACGCGCACCGCAAACTTCACGCGTTTGAACATCCTGCGTTTAGCTGCGGTGACGGTTTTACCGTTTTTGATACACCGTGGGGCGTGAAGGTGGGGATCCTAATTTGCTGGGACAATAATCTGGTGGAAAACGTACGCGCGACCACGCTGCTTGGCGCGGATATCCTGCTGGCACCGCATCAGACCGGCGGCACCCATTCGCGCAGCCCGCACGGCATGAAACCCATTCCGCTGGAATTGTGGGAACAACGTGCGCAACGAAAGGAAGAAATCACCGCCGCGTTTAAAGGGGAAAGTGGCCGCGGATGGATCCTGCGCTGGTTGCCATCGCGTGCGCATGATAACGGACTGTTCATTTTATTCAGCAACGGCGTGGGCGCCGATGCGGATGAAGTCCGCACCGGCAACGCGATGATCCTCGACCCCTATGGCCGGATCATCAGCGAAACCTGGGTTGCCGCTGACGCCATGGTCAGCGCCGAACTGGATTTAACGCTGATCCCCCTGAGTTCGGGCCGCCGCTGGATCTACGGCCGACGCCCGGAATTGTATTCCATTCTCACCGAGCGTCAGGGCTACGAGCGCGACGCCATCACCGCACGTTTTTCCGAGGAAGCGACGGGGCCGGCATCGCGTAAAGTTTAACGTGTCATAGCGTAATGATTGTGGAAGCCGGTGATGTGCAAGTCCCGGCATTCATTCTTTCACCGTGTTTATTCAGCCTCCTGCAGACTCGCCTCACCCGCTGAGAATTAGTGAATCCCCCCTCAGAACCTAACGGATTAGGATTACAGGCTTTTTTGCCCCTCTGCGGATGAATTTCAGGCCAAATGAAGCCTTTTCATACAAATATAGCCAAGGCTAACATTCTTAACCAACACTATAACTAGTTGAATATTATGGTTTTTTTATTTTGTTTTTTGTGGCAGACTGCGCGCTTCTGATGATAACCCGCCTTTTTGTCACCAAAGGCATGACCGGTCCGTTTTTATGCAACTTTATACTATCCTCATTCTGGCTTTTGGTATGTCTATGGATGCCTTCGCGGCGGCTATCGGCAAAGGTGCCGCGTTGCACCGTCCCCCGCTGAAAGAGGCACTGCGTACCGGATTAATTTTTGGCGTGATTGAAGCCATAACGCCGGTGATCGGCTGGGCTATCGGGCTGGCGGCCAGCCAGTTTATTATGAGCTGGGATCACTGGGTGGCGTTCACCCTGCTGCTGGTTCTGGGGATCCGTATGATTTCCGAAGCCTTCAAAAAAGATAAGGCCGAAGAAGTTGAAGCGCCGCGCCGTCACGGTTTCTGGCTGCTGGTGACCACCGCAATTGCCACCAGTCTGGATGCGATGGCCGTCGGTGTCGGGCTGGCATTCCTGCAAGTGAATATTCTGGTGATGGCGCTGACGATTGGCGCGGCGACCACCATTATGGCAACCTCCGGCATGCTGCTGGGCCGTTTTCTCGGCGCGGCCATCGGGAAATGGGCCGAAGTGCTGGGCGGTATCGTGCTGATTGGCATCGGTACGTCGATTCTGGTCGAGCATTTAGGTTTGCTGAGCTGACGTGAATTACGGTAGCTTTACGGGAAATGGTTCAGCCCATCCGACAGGAGCACCGTAATGCCACATATTGATTTGAAATTTTATCCGCGCGGGCTTTCAGAAGAAGCGACGCAAAAACTGGTCGATGACCTTTCCGCCGTGCTGATTAATCATCTGGGGACGACGGACAAAGCCATCTCCGTGATGTTGACGGAAGTTCAGCCAGAGGCGTGGAAGAGCGATGTGTATGATCCGGTCATCAGACCGGCATTAGATCAGATGGCGAAAAAACCCGGTTATACCCTGTAATCTCCCTCACTGCGTCATCCCCCATTTGAAGACCCCGTCACGGCTAACGTGACGGGGTCACTTTTTAGTACTCATTACTTTTAGAGCTAATTACAGCGTTCCCGTCCCGCCGTCAGAACACCAGACCTGTCCGGAAGAATAGCTGCTTTCCGGCGATGCAAACGAGACATACAGCGCCGCGATTTCCGCAGGCTGGCCGGGGCGCCCCAGCGGTGCCTGCTCGCCAAATTTTTCAACTTTCTCCTGCGGCTGCCCCCCCGAGGTTTGCAGAACCGTCCAGTACGGGCCGGGCGCGACAGCATTCACACGAATTCCGTCAGGCGCAAGCTGCTTGGCGAGCGATTTCGTAAACGCCACGATTGAAGCCTTGGTTTGCGAATAGTCGAGGAGATTCTCACTCGGCAAAAATGCCTGAACCGAGGTTGTGTTGATCACCGAGCTGCCGCGCGGAAGATAATCCAGCGCCGCTTTGGTTATCCAGAACATCGCGTAAACGTTGGTTTTAAACGTCGCGTCAAACGCCTCGGTCGTGAGATCTTTAATCGAATTGCAGAACTGCTGACGCCCGGCGTTATTCACCAGAAGATCCAGCCCGCCGAGCTGTTCCGCGGCTTCTTTTACCAGCCTCTGACAAAACTGCTCATCACGGAGATCACCCGGGATCGCAATAATCTTGCGCCCTTCACTGCGCAGTAAATCGACGACTTCCCGGGCATCCGGTTCTTCTTCCGGCAAATAGTTAATCGCGACATCAGCGCCTTCACGGGCAAATGCAATCGCGACAGCGCGGCCAATACCCGAATCACCGCCGGTCACCAGTGCCTTGCGGCCTTCAAGCCTGGAACTCCCCTGATAAGAGGTTTCACCGTGATCCGGAACCGGGACCATTTTGCTCGCCAGACCCGGGAACGGCTGTTTCTGCCTTTCAAAAGGGGGCTTTGGATACGCATCCACATGTGGCTGATTGAGGGACGGAGGAAGGGGTTTCTGACTGCTCATGATGGCTCCTTAAACTAAAAACGTAGTATTAAGGGTAGAACACCTCAGCCTGCCCGAGGTGTGTTACGGACAGTTCCGAGTTGAGGCCGGCAAGCATTGAGAGGAAATCAGGTGAATGTCATCGCCCCGCGTCCCTTCTTTTCGTAACGTCGTGATGATCTGAAAAATTCCGGCAACCGTAATTCAGACGCCAATCATCGCCGCTTGCGCCCTAAAAATATGAACGCAGATATCCTCATCCAGCCTGATAGTGCTTTTTTGCTTTCAAATCACGCCCCTTCTGGAGAGCGACGTCCATTTCGCAAAATTCGAAGATTCACGGTACCCGACCTTTCACTGAGTGGGGATCAGGCTTTTGGGTGCTTCAGCGTCAGCGGTTAACCTCTCTCAGCTTTCCGGATAAGCCACATGATAGCCGTCGGTGTTGTCCGGCGGAGTCACCGGCACGATATGCGCAAAACCCGGTTCGCCGAAATGCATACCTGCCACCAGCAGTTTTTCGCGGGCGACCTGCGCCATGATGGTTTTACGGGTGTTTTCCGCCTGAACGGGATCGCAGTCAAAGGCGATGGAAACGCCGGGTTGCGCGGACTGAATGTGCGGGAAATGCACGATGTCGCCCCAAATCAGCAGGCTTTGATTGCCCGAATCAATGCGGTATCCGCTGTGCCCCGGCGTATGACCGGGCAGCCAGACGGAACGAATGCCTTTCACAATCTCCGCGCCATCAAGAAACTTCAGCTTCGCCGCGTAAGCCGTCAGCATCCGGCGCGCCAGCAAGAAATTACGCTGCCGGTGCTCCGCGACCTGCATCATTTTGCTGTCATCGCGCCAGTATTGGGCTTCGAGCGGGTGAATATGAATTTCTGCATTGGGATAAACCGGTTGCCCCTGCGCGTCCAGCAGCCCGCCGATGTGGTCCGGGTGCGCGTGCGTCAGCAGAACCGTATCGATATCTTCGGGAGCCACGCCCGCAGACCGCAGATTTTCACCGAGCTTTCCGCCGGAATTATTCAGCCCGCCGGTGCCGGAATCGACCAGAAGGGTGCGCCCCGGCCCGCGGATCAGGTAACAATTGATATGAATATTGCCGGGCTCTGCCAGCCCGGCGTCACGTTGTATTTTCGCGGCATCTGCCGTCTCAATGCCGGACAACAGATCCAGGCTTGCCGCCATGTTTCCGTCGCTCAGGGCCGTTACAGTAAAATCCCCAATCTGGCGGGACGCAAAAGACGGATTGTTCATAATCACCTCAGGTTAATTACGTGCATGAGGCTGCAACATTGTGGTTTAGCAACTCATAAGCCTTTGATGTGTTTGATCGCCAGCTGGAGCGCCGAGTTCGGCTCACCGTGGAAATCTAACGCCTCTTCCTGCGCACGTTCGAGACAAAAAACAATGCGCCTGCGGCTGACTTCCTCACAGTTCTGAGCAAGCATCAAACAACATTCACCCACCATCCTGCAGGCCTCTTCAAAAATCTGACCGGACTCTCGCATAGCAAACTCCATCACGCCTGAAAATAAAATACTGTTTTTAGGTTAACGGCATAATTTGATAAAAGTTTGTTTTTTTTACCGAACCTTTACTCAAATTTTCTGAGTTCGCGGACGGCGGGCAAGGCTAAATCAGAACATCACCGGCAACCCGAGCCCGCGTTTTACCTGCACCAGCGTTTGCTGCGTGACGTTTTGCGCCTGTTCGCTGCCGTGGCGCAGCAACGCCAGCAACTGACCTTTGTCCTGAATAAACGCATTCCTGCGGCTGCGGATCGGCGCGAGCAGGGCTTGCAGACAGCCTTCCAGTTCGTCCTTACAAGCCCGGTCGCCTAATCCTCCGCGCAAATAATGCGCTTTCATCGCGCTGACTTTTTCTGCGTCCGGGTGGAATGCGTCCAGATAGCTGAACACCACGTTGCCATCGACCTGACCGGGATCGTTAACCCGCAGGTGATTCGGATCGGTATACATCGCACAGACCGCCTGATGTATGTCTTCTTCGCTGGCGGAAAGCGTCAGCGTATTGCCAAGGGATTTCGACATTTTGGCCTTGCCGTCGATGCCCGGCAGACGCCCCGTTTTGCTCAGCAGCGCCTGACAATGGCGCAGCAACGGCTGACCCGTCAGGCTGTTCATCTTGTGGACGATTTCATTGGTCAGCTCAATCATCGGTAACTGGTCATCGCCGACGGGAATTAAATCCGCCTGAAACGCCGTGATATCCGCCGCCTGGCTGATCGGGTAGGTCATAAAACCGACCGGCAGCGAACGGGAGAAACCTTTCTGAGTAATTTCACTTTTCACGGTCGGGTTACGCTCGACGCGCGCCACGGTCACGATGTTCATATACAGCAGGGTGAGTTCGGCCAGCGCGGGCAATGCAGATTGCAGGCAGACCACCGTTTTAGTGGGGTCGATGCCCACCGCCAGATAATCCGCCATCACTTCAGGAATATTACCGGCGACTTTTTGCGGGGAATTGCCGTTGTCGGTCAGCCCCTGAAGATCGGCGATCAAAATGTATTGCTGATTATCGTGTTGCAGCGCCACCCGCTGGCGCAGGGAGCCAGCAAAGTGGCCTAAATGCAGCTGACCGGTAGGACGGTCGCCGGTAAGAATGGTTTTTGCGTTATTCATGAGAGTTCCTTTTTGGTTTTTTACGCCGGAAAGGAGTCTGATAAACAACAAAGCCGCCTTCCGGCGGCTTTGTGAACAGATACAGGAATTCAGCCGCCTTTAGAGTGGCAGCCACCAGGAACAACGTGATGTGGTCATGGTATGTATCTGAGTTTTCATGGCGGTAATTTATCATTACTTAGCACGAAAGGTAAATCACGAATTTCTTTGCAAGCCGCTCACTGCGGGCGTTGCGCGGCTATTCGGCTTTTACCGGTTTGATGAGCAACGCTTTTCCCCGGCGTCTTTCGCTCAATACGGCCAGTATTCCGGCGGCGGCAATTACCGATGCGCCAACCAGCGTCGAAACGGTCGGCAGGCTGTCGAGGAACAGGAAACCAATCATCATCGACCAGACCATCGTGGTGTAATCGAACGGTGCCAGCAGCGAGGCATCGGCGTAGCGCAGGCTCAGCGTAATGAGGATCTGCGCCATTCCGCCGAAAAATCCGCAGCCCGTCAGCAGCAAAAGCTGTCGGGTATCGGGGATTTTCCAGCCGAAGAAAATCGTCGCCAGCCCGATCAGCATGGTCATCAGCGAGAAGTAGAAGACAATCGCACCCGGCCTTTCGATACCGTTCAGAAAACGGATCTGCACCGACGACACCGCCGTACACATTGCCGCCAGCAGCGCCAGAATCACGCCAAGTCCGGCTGAAACTTGCGTAAACCCGCCCGAAAGCAGCGAACCGCTGTCACGCAGATGCGCCCACAGCATCACCAGAATGCCGGTGAAACCGACCACCACCGCCATCCAGCGGGCGGCATGCACGTTTTCTCGCAACAAAATAGCGGCCATGATCACCGTAAACAGCGGCGCGGCGTAGCTGATTGCTGTGGCATCTGCCAGCGAGATATACACCAGCGCCAGATAGTTAAAATACATGCCGCCGGTGCCGGAAAATCCGCGAATTAAATGGCCGAATATATTCTTCGTTTTAATTTGCGCAATAACCGGCCCCTGCAATTTTAGCCAGATCAGCAGCGGGAATAAGGCGACGAAAGAGCGAAAGAATATCACTTCTCCGGTAGGAATATTTCCCCCCAACCCTTTTACGCAGGCCAGCATGAGCGTGGCGCACAGGGCGGATAATATTTTCAGCGAAACACCCATTCTGGCGTTCATGTTTTACCCTTTTACTCTTTGAGATTAACGGTCTGAAACTGACCACTATTCTGGCAGAGCCCCCTTTTTTGCGGTCATACAAAAAGCGTATCGCCATACAGGGTTTACTTCTTATACAACGCCAGATTGAGCTTATATAGTCGGGTTGACCTCATAAGAAACCGCAGCCAGTTTTGCTCACAGTGAGCCAGGGGAAGTTGTCGTCACACACCGCTAATTAAAAGACCCGGAGAATGAATGATGAAACTGAAGTTACTGTCTTGCTCTTTGCTGACATTGCCACTGATGGCGGCCTTTTCCTCTGCGAAAGCCGATGTTCTCTCTGATATTCAGGCGCGCGGCGCACTTAACTGTGCCGTGTATTCCGATGTGCCGCCTTTCTCTTCGCCGGATCCGAAAACACGCCAGCTGGCCGGAATGGACGTCGATTTATGCACGGCGTTAGCCAAACAGATGGGCGTAAAACTCAATCTGATGCCGACCTCTATTGAAGCGCGCATCGCGGTGATCGCAACCGGCCGCGCCGACGTGCTGATTGCCAATCTGGCGTACACTAAAACGCGCGGCCAGCAGATTCAGTTCAGCGACCCGTATTACGTGGCGAAAGAAGTGCTGGTGGTGAAAAAGCCGAACGTCGATAAAACCCGTGCGGATTTTAAAGGCAAACGCATCAGCGCCACCAAAGGCACGACGTCAGAGCAATCCATTTATCTGGCGGGCGCGAAAGCCGTGACCTTCCAGGATGCCGCCTCGGCGTTTCTGGCACTCGAACAGAATAAAGCCGTGGGCTTTGTCACCAACACCATGACCGCTATCAAGATGATTTCTCAGGCCGGAAAAGACGGCATCGAACTGGGGATGATCAAAGAACCGATGGCGCTGGAACCGATTGGCGTCGGTATGAAAAAGGACGAACCGGCGTTGCTGGCAAAAGTGAACGGCAGCCTGAAAGCGATGGATGACGACGGCACCATCGATAAAATCTGGGCAAACTGGATCGGACCAAATACCGAATACAAAATGGTGCGCGAAGACAAAGTTCAGCCGCTCTCCAGCCTTAAATTCGAACCTCTGGAATAGCCGATGACCATTGTGTCGCACGAGGTGCCTTCCCGCGTCTCTTATATTCTTGCCAGTCAGGGCGACAACATCAAAATCTCCACCATCGGCAGCCGTGCGTGGCTGATTGAAGCACCGGGTGATTTCGACCTGCCCGCCCAGCGCCGCATCTGGTCGCTGGCGGCCACACTGCGCATGCGCGATGACGTCGAATCGCTGATCCCCGGCGTCACCAATTTGCTGGTGCTGTTTCGCCAGACGCCGGAAGATTATGACGCGACTTTCGCCCTGCTGGCCGGCGCGTGGGAACAGGCGCAGGCCGTTCATCCGCAAGGCAAACTGATTGAAATTCCAGTGATTTACGGCGGCGAACATGCCACGGATCTGGATGCGGTTTGTCAGCATACCGGGCTTTCGCCCCGCGACGTCATCCGCCGCCATTCTCAGGGCAGCTACACGGTATTTTCACTGGGCAGCGCGCCGGGTTTTGGCTATCTCCACGGGCTGGATCCGTCTCTCGCTACGCCGCGTAAAAAAGTCCCCTCGCTGAATATGCTCAAAGGCACCGTGACCATCGGCGGTGCGCAGACCGGCGTTTCCGCGCTCACCGGGCCCAACGGCTGGAACGCCATCGGATTCGCCGAACTGACGCTGTTTGACCCGTGCGCTGAGAATCCCGCGCTGATGGCACCGGGTGACAGCGTGCGGTTCCTGCCAGAAAGGATAGAACTGTGACCCCAAAAGCTGTGATTGAAATTGTGAAAACCGGCCCGCTGAATACCGTTCAGGACGCGGGCCGCAGCGGATTTCGGGATATCGGCGTGTCCGTCAGCGGCGTGATGGATCCGCTGGCGTTTCGCGCGGGCAACATCCTGCTGGGCAACGACGAAAACGCCGCCTGCATTGAAGTGCAGATGTTCCCGTTTAAAGTCAGGTTTCTTGCCGATACCAGCATTGCCGTTACCGGCGCGGATTGCCGCACGAAGCTCGACGGCGAAGAGCTTCCGCCCTGGTGGGCCTGTTCCGTCCGCGCCGGACAGGAGCTGGAAATGCAGTTTCCGCGTTCCGGCGCGCGCAGCTATTTGTGCGTCGCCGGAGGCATTGACGTGCCGGTCATCATGGGTTCGCGCAGTACCGCCCTGCGCGGCGGTTTCGGCGGAACAGACGGGCGACCGCTGGCGAAAAACGATCGTCTTGCGGCAGGCGATTCTTTCATCTCACCTTTGCCTGCACAAGGCATGGGTATCGAGCCGCCGCAGATTGCGCTGGCCAACGTGTTCCCGACCAGCACTGAGGGACTGGTGCAACTGCGCGCCATTCCCGCCGGTGAATATGCGCTGTTTGAAGCCGATCTTCCCCGCTTCTGGTCGCAGCCCTGGAAGGTTTCCCTGCACAGCAACCGCACCGGTTACCGGCTGTCCGGCGAACCGGTCACGCCGTCGAAAGTCATTGAAATGCGTTCCTACGGGTTAATCCCCGGCATCGTGCAGGTTCCGCCTGCGGGCGAGCCCATCATTCAGCTGGCCGACGCTAATACTGCCGGAGGCTATCCGAAAATTGCCGGCATTATTGAAGAAGATTTGTGGCGTCTGGCGCAGGTTCAGCCCGGTCAGAGCATCCGGCTTGTCAAAAGCGATGCACGCGAAGCCATTGGCGTGGCACGTCAGATCAACCAGTGGTTCTCCCGCCTGCGCGATAACGTAATGCCGGTGAAGACGGTGATGGGGTTTTAAATTTCCCTCATGATGAAACAGAAAACGGGCCCGAAAAAGGCCCGTTTTTTTACGGTTGGAATTCAGAGGTTTTATTTCAGACCTGCACAAAACTCCGCGATCCGGTCGCAGCCGTCCTGCAAAATTTCCATACTGGTGGCGTAGGAAATACGGAAGTACGGGCTCATGCCATACGCTGCGCCCTGCACGGTGACGACGTGCTTTTCTTCGATCAGCGCCATCACAAAATCGGCATCATTATCGATGTGACGCCCGCCTGCGGTGGTTTTCCCGATACAGCCTTCGATATTCACGAACAGATAAAACGCGCCCTGCGGTCTATGGCAACGCAGTTCATGCACGGACGTTAAACGCTCCAGCACGTAATCGCGGCGCTGACGGTAGATTTCGGCGCGCTCTTTCAGTAAACCCTGCGGGCCGTTAAGCACAGCAACCGCTGCCGCCTGCGTAAGCGTGGTGACGCCCCCGCTGTTTTGCGTGTTCACGTTGCTCATGGCTTTAATCAGATCTTTCGGACCGCCGCAAAAACCTAAACGCCAGCCGGTCATGGAATAGGCTTTCGACACGCCGTTAACCGTCAGCACGCGATCGAGCAATCGCGGCTCCACTTCGGCCAGCGTGTAAAACGTCACGTCGTCGTAAATCAGGTGTTCGTAGATATCATCGGTCAGGATCCACACGCCCGGATGGCGCAGCATCACTTCGCCAATCGCCTGCAATTCCGGACGCGTTGCCACGGAACCGGTCGGATTGCCCGGATAATTCAGCAGCAGCCATTTGGTTTTCGGCGTGATCGCCGCTTCAATGTCCTGCGGATACGGCTTGTAATTGTTCTCTTCCGGGCAGGCCACCGGCACCGGAATACCGCCCGCAAATTTGACGATATCCGCATAGCTGATCCACGACGGCGTCGGGATCACCACTTCATCGCCCGGATTAATCGTCGCCAGCATCGCGTTAAAGATAATTTGCTTCGCGCCGCCTGCGGTGAGGATCTGGCTCACATCGTAATCGAGGTGGTTATCGCGCTGGAATTTACGCGCGATAGCCGCCCGCAAAGCCGGGGTTCCGTCGGTTGGCGGATAGCGGGTATCACCGCCGAGCGCGGCGGCGTAGGCCGCTTCCGTGGCGTGTCGTGGCGTCGGAAAATCCGGTTCGCCGGTAGAAAGCGCGATGACGTTCACGCCGGCGGCGGCGAGATCACGGGCCTTTTGCGTCATGGCGACGGAGGCAGAAACAGAGACATTTTTTAAGCGGTCGGCGATATCAGGCATGGTCCTGGGGTTCCATTGTTTTTATCGAACGTAAAAAGACGGACAGCGATGAGGCACTACAGGGGGAAGAGTAATGAGGAACGGACCGCGCCGACCAATAGCGCTTTGTTGTGATGACATAACACAAAGCAATGGCTGAACGCGCAAATCAGGCAATTTGCACCGGTGCAGTGCAGGCGGAGGAAGTCATTTTCCGGCAGGCGGCGCAAACGCCGAAAATATCCGGCTACGCAATGACCAAACCGGCGGTGAAATCAGAAGGAAACCCGGCGCACAGGCATAAATCAGCGCATCAGTGCGTGTTGGCACTCATCTTGCTTCATACACATTACTTATAACACCACTCGTTTACGTGATGAGGATGCCATCGTGAATCTCCGCCGCCTTAAATATTTTATCAAGATTGTCGATGTGGGCAGCCTCACTCAGGCCGCAGATATCCTGCATATTGCGCAGCCTGCGCTCAGCCAGCAACTCGCCACGCTGGAAGGCGAAGTGAATCAGCAACTGCTGATCCGCACCAAACGCGGCGTGACGCCGACCGAAGCGGGCAAAATTTTATATATCCACGCACAGGCTATTTTGCGCCAGTGCGATCAGGCGCAGAGCGCGATTGACGGCTCGGCGCTGGCGCTTTCGGGCAGCGTTTCCGTCGGGCTTGCGCCGGGCACCGCCGCACAACAGCTGGCGTTGCCGCTGATGGAAGAAGTCCACCGGCAATATCCGGGTATTGTGTTGTATTTTAATGAAAACTTCGGCACCACGCTGAGCGAACTCATCATGAATGGCCGGATGGATATGGCGGTGATTTACGGCAACCGCGAAATTCACGGGCTACGCTTTATGCCGCTGATGAAAGAAGAGTTGTATTTCGTGTGCCCGCACGCACTCAGCAAACCACTGAAAACCGTCAGTCTGGCGCAGGTGGCAAAGTACGATCTGTTCCTGCCGCGTATTTATAACATCATGCGTAAAGTCATCGACGACGCGTTTATCCACGAAGAAGTGACGTACCGCGTGAAGTGCGAAATCGAATCGCAAACCACCCTCAATGCCGCGCTGGCCGCAGGATTAGGCTGCACGATCATGCCGGAATCCGCCGCCCGTGCGATGCTCAAAGCCTCCGGTTCGTGGATGGCGAAAATCGACAAACCGAATATTCAGGCGGCGCTGTCATTTTGTATGTCCGACCATCTGCCGCTTTCCCAACCCGCCGAAGCGGTCAAAGCGATTTTGCTGTCGCTGATGGCCAGCCGCACGGTAGATAACCGGCCACTGACGCTGGTGGGGTAATAAGCGCACCTTATTACCGCAAAGCGAAATCCTCTTTCCTGACGTCCGCAGTGACACGATAGAGTGCGTTTACCGCCCGCTCAGCGGGTCGTTTTGTCGTCGTTATTGCGCGGGGACACTCTCTCTTTGACGGGATGGATATGGAAAAAAAAGCACCAGCACTCAGCGAGTTGCGCTCTGTCGCACAGAAGATGCGCAAGTCCGGCCTCAGCCAGATTGAACTGCGCGGAAACGGCTTCCGGGTCAGCATAAAATACGCGCCCGTTTCCCTTGCTCTTTTGCCGTGCCGCGTGCCGGACGAAACGCCTGCGCTTCCCGCGCTGGCCGCCCCCGACACGGTGCGTGCGCCCTTCCCCGGTATCGTGTTGCTACAGCATCCGCTCAGCAAAATTCCGTTTACTCAGCCCGGTGAAAAAGTCGGGAAAGACGCGCTGCTCGGCCTGCTGAAAGTCGGCGTGATTTACCTGCCGCTGCGCAGCCCGGTGCAGGGTGTGGTGGAACCCCTTTCCGTAAAAGACGGTGACTGCGTGGAATACGGCGAGGAGATTTTCACGTTACGCCGCGAGGAGCTGGCCGCATGAAATATATCGATTTAAACGCCGATATCGGCGAAGGATTTGGCGATTACACCCTTGCCGACGACGCCGCGCTGATGCCGCTGATCACCTCCGCCAACGTGGCCTGCGGGTTTCACGCCGGGGACGCGGTGATTATGGCGAAAACCGTCGCGCTGGCGAAAAAGTATCAGGTGGATCTCGGCGCGCACGTCGGGTTCCCCGATTTGTCCGGGTTTGGCCGCCGCCGGATGCACATCGAACCGCAGGTCATGGCGCATTACGTCACTTACCAGCTGGGCGCGCTTTCGGCGTTTGCCAGAGCGGCGGATTACCCGCTGACACACATGAGTTTTCACGGCGCGCTGGGGAATATGGTCTCCGAAGACGCTCAGCTGGCGCGGGTGTTATTGCAGGCGGTGAAGGATTTCGATGCACAGATGATCATCAGCACAATGTCCGGCAACGCCGTTGAACGTATGGCGCGGGCGCTGGAGTTGCCGGTGATTTGCACGTTTCTCGCCGACCGCGCGTATGAAAGCAACGGGCTGCTGGTCAGCCGGGCGAAACCGGGCGCGGTCATTCATGACAAAGAGCAGGTGCGCGCGCGTATCCGCCAGCTGCTGCGCGAAGGCACGGTACAAAGCATCGACGGCGTGACGCTGCCGGTGACTGCAACGTCGATTCTGGTTCACGGCGATACGCCGGAATCCATCGAAATGGTGCATACGCTGCGGGAAATTATTGCCGAAATGGATATCGCGCTGATGCCGCCAGCCCGGCAACGCCGGGAGCTGGCGAGGGAAAACGCGCTGTTATAAGTCCCGCTTATCGCCTCACACAGTTTATGTCTTATACCGCCTGACAATTACTGGATACAGTCAGAAAACACCCACCGGCAGAACATGACGGAGCCGGGGTTTAACAGGAGAGTCGCAATGCCATTTTCAGATTACAAAACCGCGCTGGTGACCGGCGCATCGGCCGGAATGGGTGAAGCCATTGTCGAACGCCTTTGTCAGGAAGGCATTACGGTTCACGCCGTCGCCCGCCGCGCCGATCAGCTGGCCGCCCTCGCTGCCCGCACCGGTTGTATTGCGCACGCACTCGACGTCAGCGACCTCGACGCCGTCACGCGCCTGTGCAGCGAAATCAGCGTGGATATTCTGGTGAACAACGCCGGTGTTTCGCGCCCCGGCTCTATCCTGAACGCCGATGAAGAATCCGTGGATACGCAGGTGGACGTGAATCTGCGCGCGGTTTTGCATCTCTGCCGCCTGCTGGTGCCGGGCATGATGGAACGCGATCGCGGCCACGTTATTAACATCACCTCAATTGCCGCGATTTATAACTTCGGTGGCAACTCGATTTATCACGCCACCAAAGCCGGCGTTCACGCCCTCTCGCGCCAGCTGCGCGTTGACTGCTACGGCAAGCGGGTACGCATTACCGAAATCTGCCCCGGCCGCGTGGCAACGGACATTTTCGGCAACGTTTCCGGCGATCACGAAGAAGCCCGCCGCCGCTTCATTGACGGTTTTGAACTGCCTGAAGCCAAAGACATCGCCGACTGCGTGGCGTTTGCCCTGTCTGCGCCGGTTGCCGTGAACATCGGCAACATCGAGATCACCCCGACGTTGCAGGTTCCCGGTGGCCTTTCCACCATGCGCCCCGGCGAAGGTCTGTGATTTTCCCGCTAAACCCGTTTTCCTTATAAACCGACAGTTCAACCATTCAGGAGGGTGAAAATACGATGACGCTCGATTTCAGCAAAGTCCTGACCGGTCAGTTCGGGCAGATGATCGTCGATGGTATGGTTGTCACCCTCAAGCTGGCGCTGGGATCCTGGCTGCTGGCGATGTTTATTGCCCTGCTGCTGGTCGTCATCCGGCTGACGCACAAACGCGCCGCCGAATATTTTGTCCGTGCGTATGTGTCGTACCACCGCAATGTGCCGACGCTTATCCAGCTGATGATGTGGTATTTCGCCATTCCTACGCTGCTGCCCGAATCCGTGCAGATGTGGATTAACGATTTTAACGCCGAATTTCTGTTCTCGATGTTTGCGCTCGGATTGTGTCAGGCGGCGTATTTCTCCGAAGACATCCGCAGCGGTTTACGCGCTATTCCTGAAGGACAAACCGAGGCATCACGTGCACTGGGCATGAGTTACACCCGTTCTTTGCGCTCGGTGATCCTGCCGCAGGGCATCCGTAACGCGCTGCCGTCGCTGCTCAACCACACCGTTTTGCTGTTCAAAAACACCAGCCTGGCGATGGTCATTGGCGTGGCTGAACTGACTTACGTGACCCGTGATATTGAAAACCAGACGTTCCGCACTTTCGAATCGTATCTGGTGGCCTCTGCCGGTTATCTGTTCTTCTCTCTGCTGCTGATGGGTGCCGGTGCATTGCTGGCCCGCCGGTTCCAGCGGGTCTACGCGAGGTAATCCGATGCTCGAAATGTTCACGATTTTGCACGACAACGGGATGCTGTTCCTGATGGGACAATACCCGCAGGGGCCGCTCGGCGGGATCCTCTGTACGCTGCTGATTTCCGTGCTGGCCGTTCTGTTTGCGCTGCCGGTAGGGGTTTTACTCGGGCTGGCGCGTTTATCGCCGTTCCGTTGGCTGAGCTGGCCCGCCGCCTGCTGGGTTTACGGTTTACGCGGTATTCCGCTGCTGATGGTGGTGTTCTGGACGTACTTTTGCGTCCCGCTGTTAATCGGCCACAACATCAGCGGATTCAGCACCATGCTGTGTACGCTGGTGATTTATGAAAGTGCGTATATCGCCGAGATAGTGCGCGGCGGCATTCAGGCGCTGCCGGGCGGCCAGTACGAGGCGGCGCGCGCATTGGGCATGAGTTATTTCAAAACGCTGCGCCTGATTATTCTGCCGCAGGCGTTGTACAACACGCTGCCAAGCCTGGTCAGCCAGCTGGTTTCCATCATTAAAGACAGCACGCTAGGTTACGTGATTAACGTACCGGAGCTGACCTTTGCCGCCAATCAGGTAAACAACCAGCTGCTGACCAAGCCGTTTCAGGTTTTCGCGATTGTCGCGATTGGCTATTACCTCATCTGTTTCAGCCTGACGTGGCTCGCCAATAAGCTGGAAGCGCGCATTACGCGCAAACGGCAGAACCGCGTGCCGGAAGCGGACAACGTGGCGCAGGCGATGCTGCTGACCAAGACTCAATCACAATAAGGAGCGACGATGCGACCGGTGATCTTATTTAATCAGGTCAATAAATGGTATGGCGAATACCAGGCGCTGACCGATCTGAGTGCAGAAATTAAAAGCGGTGAAGTGGTGGTGGTATGCGGGCCGTCAGGCTCGGGTAAATCGACGCTGATCCGCACCGTCAACCGGCTGGAGCCGATTGAAGAAGGCCAGATTTTATTTGATGGCATCGACATTCACGGCACCAGCACGCGCCTGAATCAGCTGCGCACGCGCATCGGGTTTGTGTTTCAGAACTTCAACCTTTTCCCGCACGTTTCGGTGCTGGAAAATATCATGATGTCGCCGGTGAAAGTGCTCGGCGTGAAGCGTCAGGAAGCGCGTCAGCACGCGGGTGAACTGCTGGAACGCGTTGGTTTATCGCATAAAGCCAATGCCTATCCGGCGCAGCTTTCCGGCGGACAGCAACAGCGCGTCGCCATTGCGCGCGCGTTAGCCATGAAACCGCCGGTGATGTTGTTTGATGAACCGACGTCAGCGCTGGATCCGGAAATGGTCGGTGAAGTGCTGAACGTGATGCGCGGTCTGGCGCGGGAAGGCATGACCATGATGTGCGTAACGCACGAAATGAATTTTGCCCGCGAAGTGGCGGACACGATCTGGTTTATGGATCAGGGGAAAATTCTGGAGAAATCCACGCCCGAAAACTTCTTCACGCGCCCGCAGCACGCCCGGGCTCAGAAGTTTTTGAGCGATTTGCATCACAACTGATTTTTGAATACCGCGCCTTTGGGTAAAACGCAAAGGCGCAGGATCCGGCTTTACAGTGCTTTGGTTCTTCTCTGGTTTTTATCCAGATACATCGCCTGATCGGCTTCATGCAGCGCCTGATCCGGATTAACAGCAGCAGGATTAATCGCGATAGCGCCGATGCTCGGGCCGGCGTAATCAAGCGTGCAGGAATGCAGTTTGTATTCGCCGATGAGTAAACTGCGCAGACGGTTTTTGAACGCATCCGCCGCGCGCAGCGCGTCATCAAATCCTGACGGCCCTTCTCCCGCGACGATAAATTCGTCACCGCCGACACGCCCGAGGATCTCACCTTCCGCCGCGCCCGCTTTCAGCCTTTGCCCGACGGCATACAGGAAATCATCGCCCGTTTCGTGGCCGTAGACATCATTGATCTGCTTGAAATTATCCAGATCGGTAAACGCCACCAGAACATAATTCGCCTTGTCAGCGGCCCTGTCGAACAGGTCGGGCAACGTTTCAAACACCGCGCGGCGGTTGGGCAATTCGGTGAGTTCATCGGTCAGGCTGACGGCGGTCAGCGCGGCATTCGCCTCTTGCAGCTTTTTCAGCAGCTGTTCGTTCTGAATCTGCTGGGCGATCAGTTGCGCGAAAAGCTGCAACACCTGTTCGCTGCGTTCCGAAAGTTCGCGGTTTTCGGAACTGGCGGCGCACAGCGTGCCGTAAAGCGAACCGTCCACCAGCGTCACCGGCGTGCTCACGTAAGTCATGATCCCCAGCGCTTTTGCCGCTTCGGAATCGCCCCAGATACTGGCGACATCGCAGGTATAACGGCGGCCTTCGTCGAGCGCACGCTTGCACAGCGTATCGCCCCACGGCACCGAAATCCCTTCAGGAATTTGCATATCTTGTGAGTTGCGGGAGAACAGAATGTGCTGGTAATCGCCGTCCGGCTCAATGCGGGTGAGATACGTCGATTCCATGTTGGTCACCAGCTCAAGCATTTCAAGAAGCTGTCGAACGAGTCCTTCAAGCGTGTATTCAGATTCTAACGCACTCGAAATGCGCTCAATAAGATTGTCAGACATTACTCGGGATAAACCTTTCTTTTAATGGTCGTGCGGGGAAACCCTGGGCCGCGCATTTTATCATAGTTTCCGGCGAAGTAATCCCCTGCCGGCAGGATGTGTGTTGAAAAAATTATATAACAACCTATTGAATTAATTATAAATTCACAAAGTTTAGGTTAAGTCGCATTGTAAAAATCGGACAAAAACGATACGGCACGCCCCCGCATTCCATTGGCGAAGTTATGTCTACTAAGATGCGCCCGGAGAGGCCTTTCCGAATAATCCGAACTGCCGGATGATCAGGTTCAACTTTTCATCTGCACATTCGGTTCTACAAGGCTTTCAATGCAAAATAAAAATTCACTCCTGCTGCTGACACTTTCCGTCGCCGTCTTCAGCGTCATCACCACGGAAATTGGCATCATCGGATTGTTGCCGAAACTCATCGAACAACTCCACGTCACCGCCACGCAGGTCGGTTTTCTGGTCAGCATTTACGCCGTAATTGTCGCCGTCACCGGCCCGTTTATTACCCTGCTGCTGTCGGGTTTTAACAAAAAAACCGTGCTGCTTTCGATTCTCTTCGTCTTCGTGGTTTCCAACCTGATTTACGCCACCACAGAGGTCTTCAATATGATGCTGGTCTTCCGCATTCTTCCGGCACTCACACATGCGGTGTTCTTTGCGGTCGCACTGGTGGTCGCCACGCAGGCCGTGCCGAAAGAAAAAAGTGCCGGCGCGGCGGCGAAAGTGTTTGCCGGTGTGGCAATCGGGCTGGTGCTCGGCGTGCCGTTAAGCTCGCTGATCGCGGAACATTTATCGCTGGCCGATGCGTTCTACTTTGCGGCGATTTCCTGTGCCCTCGCGTTCGTCGGGATCCTCTTCTTCGTCCCTTCGATGCCTGCCACGGCCAAAGTGTCCTTTGCCAGTCAGGTGAGCGTGCTGCGTAACGGCAAACTGTGGCTGACCATCGTCACGGTCACGATGATTTTCGCGGCGATGTTCTCTAGTTTCAGCTACGTGGCGGATTACCTGTCACGCGTCACGCACCTTAACAGCAACATGATTACGGCGATGCTTATCGTCTTTGGCGTCTGCGGATTCGCCGGGAACTTTGTGTTCAGCAGCTTCCTGCAAAAAAACGCCAACAAAACCACGCATCTTTATCCGGTGGTGTACGCCCTGATCTTCATCCTGGTCTGGCTGGCCGGTGATTCCCTGCTTGCCATGTGCGCACTGATGATTTTCTGGGGCGCATTCCACTCTTCAGGGCTGGTGGTCAGCCAGACGTGGCTGATGCGCGAAGCCAGCCAGGCGCCGGAATTCGCCAACAGCCTGTACATGTCATTTTCAAATCTGGGCATCACCGTCGGTTCACTGGCGGGCGGATGGTTTATCGCCGAATTCGGTACGCGTTCAGTGGTGCTGAGCAGCATCATTTTCGCCGCCGCCGCGTGGCTCAGTATTTACATCAAACAGCGCGTGGATGCCGGTGACCGCGCCTGCCGGACACACAGAACTGAACACGCTGGGGGAAATCACATGATCTAACCGCGTGGTGATGGCACCAACGACCCGTTCTATGAAGAAAAAGCGTAAGCCTTGTCAGTCGAGCTGGCCATCCTCCGCGGCTTTGATCAGCGTATCCACCACAAAGCGGATTTTCGGTAACAGCTGACGGCTTTTAGGCCACAAGGCGCTGACAGGCATTTCGCCCCCGGAATGGCCTGTCAGCACCTCTTTCAGTTCCCCGCTTGCCAGATATTTTCCCACCAGCCACAGCGGCAACTGCGACAACCCGCAACCGGCCAGCACACCTGCCAGCATCGCGTCGCCGTCGGCAAATTCGTACGTCGCGGGCGGCGTATAGCGGCTCACTTCGCCGCGCGCGTTGCGCAGGATCCAGAATTTTGGCTGGTTGCGCCGCACGCCCACTACACAGCGGTGCTGACTGAGTTCTTCGGGTTCATGCAGTTCACCGTACTGCGCGAGATACTCCGGCGCGGCGCAGATCACCAGTTTTTGCGTAGTCAGACGGCGTGCTATCAGTCCGCTGCTGTCGGTCAGTTCGCCGATACGCACCACCAGATCGATGCCTTCTTCAATGGGATCGATAAACCGTTCGCTGAACGTAATTGTCATTTCCAGCTCAGGGTATTGCCGGATAACGGCCAGCAGGTGCGGCATGATCCGCTGCCGCCCGAACGCCGCCGGTAAATCCACCCGCAACCGGCCGGAAGGTTTCGCGGTATGCGACATCAGTTCCGCTTCCGCCTGTTCGAGAATTTCAATCGCGTTCTGGCTGCTTTGCAGATAACGCTCACCGTCCGGCGTCAGGCTGAGCCGCCGCGTCGAGCGCTGAAAAAGTTGCAGCCCGAGCCGTGCCTCGAGACGCCCGACGCTTTTCGCCACCGCCGATTTCGTCAGCCCCAGCCGTTCCGCCGCCGCGGTAAAACTCCCGCACTGCGCCGTGGTGACAAACGCCGTGATACCCCCCAGATGATCTGTTTTGCGCATTACTCGACTTCCCGCTCATCAAAAGCAGCCTGAGCCTGAATGACATCGGCGGAATGATTCAGCATCCAGGCATACAATGCCTGAAAAGGCGCTTCCAGAGTGCGCCCCAGCGGCGTAATGCTGTATTCGACAGCTATTTGTGAGGAAGGGATAACGCGGCGGGCAACAATGCCATTACGTTCAAGACGGCGCAGGCTTTGCGTTAACGATTTTTGAGTGATTCCGTCCAGACAACGTCTGATTTCATTGAAACGCAGCGGCTTGGCACAGAGCACGGTGAGGATCAGAACAGCCCATTTATCGGTGATCTGATCCAGCAGTAAACGGTTTGAAGCACTGCGACAATTCACTTGCGTAACTGCCTTTGGCACGGCATTACCCGACATAGGGTTTCCTCATATAGACCAGATGAATAAAAGGTGCCTGAATGATACTAAGTATCCATTACATACTATAAAGCCTTTTTTAAGAGGCGTCATTTATGCCGTCCGGCGACCAGAATGAAACCATGGCTACGCTCGCCGTCACGGAATCCCTTTAATGCCATGACAAAATAACCAAACCCTATTTCCCGGCGGCAGATTTGCTGTCGGTCTGAACGCAACCCTGAGCAAAAACTGGAGCGCCACGGCTAAAGTGAATACACTCGTCGCCAGTGACGCGAGCAATGAAGTTCATGCGTAACTGGGCGGTGAGTATAAGTTTTAATTAGCAAAACTTAAAAATCATGCTCGCGTTCCGCAAAGCCCCGGCCCTCTCAACAGCCGGGGCTTTTTTGTGTGCTGAATGCTTATTTACTCATAACGCTTAATTTATCGTCTGTGACGACTCCCCGCCCCATCCGCCCCCCAGCGCCTTATACAACCGGACCAGCGCGAGCGACACGCTGGCATCGCTGACCACCAGCGTCTGCCGCGCCGCGATCAGTTCCTTTTGCATCACCAGCACATTGAGAAAGTCCGTCGCGCCTGCAACATATTGTTTTGATGCAGCGTCCAGCGCCGCACTGTCATTATCCACGCGAATTTTCAGCTGGCTGCGCTGCCGCTGCCCGGTGTCGTAATCCACCATCGCGTCATCCACTTCGTGCCAGGCCTTTAATACCGTGCTCTGAAAATGCAGGCTGGCTTCCTGTTGCTGCGCTTTTTTCAACGCTAACTGACCGCGCAGACGCCCGCCTTCAAATATTGGCAACGTCAGGCCGGGGCCGAAACTGTAAAGCTGAGATCCCCAGTTTCCCAGCTGGCTGAACTGCATCGCCTGTATCCCGATATTGCCGGTCAGGGTGATGCGCGGATAAAAATCAGCCGTGGCGACGCCAATGTCTGCCGTTGCGGCATGCAGCTGTGCCTCAGCGGCGCGGATATCAGGCCGCCGCTGCGCCAGCTCAGACGGCAACCCGACCGGCACTTCCGGCGGCGTCAGCGGCAACGGTCTGGCGCCGCGAAGCCGCTGCGTTAATGCTCCCGGTTCCTTACCCAGCAGATAACTCAGCGCGTTGATAAGATGTGCTTCCTGCTGTTCCAGTACCGGCAGGGTGGACCCGACAGCCGCCACCTGCGCCTGCGCCTGCGCCACTTCCAGCTGCGTCGCCACGCCGTCTGCCATTCTGATGCCTGTCAGTTTCAGGCTGTGACGGGCGATATCCAGATCCTGCAAGGCGTTTTCACGCTGTAACTGCACGCTGCGCAGCCGGAAATAATCGCTGGCTGTTTCAGCCTGAATGCCGGTCAGCACCGCGCGGCGTAAATCCTCACTGACTTCAACGCGCGCACCGGCGGATTCCCGCGCGCGACGCAGCCGCCCCCACATATCGACCTCCCACGAAACCCCGATGCCAGGTTGCCAGACGCTGTAGGCTTCCTTGCCTCCCAGCCCTGAAATATCCTGCAAACCGTTCTGACTATTTCGGGCGCGCTGATACGACGCCGATCCGGTGACGGACGGCAAACTTTCCCCCGTCACCACGCTGTTTTCCGCCTGCGCCTGCAACAGCCGCGCGCCCGCCGCCTGAATATCCAGATTTCCCTGCGCAGATTCTGCGATTAACGCGGTCAGCGTATCGTCGTGGAAAATATTCCACCAGTGTGGATCAAGCCCCTGTTCTACGACGTGACTTACCGCCTTTCCCTGCGGCCACGTCGGCGGACTTTTCACAACCGGCGCGTTAAAATCAGGCCCCACCATGCAGCCGCTCAGCAGTAAAACGCTCAATGTTAACCCTGCGTTTTTCATTGATCCGCTCCTGTCGTGCCGGTGTGAATGGTCGCTTCTACCGCCATGCCCACCAGCAGCCGTGCGGCCTGTTTTTGCCCGGCTTCGATTTCAATTTTTACCGGGATACGCTGGACCACTTTAGTAAAATTACCGGTGGCGTTATCGGGCGTAATCGCCGAAAACGTCACGCCGGTCGCCGGTGCAAAGCTGTTGACCACGCCGTGCAGCAGGGTTCCGCCCAGACTGTCCACGCTGATATCCACCCGCTGTCCCGGCCTGACATGTTCAAGCTGCGTTTCCTGAAAATTCCCCACCACGTAGGCGTTATTGAGCGGCACTACAGCCAGCAGCGGCGTGCCCGGCGTGACATACGCACCTTCCCGCGCCACGCGCTGCCCGACCCAGCCCGCAACCGGAGCAACAATGTGCGTATAGGATAAATTCAGCTTCGCCGTCTCCTGCACGGCCTGCGCCCGTTCCAGTTCTCCTTTTGCGCGCTGACATTCCGTCTGCAACACCACGGTTTTGGCTCTGGCGGCGTTCAGCGTGGCGTTATCCCGCGCCACATTCGCCTGTGCGGTATCGATGCGCGAACGAGCCAGCTGCGCGTTTTGTTTACTGCCAGCCCCTTGCGCGGCCAGATCGCGATAACGCGCCAAATCCGCTTTGGCAAAAACGTAACTGGCCTGGCTGGCCGCCAGTGTGGCGGCGGCCTGCGCGATCATCGACTGCTGCTGCATCAGGCTGGCTTTGGCATTATCGACCGCCGCCTGCTGCACGTTCACACTGGCCACCGCCGCATTCAGTTCCGCACGCAGATCCCGGTCATCGATTTCCACCAGCGTTTGCCCCTGCTCCACATACTCATTGTCTTTCACCGCCACCTTCTCAATCTGGCCGGTAATACGCGGCGTCACCACGGTGTAATCTGCCCGGATAAACGCATCATTGGTGCGCTGAACGGCCTTATCCGCCAGCAGCCAGAAGTAAATCATCCCCGCCACCAGCAGGATGACCACGCCGGAAACCGCCACGGCATTTTTTTTAAATCGCATGATCAAATTCATGTTCAAACCTTAAGAAATTGAAGGGCTGGCAAGCGGACGCGGTGGATAAACGCGCGTTGCCATTAACGGAATAAAGAGGATCAGAATGACGGTCAGCACGACCATGACCTGATAAACATCAGCAGACGCCAGCACCACGGCCTGCACGTGGATTTGCTCCGCCAGCGCTGAAAGGCTTTCGCTGCCGGAGTGAGAAAACGACAGCCCCTGCCCGCTGTTTCCCCACTGATTCACCAGTGTGTTGGAGTGAAAATGCTCGCGCGCGGTACCCAGCCCTTCGAGCACGCCGGTTCCGGCCACCGCCGCCATACCTTTCACGGTGTTAAACCAGGCCGAGGCAAATGGCCCTTCGGCGGGCGGTAAACCGTTGGTGGCCAGCAGAAGCAGCGGGATCACCGCCATCGGCTGCCCGAGGATTTGCAGCATTTGCAGGCCGTAAAAATTATTGCGGATCCAGTCCGACGTCATCGCACTGCCGAGGTAACAGGTCACCGCGATCAGCCCCAGCCCGCAGGCCAGCACCCAGCGACAATCGACCCGGCGGATATTGCACAGCGCCGAGACCAGCGGCAGCGCCGCCAGTTGCCCGAGCGCGACATAAAGTGCCAGCGGAGCCGTCTGCACAGGCCGGTAACCGCGGATTTCCGCCAGATATCCGGCCGGAACCCCCGGTACTGCCACCAGGATCACCAGCACGCCGCCCAGCGTAATCAGCGAGAAGGTGAGATTGCGCCGCGCGAGTTGCTGCACTTTGAAAAATGGCAGCGGATGAAACCACTCGTTGACCATAAACAGCGTCAGGGTCGTCAGCCCCAGCAACAACATCCGGCAGATGAACGGCGAATCCAGCCAGCCCAGCCGCGTGCCTTGTTCCAGCACCACCACCAGCGAGGTGATAGCCGGTAAACCGAGCAGCAGCCCCACGCCGTTGAACTGCGCAAAACGTTCAAGCCGCAGCGGGTCTTGCGGAATGCCCCAGTGCACGGCGGCAATCGCCAGCAGACAAAGTGGAATGATTTGCCAGAACACCATTTGCCAGCCGGTGTATTCCGTCCATAACGCCGCCAGCGGGATGCCGAGATTCGGCCCGAACGTGGCTGTCAGCGCATACGCGCCCAGACCATAAAGCTTGATCCCCGGCGGTAAAAACCGCAGCGCGGCGCTCATCAGCATCGGCGGCAGGCAGCCGCCAAACAGCCCCTGCACCGTCCGCAGGACATAAAGCACGGGCAGATTGGGCGCAAACGGGCAAAGCACGCCCGCCACCATGAAAGCGGCGGTGACGCCGAGGGTGAAACGCCGCAATGACAGCGTGGCCGAAAACCAGGGCGCAAACGCCATGGCCGCCACCTGCGCCGCTTCATACAACGTGGTGAGCCAGCTCCCTTCGTCATGGCTGATAGACAGCACGCCGCGCACGTCGGTCATCGCAATATCGGTGACGTGTTCGTTTAATCCGGCCACCAGCGAGGCCAGCAAAATGCCCGTCAGCCCCGTCATGATGCGCAGGTCAAACGTCGCCGCTGGCGGCATAGCTTTAGGTTGCGCAAGTGTTTGCATTACTTATCCCTTCCAGATGATCAGGGGCTCAGTCTAGAAAGTTGGCGCAGCGGGAGGAATTGCGATGTTTGCAGCCGAGGCGTGCGTCTGGCGCACGTGACAGGTGCATACAGAGGCATTTATTTACCAGGGCGGGTTACCCAAGATAGGGTCTTTATCATTCACAGAAAGGATACGCGATGTTCACCAATATTCTCGTGGCGCTCGACGGGTCGCCGCAATCGCTGGCGGTCATTGAACTGGGCCGGAAAATCAGTGCCGGAAAACCGGCCAATCTGCATATTTTATGCGTGGTTGACGGGGCGTATTTGCTGCCCGGCGTACATCATTTCTTAGCGGAAAACCCCACAAATAACGAAGCCAGCGACGGGCTGGTTTACCCCCCGGCGAATCACGAATATCACGAGGCGCGGCGCATCGTGAGCCACGCCGTGACGGAACTCACGGCAGACAACCGCCACGTCAGCGGGCTGATTGTCGGCGGGGAACCAACGGAGGTGATTATCCGGGAAGCGGCCAGACTCAAGGTGGACTTAATCGTGATGGGCCACCGGCATTTATCCTCGCTGCAACGCTGGGTCGAACACTCCATCGTGAAAGAAGTGATCGACCTCGCAGCCTGTCCGGTGCTGGTGGAAAATCAGGAAACGGAGCCGTCGTGCTGACGCGGATCACGCGCTAGCGGAATGGAGACATAAATCATGAATGGTGCGCCGCAGCCACTGATGGGCGGGATCATTCTGGAACCGCGGATGCCAGGCCTGAACGATAGGAATGGCATCCAGTTCCACCGGCAGCGGGAAGGCGCGCGTTCTGATCCCCATCGTTTTCACCGCCTGCACGACATGTTCCGGCAACGATAAAATCAGATCGGAATTCCCCAGCGAAAACACGCCGGAATGGAATGTCGGCACCACCAGCGAAATGTGGCGCACGAGGCCCAGTTCTGCGAGCCGCTTATCGATAGGTCCGCGCGCGCGTCCACGCCGGGATACGCTGATCTGCTCATAACGGGTGAATGATTCCGGGGTGATTTCATGGTCGAAAATCGGATGGTCTTCACGCGCCAGCCCCATAAAATGCGTGGAAAACAGTGATTGTACGTGAATATCATCTCCCAGCGGACGCATCGCGCTGATGTAAAGATCGACCTTGCCGTCGCGCAGACTGTCTTCGTCGCTGCCATTTTCCGGGGTAAAGCGTAAACCGACGTTATGCGCCTCCTGCCGTAAACGGCTGAGCAGGATCCCGCCGAACGCGCTGATAAAAACGTCGTTGGCGTGCAGCGTAAACGTGCGTTCCAGCTGCGATAAATCCACAACCGACTGCGGCTGCAACAGCCGGACGGCCTCGCCCATTATCTGATGTACTTCTTCCCTGAGGGCCAGCGCCCGCGGGGTTGGCACCATTTTTCGCCCGGCCTTGACCAGGATCGGATCGCCAAGCTGATGACGGATACGGGTCAGTGTCCGGCTCATCGCGGGCGCGCTTAAATTCATTCTGCGCGCCGCACCAATCACCGAGCCTTCGTCCAGCAGGGCATCAAGAGCAATAATCAGATTTAAATCAGGGGTTTTCATCATCATTCATATTGGAAACAAGCCGTTCCATAACATAGCCAGAAAGGCGCTGGCCGCAAAGTGAAAAACGTAAAAGCATTATAAAGACGCCGTGCGGCCTGATAACTGACTTTCAATCACCCGAGCCGTGCGTGGCACGCAATCGCCATTAACCTCAGGAGGAGATGAAAATCTCCGGGTGCCGTCAGGCAGCGTTAGCCGGAAGCCCCGGATCTTACTTTTAGTCTTTGCCCTTGCCGAAATACGTTCCGCTGTACGGAACGGGCAGGTAATCGTGAAAGAGTTGTCGGAGGGTTTGCTCAGGTTCGATATCGGCGAAAAGATCCGGGTACAGCGTTTTCGCCATAAACTCAGTGGCCGCAACGTGCCACGGGCTGAGGTAAAAGTTCTGCCATATCACCGCCGTGTGGCCGTTATGCAGGGCTTTCAGCGTGCGCAATCCGTTCTGCTGCGCGGTTAATTGCGCCAGACTTTGCTGAACCATTTCGGGGGAAATGGCCGGACCGAGTTTCAGATCGTCTTTGTCGTTAACGTCGCCCGCACCGGTCGCGATGTAAAATTCCGGCTGCGCCATGATCACGTATTCTTCATTCAGACGACCAAATACTCCGCCGACGGTTTTACTGGCAATGTTGTCGCCACCGGCAAACGTCAGCAATTCGCCGAGACTGCCTTTCACCGCTGTCACACAGCATTCATTGCGGCGCCCCAGATGCAGCTGGAGCAACACCGTGGGTTTGGGGCCCTGGTAGGCTGCCAGCCGGTCGTGTATCACCTGCATATGCGAGCGATAAAACTGCGTGAACGCCTTCGCGCGTTCAGTCTGGTTAAACACTTCACCGAGAATCTCCACGCTGCGGGCGGTATTTTTCAGCAGATGGACACGCAGATCGATTCTCACCACCGGAATGTGCGCCGCTTTCAGCATCCGGAGCAGCCGTAAATCCGCATCGTCGTAGCGCGCCAGGCTCGGCAAAATCACCACGTCAGGTTTCAGCGCCAGCACTTTCTCGGGGTTCATTTCATCAGGCCCGCCGCCGCCCAGCACCGGAATTTTCAGCATCTGCGGGAATTTTTGCGTAAATATCGTCCAGGTCTGGCTGTCATACCGCTTTAAATCCAGCGGCCAGCCGACAATGCGTTTCACCGGATCGCCGGTTTCGAGCATTGCCAGCGTATACAACATCCGGCTTTCGCCCAGCACAATACGCTGCGGATTATCGGGGATTTCAACCTGATTCCCGTCGATATCCGTTACCGTTCGCGCCTGCACCGCCACGCTCATCACCGCACTCAGCAGCACCAGCGCGATAAGCGCCGGTCTGAAAAATACGGGCACGCGCAGCGCGCCCTTTTGACTATCACGATCAGAATTCAACACTGGCCTGTACCATCAGATTACGGGTTTCGCCTTCACGCACGCGCAGATTGCCGCCGCTGGAGGTGTAATAGTGTTTGTTAAACAGGTTGTTGAGGTTAAGTTTCAACTGCGTTTTCTCGCCGAACAGCGGGTTGTTCCACGCGATAAAACTGTCGGCCACCACATAGTCCGGCATCGTGAAACTGTTCTCCGGATCGCCTGCCCGCGTGCCGACATAACGCGCCCCGCCGCCCACGCGGAAATCCCCCGGAATGCCGCTGAACGTCAGATTATGGCTCAGATACAACGCGCCGGAATGGCGTGGCGCATTTTGCAGGCGGTTGCCGTTATTGGCGGAGTTCACGCCGTCATTCACAATTTCGGCATTGTCATAACTGTAATTGGCGCTCACATCCCAGTCCGGCAGCACTTCGCCATTCAGTTCAAATTCAGCGCCGGTGGAACGCGCTTTATCAATCGCCCGCGTTGTCCCGTTAATGCTGAGCGACATGTCGCGTTCGTCAATCCGGTACAGTGCCACGCTGGCAAACAGGCGCGGGGAAATCTGCCATTTACTGCCCACTTCCCAGTTGGTGCCCTGCTCCGGTTTACCGACATTGCCGTCATCATCCACGTCGGTTGATGGCGTAAAGGATTTGCTGACACTGCTGTAAAGCGAAACATCTGGCGTCAGTTTGTAGATAAGCCCGGCCTGCGGCAGGAATTTGTTGCCTTCACTGTCGAGCGTCTGAACCACCGGATCAAAGCCTTTCGACGCGCGCTGTTCGTAATGCTGATAACGCCCGCCGACCACGGCAATCCAGTCCGACGTCAGCGAAATGCTGTCTTTGGCATAGACCGAACGGCTGTGAATACGGTTCAGGTTATTGCCGTTGGCGGTGTTTTCCGTGGTGCTGTCAGTGACCGGCGAGAGGATGTCGTATTGCGGATCAAAGTAATTGAAGCTGCTGTTCGCCTTGCCCTGATACTGGTGTGCGCGATAGGTCTGATTCATCTCATAATCCGTGCCCAGCACGATATCGTGATTCATCCCCAGAATATCCTGAGAGCCCAGCAAGTCCCACGAAACGTATTTGGTTTTGTGGTTAAAGCCGCGGTTGGCGTCGGCGCGCCGCGTCACTGCGCCGGTGGTCGTGTTGACCGCCGTCACCCTGACTTCATCATTGTTGTAGCGGCGCTGGTTCCAGCCGAGCGTCAGGCGGGTGCTCCAGTCATCGCTGAACTGCCAGTCATAATGGGCGTTCAGCGTTTTATTATGGCCCCAGGCGCGGTTTGCTTTGTCGTCCAGACGGTCTTTATAGTTGATATCAATCGGTTTGCCGTTGATAAATGCCGTGCCGCGATCGTAAGGAATGTCGTAGCGGTAATCGGAATAGCTGATCAGGAAGCTGGATTTTTCGCCATACCATTGCAACGACGGCGCAACCAGCGTGTGTTTATCGCTGCCAAAATTGCGCCAGTAATCCTGATTTTGTTTTTCCGCAATCAGGCGGAATGCAAAACCGTTGCCGAGCGGGCCGGTGACGTCAATCGTGCCCGCGCCGCCACCTTCGCTGGAGGAACGCCCGCTGATTTTGGTGTGCCAGTCGTATTGCGGCTTTTTGCTGACGACGTTGATCACGCCGCCCGGATTCTGAATACCGTACAGCAGCGATGCCGAGCCTTTCAGCACTTCGACGCGCTCGGTGGTGGCATCAAAATTCAGCCCCTGACTGCTGCGCACGCCGTCGCGGTAAATCGAACCGTCGGAGTTCGAACCAAATCCGCGGCGGACAAACCCGTCCTCAGTGCCCGCCAGCGTATTGCCTTCGGTGACGCCGCTGACAAAACGCATCGCGTCCGACAAACTGGAAGCCTGATAATCCTCCAATTGTTGCTGCGTCACTACGCTGACCGACTGCGCTTCATTGAGCCGCGAAGTCGGCGTTTTGCTGGCCACGGAAGTCTCGCTGGCGCTGTAACCCTGCCCGTCTGTTTCCTGTCCGGACACCGTGAGCGTATTGCTGTCCCACGCAGAATAACTGATCCCCGGTGTCAGCAACGCGACACCATAAATAGCGGCCATAATTGCCGGATGGCAATTCCGTTTAAAAGAAATCGTCCTGTTATTATTCATTTCATTACGCCTGATGTTTATTATTTTATTATTTCCGTAAATTCATTCCGGATATTTTAAGAAACCACCCGATTTCGCAGGGAACTATTCCCGCAACGTCCCCATGGGTTATTTCCAGCACGTTCACCGGGTCAAAAAAAACCGCTGTAATGCAATTGATAATCATTCCAACATGTGAAAACGTAGTAGTAAATGAACAATTTCATGTCTCTACTACATTAATCGTTAAAAAAACTCACACAGTTACCGGGTTGAAAATAAAATATAATTAACTGATTTAAAATAATTAAACTTCAAAAACACCTTCCACAACCTGAATCCTTTCGCCCTGAATCTTGTGAATTGAACCGTTTTCATAGCGGAAAAATCACTACATTTGATAAGATAAAATTCCTCTCAGAAGCACTGACGCTTACCCATACACTTTTAAAGCAAAGGGATCGGGTTCATTCCATGGCCGCCACTCCGTTAAAAAAACGTATTGATGTATTTGGTGAACGTTATCGTGCGCGGGCACCCGCACTTTCACCACGCTTACAGGCCGTGGTGAGATATATCTATGACAATCGTGAGACTGTTCTGGAATCCACGGCATTAGAAATTGCTGCCGCAACGGAAACCTCGGATGCCACCGTGATCCGCGCAATTCAGGCATTAGGGTTTGCCGGTTTGCGTGATATGAAAAAAACGCTGGAAGCGTGGCTCGGCACGGCGATTAATTCAGAAGAAAAGATGATCACGACGGTCAGCGAGCTGGCCTGCGATATTAATTCCGGTATCGATTTCGTTCTCGATGGCCATAAACGTGCGTGCGATACGCTTTCGGAACCCGGCAACCGGCAGGCGATGTCTGAAGCCGTCGCGTTGCTGATTGGCGCGCGTCAGGTGGGGCTTTTTGGCATTAATGCCTCGGGAATTCTGGCGGATTACAGCGCGCGGCTTTTCAACCGCATTGGCATTCCGGCCGTTTCGCTTAACCGTTCCGGCGTCGCGCTGGCGGAGCAGCTGATCAGCCTGCAACGTGGCGATGTGCTGATTATGATGGCGCAAAAAAACGCGCACAAAGAAGGAACGACCACGGTTCGCGAGGCAAAACGTCTGGGGATCCCGATCATTTTGCTGACGCACGCCACGGAATCTTTCTTCGCCAAAGAAGCGACCCTCGTGATCAACGTGCCACGCGGCGGCGAAAATGGCCGGATGCCGCTGCATGGCACCGTGCTGGTTTGTCTGGAAATGCTGATATTATCGGTCGCATCCGCCACATCCTCCCGCACGGTCAAAACCATGACCCGCATTCAGGATTTATACCGGACACTGAAACCGTCAAACAAGAAGTGAGGCGTTATGATCTGCGTTTTTGGCCATCTCAACCCGGACAGTGACACTATTTGCAGCGCGCTGGTCACCGCCGCCTGGCTTAACGAGTAGAAAGGCCTTCACCACGGTGAAGGCCTTGTGTTTCGGACGATAGCAGCAACGGCAAATCAGGTACGGATTTGCGCCCACCACAGCCGCGCTTTCATTCCCCAGTAAGAAGTCCAGCCGGTCGTTGTGGCAATCACCTGCCCTTTATCAATGACAACGAACGTCGGGGTGACGCCAATATCCCACTGTGCCGACAAATCGCCGCGGGCATCGTTAATCACCGGCATGTGAATGCCCTTTCCGTGCAGATAACGCTCCAGCGTGGCGTTATCCCCTGAACGCAATGCCACGGTCAGGACGTTCTCCCCTTCTTCTGCCAGCCGGGAAACTGAAGGTGTGGTCATTTTGCACACGCCGCACCACGTTGCCCAGAAATAAACCAGCAGCGGGCGCTTCTGACTTTGTTGGCTGAGCGTCACGGACTGATTGCTGAGGGTCTGCAACGGCTGGCTGCCAAAACTGGCCGGTGCCTGCGGCGCGCGCAGAAAATCCATTCCCAGCATCACGACCAAAATCAGCACGACGAAAATCGCCCCTTCGCGCACCCAGCGTTTAAGCCTGATCATGTTTTGCCTTCGCCAGTTGTTCCTTCACGACTTTCTGCAAATCCTCCCAGGAGATGGCACCCGCAATCAGCTGATCGCCAATGATCGTCGCAGGCGTTCCCTGAATGCCCAATACCTCGGCGATTTCCACATTGGTTTTCAGTTCAAGATAACTGGCGGGCGTCACGCGGATGGGTTCCAGTCCGGCATATTTCACCGCCTCGAGCGCACTGGCTTCATCATGCTGCCCTTTTTTAGACATCAGCCGCTGGTGTACCACCAGAAACTTTTCCGGATGCTGCTCCCAGACCGTCATCGCCGCACGACCGGCAATAATGGAGCTCGCGCCGCGAAAAGGCAGCAGTTTAATCACCACTTTGATATCTGGATTTTCCTTCGCGACTTTTTCCAGCATCGGATCAAACTGCTTGCAGTAAGGACAGTTGTAATCGGTGAAGGACACAATGGTCAGCCGGGGATTTTTCGCGCCAAACCACGGCGAGGCCGGGTTGTTAAACAGCGTATCTTCCGGCGTCATCGCCAGAACCACCGGAGAAATCACCATCATCATAATCAGCATTAACGTTTTCATTATCGGGCTCCACGGGCATCTTCCAGCCTCTGTAATACGGCGTCACGGGTAAGCAACGGCGATAAGATTTCACCGGCAGGATTGTGCGGACCATAAATTTGATTAAACGGCACGGCGACGCTGCCGCGTTTTTGCAGGAAGTCATTGATCGGTTTTGACGGCAACGTCCAGTCACCGCGCAGGGCCACAACGTCGTTTTCCGTCAGGGCTTTCTGCACATCGTCGCGCATCAGTACGTTGTATTTGTTGGCTTTACAGGTCACACACCAGTCGGCGGTGACATCCACAAAGACCACTTTATTTGCCGCCAGCGCGGTCTGAATCGCCTCTTCGGACAAGGGTTGCCAGGCAATATCATCGCGCAGTGGCTTCCCGCCTGTGCCTGAAAAGTGCGAGGCCATGACGATCACGGCACTGGCCAGAAGCGCGCCCGCCCCCGCAGTTAACGCCGAATTACGCAAGCCATAGCGGCGCAGGGAGAAGGCGAACAGCATCACCAGCAAGACACCCGCCAGCACGGCCACCGTCAGCGCAGAGAAATGGTTTTGCATCAGGCTGAGCAACCAGAGACAGGCCGACAGCATCAGCGCGCCGAGGAAAAGCCGCAGCCGCAGCATCCAGCGCCCCGGCCGCGGCAGACACATCGCCAGCCCCGGCCACAGGGCAATCATCAGCCACGGCAGACTCATGCCGATGCCCAGCATCAGGAACAGCCCCCACAGAACCGGCAGCGGTGCGGCCAGCGCGAACGCCACCGCCGTGCCGAGAAACGGCGCGGAACAGGGCGTCGCCAGCAGCGTGGCAAAAGCGCCTTCAGCGAAGTGTCCGCTGAGACCGGAACGCTGATGCGTCGCCAGACGGGTGGTCATCTTTGAGGGCAGATTAATTTCAAACAACCCCAGCAGATTGGCGGTAAATACGGCCGTGACCAGCACCATCAGCCCGATAAACCACGGGCTCTGAAACTGAATGCCCCAGCCCAGCGTCTGATGGGTGTAACGGAGCAGCGTCATCAGTAACGCCAGCGCCAGAAACGAGGTGATAATCCCGCCCGATGACGCCAGAAACTGCACGCGAATGCTTTTCCGGTTGCGCTGTTCCACCTGCAAAATACTGCCGAGTTTCATCCCCAGCACCGGCAGAACGCAGGGCATAAGATTGAGAATGAAACCACCGGCCAGTGCCATCAGCGCCACCTGCCAGAGTGCGACCGCGCCCGGCGCGCCGGCAGAAAGCGGGCTCACTTTCAGGTAATTTTGCTGCGCCAGACCATTGTCCGACAACACGATACTCAGCGTTTTGCCCGTGATATCCGCCGCCTTATCGCCCCATTCGTCGGTCACGGGCAGCGTGAACCGCGCCAGTTGCCCCTCCACTTTCACCACCGGCTTGCCCAGCGAACTGCCTTCCAGCGTGTCGGTAAACACTTGCGGATTTTGCCAGCCCTGCCCGCGGTGAGCGGTGATCTGCAATACGCCGGGGCGATATCCCGCCGTCACGCTGTCTGTCAGCCCTTCAGCTATCGGCACTTTACCCATTGCCGCGGCAAACTCGCGTGCGAATTCTGCGCTGTCCGTACTGGAACTGAGATCCAGACTGAAAGGATAGTCGGTGAGAATGCACACGTTGCTGCACACCGGCAGTGTCAGCGTTCCGGCAATTGTGCCCGGCACTTCACCGCTGAGGATGACGGGCAGCGTGACTTCATCGTGATAGCCCTGGGTGGTGATGCCCGCGACATCAAAACGTGCGGGCGTCGGCCAGTACCCTGTAGCCTGTTGCGCCGTGACCGGTTTTTGCCATTCGACTGACGGCGCAATACCGCCTTCCCCCGGCGAACGCCAGTAGGTTTTCCAGCCTTTTTCGAGGCTGACAGAAATCAGCAACCGGGTTTCTTCTTCAGAAGAATCGGCAGACTGCGCCTGTAAGCGCACTTTCGCGTGGGTATTTTGCGGGCTTTGCAGCCAGCCGGTGTCGGCAGCATATCCGGTATGCAGCCAGAGCATCAGTAAGCAGCCAGCGGCCACCCTGAATAAATTTCGCATCGATTTTCTCCAAAAATAAAAAAGTCACATCCTGATGAAAAACAGGCGTGTTTTATTCCCGGAGTTTTTATTCCCGAAATACACAGAGCCGCAAATGCACCCGCAGGCGCGGCACGGGGACGGCTTCCGGCACAAGCAGGCGGATCGCCGCCAGATTGCCACGTGTCAAAAAGGCCAGCAGCAGGCTCAGCGCCAGAAACGCAAATTCTAAGAGGAGAGGAGGAACAGAAAGCAGCGATTTGCTGCTGAGCTCGCAGGGAGCGGGAATTTTAGCGATTTCAGAGGTCGTGGATGACGCCTGCGCCGTCGCCGTTTCCTGATGCACGATTGCGGACAACGCATTCAGCCCGGCGATGCGCTGCGTCATACACGTCAGTATGACCAGACAGGCCAGGCAAAAATAGAGCAGTGCTGAACGCCGTTGTTTATTCACATTTCCCTCGCAAGCAGGCCGCCATTCTAACGGCCACTCAAACATTCACAAGATGTATGAATCATGAATTACAAGAATTTACGCTCAATAATCTGCGCTGCGTGACTCGTTTAGCCGTCAGGCACGTGCCACCGGGACATCGCTCAGACGCGTGGTCCATGCAGGGGATAACATCTCGCGCTTCATCTGCCAGTCCCGCGAGATCCCCTGCCCAGCGAACCACAGCGTCCCTTTTCCTTTATCATTGATTTCATCGAAAAGCGTCATCAGCGCATCGCTGTTGGCACGCGGCGCGCGCTCATCAAATAAGTGCAACTGGGACACGCCCTGACT
Organism: Rahnella sp. BIGb0603; assembly: GCF_024808755.1. Lineage (NCBI taxonomy): Bacteria > Pseudomonadati > Pseudomonadota > Gammaproteobacteria > Enterobacterales > Yersiniaceae > Rahnella > Rahnella sp. BIGb0603. The sequence goes on along the minus strand of NZ_JANUEX010000005.1, from coordinate 123,381 downwards.
GAAAAAATCCCCCAGCATTACGCCCGCTTTCTGATACCGGTGCCCTTCTTTCCAGACATCATCCAGACACTTTGTTGCAGCGAAGATAATGTCGCGGGTGTCCTGAGTGGGCGTAATCAGCCGGGTACTCGCCAGATTTCCATAGTAAATCTCCCCTTCCGCGAACGGGCTGGTTTTGACAAAGACGGAAATCTGCCGGCAAAACTGATGCTCTGCGCGCAGCTTTTCAGAAGCCCGCGTGGCGTAATAACAGATGGCTTCACGCATTTCCTGATACGCCGTCACCCGCGTGCCGAAAGACCGCGAGCAAACAATTTCCTGTTTGGCGGGCGCAAATTCGTCAAAGCCTAAACAAGGTTCGCCGCGCAGCTCGCGCACGGTGCGTTCCATCACTACATTAAAATTCTTCCGGATAAACCACAGATCGCATTCGGCAAGCTGGAGCGCCGTTTTAATCCCGGCGTCATTCAGTTTTTTCGATATCCGCCGCCCCACGCCCCAGACCTCTTCGACCGGTACATACGACATCAGCTTTTTCTGACGAACCGGATCAGAGAGATCGATAACGCCCTGACTTTTTGTCCATTTTTTTGCCGCGAAATTGGCGAGTTTTGCCAGCGTTTTCGTCGGCGCAATGCCGACGCCAATGGTCAGCCGCGTATGTTGTTTCACCGTGTCCCTGATTTCCTTGCCGAAACTTTCTAAATCGAGATCCCCCGGCAACCGGCTGAGATCGAGAAAGGCCTCATCGATGCTATAGATTTCGATTTTCGGACATAACGCGCCCAGCGTCTCCATCACCCTGTGGCTCATATCGCCGTAAAGTTCGTAATTGCTGCTGAAAACCACCACGTTATGTTGCTGAAAAAGTGCCCTTTGTTTGAAGTACGGCGCGCCCATTTTGATTTTGAGCTTCTTCGCTTCCGCCGAAAGCGCAATCACGCAGCCATCGTTATTGGACAACACCACGACCGGTTTGCCTTGCAGGTCAGGGCGCCAGGCGACTTCACAACTGGCGTAGAACGAGTTCACATCAGCGAGTGCGTACATTGCGATGCATCGTGCTGATAACGGTGGTGACAACGCCGACAATCTCGACTTGCCGGTCTTCATTCAGCGGAATAGGCGCGTAGGACGGGTTTTCAGCCCGCAGATGAGGATACGGATGGAGCATCAGTCGTTTCACCGTAAATTCTCCGTCCAGACTGGCGACAACGATATCGTTGTGAGCCGGTTTCAGGCTGAAATCGACCAGCAACATTGAGCCATCGATGATCGCCGCGTCCCGCATGGAATCGCCGGAGACTTTAAGCACATAGGTAGAAGAAGGATGCGCAATCAGGTGCGCCACCAGATCGATACCCTTCTCCACATAGTCCGCCGCCGGGCTGGGGAAACCCGCTGCAATAGGGTTTAAATACAACGGGATATCCGTTTTTTGCTGCCGTGCGGCGATTTTGTAAAGCATCATGAGTGGAGTTCCTGCAAACATACTGTATTTATATACAGTATAGTTAATCAGGTGCTCAGATCAATGGCTGCCAGCACAGATCAGCAGGCCCCGCGCCGCCTGCGCGACTATCGTGTTGATCTCGCAGAGAAGAAATTTTGGCGATTTTAAATGCGTCAGATTGAATTTCCGCAAGCGGCCGCCCTCACCTTCTCCCGCTGCATAATCAGGCTCAGCGCAGCCGGAAGCAGCGTAAGCGTGACGAAAGTGGCGACAATTAACCCGCCGATAATCGCGTAAGCCATCGGCCCCCAAAATACCTGTTCGGCGATCGGCAGCATCCCAAGTATTGCCGCGCAGGCCGTCAGCAATATAGGTCTTGAACGGTGCCCGGCGGCGGCCTTGATGGCGTCATCACGGCCCATCCCGGCGATAACGTTATTATCCACTTCGCTGATCAGGATCACCGCGTTGCGGATAATCATTCCCGCCAGCGCGATAATCCCCAGCAGGGCGACAAAACCCATCGGCGTGCCGGTGGGCAACATCGCCAGCACAATGCCGATAAGGCCGAACGGAGCCATGAATAAGGCCAGTAGCATGCGCGAAAAACGCTGCAACTGGATCATCAGCAGGATCAGCATCACGCACAACGTGACCGGCAGCACGGCATACACCGAACCGTTGCCTTTATCTGACTCCGCCACTACGCCGCCCTCCTCGATTTTATATCCGGAAGGCATCGCCGCACGGATACGCGAAACCCGCGGCGCGAGTTGCTGCGATACGGTTTCAGCATGCAGCCCCGGTGCTAAATCCGTCTGAACGGTAATGAACGGCAGCCGCTGGCGACGCCACACAACCGGATCGTCAATCCCCCAGACCGGTGTCGCGACCTGACTTATCGGGATTTTTTGCCCCGTTGCGGTGGTGATCATCAGGCCCGACAGCGTGGTGATATCCTGACGCTCGCGGTTGTTCGCCCGCAGAACAACATCAATCAGCCGGTTTTTATCCCGGACGGTGGTGACGACGCTGCCTGACCAGACGGTGTTAAGCAAAGCCGCAAGACTTTCCGAAGAAACGCCTGCCGCACGCGCTGCCGTCTGATTCACCCGCAGCGTTATTACCCGCTCGGGCTCTCCGGCGGTCAGATTCACTTCGCGCGTAACCGGAACCTCACCCAGCGTGGCAGCGAGATGTTGGGCGATCTGTCTGACCTGCGCATAGTCCGGGCCGCTGACGCGATATTTTACCGGCCACCCGACCGGCGGGCCGAGTTCCAGCGGGGAAACGCGCGTGGTGATGTCGCTGAAATCACGGGCTAAAATGGCCTCAAGCTGTGCGCGAAGCTTGTCACGGTCTTCCAGATTTTTGGCGACAATGACCAGCTGCGCCGTATTCTCGTTATCCAGTAACACATCCATCGGCAGATAAAAGCGCGCAGCCCCCGACCCGACATAATCCGAATAGTGATCGACATTCCGGTTACCTTGCAGCGCACGTTCCAGGCGTTCAGTTTGCCGCGCGGTTTCGGTCCAGGAAGCATTCGCGGGAAGCGTGAGACTCACCAGTAATTCCGGCCGGTCGGAGGCGGGGAAAAATTCCCCCTGCATAAACGTCGTCGCATACATCGCCATCGCCAGCAACAGACAGGCAATACTCAGCGTGCCCCACCGGTGAAGCAGCACATAATTCAGCAGACGCAGGTAGAAACGCATTAACCGGCCACGCTTTTCACCGTGCGATGCAAGCTTTGCGGGTAAAATCCACGTCCCGATCAGCGGCGAAAAAAGAATGGCGACCACCCAGGAACACAGCAACGCGATAAGCACCACGGCGAACAGGGAGTAACAATATTCACCGGCGCTTGAGGCCGCGAAGCCCACCGGAATAAAACCGGCAATCATCACCAGTGTGCCGGTAAGCATCGGGAATGCCGTCGTTTCAAAAGCGTAAGTGGCGGCGCGCCAGGCCGGATCTCCCGCCTCGATACGCGACACCATCGCTTCAACGGTGATCATCGCGTCATCCACCAGTAACCCGAGCGCAATGATCAGCGCGCCCAGAGAAATGCGCTGTAACCCGATTCCCGCCAGCATCATGCCGATGAACGTCATGGCCAGAACCACCGGAATGGCCGCCGCCACAACCAGCCCGGCGCGGGTGCCGAGTGAAACAAAAGAGACGGCTAATACAATGAAAACGGATTCAATCAGCACCCGGATAAAGCTGCTGACGGCCTGTGAAACCACCGCTGACTGATCGGCCACTTTGACCATTTCAATGCCGTGCGGGAGGCGCGTGCGGATGTCCGCCATCCGGTCATTGAGCGCTTTGCCAAAGGACAGCATATTCCCGGCGGAAGCCATAGAAATCGCCAGCCCGATAGCGGGTTGCCCGTTAACACGAAATTCGGGTGCAGGCGGCTCGGCATCCTGACGGCTTATCGTCGCGATATCCGTCAGCGGAATGTAGCGCCCGGCGATGTGCAGCGTCACCGCCTGCAAACTTTGCTCAGACGTCAGGGAGCCGCTTACGCGCAGGGCGATATTTTCACGATCGCTGCGCAAAACACCCGCAGGTTCGACCGCATTTTGCGCTTTCAGGGCGTCGGTGACCTGCTGCAAATCAATGCCCATCCCGGCGAGCTGCGCGGGCGAAAACGCAATCACAATGTTTTCTTCCTGAATGCCCAGCAGGCGGGTTTTGCCGATGTCCGCCAGCGACATCAGGCTGCGGCTGATGTCTTCCACGCGGTCGCGCAGTTCACGCGGCGAGTAACCCTCAGCGGTAAACCCATAAATCGTGCCAAACGTATCATCGAACTCATCGTTGACCGACGGCCCCTGCACGCCTGCGGGCAGCGACGGGGCGATATCCTGCATTTTTTTACGCACCTGATACCAGATGCCTGCAACCTGTGCGGGCGGCGTATCATCACGCAAGTTAACGAAAATCACCGATTGCCCGGCGCGGGTCTCGCTCTCAACGAAATCAAGATACTGGATTTCCTGAAGTTTTTTCTCCAGCGTATCCGTGATCAGATTGACCGTATCCGCCACGCTGGCACCCGGCCAGCTTGCAGAGACTACCGCCGTTTTAATGGTAAACGCCGGATCTTCGTTGCGCGGCAGTTGCTCATAACTGAAGACACCGGCGGCCATGAGCAGAAGCATAAAAAAGGCGATCAGCGGCTGATGTGCCAGTGCCCAGGCGGAGAGATTGAACCGGTGTACGGGAGTGGACGGCTTCATTCGCTGCCTTCCCCCAGCGTCACTTTTTCGCCATTGCGCAGTTTACTCACACCGGCAATCGCGACCGTTTCGCCGGGACTCAGGCCAGCCGAAATAAAGATTTCTTTGGTGCTGTAACGCGCTAAAACCACCGGTTGCAGGTGCAACGTCAGCGTTTTGGTATTCACGATAAAAATGGCGGGCTGACCACCGGCGCGGGTCAGCGCCGACGCAGGCAGTGCGATCGCCGTCTGGCCTGAAGCAGGGAGAATGAGCTGAATGCTGGCCCCCAGCGCCATGGCGGGCGGCGGGTTATCGAGCGTGATACGAACACGCCATGTCCGGGTTTGCGGATCGGCCAGCGGGCTGATATCCCGTAAATGCCCCGGCGCGATCACTGAAGAGCCGGACAGTAACGAAACGCTAAAAACAGCGCCCGCCTGTGCCGGAATCGCCTGCGGATCGGCGACATCAAACACCGCATCACGCCCGCCGCCCGAGGCCAGCGTCACAATCTGTTGTCCGGCGCTGACCACCTGCCCGACCGAGGCGCTGACCTGCGTCACGACGCCGTCCGCCGGTGCGGTCAGTTGTGCCCAGGAGAGATTTTCACGTGCGTTTTTCAGCGCATCTTCACTGCTCTGACGCCGCGCGCGGGCCGCCTGCCAGTCGGATTGTGCGCTATCCAGCTGCGTGCGGGCGATAGCACCGCCCGGCATCAGCAGCTTCATGCGACGGAGATTCAGCGCAGCCAGCTGTTCCGCGGCGCGGGCGCTGTCCAGATCGGCCTGCGCGCTGTTGAGCTGGTTGCGGCGGGTGGCACTTTCCTGCGTCGCGACAATCTGCCCGGCCGCCACACGATCACCGACATCGACCTGACGGGTGAGGATCCTGCCGTCCAGCCGGAAACCCAGCGCCACCTCTTCGCGGGCGCGGATTTCACCTGTCTGGATAACCGTGCCGGAGGCTGAAGGAAGCGGCGCAATCACCACGCGCACCGGCCTTGCGGGTACTACGGGCTGACGGGATTTATCGCCACACCCCACCAGCACGACGACAACTATCAGCAGACAGGCGGCGGGAAGAAAGGGCAGCAGACGTCCAGCAGCACATAAATGGCGCACGCCGTGGCGGGCATAATCCGTAAAAGTAGCGGTCATGACAGACTTCCTGAATTGAGATACCGCTATTCAATCCGCTCACTGTCCAGATTCCCGCGATATTTCATCAAGGAACCGTCAAGAACCGCTTATTTATTTTCCCGCTTCCGGCTGAGGCAAACTGACCGTGATAACCAGCCCGCCCTGTTCTTTCAGCAAAGCCCGGATGCCGCCGCCATGGGCTTCACATATCGCACGGGCAATGGATAGCCCCAGCCCGCTGCCCCCGGAGTGCCGGGCGCGGGAAGATTCTGCCCGGCTGAAGCGTTCAAACATTACCGGCAGAAAACCCGCATCGACACCCGGCCCGTGATCCCGAAACGCAATCTCCACGCCGCCTTCACTGTGCGAAATTGCAATATCCAGCCGGTGGCCTTCCTGCGCATAACGCAGCGCATTTTCCATCAGAATAGTGAAGACCTGCCCGAGACGGAACGGATCCCCGACATAAGGACAGGGGATATCGGGCGTCACGGTGATGTCAAAACCGGCTTCCGCTAGCTGCGGCCTGAGCCAGGCCACGCGCTCGCGCAGCAGTTCAGCCAGATCCAGAGATGTTTTATGAAGATTCAGCTGACCGGCGTCCGCCAGCGAAAGCAAATGCAGTTCGTCAATCAGCCGGTTCAGATGCAAAAGCTGTTTCATGACCATCTGTAACTGACGCGGCTCCGGCTGAAATACGCCATCAAGCATCCCCTGCAACCGCCCTACCGCCGCCGTCAGCGGCGAACGCAGCTCGTGCGCCATCGCGACATGCGACGCCCGCAGTTCCCGCTCATAGCGGGAAAGTTGCAGCATCATGGCGTTGAAATCATCGGTAAACTGGATAAGTTCAGACGGGGCATTTTTCACCGCTTCAGCCCGTGCATTGAAATCCCCTTTCGTGACCGAACGGGCCACCTGCGCCAGACGGCTGAACTGCGACGAAAGCGGGCGCGCGGCTTTTAAACCCAAAAGCGCGATAAAAGGGATCACCACGACCACCAGAATGCCGACCATCATCCAGTCGGCAGAAGCAATCGAAGGATCCGAATAGCGCACGCCCCAGCCCTGATCCACAATCTCATGAAACCGCGCCAGATTAAGCTCAGGGTTACTGCGCAGCACCTCAAATTCAGCCCGCATTGCCGGGGACATGTGGTGCAACACCCAAAGATTTTCGATGGCAAAGCGCAGCCACATGCACAGCGCAATCAGGATCACGCTGCCGATTGCCAGCGTCAGGATACGGACACAAATCCAGCGCCAGAGGGACTGATAATGTGGGCCACTCATGGTTGTCTGAACCGGTAACCGACGCCACGCACGTTGACCAGCACGTTGACGATCCCCGAAGATTCCAGCTTTTTACGCAGGTTATAAACGTGCGTATCAACGACCCTTTCCAGCGCCTCGCTTTCCGGCAGGCAATGTTCAAGCAGATATTGCCGTGAGAACGGACGCGTCGGAGCGCGCATTAATGTGCTCAGTACACCGAACTCTGTTGGTGTTAAATCCAGATAGCGCGGTTCACCCGAGGCTGACCGGACAGCGGCGGTGAGGGCATCGGTATCAACATCAAGCCCCTGCCAGCACAACACGGAAGACACGGCCTCTGAGCCGGAAATCACCCGCCGGAGTACAGCCTGCACCCGCGCCACCACTTCGCCAGGGTTGTAGGGTTTGACAACATAATCATCAGCCCCGAACCGCAGCGCACCAATTTTGTCAGGCATATCGCCCATTGCCGTCACCATGATCACCGGAACGCGGCTTTCGCGGCGGATTGACGCCAGAACGTCCGTCCCTCTTATTCCCGGCAACATCACATCCAGCAGAATAAGATCAGGCTTCCACCGCTGCGCATTTTCCAGCCCGGATAGCCCGTCTCCCGCAATCTGCACCTCATAACCTTCACGTTTCAAATACGCATCAAGAACATCCGCCGCATCGACGTCGTCTTCAATGATCAGGATCCGTTTTGTTTGCATGTCTGCCGCCTTGACTGTTTCTTCATAAATCCCAGACAGTTTATTGACACTGCCTCTGCATACTCCGGTTTTCGGCGCGGCTGCAATCCGCTACGAACCATACGGTTGGGTGATGAGGAGTCACAATGATATCCAGAAAACTTATGCTGCACATTACCTGTTTCACGCTGTCCGCAACAGCGTGGCAGGCACAGGCCGGTGACGATGCGTCAGCGGAAACGTTTACGGTCGGGATGGGCGCACAAAGCGCCCCGCGTTACAGCGGATCAGATCAGCGTCACTGGCTGGCGGGGCCGGTCATTCAGGCGCGGGACAACGCGTTTTTCTTCGACTCCCTGAAAGGCGTGGGGTATGACTTACAGGCAGATAACGGCCTGTATCTTGAACATACGCTGGGGTTCAGCCTGGGCCGGGCGGACAGAAATTCCACCTGGCGTGATGGTTCAAATAAACTCAAAGGCATGGGAAATATCGATGCAGCCGTCAATACCGCCATCGCGGTGGGCTGGTCTGCCACGCCGTGGCTTTCATTTGAAGGCAAAGCCACCCTGCCGCTGAGCGACGGGCAAGGCGTACACTATCAGACATCCGTCACGCTCCTGCCCGTGCAAAATAACGCTGACACCGTTGCACTCCAGTCCGCGGCACTTTTTGGCGACCGGCGTTACATGAATACCTTCTATGGCGTGAGCCAGAAACAAAGCGAACGCACGGATTTCGCGCCTTATCAGGCGGCCGGGGGTTTTTATGGCGTGGACAGCAGTCTGACGTGGAGTCACCAGTTCACGCCACACTGGGGCAGCGTCGTCAGTGTAGATTACGCCTGGCTGAGCGATCACGCCGGTAAAAGCCCGATCGTTGACCAGCGCGGCGGGACCACGCTGAATCTTGGCGTGCTTTATACTTTTTAAGCATTCCCGCCGCGCAAACCCGAATTTCAAAACCGTGATCCGCTGCAAAAACACCTGCACTGAGTTTTGTTACTGTCGTCCATGAACTTACGAATGAAAGTAATATATACTTCGTATGTAATAAAAATCATAAACGACACGGGAGAATCATCATGCATAAAACCCCCATCGCGACAAAACTGCCGGAAGATTACAAACAGCAAATCATTGACGTAAAACAAAAACTACGGTCTCAGATTGGTGATGTGCAGGGGCTTTTTGATCAGGTGTGCAGCAAAATTGAATCAGAGATTGCTGCCGCCCGTGAAGAGGAACGTGCTCAGGGTTCGGCGTGGCCAGAGATCGAATGGTCAGATCTCGCCGCCGGAAAAGGATCCGGGGCGCTGATTGCGCAGGTTAAGCGTCGTGGTTGTCTGGTTGTGCGCGGAACGTTCGGGCGCGATGCGGCGCTGGCGATGGACGAGTCCATGCTCAGTTATCTGGACAATAACCATTTCGACGACGTTTACCGCGGGCCGGGCGATAATTTCTTTGGCAGTCTGGAGGCTTCGCGTCCCGAAATTTATCCCATCTACTGGTCAAAAGCGCAGATGGAGGCAAGGCAAAGTCAGGAGATCGGCGCGGTTCAGTCATTCCTCAACCGGTTGTGGAAATTCAACAGCGAAGGAAAAGTCTGGTTTAACCCCGATATCAGCGTCATTTACCCTGACCGGCTCCGCCGCAGACTGCCGGGAACGACCTCCAAAGGCCTCGGCGCGCACACTGACTCCGGCGCGCTGGAACGCTGGTTATTGCCTGCTTATCAGAACGTCTTTCGGAATATTTTCAACAATCGCTTTGACGAATATGACCCGTGGGATGCGGCGTTCCGGCCAGATGTGAATGAATATGACGTCGCTGATACCACAAAATGCTCCGTATTCCGCACCTTCCAGGGCTGGACGGCGTTGTCTGATATACAGAGCGGCCAGGGCGTTTTGCACGTTGTGCCGGTCCCTGAGGCGATGGCCTACATGTTGCTTCGCCCGTTGTTAGATGACGTACCCGAAGATGAATTGTGCGGCGTCGCGCCGGGCCGGGTTTTGCCTGTCTCAGAGAAATGGCACCCTCACCTCATTAACGGCCTTTGCAGCATTCCGCAATTACAGGCCGGAGACTCTGTCTGGTGGCATTGCGATGTGATTCATTCGGTTGCGCCGGTTGAAAACCAGCAAGGATGGGGAAACGTGATGTACATTCCGGCAGCGCCGATGTGCGATAAAAATCTGGCGTATGCGCACTCCGTACACGACGCCCTGAAACAGGGAACTTCCCCTGCGGATTTCCCGCCAGAACATTATGAAATGAACTGGAAAGACCGGTTCCGGGATACCGATCTGAATAAGAACGGCCTTCAGGGCTTAGGGCAGGACGCCGCGAAGTAATCCCATTCCCATTCAATGCAGACCTTGCGTTTAAGGTCTGCATTGTCCCCCGGAAACAACGACAATCTGATGCCCGCAAACCCCATAAGCGCAAAGCCAACGGGTAGGTTCAGGGAAAAAACGTGCTGATTTACGATTAGCAACGCAACATTGCTTTCTTATACGTGGCCGAACGCTTATATACATGAAACACCAACGCACATTCTCCCTTAACATGAGGCCATGATGATTGACAGCCGCTTAATTGTGAAAAAACCCCTGCCGCCGTTTACGCGTGAAAGCGCCATCGAAAAAGTCCGGCTTGCCGAAGATGCGTGGAACAGCCGCGATCCGCAGCGCGTCAGCCAGGTGTATTCTGCCGATACGCGCTGGCGCAACCGCAGCGAATTCGTCACGGGTCAGGCCGGTGTGGTGGAATTCCTGCAACGTAAATGGGCCAAAGAGCTGGATTACCGCCTGATTAAAGAGCTGTGGGCGTTCGACGGTGAGCGGATTGCCGTGCGGTTTGCTTACGAATGGCACGACGATTCCGGCAACTGGTTCCGCAGTTTTGGCAACGAAAACTGGGCGTTTAACGCGCAGGGGCTGATGTTCGAACGTCACGCGTGCATCAACGATTTACCCATCGCTGAAGCCGACCGCAAATTCCACTGGCCGCTGGGCCGCAGACCTGACGATCATCCCGGCCTGAGCGAATTCGGGTTTTAACCGGCCGCCGCTCGGTTCAGATTGTCTTCGCGGACAAAATCGATAAACGCCTGCAAAGGCGCGGGGATCAGGCGGCGATCGTTGTAATAAAGATAAGGGCCTGAAAACGACAGCCACCATGGCTGCAAGATGGGCTCCAGCTTACCGCTGACAATGGCGGGCGCCAGCCACTCTTCGAACAGGTAGATGATACCCGCGCCCGCGATAGCGGCTTCCACGGCCAGATCCACCGCACCGCCGACGCTCACCACCAGCGGGCCGCTCACCTGCACGCTGAGGTTTTCGCCATCGCGCTCAAATTCCCAGTCCGGCATATTACCGCTGGCATAACGGCCACGCAGACAGCGATGCTCAATCAGATCCCGCGGATGTTCCGGCCTGCCCTGCGCGTCGAGATACGCGGGAGACGCCGCCGCCGCATAACGCTGACGGCGCGGCCCGATGGGAAGCGCCACCATATCCTGCTCAAGACGTTCGTCGTAACGAATACCGGCATCGCAGCCGTCGCGAAACACATCCTGCACATTACTTTCCGCAATAATTTCCAGCTGGATATCCGGATAGCGCCGGAGGAATTCCGGCACCAGCGCAGGCAAAACCAGCCGCGTGGCGCTGACAGGAACGTTCAGCCGCAGCGTGCCGCCGGGGGTATTGCGATAACGGTTAAGCGCATCCAGCGCGGCATTCACCTCATTCATGGCGGGCTGCAAACGTTCGATCAGCGCCCTGCCGGCTTCGGTCAGCACCACTGTGCGGGTCGTCCGGTGAAACAGCCGGATGCCGAGCTGCTGTTCTGCGCGACGCACCGCATCACTGAGCCGGGACGCATTGCTGCCGGTGACGCGCGCCGCCTCACGAAATCCACCGGCTTTCGCCACTTCAACCACTGCGTGCAACAGGGCGATATCCATCGACATTGTGCGTAACCTCGTACAGTTTGTCCTGATTTTACCGGATAGTTGCACAACCAGCGCCCCGCTACAATCAGTGAACATTCACAGAGGAGAATTCCATGTCAAAGCCTTCCATGACTTATCGCCTGGGCGATCGCGAAGTAGGACGCTTAGGTTACGGCGCCATGCAACTGGCGGGACCGGGCGTTTTTGGCCCGGTGAAAGATGAAGCGCGGGGCATTCAGGTATTGCGTGACGCCATCGCCAGCGGTGTGAATCATATCGATACCAGCGATTTTTACGGCCCGCATGAAACCAACCGGCTGATCAAAAAAGCGCTGCATCCGTACCCTGACAATCTGTGTATTGTGACCAAAGTCGGCGCGCGCCGTGATGAAAAAGGCGGCTGGTTACCGGCTTTCAGCCCGCAGGAACTGACGCAGGCCGTGGAAGATAACCTGCGTAATCTGGGGCTGGAAACAATAGACGTGGTGAATCTGCGCAGCATGCTCGACATTCATCAGCCGAAGGACGGTTCACTCGAACCGCAACTGGAAGCGCTGATCAGACTGAAAGAACGTGGTTTGATTCACCATATCGGCCTGAGCAATGTCACGGCAACTCAGGTCGCTGACGCGCAGAAACTGACGGCAATTGCCTGCGTTCAGAACATGTATAACCTGGCGAACCGGCGCGATGATGCGCTGGTCGATACCCTTGCGGAACAGGGCATTGCGTATGTGCCTTTCTTCCCGCTGGGCGGTTTTTCACCGTTGCAGTCCACGTTGCTTGATGAGGTGGCTGCCACATTGCAGGCCACACCGATGCAGGTCGCGCTGGCGTGGCTGCTCAAACGTTCACCGAATATTTTGCTGATCCCCGGCACGTCGTCGCCGGAACATTTACAGGAAAATCTGGCGAGCACGACGCTGCAATTGTCCGAAGACGTGATGGATAAGCTAAACGGAATATAAGGCCAGCCGTAAGGCAAGCCTTTCATCAGTGGCTGAAATAGCGTCTGACCGTGGGTAATATCTAAAAACCATATCTCAGCCACGCAAAAAGCACGTTGCCGTTATTGTAAGTTCCGGGGATGTAGGTGAACTGCAAATTGACGTTTTTATATCCCGCAGAAAAAAGTGGGAATAAGAATGGCAGCGGTACGTAATTAGCGAAATCCTGACGGGCGGTAATTCCGCCCGCTAATCCCAGCCCAAGACGGACATCCTTACTTTGCGTGAAATACCCTCCCTTTTCCCACCCGTAACCGGCGGCCGGTTGCCACTCGCGGTGGGAATCCTGAAATACCATCGCAAAGAGTCCACTCCAGTTGCCCTCTTCTGTATAGCGGGAAACGCCAATCCCGCCACCCCACGGCATTTCATTATAATGATCTGTTTTATGCTTATCGTACGTCAGCCGGTTATGCCAGCTTAGAAAAGGAAGATAGACATCGGTATATTGCGGTTCATTCCAGGTCAGGGAAACATCGTCTTTGAAGTCTTCCCAGAGGCCCGATACTCCGCTTCTGTTGCCGCCCGTGGGGTTAGCAGCCACTGCGGGTATCGTGCAGGCAATGCCTAACACCATCATGATTGAATTGAGTTTTTTCTTTATTATCATCCGTCCACCAGAGTTTGCTGAGAGCACTATTTCAGTCAATGATAGCTCATCCTCCGGCAGGGACTTTTATTGTTAATCAATAAACCTCAATAAAATCAGAAGTGCATTTTTACGCCTGCTGCCTTGCGCGGGTGGCCTCCCATTTCCCCGGTTCGCTTTTATCCGGCGTTTGAACAATCATATTAGGCAGCGCCATTTCAATATCCTGCTCGATAAGCTTCTCGATAATACGGATATTGATTTCCTGCTGAATATCCATGTATTTGTTGTAGTCGGCTGTATTGACGATATGAACCACTTCGATATTCAGGCGGTCTGTGCCAAACCCAAGAAGGTGCGCACGGTCGAATTTAGTTTCACCCACATCAATAATAATGTCTTTGACCATATCGCCGATATTACGCAACTTCTCCGGCGGCGTATTAATCGCGACACCAAAATTGAATACGATACGGCGCGTCTGCATTCGCTTGTAATTATGCAACGTTTGCTGGAGCAAAATGGCATTACCGCAGACGATCTGCTCACCGCTCAGGCTGCGTATTCGCGTGGTTTTCAGGCCAATATGTTCGACCGTTCCGGCGACATCATTAAACACAACAAAATCACCAATTTCGAAAGGTTTATCAAAACCGATGGAGAGTGACGCGAAGACGTCGCTGAGGATGGTTTGAATGGCGAGCGCGATGGCGATACCGCCGACGCCCAGGCTGGCGACCAGCGCGGTAATATTGACGCCCACATTCGCCAGAATCGACAGCAGCATCACCGTCCACACCACCGCGCGGAATATCAGACCGGTGATCACCAGCGTAACCGGGTTTCTGTGCATGCGGGGCTGACGCATAAGATCGCGTAACCACGAAACGACCGCCTGATCCAGCCACAGCGCCATCTGGAAAGCCAGAACCAGGAACCACGCGTGGGTTATCGTGCTGTAAAGATGATCGGGAAGATTAACGAACCGCAGGCTGAACAAAAAGGCTGCGATAAAAATCAGTAAGTTGCTTGTCCGGTTGAGAATTTCGCCGAGCACAAACCGTATTCTGTGGCTGGCCTGATTCACCTCTCCCCAGCTTTTTACGCCTTTGCGCAAAAATGAGAGCACCCAGCTCAGCAGCCAGTAAGTAGCAAACGTCACAATCACCATCGTCGCGACGCCTGTCCAGAACTCCGGCGTCATCACCAGCGTGATGAAATCGAAATGTGATAGAAAATTCATTTTCCCTCCCGGAATTAACCGCAAACTACCAGTATAGGGAACGCAGACGCGCGGGCTGACAGAATCGGAAAGTTCGGTAAACAGAAGGAAAAACTTTAAAAGAAGAAACATTGCCGCGTCGGCGTGATCTATCATCAATAGGTAAGCTGCGATTTGCCCGGTTTACTCTGCGTCCAGTCGTGAGTCCGATGTTCTGAAAAACGTTCAACTGAGGTGCTTAATTATGAAAAGAGCTTTAGTGGTGGGTTACATGTCGTTCGTTTCAATTGCATTGGTCGCAGCGCTGATCATTGGTGCCCGCAACTAAGTGCGGTTTTTTTTATCAGGGCCAGCAGGACGCTGACAGCGTCCGCCGTAAAAAACATAAGCCATCCTGCGAATGACGTTATTTTGCAGAATGGCTTTTTTATTGCCTTCATCCCCGCGCACGGGTTATGCCACTTCTCCCGCGCCCTTCGCCATAACGACCTGCTTACGCAGAACAGTCATCGCCTCTTTGTATGACATATCTTTGCGGAATAACCCTGCGGTGCCGAGAACAAACAGGTCAATTTCCGTGCCGAGCTTTTTTACCACCTCGGGAGAAATAGCACCGTCGATGGCGATGAGCGCATCGCTCTTATTTTCATTCAGCATGGTCCTGAGCCGGCGGACTTTGCTGAACGAGCTTTCTATAAAAGGCTGCCCCGCAAAACCCGGATTCACTGACATCACCATGACCACGTCTACCACGTCGAGGATTTCCTCCAGAATATTCAGCGACGTGCCGGGGTTAATCGCCACGCCTGCTTTGATGCCGCGGCTGCGGATATTGCCCAGCGTGCGGTGCAAATGGATTGGCGCTTCGGCGTGGACATAAATAATGCTGCAACCCAGATCGGCAAAACGCGCGATGTAAGGGTCCGGGTTCGTGACCATCAGGTGGACGTCATAAGGTATCGTCGCCAGCTTCGAAACGGCTTTGATATCTTCCGGGCCGAGCGCAAAGTTCGGGACAAAATGTCCGTCCATGACGTCGATATGGAACATCGCCGCACCGGCCGCTTCAAGGCTGGACAGTTCCTCACCCAGACGGGAAAAATCCACGCACATCAGCGACGGGCAAAATTGCGTGGTCATTGCTGCGCCTCCTCGATGGCGGTGATCATCTCCACCCGTTTCTGGTGGCGTCCGCCTTCAAATTCAGCATCCAGCCACGCGTCGATAATCATCTTTGCAAGCTCAGAACCGACAACGCGTGACCCAAAGGAAAGAATATTGGTGTTGTTATGTTCGCGGGACAATTTCGCCGAATACGGCTCGCTGCACACCACCGCGCGAATGCCGTGAACTTTATTCGCCGCAATGGAAATGCCGATCCCGGAACCACAAAATACAATCCCTAAGTCGGCTTCGCCTGAAACCACCGCGTCTGCCACCGCTTTGCCGTATATCGGATAATCCGTGCGCGTATTCTCATCAGCGCCTTTATCTGTCACCGTCATGCCCCGGCTAATTAAATGCCCGATGATGTCCGCTTTGAGAATAAACCCGACGTGATCACAGCCAATTGCAATATTCATATTTCTCCCTTCAACCATTAACAATAAATAAAATGAAGCGGTGGACAGGGGGAATAATTCCCCCTCACCTTCGCTATACGCTTTCGAGACAATCCTGCAAATTCGATTTAATGAGCGTGACGTGCGGGCCGTAAATCACCTGAACACCTTTGCCTTTTCGGATCACGCCTTTTGCGCCGGAGCTTTTTAGCAGCGCGTCATCCACCTGATTTTCATCCAGAACCGTGATACGCAGACGCGTGGCGCAGCAGTCGACATCCGAGATATTGGCCGCTCCACCCAGCCCGGCGATAATGGTTTGCGAAATATTGAGCCCGTCCCCGTTCAGCCCACCGGTATTATTTTTCTGATCGCGCGCGGCGAGATCCTGCCGGGTATAAAGTTTAGTTTCTTCGTTATCGTCTTCGCGTCCCGGCGTTTTGAAATTAAATCGCGTAATCATGAAGCGGAAACTGAAATAATAAATGGGGAACAGCGGGATCCCGATGAGAATAGCGTTTATCCAGTGACTCTTCGTATTCCCCTGCAAAACACCAAAGAGAATAAAATCAATTAAGCTGCCGGAAAACGTCTGGCCGACGCCGACATTAAAGATGTGGCAAAGCATGAATGACAATCCGGCCAGAAGGCAGTGCAGCACGTATAACAATGGCGCGGCGAACAGGAACGAGAATTCAATCGGCTCCGTGATACCCGTCAGAACGGCGGTCAGGGTCGCGGATAACAGTAAACCTAATACCAACCGGCGTTTTTCCGGACGCGCGGTGTGATAAATCGCCAGCGCCGCGCCGGGAATACCGAACAGATAGAACGGGAATTTACCCGCCATAAACCGCGTCGCTTCGACCGAGAACTCTTTGGTATTTGGGCTGGCCAGTTCAGCAAAGAAGATATTCTGCGCACCGGAAACCGTCACGCCGTCGATCACTTCCGTGCCACCGAGACCGGTTTGCCAGAACGGCATATAGAAAACATGGTGCAAACCGAAAGGGATCAGCGCCCGTTCAATTACGCCGTAGATAAACGTTCCCGCATAGCCCGCGCTGTTAACCAGTCCGCCGAGGTGCAAAATCCCGTTCTGGAGGGTCGGCCAGATGTAAAACATCAGGATCCCGACAAACAGATAAGTGATGGCCGAAATGATAGGAATGAACCGCGTACCGCCGAAAAATGAAAACGTTGCGGGCAGTTCTATCCGGTAAAAACGGTTATGCAACGCGGCAACCCCAAGGCCGGTGATCACACCGCCGAAAACGCCCATTTGCAGCGAATTAATCCCCAGCGTCATGCCGAGAGCGCCGTCCGGCGAAACGCGTGAGATGCTCAACGCAGCTCATACCGCCATCGCGAACAAAGCAAAACTCATCTGTATCACCAATGACAACGGCTCCCCGCTTTCTCAATGTTCTGATTTATCTATTTTCAGCCCGGCAATGAGTGGCCCGCTACTGGGGCAAAATGCGGTGGCGAGGATCGTACAACTGAACCTGCTGGACAGCCTCTTTATCGCCATTCTTCTGGAAGATTATCAGGGAAATAAAGAAAAACTGTCGCGCGGAATCGACGTGGTCAGCCCGTTACATGCGGCGAAGTGAAGAATGCGCCATTCTGCCGATATCTTCCGTTTCCAGAATGGCTTTTTGATTGCCATAACGGACCAGATTTAACATTGCTTTCCCGATGTCTTCCGTCGTCAGAATGGCGCGGGGAAACAGACGTTTCAGCAGCGGTAATACCGGCGATAAAATCTGATAAAGAATCCGGTAACGGGTTGTTTTGGAGCGCGCGCCGTTCAGCGGCTGGATCATGCCAGGCCGGAACATCCACGCAGAGGCAAAGCCTTTTGCCAGAAGAGCATTTTCGGTTTTCCCTTTCACCCGCGCCCACATACTTTTGCCCTGCTCCGAGCTGTCCGTTCCTGCACCGGAAACATAGATGAACGCCATCGCCGGGTTTACCTGATACAGCTTTGAGGCCACGTCCAGCGTCAGATCATACGTAATTTTGCTGTACTGTGCTTCGGTCATGCCCGCCGAACTGACGCCGAGACAAAAAAAGCATGCCGCATACTGGCTCATTTCATTCGTTGTGAAAGGGCTGAGAAGATCGGCGGTAACAATCTGCATGAGCTTCGGGTGACTTTCCGCCAGCGGCGAACGCACAATCACCGTCACCGACTTCACGTCATCCGCCCTGAGACATTCAAGCAAAACGCCCTGACCGACCATGCCTGTCGCGCCATAAATCAAGATATCCATCGAATGCCTCATCGTTTTAAAATTCGTTCAGTGAATGGATTATAGAGGGGAACGCCGGGCTTTCAGGTGGTTTTTCGTGTCCTGGAAAATTGTGTGTCAGGCATAAAAAAGCCGGTAACACCTGAAAGTGTTACCGGCTTTTTACTGCGTTCTCTAACGAACCAGACTTACGCGTTCAGCAGTTGCTGTGCCGTTTTCTCAACCAGCGCCAGCAGGACTTTGACATCCTCCAGCGTTACGGTCGGGTTCAGCAACGTCAGTTTCAGGCAGGTCACGCCGTTATGCTCGGTCACGCCCACGTTGGCACGACCGGATTCCAGCAGCGCATCACCGATTTTCTGGTTCAGCAGCGCGATAGCCGCGTCGCTGGCGGTCGCCAGCTGCTGTGGACGATAACGGAACAGAACGCTGGCCAGCTGTGGCTTCATCACCAGTTCGAGCGACGCTTCGGACATCACGAACTGCGCCACGTCTTGTGCCAGTGTGACACCGTGATCGATGATTTCGGCGTACTGTTTCTGACCCAACGCTTCCAGACCCATCCACAGTTTCAGCGCATCGAAACGGCGGGTGGTTTGCAGCGATTTAGACACCAGATTTGGTACGCCAGCCGCTTCGTCGAACTCAGAGTTCAGGTAAGCCGCCTGATAGCGCATCAGCTCGTAGTGACGCTCTTCTTTAAGCAGGAACGCGCCGCAGCTGATGGTCTGGAAGAACTGTTTGTGGAAGTCCAGCGTAATGGAATCCACCCGTTCAATACCGTCCAGATAATGACGATACTTTTCAGACAGCAACAAGGCACCGCCCCACGCCGCGTCAACGTGCACCCAAATCTGGTGCTCCGCGGCCAGTTCAGCAATTTTACGCAGCGGGTCGATAGCACCGGCGTCGGTGGTACCGGCTGTTGCGACGATCGCCAGAATCTGCTCGCCGTTGGCCTGAGCCTGTGCCACTTTCTCGCGTAAATCGTTGAAATCCATACGGGCGAATTCATCGGTTTTGACGAGTGTTACAGACTGATAGCCGAGGCCCAGCAATGCCATGTTTTTCTGCACGGAGAAGTGCGCGTTTTCAGAACATAACACTTTAATTTTACGCAGATTACCGGTCAGACCATCCTGCTGGATGGAGTGTCCCTGACGGGCGAAGAACGCGTCACGCGCCAGCATCAGCCCCATCAGATTGCTCTGGGTGCCGCCGCTGGTGAACACGCCCGCATCGCCAGCCTGGTAACCGACCTGAGTCCGCAGCCATTCAATCAGCTTCATCTCGATGATGGTCGCTGACGGGCTTTGGTCCCAGGAGTCCATGCTCTGGTTAGTGGCGTTAATCAGCACTTCCGCGGCCTGGCTGATCACCAGACTCGGGCAATGCAGATGCGCCACGCACTGCGGGTGATGCACCGACAGGCTGTCTTTCAGGAAATATTCAATCGCACGTTCAATCGCAGCCTGGTTGCCCAGGCCCTGAGGATTGAAATCCAGCGTAATACGCTCACGCAGTTGTGCAACGGTTTTCCCCTGATACATCTCAGGTTGTTGCAGCCACTGCACAACAGCTTCACTGCTCTGTGCAATGGCCTGCTGGTAGGCTTCAGTGCTTTGCGCTGAGCCTGCCAGAATCGGGTTTAACTCGGACATCAGAATCTCTTACTCCGCTCAGACAGGTTTGATGCCAGCCGCCAGCAGCGCCTGCTCAAACTTATCGAGGAAAATACCCAGCTCATCGTTCGTGATCAGCAGGGAAGGCAACAGGCGCAGCACGCAGCCATTACGGCCACCACGTTCCAGGATCAGGCCAGCACCGAAGCATTTTTTCTGCAACAGCGCAGACAAATCGCCATCAGCCGGGTAGCAACCCATGTGATCCTGCGCTTCGTTCGGTTTAACGATCTCGATACCAATCATCAGGCCCAGACCACGCACATTACCGATCACCGGATAACGTTTTTGCAGGTCAGCCAGTTTGCCTTTCAGCCATTCACCCTGCGCGGCGACTTTTTCTGCAATCTTTTCTTCTTTCAAGATTTTCAGCGTCGTCAGACCGGTAGCCATTGCCAGCTGGTTACCACGGAATGTACCGGTGTGGTGACCCGGAGCCCAGGCGTCGAACTGTTTCTTGATACCCAGAACCGCCAGTGGCAGACCGCCGCCGACCGCTTTAGACATCACAATGATGTCCGGCTCGATACCCGCGTGTTCGAAGGCGAACTGTTTGCCGGTACGGCAGAAACCAGCCTGAACTTCGTCGAGGATCAGCAGAATGCCGTGTTCCTGAGTCACTTTACGGATGCGCTGCAACCACTCAGCCGGAGCCGGGTTCACGCCGCCTTCGCCCTGAACGGCTTCCAGAATAACGGCCGCAGGTTTGCGAACGCCGCTTTCCACGTCGTTGATCAGGTTTTCGAAGTAATAAGTTAATGCTTTAACGCCAGCTTCACCGCCAATGCCCAGCGGGCAGCGGTACTGGTGCGGGTAAGGCATGAACTGCACTTCCGGCATCATGCCGTTTACCGCTTCTTTCGGAGACAGATTACCGGTCACCGCCAGCGTGGCGTGTGTCATACCGTGATAACCGCCGGAGAAGCTGATGATGCCAGAGCGACCGGTGACTTTTTTAGCCAGTTTCATGGCCGCTTCTACCGCATCCGCACCGGACGGGCCGGTGAATTGCAGGCAATACTCTTTGCCCTGTTGCGGCAGTAAAGAAAGCAGATATTCTGAGAACTGATCTTTCAACGGGGTTGTCAGATCCAGTGTATGTAACGGCAAGCCGCTGGTAATGACATTTTGGATGCTTTGCAGCACGTCCGGATGATTATGTCCAAGAGCCAGCGTACCGGCACCGGCAAGGCAATCAAGATATTGATTATTCTCAACATCGGTGATCCACACGCCATTGGCCTTCGCAATTGCTAACGGCAACTTGCGCGGGTAGCTCCTGACATTCGATTCAAATTCAGCTTGTCTCGCCAAATAGGTTTCATTGTTTCCGTTTAATGAATTCGCACCTAAACTGTCAATACGGACTTTATCCGTCATCATATCTCTCCTACAACCGCAGGTTATGGAAACGCTGCAATTGAATAAATGTATTTAAAAGGTAAGTACCATGAGAAAAACGCGGCCAATATATGGCTTTTTACTCTGTACCTCAATAATTTATTTTGTATAGAATTGTTTATTCTTTTTTAACAGAATCAATATGTTGCTGATTTAGTGAACGATCGTGCTGACTTAACTCTGTTACACGGTCATTAATAAAGCACTAAAAAGCACTTCCTGTCAGGTAAACAACGGGTAAACGCGTGATACCACGGGAACAAAATTGCCCTTAAGTGACATCGCATCGCCCCGCGCTGGCCGTGACTTCGCACCGGCGCAGAGGCCGGATAGCAGATCCCAAAAAGAACATTGTTATTATAGCCTGCCGGATGTAAGGCGGCCGCAGATAATAACCTTGCGGGCAGTAAATGGCTGAATATTAGCCGAATATAAATTTTGAAATATATTACAACGATATAACGGCGGGTTATTAATGAAGTAATTCGGACTTTTATTATATCGGCGAATAACGGAAACGCGATTTCCTAAACGGATCCGCATTATTGCTAGCTATTTTTCGCCTTATCTTTCCCTTTGCGATAAAGGTCATACAGCGCGACGTAATCCTGAAAAACCTGTACCAGAAAGGCGTCGGCTTCATGGCCGAGCGTACTGTTGGGCTGCATCTGATAGCGCGCTTTTACCGCATCAATCCACAGTTTCTCCGCCGCCGGGCCGGGTTCCTGTACCAGATGCGCCAGCCAGTAGACGCTGTTACGCCTGACCGTCACCACCGGATCCGGACAACGACAGCACCACCAGACCGGTTCGAGTATTTTTGAGAACATCACGGAACTGATCCCCCGCCAGGCCTGCACGGTATAAGGAGGCGGCGTCCACGCACTTTGCCAGTGAACCGCCTGCCCCGTCAGCAACGACATCATCAGCGCCTGCGCCGGGGGCGATAAAATTTTGGTCATGTGCTCCCTTTATTTTTCTGGCTAATCATCTAAAAACCTTAAGAAAGATAGCCTGTCTCATCGGGAACGCTGAATTTTATTTATCGGGAGTTCAGCGCAGGATGATTATTTTGGCAGAACCAGCGTAAAACGGCTGCCTTTTCCCGGTTCGCTTTCGACGACAATTCGGCCACCGTGCAATTCCGCAATGGTCTTCACAATCGCCAGCCCGAGGCCGGTGTTTTCAGTCAGGCTGCGCGAGGCATCGATCCGGTAGAAACGGTCAAAAATCAGCGGCAGATGTTCCGCAGAGATTCCCTCGCCCGTATCTTCGATACTCAGCCAGACAAACTGCGCGCCCCTACAGAAAGCCGCCAGAAAAATGACAACTTTGTAATGTTCCCGCAGGCTCTCTCCGATTTATGAACTCAGTTCATAAAGATATGCGGATTGCCCCCTCTAATCCGATGAACCTTCAGCGACTATGATTCAGTCCACGTTACGCTTTCGTTGTCACTCATCCTGAAATCACAGGATTTTGGGATTACAGGATAAATCTCCACATAACGGATCGCAGATCCCACGGACACTGAACGTATCACGTCAATACTGAGGAAAAATCACATGCAAAAACGTTTACTGGGCAAATCTGGCCTCGAAGTTTCGTCTCTCGGTTTAGGCTGCATGGGGCTGAGTTTTGGTTACGGCGCCGCAACGGAAACCCGTCAGGCCATTGAACTTATCCGCGCCGCGGTCGAACGCGGCGTGACCTTCTTTGACACCGCCGAAGTTTACGGCCCGTACCTTAACGAAGAAGTGGTCGGCGAAGCGCTGGCACCGGTGCGCGATAAAGTGGTGATCGCCACAAAATTTGGTTTTACCTTTGGCGACGATAACAAACAGCAAAACCTCAACAGCCGCCCGGAACACATTCGCGTTGCGGTGGAAGGCTCGCTGAAACGCCTGAAGACCGACGTCATCGACTTGCTTTATCAGCACCGTGTAGACCCGGAAGTACCGATTGAAGACGTTGCGGGTGCAGTAAAAGATCTGATTGCCGAGGGTAAAGTGAAGCACTTCGGGTTGTCCGAAGCGGGCGCACAAACTATCCGCCGCGCGCACGCCGTGCAGCCGGTTACCGCGCTGCAAAGCGAATATTCAATGTGGTGGCGCGAGCCGGAGCAGGAAATCATTCCGACGCTGGAAGAGCTGGGTATTGGTTTTGTGCCCTTCAGCCCGCTGGGGAAAGGCTTCCTGACCGGCGCATTTGATGCGAATGCCACCTTTGGAAGCGACGATTTCCGCAGCAAAGTGCCGCGTTTCTCACCGGAAGCGCTGGCGGCAAACCAGAGCCTGCTGGCGGTGATTCATAACATCGCGCAGGAAAAACGCGTGACACCGGCACAGATTGCGCTGGCCTGGCTGCTGGCACAAAAACCGTGGATTGTACCGATTCCGGGCACCACCAAACTGCACCGTCTGGAAGAAAACTTAGGCGCAACGGACGTCACGCTGAGCGACAGCGAATTACGCAATCTCGCCAGCGCGCTGGCCGCCGTCGAAGTTCACGGAGACCGCTATCCGGCCGCGTTGCAGGCACGCGTCGGGCGTTAACAAAACAGGCCATACTTTTATGGGTCAAATATGACCTGTAAACACTATAAACCCCGCATAAGAGGTCATATATGACCTTTTGTGCGGGGTTTTGCATTTTTTTTAATAACGGGTCTAAAATGACCTATTATCATCGATTAATGCACATAACAGGTCTTATATGGACCATTAAGTGCCACTGGAGTGACGTTTAATGTCCCTGATGCACTTTCTTTATTCTCCTGCTGAAATTGCCCGCGATATCGGAAAAAACGCACGGGCATTACGTCTGTCGAAAAATCTTTCACGTAAAACACTGGCTGAACGTTCAGGGGTTTCTGAATCATCCATAAAACGCTTTGAACTCACGGGTTCTGCTACGCTGGAATCGATGATCTTGCTGGCGACCGCGCTGGATGAACTCACGCCATTCACCACGCTGTTCAAACCTTCACAACCCGGTTCCTATGAGGAACTAAAAAATGCCAGCCGCCAGCGGGGGGCACGATGAATAAATCATTCAGAAACGACACACTGACGCATATAGAAGAGCTAACCGTTTCCGTCAACGGACAAAAGGTCGGTGAGTTGTATCAGGCTGAAGGAAAAGGCATTTACTTCACATACAGTAAAGCGTGGCTGGCTTCAGGGTTCAGCCTTTCACCGTTTACTATGACGTTCGATGATAAACCTCAGCTCGCGAAAGATATGTTATTTCGCGGGTTACATGGCGCATTTTCAGATTCCCTGCCGGATGACTGGGGTCTGGAATTAATGGACCGGTTCTTCGATGGCCATTTTGGTGCGGGGACATCCCGGACGCTCACTCAACTTGACCGTCTGGCGTACCTCGGCGATCGCGGCATGGGGGCTTTTGAATATCACCCTAAATCTGAGAAAGTGGATATTCCCTCTTCGCTTAGCCTCGCAGACCTTTTTGAGGCCTCTGTCGAAGTGCAGGCCGGGGAGACTCACCAGGTTCTTAAAACACTGCGTATTGCGGGCGGCTCGCCGGGTGGTGCCCGGCCAAAGGCCATCGTAGCCCTCTCAGCAGATACAACCCAGGCTACTTCAGCCTTTGAGCCGCTGCGTGAAGGATATACCCACTGGATTGTAAAGTTCAGGGCGTTGGATGAACCGCTGGAAACTGGCGCTATCGAGCAGGCATACGCCATCATGGCAAGAAATGCGGGCGTCATAATGGCGGACTCAACGCTGTTAGACGTGCAACTCTCTGATAAGAATCAAACCGAGCGTTTCTTTGCATCACGTCGTTTTGACCGTGAGGGCGACAGCCGCCGCCACGTGATGACCGCATCGGCGCTGATTTATGCCGATTTCAGAACCCAGTCGCTCGATTACAGTGAAATGCTTAAACTCACTTACGCGTTGACCCAAAATGCTGCT
This sequence comes from Rahnella sp. BIGb0603, assembly GCF_024808755.1. Classification (NCBI taxonomy): domain Bacteria; kingdom Pseudomonadati; phylum Pseudomonadota; class Gammaproteobacteria; order Enterobacterales; family Yersiniaceae; genus Rahnella; species Rahnella sp. BIGb0603. Next base: position 97,961 of record NZ_JANUEX010000005.1, on the reverse strand, counting down.
GAAGTCGAGAAAATGGCGCGTCTGATGGTCTTTAATGCGCTCTCCCATAACTACGATGATCATGCAAAAAACTTTGCATTTATCCATTCTGATGCGGAAGAACGGTGGACGTTGTCCCCCGCTTATGACCTGACATTTTCTGAAGGCATGGGGGAACACACAACGTCATTTGCTGGAAAAGGAAAACCGACGCGAAAACTTATGCACCAGTTGTGCAAAGACTATAAATTCCTCAAACCGGATGATTACATTGATCAGACGCTGGCCGCACTGGCTAACTGGCAGCAAGTTTTCGCTGACACAAAGATTGCCGAATCCGCAGGAAAACCGGTCTTCAACGTTCTGAATAAACTGCGTGCAGATTTTCTGAAAGGATAGCGGGTAACCGCACCACGGAAGGTTCAAATAAGCGCAAGTCGCCTTCCGCCTCATCGTCAGCCCGTCAGTCCCCCTGCGTCACGATCTTCGCGGCAGAAAAGTAAAAAACCCGATACTCAGTACCGGGTTGGGATAATTAACGCAGAAAATAATCAGAAAATCAGAAGGTTTCCCACGAGCCTTCATCGGCGGCAGGCACCGCGCGACGGTTTGGCAATAATGCCGGAGAGTTAACCTGCGTCGCTTTACGTACGGCGGAGGTTGCCGTCGCCGCGCTGACTTTAAAGATGCTGATGGCCTGCGACAGACGCTCCGCCTGCTCATTCAGGGAATATGCTGCCGAAGAGGCTTCCTGGACCAGCGCGGCGTTCTGCTGCGTGACTTCGTCCATCTGGTTGATGGCTTTGTTGATCTCTTCGATGCCGGTGCTTTGTTCATTGCTGGCAATCGCAATTTCGCCCACGATGTCGGTCACGTTCTTCACGCTGGACACCACTTCGGCCATCGTCGCGCCCGCTTTGGCGACCAGCTGCGTCCCGTTATCGACTCTCAGAACAGAATCGTCGATCAGCGATTTAATCTCTTTCGCCGCCGAAGCAGAACGCTGCGCCAGATTACGCACTTCTGATGCCACCACGGCAAATCCGCGCCCCTGTTCACCGGCACGCGCGGCTTCCACGGCGGCGTTCAGCGCCAGAATGTTGGTCTGGAACGCAATGCCGTCGATCACCGCGATAATATCGACGATTTTGCGGGAAGAAGCATTGATGCCTTCCATCGTATTAACGACTTCGCCCACCACTTCGCCGCCCTGCACTGCCACGCGGGAAGCCTGCGCCGCGAGCTGATTAGCCTGACGCGCGTTATCAGCATTCTGTTTCACCGTCGCGGTCATCTGTTCCATGGCCGAGGCGGTTTCTTCCAGTGAGCTGGCCTGCTGTTCAGTACGGGAAGACAAATCCAGGTTCCCGGCGGCAATTTCGCCGGACGCGCTGTTAATCGCATGGGTTCCGGCACGAACTTCTGTCACGATCTTGAGCAGATTTTCGTTCATGTTTTTCAGGCCCTGCATCAGCTGGCCCGTTTCGTCGTGGGAGTTCACCTGAATCTGCGTGGTCAGGTCGCCTGCCGCCACGTTTTCCGCCACTTTCACGGCATTAAGCAGCGGACGGGTGATTGAACGGGTCAGGAAATAGCCCATTGCCGCGGCCAGCAGGATCGCCAGCGCGGAGAAAATCAGCGTCAGTTCAATGGCGGTATGCCCGTCTGCCACCGCTTTTTTGCCTTCAGCCTGCAACTGCTGATCCTGAGAATTGGCAAAAGCGATGGCCAGATCCAGATACGCGTTCTGCGACGTGGTCAGTTTACGCAGGACATATTCGGTTGCGCCGTCCATATCACCAGCGCGGGCCAGTGCAATCAGCGCTTCTTTGCCGCTTTCAAACGCATCGCTGGCATCCTGCAAGGCTTTAATTTTTTGCTTACCGGTCACCGTTGTCTGGATGGCCGCAATTTTGCTCATCGCCAGATTGGTTTGTTTAATGGTGTCATCCAGCTGTAAATAACGTTTTTGGTTTTGTTCAGGATTCTTGGTATCGATGACAATTCCGCGCAAGAATTTAATCTGGTTATTCACACCGTCGCGGACATCAAATGCCAGACGAACTTTCACATAACGATCGTTGACTATTTGGTCAATGCTGGCGTTGATAGCGCTTATTTTTGTTACTGCTGTCACGCTGACGATGATTAATAACAGAATTACCAGGCTGAATGCGGCCCCCAAACGGGCACCCACCCGCATATTGTTGATCATCTTAAACATTCTCACTCCCTTATTTCCTGGCCAATAAAATGAATACAACGCGAAACAATTCAAACCGCTGATAATTGCATAGCGAAATCACTGTTTATTTTTTTAAATAATCCGTAAACCCTTATCTCAAATTAATTTTTTGACGCGGGAATAAAACTCTTAGAAATATTTAATGTTCAGGAAGGTTATCGGTACAAATAAAGAGATCTTTAGTGAATGAATTATTAGGGAAGTGTAAAGAGAAATGAATCAGAAAGGTTTGTAACTGTACAAAAATGGAATTGCGATTTACGCCTCCCCTTTTCAGGGGAGGCCGCTTTACGCGCTGACGAACATTTCCGCCAGCCAGCCGGTGCGCATTTCCGGTACGGAATGCAGCAACTCGCGGGTGTAATCGTCCAGCGGTTCGCTCAGTGCGGATGCTACCGGCCCCTGACGCACAATCACGCCTTGCTTCAGTACCGCCACTTCATCAGCAATCTCGCGCACCACCTGCAAATCATGCGTGATAAAGAGGTACGCAATGCCGGTGTCGTGCTGGATTTTACGCAGCAGTGCCAGCACCTCGCGCGCCACCAGCGGGTCTAACGCGGACGTCGGTTCGTCGCACACAATCAGTTTCGGCTCCGCCGCCAGCGCACGCGCGATACACACGCGCTGCTTCTGGCCGCCGGAAAGTGCCGCAGGATAACGCTCCGCCAGCTCCGCATGCAGCCCGACCTGTGCCAGCAGTTCGCTGACTTTGGCCTGCCGTTCCGGGCGGTTCAGCGAAGTAAAACATTCCAGCACGCGGGAAATCTGCCCGCCAATGCGCTCTTTCGGGTTCAGCGCGGTATCGGGGATCTGATGAATCAGCTGCACATCGCGCAACTGCGGGCGGCTGCGCTGACGCAGACCGGCAGGCAGCGTTTGCTGTTCCAGCGTCACTTTCCCCGTTTCCGGGCTGAGTAACCCGCAAATCACTTTGCCGAGCGTTGATTTCCCCGAACCGGATTCGCCGATCACCGCCAGCGTCCGGCCACGCGGCAAATTCAGGGAAATATCCTGTAAGACCGGCTGCGCCTGATAACGCGCGCTGATATTGCGCAGACTTAGCGCCACCGGTGCCTCGCCGGTTTGCGGCGTTTTGGTTTCGCCCTGCGCATTCAGCAGACGCCGGGTGTATTCCTGTTGCGGCCGCGCCAGCAGTTGCGCGGCCGGTGCCTGTTCCACCGTTTTGCCGTGCTGCAACACCATAATCTTGTCGCTGATTTGCGCGACAACGGCCAGATCGTGGCTGATGTAAATAGCCGCCACGCCGGAAATGCGGATCACATCGGCAATGGCTTTCAGCACGCCAAGCTGCGTGGTGACATCCAGCGCCGTCGTCGGCTCATCGAAGATCAGCAGTTCGGGACTGGCGCACAGCGCCATCGCAATCATCGCCCGCTGCAACTGACCGCCGGAAACCTGATGCGGATAACGCTGATAAAACGCCTGCGGCTGCGGCAAACCGAGCTGTTCAAACAGTTCAATGGCGCGCGCCTGTGCCTGCTGGCGGTCATAGATTTTGTGTTTCAGTGCCGCTTCAATCACCTGTTCACCCAGGGTAATCGCCGGGTTAAACGCCGCACCGGCGGACTGCGCCACATACGCAATATGGCGACCACGGATCTGCCGTAAACGCCGGTCAGACAACGCCGTGAGATCCTGCCCGTTAAAGACAATGCTGCCGGAATGAATACGCATTCCCTGACGACAATGGCCGAGAATTGCCAGCCCGATAGTGGATTTCCCCGCGCCGGATTCACCAATCAGCCCCAGCACTTCGCCGCGTTTCACGGTAAAAGACACGTCATCCACCAGCGTCCGCGGATTTTTACCGGCGGACACCACGCGCAAATTTTCTGTTTTGAGTAAAACATCGCTCATGCTTTTTTCCCCCAGATGCGGGTCGAACCGCTCATCAGCCAGTCGGCGACGGCATTTACCGCCAGCGCCAGCACCGCAATCGCCCCGCCGGGGATCAGCGCCGCCCAAACGCCAAACAGAATGCCGTCTTTATTATCCCGCGCCAGCCCGCCCCAGTCGGCGGTCGGCGGCTGAACGCCAAGACCAAGGAACGACAGCGCCGAGAGGAACAGCAAAATGAAAATAAAGCGCAGGCCAAATTCGGCAATCAGCGTCTGTAAGGCGTTAGGCAAAATCACCCGCCGGAGGATCCAGCCGAGGCTTTCTCCGCGCAGGCGCGCCACATCGACAAACTCCATCACGCCGATATCCGTCGCCAGCGAACGTGCCACGCGCAGCACGCGGGTGGATTCCAGCAGCCCGAGAACCAGCGTCAGGGTCAGCAAGGTTTTCGGCAAGACGGCCAGCACGATCAGCGCCAGAATCAGTGTCGGGATCGCCATCACGATGTCGTTGCAGCGGGAAATCACCTGATCCAGCCAGCCGCCGCGCAATCCGGCGATAAAGCCCAACGTGCAGCCGACCGAAAAGGCCACCAGCGCCGCCAGCGCGGTAACGCCCAGCGAAACACGGGTGCCCCAGATAAGGCGTGAAAGCAGATCACGCCCGAGATTGTCGGTGCCGAGCAGCGCATTGGGTCCCGGCAGATCCCACGACATGCCCAGTGTCTGATCCGGTGCGTGCGGCGCCAGCCACGGCGCAAAAATCGCGATAAGAACAAAGAGAATCAGCACCAGCAGGCCAAGGATCGAGGCAGGTTTTAAGGCAGGCATTGCAGCAATTCCTAAAATTTAGCGGTTATGGCGTAAACGCGGATTGGCGACCAGCGCCATCACGTCGGCCAGCAAATTCAGCAGGATATAAATCCCGGCCAGCAACAGCGCGCAATCCTGCATCACCGGAATGTCGCGTTTGCTGATGCTGTCGACCATGTATTGCCCCAGCCCCGGATACACAAAGACGTTCTCGACAATCACCACGCCGACCATCAGATACGCCAGATTGATCGCCACGACGTTGATAATCGGGCCGATGGCGTTGGGCAGAACGTGACGCCACAAAATGCGCGACGGCGACAGCCCTTTCAGCAGCGCGGTATCCACATACGCGGAGCTTTGCGCGGCAATCAGCGCGGCGCGGGTCATGTTGCTCATGTGCCCGAGGATCGCCAGCACCAGGGTAGCGCACGGCAGTGAGATTGCAGAAAGTTTGGCGGCCAGCGGCATGTCCGGCGAGATACTGCTGTTGCTCGGTGCCCACGCCAGCGTGATGGCGAAAATCAGGATCAGCAGATAACCGGAGAAAAATTCCGGCAGCGCAACGGTGGCGCGGGTGATGGCATTAAGGAAAGTATCGATAACGCTGCCGTGATAACGCACGGAAATAAACCCGATGATTAGCGCCAGCGGAACCGCGATGGCGGCGGTGCATCCCGCCAGAAACAGCGTATTACCAAGCCGCGTAAACAGCGGGCCGCTGATGGCCTCGCGTGTGGAGAAACTGGTACCGAAATCGCCGTGCAGTACGCCGGACAGCCAGCTCAGATAGCGGCTCGCCGCCGGCTTATCCAGCCCGAGTTGCAAGTTCAGTTCGCGGATGGCATCCGGCGTCGCGCTCTGGCCGAGAATGGCGGTGGCCGCGTTGCCCGGCAGCAACTGCACACCGGCAAAAATCAGCACGGAAACCGCCAGCACCACCAGCACGCCATAAAACAAACGCACCAGCACCATGCGCAAAAGCGAGCCGTCTGGTGAAACAGGGTTCAGCGAAAAACGGCCCGCGGGCCGTTGAGGTATTTTTACAGAAGGAAGTTCTGACATTATTCTTTTACCCGGCTCAGCTTTCGATCCAGATTTTCTCTGCCGCGCGGTTACCGCTCAGCGGCATTCCCGGCACAGAGGTGAATCCTTTGATTTTGGATGAGCAGCCGTCAAGCGCGTCGGCGTACAGCGGAATGACTTCGCTACCCTGATCGACCAGCATCACCTGAATATCGTGGTAAATCTGCTTACGGCGCGCTTCATCCGGCTCCCCGCGCGCGGCTTTCACCATCGCATCGAAGGCCGGAACGTGCCAGGCCGATTCATTCCACGAAGACTGGCTGGTAAACACCAGAGAAAGCAGCGCATCGGCGGTCGGACGGTTCGCCCAGTTAGACGACACAAACGCTTTTTTCTGCCAGATATCATTCCAGAACGCGTCATCCGGCACGCGAACCACGTTGAGGTTGATCCCGGCTTTCGCCGCAGATTGCTGATAAAGCTGACCGGCATCAACCGCGCCCGGGAAACCGGCGTCGGCCACGTTAAGCGTCAGCGGGCCGCTGAACCCGGATTTCTTCCAGTGGAACTGGGCTTTTTCAGGATCATACGGACGCTGCGGGATGTCTTTCGCAAAGTAGCGGTTCGACGGGAAAATAGGATTATCGTTGGCAACAGTGCCGTATCCGCCCAATACCGTGTCGATAATCTGCTGACGGTTAATGGCATATTTCAGCGCCAGACGGCCATCGACGTTATCAAACGGCGCCAGATTCGACAGCCCCGGGAAGGTGTAAATCATGCTGTCTTTCGCACGCACCAGTTTCAGGTTCGGCATGCGCTCGATACGGCTGACAATGCGCGGATTCACGCGGTTAATCAGGTGCGCAGAGCCGCTGACCAGCGCCGCCACGCGCGCCGTGGAATCGTTCATCGCCAGCGTTTCGACGGAATCAACATGCCCGCGTTCGCTGTTCCAGTAATTCGGATTGCGTTTGGTCAGCGTGGTTACCCCCGGCTGGAATTTCTCCAGAATGAACGCGCCTGTGCCGATGCCTTTGTCGAAGTTTTCATTTTCGGCGGTGATCGCAAAATGCACCGCGCTCAGCAGCCAGACAAATTCCACATCGGCGGCGGTCAGTTTGATCGTCACTTCGTGTTCGCCGGTCGCTTCAATGGAACTGACGGTGTCCAGATAACCTTTTACCGGCGATGTGGATTTCTCGCCGCGGTGGTGATTAAGGGAATAGACCACGTCTTTCGCGCCCAGCGAGCGGCCATCGTGGAACTGCACGCCCTGACGGATTTTCAGCACCCAGGTTTTGCTGCCATCGGCAGATGACCAGGATTCCGCCAGCGAGGGGGCAAGCCCGGCGCTTTCGTCGATTTCCACCAGGTTGTTGAAAACCTGTGAGCCGACAAAATACATGTACGTTTCGAACCAGAATGCCGGATCCAGACGGTCGGTGCTGGACGCGTTATCCACGCCCACCACCAGGTGCCCGCCTTTTTTCGGCTTCTCAGCGTCGGCGGCAAATGCGTTGCCCAGCCACAATGAATGCGTGGCGGCTGCGATGGAAAGTGCCCCCGCACTTTTAATAAACGAACGACGATCAATCATGTTTTTCCCCTGTCACTGAGGCGATCACGCCCCAAAATTCAGTCCGGCGTGCGGCTGAAATGTTTTTGATTTTATTGGCTGAATGCGTTTTTCAATGCCGCGATGTGTTCCGGCCCGATACCGCAGCAGCCGCCAACCATCGTTGCGCCCTGCGCTACCCAGTCTTCGGCAAATTGCAGATATCCGGCAGGATCGGTGTCCTGACGCATTTTGCTTAACCCTTCATTCGCACCGCGTTTGTTATCCGCGGGCTCGAAAGCGTTGGCATAAACGCCGATATCAAAAGAGGTGTTTGCGGCGCGTGCCGCACGAACGGCGGCGGCCATCACTTCCGGGCGGCTACAGTTGAACAAAATCGCGCTGGCGGATAAACGCTGCGCGGCGTCAACCGCCTGCTCGATGGATTCGCCGGAGCGCAGCAGCGCGTGGCCGTCACCGGTAAGCTGATCCTGCAAGGTGAACGAGAACCACAGAGGACGCCGGTCATCGCCCAGCACATCTGTCAGCACTTCGCGCACTGCTTCAACTTCGGCGACTGAACTTTGCGTTTCGGCCAGCCAGTAATCCACGGTGTCTTTGAGATTCTCCACCAGCACGGTCAGCAGTGCTTTCGCCGCAACGGGCTCGAAGAGATCCGGGCGATAAGAACCCAGAACCGGCGGCAGGGAACCCGCCACTTTCACCGGCGTTTTTGCCGCATCAGCGGCTTCGCGCGCCAGTTTTCCGGACAGCGCAATCAGCGCTGCGCCCTGCTCCGCAAAGACGGTTTCACCCACATGGAAAGGGACAACGGCGTAGCTGTTGGTGGTGATCACGTCGGAACCGGCTGCAATAAAAGCGTCATGCGCTTTACGCACAAATTCCGGTGCCTGGATCAGCGCCAGCGCCGACCATTCCGGCTGACGGAACGGCGCGCCCATCCGGGCCAGTTCACGGCCCATTCCGCCATCGAGAATTTTAATGTTACTGATCATTGTGTCACCGCCTCGAAATTTTCTTAACTGAATCAAACAGTAATTCATCAGGTGAATGACACTCTACAAAACGAACGTTTAGATGTCTAGATTTCTTAATGGCTAAAAATGAGAAAAGAAAACTCACTATTACAGAATGGTAATATTTATTTACACCGCTAAACCCAATGCGTATTATTCTCATTCGCTTTATTAACTAAGTTTGCACTCCACCATTCCGGCCCTCTTTTTCGGGGGATCCCGGCGGGTCTTGTTCACCCTTTTAAAGCGTTATAAATATCTAAAAGTTGTGGCTAATAAAATATAAAATAATCTTTCGGAGATTAATAAATGGTATCCGTTTCAGGGAAAAATTCAGTTAAATCAATCCGTGGCAGGAATAATAATTTAGGACAGAAACTTTCACTTTCTGTTATGGCTGTTTTTATTTCGTCTTCTTTACATTCTGCTTTTGCCGCCGAAACTACGGCGAATAAAACCGACGATACGGTCGTCGTGACCGGCCAAAATAACGCGGCGGTTACCGACACTGCCGCTACCGATTACAGCGTACCGGTCACCACCGCGGGCACCAAAATGGCGCTGACCACGCGCGACATTCCGCAGTCCGTGAGCATCATCAGCAAACAACGTATGCAGGATCAGCAACTGCAAACGCTGGGTGATGTACTGAAAAACACCACCGGCATTCAGGAAAGCGTCTCGGATCTTGACCGTCGCACCTATTACGCACGTGGCTTTTTAATCGATAACTACATGGTCGATGGCATTCCGACCACCTTCGACCCGCGCTGGGATCTGGGCGATTCCCAGTCCGACACCGCACTGTTCGAACGCATCGAAGTGGTGCGCGGCGCAACCGGCCTGATGACCGGCCCGGGCAACCCGTCCGCTTCTGTCAACCAGGTGCGTAAACACGCCGACAGCAAAGAATTCACCGGCAATGTTTCCGCGACTTACGGCAGCTGGAACAAACAGCGTTACGTGGCTGATTTGTCTACTCCGCTGAATGCCTCCGGCAGTGTGCGTGGCCGCCTGATCACCGGATATCAGGATCAGAACAGCTACGTTGAGCGTTACGGCGCGACCAAAAAATTCGTCTACGCCACGGTTGATGCCGACCTGACCGATTCCACCCTGCTTTCCGCGGGCTACGAATTCCAGCAAACGAATACCGACAGCCCGACCTGGGGCGGCATGCCGCGCTGGTATCTCGACGGCAGCAAAACCGATTACCGCCGTGGTTTCAACTCCGCGCCGGACTGGGCTTACAGCAATAAAGAGACCACCAAACTTTTCACCACCCTGAAACAGTCCTTCGATAACGGCTGGCAGGCCACGCTGAACGGCACGCATACTGAATCCCTTATCGACAGCAAAATGATGTACATCGACGGGACATTCGATAAAACCACCGGCGTGGGCGAATCCGCTTATGCCGGTTATCCGGTCGTCGCGGGGACCGGCTACAACACCGGTAAACGTAAAGTCGATGGCGTGGACGCCTTTGCCAGCGGCCCGTACGAACTGTTTGGCCGTCAGCATGAACTGATGACCGGCGTGAGTTATTCCAAACAACAAAATACCTATTACAGCGCATTCGCCAATATTTCGACCGAAGAGCTGGGTAACTTTAACGACTACAACAGCCAGTTCCCGGAAACTGACTGGGGTCCGCGTTCTCTGGCTGAGCGGGATGTTATCCGCCAGAAATCCGCGTACGTCGCCACGCGTCTTTCGCTGGCCGATCCGCTGCATCTGATTGTCGGCGCGCGTTACACCAACTGGAATTCTGACACCCTGACGGCTCAGATTGAGAAGAACAACATCACGCCGTACGCCGGTCTGGTGTTCGACATCAATGATACCTGGTCAACCTACGCCAGTTACACGTCGGTATTCCAGCCGCAGACTTACCGCGATATCAACGGCGCGTATCTGTCGCCGGTAATCGGCAAAAACTACGAAGCGGGCGTGAAATCCGACTGGTTCAACAGCCGCCTGACCGCATCCGTTGCGGTGTTCCGTGCGGAACTCGATAACGTCGCGCAAAGTACCGGCCGCACCATCGAAGGCTCGACCGATACGGCGTACGAAGGCAAAAACGGCACGGTGAGCCGCGGGATTGAATTCGAACTGAATGGCACGCTGACCGACAACTGGCAGATGACGTTCGGCGGCACCCGTTACATTGCCGAAGACGAGAACAGCGACGCGGTTAACCCGCAACTGCCGCGCACGCAGCTGAAACTGTTCACCAGCTATCGTCTGCCGATGTTGCAGGATCTGACCGTCGGCGGCGGCGCGAACTGGCAGACTCACGTCTGGCAGGATGTGCCGGGCCCAAGCGGCAACGGCACCCGTTACGCCGAGCAAGGCAGCTACACCGTGGTTAATCTCTTCAGCCGTTATCAGGTCACGAAACAACTCGCCGTTCAGGCCAACGTGAACAACCTGTTCGACAAAGAATATGACACGAGTGTCAGCCAGTACGTGGTGTACGGCGAGCCGAGAAATGTGTCGGTGACAGCGAGTTATAGCTTCTGATTTTGGCTCGCAGATGCTCGCCGTATCGGGTATAACCGGGACGGTGAGCGGCAGCGCGCAGTTAAAAAATTAAGGAGCGCGTTTACGCTCCTTAACCCGGTGTGGGCCGGCGCCCACGGTTTTGACCTAAAAGCCAGCCTGGGCGGCGAGCCCAAAAATCAACTTTTCGCAGCCGCCACCGGTAACACCGATCCTTTAAACTTCTCTTTAATAAACTCTGCGACCTGCGGCGATTCGAGATCTTTCGCCAGTTGCTTAATCCGTGGATCATTTTTAAGTTTTTCGGTCGTCACCAGAATATTCGCGTAAGGATTTCCCTTCGCTTTCTCCAGCCCCAGCGCGTCTTTTGCCGGGCTCAGCCCGGCTTCCAGCGCGAAGTTGCCGTTAATGACCGCCAGATCGACATCCGGTAATGAACGCGGGATTTGCGGGGATTCGACTTCCAGAATCTTCAGGTTTTTCGGGTTGGTGGCGATATCACGCGGCGTGGCCTGATTTTTCGCCGGATCGGTGAAGCCCGGTTTCAGCGTAATCAGCCCCTGACTTTGCAGTAAATACAACGCGCGGCTGAGATTGGTTTCGTTATTCGGGACGGCAACGGTGCCATTTTGCGGCACTTCCGCATAGCTTTTGTGACGGCTGGAATATACGCCGAGCGGCTCGATATGCACCGTCGCGGCGACTTCAAACTTCTCTTTCAGCGCCTTTTCCTGCGACAGCAAATACGGCACGTGCTGGAAATAGTTGGCATCCACATCGCCGTGCGCCAGCAATTCATTCGGATTCACCCCGCTCGGAATTTCGATCACTTTGAGATTCAGACTTGGGTCGATTTTCTGCACATACGCCAGAATTTCCGCATGAGGGACCGGATCGGCCTGCACGCGCAACGGCTCTGCCGCCCAGGCGGACAAGGAGGAAAGCAATGCTGCAACAGCCGTGAGACGACCTGCAAAAGAAAGCGATTTAGAAACCGGCAGAGCGATATTTTTCAGCATAGACATTCCCTAAAATTAACTTTTTTAATTGAGGTGATGGCGCCCTGAGGATTAACCCGGACAAATCTATGCTGACACATTTACAGGCCGTTACTTATACGCATTTCTCCCATGGATATCTGGAAAATTGAGATATTCAAAAAGCAGATAAATAATAAAGACAGCGACACCTCACAAACATTATCGCTGCCTTTCCGGCATCAAATCACCGCACGCTTCGCCCGTAGACCAGCGATTCGGCGCTGATTTCTGAAATAGATTTCGCGCCAGTCAGCGTCATGGCGACGCGCATTTCTTTTTCAATCAGAGTCAGCAGGTTGATGACGCCCGCCTCACCTGCCGCGGCCAGTGCGTAGACAAAGGCGCGCCCGAGCAGCACGCTGTCGGCGCCGAGCGCGATCATGCGGACCACGTCCAGGCCGGTGCGGATGCCGGAATCGGCGAGAATGGTGATGTCGCCTTTTACGGCGTCAGCGATGGCAGGCAGCGCGTGCGCAGTGGAAAGCACGCCGTCGAGCTGGCGGCCGCCGTGGTTCGATACCACGATGCCGTCTGCGCCAAACCGCACGGCGTCCCTGGCGTCTTCCGGGTCAAGAATGCCTTTGATGATCATCGGGCCTTTCCAGAACTCCCGGATCCACTCCAGATCTTTCCACGATATCGACGGGTCAAAGTTGGTGCCCAGCCAGCCGATGTAATCTTCCAGCCCGGTCGGTTTGCCGAGATAGGCTGAAACGTTGCCGAGGTCATGCGGTTTGCCGTTTACGCCGACGTCCCACGCCCATTGCGGATGCAAAACGGCCTGCAACATGCGGCGCGCGGCGGCGTTCGGGCCGCTCATACCAGAATGAGCGTCCCGATAACGTGCGCCGGGCACCGGCATATCGACGGTAAAGACCAGCGTTTTCACGCCTGCCGCCTGCGCGCGTTCCAGCGCATTGCGCATAAATCCGCGATCTTTTAAGACGTAAAGCTGGAACCACATCGGGCGGTCGATGGCCGGTGCGACTTCTTCAATCGGACAAACGGAAACGGTGGAAAGCGTGAACGGAATGCCTTTTTTGGCTGCCGCGCGCGCCGCCTGAACTTCACCACGACGTGCGTACATGCCGGTCAGGCCGACCGGTGCCAGCACCACTGGCATTGCCAGTTTTTCGCCAAACAGTTGCGTCTCAAGGCTGAGATCGGACATGTTTTTCAGGATGCGCTGGCGCAGGGCGATATCGGCCAGATCCGAAGTGTTGCGGCGCAGGGTGTGTTCGTTGTACGCGCCGCCGTCGATGTAGTGAAACAGAAATGGCGGCAATTTACTTTTTGCCGCCGCGCGGTAGTCCGTTGATGCAGAAATAATCATCGTGTTTTTCTCGTTATCTTTGTCTTGCGCTCTCTGGCGCGTAGGGGTGCAAAAAGTGTAGTTCAAAACAGACAAGTCGATAGAAAACAATGACAACGAAAAATGAAAAACTATTTCACAATGCACATCGGCATACCGGAAACCGGCTCGGGATGGATTTGCGCATCAATATCAAAGACCTGTGCCAGCAGCGCAGGCGTCATTACGGCTTCCGGCGAGCCTTGTGCAACTATTTTTCCGGCCGCCATCATGACCAGATAATCGCAATAACGGCTGGCCTGATTGAGGTCATGCAGCACAGCGACCACCGTTTTGCCCTGCTGATTCTGGCGGCGCAGTAAATTCATCAGCTCAACCTGATGGCTGATATCGAGATACGTTGTCGGCTCGTCGAGCAAAACAAGCGGCGTATCCTGCGCCAGTACCATCGCCAGAAATACGCGCTGACGCTGTCCGCCGGAGAGCTCGCTGACTAATTTTTCGGCCAGATCACCAATATTCGTTTCTTGCATCGCGCGCGAGACCCTCGCGTGATCCTGCTCCCCCAGCCTGCCCCATAAATTCAGCCACGGGCTCCGGCCATAGCCGACCAGTTCCCGCACGCGGATCCCTTCCGGCGCGACGTGTTGTTGCGGCAACAGCGCCAGTTTACGGGCAAGCGCGCGGCCATGTAGCCGGGAAATATCGTCTCCTTGCAGCCGCAACGTGCCGGACTCCGGCGTCAGCAGGCGGGAAAAACATTTCAGCAGCGTCGATTTTCCGCAGCCGTTCGGGCCGATCAGCGCGGTGATTTTTCCGGCCGGAAGGGTCACCGACAGTCCGTTCAGAATGGATTTATTGCCGTATCCGGCGTACAGATTTTCTGCACTCAGTTGCATAGTCAGTGGGTTCTCATCAGAAGCCAGAAGAAATACGGTGCGCCTATCACCGCCGTTAAAACGCCCGCAGGCAGCTCCAGCGGCGGATGCAGGGTGCGCGCCAGCACGTCGGCCAGCAGTAAAATCAGCGCCCCGACAAGCATTGACGCGGGGATCAAAACGCGGTGCCTTCCGCCGACCAGTTTACGGGTCAGATGCGGTGCGACCAGCCCGATAAACCCGACCGGGCCGCAGGCGGCAACGCTGATGGCGGCCAGTGCGACGGCCAGCAATAACACCAGACGCTGTACGCGGGAAACGCGGATCCCCAGCGTCGAGGCACTTTCGTCACCGAGCGCCATAACGTCCAGATCGCGGCAGAACCAAAGGCTGAGCGGCAGTAATATCAGCAACCACGGCGCGACGATTTCGACGAAATTCCAGCCGCGTCCCCACAGACTTCCGGTCAGCCACAGCAGTGCGCTGTTGATTTCCATCGGGCGCGAGAGCATCAGGTAATCGGTCAGGCTGGCGTAAAATGCGGTCAGCGCGATGCCGGTCAACGCCAGCTTCAAAGGCGCGGAACGGCCGGACATCAGGCGCAGCAACACAAACGCGGCTATCCCACCCAGAAAGGCCAGCGGCGGCAGCCACAGCACGGAAAGCGCGGGGAACAGCATCAGCGCGCTGACCGACATCAGTCCGGCGGCGTGGTTAACGCCCAGTATGTCCGGCGACGCCAGCGGATTGCGGATAATGCCCTGCACCAGTACGCCGGAAAGCGCCAGCGCCGCACCGACCAGCACCGCCAGCAGCGCGCGCGGCAGGCGATATTCGATCAGCGGAAAATGGTTGTCATCGGCGGGTGCGAACGCCAGACGCATTTGTTCAAACGTCAGCGTGTGCGTGCCGTAACGCAGCGAAATCACGAAGGTCAGCAGCAACAGGCTGGTCAGAACGGTGAATACCGTGAACTGCCGGGTCATGTGCGCGTCCTCACCAGCCAGACAAAGAATGGCGCGCCAATCAGCGCCAGCACTACGCCTGCCGGTAATTCACCCGGCCACGCCAGAAAACGCGCCAGCAAATCCGCCAGCAGCATCAGCGTTGCGCCAAAAATCATGCTCACCGGCAACATGCGGCGTAAATCATAACCAATCCAGTAGCGGGAAATGTGCGGGACCAGCAGCCCGATAAACGCCAGAGGCCCGGCGACGCTGACGCAGGCACCGACCAGCAATAACACCATAAGATTGATAATCAGCCGCAAGCGCGGCAGGTTTACGCCGAGCGTCTGCGCGCTTTCATCACTCACCTGTAACAGGTTGAGGCGGCCGGCAAGCAGCAAAACCCAGGGCGCGATAATGAGGGTGAAAGGGAACAGATGCCAGAACTCCGGCCAGCGGGCGTGCGCGACGCCTCCGGCCAGCCAGTTGAGAATGCCGTATGCGTGATCTTCTGAGAGGATCAGCGTCGCTTTTGCCAGCGCAGCGCACAGCGCCGACACGGCCACTCCGGCGAGGATCAACCGGCTGCGGTCACCCGCCTGTTGCCATCCGCCGCCAGTCAGCATCACCATGCTCCAGCTGATACCGCCGCCAGCGGCTGCCACCAGCGCAATGCTGAACCCCGAAAACAACTGCGGGCTGAGTGCGCTGACCACCACCATCGCCAGCGATGCACCGGCGTTAATGCCAAACAGCGAGGGAGACGCCAGCGGATTGCGGGACAGGGTTTGCAGCAGGCTGCCCGCCAGCGCCAGGCTGGCACCGAGCAACATCGCCACCAGGCTGCGCGGTAACCGCAGGTTGAGCACCAGCGCCTGCGCCAGTGTTGCAGGCGGGCCGGGCATCAGCGCGCGCAGAGATTCCACCGCGCCAATCGGCACCGCAGAACGGCAAAAAAGCGTCAGCCAGAAGATGACGCTCAATATGAGCAGAGGCAGCGTCCAGCGCCACCCCGTTACGATCGTTTTCACCGCTTTCATGGTGCGGTGGCAGGCGCCTGATGATGCAGAATCTGCACCACGTCATGGCCGATATGCTCAGCGGCAAACACCCCGCGCATTCTCGCCCAGACGTTAGCATCGACCGCTGCAATCTGATTTTTTTGCACGGCTTTCATCATTTGCCAGAGCGGATCCTCCTGCCATGCACGCACAATACTTTCCTGACGGTAGTGCGCGACAATCAGCCAGTCCGGGTTGATCGCCAGCAACTGCTCGAAACTGATGTTGGCCAGCGCCTGCTGATTCACCGGTTCCGGCACAATCAGCCCGAGCGAGGTCAGCACGCTGCCGGTGTAGGAATCGCGCGTATGCAGGTTAAATTGCTGTTCGCGCGAGGTGCCGAACACCACCTGCGTGCCTTTCGGTAACTGACTGGAACACGCCTGCATCCGCTGATGATGTTCCGCCAGACGCTGCTGCATCAGCGCGTCTTTCCCCAGCACTTTGCCGATGATCGCCGCCGATTCCAGGTTCTCAGTGTAGGTTTCGTTGCGGGATTTCAGCATCAGCGTCGGCGCAATCCCTTTCAGCGCGGCATAAATGCCGCCATGACGGCTGCTGTCGGCAATAATCAGATCCGGTTTCAGCGCGGCAATCGCCTCGAGGCTCGGCTGCGATCGCGTACCGACGGATTTCCACGCGCTGATACGCTGGCGCACTTCCGGCAAAATACGTTCCGCGTCGTTATCATCGGCCACGCCCACCGGGCTGACATCCACCACGGCCAGCGCATCCACAAAAGACAGCTCCAGAACGACGACGCGTTCAGGCGCCGTATCGAGCGTAAAAGTGCCCTGCTGGTCAGTCACCGTCACGGCCTGCGCGGTGCCCAGTGAAAAACATAAACCGATAAAAAGCGCAAAGCGGGAGAAGAAAGACATAGGACCTCTGTGCGGGTGAAAAGGGAAAAACCGGGCGTCGTCACGCTAAGCCCGGCGTTTTAAACCATCAGAATTTCAGGGAACCCTGCATATACAACGTGCGTGGCTGTCCGGCATAAATCCCTTTGTTGTTATCGTCATACGCACGCGTGAAGTATTCGTGGTCGAAGATATTCTTCACGCCGAAGGCCAGATTCAGGTTCGCCATGTCCGGGCCAAACTGATAACCGGCGCGGGCGCCCCACAGCATGAAGCCGGGGATGCGACCGGTGCTGCCGTCGGCACTTTCTTCGACGGTGTTGGCGTTATCCGCAAACTGGCCGGACTGGTATTCGCTGTTGACGTTGAAGAACCAGTTGCCCGGTGTGTAATCCAGCCCCAGCGTGCCTTTGTTTTTCGGGGAAAACGGTACCTGGTTGCCCTGCGTATCGCCGGATTCACGAATGACGGCATTCACATACGCATAGCTGGCGTAAGCGGAGAAGTTTTCGAGTTTTGGCGACAAATCAGCGAGGTCGTAACGAATCTGGCTTTCCAGACCGGTATGACGGGTTTTTCCGCGCGCGGTGACGCTGTCCGTGGTCTGGTTGGAGTCGTACTGATTGTTGAAGTTGATCAGGAACAGCCCGACTTCCGCTTTCACAACGCTGTTATCAAAGCGCGTTCCCAGCTCCCAGGTGCGGGCTTTTTCCGGCTCGATACTGCCGCTGTCCACCGCTTTGCCAATCTGGCTGTACTGCACCGTGCCGAAAGAACCTTCGGTATTGGCATAAATATTCCACGCCTCGTTCATGTGATAAACGACGTTCAGAGCAGGCAGCGGCGCGTTGTAGCTGATTTCCTGTCTGGTGCCTTTGATGTAGTTGTTCTGATACGAGTGAATGTGCTCGTAACGCATGCCCGGCGTGATGGTCCAGTCGCCGACGTCAATGCGGTCATCAACATAAAACGCATTCGCCTGCGTGCCGGATTGCGTATCGCGGTCATACGGGCTGTCGCCGGTCGGCAGAACGCCGGATTTGGCCGGGCTGTAATAGCGCAATTCGTGGGTGGATTCGCTGACATAACGGTAACCGACGCCCACTTCATGCGCGGTCTGGCCGAGGTTGAAGCTCTGGCTGTAGCGCGGTTCAACGCCGCGAACCCAATACTGGCGCGGGGAAAGCGTCAGGTTTTTACCCTGATCGAGATAACCGCTGCGCAGCGTGTAGGTGTAGAACGTTTGCACATTGAATTTATGCTGCTGGTCGGGCTGATACTGATAGCCAAAACTCGCCAGCTGGCGGCGGCCCCAGAATTCGTCATAAGGGCGCGTGGACTGAAAACGGTCGGCGTTATACGCGGCACGGGATAAACCGCCCGGCATTTCCGCGCGGCCTTCGTAATATTGCAGCAGGCTGTTGAACGTGTGGACGTCGTTCGGCGCGTAACGGGTTTTGAGCATCACATCGTCAATTTTGGTGGCGCTGTGTTCGCGCCAGTCGCTGCCGCGCGTCCCGGAGTAAAGCAGCGCGCCGCCGAGACCGTTATCCGCCGTGCCGCCTACCATCAGATTGCCGGTGCCTTTCGGGTCATTCTGGCTGGACGTCGGGCTGAGCAGCCCTTCCATGCCGGCTTCGATACCGAAATCTTTCGGGATGGCGCGGGTGACAAAGTTCACCACGCCGCCGACGCTTTGCGGTCCGTAACGCACCGCACCGCCGCCACGCACCACGTCCACCGCATCCATGTTGCCAAGTGAAACCGGCGCGAGGGAAAGTTGCGGCTGGCCGTAAGGCGCGAACGGCACCGGAATACCGTCCATCAGCACGGTTGAACGGCTGGCGAGACGTGGGTTCAGGCCACGGATGCCGAAATTCATCGCCATGTCATGGCTGCCGGTACCGTTGTTTTCCGGCGCATTGACGCCCGGAATGCGGTTCATCACTTCACGAACGGTTGTCGCGCCGGTCTTCACAAAATCTTCACGGCGGATCACATCACGCGCCCCGCCGTGCTCAAAAACATCGTTTTCACGCGCGTCCGCCAGCCAGTCTCCGACCACCGTCAGGGATTCCGGTACCTGCACCGGCGCAGGCATAACCGCCAGAGTGAACGCATTATTGCCCAGCGGTCTGGCTTCCAGCCCGCTGTTTGCCAGTAACGTCGTCAGACCATCAGTGACAGTGTAACTCCCCTGCAAGCCGCTGCTGTGTTTTCCACGCGTCAGCGAGGCATCCACAGAAAGCGTAATCCCGGCTTTGGCCGCGAACTGGTTCAGCGCGGTATCCAGATCCCCGGCCGCAATTTGATAAGACGCAGACTGCACCGCGGCGGCTACCGGCAGCGACGTCAGCAGTGCGGCAGGAAGAATGGCACAGTGAATGGCAATCGCCAGTGGTGTTGTTTTGCGAAAAGAACGAATAACGCGTGAGCGTGAAATGGACATACCGTCTCCGATTTTATGTTTTTTACTGTGTGATTTTTCAGGCAGTTTTTTAGGTGTTACTCAGGAGTCGGATGAGAATAGAAAAGGGACAACCGCGAATGCGATTATTTATCATTTTTATTTGCGGGAAGAATTTTACCGGGACATTACACAGGCACCACTTTCACCCAGTAACGCGTAGCCGTCTGAATTTTCACGGGAAGTGTTCGTGAAAGAATTTCCAGCACGCTGTCGGTATCTTTCAGCGGGAACGTGCCGCTGATGCGTAAATCAGCCACTGACGGGTCGCAGCTCAGATGACCGTGGCGGTAACGGGCCAGCTCGGCAATCACATCCGCCAGACGCCAGTCGCTGACGCTCAGCACGCCGTGGGTCCAGCTCCCTGCACCGCCGGTTACCGCGGTAACATCACCGAAAGCACTGCCGGTAAAGCGCACCGCGTGGCCTTCGCTGATTTGCAAACCGCCCGCAGGCCGGTCGCGCAACGTGATTTCCACGGCGTGTTTGAGCACCTTCAGCGTCGTGGCGTCATCCTGCTGGCGCACGATAAATTCCGTGCCCAGCGCGCGTAACATACCTTGTTGCGTTTCGACCAGAAATGGCCGCGGAACCGGCTGATTATCGCGCGCGGTGATAATGCTGATTTCGCCCTGATGCAGGCGGATAAGACGCAGTGTGTCGGTAAAACGGATATCGGCGGCGCTGGCAGTATTGAGCGAAAGCTGTGAGTTATCCGGCAGGCGCAGGGTTTTGATTTCGCCGGTAGACGTGCGCGCATCGGCCAGCAAACCCTGCCCGGCGGACGACTGCCAGGCTTCCCATGTCCCCCCCAGACCGAGCAACACCACCAGGCTTTTCAGAACACGGCGGCGGGTGACATCCGACTGCTGGCGCGCATGGTTAAGCGTCTGATAACTGAATTTACCGGGCATATTGTGCAGTTGCCCCTGCAACGATTCCACGCGCTGCCACGCCCAGCGATGATCTTCGTCCTGCGCCAGCCACTGCTGCCATTTCTGGTTTTGCTGCGGCGTGACCTCGCCCGAGCACAAGGTGGCGAACCACTGCGCGGCTATTTTCAGCGACAGGCGCTGGTTATCGGTCAGGGACGTATTCATCGGAATCAGCCGTGTTCTATGCTGAACAGCAGGCAGTGTTCGGTGGCTTTCGCCATGTATTTTTTGACCGAACTGACCGACACGTTCAGACGTTCGGCGATCACCGGATACGTCAGCCCTTCAAGCTGTGAGAGTAAAAATGCCTGACGCACTTTCTCGCCCAGCCCGTCGAGCATCGTATCGATTTGTTGCAGGGTTTCGAGCAGACATTGCCGCTGTTCGGGCGACGGCATCTGTTCTTCCGGCATCAGCGCCAGCATGTCGAGATACGCACGTTCCAGCGCGTTGCGGCGGAAAAAATCCACCATCACGCGGCGGGCAACGGTACATAAAAAGGATTTGGGTTCGCGAATTTCCTGTGCGGTATTGCCGGTGAGAACGCGCATAAAGGTGTCCTGCGCCAGATCGTCTGCGTCACTGGCGGACCCCAGTTTGAACTGGAGCCAGTTTTTCAGCCAGCGGTGATGCGAGCTGTAAAGTGCTTCAAAAGCACGAACCGGGGAAACGGCAACGTTGGTGGACATAGGAAGTTACATAACCAGACGAGAAATTCACAATTGGATGATAATTGATAATAGTTATCATTACAATCGAGAATCATTCGCTTTCCCATCTGCCATAAATGCTAAGCCAATTAAGTGCGTCGATCGCACCTCTGCCAGGTGTTAGCCTGAATAAAAACCACAAGGAAAACATCATGAGTTCACTCCCTGTCGCCGTTGTTACCGGCGGAACCAGCGGTATCGGGCTGGCCATTGTTCATAATCTGGCACGCGATCATCAGGTTTATGCGCTCGGGCGTAATAAAGACAGCCTGATTGCGCTGCGGCTGGTCGAAAACGTGGAGGCGGTTGAAATCGATCTGCTGGATTTCAGTGCCGTTGAGCAGTTTGTTCGTGAGTTACCGGTGATTGATGTGCTGGTACATTCGGCGGCGATTTCCAAACCACTGCGCCTTGAACAGGCGACGCCGGAGGAGTGGCAAAAGCAGTTTTCTATCAACGTTTTCGCACCAGCGGAGTTCACCCGTCTGGCATTACCGGCGCTGAGAAAACAGGAAGGTCAGGTGGTATTTATCGGTTCGGGATCGGGGACAAAAGCAGATGGCGGGAATACGGTCTATTGTGCCTCTAAGTTCGCACTGAGCGCCCTAGCCCATGCGTTGCGTCAGGAAGAAACGGAGCACGGCTTGCGCGTTTCCACCGTTGCGCCGGGGCCAACGGATACGCCGATGAACCGCAAAACCCGCGAAAGTCAGGGCAATTTTGACGCCATTGATCCGCGCGAATACAGCACGCCGGAATCGGTCGCGGCGGCGGTGCGTCTGGTGGTCAGCGCCAGCGACGATACGCAGATTACGGATATCGCGGTGAGGCCGCGCCGGGATAAAGCGAAGCGGTAGACCCGTAAAAAAATGCCCCGGAATGCGCAAAAACTCCGGGGCAAAAAGGCTTTTTATTATCGGGTTTGGTTACCCGTTCTGTGATTGATTTTAATTCACCGGTGTTGACGCCAATAACATTCAGTCAGAAATTAGTAATTCGCCGGGAGACGGTTTATCTGTATTAATTTCCCCTTGTCCATCTCGATATAATTACCCTTGCGTAATTCACAGAGTATTTCTGCAATCACGGTGCGCGATATTTTGGAGCGCTGCTGGATAAACTCCAGAACGCCTAATTTTTGGCGAACCTCAGGCCTGATCCTTTGCATACGGATTAACATCGCGCGGACAATACAATAGTTGTTTGAGCCTAACAGATCACATTCCCGGTGTTTCAGGTAGAAGGCCAGATAGCTCAGCCAGATGCTCAGTTCGTACCAGAGATTGCTCTGATTGAGCAGCGCTTTTGCCCGGCTGGCGGTCAGCCAGAACCCCTGGCAGACGTTAACAGCAACGGCACAGGAACCTTCGTATTCTTTGAAAACGATGCCCGATGCGCCCAGTAACATAGCGGAATCGACGACATCCAGAAGCCATTCTTTCTCTTCATTATAAATAAACACACAGCCCGACTCGAGGAAATAGACAATATTTTCCTTTTCTTCCTGCTCAATTTGAATCTTTTCTCCTTTATTAAAAGTAAAAGAGACACCTTCTGCCATTAAACAGTCATGAAGTTGCTGAAGTATTTCCAGTGGTTTTTCTGACATAGTATAAAACCGACAAGATTGAGTAAGGTTATTGGCGAACAGGCATACTCACAGCCTTGTGAAGTATGCCCGGAGTCGTATTTCAGGCAATCAGGTTAAACGTTTCTGACGTTTACCCGATATTACCAGCGGTATTTCACACCGACGTTTGCAGACCAGTCCTGGTCAACATCCCCGCCTTTCAGCAGAGCAGTATCGGCATAGGTTGCGAAGTTTTTGCTGAAGTTGAACTGACCGCCAACCCCTGCGCGAACCGCAGAACCGTTCATGCTGTTGTCGATACGGTCACCGTTAATACGTGCATCGTTATCGCCCGCGTCATCGTAGACATATGCCAGTTTCACGAACGGCGTCAGAGACTGTTCGCTGCCGTAATTGAAGGTGTAACCCGCATCAACACCGGCTTCGTAGCGCAGGCTGTTGTAAGACTGGCTACCCACGTTCATCCCGTTGCTCACTTTATAGCTGTCGTTGTTCTGGAACAGACCGCTGATGGCGGCATACGGCGTGACATAACCGCTTTCGTTGAACGCCCAGTCGTAGCCCAGTTTCAGACCAAAGCCCCAGCCGTCGGTAGCGTTGTCAGCCGTAACATGCTGCCCGTCGCTCATACCGCTGGTCAGGTCGTTGCTAAAGCGGCTGTAGCTCAGTGAGCTGTCTAAGAAGACATGGTTGTCGAATTGGGCAGAAGCGTACACGCGTGCAGATTGAGTATCCTGATCCAGGCTGCCGCTCTTATGAGAAACATCACCCTTCGCGAAGCCTGCGGCCATACCCAGCATCCACTTAGCATCGCCCTCAATCATTTTATCGACACCGATCATGATGCCGTTGACGTCCTGATCGTAGGAAACCGTGCTGCCATCGGCATTGAAATTACCGCCTGTGTAGCTCGCCCACACGCCGCCTGCATCACCGGAATGACGACCAGCGCTCAAGCGGTTTGCCAGCGTATCCTGCTCAAGATTCCAGATGTTGGTGTTCGCGGACGGAATGCTCAGGGCGATATTGGCGGCATCGGTCAGGCCACGTTGTTTGAGAACAACGGTGTCGCCAGCCTGTTTCGCTTCATAACGGTATGCACCCAGATCGGCCTTATTGTTGGCGGTGAACGTTGCCGCAGTGGCCGTGTTGTTGTCGTACACACGAATCACTTCTTTGTTTTTATAATCAGCAACGCTGCCTTTGCCGGTGGCGTCGTTGATATTGACGCGGAAGTTACCGTTCACATCGCCATTCACTGACAGATGACCATCAGAATTCAGGGCAACGATACCCTGCTCCTGACGAACCTGGCTTGCGGTCGAATTCAGATCAGAATTCAGGATGTAAGCACGGCTTCCCACGTTGAATGTGCCGCCGTTTGCCAGCGTCATATTGCGGCTTTCCACCTGACCCAGACCTAAATTCAGCTGAGACTGACGGTCAACGGTGATCTGGTTTGCGTAAAGTTCTGCGCCTTCATTTAACAGCGAAACCTGGCTCTGGTTGTCGAGGGACAGCGTATCGGTCGCCACGAAACCGTCATTGGCGATGTTCAGCCCGGACAGATTGTTGAGCGAAACTGAATCCGCCAGCAAGGAAGACACGTTGGTAATATTCACCAGCGAACCGTTATTCACGGTCAGCGTGTCGATATTGGAATTACCGCGCGTATCCCACCGGGAACCGGTATCGAGTGCGACATTAAACAGGCCGCTCTGGAAAACCTGATTGCCTGCCACGTGGCCGCTGGTGTCGTAAACAGATTCAGGAAGAATACTGTTCGGTGCCACATCATATAAAGTGGCCGTCGATTCAACCGAAGACATGGCCGCGCCGACCCATTTGCTGCCGTTTTGCAGCGTCAGGTTTAATTCATCCTGATTCAGGGAATCCTGCGCGTAGCCGCCATTGGTATCCAGCGTACCATCCGCATTTGAGTCATGCCCTGCCGGATAGAAATTCGCATTGAAGGTACTGGCAAATGCGACATCGCCGGTCAGGGTGGAATGGTCTAATACCACGTTGGTTTTCATCGAATGAACGGCATCAGCAGAATCGCTGACATCCAGCGCTACATCATCCCAACCCGCTGTACCATTATGGTAATCAGAAGGTTTGCCGGACTGACCGTAGAAACCTGAGTTATCCAGCTCAGACCAGGCACCTGACGTCAGCGCGGAATCACTGATTGTCACGTTATTATTAAACGAAGTGCCGTTATTTGCTGAATCTGCTGCCCAGTCATAACCCTGCGTTAATGTAATACCCGCCACACGGGAGTTATTACGCAAAACGATATTACTTTGCTGGTCCAGCGTAATGGCAGTGCCCAGATTGTAAGTATCAATGCTGCCCGCCACGTTGGCATTGTTGACATAATTGTAATGCTCGTAGGTGTCATCAATCGTCGAATTATCAACGGTTAATGACAGTACGCCCGCGTTTGTCAGGGTATCTGCGGCGCAGTTTGTGGTCATGCACTGAGAAGTGATCATGCCGCGGACGGTGCTGTTGGTGATGTTCAGTGCGTTTTCGCTGGCATTGGCGTTCAGATAATAGGTCGAGATCACACCACGAACGACAGCATTGTTAATCCCCGGCGAGATATTGCCCTGCGTCGTGAGGTCTTGCCCGTTATTGAATCCAACGTAGCCCTGATAATACGGCGTGTTATCGGTCGTATTAAAATAGAATGTTTCATAGCTTGTGTTAGAAATATCCGAAGCGGATGCCTGAGCCATTAATGCCAATGAGCATGCGGCAGCTAACTTTGAAACAGACAAACCCTTTTTATGATGATTCATTTGTAATCCTTTAATTTGAATAATTGAGTAGAAACCATAGCGACATGAAAAACGCGCTAACGGTTTATTCCCCACCACGACTTCAAAATCAATTATTCACAATAAAATACAAAGGTTCAATCTTGATTGGCAAAGTATACGGATACGGACTTTATTTATTTTAAATTATAAAATTCTTTAAAAACAATACGATAAATTAAAATAAAAATAATGAGTCATCTATTTTAGGATTATTTTATTCGCCATAAAAAATAATCCCACAAAATTAATCACTCATCATATATTTCATCATGCGAAATAAAAACCACTGGGAGTTTAATTTAGGATTATTTTTTAACACGTTTTGAAAACTCTGATCATCCGGATAATTAATACAGTGTAAAAATAGCTATTCCCATAACTGGTCATTATTAAATTATCTGGAAAATATACTGCTCAGACTCGCCTGGTAACGTTGGCGTCACCCGCAGGACAGGGACAATCCCAGGTGGCCACCTGATTTTCTTAGCAAAATCCTCACAAATTTTAACTTGATACAGATCATCAAAGGCGCGGGTTGGGTTTGATCGAATGATAATCATTATCGTTTAATGGCGATAATGACTGTTTCTTCAGGAGAAGAAGACCCTTATGAGCTTAGACCTCACGCGCTTTTATGCAGCCGATCAGGGCCTGCCGTTCCCGGATCGCTGGGCGGTTATGCCCTGGCGGCCGCAGCAACCCGTTCCTCCGCAGGAGGTTCCCGCACAATGGCAGGCGCTTTGTCAGAAAACGCTGCCTGCGAATAAACGTCTGGTCTATTTGCATATCCCTTTTTGCGCGACGCACTGCAAATTTTGCGGGTTCTACCAGAACAAGCTGGAAGCGGAAGCCACCGAACAATACTGCGATTACCTGATCCGCGAAATCGAGCAGGAAGCCAGCTCACCGCTGCATCAGTCTGCGCCAATCCACGCCGTCTATTTTGGTGGCGGCACGCCGACCGCGCTCAGCGCCCGGCAGTTGCACCGGATTATTGTGACCCTGCGCCGCAGTTTGCCGCTGGCACCGGATTGCGAAATCACGGTGGAAGGCCGCATCCTGAATTTCGATGACGAACGCATTGATGCCTGTCTGGACGCGGGCGCTAACCGTTTTTCCGTCGGCATTCAGACGTTCGACACGCGTATCCGTCAGCGTATGGGCCGCCGCGCCAGCCGCGACGAAGCCATTAATTTTCTGCGCAAGCTGGGCGAACGTGACCGCGCGGCGGTGGTTTGTGACCTGATGTTTGGCCTGCCGGAACAGACCCGCGCGTCGTGGCTGGAAGATTTACAGATTGTCCGCGACCTGCCGCTGGACGGTGTCGATCTTTACGCGCTGAATCTGTTGCCGTCCACGCCACTGGGCAAAGCGGTCGGGAACAATCGCGTCACCCTGCCCGACGTCAGCATGCGTCGGGATTTCTATCTGGAAGGCGAAGCGTTTCTGGCGCATGACGGCTGGCATCAGATCAGCAACAGCCACTGGGCGCGCACCACCCGCGAACGCAATCTCTATAATCTGCTGATCAAAAAAGGCGCAGACTGTCTGGCTTTCGGCAGCGGCGCGGGCGGCAACCTTGGCGGCCAGTCATATATGACGATGCGCAGCCTGGACGCTTATTATCAGCTGCTCGATGCCGGGCAAAAACCGATCATGATGATGACCGCCGCGACCACCGGTGAGCACCGCTGGCGGTTGGATTTACAGGGCGGTATCGAAGCCGGACGTTATGATCTGAGCCGCATCGTCGAAGATCCATTCCCGATTGAACCGTTGCTGCAACAGTGGCAACAGTGCGGCCTGATGCACAGCGACGGCCCGCGTTTCAACCTGACTCCCGCCGGACGTTTCTGGGCCAGCAATATGCTGCAAGCCCTGCAAATTCTGGTTCCTCAACTGACCTTACGGAATGACAGCCATGCACACGGATAACCTGCAAAAACTGACCGACTTTCTCTCCACTCAGCCTGACGGCACTGTTGAAGATATCGCCCGTGAATATGGCGTGACGCCGCTGACGGTGATCCGACATTTGCCCGAAAGCCACCTGTTTTCCGGCAGCCAGTTCGACACAGTGTGGGACAACATCACGGAATGGGGCGACGTCACGACGCTGGTAAACAATGACGATCTGATCCTCGAATTCCACGGTGCGTTGCCCACCGGCACGCATCGCCACGGGTATTTCAACCTGCGCGGAAAACAGGGAATGAGCGGGCATATCCGCGCAACAAATTGCCAGCACATCGCGCTGGTCGAACGGCCATTTATGGGAATGAGCACAGCAAGTGTCTGGTTTTTAAACGCTTCCGGTTATGCGATGCTCAAGGTTTTCGTCGGGCGTGACAGCCATCGCCAGCTTCTGAGTGATCAGCTGAATGCATTTCGCGCCCTTCCTGCCCTTCTGGCCGAGAGAGAGAAACACCCTTGAATACTTTGCTGATTTTTGGCGCTGGCAGCGGCGTCGGGGCTGAACTGGTCGCCCTTTCCGCACAGGAGCGCCCGGTTGTGGCGCTAATCCGTAACCCTCAACAGGCAGAAACGTTGCGCGCGGCGGGCGTCACCGTGATTACCGGCGACGCGCTGAACCCGGAAGATGTCTTGCAGGCCTGCCAGATGGCCGGGGCGGAGGCGCAGATCGTGTCCACGCTGGGCGGAAAACTCTCCGATTACACCGCTAACCGGCTGATTGTGGATACCGCTGAAAAAACCGGCATCCGCCAGATGTTGCTGGTGACGTCGATTGGCTGCGGCAACAGCTGGCCGACCTTATCCGACCGCGCAAAACAGGCATTCGGGCAGGCGGTTCGTGAGAAATCACTGGCTGAAAGCTGGCTGCAAACCAGCACGCTGGCGTGGTGTATTCTGCGTCCGGGCGGCCTGATGAACGGCGAAGCCACCGGCAAAGCGCACCTTATCGAAACCGAAGCGCATGGCCGCGTCCGCCGCGCCGACGTTGCCCTGCACATCCGCCAGCTACTGACCACCGGCGCAGGCTGGGGCGAGGTGTACGCGCTGTGTGATGCCTCGCTGGAGGGCGAAAGGTTTTAAAAAAATGCCCCGGAAACGGGGCATCTGTTATTTATTGCGCCAGCATCTGACGCAGTAACGCCGCATCCGCGTTATCCGTATTCATCAGCAAAAACTGCAATCTGTCCCACCGGTTAAGCCGGGTAGCCAGCGAGAAATACAGTCGCTGATGTTTTACTGAGGGCGCAACCGCCTGATGAATAGCTGTAATCCCAGTTCCGGGGATCAGCCATCATCACTTCGAGCCGCCTGCGCAGATAATATTCCGTCGCCATGAATGACCTCCCCTGGGGAACTGCGTTTCCCGGCTCATTTATATACGTCCGTGGTTTTTATAAAAGTTTGCCAGAACACGACATGTGATAACGGCAAATGGCGGACGGACTGAAAGAGACTCCTCCGGAAAGAGAAAATTGCATACCCGCTGAATTATTCAAACATTTTGATCATTACAAGCAAATAAGTCCGCTATTCATCCGGATCCCGCGGCGCTATTCTTCTTCTCATCGGAGGCAGCCGCCTTCACCCAACAAACACTGAGAAGGAATGACATCATGAAAACCATCAAAACTTTCGTTATCGCAGCAACACTCGCCACTGTTTCTTTTGGTAGTTTCGCCTCACAAATCGGCACTATTACTGCCTCCGACAACACACTGGATGGTCTGGAATCCACCTTCGCCGCTAAAGCCGCTGCCGCCGGTGCAACCTCTTATAAAATTATCGAAGCCGGTGGTCAGAACCGCATTCATGGCACCGCTGTATTGTACAAATGATTTGATTAAGTCTGCATTTTAAGAACAAAAGCCGCTCCCGTTACAGAGCGGCTTTGCGGGATCTGGAGTTTTACCCCGTCACTCTTTCGTTGCCACCTTCAGCAGAATAACCCCCGCGAAAATCAGTAAAACTGCGATCACACGTAGCGGATTAAGGCTTTCGCCGAACATCGTGACACCCAGAATAAATGCGCCGATAGCCCCGATGCCGACCCAGACGGTGTACGACGTGCCGAGCGGCAGGGTTTTCATGGCGATCGCCAGTAATACTACGCTGAGCAGCATGAAAAATGCCGTGATCAGGCTGGGAATGAGGCGGGTGAATCCGTGGGATTCTTTCATTGCGGTCGACCAGACAACTTCGAAAATTCCGGCTAAAAACAGATAAAGCCAGGCCATAAAACATCCTCAGGAATAACAGTCAGGGTCGTCCCCGAAAAATTAAGCTGAGTCTCTGGTCGTCCAGTCAGCATGAGAAAGCTGATTATAGTTCACCTCGCCTGCTCATGACAAAAATCACTCTCCCGGCAAAAACGAGTCTTTTTCAGTATGCAGCGTGATGATCGCCGGGCGGAAAAGCTTCTCTTTTTGTTCGATTTTAAACGCGCGGAAATGTTTGCTCTCGCCGACTTCCGATTCCGGCATCAGCGCAGCACCCGCAAGGCCGTCGCGAAACATTTCGATCACCAGCCGCGGCTCGGACACTTTCATAATCACGTTCACATCTTTCACTTCTTCATACAAACGGTTGAGCAGCACTTCATAGGTGCCCTCGCCGCCCATCCGGTGCAGCATAATCAGCGGGAAGCCGGATAAATCAGCGAAAGTCAGCGTGCGGTCGGGCAGGTTTTCGGCCAGTTCAGTTGAGACAACCGCGACCAGTTTGATCGGCTCAAATTCACGGACATAGAAAGAACGGATATCGGCGGGCGTCTGAATCATCGCCATATCCAGCGCTTTGTTCATCACCAGTTCTTCCAGATAGGTGGATTCAGATACCAGAAGGTTCGGATCCCAGTCCGGGTTTTTGCGGTACAGCTCGAGAAATACCGTATTGAAATAGCGCAGATAAAGATAGGAAACGCCGATACGCACGGTGCGTTTTTTTTGCGACGCGATATCCACCGCCTGCCGCGTGACGCTGTTGACCTGGCTGAGGATTTCACTGGATTTGCGGTAAAGAAAACGTCCGGCTTCGGTGAGAACCATCTGTTTGGTGGTGCGGATAAACAGGGGCGAACCGATTTCTTCTTCGAGTTCGTGCAGACGTTTTCCAAGCGGAGGCTGTGCGATATTCAGCACTTTCGCAGCTTTGCTGATTGAACCCTGTTCAGCGATGGTGCAGAAGTAACGCATTCTTTTCAGATCCATCATTCCCTTCTCTTCATTGCGGCGGTGGCACGCTCAGTATACAAAAAGCCACTTCGCAATGAAGTGGCTTTGGCTGATATTCATCAGTGAATAAAGAGGCTCCAGTAATGTGAGATGGGCATCACCAGAATTAACGCCGGTAATAAATTTCCTACTGCGATGGATTTGATTCCGCTGATACGGAAACCGGCGGCGAGCATAATAAAGCCCCCTGCTGCCGTGAAATCCCCCATCATTTGCGCATTGGTCAGCGGAAGAATGAACACCGCCGCCGACGCGATAAGAAATTGCACAATCCACTGCGGAATGAAAATCAGCGCCACCGCATAACCCAGCACCGTGGCGAAAATAGCCGCCGTGAACAGATCCATAATCGCTTTAACGAACAGGATATTCGGATCATGCGTCATCCCTTCGGTCATTGCGCCGATAATACCGGTGCCGCTGGCGCAGAACAGGACAATAATCGCGACGAATTTTTCGGTGAACACGCTCTGATCCATGCCGGTATCAGGGGCAAAACGCGAGGCGATCCCGCGCGCCATATTGCCCAGACGCGCAATGTAACGTTCCAGATAAAACAGTTCCCCGATGGCCGCGCCGAGGATCACCGACAGGATTACCACCGGCATACTGTGCATTTTCACCAGCAGCACGACGCCGAGCGCCATCGAGCATAAACCAAAGGTCTGGGGCAGCGAGGTTCTTAACCGCTCTGGCATTTTTACGCCAAGAAAGCCCCCTAACAGGCCGCCGAGGATAATGGCGCCGCTGTTAACAATAGGTCCAATTAACATTTCTACTCCGCAAATTTAGAGGCTGTTTTTTATCGTTGTCACAAAGAATTTATCACTCAGTTTTCGCCCCAGCGTTTGATATTCGCGACGTCCAGATCAAATAAATCAAGGGCGCGCGCCACGCTGTGGTGAATAATGTCATCCACGCTTTCAGGTTTGTGATAAAGAGCCGGAACCGGCGGAAAGATAATTCCGCCCATTTCTGTCACCGATTGCATATTCTTCAGATGCGAAAGATTCAGCGGTGTTTCCCTCACCATCAGCACCAACCTGCGCCGCTCTTTTAACACGACATCCGCCGCGCGGGTGAGTAAATTACTGGTTAAACCGTGAGCGATAGATCCCAGAGTATTCATTGAGCACGGCGCAATAATCATTCCGATGGTTTTATATGAACCACTGGAAACAGAAGCCCCCAGATTATTAATGGAGTGAACTGCGTCGGCCAGACAGGTGACATCTTCTCTTTCAATATCCGTTTCCATGCTCCGCGTCATTTCGGCACCTTTACTGATAATAAGATGCACATCAATATCCATATCACGCAATATTTCCAGCGCTTTCATACCATATTGAAATCCTGAAGCACCGCTGATCCCCACAATTATGCGCCGTTTACTCATGTCAAATCCTTAATTAATGCTAACGTTCGTATTATTTAAAATCGGGTAAGAATTTCTTCACATCGACTTCTTTAAATTTAGAACGTTCGAAATGCGCTTTCAGGTGGAAAGGAACGGTGCAGTCGAAGATCGTTTTGCAAGACATCCCTTCCTGCAAAATGCTCGGGCTGTATGCCGGGTTCTGCGACGGATCAAGCGGATGGCAGCGCACGCCGGGAATGGTGGCGATATCCACGTCGCCCTGGAAGCGGGTTTGCATCGCCCACAGAACGTCGTCGGTGTCGAAAATATCCACATCTTCATCGACCAGAATGACGTGTTTCAGCTCGGAGAAAGCGGCAAACGCCAGCAGCGCGGCTTGTCTCTGACGGCCTTCGTCAACCGGAGAAGCTTTCTTAAATTGCAGTACCGCCAGCAACTTACCGCCGCCGGAGGTGTGTGCATTCACATTCAGCACGCGGCCCGGCATGGCGCGGTCAATCATGTCCAGAATACTGGCTTCGGTCGGAATGCCGGCCATGCTGACATGTTCGCCGCTTGGGCCTAATGTGGTTTGCAGGATTGGGTTTTTACGGTGAGTGACCGCTTTCACTTTAATCACCGGCAGCGCCGCTTTCGCTTCGCCGGTATAACCCGGGAATTCAGGCATCGCTTTGCCGGTATTGGTGTTCTGATCTTCACGGACGCGCACGTTTGGCAGCAGTTCACCTTCGATCACAATTTCAGCGTGGGCAATGGCTTTTTCGTCGATGGAGACGCAGTGTGTCAGTTCAACTGCTTTACCGCGCAAGGCACCGGCAATGCTCAGTTCGTTGAAGCCGAGCGGCGTGGTCGGTGGCTCGAAACAGGCCGCAATTTCAATGGCCGGATCCACGCCGATGCTGATAGAAATTGGCAGCGGTTTGCCCGCACGTTCCGCTTTTTCACGGAATGCGTCGATATGACGGCCCGGTGTCAGCCACATCGACAGTTCGTCACGGCTCTGGATGCACAGGCGGTGAATGGTCACATCGGACTCTTTGGTTTCCGGATCAGACGCGTAGCACATGCCCATGGTGAAATACGGACCGGCATCTTCTTCGGTGTTGGTCGGCGCGGGCAGCAAGGTACGCAGGTCAAAGTTCGGGTCATCGGCCAGATACGTGACTTCCTGACATTGCGCAGTGCCGCGGTCGATAACAACGGGTGCGATGGCATTTTTCACGGAGTCTTTCAGCAGAAAACCGAGTTTTTCCGGCGCGCAGTCCAGCAGATGGCCGACGCGTTCGCGGGTCGACATCAGGCCGGTCACGACACGGACGCCCGGAAAACCTTTGATGTTGTTAAACATCATCGCGGGGCCTTTGCGGGTCGGACGTTCGCAGGTTCCACCGGCACCAACATAACGGTAAACGCCGGACAATTCCGCATGCGGATCGACTTCCACATCGGTGCTGACCATTTCGCCTGGCAGGCTTTCAAGGAATTCAATAGCGGAGCGCAGATCGTGCACTTTATTATTTTGAGGGTGGGTTTCTTTCTTAGACATAATATATTCCACGTAATAATGAGAAAGTATTTATTCGTCGTGGTTAATATATCGGCCTGAATATAAATCAAAAAGTACCGTTTAAATATACAGACTAAACCTTTTTGGTTTACGTTATAAAATTAAATTATTATTTAACACTTAGGAATACATAATAATAACTTTGTGACAATAAAACAGGATATTTGCGTTACGCCGGTCACAGCGTAACGCAAATTAAAAAGAAGGGAGTTTAGAGCGGAACGGAGAATTGAAAACACGCGCCCTGCTTTTGTTGCTCAACCAGCCGGATATCCCCGCCGTGAAGCTGCAAAATACGGCGCACAATCATCAGCCCCAGCCCGCCCGCGCGGTGTTTATTGGTGCTGAGAATTGACGGCCTCACAAACAGGCTGTCTTTCAGCTCCGGGGCAATGCCTGGCCCGGTGTCTTTGAGCTGTACCATAACCTGTTCGCCGTTTTTCCACAGTTTAATCTCAATAACGCCGCCTTCCGGCGTGTGGCGGATGGCATTATCCAGCAGGTTCGTCAGCACGCGTTCAATCATGCCCAGATCGGCATTCACCAGCGGAATACCCGGCGTGATATCTGCCAGCAATTTCTGCCCGCGCGTTTCGGTCGCCAGCTCAAATTTCTGGAAGACGTCCTGCACCAGTTCGCTCAGGGAAAACGGCTCTTTCTGCGGTTTCACCACGCCATATTCCAGGCGCGCCAGTTCAAATAATTCCTGCGCCAGCCGCCCGACTTTTTTACTTTGCGTCAGCGCAATATTCAGATACCGCTGCCGGTCTTCGTTGCTCAGATGATCGGATTTCACCGACAGCGTTTCGAGATAACCGTGCAGTGAGGTCAGCGGCGTGCGCAAATCGTGGGAAATATTGGCGATAAATTCACGGCGCTGCTGATCCTGCACCATCAGGCTTTGCCACTGCTGGTCGATGCGTTTTGCCAGCGCGACAAACGCCTGTTGCAGCTGCGAGACTTCATCGCGCGGCGCACCGGCGGGCGTCGGACTTTTTGCCAGCGCCTGAATGGCGTCCATTCCGCCGCTGTCGAGCTGCGCAATCTGCTGCGTCAGTTTACGCACCGGACGCGTCACCCAGCGAAACGCCAGCGCACCCGCCAGTAAACCAAACAGCGCCACCAGCCCCATGGAACGCAGCGCCAGTGCAATGGAAGACTGGTATTGCGCATCGCTGGTCAGCGCGGTGTATTCATCGCCGAGCAGCACGATATACACGTAACCTTTGGTCACACCGTGTTCTTTGAGCGGTGCCGCCGAAAACACCTGACGGTTTTGCGGATCACGCGGATTGTCGCCGTAAACCGGCATATTCGCGCCCTCAAGCAGCGCGTTAACCGGCGTCAGATCGACTTTATCGGTTTTCAGACGCCCTGCCGGTGCCGCGTTGCCCACTATCTTGCCGTCTTTATCCAGCAGATACACTTCCACACTCGGGTTCACCGCCATCAGCTGATCAAACAGCGAATGCACGGCTTTTGGATCCCAGTCACCCTGACTGAGCAGCGGATTATTGGCCGCAATCTGCGTCGCCAGATTCGCGGACAGCCGCTGGATCACCGACTGGCTGTACTGATTGCCCGAGCGCACCTGCATATAGCCGGAAAGCGCGCAGCAGGCGATCAGCAGCACCGTAAACACCAGAGTCAGTCTTTGCGCCAGCGTGAGATTTTTCATGATTTACCCTTGCGCATCTTCAGCCGAAGACACGAATTTATAGCCTTTTCCCCAGACGGTCAGAATGCGTTTCGGCTCGGCCGGATTGGCTTCTATCTTGATGCGCAGCCGGTTGATATGGGTGTTCACCGTATGTTCATACCCTTCGTGCTCGTAGCCCCAGACCTGATTTAACAGGCTCAGGCGTGAGAACACTTTGCCGGGGTTTTTGGCAAAAAAGTACAGCAAATCAAACTCACGCGGCGTCAGTTCTACCGGCTGATGATTGAGCATCACTTCGCGCGCAATCGGGTCGATAACCAGCCCGGCAAAACTCAGCGTTCCGGCATCCATTTTCAGGTTGCGGCTCATCGCTTCCTGACGGCGGAACAGCGCTTTCACCCGCGCCACCAGTTCCAGCATGGAGAACGGTTTTGCCAGATAATCATCGGCTCCCAGTTCCAGCCCGAGCACGCGATGCACTTCGCTGGAACGGGCGCTGATAATAATGATGGGCGTGTAGCGCGTCATGTTGCGCGCGCGGCGGCAGATTTCCAGACCGTCCACACCGGGCAACATCAGATCCAGGATCAGCGCATCCCAGCCGCCTTTTTCCAGATGAGCGACGCCGAGATTGCCGTCCGCCGCATGTGTAATTTCATAACCTTCGTCACGCAGATGCAGGCTCAGCAGTTCCGCAATATCCCCGTCGTCTTCAACGATCAGGATTTTTTTCGTTTTATCCATTTTGTTATCCCACCGCGTGGCGTCCTCATATCGTTTGAGTCTACACAAGCAATGACCCTTGAGTTATCACATTTTATTTAACTTTGCGTGAGGTCTCGGGGAACAAATCCGCTCAATACTCGCTACATAACCGGGCAGATGGCGGAAACGCATCATGACAATTCACACAGAAATCCCTCAGGTCGCGGGGCAAAAACCGGCCACCGTTCATCCTTTATGGCTGCGTCTTGCGCACTGGCTGAATGCGCTGGCGGTGCTGATTATGGTGACCAGCGGCTGGCAGATTTACAACGCGTCGCCGCTGTTTGATTTTGATTTCCCTTCCACCGTCACCCTTGGCGGCTGGCTGGGCGGCGCAATCCAGTGGCATTTCGCCGGGATGTGGCTGTTCGGTTTTAACGGTCTGTTCTATCTGCTGATGAACATTCTGACCGGCCGGATGAAACGAAAATTCTGGCCGCTGACCCCGCGCGGCATTTTCAACGATTTGCGTGCGGCCCTGCGCGGCAAGCTGCAACACAACGATTTACGCCACTACAACATGGTGCAGCGCGCGGCGTATGTGTTCGTGATGTTCGACGGCATCGTGCTGGTGCTTTCCGGTCTGGTGGTGTGGAAATCGGTACAGTTTCCGTTACTGCGCGAACTGATGGGCGGTTACGACACCGCGCGCTACGTCCACTTTTTAGCGATGGCGTCGTTAGTCGGGTTTGTCGTGCTGCATTTAATCATGGTGGCGCTGGTGCCAAAAACGCTGATCGCGATGATCCGCGGACGTTAAGGGCTGAATATGAAGAACATCATCAAAAAAAGCATCGTTCAGATTTTCAGCACGTCGGACAGTGAAGCGATTGTGCAGGAAGCTAAAAAACAGATTATCCGCGAACTCGACGCGCCCTCGCGCCGACTGTTTTTGCAACGTGGGCTGACGCTCGGCGGCATTGCCATGCTGACCGGCTGCGACATCAGCGATAACGCTAGCGTGGAAACCGCACTGGGGAAAATTTCCGGCTTCAACGACCGCGTTCAGGGCTGGCTGTTTGGCTCAACGCGCCTTGCGCCGGTGTATGCCGAATCCATGATCACCCGCCCGTTTCCGTTTAATGCGTTTTACGCCGAAGACGATGCCCCGGAAGTTGACGGCCTGACCTATCGCCTGAAAATCGCCGGGCTGGCGCTGGATAAACGTGAATGGTCGTTGCCAACCCTCTACAAAATGGCGCAGGTCAGCCAGGTGACGCGGCATATCTGCGTGGAAGGCTGGAGCGCAATTGGCAAATGGGGCGGCGTGCCGTTTGGTGATTTTTTACGGCTGATTGGTGCCGACCTCACCGCGGAATACGTCAGTTTCAAATGTGCCGACGAGTATTACACCAGCATTGATATGGCGACAGCGCTGCATCCGCAGACGTTGCTGGCGCTGACCTATGACGGACAGATTTTACCGCGCAAATACGGTTTCCCGATGAAGCTCAGGATGCCGACCAAGCTCGGTTACAAGAACCCCAAACACATCGAATTGATTGAAATTACAAATAAATTCACCGGTGGCTACTGGGAAGATCAGGGCTACAACTGGTTTGGTGGAAGTTAGAACACACGACGACGATCTCAATAAAACCCAACAGAGAAAAGGAATACCCCATGAAAAAGTTAACCGTAATGATGATGTCTGCCTGTCTGATGATGGGCGCAGTGAGCACCACCTACGCCGCTGACGCGATGATGAAAAAAGACAGCATGAGCCATATGTCCAAAGACTGCATGAAAAAGGACAGCATGAGCAAAGACTCGATGGCGAAAGACAGCATGGGCAAAGACTGTATGTCGAAAGACAAAATGTCCAAAGACGCAATGAAGAAAGACAGCATGTCGAAAGATGCCATGAAAAAAGATGCGATGAGCCAGTAATCCGAATGCATTTTTAAATTCAAAGGGTCATGCATTCTTTGTAAAAGCCGTCTGAGGGCGGCTTCTGCTTTCAACTCAAATATGAATTGTCATTTTAAATACAATGACCTTCAGATAAATCGCGAAAAACAAAAGCGCATGCAGTAATAACACCAAAAATGGACATTCAACTTCATCCGTTCCGGAGATATTATGAAACATGAAATCATAAAAGGAATTATAAAAGATGAATGTTATTTATATAGACCAGTCTGCTTTTCATCAGCAGGGATTAGCATCACTGATAAACGAATTAAACATTCATTGTTGCAGTGATATACGGGACATTGATAACATTCTCTCCCAAACCGAAATGTTCTTCCAGCCTCCATTATTTGTTATTTTCGACTTTCCCGCGCACTTTCTTACCGCACTCACCTGCGCAGAACGCCTGGCGGAGCTGAAGAGAAAGTTCGGCGTGAAGTTAATCCTTTTTTCTGACAAAAACAAAAAACCCTTTAATTTCAACAAAAACAGTATGCATGTAGACTTTTTTGTAGATAAGAAACTGCCTCCCGCAATCATCCTGAGCTTAATAAACAGAATCATTAAAAATGAAACAAAGACCCCCAGGCCTTTTGCCATTCATGCCCAAAATGAGTTAAATGAAAATGAGATAATCTTCTTACGTTGTTTATTTACAAAAGGTTCAATAGACGGCGTGGCAAGAGTGACCCGTAAAAAACCGAAAGCGCTCTACAGCTACCAGGCTAATTTGGTGAAGAAGCTCAATTTAAAAAACACACTTCATTTGTATCAATCTTTTATTCTCAACTGATAAGCCGCCCATTTTACTGAGTGGCTCATTTTGTCTGAAATGTATTATTGCGTCGTCGGGGTATAAATAATTCTGAGCGTTCCGCTATAGCGCCCCGCTGTTTTCGACGATAAGGTGAAAGACGGGGTGACTAATTCCATGGGAGCGGGAACACATAACACAGAATTTCTCTGGCCCGGTAAGACGACGCGTCGCAATATCCCTTTATTCGTCCCGCTCCAGACGATCTCACTGCCGTTTTGTACCACCTGCCGCCCTTTGGTCAGCGGGTTAACCACTTCAACGGAATAATCCAGACGATCTTGTGCCAGATTTTTATCCCCGCCCTTGCGATATACCGAGAACAACCCGGTGGCGCGGGAGGGCGCGGCGGAGCCTTCATCCTGAAAGATTAAACTCACCCGGTTGCTGTCCGAATTATTGCCATCATACAGGCACATATCCAGTGAGCGGCTGCCCGTTACATTCGTTGTGCCGCGCCCGCCGGGAAATATTTTCAGTCCCAAATCCACATTGGCGGCCGCATTACCAAACTCAGGCAGGTAGATCTGCTGGTTGCCGTAATCCGTGACGTTAAACGCCAGAGTAGCAATCCAGTCGGCTAACTTTGTCGCATTGGTACAACCGACGCTGACATTCTGGGAGTTACCCGTGCAGGTTGCTGGCCACTGCATCAGCGACATTTTCAGGGTCGCACTCCAGGTTCCGGCCGACGGAAATTTACTTAATTCAGCCGACGGCAGATAAGCAGAATAGTCCGTCCCGTCACCACGCGGCGTCACCGCCCCACCGAACGCATTCAGCGGCACCAGGTTGGAGGCCACCACCACGTTATTCAACGATCTGCGTTTGGTGAGATAGATATTCAGCACAAGCGTCTGTTTTGTGGTGCTTTCGGTGAAAGTGACCGGCACAGGATAGGGAGCAGGCGTAGCTTCGAGCCAGACGGGGAATGTCGGGCAGGCACCATACTGATTGCTGGTGCGTGACTGACAAACCAGCGTATTTCGTCCCCATTTCGGCGCGTCATTCGTGTCATATCCCCCGTTTTCGTTCGTCCAGATCGGCAACTGCGCTGGCACAGACATCCGGTCGAACGTGACCGCCACGCTGGTGTTACGTCCCGATGGCGTAAGCGTTGCCGCCTGCACCTGAACGCCTGTCATCCACCCGACCAGCGCCAGCCCCGCGATAAATCTGAGTTGCATACAAAATCCTTATTGTTGTTCCTGCCGGAAAGACTGCTCACGTGCCAGAGGGACATCGTCAGCACGCCGCGTGGCGATCAGCATTTTTGCCTGCTGCTGAACGTTCTGCGGCACTGATGCAAGGCTGATCGTTTCGCAACCGGTATCTCCGACGTAGCGCACGACGTCGTGCGTGCTTTTTACCTTCATTTCACAGCGATACATCTGCATCCCGCGCGCCATGTATAAATCTTTCATGCGGTGATCGGTTTCAGCAGTAAATCCTCCCTGCCCTAAACCTGACCAGCTGACAACATTGAGCGGAATTGCGCCTTCAAGCGGCGTTTGCTGATTGATCATCAATCTGCCGAGATAGGTGTAACGCGAAACGATATTCACCTTGCCAACCAGCATCCGGCCCGGCGGGATAAACAGCGCGCGGCGTCCGGCACCCTGAGTAATTTCACTGCGCATACCGGCAGTTGATTCGATGGAATCATTAATGCTGATATGGCTTTGCGTGTAAGCCGGAACGCTGAATAACGTGCGGCCGGTGCCGTGCAGGCTGGCACTGCCTGCTCCGTCAACCGAGACATCCACACGGGTATCACGGCTGTCATCCGTACTCTCGACGTTCAGCCCCACCGCAGCCCCCGGTAAACCGTTGCCCCATTTTCCCCAGTACAGGCCCGATCGTGCCACGGCCAGTGAGGAGTTATAGCTGCCACTGCTGCTGAAACGCTGGCCGGACGAACCGGATGACGCCGAACTTACCGCCAGGCTGCCGTTGCCGTATTCGCCGCCGGCTTTACCGTAAACCGAGGCATTCAGGGTGTTCTCCTGATTGCCGTTGAGATTCACACCGATTTCCTGCTGGTTCTGCGCATCGAAATACCAGTTCTGCGCCACGTTGTAGCCGAGCTGATTTTTATTGCTGCGATCTGACTGATACGTCATGCCCAGCGAGCTGTAGTTCGAGCGCGCATCAATCGTCGGCGTGCTGACGCGCGAAAGCGAAACGGACAAGAATCCCCCGTTATCACGTTTCATACCGGTACTGTTAGTTCGTGTAAAAAGGTTGCCGCTGGTGTTGATGTTGATTCCGTTGAAACTGAATCCGCGCCCGAGCCCGGCCTGCCATGTCGTGGTTTTCGTTTTGCTGTAAATATTGCGGCGGGTCCACACCGGCACGACGTCGTTTTCATCGCGAAACGCCGGGATAACATTGCGGCCTTCATTCTCACTGGCACTGTAACCGGCGTTCACATACCAGCTGTTAACCGGCACGCTGAACATCAGGCTGCTGCTCTGGTAGCAACCGCTGAAACCATATTGCCCGCCATTGTTGCTGTAGCAATCCTGCGCAAACAGCGCACTGCGGTAGAAACTGAGAGAGAAACCGTCGTTATACGAAATCTGCTGAATATTGCCGCGTGAGCCTTCACTGCCTTTCAGATAGCTGAAGCGGGTGGCAAGAATGCCGTCGAGAAGTGCGTTGTCGAATCCATGGCTCCAGTCGAGGGCGCTTTCGACAAAATGGTTACGGTTCGTCATCGCGACACCGCCGGTCAGCGCGGTCTCCAGGTTCAGCGGGACTTTGATCCCCGCCTGAACTACGCGGCGATCGGCGCCATTTTGCGATCCCGCGCCGTTACTTTGCCCCTCCCGTCCGGGAATAGCGCCACCCTGTACAAACCACTCAACGTTTTGACTGGTGGAACTGCCTGTCCGGCTGAAAGGCACCTGTTCAGTGCGCGACAACTGATTGTCTTCATACACACGCAGCGTCACGGTGTAGCTGCCGTTAGGGAAAGCCGTGGTATCGAGGTTTTGCGTGCCCGCATTCAGGTAAAAAGTGCCCAGCAATTGCTGATCACGATAGGCATCAATGCGCGACGGGCGGGTAATGAATACTGTCACCGGCGTGCCCTGTGCGGCCTGAGTACTGTTCACCCAGGCCAGTGTGGAACCTACGCGCGCACCTTCGATGGTGCTGAGCGGTAACTGGCTTAGTGTGATGTTTCCGCCAGCGTTGCTGAAAATGTCCCGCGAATCCATGCGCCCGGCCTGAACGTAGTAGCGTTTGCCCAGGTCACGACGCAGAAAGGCGTTATTAAAACGAACTTCCTGATGATTTTGCTGACGGTATTTCTGCGCAAGGTAATCCCAGTCAACACCGGCATAGCTGTTTTGCGTCAAACCCAGTGCACCCGCGCCTTGCAGGGATAACGTCTGGTCGCCGCTGTTAGTCACGAAGTTGATATTTTGCTGATGAATAAATGCCGCTTCGGTTTCGGCGGTCTGTTCGTAATAGGGCGAGGCATTGCCTGCGGAAAGCGGAATAAATTCCGGGCCGAGGAACAGCGCGACTTTGGCATTATTCTCGTCATAGATAACGGCGACAGAATCTGTATCCAGATAGTCACATCCGGCCACCCCGCCGTTACTGCTGCAAGCCAGATTGCCGTTGCGCGCCAGAGGCTGACGGATCAGGCCGTCTAAGCGCTTTTCCTGCTGCGGGTTCTTCTGATAGTGCTGCATAACCGCACGGGCGACATCTTCAGGCTTCAGGAATGTCACGGTGTCCAGGGAAACGGTGGCTTCAAAAAGCCCGAGCGATTGTCCGTAGACAGAAAGATTGACCCACAGAGTCTGCCCGGTCACCAGCGATTCAAAACCCGGCGGGACCTGTGTCACTGCGCGGACAGAAAGAGAGGGGATCAGGGTAATGAAAGAGGCTATTAATACAACGCGAATATTGA
The DNA here is from genome assembly GCF_024808755.1 of Rahnella sp. BIGb0603. NCBI lineage: Bacteria > Pseudomonadati > Pseudomonadota > Gammaproteobacteria > Enterobacterales > Yersiniaceae > Rahnella > Rahnella sp. BIGb0603. Next base: position 55,077 of record NZ_JANUEX010000005.1, on the reverse strand, counting down.
CCTTCATTACAGCGTCCTGCTGAAAAGAATAATAAGGGGGCAGACTGCCCCCCGAAATAATCGATCAGTCAACTCAGGCAAATCAGCTTGATGTCGCCTGTGTGATCAGCAGGCTGACAACGCCGGAATAAGTGCCGGTCGCCAGAGGTGCAACGGTTGCCGGCGAGATTTTCAAAGGCAATACTGAAGAACCGTTCGTCGTACCCGCCGGGAATAATGAGGCATAAGTCAGGGTCGTTGAGGTCGTGGTGATCGGTTTAAGATCTGCACCCAGCGTCACTTTCAGCGGTACCGCAGTGCCGCTGACCGCTTCGTTTAACTGCGCAGCACTGACCAGCGCAACGTTAATGCTTGCGGTAGAAGAGTTAGACCAGATCCTGGTGTCCAGTGAATAGGTAGACAGACCACGGCCCGGGATATATTGCATATTAATCGTGCCAGGTAATGCGGTACCGTCCGCCTGCGTCATATCCACTGTGGCATCGACGTTGGCATTCACAGTAATATCTTTCTGCACAGCCTGTGCATTAAATGCAGCCGTTAATACTGTTGCGATGAAAAGTGGTTTAATTAATTTTTGCATTTGTAGCTCCATGAAAATCCATGTAATGGTCTTTAATGACCGTCTCGTCGGTAATGAACCGTCTCATAACAAACAGGTTGTTATTCCCTTAGAACATGCTGACTGTGTTTTCGATAGCGTACTCATTCAGGCTTTTCGAATTCTGATCAACATATTTAATTCTTATTTCATGTGCTGAATTTAATTGCGCAGGCGACCACGATTTAAATGTCAGGGTTTCATCCGGGTATACCGTGGCATGTTCTTTTTTCCACTGACAACTGCCGCTCATTTTTCCTTGCGGGCAGATCCCCACCTCACGGATAACAATGCGCACTGTGCCATTATTTTTTACTTCGCTGCCCGTTAACTGACGCAAAGATAATACCCGTGTTTTTGGCGGAATATGAACAAGCACGCCCCAGACTAAATTAATGCCGACCTGATTGGATATTTTATTATCCTGCCCGGATTTATCTTTCAGCTCATCAGGCGCACCGACAGCCTCGAAATAAACACGCCACGCAGTTTCCTTTTCCGGCGGTTGTAACGAGATCAGCCGAATAATTCTCTGCGAACCCGAAGCCAGGGCGAATTTGTCCGGCGTGGCAATCAGCGACGGTGAAACCGCATCATTAACCGCTATTTCTTTTTCAAAAGGCGTCGCCGGACGCTCAATTTTCTTAATGCTGACTTTAATAAACTGCGCCTCACCGCTTTGAGATAAGGTCTGAATCTGCGCCGCGCCCTGATTATTTAGCGCCACTTCCATCGGATAGACGCTCATATTTGCACAGGCAGAATGGATGCCCAAAAAAGTCATGGGTATCAGTGAGAAACGCAGTATCCCGGCAATCTTTTTTTTATAAAATTGCCCAAGAGAAATGTTGTGGCGCAGGGACTGATGACGTGACTCATCCATGATAAATCCTTATAAATTCCATTAAAAAACGTGCCGGCGATTCCCTCTCCAGAGGGTTCTGCCTGTTAATCCGGACTTCTGAGCCCACGGGAATAACCTGGCGATAAGAAAATTCTCACATGGCGTTTGTTAAGTCACTGTCCATTTTTGTGGTTAATTTTTCCAGAGGGGATAACTCTAAAAAAACTCCCGTTAGAAAACCGACATAACCCGATGAAACCATTAATTAAAATCTTAAAAATAATAAAAATGCCATTACTTAAAAAAGTAATATCACCGGGCAAAATAAGATCAACTCTTATGCAAATTCGTTAATGCGGTGTTAGGATTATACTTAGCGAGGCAAATCAGACCTTTCAGCTTTTAACAAAAACACGCAATACCCCCGTCGCGATATAGCATTCTAAACTGTTTTTCAACACGACTTAAATTAACGCTAAGTAATAATTGCGATATTTTTTAATTTGTAATATGACATCGGGAAAAGTAAGAAACGAAATGAAGAGCAAACAAGAACTCAGGGATTTAATTTCTCATCGTGCAGAGGAGATTAAATCGCATAAGGATATAGAGTTAGTCATGCAGAAACATTACAAACTTATGTTTAAACTTTATCTGACTAAACCTCTCTATTTTAAGGTTATTTTCAAAGCCAATCGATTTATTATTGGAACCGCTGTCATGACCTATTTTTTCACGACAGAGAACCCTACTCTCCGACAAGTGAAAGACTTTTGTAAGACAACGGGATTAATCAGTGAAAATACCGTTGACTCTTTCCTGCTCTTTATTCGTGTGGGCGGGCGAATGGAAGTTAAAAAGGATCCGCTGGATAAACGAAAGCTGAACTATACGGTGACATCAAGAGCGCAGGATGAAACCCGCGCGCTCATTAATACCATGATGATCCCCTATGGCATGTTGCACCCGGATTTCGATGTTTCACGCTGCCTGAAGATGGAAAATTTCAATGCTGATTATTTTCGGAAGTATTCGGAAATCATCCTCAATCAGATCTATTTATTCGATATGGTCCCCGATTGTAAGGAGTTCATTTTCAGGGACGCCGGGCACATGATGCTGATGGATTTGTACATCGAAAGCATCCGTCAGCAGAATGCGGTAATCGAGTATAACTATCTGAAAGCTTCGCTAAAATGCGGGGTTTCCCGCTCACACATTAAGCGATGTCTGAAAGCCGCTGAGGCCGGTGGTCTGCTGAGGCTCGACTCTGCCAATAACACGATCGTGTTGCATCTGACCTTCATGCAAATGGTGCTCAGCTATTTTTCCGTTTACATGGCGATGGTCGAGTATGGGCTTAGCGGTCTGCCAGAAATGACACAACGCCCCTGCTGATTGCGTTGCTTTGTGCGGCCTCTCCGGGCCTCTGTGCGGGATAAAACCGGTGGCTTGAAAACTCACTCCCCAAAAATTGTGGTTCAGATCACACTTCAATTATGTTAACGTTAACACTTGTGATTAACATCATAAACTCGCCTTATAACGTCTGTGAAAAACTGAAAGTTAACGTTAACAATGTGGTCTACACATTCTAATAATGAACGGACACACATATGAAGAACAGCAACCGAAGTCCTTACACATTGCTTAGCGGATTACTTTTTTGTTTTTTCTACACCTGGTCATCAGCCTTCTCGCTTATCTCACTCTGGTTAAGTCAGAAGATTGGTCTGCGGGGTGCTGACACCGGATTATTATTTTCTGCCATCGCCCTGACGGCGCTGTGCGCTCAGCCGTTGTACGGTTTTATTCAGGATAAGCTGGGGTTACGCAAAAACCTGCTCTGGGCGATTGGTTTTTTGTTGCTGTTCAGTGGCCCCTTTTTCATCTTTATTTTTGCCCCGCTGTTACAGGCCAATATTTTAGCGGGTGCGGTGGCCGGCGGGCTTTATGTCGGCGCCACTTTTTTTGCCGGAATTGGGGCGCTGGAGTCGTACACCGAACGCGTCAGCCGCATTTTAGGCTTCGAGTTTGGCAAAGCCAGAATGTGGGGATCGCTGGGCTGGGCGGCTGCAACGTTCTTTTCCGGAATGCTCTTTAACATCAATCCAAATCTTAATTTCTGGATGGGCTCCTGTTCCGCGCTGATTTTCCTGTTGTTATTGTGGGGATTACGCGAAGTCAAAACCGATGCTCTAAGCCAGCTCGAGTACGGCAAACCGGGTAATTTGCACCTGTCCGACGCCATTGACCTGTTCCGCCTGCCCCGCTTTTGGGCGCTGATTGTGTTTGTCACCGGCGTCAGCGTTTATAACGTGTATGACCAGCAATTCCCGGTGTACTTCGCGTCACTTTTCCCGGACGTCAGAAACGGCAACGAGATGTACGGCTTCCTGAATTCCTTCCAGGTATTTCTGGAAGCGGGCGGAATGTTCCTTGCACCGTTTGTGGTCAATAAGATTGGCGCTAAAAACGGCTTGTTGCTGAGCGGTCTGATTATGGCTCTGCGCGTCTTTGGTTCCGGACTGGCCGCCGATGCGGTCACGATTTCGTGCATGAAACTGCTGCACGCCGTGGAATTACCCATTCTGCTAATCGCCATGTTTAAGTACATCACCACGCGCTTTGACCCTCGCCTTTCTGCCACGCTTTATCTCGTGGGTTTTCAGTTCATTACGCAGGTCTGCGCCAGTGTATTTTCACCGCTGGCGGGCAAAGGCTATGACGTGATCGGCTTCGCCGACACCTACATGATTTTGGGCACGCTGGTACTTTCCCTCACTCTGATTTCCGCTTTCCTTCTCACCGGTGATAAGAGCCGGACTCCCTGTTCAATGGACTTTAAAAAGGGCGAAAACGTATGAAACAGCGACTTGAACGTGCTGAGCACGCTTTGCAGGATGCGGCAGAAAAACGCGGCGATGCATTCTACCCACTCTTCCACCTTGCCCCACCGGCTGGCTGGATGAACGACCCGAACGGTCTGATTTTTCATCAGGGCCTGTACCACGCTTTTTATCAGCACCACCCGTTCAGTGAAAACTGGGGGCCAATGCACTGGGGGCACGCCGTCAGCAAGGACATGGTGAACTGGCAACATCTCCCGGTTGCGCTGGCGCCGGGCGACGATGATGACCGCGATGGTTGCTTTTCCGGCAGCGCCGTGGATGACAACGGCATACTCAGCCTGATTTACACCGGCCATGTCTGGCTTAATGGTGAAGGCAATGACAGTGCCATCCGCGAAGTGCAATGCCTGGCCACCAGCGAGGACGGCATTCATTTCACCAAACAGGGTGTGGTGCTCGCCCCGCCGGATAACATCATGCATTTTCGTGACCCGAAAGTCTGGCGTGAAAACGGTTGCTGGTGGATGGTGATCGGCGCGCGCGATGAAAGCGACTGCGGGCAGGTACTGCTCTATAAAGGCAAGAGCCTGCAACAGTGGGAACTGGATCGCGTACTGGCCAAAGCGGACAGCCATACCGGCTATATGTGGGAATGCCCGGATTTCTTTCCGCTCGGCGATGAACATATTCTGATGTGTTCTCCGCAAGGGATCAAAGCGCAAGGCTATGATTATCAGAATTTATTCCAGAGCGGATGCCTGCGCGGATCGTGGAAACCGGGCCAGGACTTCATGATTACGGAAGGCTTTGCCGAGCTGGATCATGGCCATGATTTCTACGCGCCGCAGTCATTTACGGCGGCCGACGGACGGCGGATTGTTATCGCATGGATGGACATGTGGGAATCCGTGATGCCGTCAAAAGCAGAAGGCTGGGCGGGCTGTATGACATTGCCCCGTGAACTGACGCTGCGTGATGGCAAAGTGCGCATGATGCCGGTGGAAGAAGTTCGGACGCTGCGCCGTGAACATTATCCGGTCACCCCTTGCGTGCTCAGAAACGACGTACGCCCTCTGATGGAAGACGCACAGGCCGGGGAGATCATCATGCAATGGGATCTGGCCGCGTCAGATGCGGAAAGCTTCGGGATAAAACTCGGCGAAGGCGTATCCTTTTTTGTGGATACACAGGCGCAAAGACTCTGTCTGGAAAGGGACTTCCCGATGCACGGGATCAAAGACGCCCGCAGCACCGCACTGCCTCCGGGTAAGCTTCTGGATTTACGCATTTTCATCGACCGTTCGTCGGTGGAAGTTTTCGTCAATCAGGGAGACGCGACGTTCAGCAGCAGAATTTATCCGCAACCCGGCCAGCGCGCCCTCTCCGTTTTTGCTGCATACGGTAAAGCAACCTTCGTTCAGGGTGACTTCTGGACGCTGAGCGCAGGTTGATTATGCGGAAATTGTAGAAAGAAAAGACGTTATAAAGACTCGCGCTCCAGTACAGGGGAATCGATTTTTATCAATCCCTGATTGGGGCGCTGTTCGATCAGATGCAACACCGCCTCGCGGCCAATTTCGCGGTGAGGCAGCTGAACGGTGGTCAGCGGCGGGATAAATAAATCGCCGATACCGACCATATTGTCGTATCCCAGCACGGCAACCTGCTGCGGGATCTGAATCCCCTTCGCCAGCAAGACCTGATAAGCCAGAAAAGCAATGCGGTCATTGCCGCAAATCAGCACGTCAAAGTCAGGTTTGCCGTCGGGCGCAAATCTTTCCAGAATCTGCACAATGTCACGGTAATGTTCATCACCGGGTTCCATATGGAACTGGCGAAGTTGTGCCGCCGGCATTCCGGCTTCGCGCCAGGCCTGCTCTGCACCAGCGCGACGGCGGATCCCGGCGGGAATGGATTCCGGTAAATAAAAGCACAAAGGATGCCGGTATCCCTTTTGCAAAAGCAATTTCATGGCCTGATACTGCCCGCCAAAATCGTCAGGGATGTAACCCGGAAGTTCATGATCAGGGCTGATGCAGTTGGCCAGTACAAGATTTTTACCGATAAGGCGCGGCGGAATTTTCACTTCACGCAGCCCCATGGTGGTGTAAATGATGCCATCCGGGCGTTGAGAAAGGAGCTGGCTCACCGCCCGCTCGCTGTCGGCCTGCGAGGTAATGCTGACAAGAAAACTGCTCCAGCCAAATTCGCGTGCGGTGAGTTCAACAGACAGAAGAAGCTCGACGGAGAATGGCGTGGTTGCCGTGTCCAGCGCCAGCACGCCAAGCGTGGATATTTTGCTGCTTTTGCCGCGCATTTTTCGCGCGGAGAAATCGGGCACATAATTAAGTGCATCGATAGCTTCCCGCACCCGTGCCAGCGTCTCCGGCTTGAGTCGTTGCGGCTCGTTAATGGCGCGCGACACCGTCATCAGCGAAACTGAGGCCCGTTGGGCCACTTCTTTCAGCGAAGCCATAATTCTCCAGCTCATAATATTTCTATGTGCTGATCCTACACAAAAACAGGGCCGCTGCGCACTTAAAAAACCCTTCTATTGAGAGGTAAGAACATATTTAACTGAAAGCATGTCCGGATATTGTTCGACTATCAGCCAGAACAGTTGAACCACTGAATACCTGAATGGGTTGTGATATATTAATGAATTATAAGTGGAGGGGGTTAACCTAATGGAATATTATCTTTTAGTCCTGGCAAAATTCGTCCTTGGTTTTTTGATCGTCATTTCACACCTGAATTTCTCAGGAAAAACACAGCTCTCTCAGATGACACCCGTCGATTTTATCGGCAACTTCGTTCTGGGTGGAATTATCGGCGGCGTCATTTACAACGATGTTATCCCGCTGTACCAGTATATTATCGTGCTTATTATCGGCGTTATGCTGATATCTTTGCTAAATGCCGTCAGCAAGAGATTTTTTATCTTTCGTTCATTTGCGATTGGTAATCCCATCCCTATTATCAAGGATGGGAAGTTTATTATGGAAAACATACTAAAACGAAAAAACAAAATTGATATCCTGAACGTCGCGTCCCAGTTGCATGCGCAGGGCATTCACTCTTTTCAGAACCTGAAATATGCCCAAATCGAACCGGGCGGCCAGATCACCGCGGTCTGCGAAGGCGCGGACATGCCGTCGGTGATCCTGATTAAAGATGGCAGGATCAGATACTCAGAGCTGGACGCTATTCAGAAAGATGAACAATGGCTGCATGAAAAAATTACCTCACTGGGCGTGACGCAGATCAGCGAAATCTTCCTCGCCGAGTTCTGGCAGGGAGAAATGACGCTGGTGATGTCCGACGGGAAAGTGTGCAGGTAGTGGCTGACCAGGATAATTTTAAGCGATGCTGCTTAGGTCGGCTTTTTTTTACGTTGGCAGATGAGATTTAAGGTCCGCTTCACATAGCGGACCTTGCGCTGCTTGCTTTTGCCTTGAGCATGTCATGAAGAGTAAGATATTAATGAATCGTAGACAGTAACGTTTCTAATGATTACATAGTGACGAAAGCTTAGTGAATGAAAGCCCTTCTTAATAAGTGATACATGATTATCTTTTGCGCAACAGTTCTATTTGCACCAGCAGACGCTTAAAACGGAATGATTGCCATCGATTATCGTCCGACCTGCGGGAAACTTCACTACTCTGAGCCATGTTAACTAACCATCAGAACTGCCAGTAAATATGAAATCAGCGTGCAGGACAGCTGCGAGCTTTCGCTCTTCGCTCTCAACAGACCTTCAGCGTCATTTGTTTGTCTGCTTTGTGCCAGGAGCGGACAAAGCTGGCATAACTATAAATATCTCAACGCGGAGCAAGTCAGTTAGTTGGTAATAGGAGTGAGTTGTCAAAAGTTGTCTCCCGCTACCATCGTCATCGGAGATTCTTAAGTGTGCGCACTATAAGTCACTGTTGCTTCAATCTATAACTTATAGGATTAAAAATTTGATCTTACACAAGTGCCTTTGTAGTATAAGTGTCTTTTATCTGATTTATTAAGATAAAATTTGGATTTTTATTCTATAGATAGAGTTTTATTCCCTATGGGATAGGAATGTATTCATAACATGATGCTCATAAATTCCAGCGAGATAGTTTTTAATCAGCGAAGTTGCTTTTTTCTCAAAAATGTAACATCATATAAAAAACATGCTGTCAAAAGAAATTTATGAATAAATTCACTAATTTTTTTATCAAATTTTGGGAATGGCTTGAGCCATCTCTAACCTTTATTTCCACAAATCAAATCTTAAGTGGTGCTGTTGCTACTCTCATTGCAGCTGTATTGATTTTTATATTCAAAGAATATATTAAACCGCCACCAAATTTTTCGGGCGTCTTTGAAATTGAATGTGAAACACTAAAATCCGCATATAATCCTTACTTGAATTTAAAAACGTTTTATACACTGACTTTAATATGTGACAACAATAATATTGAAGGGTTTATTGAGAAAACAAAAGACGTTGAAAACAATAATAATATAAGATCATACACTGGGAAGCATAGAAGTACTGGAGAGGTTCGAGGGGTGATTAAGAGAAATTACTTAAGGAAAAATCATGCCTCATTGAATATAAAAATGAAAGGTGAGTTAAGGAGTTATACCATTTTGTTGTATTTCCAAAAGGTGAATGCAGATGCTATGCATGGCAAATTTTGGTCCACCGCTGCAGATTCATCAGGAGACGTGAAATGGCAGCGAAGCGCTTTTTGATTACCTTACTGTCATCGCCATACTTGCTATTGGCAGTAATAGTTTTTAAATTCAGGGTTAAAAGTATTATGGAAGATTATTTTAAATGTATTGATTATATAAGGCTTAGTTCGATAAGTGAAAGATCTATATCTTTATCTTTAATTGATATATTAAGAGTGGCTGAGGATCATCGGCAACTATTACACAGGGGCGTCGATCCAGTTGCTATTTTAAGAACTATATATCTGAGATTATTTAAAAACATTAATCAAGGCGCAAGTACTATAGACCAACAGTTTGTTAGAACAATAACTAAGAGATATGAGAAAACAATTCGAAGAAAAATAAGAGAGCAAATATTAGCCATTCTTATCAGGAAAGCAACAACAGCAGATGATATCTGCATAGCATATATATCCTGTTGCTACTTTGGCTATGGCACTTATGGGATAGCTAAACTTACCAAAGTTCATGCAAGCATTAGTGACTTTGACATAGCTGCACGGGTTAGGTACCCATTCAGGAAAAACATTGATGACCTTACTGAAGGCAAATTTAATCGAAGGGCGCTATATCTTTCTCATCTATGTAAAGTAAACCCGGATAGGGCGTCGATTTTTTTACGAAAATAAATTAAAAATATCAGTCAATGAAAATTTTAAAAGTGTGTGTTTTTGAAATGTGTTGTGTATTTTCCATATACTTCTGCTGAGGCACGTTATGTTACCGGAAAGCGTCCTTGAAACAAATGCGACTGGGTAATCTGCACGGCTTCATCTTCAAGAGTGACATCATTTGGGCAGGTCGACAGAATGTAGAAGTGAGCGATTCTATTCTTGAAATTCTTAGTTTCTTTAACTGCGGTATGAATATCCTTTGGTTTAAGTCTACTACCATAACCTTGATCCTTACCTTTGCACTGAACTGCGATTACATCTCCATTTGGAAGAATGCCAAGCGCATCTACGCCGTTCTGCCGCTGCCCGCTACGGCCATAGGCCTGAAACTTGTAACCATAAATTTCACTCATCAAAGTGATGCAGAGTCTCTCGAAATTTTGCCAATCAGCAGGAATGGGATAGCTTGCGGAGTTTGGGGCCGTCATTTGTAACCTTCTTTATTCCCTTAAGTGATAGTCCATGATCTGACTAACAAGGGGTTGTTAACTTCTATGACCTTTAGTCAGTAGCAGAGTGAAAACATTATGTATCAAAAAAGGGGGTGCGGTAGGATTTGACCTTAACCCCGTTAATTAATACATCGTGATGTTAGTAATGCCTTAATCAGTTGTGAGAACAATTGCTAACTTCCGCTCCTCGCTCATCGCGGACGATTCACTTCAGCATTTACATTCCGTGCCATCAGCGAACGTTACTAACATTGTTCCGTGTAAATCTATGGCAGCCGATCAGAGATACCGGAGATGGCAGAGAGTTTTGTACTGACAAGTCAGTGGGTAAGAAACTGCCCAAGAGCGGTAAAAAGAAGCCGCAACGCCCGGCGTTACGGCTTCCGTCAAAAGCTTAACTGACAAGCATTAGGAGATAATCCGGGCTTATTTTAACGACAAAGATCAGTGTTGTCCGCCGCTGGCCGATAACGCAAAGGTGCCCACCGGCATAACTGGCAGGTATTTTTGGTAATAATCGTGATAGTTTTTCACCGGATCAATATCCTTAAATAAATCTGGATAAAGAGATTTAGCGATGAACTGTACCATTGTGAAATCGACCAGCGTACGAGATGCGCCCTGATATACACCGTAGAGTTTGCCATTCTGAATCGCCGGTAATGAACCCCAGCCGTCACGGTGGGCGAACCCGTTAAGTTTAGCTCTTGCTGTGGCTTCATTGACGCCGATGCCCATTTCCAGTGCTGTATCAACTTTATTGTTTTCCCTGCCGGAAATAAAAATGACATCCGGTCTGGCGACCAGCAACTGCTCAGGATTAATTTCGCCCCACTGTTTAACAAAAGGCGCTGCTATATTTTCGCCGCCTGCAAGACGCAGCATCACGCCCCACATATTTTCACCATAGGTGAAGGAATACTCCGCCGGACCTTTATTACCAAACTCAATGTAGACTTTTGGCTTAGGCAGATTTGCCTGTCTGATCCTGTCTTCAATCAGTGTGATGTTATTTTTATAAAGCAGGGCCAGCTCATTGGCGCGGTCAGTCTGGCCGGTTAATATCCCGATTATTTCCGTAGATTTCACATGATTTTCTACCGTCTGATCATTGTAATCGAGCACGACAACCGGAATATGCAAGTTCTGAAGTTGCGTGACTTCATACTTCAGCGCCGCGTACTGCCAGCTGGCCAAAATGACCACATCCGGCTTCAGGCTGATTAACTTTTCCAGTGACACATTGTGCAGGTCGATTTCGCCAATATCCGGAATGTCGGCAATGGAAGGACGGTGTTTAATATACATATCCCAGTTCGCAGGCACTTTGCCATGCCAGGCTTCACGCGAAATGCCGACAATATGATCAAACGCCTGTTCACCCCCCACCGCCATATAATCTTCGAAATAGAAACCCAATACCGCCCTTTTCACCGGCGTCTCTAAGGTTATTTTATTTCCCAGCACATCCGTCAGCGTGGTGGTGGCGGCACTGGCCTGACCGGTTATTGCAACGGACAATATGAAAAGCAAGCCTTGAAGTAACTTCATTTAATTCCCTTAGGTATTGTGTGATTATTATCTGAGGCCAAAATTTATATTTATAAAAACAGATTTATCAGATTTTAATTTAACTTAAGTTGCCAAAAAAGATTGAAAATCCCGCTCTGTCACTACCACCGTATTATTCCCATAACATTTCCTGAAATTCAATAAATTGAAAAGTGTAAAAAGAGGAGATGTTATAATCCAGGCATTCATTTGCACTCACAGACGATAACGATGATGAATAAAATACTGGTAAGTGCTTGCCTGATGGGGTTCAAAGTGCGCTACGACGGAAGCGAGAAAGCACAAATGACCGATCAGTTGCAGCGCTGGCAAAAAGAGCAGCGTCTGGTGATCCATTGCCCTGAACTGGCTGCCGGATTGCCAATTCCACGTCCTCCGGCGGAGATTGTTTCTACTGATGGCAAAGACGTCATACAGACGCAGATCAGAATACATGAAATTACGGGGCAGGACGTCACTGAGCATTATCAGCTTGCCGCCTGGCTGGCACTACGTACCGCTCAGGAGTCAGGTTGTACCGCTGCACTGTTAACCGACGGCAGTCCAACATGCGGTAGCCAATTCATCTATGACGGTTCATTTAGCGGCCAGCGTAAGTCAGGTATGGGTGTCGCAGCTTCGTTACTCACAGAACACGGGATAGCCGTGTTTTCTGAGAAGAGGCTGGCCGATCTCATGGCCTGGATTGATGAGAAAGAACGCTGAACATATTTTTCATTGAGGTATGAACAGGAATTAGTTTTTTGTTTATTAATGGCGTCACACCTTCTCAGGCCAATTTGTGCCACAACACAATAAAGGATCGTCAGGTGTTTCCGGCAAATGAACGGCTCTTGAGCAGGTCAAAGGTGGCCTGTTGGTTGTTTGTTTTGGTTCGATTTTGCAAAACTGCTCTGAGGATACTGACATGACCATCTTTCATCAACTTACCGCCACCCGCCTGGATGGCCAGCTCATTTCTATGGCCGACTATGCTGGCAAACTGGTTCTGGTGGTGAATACCGCCAGCCATTGTGGCTTCACACCACAATACGCAGGGCTTGAAACACTCTACAAGAAGTTCGCCGCCTCAGGTCTGGTGGTGCTTGGCTTCCCCTGCAACCAGTTCGGTAATCAGGAACCCGGTGGTGCCGACGAAATCGCGCAGACCTGCCACATCAACTATGGTGTGAGCTTCCCGATATTTGAGAAAGTAGAAGTCAACGGTGCAACTACGCACCCGGTATTTCGTTACCTGAAAGACCAATTACCCGGCGTGCCGGGTGGACGGATCAAGTGGAACTTTACTAAGTTCCTGATCGGTCGCGACGGCAAACCGCTCAAACGTTTTGCCCCATTCACCTCCCCAGAGAAAATGGAACCCCTCATTCTTGCTGCACTTGAAATCTAAGTGTTCCCGTCATTCAAACCGTCCATATTTAGAGATATTCCGGAAAACTGATGTCTGCTTAAAAAAAGGCTTAACGTGAGATATTTTCCCTTTTGCAAGCAGCCCCGTCTTTTACTCGCTAATTACATCTGGATTTAATCATCAAAAACAGGCTTGTTCAGTTATGCGTTTTCCCACCAATACCACTTTGAAGCTTTGGGGGTCGACATTGAGTACCGCATAGCGTATTTGCGGACAAATCAGTTCTAAGCTTCGTTTGCTACAATCAAGCTGTATTAAAGTGCGTGGGCCGGATTCGGTTTGCACCCTATTGGTCTCAGGATAGTCGCTGCAATCAAACCCTTCTTTACTTAATTTTTCTTTCGCCGCATCCATGCTCATTCCGATAAGATTCAGGTTCCCGACTTCTCTGGCATGCGATTTTTCAGAAACCCGGGTCAGTACGCACCCGCTCAGTAATTGAGCGAAGAGTAAGAAGAATATAAGGATAAATATCTTTTTATGGTTTGTTCTCTGCATCAGGCGACCCTTTAGGTTTATACCTTTGAGCAATATTGTCAGATATTGCAATAAACAGATTGAGGAGTAAAACTCAAAACTCTCCGCTCAAAACCTGCATAAACTCTGCGGGTGATTATCACAGGCAATGATTTTACCCCCTCCGGATACTGAAACAATTAAATGTAAGGCTTCTTTTTCGACCTTCTTCTTCTAGTGCTCAACAATAACACCCTGACACAGCTCTCCTATTTCATTCCGCACTAAATTGCGCACTTAACCAGCTGGAGAACGCCTTCATAGCGGGACTTTCGGCGCGCGTTTGTAACCGTGTCAGCCAGTAGCCTCCGAGGTTGATTTCAGCGGCAAAGGGGCGGATGAGTTTTTCCGTTTGTAAAAGGTGATTGAAAATCTTACAGGGGGCGAGCGCAATGCCTGTCCCCATCAGCGTGGCTTCGATCATGGTCAGTGATGAGTCAAATATCATCACAGGTTGCGCGGGAGAAGGTGGATGTTCATTAATGCTTTGCAACCAGTGGCTCCATTCATCACGGCGAAAAGAGCGCAGCAGGGTAAATTTGTGCACATCGGCAGGATGCTGCAACTGGCGCGCAATCGCGGAAATACACAGCGGCGACAGGGGGGCATCGCAAATAAACTGTGCCTCTGTGCCGTGCCAGGCACCGCTACCGAAGCGAATGGTGTAATCGTGACCTTCCGCAGCAGGATCAACGCGATTATTGTGGGTGGAAAGTTGCAGTTCAATGTGCGGGTGATGGTGGTTGAAATCATCCATTCGCGGCAACAGCAAGCCGATGGCAAAGCTTCCTACCACACCCACTTTAAGTTTTTCCCGTACTTGCCCTGCCCAGAAACGATCCAACGTATCAGCAATACGATCGAAAGAATCATTTAATACCGGCAGCAGACTTTCGCCTTCCGGGGTCAGCATCAGTCCGCGTGAAACACGCACAAACAACGGGCAGCCCAGCTGCTGTTCCAGTGATTTCACCTGTTGGCTGACCGCCGCATGAGTGACATGCAGCTCTGAGGCCGCATTAGTAAAGCTTAGATGGCGGGCGGCGGCTTCGAATGATCTCAGGGCATTTAAAGGGATGTAAGGGCGAACCACGATTTCACCTGTAAGTTTTTCTTTTACCAGCCCCTAAAATTAACAGTTTGTTGCAATCTGTCAAACTGGGCAAAATTCAGGTGGGACAACAAACCATAAGGTTAAAAACAGTGAAGTTAATTTCTAAAACGTTGATAGCGACGGTATTGGCCTCTGTGTGCTCAATGAGTAACGCAGCCGCCCCGGATGTGGAAACTACCGTGAGCCAGGCGATAAAGCCTCTGATGCAGCAGCAAGGCATTCCCGGAATGGCGGTCGCGGTGGTGGTTAAAGGAAAGCCCTACTACTTTACCTGGGGCATGGCTGATGAAGCACAAAAGCGTCCGGTCACAGAAGACACCCTCTTTGAACTGGGCTCAGTGAGTAAAACCTTCACGGGTGTTTTGGGTGGCGTCGCCGTGACGAAAGGCGAGATTGCGCTTACGGATCCGGCCAGCAAATACTGGCACGCACTTAACACACCGCAGTGGCACGACATCACGCTGCTTCAGCTGGCGACTTACACCGCAGGTGGCCTGCCGTTGCAGGTCCCGGATGCCGTCACAGATGAGAAGGCATTGGTACACTTCTATCAGCAGTGGCAACCCCAATGGTCACCCGGAACCGCGCGTCAGTATGCGAACAGCAGTATCGGTCTTTTTGGCTTTTTAGCGGTCAAACCTACCGGACTTTCCTTTGAGCAAGCCATGCAACAACGCGTATTTACGCCTTTAAAGCTCAGCCACACCTTCATTACTGTGCCGGATTCTGCCAAAAGCGCTTACGCCTGGGGTTACCGTGAGGGTAAGCCCGTTCGTGTATCGCCGGGTATGCTGGATGCAGAAGCCTATGGGGTGAAATCTTCGATAAAAGATATGTCGCGCTGGATGCAGGCGAATATGGATCCGCAGGACGTGGCAGATAAGACGTTACGGCAAGCTTTGGATCTGGCACAAACGCGTTTTTATCGCACCGACGCACTCAATCAGGGGCTGGGCTGGGAAATGCTTGACTGGCCAGCTCAGGCTGAGCTGGCAGTAAACGGCGCAGATAACCAGATCGCGCTGGGCCCGCAACAGGTACGGAGTGCGCAGTCGCATCCGCGTGTAAATGCATCATGGGTTCACAAAACCGGAGCGACGGGCGGATTTGGTGCCTATGTGGCTTTTATTCCTGAAAAACAGGCAGGCATCGTTATGCTGGCGAATAAAAATTACCCCAACACTGAGCGGGTAAAAGCCGCGATGCAAATTTTAAAGGCATTGCAGTAATCAGCAATAAGACGATGCGGCACTCCTGTATGAAACCCCGTAACAAACGGGTACCTGTCTGAAATTAAAAAAACCTCCGTTTCTCAACGGAGGCCTTTTCGCTGACAGTCAGTCATGAATAACGACGTGCCCCGGACACAGCTTATTTCGTCGCGCTGGACGCCAGGCGGATCTGAATATCGTTATCGAGGTTGTTCACCCAATGGTTGTAGCTGCGGTGAATTTCACCTTTCTCTGCCAGCAGGTTGGTACTTACCACATAATTAATGGTGTAACCGGTGGTGTTATAGGTGATGCGGATATCCGCTTTGTGTTCACGGTTATTCAGGTGGCCGTTAATCACGCCCGGCGCGCCATCCGTCATTATCCAGCCGCGTTTCTGCCCGGCGTCGATAATCGCCGTGCGGATCTGATTTTCTGAATTATGCGTGGTCAGCGTGGTGTGCGGCGTTAATACCGGCTCGGTACGCGCGCAACCGGAAAGTGCCATGACACAGACAAGCCCAATAAGTAACTTACTTGTAGATTTCATGTGAACCTTATTGATGTGTTTTATACGATAAGAAATTGAAAACTGGCCACAATATACGTCAACGCCGGAAAGGTGTCATGAGCGGCACAGGTTGAGCTGCGGCTTTTTTCCGGTTAGTATATAAAACATATATGTTTCGTATACTACTGAGGCACACTTATGGGCATCATCAAGATTTCAGAACTGATGCATGAAAACTTACGCATCGCCAGCCTGGCTTATACGCGTTCGATCAATGCACAGGCCGAACACTGGATGAAAATTGGCATGTTAATGGAAACCCATCCGGACATGACTCACAGCGAAATCTCCCGGCTGCTGGTGCGATGCAGCATGGAATCCGATGAGAACACCGACAGTTTCCGTACGCTGTTAAACGTGGGCGGCACACACAGGAAGGCAAGTAATGAATAGTGGTTTAGACAGCGCGTATTTTGTTAACAATAACCGGATGATCAAAACGCCGGAAGGGATCAGCAAAGCCCGCATCGCAGGCAAACTGGCCGCCCGGGTTTTGCATATGATCACGCCTTACGTTGTGCCCGGCGTCACGACCAATGAACTGGACCGCATCTGCCACGATTTCATCGTCAACGAATTGCAGGCGATCCCGGCCAATATCGGCTATCACGGTTATCAGAAAACGACCTGTACCTCCGTCAATCATGTGATTTGCCACGGCATTCCGTCCGATAAAGCGCTGAAGAAAGGCGATATCGTTAACATCGACGTCGCGCTGATCAAAGACGGCTGGTACGGCGATACCAGCCGCATGTATTACGCCGGTGAGCCGGGCATTCTTGCCCGCCGTCTGACGGATACCACGTATGAAGCCATGATGGCCGGCATTGAAGTCGTCCGCCCCGGCGCCACGCTGGGTGACGTCGGTTATGCCATTGCCGCCGTCGCGAAACGCGAAGGTTTTTCCATCGTGGAAGAGTATTGCGGCCACGGCATTGGCATGGGTTATCACGAAGACCCGCAGGTGCTGCATTATGGCGAAAAAAACCGCGGTCTGGTTTTGCAGGAAGGCATGCTGTTCACTATCGAACCGATGCTGAACGCCGGTAAAAAGCAGAATAAAGTGCTGCCCGACGGCTGGACGGTGGTCACCAAAGATCACTCGTTGTCCGCACAGTGGGAACACATGGTAGCCGTGACCAAAGATGGCTACGAAATCCTGACGCCGTGGCCTGAGCACGAATAAGCGGAATTTTTACCGCATCCGGATCATGCCCGATGCGATGATAAGCGCCTGACTGGTTGACTTTAATTCGAATACTACGAAAATGTTTTCATTCGAAAAACGACATGAAAGTCCCGGAGTTTATCATCGCTTCTTCCCCTGTTTTGCCCTTCGCAACTCCGGCTAAAAAGTCAGGCGTTCTTATTGCCATGGCGCTGTTACTGGCGAGTTGTTCATCCGCGCCGCCGAAATCACTGGTCACGCCGCTGCCGCCGGTCGCAAAGCAACCTCTTGCGCCTAAAGGTGAGCAGAATAAAGAACCGGTGCGCGGCGTCTGGCTGGCGACGGTTTCCCGTCTCGACTGGCCACCGGTGTCTTCGGTGAATGTCAGCAGCCCCGCACAGCGTATCAGTCAGCAGAAAAAGTCCCTCACCGACAAGCTCGATAATCTGAAATCGCTCGGCATCAATACCGTATTCTTCCAGGTTAAACCGGACGGCACAGCGCTGTGGCAATCCAAAATTTTGCCTTGGTCCGATATGCTGACCGGCACGATTGGCGAAGACCCGGGTTATGACCCGCTGAAATTTATGCTTGATGAAGCGCACAAGCGCGGCATGAAAGTGCATGCGTGGTTCAACCCGTACCGCGTTTCGGTGAATACCAAACCTTCAACGATTGCCGAGCTGAATCGTACATTGTCACTCAGTCCGGCGAGCGTTTATGTGCTGCACCGCGACTGGATCCGCACCGCAGGCGATCGCCTGGTGCTTGACCCCGGCATTCCTGAAGCGCGTGACTGGATCACCAGCAT
The DNA here is from genome assembly GCF_024808755.1 of Rahnella sp. BIGb0603. Classification (NCBI taxonomy): domain Bacteria; kingdom Pseudomonadati; phylum Pseudomonadota; class Gammaproteobacteria; order Enterobacterales; family Yersiniaceae; genus Rahnella; species Rahnella sp. BIGb0603. The sequence continues at coordinate 36,558 of NZ_JANUEX010000005.1, read as the reverse complement.
CGTGGCCGAAGTCGTTACGCGTTATCCGGTCGACGGCGTGCAGTTTGATGACTATTTCTATGCCGAAACCCCTGGCTCGGCGCTCGATGACAGCATGACGTTCAGAAAATACGGTCAGGGATTCAGCTCAAAAGCGGACTGGCGTCGCCACAATACGCAGATGCTGATCGAACAGGTTTCCCGCACCGTCCGCCAGCTGAAACCGGGCGTTGAATTCGGCGTCAGCCCTGCCGGTGTCTGGCGTAATCTGTCGTTCGACCCTGCCGGTTCCGACACACGCGGCGCGGCGGCGTATGACGAAGCCTATGCCGATACGCGTCTCTGGGTGAAACAGGGTTTGCTCGATTACATTGCGCCGCAGCTTTACTGGCCTTTCTCCCGCAAGGCGGCCCGCTATGACGTGCTGGCGAAATGGTGGGCGGATGTCGTGAAACCGAACAACACGCGCCTGTATATCGGTATTGCGCTGTATAAAGTGGGCGAGCCGTCGAAGAATGAGCCTGAATGGACCACCGGCGGTGGCGTACCGGAGCTTAAGAAACAGCTCGATATGAATGAATCGTTACCGGGCATCAGCGGCACCATTCTGTTTCGGGAAAATTACCTGAACCAGCCGCAAACGCAGGAAGCCGTGCGTTACCTGAAAAGCCGCTGGGGCCATTAAGCCAGCGCGGATAAAACAAAAAAAGCCCCCTGCAATGACGCCGGGGGCTTTTCGTTTTCAACCTTAACTGCGCTCAATTTCTTTGGTTGCGCGATCTAACGCATCGGTGATTTTATACAGCGTTTCCTGTTCGATCGGCCCTTTCGCCAGCCTTAAATTCAGCGCTGAACGGATATTATTTATCGCCCTTTGCATTTCCGGAATGCTGCGGTTATTTGACAGGATCGCCAGCGAATGCAGCCGCTCAGTCACCGTCGCCAGTAATTCATCCTGCTGGTTAAGCAATATCACACCTTCTGCGGTGATCGTATATTGCTTCTTCCCGCCTTCTTCCTGATTCGCCAGAACCAGTCCCTGATCTTCCAGAAAAGTCAGGTTCGGATAAATAATACTGGCGCTCGGGGTGTATTCCCCTTTGGATAGCTCTTCGATGGCTTTGATCAGTTCATAACCGTGGGCGGAACGCTGTTGCAGAAAATGCAGCATTAATAGGCGGATATCACCGGTTTCGAACATTCTTTCACGACGGTGTTTTTTCGCAGCAATACAGTTTGCTTTGTTGCCGGATCCGGCGGGAGGACGGTCGTTGCCCAGAGGATTATTTTTCATCAGAACCATGGTTAAAATTGCGTAAAGATATCCCCTAAAGATAACGGGTTAAGCCCCCGATCACAATCTCCCCTTCACGTGCGAAGGGGAGCGTTTTTATGATGGCATTAGTTCATGAAAGTAAAAGGCTTATAGAAATCTTCGCCCAGCCAGTGATAAGCCGCAGGCTGCGTCGCCAGCGGCTTGCGCACATAGCTGGCGGCAGAATTCACATCGCCTTTGCCGCTGTACACTGCGTAATCCGGGTACGGGAAAACCGGGCGAGAAGCGGTATCTGCCGGGATTTTCTCCAGACGGATTTCAGTTGCTGGCTTTTTACCGCGTTCCGGCAGCGGTTGCCCGAACGACGTTTTCTGCTCTTTTGCCGCCTGATACGTGGTGATGTTATCCGGCGCAGTGCCCTTTTCCACCCAGTTCATCATAGGTGTGAGGAAATCCACCAGGCTCGGGCCTTCACCGCCGGAGCAGTGATGCACGCCCGGCAGTAGATACAGACGCTCAAACTGATCGCGGCTCGCCGCCCCCATGACGTTGCCGACGGCCTGATGATAAGCCACGGAATTGAGCGGTGAAATGTGCTGATCCGCCCAGCCGTGCCAGATAATCAGCTTGCCACCGGCGGCTTTAAACGCCGTCAGATCCGGGTTGGTCGCGTCATAAAGCGGATGCATTTTGCGCAGTTCGTCAAACGCCGCTTCGGTGAACTTCACGTCTTTTAACGTAAAATCCGCTGGCGGATTTTTCTCGTAATTCATGTATTTAAGCGACGACAGCGCGATCATCTGGCTGAAAATCGGGTCGCTGGCTTTTTCCGGCACAAAGACACCTTCCCACGCCAGTTCTGAACCCGGCATCGGGCCGCCGACAATCAGTTTTTTGCCGGTTTTCGGATCTACAGGCCCCGCATACAACCGGTTCAGCGCCGTCAGTTCTGCGGTGGATAAACACGATCCCTGCGGCGTGGCCGGATCGGTTTTACACGCCAGAACCGAGGTGTCGAAATGGCAACTTTGCGGGTCGGCAATCAGGCCATCGGTCTGACCATCCCGCGCGTCGCATTGTTTGAGCACGGCGTTGTGGATCAGCGGCAAACGCGCGGCCAGCAGCACCGGTTTGCCGTCAGGCCCGGTATTGGAAAGCGCCTGCCAGGCGTGATAAACCGCATTCTGCGACTGGAAATTCATCGCGGCGGCACCGGCAATAATCCCGTTGAAATCATGCGGGAAGCGCTGCGCTTCCATCAGGGCTTCACGGCCACCGTCCGAGCAGCCGTTAAAATAGGAATACGCAGGCGCGCGGCCATAGAAAGCCGTGATCAGCTTTTTCGACACTTCCGCCGTCAGATGCTGGCTGCGGTAGGCGAAATCCACGCGTTTCTGAGGATCCTTACCAAAGTCACCTTCCTTCATGGAATGGCCCATGTCGGTGGCGGCCAGAACAAAACCGTTGGTATTTAAGGGCGTACAACCCGCTGCTGCGCCGATTTGCAGCTGAATATTCCCGCAAAGGCCGCCGCAACCGATTTGCATATAGCGTTGCTGCCACGATGAAACCGGCAGGATCACCTGAAAACCGATCTCAGGATGCAGATTGCCATCGACTTCACAGGCCGCTGCGCCGTTCACGGTGATTTCTTTGGCAGTCGTGATCCGGCTGCCTTCGCCGCCAATGTCGGTCAGCGAAACGTCGGCAAGTTTTGCGCAGGACATCACCGGCCTGACCACCTCCCGCGCAGGCGCTGCGGGATCAGCAGCGATACTGAAAGAGGAATATCCGGCTAACAGCAGAGGTAACAGACAAAGCGCCCGCCAGCGCCCGTTGAGGCTTTTTAATTTCATAACCATTCCTTTGAATAAAGATTCAGAATTTGTCATAAGAATTATAATGATGGCAGAAATAATAAATAATGGCGTTCAGGGCGGCTGCCGTAATGATTTGCGCGGCAGTTGCAACAAAGTATTAATTCGTAGCGACTGAAATAAAAGACCGCAGATAACAGGGAAAATACGTTCTGTTATCTGCGGGAAAATATTCCGTCACGCTTGACAGGGGTAAATCAGTTCCGGCGCAGAAAATTATTTCGCGTGCCAGTACGCCACGCAGCGGACAAAGTTTGCATCCAGCCCGCGGGTTTCGGTGAAATAATCACTCAGGCCTTTGACGAATTTCCCTTCGCCGGTGGCCCAGACGTAATAGTCATTTTCAGGCAGCATCAGACTTTTCAATTTCTGCACAACCGCATCATCTTCGCGATAGCCATTATGCTCATCGCTGACGATCCACTCGACGTTGAAATCTTTTGCTTCATCCAGATAACTGATGCAGCTCACGTCCTTCACTTTCACCAGTACGGTGATTTTTGCGTTTACAGCCGCCTCTTTCAGTTCACGCAGGCGGCGCTTTACTGCCGGAAGACCGGTTTCATCGCAAAGATACAGCTGCCACCGGTAGGTCGTCGGAATAATCAGGGAACCGCGCGGCCCGCCAATGATCAGTTTATCCCCCGGTTTGGCATTGTCGGCCCATTCGCTGGCCACACCGCCGTCATGAATATAAAAATCCAGCGTCAGTTCGTTAGTTTGCGCATCAAAATGCAGCGGTGTGTATTCACGGTTAACCGGACGCGGGCCTTCGCCCCAGGCAATGCCGTCTTCTGTGGCGGTCGGCGGAACAATCATGTCGCCCGGATTTGCCGGGAAGAACAGTTTGATGTGATCATCAAAACCGCGGGACGTAAAACCTTTCAGCTCGTCGCCGTTCAGTACAATGCGTTTAAAACAGCCGGAAACCGTTTCCGCGCTTTTTACCGTGATGTGGCGGAAAACCAGTTCGTTCTTAACGCGCACCGGCAGGTTGGCGGCGGAAGATTCAGTGCGTTTGTGTTCCATATTTTTTCTCTCAAGGTGGCGAAACTTATCATCGCGAGCCCGCTCAGGACGTGAATGATTCTCAATTCAGTGAAAGATATATCTTAGTAATATTTTATGCAACGACTTCAAAAAAAAACCGACCATCGTGAAGAAGGCCGGTTGGCGGTTTGTGCAGCAGAACGCACCGGGTGGATTAACGCACCGCGCCGCGCAAAAACATATCGACGGCGCTGCTCACCATCTGGCGGATTTCCGCAATTTCCAGCGGTGCCGGATTACGCTGATAGACGCGCGTGTTGGTTTGCGCCGTCACCAGCGCCAGAAACTGTAAGGCGCGCAGATGCGCATCGGCCTGCGCCAGTTGCCCTCGCTCCATCGCACTGCCCAGGAATTTTGCCAGGATATCGACGCTCTCCCGTGGCCCGGCGTCATAAAACAACGTGCCGATTTCGGAATGCCCGGACTCGGCGATCACCATGCGATACACCGCCAGCGCGGAGACATCATTGGTCAGCACCAGCAACATTCTTTCACCAAAACGGGTGAGGATGGTTTCAAGATTGGCATCCGCCCACGTTTGGGTCAGATCGCTGACGGCGTCGGAAAGATGCCCGGTGGCATAGGCTTTCACCACCGCCACCAACAACGCTTCTTTCGACGGGAAATAGCTGTAGAGCGTGGCCTTTGAACCGCCGAGACGCCGGGCGAGCTCATTCATTGACGCGCGTTCGTAACCGGTTTCCTGAAACAATTGCGCTGCGGCATCGATAATCGCCTCCCTGCGGGCTTCGGTGCGGACTTTCATCTTCCCTCCTGACGTTGCTATTACGGCCACGGCCAAAAACCGTCGCGGCGAAACTGTACAGTACAGTTCCCTGATGTCCCCACTCTAACGACGGGTTTGTGCCTTGTAAAGCGACCGGCGTAGCCCATTTTTCAGAACGAAGTGCAAAGATTTCGTTAAGAAGCGCATTTTTATTTACCAATTTGTTGATAACAATTATCAGTATCATTATCATTCGCACAAAGCTGAAATGGGTAAGGACGGTAATTAAACCCATATTTTATAAGGACAACGGCTTTTTCACGGAAGATTAAAGCAGATGACAAGCGCGTCTGAATTTGTCGAAAGGCAGTAAATGCGAGCAGAACTTAAAAAAATTAGTGCAGGACTAAAAACAAATGTTCAAATCCTTTACACAGCAGGGTTTGGTGAAAAACGTCATTTTCATGGGGACGATTCTCACCACCACCTTTAACGTAAACGCAGCGGAAGCCGTTAAAGACAACACCGATCTGGCACAGAACAAAGCGCAATCTACAGAAACCATCAAAAAGAAACCGGTGGTGCGCAGTGCGAAGGATCTGGCACAGAACAATGAAGAAGTGATGACCGTCACCGAGACCCTGCCGGATAAAACGCCGGGCTCAAAAACCACCATCACTGCGGCTGAAATGCAAAAACGTGGCGGTAACGATTTCGGTACCATCATGCGTTATGAGCCACTGATCACCGCGACCGGCTCAAGTGGCGGTTCCGGCAACGGCAAAAGCGGCTTCGACCGCAGCGGTTACACCGGCTATAACATTCGTGGTCTGGAAAGCAACCGCGTCAGCATCGACGTTGACGGCATTCCACAGCCAAGTGCTACCGGCCGCAGCTACGCCAGCCGCGCTGGTTTAGGCACATCCGGCATCGGCCGTGATTACATCGACCCGTATATTTACGGCCAGGTGGATATCGAATCCGGCGCAACGTCAGCCGAACGCGCCAACACTTCCATCGGCGGCGCCGTTTCCTTCCTGCCAAAAACCGCAGACGATTACCTGCGTCCGGGCAAAGAAACCTATTTCGGTTACCAGTCTGATTATGATTCTTCAGACCGTTCATGGCACAACGGCATTACTGCCGCTGCCGGTGACGAAACCCTGCGTGGCCTTGTGGCGATCAGCCGCCGCGACGGTCAGGAAACCAGCAACAACAGCGGGACGCACGACGCTTATCCGGCGAACTGGCACTCTAACGCCATCATGACGTCCGGTATCTGGCAGCCAAACGACGAACATAAATTCACCGGCACGCTCGATTACTACGAGAAAATCAATCACACCCATTACGACGCGTGGAACAGCGCTGGCAGCTCCATTCTGGGTACCGCACAGCAGCAAAGTAACACCCGCCGCTGGGGCGCAAGCCTGAAAGACGAATGGACACCGTTCAACGATTTCGCTGACGCCGTGGTCTCCAAAGTCTATTACCAGTACACCCAGGCGCATGACAACACGTACATGCCGAACGCCAGCAAAGAGATGATGAACGTCTATTCCGATTACGACGTCAGCACCTATGGCGCGGAAACCAGCTGGCTCAAAACGCTGGGTCGCCACGAGCTGAGTGCCGGGATCAACGGTCGCATCTCTAACACTGAACGTCCGTTCCGCGAAAGCCCGGACCAGAGTGTTTACACCACCATCATGCAGCCGGAAGCCAACAGCCGTTCTTACGTTCTCGGCGGTTTCCTGCAAGACACCATGAAGTTTGACCTTGACGGCCATAACTTCGGCATCGTGCCTGCGGTGCGTGTGGCGTACCAGAATACGAAAGCGACAGACCTGTCCGATTTGTCTAACAGCACCGTGTCTGAAAGCCAGGTTTCTACTTTGTACGGTAAAGCCAACTCCGATACGCAGGTTCTGCCATCACTGGCATTCACGTATGACATCACGCCTAAGCTGATGACTTACCTGCAATACCGTCGCGGCGCACAGTTCCCGGATGCCAGCCAGCTTTACGGCTCCTGGAACCTCGGTTCTTCTTATGCCGGTTCTCAGCAATATGCGCTGATCGGTAATACCAATCTGAAAACCGAAACCAGCAACAACTTCGAATGGGGCATGAAAGGTGAAGCGACCGAAGGCGTGACCTTTAAAACGGCCGTGTTCTACAACACGTACAAAAACTTCATCGCTAACACCCGTTACACCCGCGCAGGCAGCCCGGGCATGTTCACCAACGTGCCTTCCAATATTTATACGATTTATCAGGCCGAAAACCGCGATGAAGCGTTTATCTACGGTGGCGATCTGAGCACTAAAATCAACTACGGTACGTGGTTCAGCAGCGTTGACGGTCTGAGCACCAGCTTCGCACTGGGTTACGCCAAGGGTGAATCTAAATCCAGCTACGCGGGTGACAAATACGTTGATATCGACAGCGTTCCGCCAATGAAATTTGTAGCCGGTGTGGCATGGGATGATCCGTCAGGCATCTACGGTACGGCGCTGACTGCAACCTTCGTGAAAGGTAAAAAAGCCGAAGCGACCAACCGTCAGAGCTACACCAACGCCGGTACACCGATCACGGATTCCACCACGGAATACATGAATGTTCCTGGCTACGGTTTGCTTGATGCAACGGCCTACTGGAAAGTGGCGAAAAACGTAAAACTCAGCGGCGGCGTCTATAACATCACCGACCGTAAGTACTGGGATTACCTGAGCAGCCGCAACCTGACTGAAACCACCAATCAGGATGCATACAACAAAGCGCTGGCCGTGATGCCAGGCCGCAGCTTCCAGCTGGGCGTGAATGTCGATTTCTAAGCGATAATTCATCACCGAAAACCTGAGCGCTATGTGAAAACATGGCGCTTTTTTATGTTTCAAGATGCAGGTTATAGCCAATACCCCACGGCCATCTGGCAGATTTTTTCATCGTTTCCCGGGTGCTAGTTTTTAATCTCCATCCATGCTGTCCCAAAGCGAAAGGAAATAAAAAAATGCCGATTACCCGTACTCAGGGGACTGCATTCCCTCATATTTATCTGCCAAATAATACTCAGAAACAGTCCGCCTGCAGCGTGATTGCCCTGTTGCAATATGCCGGTATCTGGCGGGCTGCGGGGCAACGTCGAACCACGGTGTCATGCGTGTCGATATGCAGGGGCATATTCCGGGTTCCGTTCCGTAATGGCTTCTGAGATGTTTTTTTAACGCCCCTGTCGCTTTTCGCAGAGGCGCTTTTGTGTCTGATTATCAGCAAATAAATGGTTGCCGCGCACAACAGCCCACACCGGAAACGACTAGACTCCCTGTTTTCCTCATCATCATTTCACTGAGAGATTACATGGAATTAATCAGAAAACCGCTCGCGCTGGTGCTCGCCCTGTTGCTGTCACCCGTCTGCGTAAACGCCACCACCCTGCTGAACTACACCGATCATGAACCGCTGGGTGGCACGCGCACCCGCTTCATCAATGACGTTTTCTTCCCGGCGATTGAAAAAGAATCACAGGGTCGTCTGAAAATTAACGCGCACTGGGGCAGCGAACGGGCGACCGGTTATAACGCGCTGAGCGTAATCAGTGAGGGTTCAGCAGCGGATATGGGCACCGTTGTGCCGGAATACGCGGCCAAAGATCTGCCGCTGCATCAGATTTTTAAAAGCTTTCCCGCCGGGCCGACCGGTGACCGACAGATTGCATTCTTCCGCCGCGTTTACGCCGAAATTCCGGCTTTTCCTGCCGAGTTACATCACGAAAACGTCGTGAACATTTTCTTCGGCACCGGTTATCCGGTGGCGTTTTTCAGCACGCATCCGCTGAAAAATCTGCAAGATATCCGGGGCACGACGTGGCGTTCAGCGAGTTTCTGGCATCAGGATTTTCTGCGAAATGCGGGCGCGAAGCCGGTAACAATGCCGTGGGGCCCGGAAACGGTGAAAGCGTTTCAGACCGGCGCGCTGGACGGCATTATGGTCAACGTGGACAGCGGTTATGACCTGAAAATTCAGAAAATGGCACCGGAGGTTTTAGTCTCGCGCGAGCTGTGGCTCGGCCACGTTTATCTGCTGGTGATGAATGAAAAGGTCTGGAACGGGCTGGCGAAAGCCGATCAGGATGCCATTCACCGCGCCGCAGAAACTGCCTACAAAACTGCCGGTCAGGTGATGGACAAAGGCTATATAAACCAGCTGGATGCGCTGCGCAAAGACGGCGCAAACGTCCGCGAACTTCAGCACAGCGAAGTGGAACACTGGCAAACGGTGAGCCGTTATCCGGAGATTCAGGCCGCGTGGGCAAAAGAGCAAACCGCAGCAGGCGTGACACAGGCGGCTCCGGTGCTGGAAAAAGTCCGCGCAATTTTGGCAGATGAGATGAAGTAATTAAATCGCTCCGGCAGAGGTGACCACCTTTGCCGGAACCCGTTTGTTCGCCCTTCCCCGCAAACCGCTATTTGCCACACTTCCTCTTTTTTACTTTCATAACTGAACCCACCTGTACATTTTCTTGACAGGAGAATTGTCTTACCCCATAAATGTACCGTACTGTACGGTTTAATGAAAAAGTAAACCGACATCCCGCTGCATTTTTTCATAAGAAGGTAAGACGTATGTCTGCGTTAACAAACAGCTATCCGCTGGCAGCTTTGATTTCTTTAGGTTTATTAACGGGGTGCGCGAGTACCCAGCCTGTGCCCTACACCGGGGTCACTTCTTCTTCCCGGATGAAACCTGACACGCAGGATGAATCCGGGCATATCGCTTTCAGCTACAACACGCCGGTCGACTGGAATAAATATTCCCGCGCCATTGTGGATCCGGTGGTGATTTATCAGGGAGCAGATGCCCAGTTTGATGACGTTTCTCCTGAACAAAAACAACAACTGGCGGCGCATATGCAGCAGGTCTTCGGCAAAAGCGTGGCGGAACGGTTCCCGCTGACCAACGCCATCACGCCGGGAACCTTGCGCATTCGCCTGACGCTGACCGGCGCGGAAACCAGTACGCCGTTTGTCGGCACGTTCACACGCTTTGACCTGATGGGCGGGCCGTACAACATCGTGCAGTCAATCCGCGGCAAACAAGGGTCGTTTACCGGCTCGGTGAGTTATGCGGTGGAAATCTACGATGCGCCGACCAATCAGTTGCTCAAATCCTATATTTCACGCCAGTACCCGAACTCGCTGAACATCGGGGCGACTTTTGGCGCGCTGAGTGCGGCAGAAACCGGGCTGGAGAAAGGGGCGGATCAGTTGCAGGAACAGCTGAAATAACCGGCTGAATCAGAAAGGGCTCATGATGAAAATCTATCCGCAGCAAATCATCTGCAAACACTGCGACAGCCTGTATACCCGAAAATCCGTGCGGCCCGGCGAGGCCGCATACTGCCCGCGCTGCCGGGCGGTGTTGTATCGGGGAAGCTGGCTGAGTCTGGAACAATGGTTCGCGCTCACCCTCACGGCGGCGCTGTTTTTTATCATCGCCAATGTTTTTCCGGTGCTGGAAATCGGCTTCCACGGCCAGTCGCAGGCGGCCACGCTATGGCAAACCGCGATGGCGCTGGCACACAGCTATGCGTCGCCGCTGGCGATCCCGGTGGCGTTGCTGATGATTGTCTGCCCGTGTTTGCAAATTTTGCTGCTCGGCTGGGTGTTATTTCACGCGTGCAGGAAAAAAGCCGCGCCCGGTTTTGCCTCCGCCATGCGTTTGCTCGCCGGGCTGGCACCGTGGAGCATGGCGGAAGTCGCGCTGCTGAGTATCCTGATTGCTGCTATCAAACTCTCCGGTCTGGTTGAAATCACCACCGGCCCCGGTACCTGGGCATTGCTCGGTTTATGTCTGCTGTTACCCGTGATCAATCATCAGGATTTCCAGCCGTTATGGACACTCAAAACCCTTCGCGGCTACCGCCCGTGATGCCCATGCAGGCGTTACCGCAGGGGCTCGTCCGCTGCCACGTTTGCGGGCTGGTCTGCGAGCATATTTCCGGCGTTCATCGTTTGCCGTGCCCGCGCTGTCATGCGGCGCTGCACCCGCGCCAGCCCGACAGCCGCAGCCAGTCATGGGCGTTTTTGCTGACCGCCCTGCTGTTGTATTTACCCGCCAATTTACTGCCGGTGATGTACAGCTCATTGGCCGGTTACGGCGGTGAAAATACCATTCCGGGCGGAATTGCAGAATTCTGGGCGTCCGGTTCATACGGCGTCGCCACCGTCATTTTTATCGCCAGCGTGGTCGTGCCCTGCGCCAAATTCCTGATCCTCGGCGGGCTGTTGCTTGCCGCCGGAAAAGGCCAGGCCAGGAGCCGCGTTCGCCGCGCACGGATGTACCGCCTGACGGAATATATCGGTTACTGGTCGATGCTCGACGTCATGGTCGTGGCACTGGTCGCCGCACTGGTGCAGTTCCCCGGTTTCAGCAGTGCGGAACCGCGCATCGGCATTGTCTTTTTTGGTGCCGTGGTGATTTTTACCCTGCTTGCCGCCATGAAGTTCGACCCGCGTTTGATTTGGGAAAATAACAAGAATGAGTGAACACGTTTCTCCGGCACCTGAAATCACGCCGCGCCGCTGGCGTCCGTCGCTGGTCTGGCTGGTACCTGCCGCCGCTGCGGTAATCGGGCTGTTTTTGTTTTTTCAGATGTGGGCCTCCGCCGGGCCGGAGATTTCGATCACGTTCCAGACCGCAAGCGGATTACAGGCCGGAAAAACCGAGGTGAAATACAAAGACGTCACCGTCGGATTGGTGAAATCCATCACGCTGAGCCCGGACAGCCAGCGCGTACTCGTGACAGTGTCACTGATGAAGAGTGCCGAAAGCCTGGCGAAAGCCGATACCCGCTTCTGGGTGGTGCGTCCGCGCGTCGGTATGGGCGGCGTTTCGGGCATCGACACGCTGCTTTCCGGCGCGTATATCAGCCTGGATACCGGCACATCCGGCAGAACCGGTTCAGTTTTTCAGGGGCTGGAATCGCCACCGGCGGTCATCAACGGTATGCCCGGCAGGCAGTTTGAAGTGGTATCGGGCGATCTCGGTTCGCTGGATATCGGTTCCGCCGTCTATTACCGCCGCGTGCCCGTGGGCCGGGTGTCGTCCTACGCGCTGCGCCCTGACGGCAAAGGCGTCAGCCTTAACGTCTTTATCGACGCACCCTATGACCGTTTCGTCACCTCTGCCACGCGGTTCTGGAATGCCAGCGGGCTGGATTTATCGCTCGATTCCGAAGGGTTACAGCTGAAAACGCAGACCATGGCGTCGGTTATTGCCGGCGGCATTGCCTTTGCTAATCCACCAGACGCCGCTCCCGCCGCCACACCTTCCCCCGATCACAGCGTTTTTACGCTGGCCGACGATCAGGCGTCCGCTATGGCACCGCAGGACGGCACGCCGCAAATCCTTCAGCTGCGTTTCCAGCAATCGTTACGCGGAATGAAAACCGGCGCGCCGGTGGAATTCTCCAGCGTAAAACTCGGTAAAGTGACCGCCATCGATCTGGATTACGAGCCAGCCGGTTCACGGTTTATTTCGGTGGTGACGATTGAGGTATACCCGAACCGGCTCGGTCAGGTGCTGGAGAAACTGCCAAAGCCAGAAAAAGATGCCCGGAAACAGGCCGCCGTTTTCCTGCGGGATATGGTCAGACATGGCCTTCGCGCACAGGCGCGCACCGGGAATTTACTGACCGGCCAGTTGTATATTTCGCTCGATTTTATTCCGAACGCCGCGCCAGTTTCTTACGATATCAATGCGCGGCCGCTGCGCATTCCGACGCTGAATGGCGGATTTGATCACCTTCAGGAACAGCTCGCCACGCTCATCGGCAAGGTATCGAAAATGCCCATTGAGTCGATTGGCAATAATCTCAACGCCACGCTGGGCAATCTCAACCAGACGCTGATTCAGGTGAACAGCCAGGTTCTGCCGCAAACCACGCAGACGCTCAGCACGATGAATCAGACCCTGACCCGCGCCCAGTTATTGCTGGCGGAGGATTCGCCGCTGCTGCAAACGCTGGCTGAATTCCAGCGCACGCTGTATTCGCTGCGCACCCTGACCGGCCTGTTAACGCGCCAGCCGCAGGCGCTGCTGACCGGCAGACAGAATGACAAAAAGGAACAGCCATGAAACTTGCCCGAACGGCTTACGCGACGCTTACTCTGCTGGTTTTAACCGGCTGTGCGTCTTCCGCTCCGCACTATTACACGCTGACCACTGCCGCCGGTCCCGCCCCCGCGGCTGCCAGCGCTGCGCCTTTTGTCATCCACGTGAAACCGGTGAACGTGGCGGAGCGGCTCAATCAGCCGCAGCTGATGGTCCATCAGCGCAACGGCGAACTGCTGATGTCGGATAATGCACTCTGGGCCGCGCCGCTGCCCGAGGAAATTCGGGCGGCGCTGACCGCCCGGCTTGAGCGTTCGCTGAAGACGACGGACATCCGCAGTCTGATGCCACCGGCGGGCAAACCGGTGATCGGTATCCGCGTGTCGGTGGAACAGTTTGATGTCTGGCAAGGTGAGAAAGCGACGATAGCCGCCACCTGGCAGCTGGATCCCGGACAAGACAGCGGGCAACTCATCTGCCAGACACAACATCAGCGCGCCATAAATGGCGGCACGCAGGAGCAGGTGATGATCCGGCAGAAGCTGGTGCAGGACGTGGCGGATGACATCGCTTTCTCCGTGCTTCAGCGCCGCTGCGGCTGACTTTTTCGCAATGCTTACAGTGCAAAACCGGCCTGAGTCACATTATTTTTCAACATTCTCTAAATCAATAAGTTAGCAATATTGAATAACGTTAAGTTTTGTCAATACGAGGAGAACTGCCGTGACAATCTGACTTGAAAAATCAGTTAAAACATAAACTTAACGCAATCCATACACTACCTTTTGCCCCAAGAACTATCTTGACCCTAAAACTGCACAAGATATATCTTGAGACCCTCCGGTTCATGGCAGAAGGCACAACCGATGACAAACTCAGGGCCCGCCGCCCGCCGCAAAAGCAAGCTGTTCACGCGTCAGGAACTGACGTTATTTGTGCTGCATCTTATTCAGATCAATCCGGCACATGGTTATGAAATCATTAAAACCATCGAAGGCTATTCGATGGGCGCGTACATCCCCAGCCCCGGCGTGATTTACCCCATTTTAACGCTGATTGTCGAAGAGGGTTTCGCCACCGCCACCGACATTGAAGGCGGTAAAAAGCAGTTCACCATGACGCCTGACGGTTCGGCGTTTCTGGCGCTCAAACGTAAAGAAATTCGCGTTATTGAAGAAAAAATGAAAACGCTGGTGATTAAAAACAATCCCCCGCCTGCGCCTGAACTGATTTATGCCATAGAGAATTTAAAAATCACGGTACGGGCTAAATCGTATAACGGAGAAGTCACACCGGAGAAATACGCTCAAATAATTGAATACGTCAATGAGGCGACACGAAAGATCAACAAACTTTAAACTTTCCTGACCTTATTTAAATAAACCCGACGTTATCCCCGCTGCTTTATTCCAATAAGCCGCGAGGGATCCCTTTTGCCTTTTTTATTTCTTTATTATTTACGGACACCAAAATGCCATCCAGATTTTTGCCATTATTCATTATCCTGGGGCTGAGCGGCTGTGATAATTCGCAGACCGTTCAGCAATCTGCTTCTCCCGTCGACGTCGGCGTTGTCACGCTGAAAGCACAATCTTTTAATCTGGTCAGCGAATTAACCGGGCGCACCACTGCCACGTTAACCGCCGATGTGCGTCCGCAGGTCGGCGGTATTATTCAGAAACGCTTATTCACCGAAGGCGACATGGTCAAAGCCGGTCAGGCGTTATACCAGATTGATCCGTCGTCCTATAAAGCCACCTACGATCAGGCCGCCGCTGCGCTGAAAAGTGCCAAAGCGCTGGTGATTTCCGATTGCCAGAAAGCCAAACGCTACGCCGTGCTGGTGAAGGAACAGGGCGTGTCGCAGCAGGACGCCGAAGACGCGCAGTCAGCCTGTGCGGAAGATCGCGCCAGCGTTGATGAAAAAGCGGCGGCGCTGGAAACGGCAAAAATTAATCTCGACTGGACGCGCGTGACATCGCCGATTGCGGGCCGGATTGGCATTTCATCCGTCACGCCGGGCGCGCTGGTCTCTGCCGCGCAGGACACCGCGCTGGCCACCGTCCGTAATCTCGACTCCATGTATGTGGATCTCACCCGTTCCAGCGCGGATCTACTCAGCCTGCGCAAACGCGCGCTGGCGACCAACAGTGACACCTTAAACGTGACGCTGACGCTGGAAGACGGTTCGGTGTATCCCGAAAAAGGCCGTCTGGAGCTGACCGAAGTGGCTGTCGATGAAGCCACCGGCTCCGTGACGCTGCGCGCCGTGTTCCCCAACCCGAAACACGTTTTGCTGCCGGGGATGTTTATCCGCGCTGACGTCGATGAAGGCGTGGTCGAAAACGCCATTCTCGCACCGCAACAGGGCATCACCCGCGATGCAAAAGGCGATGCCACCGCACGGGTCGTCACCGCAGAAAACAAAGTCGAGCAACGTGATGTCGTGACCGGCGACGCCAGCGGCACAAACTGGCTGATCCTTAAAGGCTTACAGGCAGGCGATCGCGTGCTGGTGGAAGGCAGCGACAAAGTTTCAACCGGCGACACCGTCAAACCGGTGGAAGTAAATAACGACGCCACCGCAGCCCAAAGCACAGAAGGAGCCGCCTGATGTTTTCCCGCTTCTTCGTACGTCGCCCGGTTTTTGCCTGGGTGATTTCCATTTTGATCATGATGGCCGGGGTCATGGCGATCCGCACGCTGCCGGTCGCGCAGTACCCGGACGTCGCGCCGCCTTCCGTTAAAATTCAGGCGACGTATTCCGGCGCATCCGCAGAAACGCTGGAAAACAGCGTCACGCAGGTCATCGAACAGCAGCTGACCGGCCTGGATAATCTGCTCTATTTCAGCTCCAGCAGCAGTTCTGACGGCTCCGTGGATATCACGGTGACGTTCAAACAGGGCACCAACGCGGATACCGCGCAGGTTCAGGTGCAGAACAAAGTGCAGCAGGCCGAATCGCGCCTGCCGACGGAAGTGCAGACCGCAGGCGTGACCGTCACAAAATCGCAGTCCAACTTCCTGCTGATCATGGCGGTGTATGACAAAACCGACAAAGCCACCAGCTCGGACATCGCCGACTGGCTGGTGAGTAACATGCAGGATCCGCTGGCGCGCGTCAGCGGCGTTGGCAGTTTGCAGGTGTTCGGGGCGGAATACGCCATGCGCATCTGGATGGACCCGACCAAACTGGCGGCTTACGACCTGATGCCCTCAGACGTTCAGACTGCGATTGAAGCGCAAAACGTACAGATTTCTGCCGGTAAAATCGGCGGTTTGCCGTCTTCAAGTACTCAGCAACTGACTGCCACCGTGCGTGCGCAGTCGCGCCTGCAAACGCCGGAACAGTTCCGCAATATCATCGTGAAAGGCAATACCGGCGGCGCGATTGTCCGCATCAGCGACGTCGCGCGCGTTGAAATGGGCAGTGAAGATTACACCGCAACCTCTCAGCTGAACGGCCATCCTGCCGCAGGCATGGCAGTCATGTTGTCGCCGGGTGCCAATGCGCTCGACACCGCCACGCTGGTGAAAAATACCCTCAGCGAATACCAGCGCAGCATGCCGAAGGGCTATGACATCGCGTATCCGAAAGACAGCACCGAATTCATTAAAGTGTCGGTGCAGGACGTGATTAAAACGCTGGTCGAAGCCATCCTGCTGGTGATCGTGGTGATGTATTTGTTTATGCAGAATCTGCGCGCCACGCTCATTCCTGCGCTGGCGGTGCCGGTGGTGTTGCTCGGGACGTTCGGCGTTCTGGCGTTATTCGGCTATTCGATCAACACCCTGACGCTGTTTGCGATGGTGCTCGCGATCGGTTTGCTGGTGGATGACGCCATTGTGGTGGTGGAAAACGTCGAGCGGATCATGCGCGACGAAGGGCTTTCTGCCCGCGATGCCACCGAGAAATCGATGGGTGAAATCTCCGGCGCGCTGGTGGCGATTGCTTTGGTCCTCTCCGCCGTTTTCCTGCCGATGGCCTTTTTCGGCGGCTCAACCGGCGTGATTTACCGCCAGTTCTCGGTCACGATTATCTCCGCGATGGCGCTTTCTGTTGTGGTCGCGCTGACCCTGACACCCGCGCTGTGCGGCGCTTTCCTGCGCCATAAACCGCAATCGACCACCGGTTTCTTTGGCGGCTTCAACCGCCTGTATTCCCGCACTGAGCATCGCTATGAGAATGGCGTCACGCACGTTCAGCGTCGCCCGGTCGCGATGGTGTTGATTTACGGTGCGATGGCGGCGCTGATGGGCTTGCTGATGTGGCAACTGCCGACCAGCTTCCTGCCGTCCGAAGATCAGGGCGAGATTATGGTGCAGTACACCCTGCCGGCGGGCGCTACGGCGAACCGCACCGAAGCGGTGAACTCCCGCGTCACCCAGTGGTTTATGGATAAAGAAAAAGACAACACTAACGTCATTTTCACCATCACCGGCTTTAACTTCAGCGGCAGCGGCCAGAACGCCGGGATGGCCTTCGTCTCCCTTAAAAACTGGGACGACCGCCCCGGCACGGCCAACACCGCGCAGTCTATCGCCGGACGCGCCATGAAAGATCTCGCGGTGATCCGCGATGCAAAAGTCATTGCCATGACACCGCCGTCGGTGGACGGTCTGGGGCAAAGCAACGGTTTCACCTTCGAGCTGATGTCAGCTGGCGGCACCAGCCGCGCAGAACTGATGAAACTGCGGACAGAACTGCTGGCAATGGCGGCGAAGAGCCCCGAGCTGCAATCGGTCCGCGCCAATGATTTACCGCAGATGCCACAGCTTCAGGTGGATATCGACAACAACAAAGCCGTGGCGCTGGGATTAACGCTGAGTGACGTCACTGATACGCTGAGCAGCGCGTGGGGCGGAACCTATGTCAATGATTTCATTGACCGTGGCCGCGTAAAAGAAGTGTACATTCAGGGCGACAGCCAGTTCCGTTCCAAACCGGCTGATCTGAACAAATGGTTTGTTCGCAGCAGCGACGGCACCAGCATGACGCCGTTCTCCGCGTTCGCCACCACGCACTGGACGTATGGCCCGGAGAGTCTGGCGCGCTACAACGGTTCAACCTCCTATGAGATTCAGGGTGAAAACACCGGCGGCTACAGCTCCGGCGCGGCCATGGCAAAAATGGAAGCGCTGGCAGATAAACTCCCGGCCGGTTCCACCTGGGCCTGGAGCGGATTGTCATTGCAGGAAAAGCTGGCCAGCGGGCAGGCGCTGAGCCTCTACGGCATCTCGATTCTGGTGGTGTTTCTTTGCCTCGCCGCGCTGTACGAAAGCTGGTCTGTCCCCTTCTCCGTCATTCTGGTGATCCCGCTCGGTCTGCTTGGGGCGTCCCTTGCCGCCGAACTTCGCGGCCTGAATAACGACGTCTATTTCCAGGTCGCGTTGCTGACCACCATCGGGCTCTCGTCGAAAAACGCCATCCTGATCGTTGAATTCGCCGAGGCGGCGCTCAAACAGGGCAGCACGTTAACGGCGGCGGCGCTCTCTGCGGCGCGAACCCGCCTGCGCCCTATTCTGATGACGTCACTGGCCTTTATCGCCGGGGTCATGCCGCTGGCGGTTGCCACCGGTGCGGGGGCTAACAGCCGTATCGCCATTGGTACCGGCATTATCGGCGGCACCGTGACCGCCACATTACTGGCTATTTTCTTTGTTCCGCTGTTCTTCGTTCTGGTGAAAAAAGTCTTCACCGGCCACAAAGACGCGCAGGAGTAAGCATGATGTTTCGTCTGAGTATTATTTCGTTGTCGTTCCTGCTGGCCGGTTGTCTTTCATTGGATCCGCACTACCAGCGCCCTGCCGCGCCGGTGCCTGCCGTCTGGCCTGCGCAGGGAACGCAGCCTGCCGCCACAACCGTGCTCACCGGCTGGCAACACATCATGACCGATTCGCGCCTCAATGCGGTGGTCGCAAAGGCGCTGACCAGTAACCGCGATATGCAGGAAGCGATTGCTGATATCGAAGCGGCAAAAGCGCTTTACGGGGAGCAGCGCGCGAGCCTGTTCCCGACGGTGGATGCGGAACTGACGCAAACCCGCAGCCGCACGCAGGATGCGGGGGTTTCCGGCACCGCCACCGCCGACGGCGCGGTGAGCAGTTTTGAGATTGATTTATTTGGCCGCAACCGCAGCCTGAGCACGGCGGCGAAAGAAACCTGGCTGGCCAGTGAGTCCACCGCGCAGAACACCCGTCTGACGCTGATTGCCGAAACCAGCACCGCGTGGGTCACACTGGCGGCGGATAACAGCAACCTGAAACTGGCGCAGGACACGCAAAAAAGCGCGGCGGATTCACTGCGTATCACCCGGTTGCGCCAGAAAGAAGGCGTGGCTTCCGGGCCGGATGTCAGCGAATCCATGGCGGTGTACCAGTCCGCCCGCGCCAGCGTCGCCAGCTATCAGACGCTGGTTGCACAGGACATCAACGCCCTGAACCTGCTGGTGGGGGAAACTGTGCCGCAAAACCTGCTGCCGGGCACGCTGGAAGACCTGTCGCCGGAGGCCATCGCGCTGGTGCCCGCCGGTGTTTCATCCTCCGTATTACTGCGACGCCCGGACGTGCAGGAAGCCGAACATAACCTCAAAAGCGCCAACGCGGATATCGGCGCCGCGCGGGCAAACTTCTTCCCGACGCTGTCCCTCACCGCCAGCGCAGGCGTCGGCAGCAGTTCGCTGTCGAACCTGTTCAGCCACGGCGCTAACGTCTGGTCATTCGCCCCAGGCCTGACGCTGCCGCTGTTCACCGGCGGCAGCAATACCGCGCAACTGCGGTACGCCGAAGCCGAGAAAAAAGGCCTGATCGCTGCGTATGAAAAATCCATTCAGAGCGCGTTCAAGGACGTTGCTAACGCCCTTGCCCGTCGCGCAACGCTCAGCGAACAACTGGATGCACAGCAGCAATACGTCGCCGCGTCGCAACGCAGTTATGACCTCGCGCGCCGCAGTTATGAAACCGGTGCAGGCGATTACCTGACCGTACTGACCGACCAGCGCTCGCTGTGGTCTGCACAGGCAGATCTGATTGCCTTACAGCAGACCGATTTTGAAAACCGTATCACGCTGTGGCAGTCGCTCGGTGGTGGGGTGTAATAACGCGAAGAGTTTAAAGAGAGATAAAATGAATACCGCAGGGATGCGGTATTTTTTTTGATTGAATCACAGAGTAGAAATAAAAAATCCCGATATTTTAAATAAAAAAAGAGGCCGTACAGGGACGGCCTCAAAGAAGGAAGAACTCCAACAATATTATAATGGCATGATGTTTTACCATAAATGGTTGCTCAATAAACATCATGCACACATTATAATTGAATCAGTATCAGTTTCTATCCTCATTGCGTCTGTATAAAGTAATAACTTTGTAAGTCGCTAATATTATCACCAGGTTTTACCAATATTAAACTGGAACTGTTCTGCGCTGTCACCCTCATATTTAACCAGTGGTTGCGCATACGAGAATACCAGCGGCCCTAAAGGCGATTGCCATTGCAATGAAATACCGCTGGAAACACGAATATGTGTCGGATCGCTGTAATCCGGAATACCTGCGGCTTCCGTCGCTGCCGTATTTTGCCATTTCGTATCCCACACCGTACCGGAATCCACAAAGAACGATGTGCGCACGGAACTGGCGTATTTCTCACTGATAAACGGCGTCGGCACGTACAGTTCTGCGCTGGCGATCGCCATCGCATTTCCGCCCACGGCGTCGCTGGATTTTTCCACCGGGCAGGTTGAATACGACGTATCCGTGGTCGCACATTTGTAATACGCCGCTTTCGGGCCGATGGTGTTGGACGAGAACCCGCGCACCGAACTGGAGCCACCCGCGTAGAAGTTATCGTAGAACGGCACGTCGTTACCGCCCAGTCCGGCGGCATAACCGGCTTTCGCGCGGCCCATCAGCACCCAGTCGGATTTGTCGCTCAGCGGAATGTAGTGGTTGGCATCAAACGTAATTTTGTAATAACTGTCGTCCGAGCCCGGTGTTGTGACCTTTGCGCTTAAGCTGGCGCGCGTGCCCGATGACGGGAAGAAGCCACGGTTGAGATCGTTATACGCCCAGCCGACGCTGGCGAAGAAGTCGTTGGTGCGCAGTTCCGCCGTGCTGTTGCCGGAGGTCACCACGCCCGGCTGCACGCCGCTGGCGTTCAGATAGCGCCACACTGCCACCTGCGGTTCCATGTCGCTGAGCGTGCTGTGCACATAATCCAGCCCAAGATTCAGCGTATTGTCTTCACTGACCGGCAGGCCAAGATTAACGCCGGTGCCGTAGCTTTGCAGGTTGTACGCCGCCAGATCGTTATCTTCGGCGTCGTAGTGGTTGTAAAAGACTTTGCCGCCCAGACTGACGCCGTCAACCGTGTAATACGGGTTGGTCGCCGAGATTTCGACATACGTCTGGTATGAGTTTCGCGTGCCGCTAAAACTGACCGTGTTACCGCTGCCGAGCCAGTTATCCTGCGTCACGCCGAGCTGATAGCTGATGCCGCTGTCCGTGCCGTAACCCACGCCGACGTTGAATGTGCCGGTGTTACGCTCTTTGACTTTGTACACCACGTCAACCTGATCGGTAGAGCCCGGCACCGGCTGCGTATCGACATCTACTGTCTCGAAATAGCCGGTCCGGTTCAGGCGGTCTTTGCCTTTTTGCACCAGATCGTTACCCAGCCACGCGCCTTCCATCTGGCGCATTTCGCGTCGCAGCACTTCGTCTTTCGACGTGTCGTTCCCTTCAAAACGGATCCGGCGCACCGAATAACGATTTCCGGTATCCACGTTAATATGCAGTCTGACGGTTTTACCGGCGTCATTAATCTCGCTCTGCGTGGTGACGTGCGGATAAGCGTATCCGTAGCGTCCCAGCATATTTTTAATATCTCCTTCGATTTTGGTGACTTTCGCGCCGTTATATAATTCACCCGCAGGAATAGCGGTCAGCGCTTCAACCTCAGCCGAATGTCCGGCCATCGAACCGGTCAGCGTGACGCCGGAAACTTTATATTGCGCACCTTCGGTAATATTGACCGTAATATAAATGCCTTTCTTATCCGGCGTTAGGCTGACCTGCGTGGAATCCACATTAAAACGCGCGTAACCCCGGTCGAGATAAAAACTGCGCAGGGTTTCGAGATCGCCGGACAGCTTTTGTTTTTCATATTTCTTATCGCCGATCACGTTCCACCACGGAACTTCATCACGCAGCTGGAAGTGCGCGATCAGGTCGTCATTGGTGAAGGCTTTGTTGCCCACGATATTGATTTGCTGAATTCTTGCCGATACCCCTTCGGTGAAGACCAGCTTCACATCCACGCGGTTACGCGGCAGCGGCGTCACCACCGCTTTCACACTGGCGCTGTATTTGCCGACGCTGTAATAGAAATCTTCCAGGCCGTGTTCAATCGAGGAAATGGTGGTGCGATCCAGTGCATCGCCGACGCGAACTCCGGAAGCCTCGAGGTTTTGTTTCAGCATATCGTCTTTGATGGCTTTGTTACCGGAGAAAGTAATGCTGGCGATCGTCGGCCTTTCTTTTACCTGAACAATCAGCGTGTTGCCCTCTTCCAGTACTTTCACATCGTCAAAATTTCCGGTCGCAAACAGCGAACGGATCGTCTGGCTGATATCGTCATCCGATACCGTGTCTCCCACCCTCACGGGGATACTCAGCAACGCAGCACCGACGGTCACGCGCTGCAAACCTTCGACGTGTATGTCTTTTACGACAAAACCGTCAGCCGCAAAAGCCGCCGTGCTGCTCAACAGCAGCGACGCTAAGAGTAATTTTTTCATTGTCATGTGATCCGTGCACGCCGTTTTTCAACTCACCGAATTTCCTGAAAACAAAAAAGTTTTGCTTTCAGAAGAAATAACCTCGCTAACAGACTGTGGGAAATATCCGAGGTTCATCGGGGACGTTTTGATTTTCGGAAAACATGGGATTCTGTTACGTATTACTTACGTTATTTTCGCGAGGCGTACAGGAGGAGTTTTAATATTGATAATAAAAATCCCCTGTCCCTGCGCAGGCAACAGATCTAAAAAAACTCACAAAACCTTTTGCATCAAATTGACACATTTTGTTATGTTATCACATATCAAAAACACCACCGCGATGCACAGGTTGAAGGGAATGACTGCTGACAGGGCAAAAAATGTCGAACCGGTTCTTGAGGTTAAGGGGCTGACGCTGGAAATTGCCGGAGAACAGCGTGTCACGGATTTATGCTTTTCGGTAAGAGCGGGCGAGCGGGTTTGCCTGCTCGGCGCTTCCGGCTCGGGAAAATCGCTGACCGCGAAAACCATCACCGGCACGCCGCCTGCGGGCGCAAAGCTCAGCGGCAGCATTCGCGTAAACGGCATTGAAGTCTGTGGTAAACATCCAGTGACGCGTGGCGCGCAAAGCCGCGTGGCGACGGTATTTCAGGATCCCTCCACCGCGCTCAATCCCCTGATGACGCTCGGCAAACAGCTGAATCTCGCCCTGCCAGCGGCCAGCGCTGATGATCTCGCCAAAATGCTTGAACGGGTCGGGCTGGGTGAAATCCCAAACTTTACCGCACGGTATCCGGCAGAGCTTTCCGGCGGCCAGCGGCAGCGCTTGTGTATCGCGCTGGCGATGCAGTCGTCTTCCTCGTTGCTGGTGGCCGATGAACCCACCACCGCGCTTGACGTGCTCACACAGCAACAAGTTTTGCAGGTGATGCGTGATGCCTGTGAAAATGCGCCACAACCGCGCGCGCTGTTGTTTATCACGCATGACATCGCCGTTGCCGCGCAACTTTGCGGACGGGCGCTGGTGATGGAAAACGGAAGTCTGGTGGAATCCGCCCCGATGCCGCAACTGCTGAATAATCCGCAACACGCCTACACCAGACGGCTGGTCGCAGCAGCAAAACATAGCGCGGCGCTGCACCGGAATGCCTCCACGTTAAGCGCGGTGACCATCGGATGAATCCTTCACTGCAACTCGTCACCGAACCGTTTTTGCATCTTCACAACGTCAGCCGGAAACTGGCCGTTCCGGGCTTTTTCTGGCAGAAAAAACAAGAATCAGCACCGCTATTTTCACACTTATCCTTACGTATTGGCCGCCACGAGCGCGTCGGGCTGGTGGGCGCTTCCGGCTGCGGCAAATCCTCGCTCCTGAGAATTTTGCTGGCGATGGACGCGCCGCACAGCGGCGATGTGTTTTGCGACGGAAAACCTGTCCGTCCCGGCTCTGCCCGTTCGCTGCGGGAATACCGTCAGCGGGTGCAATACATTCCGCAGGATCCGGCCAGTTCACTGCCACCCAGTCAGAATGTCGGTCAGATTATCGCTGAGCCGCTGAAACGTCTGGGTTTTCAGGGAGAGATAAAAACCCGCGTGACACAGGTAATGGCGCAGGCCGGCCTGCCGGAAATGCTGATACATCGCGCGGCGGGTGCGCTGTCCGGCGGTCAGGCACAGCGCGTGGCGATTGCCCGCGCACTGGCGATCCGCCCGGAATTTCTGATTGCCGATGAACCGGTCAGCGGGCTGGATTTACCGCTGCGTGAGCAAATCAAACAGCTTTTACAACAGGTCACGCAGCAAAACGGCATGGGACTGCTGATGGTGACGCACGATATTTCGATGGTGGCCGGGCTGTGCGAACGTCTGCTGACCATGCACGATGGCGAAATTATCGAAGACAGCCCGACGCAGGACGCGCTGCTTGCTCCGCGCCACCCGCATACCCGCCAGCTGCTGGCGGCTGTTCCTCATTTACCTTTGATCGTTAACGGATAACCCGATGTTCACCCGCTCTCAAACCTGCTCGTCTGCGCCCTGGCCTCCGCTGCTGCTGGGCAGCAATCTGGTCTTTAACATCGGTTTTTACGCCGTGGTGCCGTTTCTCGCCCTGTTTCTGCGCGATGACATGCTGCTTTCCGGCTGGGCGATCGGGCTGGTGCTCGGCCTGCGCACCTTCTCGCAGCAGGGGATGTTTTTGCTCGGCGGCGCGTTATCCGACCGCTTCGGTGCCCGGGTGGTTATCCTCTGCGGCTGCGTGGTGCGCATCGCCGGATACCTTTTGCTCGGGCTTTCCGACACGCTGACGCCGGTGATACTCGGTGCCTGCCTGACCGGCATCGGCGGCGCGCTGTTTTCGCCATCGATTGAAGCCCTGCTGGCGCAGGCAGGAACGCACAGCGAGAAAGCCGGTAAACGCAGCCGCGCCGAATGGTTTGCGCTGTCAGCCGTTTGTGCGGAACTCGGCGCAGTGCTCGGGCCGCTGCTCGGTTCACTGCTTTCCGGCTACGGTTTTCAGCCGGTGGCGCTGGCCGGTTCCGGCTTATTTATGGTTGCGCTGGTGGTGCTGTTTTTCACCCTGCCCGCAGCGCCGAAACGCACCGCCGGGCTGAAAATTGTGCCCTGGTGGGAGACCTTCCGTCAGCCGCGTTTTGTGGCATTTATCGTGGCTTACAGCGCGTATCTGTTCAGCTACAACCAGCTGTATCTGGCGCTGCCGGTGGAACTGCGTCGCTCCGGCGGCGGCGAGCAAGATCTCGGGCCGCTGTTTGTGCTGGCATCGGTTCTGGTGATCGTACTGCAAATGCCGCTGGCGCGGTTTTCCCGCCGCATGGGCGCGCAGATCATTTTGCCTGCCGGTTTTCTTCTGCTTTCTTCCGCCTTCGCCGCCGTGGCGATGTTTGCCTGGACGGTGCCGCCGGAAGGCTGGCTGCGCCTGCTGCCATCGGTCTTGCTGATCACGTTGCTGACCATCGGGCAGATGCTGATTGTGCCGGTGGGCATGGATTTAATTCCGCGTTTTGCCGGGCAGCACAATCTTGGCGCGCATTACGGGGCGCTCTCTTCGATGGGCGGCATCGCGGTACTGGCGGGAAATTTCCTGCTCGGCGGATTGCTCGATGACGCACTGGTGCCGTCGCCCGGCGCGGTGATCCCCTGGCTGGCGCTGACCGCCGTTCCGTTTTTAAGCGCGCTGGCAATGTGGAAAATCTGCCGCCAGCTGCCTCCTCCTGCAATCTGACAAGGAACTTCTGATGTCTGCGTTACGCATTAGCCCGCTGGCCGGGCTGCTTTCTGCTGCACTTTTACTGACCGGTTGCTTTAATGAAGCCGATAAAAACACCGAAAACAGCACCGATCCCCGTCTGCGGCTGGCGATGTTGCAACCGCCGCGTTCCGGCCTGACGCCGCTCAGCGACGATGCGTTTAAGCTCTCGCGCTGGAGCACGGCGGAAACGCTGGTGGTGCTCGATAAGCTCGGCGAAGCCCAACCGGCGCTGGCGACAAAATGGCAGCAAACCGGCGAAAATCGCTGGCGTCTCGAGCTGCGCCATGATGTGAAATTCCACGACGGCACGGCGCTGGATGCGGCGGCGGTCGTAAATTCCCTGACCGTTGCCGCCGGTGCAGCACCGAAGCCACGCATTCTCGACGGCGTTAAGCTCACTGCCGTGGCTGACGGCGAACACGCGGTGATTGTCACCACGGCGCAGCCCGATCCTTTGCTGCCGCAGCGCCTCTCCAGCCCGCAGCTGGCGATTCTGTCGCAAAAAGCCTACAGCGCCAGCGGCGTGATTGACCCGCGCCACACCGGTTCCGGCCCGTTTGAACTGGTTCAGGTGGACGGCACCAGCAGTGCCAGGCTCGAGCGATTTGACGGCTACTGGGGCGAAAAAGCCAAAGCCAGCGGCATCGACGTCAGTTTTGTGCCGGACGGCACGGCGCGTGGTGCGGCATTACGCACCGGGACAGCGGATATCGTCGAAGCCATCCCGGTTTCTCAGGCACCTTTGCTCGACCAACGCTTAATCCATGAAGTGCCGATGCCGCGCACCAACACGCTGTATCTCAACACGCGGCTCGGCGTGATGAAGGATCCGGCGTTGCGGGCGGCGGTGCGCGAGGCGATCAACCGTCAGCAACTGGTGGATAACGTTTATGAAAAACGCGCGGATGTGGCGCAAGGCCTGCTTGGTCCGGCGTTACCGTGGGTGGCGCAGTTACGCCAGCCGGTCGCTCATCCGGCGGCAGCGCGTAAACCGGCCGGGGAAACCATCACGCTGGCGACCTTCAGCGACCGCGCCGAACTGCCGGAAGTGGCGGTGTATCTGGCGCAACAGCTGACCGCCGCCGGGTTTAGCGTCAAGCAAGTGGTGCGCGAATATTCGCAAATTGAAACCGATGCGCTGGCGGGTAAATTCGATGCCTTTATTTTATCCCGCGCGACGGTGCTGGATTCCGGCGATCCGGTGGCGTATCTCTACAGCGATTTCTCCTGCAAAGGGTCGTTCAATATCGCGCAACTTTGCCGCCCGGAAATTGATGAAGCGCTGCAACACGCCTCCGCCATTCCCGCCGGAGAGGCGCGCCGTCAGGCAATCATGCTGGCTGAAAATCAGATCCTCGCCACCGACGCCGCCATTCCGATGCTGCATGAGCGCGTGATCCAGGGCGAAGCGGCGGACGTCCGGGATGCGCTGCGTGACCCGCGCGAACGCACGCTGATCAACGCCGCCACACAGCGTAATTCTCAGGCCGACTGATGAACGAATCGATGTATTGCCGGACCTGCGCGGGCGTCAGCCGGTTGCGCCAGCGCCCGCCGGACACGCTGGTGCCGCTGATTTCACGCCTGCTGACGCTGGCCGCCATTGTGGTGCTGATCGGCCTGCTGCCGTGGCTTTCCGGTACGGATCCGGCGTTGTCATTGCTGCGCGCACGTTCCGGTGAGCAGGAAGCAACGGCCGAAACGCTGAACGCTATCCGGCTGTCGCTCGGGCTAGATCAGGGGCCGTGGCACGCGCTGGCCCACTGGCTCGGCGGTTTGCTGCATGGCGATGCGGGCGTTTCGTGGGTTTCAGGATTGCCGGTGTTGCCGGGCATGCTGCGGGCGACCGGTGTTTCGCTGACGTTAATGGCGTCGTCGGCGCTGGTGGCGCTGGTGCTTGCGTTGCTGTTGTGTGCTGGTACGTTACTGCGCGGATTACGCGGCCATACGCCGCGCCCGGCGGGCTTTTTCGCCGCCCTGCTGACCGCGCTGCCGGAGTTTTTGCTGGCGTCGCTTTTGCTGATCACCGGCGCAGTCTGGCTGCAATTCTTCCCGCCTTACGGCTGGCTCGGCTGGCAGTACGCGGTTTTGCCGTCGCTGGCGCTGGGGCTGCCTGCGGGCGGTTATCTGGGCAGGCTGTATTCCGATGCGCTGGCCGGAACCTTTGGCGAAAGCTGGCTGACCACCTGGAGCGTGCTGGGCATCTCACGTCGCCACACAGCGCTGGCGGTGATCGCCCGTTCGCTGCCGGGCGTTATGCCGCTAACCGGTCTGGTGCTGGTTTCGCTGACCGGCGGCGCCATCGCGGTGGAAAAGGTTTTTGCCATTCCCGGACTCGCGCGCGCCACGCTGGGCGCGGCGGCTGCCGGAGATTTACCGGCCTTGCAGACGGGCGTGCTGATCCTGCTGTTGCTGGCGTCGTTGACAGGAATGCTGGCAGGCGGCGGACGCCGTTTATTACTGGGCCGTGCGCTGCAACTCGGCGCGGTGCCGGTTCCGGCGCAGGCGGCTCAGCCGGAAAAACAGCGGGCGTGGATCCCGCTGCTGTGTCTGGGAATACTGCTGATGATGGTGCTCGCCGGTTTGCCACGTGACCCGCTGACGTCGGAATACCTGCGCTTACAACCGCCGTCGCTGGCGCTGCCTTTCGGGGCCGATGCGATGGGACGCGACCTGCTCGCCCGTGTCGCGCACGGCACGCTCAACACCTGTTTGCAGGCGCTGGCGGTGTCGCTGATTTGTCTCGCCGCCGGTCTGCTGATGGGTGCATTTCCCCGCGCGATGACCGGACCGATTGAAGTCACCAATGCGCTGCCGCCGGTGATTGCCGGATTAGTTGTCGCCGCCGTCAATGGCCCGACCGCCACCGGCGCGGCGATTGCCGTCACCGCCGTAAGCTGGGCACCGCTCGCGGCGCATACCGCTGCGCTGGTCAGTGAAATTCAGGCACGCCCGTACATGAAAATGCTGCCAGTCGTCGGCGTGGGCGCCATCCGCCGCACGGTGTTTTACGTACTGCCCGCGCTGTGTGGCCCGCTGCTGCGCCACGCGATGTTACGCTTACCGGGGATCGCGCTGGCGCTGGCGTCACTCGGATTCCTCGGGCTGGGCGCACCGCCGCCGGTGCCGGAATGGGGGCGTGTACTGGCGGAAGGTATGCCGTATATCGAGCGCGCGTGGTGGAGCGTTTTCGCCCCTGCCGCCGCGCTGGCCGTGCTTTCCGTCATGGCCGTCACGCTCAGCGGTTTGCGGTGGAAAAAGCGTGCCACCGCACACTGAGCGTTATCTGAATCATTCGTTTCGCGCTAAGCTGTCGGCCTGAGTTTTTACCGGATGAATGGAAATGGAAGCGCGTAAACCGCTGGACGGAATGGCTACCAGCGTGATGGTAGGATTGTGTGTGATTTGGGGCGTGCAGCAGGTGGCGATCAAAAGCGCGGCGGCGGATATCACGCCGTTGTTGCAGGTCGCGCTGCGTTCGGGGATCGCCGGGCTGGCGGTGCTGATTCTGATGCTGGTGCGCCAGCGGAAAATCCCGTTCAGCCGTGAAACCCTGCGCCCCGGTTTGCTGGTCGGCCTGCTGTTTTCCATCGAATTTATGTTTGTCGCCGAAGGATTACGCTTCACCACAGCGGCGCACATGGCGGTGTTTCTGTATACCGCACCGATTTTTGCCGCGCTGGGGCTGCATTTTCTGGTGCCGGAAGAACGGCTGAGCGCGCTGCAATGGTCGGGCGTCGGTATCACGTTTATCGGCGTGATTGTGGCATTTTTGTTTGGCGGGCATACCGCCACCGCGCCACAGGCCAGCAATATGCTGCTCGGGGATTTCTTCGGCCTGCTGGCCGGCATGTTCTGGGGCATGACCACACTCGTCGTTCGCCGCAGTAAATTATCGTCTGGCAGCGCAACGATGACGTTGTTCTATCAGCTGGCAGGTGCGTTCGTGCTGCTCGGCGGGCTTGCATGGGTGACCGGACAAACGCATTTCCGCCTCAGCCCGGTTTCCGTCAGCAGCATGGTATTTCAGACCGTGGTCGTGACGTTTGGCAGCTATCTGGCGTGGTTCAGCCTGATGCGTCGTTATCAGGCGTCGCGTCTGGGGATCCTCTCGTTTATGACGCCGGTTTTCGGCATTATTGCGGGGGTGGTATTTTTGCATGAACCGCTGAAAATCAACTTTATCGCCGGTGCGTTACTGATCATGCTGGGAATACTGACGGTGAGTGCCGAAGGAATGTTGGGCCAATGGATAGCAAAAAAGCGTCTGGGGAAATTGCGTTAATGCCTGATTACAAAGAAAATTAATACTGTTCATTAAGCACGCGGCACGAAGGAGCTACTCTGCAACCGGTCCCCGCGGTTACAAAAAAATGGAGTTTACGCGCCCTTTGCCCTTCAAAGAGCGAACCGGACGGGATGATTAACGGGGGTGTGCCTGAGCTGAAAAAACAGCCCGGTATGAATGAATCCAACCCGCAAATTCAGGGCACCATTCTGTTCAGGGAAAATGACCTCAACCAGCCGCAGGCGCTCAGCTTTCTGAAAAGCCGCCGCGCCACGCGGGCTCAGGCAACAGGAACGCGACCGGTCAGGCGGTCGCTTTTTCAAAATCTTCTTTTGTCAGACGCATCGACGTAATCGGCATACCGTAAAAATCTGTGGTCGGGCCTGTAATGACGCCGCCCAGATCCGTGATGATTTTTACCGTAGAATCCCGGGCATCGAGCAGGACTTTATCCGTTTTCGCCAGCATTTCCGCGAGGGATACCCGCGCCAGATGCTTACCGATGCCCATGCCGCGATAACCCGGATTTACCGCAAATCTCCCCCAGTGCCAGTGATTATTTTCATGCCAGCCGGCCACGGTGCCCAGAACATATTCCCCCGAGCGGACTATCCAGCATTGACTTTTCAGGTGCGGAGGCAATGAAATCAGCTCTGCGGGAATATTCTGTTCCTGCGCAAAGGTCTCAGATAACAGTTTCGTCACTTCAGGCTGGTAATTACTGCGCATTATTTCAATTTGTATTCTTTGCGGATGACGCGCGGCATTACGCCGGAAAGCATTCATTCTCAGCGCCCGTAATCCGTTAATGACCGCCTGCGCATCCTGCAATTCCATCTGATTATCAATAAATGAAAATTCATTATCCGCGGCATCATCTGCTGTCGCTAAACTCTGCGCCCCCGCCGCCGTCAGCTGAAAATTTTTCTGCCGTCTGTCTTTGATGCCAGAGACCTGTTCAACGTAATTTTTCCCAACCAGCACGCTCAGCGTCCGGCTCAGCGACGCCTTATCCATGCTCAGTTGCAGGCACAACTCAGCAAAAGACGTCACGCCATTCTTTGACAGATAGGTCAGCAGATGCGCCTGCGTGAGGGATAGACCCGAGCGAAAACAGTTTTTATCCAGCAGCCCGAGCTCCCTGACCAGATAGCGGAGCTCGGTGCGAATGGTATGAATGGCCGACATCATTAACCCTGATAGTTGATAGTATCAATGATAATGAGTGAACCGGCGTCTTTTTGTCAAACTCAGATCAGGATTTTCTTTCCCATTGATCAAAAACACTCCGCTCAGTTCCTGCGGCAGAAAACGCCTTATTTACTCAGGGAGCAAATCCATGAGACTTCTCACGCCCAGTTTAGAAAGACCATTTTTCCGGTGAGAATAAATGGTCTTTATCGATATTTTCATCACACTTTTAATCGATCTCACCGATATCCCTTTCAGCGTATACAGCAATATCACCCGCTCGCGCTCAGTGATTTTGTCGAACATGCTGTGACGATGTTTTATTTCATCAAGGTTTATCATCGTTAAAATATCGACGGCGGTTGCATTGCTTTTTATCACGGCTGACGGCAGATAGTGATATAAAGCCCGGTTGGTTTTATTTTCTGTTACCAATAATTTCGCCAGGAAATTTTTCAGATACAGTAAAACCATCAGATTAAGGGACAGGCATTCAGAGGCAATAATAAAAACATCCTCACTTCCCGGAACCTTACCCTTTAAAAATGAGAAAATATTGTCCGAGTGAAGGTGTATATATTCATCCCCGATGCGCTGGCGCATAATGCTTTTCAGTCCGGTGAAGAAAAAAACATCATCCGTAATAATATAAATACACATGGTTCCCTCTTAATCATCCCTGGGAAATAGTTATCCGACAATGCCGGACCGTAAATGAATGCGGTTAACTTTTCATTCAGAATTAGCGGCGCTTTTTCACTTTAACTGCCTGCGCCGGATCACTCATCACGCGCACATCAACAAAATACTCTTTGCCCAGGATCTTGCCGTTGCCCAGCCATTCCACGCCGCGATAGGTTAATACCGGGCCCTGCGGGGTCTGGCTCAGTTCGTGACCCACGCTGTCGGTAACGTCATAACTTTTGGCGTCAATGCTGACTGGCGTAAAAACCTGCTGGCCGGACAGGTAGATATCCCTGACCGACTGTAAATATTGCGGGGCATAACTTGCGACAATACGCACCACGCTATTTTGCTGGTCTGCCCAGCTCAGATTATTCCCTTTGCTGAGGTTACCGGCGATCACCGCATACATTTGCGCGGTGGCCTGCGAAATAGCCATCCTCAGACGCATCTCCTGTGCAAATTTCTCAGGATTCAGTGTGATCTTTTCTTTATTTTTATCTTGCCCGTCTTTTACCACATCAAATAAGACGCTGTTATTCACCGGGGTGAAAAGTGAAGTGGCAATAAATGCCGCGCAGGCGGTGCTTTGCATGGCGACATTTTTATTCACTAACAATGAAAGCGCACTGCCTGATGCGGGTATATTTTCCACTTCAACGTTATTTTGCTTCAGGACGTCATTGACCTGTTGCTGGTTTTTGGTGCCGCGCGCCAGATCACACACCAGTTGCATGACCGCATCGTTGCGCTGCCCTTTTACCGTCGGCGTGGCAGCGATTAAAGCATCCGTGATAAGGCTGTAAGCCGGGACACTGATGGATTTCACATTCAGGTCTGCCGGTGCCGAAATAGCCTGACAACTGATCAGACCGATAAGACCGCCCAGGGCGGTCCTGATGAAAGTGGAAGATATACGCATGGCAATGGGCTCTTAGCGGGCGTTAACGACGTCAACCACCATCCGGCGGTTTGGCGCCAGACAATCGATAACCGTCGGGGATTTGCTGCCGTCACACCGGACGCGCGGTTCACTGTCGCCTAAACCGCGGGTGACGATATGGCTTGCAGGAATGCCTCCGGCCACCAGCAACTGTTTGACCGAGTCTGCACGGGCCTGAGACAGGCGCAGGTTGTCTGCCGGTTTACCGATACGGTCGGTATAAGCGGAGACCACCACGTTGCGGTCGCCAGGAACGGCGGCTTTCAGCCCTTGCGCCATCTTCTGCACCTGAGAAACGCCTGCCGGGCTCAGCGAAGCACTGCCAAATGCGAACAGGCTTTCTGCGGTGAATTCCTGATGCGCGACCGAAGCCGGTAACGCAGGTACTGCTTTTTTCGCATTCAGCAGGGACAGACAGTTTTCCGGCAGGAAGTAGAAGCTCTGCGCTTTCATATGGCTGTCGAATAACACTTTGTACTGACAGGTCAGCACGCTGTTATCGGCTTTGGTGAAGTGGAATATGTAGTTCCACTCTTTCACACGGAATGTGCCTTCATAAAAGTGCGGCGTACCGATCAGCTCATACAGCTGTGCTTTGGTATCCCCTTTGCGAACCTGCTTCAGGTTATCGATATTGACGAAACTGCCTTCGGTTCTCACGGCAGATGCCATGTCCGGGAAGACCGGTTTGTCCGTCATGCCCTGTGAGTCGACGTTGCTGACCGAATGTGTGCAACCGGCAAGTAGCAACACACCGCCCATTACCGCTGCCAGACCCGCTTGTTTTTTGTTCATTTACATCATCCTGTTACTGCAAAATGGGTGGAATTCCCCCGGCTTCATGCCGGGGGCATAACGCTGTAGATCAATAATGTGCCGGGATTACCACTGGTAACCCACGCCGACGGCGGCACCCGCATCACCCTGACTGTTGGTGGTCCCGGACAGTTTGGCTACCCACTTACCGTTATCGGAGATAGCAGACACGCCCAGCGCAACCGCTGACTGGTTCTGGTAAGTGCCCCCGCCCATGCTGACCATGCTGGCGCCCGGCGCATAAGGTTGTGGCAGACTCGCCATCGCCATCGCACCCGCAATACCGGCACTCAGCTTGTCTTTGTTGCCATCAACCAGATTTTTAAGGTCACCGAATTTGTTATCGGTGTACTGATTGGCATCAGCAACGCCTGATTTCAGCTGGTTAACGTTCACGGCGTCGGTTCCGCTGGTGCCTGCTGCAACGTTCGTCACCTGACGTTCATTACCCGCAGAGCCCACCGACACGCTGTTCGCCCGGTCAGCCACTGAGTTCGCACCCAGGGCCACAGCGTTAGTCGCGGAAGCGACGGAGTTAGCACCCAGCGCCACGCTGTTATCACCCGATGCCACGGCACCCGCGCCACCGGCGGTTGAATCTTTACCGGTTGGTTTTGGCTTAGGCAGATTGCTGGTGTTGTTGACCTGGAACATACCGTCGGTGCCGTTGGAGATGTTCGTCACCTGAGTTGACACCACTTCCAGCTGTGCATAGTTCACCGCATCGCTGTCCTGAGTACCGGCCGCCACATTAGTGATCGTGGTTGGCCCGCCGCCCAGCGTGATCTTGTTGTAGTTGGTGGTCCCGTCTGTATTGACGTCATATTTGACTGATCGCTGGTCAATATTGGTGATATCGCTGTTGATGTTGTTCACCGCATCCGCGACGGCGTACAGCTGGGAACCGTTCACCGCATCGGTGCTGGTGGCCGTGACCTGACCCGCCGCGACGTTGGTGATCGTACGTTCTGCACCGGCACCGCCGACGCTGACCGTACCCACAGGAGCAGAACCCGCGAAGGCGTAATTCTTGCCCTGAAGGGTGATCCCGCTGGTGCCGACGGCAGCCTGCGTTTTCGCCCCATCGCCCAGCGCCACGCTGCTTGCCGTGGAGGCGTCTGCGCCGTTACCGATAGCGATAGCATTCATCGCGCTGGCGGTGGCACTCTGACCAATTGCCACGGCGTCAGCGCCCGTTGCGGCAGAATCCGCGCCGGAAGAGTTTGCGTGGAAGTATTTGGTCCCGTTGCTGTAAACGTTATTGATGTTGTTGGTGGTTTCCGTCAGCTGAGAGAAGTTAACCGCATCACTCGGTGCAGAACCGTCTGCCACGTTGGTGATTTTCGTGCCGCCGGTATGCGTTGTGCTGTTGTAGGTATCCCCGCCCATCGTGACGCTGTTGTAATTCACCGTGCCGTCAACGTGGGTGTCATATTTCACCGCATGGTTATCCAGATCGGTGAAGCTGATATCCAGACTGTCGATAGCCTGATTGGTGGCAAACAGTTGTGAACCGTTCACGCCGTCGGTGCTGTCTGCACTCAGACGACCCGCCGCCACGTTAGTCAGCGTACGTTCAGCGCCTTTGCTGCCGATGCTGACCGTACCCACCGGTGCGGCACCTGCGAAGGCATAATCGTTACCGCGAATAGTGGTGCCCGCCGTGCCGACAGCGGCCAGCGTGGTCGCGCCGTCGCCCAGCGCAACGCTGCGTGCCACATCCGCCACCGCACCCATACCGATCGCCACTGCATCAATGCCCGTCGCGGAAGAATCCGTACCGGTTGAGTTGGCGTGGAAGTACTTCGTGCCGGTGGCATAGATGTTGTTAACCTGGTCACCCAGATTGGTCACGTTGTTGTTGGTGGTGGTCAGCTGCGAGAAGTTCACCGCGTCGCTTGGGTCAGACCCGTCTGCCACGTTGGTGATTTTCGTGCCGCCGGTGTGCGTACTGTTGTCGTAGGTATCGCCGCCCAGCGTGATGCTGTTGTAGTTCACCGTGCCGTCGACATATTTGTCGTATTTCACCGTGCCTGCATCCAGATTGGTCACACTGCTGGTCACGGTATTGAGCGCCGTATTGGTGGCGAACAACTGTGAACCGTTCACGCCGTCGGTGCTGTCTGCGCTCAGGCGTCCGGCTGCCAGATTGGTCAGCGTACGTTCCGAACCTGCATCACCAATACTGACCGTACCCACCGGCGCCGTGCCGGCAAACGCGTAATCAACACCAAGCAGTTTGGTGCCTGCCGTGCCGACAGCGGCGAGTGTGGTCGCGCCGTCACCCAGCGCAACGCTGCGTGCCACATCCGCCACCGCACCCATACCGATCGCCACTGCATCAATGCCCGTCGCGGAAGAATCCGTGCCGGTTGAATTGGCGTGGAAGTACTTCGTGCCGGTGGCATAGATGTTGTTGATGTTGTTATTCGTCGTCGTCAGCTGCGAGAAGTTCACCGCGTCGCTTGGATTTGACCCGTCCGCCACGTTGGTGATTTTCGTCCCGCCGGTGTGCGTGGTGCTGTTGTACGTCGTGCCACCCAGCGTCATGCTGTTGTAGTT